>NZ_CP083409.1:1251710-2503420 GCF_020041925.1 Faucicola osloensis | reverse complement strand
AATGATTAAGTCGTATGAGAAAGTTTTGAACCCACAAAATGCCATACTGCATCAGGTAACTGCGCCAACAGCTTTAAGGGCTGTACCAATGTCTGCGGGAATTCAATGACATTATCATCATTGGCAATGCCTTGTTGAATGGCTTGGCTGGCTTGCTGTACGGTTTGCAAAAAAGGCATTGGAAAGTCGTTCTGCAGCGTCATCGGTGTTTTGACAAAGCCCGGTACTACCAAAGCCACTTTCACCCCATAAGGTTGCAGACTCATTTGCAAGGTTTTGCTCAGATAATGGATTGCCGCTTTTGAGCTACCATATCCCTCTGCACGCACAAAGGGCACCAAAGCTGAAGCAGAGCCAACGGTGACAATTTTACCTTTAGTTGCCTTGAGGGCGGGTAGTAGCGCTTCAATGGCATGCACCAACGAGCCGTAATTTGCATTGATCACCCTCATGATAGACCGCGAATCAAAGTTTGGCATGTCGATGTATTCGCAAATACCCGCCGCCGCAATGAATAAATCTAGCGTTTTAATGTCGCTAAAAGCTTGCATCACGGCATCATACTCGGTTAAGTCAAGCTGAATCGTTTTTGCACCCATCGTTGCCAATGTGTGCAAAACATTGCTGTTTCGACCCACCGTATACACCTCATGACCTTGGCTTAGGTAGTCCATCGCCAACTGTAAACCGATGCCTGAGGTTGCACCTGTAATGACGATGGATAAAGGCTTTGAGGAATTGGGGGTTGGCATCATAGCGACTCAATATAACAACTCAATACAAAATTTTGAAAACGACTTAGCGCATACTATAAAAGAGTAGCCGATGGTTGGCAATAGTTTTTATACTATTTAGTATAAAAATATAATTATTGGTATATAATCAAATAATAAGTATCATAAAAACATTTGTAGTATAATATTAGCTAATTTTTAACCTCATAAATATTAGAAACCTGAAAAACATTAGAAACTTGTGATGAAAAAGTTAACGTTTAAACAGCGAATGATGCTAGAGCGTGAGTCGCTGATTATTGAAACAGTCAACCATTTGTTAGCCACCAAAGGCTATGACGCGATGACCGTCGATGAGATTGCTGATACGGTGGGCATTGCCAAGGCGTCATTGTATCGGCATTTTCCCAGTAAAGAAGCGTTAGGCATGGCGGCGCTGGTTGATATCATGCATAAAGCGCTTGAGGTCATCAATCAGCTAAACGCGACCGAACAAACCGCCATCGATAAGCTAAAAGCGCTGACACAGTGGGCAATGCGACTAAAACTGGCGCAAAAAATGCCGAATCTGCCGAGTGAGAACTCCCAGCTGCGCGAGCTGCTAATTGCCAATGATGATTACACTAACAACTTGGTCATGTTGTCAGATAGCATCGGTGAATGGATTGAGCAAGCGCAAGCAGAGGGCAAGTTGCAAAGCAACATACCAGGACTGGCAATTTTATACACCTTATATGCCAGAGCTTGTGACCCTGTACTGGGGTTTTTACGCTCATCGCAGCTGTATGACGATGATGAGATTATCGCTATCGTGACCCGCACGTGTTTTGAAGGGCTAACCTAGATTAAGCGAACGCAGACCACTAAAAATGAATAGCTAAAAACCCAAGACAGCGTAGAAAAAAAGTAGAAAAGTATGAGTAATTTTGTGATTCATCGTGAGCATGGCATTAGTAAAGCGCAAGCCTTTGAGATAACCGAAGACTGGATTGTCTCAGCAGAAAAAGACTATAAAATGCATTGCGATGTAGTGCGCAGTGATGAGCAAATACGCGTCAACTTTTCTCGTGCCGGTGTGACAGGTACGTTAACAGTGGATGATAAAGTATTTGATATGCAAGCAAAGCTTGGGTTTTTATTCAAGAGTTTTTTGCCGCTGATAGAAAAGACAGTGAATCAAAATCTTGATAACGCATTGCAAGCGGTAAAAGACCGTTAGCAGACATGGTGAGGTTTGAGTGTCAGTTAGAGTTTAGTTTGAATTATTTTATTTAACATAATATACATTATGCGAAATAAAAGCTATCGGCGTCAAAAATGGTATATATGGCACAGTGATTAATTTAATGCTGAAATGATAATTAGCAGCAAAACCATTTGCATTTATCAATCAATAATGAGTAGTATGCTAACTCAATTATTTATTTATCGTTTGTTTGTTTATCATTAAAATCGCCAAGGATTTATCATGATTGGATTTATTGCCCGTCACAGTACGATTTTTATGCCATTGTTTGGTGTGATTGGATTTATATTTCCTCACGTGTCGCATTTTGTCCTTGGGCTTCTGCCGCAGATTTTATTTTTCTTGATGTTTTTTACTTTGTTGGGCATTGACCAAACCCAGCTGATTAGACGTATGACGACCCAATATGTTTGGGGATTTGCCATGTTCCAAAGTGCGCTGATAAGCTTGGCGATGACCTTGATTGCTTATTTACTGGGTGTCCGTGGTGATTTGTTGTTGGCCATCGCGGGTCTGTCAGCCACCGCACCGCTATTTGGTACGGGCGCTATTGTGAATGCAGTTGGTTTTGATGCACTGCTAGCCATGGCAAAAACTATCACAGCCACGTTGGTGATGCCTGTTAGCTTACTGGTGATATTGTGGTTACTTGGCAGCAAGGATGCCCATTTAGACTTTGTACTGTATATTAAGCGGTTATTAATTTACATTATCGCTCCCATGATTTTGGCGGTCGCGGCACGCCAATATATTCCCCGTGATACGCTCGATATTTATTATCCAAAAATTGCTAAGTTTAACATTATTCTACTGATGATGTTTCCGCTTGGATTGATGTCGGGCTTTAGACATACCTTTGATACCAATCCCATGCAGGCGTTAAGCTTGTTTGGTTTGGGCACCGTTTTGTCGTTAGTATTTTACTTTTCTGCCTATTTTTTATACCGCCGCTTTGGCTATGAAAACGCCATTATCTCTGCGTTGGCGTGCGGTGGCCGCAATGTGTTATTAGCGTATACCATCACCACGCCATTTATGGGTGCGATGTTTTTACCGCTGATTGGGGCGTATCAGTTGCCTTCATTTTGCTTGCCGTTATTGGGTAAAAAAATGGTCAAATGGCATGCTATCGACAGCCAAGCCAGCCTAAAATAATACTGATGTTCAATCTGTTTGATTTATTCGTATGCTAACGTTTCAACTCAATTCGCTGCCACAGTTATCATCACAAGCCTTGTATGCCATTTTTAAGGCGCGCTGTGAGGTTTTTGTTGTAGAGCAACACTGCGCCTATCTAGAAATTGACGACACAGATTTGGTGTGTTGGCATTTACAGGGTTTTATTGATAATAGTCTGGCGTGTTATGCGCGGATTATCCCAGCTGATTATCATTATTTGGGTTATGTCGCGATTGGTCGCGTGTTAACGGTTGGCGATTTTCGCGGTCACCATTATGGGCGTGATTTGATGCAAAAAGCCATTGAAATTTGCCAGCAATACTACCCTAGCCAGCCGATTTTTATCGCCGCTCAAACTTATCTAATCCACTTTTATCAAGCGCTCGGCTTTTGTATACAAGGTGACTGTTACCTTGAGGACGGCATTGAGCATGTCAATATGACATTGGAAGGCAAACATGATGCTTAACCGTGCTGATTATCAGCTGTATTTGGTCACAGATCGCAATTGCTTGCAACAGCAGACGCTTGAACAAGCCGTTGAACAAGCGATATTGGGCGGCGTGACATTGGTGCAGCTTCGAGAAAAAGCGATTGCTAGCAAAGAGTTCTATGAGCGCGCACTGCGTATCAAAGCGATTTGCCACCACTATAACGTGCCATTACTGATTAATGACCGTGTCGATATCGCCCTAGCCGTTGAAGCAGATGGGGTGCATATCGGTCAAAGTGACTTACCGTGTGGCGTGGTTCGGCAAATTTTAGGCAAAGATAAAATCATTGGTGTTTCCGCGCGCACCGCCCAGCAAGCCATCCAAGCGCAAGCAGACGGCGCAGATTATTTGGGCGTTGGCGCGATGTTTGCCACATCCACCAAACAAGATGCCCAAACAGTTACCATAGCGAGCTTAACGCAAATACGACAAGCGGTAACGCTTCCGATTGTCGCCATTGGTGGTATCAATCACACCACCCTGCCCGCCTTACAACAAGCGCTGCAAGCTGCCGACACGTCCACTAGTGGTGTGATTGACGGCGTGGCGGTCGTTTCTGCAATTTTGGGGCAAAAAGATGTCAAACTTGCCAGTGAACAGCTCAAAAATATGATTAAATTATAATGAAATCAATAATTAATACCAAATTTTATCAGGATTCATGATATTGTTTGGGTCAATGGCGTTTTTAATCGCTTTCATAAAATAAATCGCATTGCCATGTTCTTTATCCATATATTTACGTTTACCCTGCCCAATCCCATGCTCACCTGTACAAGTTCCATCCATGTCAATCGCTCGCTCGGCTAGGCGATGTAAAATGCCTTCAGCGGTTTTCACTTCATTTTCTTCTTTCATATTGATGAGCAGCAACACATGAAAATTGCCATCGCCCACATGACCGACAATCGGGGCAAGCATGCCTGTGCTTTCGATGTCTTTGACCGTTTCGGTGACGCATTCAGCAAGGCGCGAGATTGGCACGCACGCATCGGTCGATAAACTGCCACATTCTGGGCGTAACGCTCGACTGGCGTGATAGGCATTGTGGCGAGCCGTCCAAAGTTGTTTACGCTTATCTTCGGCAGTATCCCACGCAAAGTCTTGCCCTTGATACTCAGCAATGATACTTGCAAACAATTCGGCTTGTTCTTTTACGCCATTTTCTGTGCCATGAAATTCGACAAATAAGGTTGGCATTTCTTTTAAGGTTAATTGGGAATACGCATTACATGCCTTGATCTGCACCGCATCGAGTAGCTCAATGCGAGCCACTGGCAAGCCGTATTGAATGGTTGTCATCACTGTTTGACACGCCAAGTCAATGCTTGGGAAATGGCAAATCCCAGAGCCTGTGCATTCTGGCACGCCAAACAGTTTCACCGTAATCTCGGTCACAATACCAAGCGTGCCTTCCGAGCCGATAATCAGCCGTGTCAAATCATAGCCTGCCGATGATTTTTTGGCTCGTGTTCCTGTGTGGATGATTTCACCGTTTGGCATGACGACTTCAAGCGACAGCACGACATCTTTCATCGTACCGTAACGCACCGCATTCGTGCCAGACGCCCGAGTGGCGACCATACCGCCAAGCGTGGCATTTGCCCCAGGGTCAATGGGAAAAAATAGCCCAGTCATCCGCAAATGATGATTGAGCTGTTCACGAGTCACGCCAGCCTGTACGGTGGCGGTCAAATCCGCTTCATTGACCTGCAAAATCTCGGTCATCGCAGACATATCAATGCACAATCCGCCATGAGGGGCATTAAGCTGACCTTCTACCGATGAACCAACACCAAAGGCAATCACAGGCATTTTATACTCGTTGCAAATTTTGACGGCATCGGCGACGTCGTGTTTGTTTTGAGCGGTCAAAACAGCATCGGCAGGCTCATTGGGTAGCCAGCTCATAGTATGGGCGTGCTGTTCACGAGTGGTTAAATTGGTCGATAATTGATTGCCAAAACGTGCTTGTAGCACATTAATCGCCTGTGAAAAATCATTCATTTGCATAACTTACCTTACCTTACTTAGTTTTATCTCTAGTCCGTTTGTTTTTTGGATTAATTTAGACTCAAATTACTATTAAAATCCCTTAATTCGTTAGTCAATGGGTCAATAAACGCAATGGATTTTGCCAGCAATTTTAACGATTTTTCAAAATCGGTTGTACCTTGAGTCTTGACAGTGGGATAAAAATTGTCATTTAACAGCGGCATACCTAAACTTGCCATATGCACCCGCAACTGGTGTTTTTTGCCCGTCACCGGGGTTAATCGGTATAAACTAAACGCCCCGTTATTTTCAATCAATTCAATCATAGTGTGCGCATTGGGCTCACCTTGGGCGGTCTTGGTCAAAAAAAACGGCTCGCCACGCTCAAGTCTGGAACGGATGTGAAAAGGATAACTTAAATCGCTGCGAGTCGGTGCTATGGCGTGGTAAGTTTTGTGTACGTGTCTATCGGCAAACAGCGCATGATAGCAAGCGCGGCTACTTGGATTAACCGATAGTAACATCACGCCTGCCGTGTCCTTATCCAACCGATGCAAGGGTGAAATATCATTCACAGCTAACTGCTGTAAGTCTGGATGATTTCTTAATTTGGCTAGTAGGGTTTGGCTGACATAGTGACCTGACGGTGTAACGGGTAAAAAATGCGGTTTATCGACCACCAGTAAATGTTCATCCAAATGAAGAATATTGGGCTCAAATGGAATGATAGGCTCATTTTCAACCTGCCTATAGTACAAGATGGTTTGCCCTGCCAAATAGGGCGAATCTTGTTTAAGTGGCTCACCACGCTCAAGGCTAATTAAACCGCTGTCAAATCGTCGTTGCCAGTTTGCCAAACTAATATGGGAAAAATGCGCTGCCAAATAATCGATAAGCCGCCCACCCATAAACGACTTATCATGGGGTAAATATAACTTACTGGGTTTTATGCCGCGCTGTATCATATTAAATCTATCATCTTAAAAAATCACTTTATCGATGTCGTTTTACTTTAAGCCCATTTAATGGGTTAACAACAACTGCACAGTTATCGCATGATTCGCATGATTAATGCTTAGCACATCATTGGGCAGCAAAACATCATGTTGTTTGATGGGTTGACCGTTTCGGGTAATGCTGATGTTGGAATCAATCTCATCAATCAGCAGCTGTCCTTGAGATTCGACAATCGCAAAATACACGCCACTGGCAGGCTTTAGGTCATTGGCGGCAAATAGACGTAAGGCATGCGCGATTTGTGCCTCGCGACTGGCAAACACAATCGGAAACTCGCGTACTTTTTGTTGGCGCTCCCCTAGCCCATCCACAGATTTTATGGTCAAAACAATCTGCTGTAGATTTTGGTTCAACTGCGACAGTTTGCTTTGCGCTTGGCGTGGCGCAGTACTAGCAGTACTAAAATCGGGCGGGCTTGCTAGGATATGATGATTTGAGTTTGGCTGTTCCTGAGTTTGTGCCTGAGTCATGAATTTAACACCCAGTTTAATCTCATTGCTAAACACTTCACCTTTTTGCAAACGTGCCATATCAGTTGGCGTGGCTTGCACTTTGGCTTTTAGCCCAAATTGCGCTTCGTCGGACAAAGTTACCCCAATTGTGGCAAGCTTGGGTTTTAATACTTCATAACCGTAAGATACCAAATCAATGGCATCATGCGGGGTATGGGTGGATTCGTGGGCATGATTAAAACTGCTAAATAACTGTTCCACCATCGCGGTTGTCAGTCCATCATTGGATTTTAATGTGATTTGAGTAATGACTGGGGATTTATCCACTAATTGTTTCGCCGCTGCCATAATCGCATCGGTCAATAAATCTTGATACGGCTTGGCAGATTTTTGGATGTTTGGCAATACAGTGACCATCGGCTTGGGCGAGGCTGTTGGCGTTTGAATTGGCGGTTGCACCCTCGTAGGTTGTGGCTTATGTGGTGTAGGCTCGGTATTCACCAGCGGCGACTGCATCGGCGCAACTGCGGGCACTGGATTGGGGGTTGTAGGCGGTATTGTTGGTTGCACAGGAATTTGATAAGCTTGAGCAGGCTGTGGTTGTGGCGAAACAGGTATCGGGGCTAAAGGCGCTGGTTGCCCGATAGGCTCAGGCAAGGTGATTGGGGCGCGTTCAGGGTAGTGTCCTGTAGCAGATTTTTCTTCAGCAAATCGTGGAATCAGTCGCCCTAACACACTTTTATATAGACTGGGATATAGACTGGGTTTTTCGTCTTCGTCATCTAGGGTATAGCCGTCAAGCCGTTGAATCAGCAAAATAACCGAATTATCTGCTTCGCTGGCTGTGTCGTCGTCATCCGCTGTTTGGGCGGCATGGGTTTTAATCGGCAATATATGAATATCAGGCATGGTGTATTTGAGCGATTGGGTAAAGTGTCGGTAGCTTTCTGCCAGTTTCTTATTGGCAGTGATATCAAAACTCGTCGGCACGGAGAGCTGAACGCTCACCCGTTGTAAGTCATCAATGGCGGTGGTGTATAGGCTAAAGAAATTTTCCATTTCATCAAACACATCGCTTGGGTGTTTGTCGTCAATGATAAAACGGTGGTTGGTAGTGATGTAAGCCATAATTTACTCTTAATGGTTAAATTTTTTATTGATGTTGTGTTTTTTTAACAGCTTGCGTAGCATCAGTTACTGGACTAGCCACTGAATCAGCCCGTGGGTTGGCGCTGGTAGGACGGCTAATCGCTGAGCTTTGATACATCTGTTTGGCTAAAACCATGCCTGCCTGTACCGCTCGGTTAATGCCATCGCGAGGGTCATCGACCAAGCCATTTTTAGTCCAGTTACGTTCAACCAATACCGCTACCGCTTTATCCCATTTGCCATTTTTATCTTTTAGCCCATACACAAACCATTTATACGGACGAGCATAACACGCCACCGATGGCTGAGTTTTGCCTGCACGAATGTCCATATTATTACACAGATTTGCCACCATACTGACGGTGACATTGGGGGTATAAAAGCTGCGACCGTTTTGTGTGGTTGGATAGTTAAAGCCGGGCGTGCCTGTTTTGCCCACCATCACGCCCTGTGTCCAAGCACAGCTACCAATCGCTTGGTTACAGGCAGCAAAAGCTGTGCCGTTGCCGCCGCCCAACCCTGTGCCCGCTAGCAGCGTACCTGATAATAAATTAAGCGCACCACGGGCGTCAGATTGGTTAATGCCCAGCGGCATGGCGCCGAGTTGGCTGGTAGCTGTGATCAATGTCTGTTGACTTTGGGCCTCGCCTCGCCAGGCTTTAGGACGCAGCGGAATTTGATTGACGCCCCACAAATCCTCAATCAAATGCACGCCGCGACGTTGGGTCGCGCCATTATCGGCAATCAGCAGATTGGCAAACATATCCGACACACCCAGTACCGAGGTTTTGGCATTACCTGCGCCAAACACTTGGTTCATGCTGGCATTAAGCATATCGCCCCCTTGACGACACGCCCCATTCATACGTCCGCCATTGGCTTTAACACAGCTTGCCACTTGGCTTTCGGTAAATTGCAATTGTTTGGTGGTGTAATCTTGCTTGCCATCGGTGAGCAGTACACCTGAAAAATAGCGGCTTTGTAGCATCGGGTCGCTATTGTAGGCTTTACCAAACAGTAAATCTTTAAATCCGCAATTCACTCCCCCTTTATCGGCACAATTCACACTCCAGCCCATGTCATCACTGGCTTTTTTAAAGGCGGGCATACCTGGGCAAACGCCTTGTCGGTCACGTTGCAATGACATCGCACTGGTTGTGCGTTGACAATATAAAAAATTCGCCACTTTTTCGGTAGAAGAGCTTGCTATCACTTGTTTGAGATAGCGGGCTTCAGGGGTTTGCATATTTTTAAACCGTGGATTGGCGCGTACCAGTGCCAATGCTTGTACGGTTTTAACGGTCGAACCTGGGTACACGGTTTGGTATAACGCATGGTTCATGAGATTTTGCTTGCTCCAGTCTTTTTTCCACAGTATTGGGCAACCTGTGGGCTTAATCGTGGTATCGCCATTATCGGCACGGTAGCAGTTGGAATCAGCGCTAGCAAGGGCAAGCACGCCTTGGGTTTTGACGTCAATCACCGCGATACCGATACTGCGTACCAAGGCATTCTCATACATGCCATTGGCGACATTTTGCAACGCAGGCGATAGCACGCTATTACAGTCCGCGCCATTGGGGTTATTGGTGACACAATCCGCTACTTGTTGGGCGGTGGTCTGTACGGCGGGATCCAGGGTCAACGCCATGTTGTAGCCGATTTTGATATCTGAGCCATCGACATTGATACTATTGATTGGCGGCGCCGTGAGTTTTTGCCACCAGCTGCGTTGATCATTTTTTTGTTGGTAGCTTTGATAAGCGTCCAATAACTGACGGTCAAAATGGCTGGCGTGAATGTTGGACAATTCGCTATACATCAACCCTAGATTGGTCGGTAAAGCAACCTCGGTTTTGCTAGTGGAGGCAATCCGTTTTTTCGGGTCTTGCGTGGGTTTGTCTTGGAGGGTTTGCAGCACGCCATTGGCTTGGTTTTGAATATCGTTTTTGGCTTTATTAAAAGCATTGTTGGGGTCAGATGCTGGTGCATTGGGCAAAGTCGCCGCCCCTGTCAATGGTTTAACCGTCAACGATTTGACCGACATCGGAATCAATCTAGGGTTATTACAAAGCTGGGTTAATGGGTCAACGTCACCTGTGTCAGTCATGGTATTGCCACGACTATCGACGTACAGGTAGCCTGTTTGATTGTCCGCCGTTTTGGCGGTTTTGATGTACACACAGCCCGGCAGCCCATACCAAGGGTTGGTTTGGGTGAGCCAATTGGTTGGCATATGGGCGACATTGGGGTCGTTTTGATTGCGGCGATTGGGCTGTTGTTCTCGCCATTGTAGCTGCAACAATCGCTCAGGGCTGGCAAGCGTTTTTAGCGCAAAGGCTAACGCGTCTTCGTTGATGTGTTGCTCACAGGCTTGTTGCCAAAGGCTGGCAGTTTGCAGTTGGTATTGGTTGGCTAGACGTTTTTGCTGATACAAGCTGAGCAGACTTTGATTGACTCGGTTGATACTGTCGGTAAAACGGGCTTGGTTTTTGGGCTGAGTTAAATCGCACGTTTTGGCAGGCGTGGCGTTGACCGAACTTGATAGATTAGCGTTTGCACTTTGGGTATTAGTATTTTGGCTGTTGGCTTGGTTGATTACATCCGCCATACCCAGATTATCGACAACAAGTGACACGGCGTTTTCATTTGCCTCTGCATTGTACGTGGTATTTGAGGCGGTTAAGGGCGAGAGATACCACGCCAGCCAACCGATAAGACCGACAACAAACACCACCAAAATCACTTGTAAGTTGGTCAAAATGGTTTTGTAAAGCGCTTGAGAAACCCGAAAACTGGCAACTTTACCGTCGTTTTTGATTTTTTTGTTAGTATTTTTTGTTTCACTTGCTTGCGTATTGTCGGAGGCATTGGCAGGCGTGGTGATTTGTTCAACATCTACTGAATCAGCGACATTTTCGTCCTGTGACAGCGTGTCAGAACCTGTGTTGTTGACAGTTTCTAACTTGCCACTGTTCATAGTTTCTTGACTGCTTTCGTCTTTCGGGGTTTGATTTTCGGTCATTTTGAACCTTTAATTTTTGCAAGCCTTACTAAAATTTGACGTTTCTACGATTGGATAAGTTATTGAGCATACGGTTTATGGTTTATTGCCGTCCAACATCAACTTTGGCTGAAACAGCGCCAAACTGAGCATAATACTATTGAGCCATAAATTACTGGTGCCATAACTTAAAAACGGCAACGTCACCCCCGTCAGCGGTAAAATTCCTAAATTCCCCGAAATGGTGACAAGTGCCTGAAACACCGTAATCACCACCCACAGCAAAATCACCCACGCCAGCAAAAAATAACCGCCCGACAACAGCCGTGATTTCATCTGCTCACTGGCGAACGCCATCTGCTGACGTGCCATCAACGCAAGCCACGCAAAATACACCATCATCAGCACCACACTTGCCCCGATACCCACCACTGCCATCACCGAGGTAATCGTATAGTCACTTTGCATCTGTAGCGGCACGCCCTGACAGCCCGACAAATGATACCCACACCACGGAATATCGCCAAACCCATAGCCAATCATTGGCACACTATCGCGAAACCAATGCAAAATCGCCATCTGATCGTTGCTCGCCACAAACGGATTGACCCACGCATTGACCCGCTCGGCAGTACGCGCATCAAACCCGCTTAAATTCACCAATACCATCATCAGCAAAAGCAAAATCGCGGTACTCGACAACACGCCCAAAATATAACCCCGCCCGCCCATTTGGAAAATTTTGTTAGATAGCGCCACGCCTACCAAAAAGGTAAACAAAAACAAAAATACCAGCATGGTGCCTTTTTCATTGGCAATACCCAGCGCGATAAACGGCAAAACCACGGCAAAAGCAAGCAGCAGCGTCATTTTTTTGGAGCGAAAGAACAGATGATTAATCAAGCCGCGTTGGTTAATGGCCAAAAACACGCCCAAAAACACCATCAGCCAAATTTTTGACAATTCAGCGACTTTCGCACTGTCACTGTGAATCAACACTGCCAAGCCCAAATAACCCACCGCAAAGGCAAGCAGCCACACACGCGCTTTAGTCATTGCCGATTTAACATTGCCCCAACTGCTGTGTAGTAAGTTATTGGCAATGAGGGTTTTAAGCCCCCAACTAACCAAACTGCTAATCGGGCGAGCCAGGCTAATAAACACAAAACACCAAAACAAATCTTTGAAATGATTGAGAAAAATATAACGCAGTGACAAATAACTACGGGTGCTTAAATCAAATAAAATCATCAAGCCAAAGGTGGCAAAGCCTACAAACAACGGATAAATCCACGCGGATGACAGCATGGCACGGTTATCAGGGAATTTTTCCATCAACCGACGCATGGGTGAAAAAATCGTTAACACACTCAGTAGCACACCAACGCAAAACAGCACGCCCCCCACCATCATCGGCAATATCACTGTATGGCTAACACCCGCAATGACCAATCCCCACACGGTGATGGCTATCGGTAATACTTCCAGCCAATGCTTACGCCGCGACAGCCATAGCAAGCCCCACGTCACCCATGACCAAATACACACCTGAGTGAGCATCCCCAAATGGGTGGGCGTGCCAATTAACGGCAGTAAATTGCTCGCTTGCAGGGCTTTTTGTTGGTTATTATTGGCGTCATAGATACTGGCAACATCATTTGCTGATTGATTTAACAGTTTGGCAATACTAGGCTGATTGCTAAACAGACGATTGTAGGCAAAACGTCGATTGCCATCGGCAACTGCAAGCAATGATACCGCAAAATTGGCTTGGTCGGCGGGGGATAATTTATCGGTTTTCAGCGCCATTAGGTTGTTTAAACTATCGAGTTGCCCACTAGCGTTAAGGTGTAGCCAGTCTTGGCGATTGCTGAGTTTATCGCCACCCAAATTCACTTCGGTTTCATTTTCAACCAGCTCGGTTTGGCGTTGCTGTTTGCCTTGGGCTTGCCATGCGGCCGCTAAAGCTTGTTGGGTTTTGGCAAAATGTTGCTTTGCCTCACTCATTAATTGTGTGGGCTGACTGGCTTGAGCACAGGCTTGAGTCATGCCATAATTGGGGTCATTACGGTTGTCATACAGATTAGTAATGACGTTGTCGCCACAATATTTGCTGAGCAGTTGCGGTTTGGCGATGCCTTCAGTATAGCTCATCAATTCGAGTTGATAACGCTGCAGTTTGGGCGAATGGGCGTAATCTGCTAGTAAAAATGCGCCAATTAACAGGAGCCATACCACCGCTAAAATCATGATTTCGCTCAACGTTTGCGCTTTGGCGTTGGGTTTTTTGCTGGCTTTTGTACGACTCACTATGTTTAGCATGGGGTTTTCCAAATTGATTAACTTTTTTATTGTTATCCCTGTTTAAAAATTAATTGGGGTCATATAACACCACCGTGCGTGCGATTAAATCATGCAGCGTTTGTTTACGGGCGGTAAACCACATTAAAAAGCTAAATGGCAGCAAAATCAGTTTGAGCGTTTCTCGAATCAGCGCATGGAAAAAATTAACCCGTTGACCCTGCATACCAAACACCCACATACCCATAATCACCTTGCCCACCGTTGCTTGTCGCCCCAAACAGGTCAATAACGTCATATAAAACAAATAAAATCCATACGCTATCAAGGCAAGCGTTTGATCGGTAAACCCACGAATGCCAAGCTGCGGTAAAAGCTGCGGTAACAGTAATTGATAAGCCAATCCCAATAATAAACTCACTAACGCTAAATCAAACAGATACGCCAATGCGCGGCGCACAAAACCTGCATACAGCATGGTATGAGCCGGCTTACGAGTCTGCAGCGCGGTCGAAGGCAGCTGATTGCTAGTGGGCGTTGGGTATTGGCTAGGTTGTTGGGGTTGCACTGCGGGTGGATTTGACGCCTGAGCAATACCAGGCTGTTCATAATTAGGATGTTCATAGTTAGGGTTAGGCTGTGCATAGATTGGTTGAGCAGGTTGCTGCATAGGTTGACTAGCCTGAATAGGCGGCATATCGGTCGGTTGATAATTGCCTGCAGATGGATTTGGCGTATAACTTTGCCAAGTAGAATGTTCTGGCTGGGTCAGCTGAGAGGTCTGAGGCGCGGTATAGGCACCGTCATGGGCATTATAGCCACTTGACTGTACAAACGAATTTGCTTGCTGCGGCTGAGTATGATTATCAGATTGTTGCGCAAACTGACGATTGCCACAATTTGGGCACATAACCGCAGTTTTTGGTAATTTTTGACCACATTGTTGGCAGACAATAATCATAGATGTTTACTACCCTATTTTCATATTTTCAATTTGATAAACTAATTTGACGATCCAACCACCCAGTTGTATGGCGGCAAGCACTCAGCGGGCACAGGATTGGCGCCGCTACTGTTTTGCTGGTCGATAATGGCTAATACTTTCTCGGCGATGGGTACCAGTTCTGGATAGGTTTGCGGATAATTTAACATGTTTTGGCAACGTTTTTGTTGATCGTCCGTGGTATAAAACTGTGCCAATAACGACCCCACTGCGCCTTTGTCATCACCCGCTTGCAGTGCCATTGCCGCTGCCAATTCAATCATATAAGTGTTGGGATATTTGCTGCTATCACGCGGCGTTTGTAGCGCATAAAGCAAAAAAGATTTGCTATAAGGATAGTTATTTTTAAATAAATAATAAGCGAAATTGGCGACATATTCGCCTTGGTTAGGATTATATTTCACTGCTTGTGCTTGAAGATAAACGGCGGCTTTTGGGTCTTTTTTGCGCCAGTAATAGCTTTTTGCCGCTTCATTGAGTTGTTTGGCGAGCGTTTTATTCATGGGCTGCTGTTTAAAATAGCCCATATCCGCGTTGCGAAAGGCTTCAAGCGAGTATTGCTTTGTCGCATTGATATCTTGGCTGTAACCAAGCTCTTGCAGCTGTTTGAGCGATGGTTCGGCAAACTCACCCACCTTGACTACGTTATCAAAAAAATCAGGGCTAATACCGAGCGTGTCTTGATACAGCTTGGCTACGCTAGTTTGCGACGAGGAAGAAAAAAAGCCATTTTGCGCTTTAAGCGCTTGCGTCATAGTGGCTTTTGCTGTTGGCAGCGATTTGATGATGGTAGTGTAACTATTTTGGCTTTTTGGTTTTTTTTGTGGATTGTCATCGGTACTTGCCGCTTTGGTATTATCGGACTGATTGGTAGTGGCTGATTGTGATGTTGTGGGTGTTGAAGCGGATTTTAACCTTGATACGCCATAGCCACCGATTGCCACTAGGGCAGCAATCATCGCTATCAACCACCCTTTATAGGGCTTTTTGACAGATACTTCACCGGTGGCAGTGGTATGCGGTGGCGTAGTGGCTGTCGCCTCTGTAGTATCAGTGTGATGCGCAGGTTCCGTTATCGCATCTGCCATTGTATCTGGCATCGCCATTGAATGAGTCGCCGGTGTTTGGCTAGCGTCGTCGACTGCATTCACTGCATTCACTGCATTGACTACATTTGCATTGATTACATTGATGGGTTGGCTCGGTATGCCCGTGTGACTGTTAGCCTGAGTATTGAGCGATTGTTCAAGCCGACGATTATTTGCCAATGTTTCATCATCCATCAAACCGCTCAAAGCCGCGCTTGGCTGCTGACTTGGGTGATTTGCGGCAGTGGACGCTACAGAAGCATGGGTGGGCGTGGTCTGCCAGACGCTGGTTGTCGCTACAGCGCTGATTGCGGGTACGGGCGTGGTTAACGGGTTATTGGGTACAGTTAGAAACAGACAGCGATGACAGGGTTTACCGACAAAATGAATGTGGCTGGCATCATTGGGATAATTTTCACACACTTTAAACTGGCGGTGTTGAACCAATCCGCGTAGATGGTTTTCCCACTCGGCGGCGCTTGGGCGATCAGTTGGATGGGTGGATAAAAACGCTTTATCGAACATTGCACGGGTTTGGTCATCCCAACACATATGAATGCTATTTTTTAGCGGTGCAATCTCTGGCTGTGGCTGTGGCTGCAAGCCGTAAGCATATAGCCGCTCTTTGATAAATTGGTCGGTGTTGCGATGGGCGGCATTTTTTAATCGGTCTGACACAGGGATAAAATAAAATGGATGAATACCATTGTTTAAAATTTTAAACAGCTCAATCGCCAGTACAAAACGGTCGTGTTTTTCATCCAATAAACCAATATCTTTGTGTTCATGATACTCAGGACTGGTCATTTCAGGGGATATAACAGGACTTGGATAAACACTGCCATCACTGGCAGTAATACGATAGCTATCACAGTCGATAAACCCAACGATAAAGCCTTTATAATCATCATCCATGCCCGTGTTTGGCTCTGGCATTAGGCGCATATTGGCTTCTTTAAAATCAATAAAGGCATGCCCATGACTATGTAAGTCCGCCATCAAGGCGCTAATATTGGCACACAGCTGCACGCGATAATTGAGACTCTGCTGATACGCAGTCAGTTTTGCCGCCTCTCGTGGGTACATAAAAGGATTGAGCGATAACGACCTATCAAAATCCAGCTCTGGCATGGCGTAGCCAATGAGCTCATCATGCTCGCCGACAATCAGATGTCTAACCCAAGCAAACTGGGTATACCCTACCCCATTAATCACTTCATAAATATGCTCAGGCGGGCGCGCCATCATGGCTTGTAGTTTGGCAAGGCTAGGGTTTTTGGGATCAGTGGGATTTTTAAAGATTTTTGCCACCAAATTGCCCGTGCCTAACAGATTACCAAGACGGTAGACAATGCCCATACCGCCAGAGCCGATCTCATGAGAGATAGGCAAATCAATGGTGATACGCTGATTGTTTGCAATTAAATACGGCATGGACTATCTCTTCAGATTGGCAGATGAGGTGGGTAAAGCGGCTAACTCAGTGCTAGCAATGGCACTCATATGATTTACTGGCTCAGTAATACCCAAATAGTATAGCTGTATTTGCTGATTGCCGCTAGAATCGCTGACCATGCTAGCAGGCAAACCCGTAACCGATGAGGCGATAGCTGCGGTATTGGTGGTAGAGCCGGTTAAAATTTCTGATAACCCTTTGTCAAGCGTCAGACTATCCAAGATTTCCGTCTTTTTACTTAACCCAGCTATTTGGCTCGTCATCGATTTGATAGGCAAGCTAATTTGGCAGTTGTAGTAATGCATGGTGGGCTGGATGGTGACCCCTAAATTTGTCAAATCATGGGTATCGGTAACTGGCAAACAGCTTGCTTTAGCCGCAAGTTTGATAGCATGATTGTTAAATTGTGAGTCGGTCAAAGTAGCCTCGGTCTCGGTATGTTGGTTTTGCAAAGCGGTACTCGCTGCGCCACTGGCAATTCTGGCAACCGTTGCAGCCGTTGGGTTTTTATTAGCGACCACCGTGGTAACGGTGGCGGATAATAATGGCTGATTAACCCTATTTTTGTTTTGGTTTTTATTGTCGTTTTTAGTTTTAGCGCTGCTTGTTGGTTTGGATTTTTGCTCGATGGCATCGATAGACCCACCTTGCGGGCTGGCTATTATTACCTTTAAGATGGGATCATCGCTCGGATTGCCAATTTCGGTAACCGTTGCGACTTTGCTCAAGTCAATGGCATAGGAATCACCCAGTGCGTGCGCGGTCAGTGGGGGCGTTATAGCCGAGGTGGGCGTTGTGCTCGCCACCGATGCCGCAGTATTGGCATTGCTGACAGTTTGTGTGGGCAGCAATCGATCTTTATTTATCCAGCCCAATATACCTGTGCCAATGAGCATCGCGGCGCCAGCCATCATAGCAGTATTACGCCGCTGTCTGGTTGAGTCACTGACGGACTGCGAAGGGGGCAACACCTGTGACGCTGTGGCAGCTGGCGTTGCAGGAGCAGTCTGTACAACACTGTCAGAGTGCGGATTTGGGGTAAGCGCTATGTTATTGATGTTATTGGAGGTTATGTCAT
This sequence comes from Faucicola osloensis, assembly GCF_020041925.1. GTDB lineage: Bacteria > Pseudomonadota > Gammaproteobacteria > Pseudomonadales > Moraxellaceae > Faucicola > Faucicola osloensis_D. The sequence continues at coordinate 2,485,224 of NZ_CP083409.1, read as the reverse complement.
TAAAGACTACGCCATCAGGCGTGCTAGTGGCGCGGGTATTTTTATGATTGGCAGCATCGGCATGCCAAACCGTGGGGTTGTTTGGTGCAGTCGCTATAGTGTCATTCTCTAGGGTTTCATTTTGTACCTCAACCATCGGTTCAAGGCTTTGATAATGCGGTTGATTTTTTAATAACACCACCAAGGATTTATCATCGCCGGTTAATCGATAGGTCGCAGGGTTGCCAAGCGCCTGTTCAATAATCGCGCTGCCCTGCTGTGAGCTTTGACTTTGGGTTAAATTAAATAGCAAGTTGCCAAAAAAAGGGCGGTAAATTTTGGGCGTAATACTTGCGCCTTCAAATACCAAGTCCGCACAGCCATCCGACATCAGTGCAAGGCAATCCACTTGCGATAAATCGATTGCCTCAACCCTTAAAAAGGATTGCCAATTGTCTTGGGTGATAAAATGCGTCTCATTGACGTATTCATTCTTGCTATCATCCCCGTATACTTGCAAGTTGGTGAAATAATCAATGTGAGGACGGCGGACAACAAATTGGCTGGTGATGAGAGGACTATCGCCGATTTGCACCAATACGGCTTGATGATTAGAATGGATGAGTAGCCCAGTAAAGGTAGTGTGATAGTCTCTTAGGCTCGATTCAGCGGGCAGCTGTGACTGCAGGTCGAGGCGTATTTGTAATAATTGCTCGATAATTTGCTGTTTAAGTTGTCCTAAATCAAACGCAGTGCCGCTGATACTGACACTGCGACTAACATTGAGACTGAGCAGCATTTTTCCAATCGATTGACTAAAAAACGCTGCACCCGCTTGGCTAAATTTTGCTGAGCCCGCCCCATCACATACCACAGCGACCATACCGTGTTCAGTTTTTTGCAAATAGATACTGTCTTGATTGGGCAGGTTGCTATCGATATGGGATTTACCAATACTGGATGCGCCATACACTTGCCAAGATGATTGGACTGATGATTGCGCTAACAAATCCGTGGTTTGGTTCATCATTATCCCCAATTTTTTTAGGTGTTTTTATTATCATGAGCATTGAAGGTGATTGTCTTTACCATCAACTTTGAATGGTCGCCCACGGTGAGATACTCCCTAATTGCACGGTTTCCCCAGGCGCAGATTGTGACACGGTCTTAAGACTCGCGGACAACCACACAAAAAATTCGACAAATTTAACGGAGTTGAGATGCACGGGCGGGGTTAAAATCGACAGTTGCTTGAGCATCTTAACTTCTTGCACGCCCGCATCAATGGCAATCGGATAAATAATACATTGATTATTTTGCTCGGCTTGGTGACATTGATTGATAGCCGCCTGCCACACATCTTGGCTGTCAGTGGGCAGACCATCCGTCATGGCAATAACCCATGGACGGGTATAATTGATACCGTTGTCGCGTAGATTGATACGCTCTTGCTCAATCAAATTGAGCGCAAGCAACATACCTTGCCCAAGCGGCGTCATGCCATTTTCACGAAATGTAATGGGGAAAAAATCAATTGCATCCGTCCAGTCCATCATCAGCTCTGCGGTATCATTGACCCCGCCCACAATGACAATGGCTAAACGCACACGGTTGCGGGCTGTTTCATCTTTCATCAAATCATGATAAAACGCCTCAATCCCTTCATTAAGCATATCGATACGGCGTTTCTCGCCATTGCCTGAGCGTATCGCCATTGAGCCTGACAAATCCAGCACCAAAACGCACAGGGTACGCTGGGCAACGTTATTGCCGTAATCGATTTCTCGAAACTGGGGGGTGAGGGCTTGCGGGATGGATGGCGGCGTAGAATCAGTTGCGGTTTGAAAATTGGGTATGGGGTTGTGGGCGACCATAAAGATATCCTATTTTTATTAAAATTATTGTAATCGGTATCTCAGCAAAAGCCGATACGAAAAGCAAGGTTTTTTGTGGGGATTTAATTAACAACAGTCAAAAATATTTCTACAATCTTACCAAAACAGGCTTAAATACTCCCCCGCCCCGTTAATCATACGTCATACACCATCACTTATAAATTGTAAGTCATAAAAAACCCCTAACACGCGGTTAAGGGTTTTGATTATTTAAGCTATCTTAGTTTTTAACAGGCTTATTCAATAAGCTTAGTCTTTTAACACTTCTGCCATGGCATTGGCTACATAGTCGATATTGCTAGCGTTTAGACCGGCAACCGAGATACGCCCATTAGCGACCATATAAATACCAAAATCTTTGATAATGCGCGCTACTTGCTCAGGGGTGAGACCAGTATAGCTAAACATACCGTTTTGCTTGGTGATATATTCAAAACTGCGACCCGGTAATTTCGCTTCTAAACTGTCACGCAGTTTTTGGCGCATCTCTTTGATACGATCGCGCATCACATACACTTCTTGTACCCATTCATTGAATAACGCTTCGTCATTCATCACGATATCAACCACGTGGCCGCCGTGTGAAGGTGGGCTTGAGTAAATGCGGCGGATATTGAACTGCAATTGACCTTGTACCGCTTTTGCTTGTGCTTCGTCTTTACACACCACAGATAAACCGCCAACGCGCTCACCATACAGTGATAGATTTTTTGAGAATGAGTTACTGACAAAGAACAACAAGCCCATGTCCACTGCTTTGCGAATCGCATAGACATCTGCATCCATGTCTTCACCAAAGCCTTGATAGGCAATATCCATAAAGGCAAGCAAGTTTTTCGCTTTGACCACTTCAAGGACTTGGTCCCATTGCGCTTGGGTCAAGTCAACGCCCGTTGGGTTGTGACAACAAGGATGCAGCAACACCACATCATGGGCTTGCAAGGTGTTTAAAAAAGCAATGAGCTCATCAAATTTGATGCCGTTGGTCGCTGCATCATAGTAGGGATATTTGCCGACCGCAAAACCAGACCCTTCAAAAATACCGATATGGTTCGCCCACGTTGGGTCAGACACATAGCATTTGGCTTGGGGAAACCAAGCATGAATAAAATCAGCCCCGACTTTGAGCGCGCCTGAACCACCGATGGTCGCTGTGGTTGCCACACGTTTGTCTTTTAATACTTGTGCGTCTTTACCAAACAATAGGTTTTGGCAAGCGGCGCGATAACCTGGCAGACCGTCCATTGGCAGATAGGGACGTGGTTTTGGTGGATTAGCGATTTGTGCTTCAGCTTTTTGCACACAGTTAAGGACGGGTAATTTACCGTCATTATCAAAATATACACCCACACCCAAATTAACTTTGTCGGCACGTGGGTCTTGTTTATGCTTGTCCATCAACCCCAAAATCGGGTCACCCGCATACGGTTCTACATGTGAAAACATGAATAGCTCCTACATTTAATTGATAAGTTTGACTGCTAAAAAATTTACGCTAACGTGGCATTGCCCAAATATTCAATGTCAACGGATAAGGATAAACCTTGTAACCCAATAAAACAACCGTCACGCCTATTTTTTTGCTGGTCTAAGCGCTTTACCGGACAAAGTTTTAAGCCTATCAAAGTGTCCCATTTAATGAGTTAACCTACCCATGCAGTTACATTTTTTCACAGCAGTTATCGCATAAATTGCAAATTTTCTGTGTTATTTACATTTATAACTTATATTTCTATCAATAATATGCGCATAATAATTTCATCAATTCCGTGTATATTTTTGAGGAAACACAACATGATGATGACTGCTATAAAAAAATCCCAAATCGTTGCCGCGACAGTTGCGGTGATTGCCATGAGTGCCGTGGCAACACCGAGTCATGCACGTACCGTTAAAGCCGCCGCCAAAAAAACTACAACGGTAACCACGACACGCGTGGCGCCAAAAACCACAACGATTGTCAATCAACATATCGATGGCACTAGCGACACGGTGATGGTTCGCCCCAATGGATTTACCATCGTTGACGGTATGCCATTTTACCCGACACAAATTGTCACCACCCCGACTTATCGCACTGTCTCTACCTCTACGCCTGTCGTCACTACCACAGCCCCTGTGGTAACAGCAGCACCTAGTACAACTGTAGTGTCGACATCGAATGTCAATACCACCACCCCAGTGACAGTACAAACAGGCTCAGGCGCGACAGTAACCGTATCAAAACCTGCCACTGTTGTGTCTACTACTACGACAACCCCCGTATTGCTACCAGCATCAATGCCTGCGGTAGCGACAATGACCACCGTGCCTGTCACGACCGCACCGGCTATTATCGTGAATCCGTAATTCGTAGTCACTAATTAGTTAATCTACCAAAAGCAAGACGCCACATGTTGTCGTCTTGCTTTTTTTTAACCGTATTTTTAGCCGCTTATAAGGTAAAATACTCATCTTAAGTTTAATTTTGCAACCTATTTTTTATGTTTTTAGCCGCTGATATATGAGATATGCAAGGTTTACGCGATGAATTATGAAAGATTGCAAGACAAATTATCCATCTTAGCCGATGCTGCCAAATATGATGTTTCCTGTTCATCAAGTGGCAGTAAACGTGACAATCATAACAAAGGACTCGGCACGGCTAACTCGGGTATTTGTCATAGCTATACCGAAGATGGCCGCTGTGTTTCCCTTTTAAAAATATTGTTTACCAATCATTGTATCTACGACTGCGCCTATTGCACCTCAAGGCGCAGTCACGATACGCCGCGCGCAGCTTTTACTGTCGAAGAAGTGGTTAATTTGACCATGCAGTTTTATCAGCGCAACTATATTGAAGGCTTATTTTTAAGCTCAGGGATTTTCAAATCGCCCGACTATACCATGGAGCGATTGGTTCGTGTCGCCAAAACCTTGCGCCTTACGCACAAATTCAATGGCTATATTCATCTAAAAACCATTCCGGGTGCGTCTGCTGAGCTGATGCAGGAAGCAGGATTGTATGCTGATCGCTTAAGCGTCAATATGGAAATCCCCACCAAATCTGGCTTGGCATTGCTCGCCCCTGAAAAAAACCATGACGATATGAAAGCCCCAATGAAAGTGGTGCAAGAACAAATCGTGGTGTTTAAAGACAGTAAAAAACAACACAAACATACCCCAAAATTTACCCCAGCGGGTCAAAGTACCCAGCTGATTGTGGGCGCAGCGCAAGAGACCGACTTACAAATTATCCGTTTATCGAGCCATTTTTATCAAGAATATGACCTAAAACGGGTGTACTATTCAGGGTATGTGCCTATGCTCAGTGACAATCGCTTGCCCGCCATGGGTACCCCTGTGCCGATGGTGCGAGAAAATCGCTTGTACCAAGCGGATTGGTTAATGCGTTTTTATGGATTTGAAGCAGAAGAAATCCTACCCGATAACCATCCGTTTTTGGATTTGGACTGTGACCCCAAATTGGCTTGGGCGATTCGTAATAAGTCACATTTCCCCGTCAATATCCAAACCGCGCCCTACAAAATGATTGTGCGTATTCCTGGGATTGGCACACGAACCGCCAAAAAAATTGTTCAGGCACGAAAATTTTCGACTTTGACGCTCGATCATCTTAAGCAAATGGGCGCTGCCGTAAACCGTGCCAAATACTTTATCGCACTCAAAGGTCGCAATGAGCATTTAAGTCATTTAACCCAAGATAATTTTCGCGATTATGTACTGGCGCAGACCCAAACCAAATTCAAAGCCGAGCGGCATGGCCAATTGGCGTTGTTTTAGCATTATTATTTTAAACTTAATTTTTTAAAATCAATCTTTTAAAATTAAGGTTTTAAAGTCCACTGTGCAAAAGGTCAATCATTTATGGATTTAGTGACGGCTGAGACCCCCATTTTAATCTTTGATGGCAGCTTTGAAGGGTGGCTCACGTGTGTGTTCACCATTTATGAGAAGGGTTGGCAGCACGCCCCGATTGTGACCATTCAAGCCGAGCATGAAGTGGTACCCAATTTTTGGCAAGCCACTGTCACCATCGCGACCGATGAAGCCAAAACCTTACGGGTGAGCGATAAGTTAGCGCGCGTCTTTGGCAAAAACGGTATGCGACAACTGCTGTGGGGTTTTTTGTCAGAATCGCCTACCGTGTATAGTCATCTGTTTGGGGTGGTACGGTTTCAACTGTCCAATCCCAACCTTGATGTGTGGGAGAATTATACCCATGCGGATGTGATGGCAGTGAGTAAGCTTATCAAAATGGTCGGGCGTGAGCGCCACCGTATGCAGGCGTTTGTGCGATTTGAACAAATGCAAATGCCAGACACTGAAAAATCGGTATATTTTGCGCGTGTTGAGCCTGATTTTAATGTATTACCCATTTTGCATCAGCATTTTAAAGAACGCTATGCCGATCAGACTTGGGCGATTTATGATGTCAAACGCGGGTTTGGTATTTATTATGCTCACGATGATCCTAGCGAACAAGTCCATATCATCTGTGAGGTAGATGATGAAGCGCTACTGCATCCGCAGCAGTTTTATAGCGAGGCAGAACAACGATACCAATCGCTTTGGCAAAAATATTTTACCCACGTGACCATCAAAGAGCGGTTAAATCGCAAGCTGCATATTCAGTATTTGCCAAAACGCTATTGGAAATATTTGACGGAAAAAATGGGTAAATAGCGGGGCGTACCCTAATCGCCCGCTAACACGCCCCAGTAATGCCCCAGTCATCTAATAAAAGTAATATTACGGTAAAAAGTTAGGGCTTTAGGGTGTCGAGTAATTTTTGCATGTCTTCGGGCAGGCGTGCTTGCACTTTAATAGGCTCGCCTGTTTTTGGGTGGATAAAGCCAAGCTCATAAGCATGTAGCGCTTGACGCTGGAACTGTTGCACGACGTGTTTTTGGTCGTCATCCAAGGTTTTTAACAATATTGCATTTTTACGAGCAGCGCCATATAGCGGATCTCCGAGCAATGGAAAACCTAAATTTGATAAGTGCACACGGATTTGGTGGGTACGCCCTGTTTCCAGTCGCACGCTGACCAATGAGACAGCGTCGCTTATCGCTGTGATTTTCTCAAGATGAGTAACAGCAGGTTTGCCACTACCCACCACCGCCATTTTGGTGCGCTGGGTCGGATGGCGTCCAATGGGGGCATCAATGGTGCGATGGCGGGCAAGCTCAGCCGCGGAAGCCAACACAATTGCTTGGTAAAGCCGGTACACGGATTTGTCTTTAAGCTGATTAATTAGATGCAGCTGGCTTTGACTGTCTTTAGCAATCACCATTAAACCCGATGTTTCTTTATCAATGCGATGTACCAATCCTGCTCTAGGTAGCGTGCGGCTGTCAGGATAATGAAAAAGCATTGCGTTGACTAGCGTACCTGACCCATTGCCTGCACCAGGATGGACGACCAAGCCTACGGGCTTATTGATGACCAGCACCGCCTCATCTTCATACAAGATATCAAGTGGGATATTCTCGGGCAAATCTTGCTGTTGAGCGGTCAAGCTCGCTTTAAGCACCAACATATCATTGGGCTTAAGACGATATTTGGGTTTTTGCGCTGCGCCGTTTACGGTTAATTCGCCTGACTCAAGCCAATTTTTGATTTGCTCACGCGAATAATCGCTAAACACCAAGGCAGCAATTTTATCAATGCGCTCCCCTATTTGCTTAGAGTTGACGGTATAATTTTGGATAATTTGATGAATGCCAGCGCCAGCGTCGTGGGTCTGTAGGTTTTGATGGCTTGGGTGTGTTTGTGACAGGTTTTCCCATTCTTCTTCGAGTTGATTGGTATTGTTTTGAGTCATAGATTCATTCATAGATTCAATGTTTGAGTCGATTGGATTTAAGTTGCTCGGATGTGAGGCGATTGGCGTGGTCATAAACAGTTCAGACTTAGGGTATAGGGATTTTCGAAATTAATATGCGCGGATAGGTCACAAAGTATAACGTTTCGTGATAGACTTAGTGAAATTTTTAATACAATATTTTGCATTCAGTTTTGAATAATAAGTATTATGATGGGCAAATATTTTTGCAATAGATTTGAGGTTCGTATGCATCATCTTTCCAAAGTTGTGGGTGTCACCGCAATTACTGTGGCTTTGACCACTTTATCTGGCTGTCAAACGCTAAAAAATTCAAAATTGTTGGGTGGCAAAGACGAAGTCGTCGCGACCAAAGCTGAAAAAAGCGAGCAAGGCTACTACCAAGCGGCGTCTGATAACATCAAAAAAGGCAACCTTGCTAAAGCGATTAGCCAGTTAAACGATTTGCGGACTTTCTATCCTGTGGGTGATTACAGCGAGCAAGCATTACTTGACTTGATGTATGCGCAGTACCAACATGGTGACTATTTGGATGCGATTGCCAGTGCTGATCGTTTTATCCAGTCTTACCCATCCAACCCGCAAGTTGACTATGCTTACTACGTTCGCGGCATCTCAAATATGCAGGCGGCATCAGGCGGCGTGATGAAATACACCAAACTTAATCCTGCACACCGTGATATGGGCTATTCGCGCATTGCCTTTAATAACTTTCAGCAACTGATTAATCGCTTTCCCAATAGTGCCTATGCCCCAGACGCTGCGCTACGTATGCGTTATATTTATAACCAATTGGCAGAAAGTGAGATGGATGTAGCGCGCTGGTATATTAAACGCAAAGCCTATGTGGCAGCTGCCAACCGTGCTAAATGGGTATTTCAGTACTATCCACAAAGCGAAGCGATTCCAGAGTCTATTGCAACCATCGCCTATAGCTATGACAAACTGGGAATGACTGATACCGCCAATCAATATAAACAACTGCTTCGTATCAACTACCCTGGTCTGATTGATGCACGTGGCAACGTCAAACTTGATAATAGCCGTACCGGTTCAAACTGGTTAAATAAAGCCACATTGGGCGTGCTCGGTCAAAGTTCACAAAATGCTGCTGTTCAAGGGCTAGCCCAGCAGTCGGGTCAATACTCAGGCAATACCAAGCCACAAGTGATTCAGACTTCAATTCAGCAAGCTGCGGCAATGCGCCTGCCAAGTCCGGCTACCACGGCAAATGATGAAACACCAACCAGACCACGTGATACCACAATTGGTTTGGGTCTGCCACCTGACAATACCAGTCAAGTCAAATAATCTATAAACCCCGTTAACATTAGCTAGGTTTATCCTAGCTATTTTTTTTCAATCAGCTAATTTTTAACTGGAAATGCGCTTTTTACCATGAGTAACAATGCCATCATTGATCAAATCATTGCTAATGCCGATATCGTCAAGATTATTGGCAAGCATGTGGAGCTCAAACGTTCGGGCAATGAATTCAAAGGCTGTTGCCCTTTTCATGGAGAAAAAACGCCCTCATTTTTTGTCAATCCGCAAAAAGGGCTATATAACTGTTTTGGCTGTGGTGTCGCGGGCAATGCGCTCACTTTTTTAAAAGAGTACGAAAACCTCACCGCGGGTGAAGCGCTCAAAGAATTGTCCCGTCAAACGGGGATTGAACTGCCCAAAGAGCCTGTCAACAAATCACATACCTATAAAAAAACCCCCGTTGCATCCAAACCTGCTCTATCGCAAACAAGGGTATCCTCTCATCAAAATCTGGCTCAAAGTCCCGTTCAAACTCTCTCTGACTCCGATGTTGCCGAGCGTCCGTCTATTGACGATGCAGAGGCTTTGTGGATAGACGCTTTTGATGATTTTCAAACGTCTGATAACTTAGATGCCAGCTTCATCCCTTTTGGCGAGTATGATGACGCAAGCGTTGGCGGGTTTTCACCCTTTGATGACTTGGGTAATAGCAGTCCGCAGGATAGTTCATCAAGTTTATACGACTTACTCACCCAAATCTGCCAGTTTTATCAACATCAATTACAGCAAAATAGCTTTGCCCAACATTATTTGCTCAAACGTGGATTGACGCCGCATACTATCGAAGAATTTGCCTTAGGTTTCGCCCCAAACGGTTGGCAACATCTTGAAGAAGCGTTCCCCCAAGACATCGAAGGGTTAAAAATTCTTGGCTTGGTGCGCACTTCGCAAAATGGGCGTGATTTTGATTTGCTGCGCAATCGGGTGATTTTTCCCATTCGCGACCAACAAGGGCAGGTGATCGGCTTTGCCGGTCGCACCATGTCTGATGATGAGCAGCCCAAGTATATCAATTCTTCAGATTCACCTGTATTTCATAAACAAGCCGTGTTGTATGGTCTTTTTGAAGGGCGCAAGGCCAAAGCCAAAGACTGGCTGGTGGTTGAAGGTTATATGGATGTCATAAGCCTTCATCAAGCGGGCGTGTATGGCGCAGTTGCCTCCATGGGAACAGCGCTGGCGCAATCACAAATCGAAAGATTACTGCAATTTAATCCCATACTTACTTTAAGTTTTGATGGTGATAGTGCAGGACAAAAAGCCGCTTGGCGTGCCATGGAAGTGGGGTTGCCTGCGCTCACTGATGGCAAGGAATTACACTTTTTGACACTGCCAGATAATCATGACCCTGATAGTTATGTCAAAGCGCATGGTTTGTTAGCGATGCAGCAACAAATCGCCCAAGCGGTTCCCCTATCAGCGTATTTGTACTCAAGTCTGACGCGTCAATATCCTACCAATACCCCTGAAAACCGTAGCAAGATCTTGCAGCAACTCTCTGCGCTGACCCAAAAACTGCCAAAAGGCAGTTATGGCTGGTTGCTGCGTGAAGACATCAAAAACAAAATGGGATTGGGGCGAAAAAACCAAGCACGGCAAGCGCAAGATGCCCTGCTCAATTTTGATAGCGAATTGACGGTACAACTGCATCTGCAGCTCTGTTTTTTGTTTCAACCAGAGCTGTTAGGCAGTCTGGAAAATAACCGCATTAGCCAATCTGTCATCCGCGATATTTATCAGCGCAGCGAAGCGGCTAACGTTTTTAAGCCGAAACACCCATCTACCAAACCAACAGCCCCTACTCGATTGGACGAAAATTCAACTGGCGACACTGATGTTATCGATGGTGTTATCACGGATGTCATCGATGCGCCCTGCAAAAACTATGACGAAAGCTGCTGCCTAACTTGGCAAGCCATCGCCGATGAAGAATTATTGAAGTTGATTACTTGGATTCAAACCATTCAGTCAAGATTGCAGGATTTTGATAACCCAAAATGGTCAACTTACGAGCGAATCAATGCCAAAGCACATTTTATACTGGCGGGCTTGACATCAGAGCAGCAAAACAAACTTATCAAACATTGGGCGCGGTTTTTTAAGGAACTTAGTCAGCGCAATATTGATGATATCTCAGACTTGGTGACAGAGTTGGTGGTTCAACTGATGTTAGAAACTCTACAGCGCGAACAAAAAACCCTAAAAGCAGACTTAAAGGCGCTGAGCCTATGTATCAAACACCACCAAGCGATTTTAACTTGGCTTAGAACATGGCTACAGCGCAAAGAGGATTAATTCATCGCGTGTTTATGCCATTTTAATCCGCGCATCATGAAACATATCCATTTCAGGGGCAAGTACTTTCATAAAACGGTCAAAATATAACAGTTGCTTGGTCAGTAGCGCAAAATCTCTTGGGAAGTGAATACCATGGCGTTTACCGACTTCCACCATCTCAAGCAACATTTGATTGATTTCATCAGTATGATCTTTCAATCGGTTTGGCATGGTTTGGTCAATGGTTTTTCCCATAAATAAACTATCATCTGCCAAGATTTTTTTCATCACTGATTGAAGATCTTGGGCAAGGACATCGACATTGACTTGCTCTCGCGCATGGGTCATATCCATTTCAACCATATAATGCGCCATGCCGCGATAGTCTTCTTTAGCAAAACTATCCATCATGCCCATACTGGCTTGCCACGCTTTGGGTTCAAGTTTGCCTACAATCCCAAAATCAATAAAGCCAATACGACCATCGGTCAACAACATCAAATTGCCTGCATGCAAATCGGCATGAAAACTATTGCACAGCATCAAGCTAGAAAACCACGTGTTTAAAGTATCTGTCATCACCTGTGCGGGGTACTTGCAGTATTGACGCATGGCGGTATCATCAATCATCGACACCCCCAAGAACCGCGTCATGACAAGTACTTTTTTGGTACTGATATCATGATAAACATCGGGCGCGACTACTTTATGATTGTCGGTTTTTTTCAAAAAATCTTGGAAATCATCAATGTTTTTGGCTTCTTGTAAGAAGTCCGTTTCTGCTGCCATGCGTAAACGGATTTCATCAATAATGGGTGAAATACTGGCAAATTTTAGCGACGGTGCGATACTGTCAATCAGTTTAGTTAATCCAACCATCATACCTAAATCGGTTTGAATAATGGTATCTACTTCAGGCTTTTGCACTTTCAACACCACATTATCGCCATTTTTTAAAATAGCACTGTGAACTTGGGCGATGGATGCAGACGCTAGTGGTTTGACCTCAATACTTTGAAAAATATCCTCTAAGGTCTGCCCATCTTTTTCCAGTTCTTCTCTTAAGACGCCTTCAATATAGCTATAAGGCATGGGCGTGGTTTGATCCAGACAGCCTTGAAATACTGTCACATATTCTCGGGGAAAGATGGACGGGGTACTGGCAATAAACTGACCAATTTTGATATAGGTAGTACCCAGTTCTTCAAAGCTTTGACGCAGCAGCGTTGGGGTCATTTTTTCACCTTGGGCGATACGTAGCCCTGCTTTGCCAGCCACGGTTGCCGTCTTCCCGACCCGCTGAATGACATTTAGGGATTTTTTAAAAAAGTGATTTTTTTGCATGATTGACTCTAGTTTAAATTACGTCTGTGATAGCGGATGGTTGGCTACAAATCTCGCAATTAGCGTCTTTACGATAGTGAAGTTTTTTAAGATTCATGGTTTTGCCGTTCCATAGCAATAACGTTTGCGCTATAGGATTGATGCCCAGTCCCAAAAAACTTAAAGCTGCTTGGGCTTGAAGGTTGCCGATGATTTGGGTGGTACTGGCTAGTACGCCGCTAGTGGCACACGTTCGCTCATCATCCCCTGCCCCTTGGAATAAGCAATGATAGCAACCCTGCTGCGGCGCAAATAATGCCAGTTGCCCGGTTTGCGCAATGGCGGAGGCTGATAATAATGACAAATTTGACTTGACAGCGATGGTATTAATGATGTCTCGTGTTTTGAAGTTATCTGTACAATCGCATATTAATTTAATTAGGCTATTTATTTTCGTTTGTTCAACCATTTGTTGATGATTATCTGCTGTCAAACGCGTTTGTATGGCAACAACCTCACAAAATGCATTGATTTCATGTAATTTAGCCTTGGCTACCAGCGCTTTAGATTGACCGATGTCGTTAGGGGTAAATAACGACTGCCGCTGCAGATTGCTCTCATCAATCGTATCATCGTCAATAATCAGTAGCTTGCCAATGCCAGCACGGCACAAGGTCTCTGCAAGTGGGCAACCTAGCCCGCCCATGCCAATAATAATCGCACAGCTATTTTTTAGCTGCGTTTGTGCTTCTATATCCCACCCTTCTAGCAATATTTGGCGGGCATAGCGTAGCATTTCTACATCGGTTAATTCTGTTTGTTCTGACATAATAGTTAAATTTCACATATTTACTTAGGCTATTTTAGCCCATTAATTTAGTACACTAATTTAGCACACCCAGCGTTACTCGTTCATTGTCCCCATAGTCTTTGACGGTGATTACCTCGTCAAAGCCATTTGACAAAAACACGTCCCTAACCTGTTCGCCCTGATCATACCCATGTTCAATCGCTAGTAAGCCATGAGGCTGTAAAAATTGTGGGGCAGTTTTGACAATATGACAGATGTCCGCCATGCCCTTATTATCCGCAATTAGCGCGCTAATGGGTTCATCGGTTAACCCTGCCAAATGGGGATCGTTGGGATCGATATAAGGGGGATTAGATACGATGATATCAAATTTGTTGTTTTCATCTGCATTGGTTGTCATAAAGGGTTCATACCAACTGCCTTCAAAAAACGCAATATTATTAACCCCTAGTCTTTTAGCATTTTGTGCTGCCACCTTCAGCGCCTCAGGCGACTTATCCACTGCGCTAACGGATGAGTTTTTAAATTCATCCGCCAGCGTGATGGCAATACAACCTGACCCAGTGCCTAAATCTAAAATATTTATTGGTTTGCTTAGGCTATTTTTATGGTGATTAAGCACCGCCTCTATCAATCGCTCGGTATCAGGACGCGGTATTAAAGTATGCGGGTTGACTAAAAACTCGTGCTGCCAAAAACTTTGTTTACCTAGCACATAAGCGAATGGTTTACCGGCTATCAACTCATCTAGCGCAGCAAAATATTGAGTGGCTATTGCTGCAGTGACCATTTCGCTATCATGGGTAATAAGATAAGTCTGCCCTACATGAAGATACTCACTCAGTAACTGTTTGCGGATGTGTTTTTCAACTGTGCTTGGTACAGCCAACAATGATTGAATAGTGTAATATGACATTGGGTTATTCATGGGTGATGTTACCGCTTCTTGTCGCATCTTGGCTCATCACATGCTTATCTACCATATAAATCAACAATAGCACAGGAATCCCAATCAATGCGGTAAAGGTGAAGAAAGCAGGATACCCCATGGTCTCTACCATTGCACCCGAGTAGCCACCCAAAATTTTTGGTGTTAACGTCATCAATGAACTAAGCAGTGCATACTGTACCATGCTAAAGCGAATATTGGTCAATACGGATAAAAAGGCGACAAAGATGGCACTTGCTAGACCTGATGCGAGGTTATCAAACATCACCGCCGAGTACATATAAAAAAAATCATGTCCCTTGCCCGCCAAAATCACAAACAATAAATTACTGGCGGACGCCAAAATAGCACCAATCAACATAGCATTCATGATTTTAAAACGCTCAGCAAGCAAGCCGCCTAAAATACCACCCACAATTGACATCCCCATACCAAAGGTTTTGACCGCCAAGGCGATATCGGTTTTGCTAAAGCCTAAATTGACATAAAACAAGTTTGACGTCGTACCTGCCACAATATCTGAAATACGATACAAGCCTATCAATAAAATCAGCCATACGGCTTTTTTCCCATAACGAATGAAAAAGTCTTGAATCGGCGCGACCCACATGTCAACAGCGACTTGCTTTTTGATGATTTTGGCTTTTAATAATACTAAAGCGGTACCAATGGCGATAGCCACAGCGCCAATAAATTTAATACTCTCATAAACAAAGCCCAAAAATTTTGACTCAGTCTCGGGAAGCACATGACCGATAACAATAAAACTGGCAATCAGCGCAATCACTGAAATTAAAAATAGTAAAAACAGTTGAAAATAATCCGACATCGGGCGTTCATGCTTCTCACGGGTGACGGTGGGTTCTTTAATCAAAAGGGTGGTGACAACCCCTATGAGCATCAAAGATGCCATAATATAATAAGTTTGTTGCCAAGCAGCGTAGTTGTAAGTGGCTTTGGTCGAGCCAAAATATTCTGCCAAGAACAGCGCCCCCGCCCCTGCGACAATCAGACCGATTCGGTAGCCTGCCATAAACATACCAGAGAGTACGGGTTGCATGGATTTTTCAGCAATTTCAATGCGATACGCATCAATCACAATGTCTTGTGTCGCCGCTGAAAAACCTAGCAACACGGCAAAAAATGCCATGTAATCAAGCACAACGTCACTGGTGGGGTTAAAACTACCGAGCATAAAAATTGCAAAGGCGACCACAATTTGTGCCACAACTAGCCAACTACGGCGTTGTCCTAACATTTTGGTTAACAGTGGAATCGGCACGGCATTGACGAGGGGCGACCAAACAAACTTAAACGAGTACCCCAGCATCGCCCAACTAAACATGGTGATAATTTTGATATCAAACCCTGCTTCTTTGAGCCAAATTGATAAACTAGAAAATATCAATAGATAAGGCAACCCTGAAGAAAAACCCAATAGCAACATCACCCAAGCGCGCTTGTCCATATAGGCTTTGATGGCTTCGCCCCAAGACTTTTTTGTGCCTGTTGAGCTTTCGCTTGGTAGCGCCGCTTTGTCGTTTGACACAGGTTGTTTTGATATTTCCATGTTACCTCTCACTCATCACGCACGATTTACCACAAAACTTCATTAAAATCTTGCTATTGTAGCGGTTTTCTAGGTGTATACAAACTAAAATTATTATGGCTGTCTGAAACGTCGCTATCTGAAACAAGGTGGCACTGCAACTGAGTCAATAACTGAGTCAATGTCTACAGACTTGTCATATTTCAATTTCTTAAATTTCAAGCCTATTAAATAAACCTGACTTAAGCAGCTAGGTTTTGAACCTGCGATTTTATGGTAATATGCTATAATTGACACCCTGCGATGACTTTCAACTTTTTTGTTAGCGGCTTTGAGGCAAATTATGCAATACCCGATTGCTATCTATCAGCAAAATAATGCCTATCATGTCACGGTACCTGATATTGAAAGCATATCTGTAGTCGATAGTAGCATGGCAGGCGCAGTGTCTAATACACGTATGGCGGTGATGAGCCATTTATATCACCTAATTGAAGAAGATTTACCGGTTCCTGAGCCCTCATCTGTCACCGAGCATTTGATAAAACCTAAATACGCAGGCTATACTTGGGCCATCGTGAGTGTTGAGTTATCACGAATTATGGGAAAAACCGTCGAAGTCACTTTACAGTTACCCAGCCAGCTTATTTCACAAGCCACTGAGCAATTTGCTGACGAGTCACTTGATAAAATCGTGTTAATGGCATTAAAAAGCTATGTAAAAAATCAGTCTAATGGCTAATTTTGTTAATATTTAAGTTCAACCAAGCTCATAAAGCGAGCATTTTATTTCGTTTTTTTATTCGTTTTTTTATTAAGGTCATTTTATGGCAATCAATGTTGTCATCAATCAACGTTATTTACAAATCCAACTCAAACAGCTTGAAACCGTTTGGCAGACTGTGATTAATAATTACAATCTGAGCCAAGCCGCCAAAGTATTACATACCAGTCAATCCAGTCTTAGTAAGCATATTGCCGCGCTCGAAAGTCAGCTTCGGGCGGAAGTTTTTGTGCGTCAGGGTAAACGATTGGTGGGTCTCTCCCCTATCGGTGAGCTGCTACTGCCGCATATTGAGAAAATCTTTGTGGAAGTAAGGTCGATTGAAAATTTAACTTTAGATTTTCAAAATCCCCATCAGGGTGAGTTATCGATTGCCACGACGCATACACAAGCACGTTATGTGTTGCCTTGGGTGGTACAGCGCTTTAAACAACAATTTCCCAATGTCCATCTGATTTTGCATCAAGCTGACCCTGAGTCGATTGCCAATATGGTAGCACAAGGTCAAGCCGATATTGGCATCGCAACTGAATCGCTGCTTGCACACGATAATCTACACTGTATTCGCTATTATGATTGGTATCATCATGTGATTGTGCCTGTGGGTCATGAACTTGAGAATCGCACCGAAATTGATATCCAGACCTTAGCGAAATATCCGATTATCACTTATCACGGCGGTTTTACGGGTCGTGGTGCGATTGATAGAGCCTTTAGCGCGGCAGAACTGACGCCTAATATCGTACTTACTGCTTTGGATGCCGATGTGATTAGTACCTATGTCGGTATTGGTATGGGCGTGGGCACAATTGCTGAAATGGCATTTGAAGGTCAGCATTATCGCAATCTTGTCAAAATTCCAACGAAAATTTTTGGAAAACATGTGACGTGGATAGCCACCCGTGTCGATGGCGATATCCGTAATTTTGGCAAAGCTTTCATTGATATTTGTCAGCAACAATTTGGGTGATTGATTTTTTTGGATTCGCCATTATAAAGGGACTACTATTCTTTTTATGATGACTACAGTGATGACAAATATGACCAAAAAAATCCCTATTTCATTTTTAGACCTTGTTCCTGTACCTGAAGGCAGTGACGCCAAAAACGCCCTTAAGCAAGCGGTGACTGTTGCCCAAACTGCCGAACAAGTAGGTTTTAACCGCTATTGGCTGGCTGAGCACCACAACATGCGCGGCATTGCCAGTACCGCAACCAGTGTGTTGCTAGCTCACATTGGCGCGCATACCTCAACAATACGGATTGGCTCAGGCGGTATCATGCTACCTAACCATGCACCCTTAGTGGTCGCAGAACAGTTTGGTACGTTAGCCACTTTGTATGGCGAACGTATCGATCTTGGCGTCGGCCGTGCCCCTGGTACGGATGGCGCAACCTTCCGTGCCTTGCGCCGTACCATGAATGATGCCGAAAACTTCCCGCAAGATGTGCAAGAGCTGATGCATTATTTTGACCCGCTCGATGGTCAGACAGTGACCGCTATGCCGGCTAATGGCTTGAATGTCCCTGTGTGGATTTTAGGGTCGTCCTTATTTGGTGCCAGTCTCGCCGCTGCATTAGGCTTGCCTTATGTATTTGCGTCTCATTTTGCGCCGCAGATGTTATCACAAGCGGTGACATTGTACCGTGAGAATTTCAAGCCGTCTCGCTACTTGCAACAACCTTATGTGATGGTAGCAAGTAACTTGCTATTGGCCGATACCGAAGAGGAAGCCGCTTACCAATTCACCTCAGCGCAGCAAAGTTTTGTCAATTTGCGCCGTGGTAAACCCTCACAAATGCCAAAACCGATTGAGAATATTGATGCTTTTTGGACATCTGCAGAGAAGTACATGGTTGAATCGTCGTTGGCAATTTCGTTTGTCGGTACACCTGACAGTGTCAAACCAAAACTTGACCATTTTCTTGAGACTATCCGCCCTGATGAATTGATTGTCACTTGTAATATTTATGACCAACAAACCCGCCTCAATTCCTTATCTTTGGTGAAATCGCTTGATTTATTTAGCTTAAACAGCTAATCAAAACCCTAAAAACGCAAACCACAAAAAAGCCCAAGATTAACTTGGGCTTTTTTATTATTTTAATAATTCTGATAACGCCAACTCATTGAGCCGATCCAAATCCTCTTGCGTATCTACACCGGGCGGCAACAACTCTGAAGCAGTATCAATGGCGATACGCATGCCTTGCTCCAAAATACGCAATTGTTCCAATGATTCAAGCTGCTCTAGCTCGCCTTGCTGCCAAACACTAAATTGTTGTAGCAAACTGACCCGATAAGCGTAGATGCCTAGGTGTCGGTAAGCGTTTTTTGGCGCGCTATTTTCGCTACTGATTGGCTGGTCGGTCAACAATGCTGTATGACGATCGCAAGGAATCGGCGCTCGGCTAAAATACAAGGCTTCCTTGTGGGCATTTTTGACAACTTTGACCACCGATGGCCGTAAAAACTCTTCAACGCTTTGGATGGGTTCAGCCAAAGTCGCCATTACGCAATCTTTTTTTTGTAGCAGTAGCTCAGTCACTTGTTTGATAAGTCCTGCAGGCACAAGTGGTTCATCGCCTTGCATATTAATCACGATATCTTCAGTTGACCACTGCTGAAGCCTAGCTACTTCAGCAAGCCTATCAGTGCCAGACGCATGATTGGGGTCAGTCATGATGACAGCTGCCCCATAGTCTTGACACAGTTTAGCGATGCTATCGTCATCTGTTGCCACAAAAATATCATCGGCAATTCCCGCCGATTTCACCGCATTGGCGCGATCAATCACCCATAGAATCATCGGCTTGCCATGAATTTCTAACAGCGGTTTGTTGGGCAGTCGGGTACTTTTTAGGCGGGCTGGTATGACCACATGTTTTACCATAGTGTATTTCCTACAAGTTTTTTAATTGTCAGCATTGTCAGCATTGTCAGCAAGGGTAACCAATTCGCCGATTTGTCGGTCGATTAACGCATAAAAGGCGGCTGATAATTCAGCTTCTACCGGTAACACCCATATGTTTGATGCAATGTCATTTTTCTCATGACCTTGGGCGAACAAAACACGCAATTTGACTGCATCCTTATCGGTGACGATAATCGGTAACTTTGGCAAGTTGGCAAAATCTTGCAAACTATAAGTGTGATGGTCATTCAGTGCCATCGGTATGATGTCAAACCCTAATTGGCTTAGGCTATTAAAAAAACGCTGCGGCAATCCAATCCCTGTCATGGCAATCACTTGTTGGGCAGGTAAACTATTTTGCGAAGCCGTTTTAAATAAAGGTGTTTTAAATAAAGGCTCTAATGGTTTTTGTAGCAAACGCATACGAATATCGGGTGATATGCTATGACAATCTTTGCTTAGGCTATTTGAAAAATGGGTTAAAGCCTGAGTATCCTGCCAATCACTTTGGTGAAATATGACGGTGGTATTGGGCTGATACAGGCGTTTAATCGGCTCGCGCAGAAAGCCTGTGGGCAATAGCTGGCGGTTACCAAAGCCGCGATCGGCATCGACGACAATCCAGTTTTCATCCCTATCCAAGGCAAAATGCTGCAGTCCATCATCCGCCAAAATAAGTTGAATGCCTGGGAATTGCTCAAGCAATAACTCAATTGCTTGACCACGGTTTGGACAGACTGCCATGGGCACGCCTGTACGCTGCACAATCAGACACGGCTCATCACCAACCTCACTGGGCTTTGAATTTGCTGTCACGATACAAGGCATCAGCTTGGCTTGTCCGCCATAGCCACGACTGATGACGCCGACCGTCAGCCCTTTTTGCTGCAGGTAGGTTACCACTTCAATGATTAGCGGCGTCTTACCGCTACCGCCAACGGTGATATTGCCCACTACAATGACGGGCACGTTGGGATAATAAACGGGTTTTAGCCCTAATCGATACATAGTTTTATTGAGCCAAAAAACCAACCCATACAACCAAGACACCGGCAATAACAACCATAGCCAGAGAGATTTGTTGCGCCACGCCTGTAGCAGTGTCTGTTGCATTAGTTTGACAATATATCCTCTTCAAAATGACGCTCATACAACTTGGCATACGTACCTTGCGCGGCTAGCAAACTGTCGTGGGTACCGACTTCAATAATTTCACCGTTATCCATGACCACGATTTTATCGGCATTTTGGATGGTCGTTAATCGGTGCGCGATAACGATGGTGGTTCTGCCATGCATGACGCGCTCCAGCGCTTTTTGGATATAAAATTCTGATTCATTATCTAGCGCGCTCGTGGCTTCATCCAAAATCAAGATAGGCGCATCCTTTAGCAGGGCACGTGCAATGGATAAGCGTTGGCGTTGTCCGCCAGATAACTGCAGACCCTGTGAGCCTATCTTTGATTGGTAACCCTGCGGCAATTGCATGATAAAATCGTGCGCAAAGGCTGATTTTGCGGCATCAATCACTTGCGCCGAGGTTCGGTTAGATAATTCGCCATAGGCAATATTGTTGTGGATAGAGGTATCAAACAGTACCACTTGTTGGTTGACACTGGCAATCTGACTACGCAGTGAATGTAATGTCAAATCTTCGATAGCGACATCGTCAAGATAAATATTGCCCTTTGTCGGCTCTAGCGCACGCATCAGACAGTTGACTAGGGTAGTTTTACCTGCGCCACTTCGACCGATTAACGCCACCGTTTCACCGGGATTGACCACCAAATTTACGTTATTGAGCGCTTGTTTGCCATCCTCAAAAGTGACGCTTAGGTCGTTAAGTACTATTTTACCGGTCAGCGTTTTTTCAATTTTGCCCGTGTCTTTTTCTTCGGCTTCATCGAGCATCTCAAATATAGAATCCGCCGCCGCCAAACCTTTTTGCAAGCCTTGATTGATATCGGTCAACGAGCGCACGGGTTTGCTCAGTAGCCCTGCTGCACTGATATAAGCGATAAACTCGCCTGCGGTGGTATCACCTAAGACATTGGGTCTTAACGCAATCCATACCACCACAGCCATCGCGCACGCCATCAATAATTGAATTAATGGCGTATTGATGCTATTGGTCACCACCACCTTTAGCCCTTGTTTAAGATTGGTTAAAGAGGCGTTATTAAACCTTGTCAGCTCGTTTTGCTGACCGCCATAATTTTTGACCACTTGGTAGCCTGTGATGACTTCATTGGTAATATGACTGACTTCACCCATGGACTTTTGAATACCGCGCGACAGGTTACGAAAGCGTTTACTGGCTTTACCGACTAACAATAAAATCGGCGGCAATACCACAAACAACGACAGGCTTAATTTCCAATTACTATAAAGCAAAAACGCCAACAACCCAATCACGGTCAAACCATCGCGTAATAAGGTTTTGAGCGTATCGGTACCCGCCGCAGTGACTTGCTCGACATCAAAGATTAATTTTGCAGAAATCTGACCGGCATTGTGGTTGAGATAAAATTGGCTGGGTAATCTGAGCAATTTTGAAAACACTTGCATACGCAGCTGATAGACGACATTGCGTGAAATCACTGCGCTAAAGTAATTACCCAAAAATGAGCTAAGCCCTCGCAGTACAAACAACAATACGATTAAAGCTGGAAAAAGATTGATATGCGCTTGATCACGTTCATTAATCGCATCAATAATGAATTTGACCAGCTTGGCAATGCCCACTTCGGTGCCTGCATTTAAGGTAAAGCCAATGACGACTAGCGTCATCGCCCACCAATACGGCTTGAGATAACCTAGCAATCTTCGGTAGGTCTGCCAACGTGGGTGAGCATTGGAAGGTTTTGAAACGGTCATGGCATCTCAATATATAAAAGAACGACTTAACAGCTATTGTATCAGTAAATTGAACAATAAAAATTATTTGACATCTGGCGCTGGGGCAATATTACTATCGAGCGAAGTGGCAGGTATCACGGTACTGATATTTAAATTCATAAAGCCCATTTTACCCGCTATATCCATCACCTTAACCACCGACTGGTGACTGGTCTCGGCATCCGCAGAGATAACAAATAGCTGCTTTCGGTCTTCACCCGCTTCTTGACGGATCATCGCCGTCAACTCAGCTTCGCTATTACCAGATAAAGCAATGCCATTGACCAGATAACTACCATCTTTTTGCACCGCGATTTCAATGCGTTTGCTTTTCTCAGTAATCGGTACGCCCTCTGCTTGCGGCAAAATGATATTGAGTTTACTAAAATGGTTGAAAGTGGTCGACAGCAGTAAAAAAACAATCAAAAACAGCAAGCAATCAATCATCGGGGTAAGATTGATTTCTAAAGGTTCGACCGTGGGTTTACGAAATCGCATGGGTTGACTCTTTTACGCAGCTATACGCCATTAACGAGGCGTGATTAGACCATTGTCCAGTAATTCTTGCATCATCAAACCCGCTTCTTGTTCAAACGCCGCATTGATATCAATGATACGGCGCTGAAAAATACGGTACGCCATCACCGCAGGAATCGCGACCAGCATACCCCCTGCTGTGGTAATCAGCGCTTGCGATACGCCAGCTGCTAGCATGGTCGGATCTTGCATTGCGCCTTCGGTAATGGCTAAGAAGGATGAAATAATCCCCAGTACGGTACCTAACAGACCCAATAATGGCGCGATAGCACCGATGGTACCCAACATATTGATATGTTTTTCTAATTGGTGGATAGTAATACTGGCGCGGTTTTCCATATGCATGGTCATTGAATCAATCCCATGCTGGCGATTCATGAGTCCTGCAGCGAGGATATCACCCAAAGGCGAATTGAGTTTGACATTCTCAAGCGACTCTCGATCAATGTCGCCCTGCTCAATCAGCCGCTGCATCAATTGTTCACGCAGATGGGCGGGTGTCACTGTACTGACTTTAAGTTTTATCGCGCGCTCAATGATGATAATTAACATCAAAATCGAACATAGGACAATGGGCCACATCAACCAACCGCCTGCTTTAACTAATTCCCACATCCGTTATACTGCCTTTGCATGTCAATGATTAATAAATTGAGAAAACTAATCTAATGCGCAAGATTAATGCTCAAGTTGCGACTGGAACTGCACAATCAAAGCTTGTAATTCTTCTTCGTTGTGAAAAAATATCTCAATACTCCCCTTGCCTTTTGAGGAGCCTTTGATTTTTACCACGGCACCGAGTTGTTCAGAGAGGTGTTGGTTCAGCCGCAGCCTATCATAATCAATTTCTTGGCTTTGTGTCGGCGCTTTTGGATTTAAAATATCTTTAACTAACGCTTCAGTCTGACGAACAGTCAATTGACCCTGTATAATTTTTTTGGCAATAACAGGCTGCTGTTTGGGTGACAGCGACAATAATGCCCTGGCATGCCCCATATCCATCTGCCCTTCATTTAACGCTTGTTTGACATCGTCATGTAATTGGTTCAAACGCAGCAAATTAGAAACCGTTGTTCTCGCCTTACCCACAACATCCGCAATTTGCGAATGACTCATACCAAATTCATCATGAAAACGCTGCAATGCGGCAGCCTGTTCCATGACGCTCAAATCTTCCCGTTGGATGTTTTCAATCAATGCCAAAGCGATTGCCAAGTCATCTGACATGGGGCGCATGATGGCGGGTATATGGGTTAAACCTGCAATTTGCGCCGCACGCCAGCGACGTTCACCCGCGATAATTTCATGGGTAATCGGGGAATTGGGCAATACTTTGGCTAAGGGTCGAATCACAATAGGCTGCATCACGCCATGCTGCTTGATAGACGTTGCCAACTCTTGCAAGGCATCTTCGTCCAAATCAATGCGCGGCTGATACTTGCCACGCTGCAAATACGTGACATTGATATGCATCAAATTTAACCCAGCCACATTACTACTATCATTACTATTATTATTGGCATCGTTATTTATGGGTGTGTTATCGATATTTGACGTTACTGTTTTGGCGGGTTTTGCGGTGAATGGTTTGGGGGTTACCGCAGCTGTGGGCAATTTTTTAGCTATGGCTATAGTGCCGCTAGCTTCGGCTGATTCGTCATCCGAAACATTTTGCCCATCATCGGGTGACTTGGCATGTAGTTTTTCAGCGCTTTTCGCGTCATCGACAGAGGCTCGAACACTCGCATCGATTAGATTACCGGTAATCAATTTTTCCGTTTTGATTGAGCCGAGTAACGCATCAAGTCCTCGATTTGATGCCAATCCACGCTTTTTAACCATGTCGAAATTCCCAATGCCATTAAATAGTTAAAAATGACTGATAAAAAATTAAACCAATGCCGCCATTTTTGAACTGGCTATTTTAGCAGATTCGCTATTGCTTGAAAAATATTTTCATTGCTTTTGCCAGTATGCACTTGCCAACAAGTTAACAAAAAAAGTGCCTAAACAGCTTAAGTTAGGCAAGTTGGAACTGGCGACTTTGCTTGATAATTTCATTGGCAAGGCGAATATAGGCTTGTGAGCCTTTTGAATTCATCTCATAATCAAGCGCAGGGATGCCGTGCGCCGGTGCTTCTGCTAGACGAATATTACGGGGAATGATGGTATTAAATAAAATCGGACCAAAATGCTCAATCAATTCCATAGAAACATCATTTGCTAAGGTGTTGCGCGGGTCAAACATGGTTCTTAACACACCGCGGATATGCAAGTTTGGGTTTAGCGACTTCAAACGCTCAATGGTTTGCGATAAATCCGCCAATCCTTCCAATGCAAAATATTCACATTGCATCGGGATAATTACCCCTGATGTGGCACACATTGCATTAATGGTAAGTAAACTTAAACTCGGCGCGCAGTCAATCACGATAAAATCATACGGCTTAGTCGCGCGGCCGTTTTTGGCAGGCATATCAGCCAGCTGCTGCATGGCTTTTGACAAAATTGCATGGTTTTCAGGCTTTTGACTTAAATGCAAATCACTGCCTGACAATTCATTGTTGGCACCGACAATATCAAACCCATTCGCGGTTTTGACAATCGCCTCATGGATTGGTAAATCATCTAACAGCACATCAGCAATACTGTACTCTAATTCGCGTTTATCCAGCCCTGATGCCGTGGTCGCATTGCCTTGGGCATCCAAATCAATCAGTAAAACTTTTTTGCGGCGATGTGCCAGTGCACTTGCCAAATTAACCGCGGTGGTGGTTTTGCCCACCCCACCTTTTTGATTAGCAATGGCTAAAATATCCATGAACTGTCTCGCAATGTGTTGATAAAAAGGTTGAAAATTGTAGTCAAAAACAGCCAGTTTTTCAAACCCTAATACCGGTAAAACTGGCTGAAATGGGGTGTTTATCTTTGCAAATAAATCAAATGGCGTGATTCATGGAGCTCTGGCACGGCTAACACTTGGGTGTTAATTTGCCACTCATTTTGAAGGGCTTGAATCTCGTCAACAGGTTCAACCCCCTTCATGGCACAAATAATACCATTGTCTGCCAATTTGCTTTGACTATGGGTGACAAAATCCACCAGTGATGCAAACGCCCTTGAGGTAATTACTTGATAAGTACCTGCGTGTGCTTCGATACGACTGGCAACCGGTGTTAGATTTTTTAACCCCAGCTCACTGGCGACTTGTTTGATAAAGCGAATTTTCTTTTGGTTACTATCGAGCGCTGTCACCGCACGTTGTGGCTGACAAATGGCAACTATCACCGCTGGCAAACCCGCACCCGTCCCAATATCTAGCAAATCACCGGCTGGCAAAAATGGCACAATCGACAAACTATCAAAGATATGTTTGATTAACGCTTGTTGGTCATCTTTGATAGCGGTCAAATTATAGGCTTTATTCCAAAATAACAGCTGCTGTAGATAGTACAGGAGCTGTAATTGCTGCTCATCCGATAGCTGCAACTTTAACTCGGAGAGCGCTTGTTGCAACTGCGGTTGTAATTTTACGTACTGGGGTTGTAGCTTTACATTTATCTGCGTCATTAAAACACCCGATTAAGACCATTGAGCGCAGCAACGCGATAGGCTTCTGCCATCGTTGGGTAGTTAAAGGTAGTATTGACAAAGTATTCTAGCGTATTGCTGCCCTTACTTTCCATCACTGCTTGTCCGATATGAATAATCTCAGAGGCGTGATTGCCATAACAATGGATACCCAAAACCTCTAAGGTTTCACGGTGGAACAGTATTTTTAACACCCCACTACGCTCACCGATGATTTGTGCGCGGGCAAGGTGTTTGAAGAAAGCTTGACCGACTTCATACGGCACTTTTTCGGCGGTTAATTCTTGTTCGTTTTTACCAATACTTGAAATTTCAGGAATGGTATAAATACCCGTTGGCACACTGCGAACAGGTTGTGCGTTTTCATCGCCCACCATATAAGCAGCGGCGCAGCGTCCTTGGTCGTAAGCTGCCGATGCAAGCGATGGCCAACCAATCACATCCCCTGCTGCATAAATATTTGGGATATCGGTTTGGTAATGTTCATTGACTTTGAGTTGACCACGGCTATTTGCGGTGAGCCCGATGGCGGCAAGATTGAGACTGTCGGTATTACCTGATCGACCGTTTGACCATAAAATAGCGTCAGATTTGATGCGTTTACCACTTTTTAGATATAAAATCACGCAGTCATCATAAGTTTCTAGCCGTTCGATTTCTTCTTTGTTGCGAATTAACACGCCAAATTGTCTAAAGTCATGCGACAACGCGTCAGAAATCTCATCATCTAGATAGCTCAGCAACTGCTCTTGGGTATTAATCAAATCTACTTTATAACCAAGACCAGTAAAAATAGACGCATATTCACAGCCAATCACGCCTGCACCATAAATAATAATGCGCTGTACCACATAATCCATTTGCAGGATTTTATCAGAATCAAACACACGAGGATGGCTAAAATCTAACAAATCAGGACGATAAGGACGGCTACCCACAGTAATAATGGCTTGTTCAAAGGTAATGTCCTGCTCGGTACCATCACTCATATCAACATGAATGGTATGGGTATCTTTAAAACTTGCCCAGCCATTGATTAAGTCAATTTGGTTACGCTCGTAAAAACGGGTATGGGTTTCTACCTGATTACGTACCACTTCACGCGCTTTGGTTAATACTTTATTGAGTGGAATCTGGTGATAGTCAATGCCTTGGTTTAAAATAGGATCGCGGCGATTACCGATAATATTAAACACCGACTGACGCAATGCTTTACTTGGAATCGTGCCTACATGCGTACAGTTACCGCCCACTTGTTTACGTGGATCAATCACGGCAACTTTTTGCCCAGATTTGGCGATTTTCATCGCTGCTGCTTCGCCCGCGGGTCCTGCACCAATCACAATAGCATCATAATCATAGGCGTGGCTAACGGCATCTTGACGCTTATAACGCTTTAAATTGATACGGGTGTTATCTAGCGGGCTAATTAAATCAAAATGCACCGATGCATCATCAAAATGTTTGACCTTATCATCGTCTTCACTGATACTGACGGTATTGGCTTTTTTATCAGAATCAGAAATTTCAGTTTTGGTTGGTTTTGCCAAAATTTCGGTAATATTTTCTTGGTGCTCAATAATTGACTGTGTATTGGAATCACAGATGTTTTCATTGTCATTGTTTGTAGGGGGAATTTGAGTAACTTTGTCATTAATCCGTTTTTTTGGCATATTAGCTCCCATATTTTAAGCCTTGATAATGAATAAAAAATTTTAAATTAAATATAAAATAAGATAAATTAGCCGTACTTTAAGAGATTACATTAACCAATTCGGCGTTTTAACCCCGTCATTTGTAAAATACGCGTCGCGATTTCTTCAATCGACATCGTAGATACATCAATATTTGGAATCCCTTGAGAAATATAAATACCTTGAATGGCGCGCAATTCCTGCTGACATTGCTGATAACTTGCATAGCGGCTACCCGCACGGCGCTCATTACGAATTTTTACCAGTCGATCGGTGTCAATCACCAAACCAAACAGTTTGTCACGGTAGGGCTTTAACGCTTTGGGCAACGAATTTTCATATAAATCATCTTCAGTCAATGGATAATTTGCCGCACGAATACCGAATTGCAACGCTAGGTATAAAGAGGTGGGCGTTTTGCCCGAACGTGACACCCCAATCAAAATAATATCTGCCGCATCATAATGGGTGGTACGCGCACCATCATCATTATCTAAAGCGAAATGCACCGCATCGATACGTGATTTATAGTTCTCAGAATCGACATCCCCATGGGCATGACCGGTATGCGGTGCAGGTTGTACTTTGATTTCATCGGCAATTTTACTGATCAAGCCTTCATAAATGTCTAAGTTAAAGGCATCTGCACCATTGATTCTCTCACGAATCACAGGGTCAACGATGGTATCAAAGACTAGCGGCTTTACCCCATCACGTTGGTGGGCAAGATTGATTTGATTGACCGCTTCATCGGCCCGATCGAGGGTATCAACATAAGGAATAACCCGCGTCTCAAATGGTACTGTGGGAAATTGGCTTAAAATAGAGCGCCCTAGGGTTTCAGACGTAATCGCGGTACCATCGGAGATAAAAAACACACTTCGCAACGATTGCGAATTTGCAAAATTTAAGGCGTCTTTATTTTGAATCGTGGCTTTGATTTGCTCAATGGTCATGAAAAATTATCCAAAAAAATGACAAGAAGCGTCCATACTAATTTAAATTAACACTGGTTTAAACTGACACTGGGGCTGATTAACTGCTTTTTTGGCAGTGAATGTCATCTATTCATGTCGTTATCAGTGCAGACACTATCTTTTGTCTCACAGGCATTTGTCTTACAGGTCGAGAGTTTGTTATTATACGTGACTTGTAGGCTTTAATCTAACAAATCGATGCTTAATTTGCCTTAATCAGCCATCAGTTATTGTCATTGAAGGTTTATCTACGTTTTTTATCCCCTTAAACTCAAAGATATCCAAGCAAAATTTTAGTTGAATTGATGATCGCTGACAGTTTTTTTAAAATTATAAATTTTTTGCTAGAAAATCATTTTTTAAGATGAATTTTCTACGAAATACCGTTATAATCTTTTCAAAATAATCTTTATTTCACGGAGTTATCACCTTGAACGCACAAGTTATCTCACTCGACAAGTTAGGCAAAAACGACATTGACAAAGTAGGCGGTAAAAACGCTTCATTAGGTGAAATGATTAGTCACCTAACGGATTTAGGGGTAAGCGTACCAGGTGGTTTTGCAACAACGTCTGAAGCTTTTAACAAATTCTTAATCGGTACAGGTCTTCAAGACAAAATCAAAGACGCACTTCAAGGTCTGGATGTAGATGATGTTGCGGCATTGACTGCCACGGGCAAAAAAATCCGTGACATGATTATTGAGCAAGAGTTGCCTAAAGATTTGGAACAAGAAATCCGTGATGCCTTTGCCGAGATGAGCCAAGGCGAGGACATCGCTGTTGCAGTTCGTTCATCAGCGACTGCCGAAGATTTACCAGACGCCTCCTTTGCCGGTCAACAAGAAACTTTCCTCAATATCCGTGGTATTGACAATATCTTGATTGCTATTAAAGAAGTCTTTGCTTCTTTATACAATGACCGCGCCATCGCTTACCGCGTTCACAAAGGTTTTGAGCACGCAGGTGTTGCCTTATCAGCTGGCGTACAACGTATGGTACGTTCAGAGACAGGCACTTCAGGTGTGATGTTCACCATTGATACCGAAAGTGGTTTTAACGACGTGGTATTTATTACCGCAAGCTATGGCTTGGGTGAAATGGTCGTGCAAGGTGCGGTGAACCCTGACGAATTCTACATTTCAAAAGCCTTATTAAATACCGACAAACCCGCCGTAATCCGTCGCAACCTCGGCAGCAAACAACAAAAAATGGTTTATGCAGACGAGCACTCAGCCGGTAAATCAGTCAAAATAGTCCCAGTAGACAAAGCAGAACGCAACCAATTTTCACTGAGCAATGAAGAATTGGTTGAACTTGCCAAACAAGCGTTAATCATCGAAAAACATTATGGTCATGCGATGGATATCGAATGGGCAAAAGATGGTGATAGCAACAAATTATTCATTGTGCAAGCGCGTCCAGAGACAGTAAAAAGCCGTGAAAGCCAAAATGTCATGGAGCGTTACATCCTTAAAGAAAAAGGCGATGTCATCTGTGAAGGTCGTTCAATTGGTCAACGTATCGGCGCTGGTACTGTACGCGTGGTCAATTCAATCCATGAAATGGATAAAGTACAAGAAGGTGACGTCCTTGTTTCTGATATGACTGACCCAGACTGGGAACCCGTCATGAAACGTGCGGCTGCTATCATCACTAACCGTGGTGGTCGTACCTGTCACGCGGCAATTATCGCGCGTGAATTGGGCGTCCCTGCCATCGTGGGTTGTGGTAACGCCACTGACCTATTGACCGATGGTCAAGCAGTCACTGTATCTTGTGCAGAAGGTGATACCGGTTATATCTACGAAGGTCAATTGGACTTTGAAATCCAAAACAACTCAATTGAGTCAATGCCAGACTTGGCATTTAAAATTATGATGAATGTCGGTAACCCTGACCGCGCATTTGGATTTGCCCAAATCCCTAATGAAGGGGTGGGTCTGGCGCGTTTAGAATTCATCATAAACCGTATGATTGGTGTGCATCCAAAGGCCCTGCTTAACATGAACACTCTACCACGCGAAATCGTACAAGCGATTCAAGAGCGCATGGCAGGTTATGCTTCACCGATTGATTTCTACGTTGACAAATTAGTTGAAGGTATTTCAACCCTAGCCGTCGCATTTAAAGATAAGAAAGTTATCGTACGTATGTCTGACTTTAAATCGAATGAATATGCAAACTTAATCGGCGGTAAACTATACGAGCCATCTGAAGAAAACCCAATGCTCGGTTTCCGTGGTGCCAGCCGTTACGTATCAGAAAACTTCCGTGACTGCTTTGAATTAGAATGTCGTGCATTAAAACGTGTTCGTGATGAAATGGGCTTAACCAACGTTGAAATCATGATTCCATTCGTACGTACGACAGAAGAAGCGCGTAAAGTACTAGAACTGCTTGAGAAAAATGGTCTTAAACGTGGTGAAAACGGTTTACGCGTCATCATGATGTGTGAATTGCCAACTAATGCCTTGTTGGCAGAAGAGTTTTTACAATACTTCGATGGTTTCTCAATCGGCTCAAACGATTTAACCCAGTTAACCCTTGGTCTTGACCGTGATTCGGGTATCGTATCTCAATCATTTGATGAACGTGACCCAGCGGTTAAAAAACTACTCAAAATGGCTATCGATGCCTGTAACGCACAAGGCAAGTATATCGGTATCTGTGGACAAGGTCCTTCTGACCATCCAGACCTAGCCATGTGGTTAATGGAACAAGGTATTACTTCTGTTTCACTGAATCCTGATTCGGTGTTAGATACTTGGTTCTTCTTAGCAAAAACCGAAAAATAATCTGTTTGGCATTCATAAAGCCCTTGGTTTTGACTGAGGGCTTTTTTTTGGTGTTAAAAAACCTAGCATGGATATAACACGCTAGGTTCTTTTGACGCTAAAACTTATAACAACACGCGGCGTGGATCTGCTAGTAATTTTGCAATATAGCGGGTAAATACCGCAGCGTCCGCACCATTGATCACACGGTGGTCATACGATAATGACAACGGTAGCATTAAGCGTGGCTCAAACTCGCCTTTAGTCTCATTCCAACGCGGCTGAATACTAGATTCACTGACGCCCAAAATCGCAACTTGTGGCCAATTGACCAGCGGCGTAAAGTAAGTACCGCCAAGATTGCCTTGACTTGAAATCGTAAACGACGCGCCGGTTAACTCTTTGGCAGATAGTTTTTTATCACGCGCTTTTTTAGCAAGCTCACCGATTTCAATCGCTAGTTGCTTGATGCCTTTTTGCTCTACACGTTGAATGACAGGGACTGTCAAACCATCCTCGGTTGCGACGGCAAAGCCTAAATTCACAGATTTACGGATGATAATTTGGGTATTGTCATCGCTTAAATGGCTGTTAAATTTTGGATGTTGCATCAGTGCGTAAGCAGTTACTTTCATGATGAAAGCCAGAATAGTTAGACTCACCCCTTCTTTTTTCATCTCATCTTTTAGGTCGCCACGCAATTTTTCAACATCGGTAATATCTGCCAAATCAAACTGGGTCACTTGTGGCAAATAGGTATTGTAATTAAGCTGCGGAATTGAAACTTTTTGTAGACGGGTCAAATCTTGGCGCTCAATTTCTCCCCAAATTTCCGTTTTACTCATATCGGGTAAATTAGGTAATCCTGAGCGAGCCGCTGATGGCGCAGAGGCTTTGTTTGCAGCGGCTGGCGTGCTAACCGCTTTTATTGTATTTTTGACATAAGCAAACACGTCTTCTTTGACAATACGCCCATTGGCGCCCGTGCCAGTCACCTCACTGATATCAACACCCAATTGGCGCGTAAGTTTGCGCACCGCAGGACCTGCATAAACCGCGGCGTTTTTGGCATTAATTTGCGCTTCAGACAGTTTTGACTGTGAACTTGACTGGCTAGCTGTTGTGGTAGCGCTATTAGTTGAAGTTGACGCGGTATTTTGCGTTTTAGCGACTTCTGGCTGAGTAGTATGGGTGGTCGCTTGCGGCTGTGAAGCTGAACTTGATGCTGATTGCACTGACCCCGCCGCTTCAATCACAACAAAATCTTGACCATTGGTGACGGTATCGCCAGGGTTAACCAGTAATTCAGCCACTTTACCGGCGACTGGCGAGGGGACTTCCACCGAGGCTTTATCAGATTCTACCAACAACAAGGGTTGTTCGGCTGTGACCTCATCGCCTACTTTGACCATCCATTCACTAATCTGTGCCGACTCTACCCCGAGATCAGGCAAACCAAAGGTTTGTTTACCAGCGGGTGTAGATGACTGAGGGGCAGATACCGTTTGAGCGGGTGGCTCATTTTGGTTTATCGCTGAATTGGCTTGACTGGCAGCTTGTTCTGATGGGTCAATAGCTAATGGCTGTTGCGTAGCTGATTGGGAAGCCATCACAATAAAGTCCTGACCATTGGTGACCGTATCCCCTGCATTGACTAAAAATTTGACAATTTTTCCGCTGACAGGTGCGGGTACTTCGACCGATGCTTTATCGGATTCAACCAATACTAGCGGTTGTTCAGCAGTGACAGTATCGCCTTCTTTGACCAACCACTCACTAATTTCTGCGCTGTCTACCCCCAAATCTGGCAATGTATAGGTTGCTTCAGCTGATGTGGGCTGTGATTGGTTTGATGCAGCCATAGACGGCGCTTGCGATGAAGTCGCGTTAGCGTCTTTAGTTTCTTTAATTTCTTTGGCTTCGTTAGATTGGGCTGCTTGTTGGTCTGTCTGTTGCGTAGGCTGCTCTACAGGTGCAGTGTTTGATTGGCTATTGCCTGCACTGTCGATGGTGAGAATCACATCACCTTCTTTGACCTTATCGCCGATTTGAAGACTAATTGCTGTGATAGTCCCTGCTGATGTTGCAGGCACTTCTACTGAGGCTTT
Source organism: Faucicola osloensis (assembly GCF_020041925.1). Taxonomy (GTDB): domain Bacteria; phylum Pseudomonadota; class Gammaproteobacteria; order Pseudomonadales; family Moraxellaceae; genus Faucicola; species Faucicola osloensis_D. The sequence goes on along the minus strand of NZ_CP083409.1, from coordinate 2,450,988 downwards.
GTCAGACTCTAATAAGACAATGTTATCGTCCACATTGATGACATCGCCGACTTTGACCATAATTTCGCTGACTTCAGCGCTATCAACGCCTAAGTCGGGAACTTTGATTTCCATGGGTTTATCCTTAAATTTTTATTTTTACTAAGTGGGCAATCAGCCGCTAATACGTGGCTGATTACCTACTATTGATTTCTATTATTCAGGTTTGTCGTTAAGCATTGGCGCATCGGCTTTATCTTCTGCTTTGCCGTCTGCTGAAATGGATTCATCATCCTCTTCAACCAAGGTTGGTACAGGTTTTGGATGCGCGCCTAAAATCGCTGGGGCATCTGGGGAGTGGTCGATTTGTACTTGAGGATGCCAAGCCGGTGAAGCATCGGCATCAATACCCAAGCTACTAATCGCATCTTTGACCAAACGCGCATCAACCTCACCTTCATCTGCTAATAGTTTGAGCGTTGCCACCACAATGTGTGCGGCATCTACTTTGAAGTAACTGCGTAATTGGCGGCGACTATCCGAACGACCGAAACCATCGGTACCTAAGGTGGCATACGGACGACTGTCTGGTAAATAGGCACGGATTTGTTCAGAGAAAATGCGCATATAGTCGGTGGCGGCGACTACAATGCCTTCATGCTGTGCAAGTTGTTCAGTAACCCAAGGCGTACGCTGTTCATCTAGTGGGTGCAGACGATTGTACTCGTCACATGCCATGCCTTCACGAGTGAGTTCATTAAAGCTTGTGACACTCCACACGTTGGCATTGATGTTGAATTCTTCAGCTAGAATTTGTGCGGCTTTTTCAACCTCACGTAAAATCACGCCCGAACCTAGCAATTGCACTTGTTTTGAATCATTGTCTTTAAGCAAGTACATGCCTTTTTTGATGCCTTCTTCGACCCCTGCTGGCATGGCTGGTTGCTCGTAGTTTTCATTCATTAAGGTGATATAATAGAAAACCCGTTCGCCTTCACCATACATACGGCGCAGACCATCTTGTACGACCACCGCTAGCTCATAACCATAGCATGGGTCATAAGTGACACAGTTTGGCACCGTGTTAAATAAAATTAACTGATGACCATCTTGGTGCTGTAAGCCTTCGCCATTGAGTGTGGTACGACCTGCGGTACCGCCAAGCAAGAACCCTTGCGCTTGCATATCGCCTGCTGCCCAAACTAAATCACCGACGCGTTGGAAACCAAACATCGAATAATAGATATAAAAAGGAATCATCGGTAACGCATTGGTTGAATAACTGGTCGCTAACGCAATCCAAGCACTCATCGCACCCGCTTCATTAATGCCTTCTTCCAGCATGTGACCATCTTTGGCTTCTTTATAACCCATCAAGGCTTCATGGTCTTCAGGGGTATAATTTTGACCCGATGCCGAGTAGATACCCAATTGGCGGAACATACCTTCAAGACCAAAAGTACGGGCTTCATCAGGAACAATCGGCACCACACGCTCTTGCAGCGCTTTATTTTTTAGCAGTGCCGCTAGCAAGCGTACAAATACCATGGTGGTAGATTGTTCTTTGCCTGCACTACCTTGTAGTAATTTATCAAAAATCTCTAACCCAGGTACATCGAGTGGAATATGACCACTACGGCGATTGGGCAAATGTCCGCCCAGTGCTTGACGGCGACCTTTCAGATACTGGATTTCAGCAGAATTTTCATCAGGACGATAAAACGGCAATTCTTCAAGCTGCGTATCGGTAAATGGCAAATCAAAACGATCACGGAAGTATTTTAATGAATCAATTTCGAGTTTTTTGATTTGGTGGGTTTTGTTGACCGCTTGGCTTTGGTTAGATAAGCCATAACCTTTGACAGTTTTAACCAAAATCACTGTCGGCTGACCTTTGGCTTTCATGGCTTCGCTAAATGCGGCATATACCTTCATCGGGTCGTGACCACCACGGTCTAAATTTTGAATTTCTTGGTCAGTCCAATCTTTCACCATTTCGGCAAGTTCTGGGTATTTACCAAAGAAATAGTCACGGACAAATTTACCATCACGCGCTTTATACACTTGGTATTCACCATCAAGGGTCTCAAGCATACGGTATTTGAGGGCGCCTGTATGGTCTTTGTCTAGTAGCGTATCCCATTTACCGCCCCAAATGACTTTAATCACCCGCCAACCTGCACCCCGAAACACAGATTCAAGCTCTTGGATGATTTTACCGTTACCACGTACAGGGCCATCTAGACGCTGTAAGTTACAGTTAATCACCCAAATCAGATTTTCTAGATTCTCGCGACCGGCTAGTGAGATAGCACCTAAGCTCTCTGGCTCATCGGTTTCACCATCGCCCAAGAATGCCCAAATTTTGCGACCTTCTTTTGGAATCAAGCCGCGATTTTCAAGATATTGGTGCACATGCGCGTGATAAATTGACATGATCGGGCCTAAACCCATCGATACGGTTGGGAACTGCCAATAGTCAGGCATCAAATAAGGGTGTGGGTAGCTAGATAGCCCCTTACCGCCTACTTCACGGCGAAAATTTGTTAGCTGCTCTTCAGTCAATCGACCTTCTAAAAATGAGCGAGCATACATCCCTGGCGAACCGTGACCTTGATAATAAATCATATCACCGCCAAAGTTTTCACTCGCTGCGCGCCAAAAATGGTTAAAACCTGTTTCGTATAACGTCGCGCTTGAGGCAAACGTCGCTAGGTGACCGCCTAAGTCGTCGTCATTTTTGTTGGCACGCATCACCATCGCCACCGCATTGTAACGAATGATAGCGCGAATTTTACGCTCGAGGGTTAAATCACCGGGATACGGGGGTTGATCTTCTACAGGAATAGTATTGATGTAAGCGGTATCAAGGCGGTTAACGCGTAATCCTTCTTGTACCGCCTTATCATAGATGGCTTTTAGTAAAAAAGTGGCACGTTTTTTTCCCACTGACTTGATCACCGAATCAAAGGCGTCAAGCCATTCTTGGGTTTCTTGACTATCAGGGTCTTTAAAATACTGATATTGCATTTTTCGTTCCTTCTGGCAATGGCATCCATCCATGGAAATAACCTAGAATGGAGCTAGGTTGTAAACGACTCAAAGTATTCAACTATTAGATACAAAACATTGTTATAAATAGCGATAGCAATATTTTACATAAAAAAAAATGTTTCAGTATTTTCGCTAATTTTTGATAGGTATTTAGTTATGAAATAAAGGTAAAAAAAACAACTGTTTTTTCTGACCCAATAGTAAATTTATCGACAAAGTAAAGCAATAAAAGCATTAAATCGCTTGACAGTCAACCATCAACACTTATCAACCGCTTTTTGATACGCTGGGCGAGCTTGGCATTTTTTTAACCAATTGTGAATGTTGGCGTATTTTGCCTCTAAACTATGGGTTTCTTGCATGGCGTTTATGCCAAATTCAAGCTGTATATCCGCGCCGCTAAATTGGTTGCCAGCAAGCCATTCATTGCTACCCAAATGCTTATCTAGCATTTTGAGCTGCTCGGTTAATGAATGATTCAGATAAGATTTGTCTATCCCCGATTTGAGTAATTTTGCCACTTGCTTGATACCTATCGGTGATTTTTTTATCATGGTAGCAAATATTAGTCGGATAATAAGCAAGGGCATCAACGAGCTTTCGGTAAAATGCAGCCAATATCGATACTGTTCATACGCCTCACTACCATAATCTGGGCGAAATTTTTTATTCAGCACCAGTTGTGAGATGGGCTGTGCATCTTGCTGGTCGCTTAACTTATCATAGTTATCAATCAAATACTCAATGATATTGGCCGATTCAATCAGCGTTTTTCCGTTATCTTGCAGGATAGGTGCCTTACCCATCGGGTGAATTGTTTGCAAAGACTTGGGTGCCAAACCATGATGGCGTTCGTACTTGGTCAACTGATAAGGCAGCTCTAATTCCTCTAATAGCCAAAGAATTCGAAATGAACGGGATTTTTCAAGGTGGTGTAGATGCAGTTTTGACATGGGTATACTCGTCTTTTAATGTAATAGGATTGTTGGAACAAGATAATTTTAAATTTTATAAGGCTTTAAACTTGCTGGCTGTTGCGAAATTGTAGAATTGATCGAAAAAAACCAGCTTATTAACTAATAAGCTGGTTTGATAAAGCGAGGTTACAAATAGCAAGGCTACAAATTAGTTATCTAGCTGTTGTGCATCGGCTTCTAATAAACCATCTTGCTGCAAGGCTTCAGACAACTCGATATCTTGCAAATCCGCACTGTCTTGTAAATCAGTACCATCTTGCGCGATATTGTCAGCCAATGCTGCCTCTAAACTATCTTCGTCTAGCTCGTCTTCACTACCGCCTTCAACCAAAGCAATAGATACCAATGATTCATCTTGTGAAATACGAATCAGGGTAACCCCTTGTGCATTACGACCTGTTTGCGCGATTTGTCCGACCGGTGTACGCACCAGCGTGCCTGCATCAGAAATCAGCACAATATCATCAGCATCGGTTACCGCTAATGCCTGCACTAGCTCGCCATTACGCGCCGTGGTTTTGATGGCGATAATGCCTTTACCACCCCGACCTTTGACAGGGAAATCAGAGACAGGTGTGCGTTTGCCAAAGCCACGCTCACAAGCACATAAAATCTCGCCTTGCTGTGGGGCAACAACCAACGACACCACACGGCTAACCGCAACGACACTGTCATTGTCTTGGTCATCTTGGCTATCGTCTTCAAGCTCGGTGTCCTCGTCTTCAATGCCTTGATTGGCCAGTAGCGTCACCCGCATACCGCGCACCCCTTTTGCGGTACGACCCATCGCACGGATTTTACTTTCATTAAAGCGAATGGCTTTACCTTCGTTGGAAAATAACATGATGTCTTGCTCGCCATCGGTAATGGCAACGCCAATCAAGTTATCGCCGTCATTGAGTTCGACAGCGCGAAGTCCGTTGGCGCGAAGGTTTTTAAATTGTGACAATTGGACGCGTTTTACCATACCCGATGCAGTTGCAAAGAACACATAGCTATTGTCATTTTGCTTGTCGTCTTCGGTCACAGGCAAAATGGCGGTGACTTTTTCATCGGCATCGAGCGCAATTAGATTGACCATCGGACGGCCACGCGAACCACGGCTGGCAATAGGCACTTCAAACACTTGTAACCCAAACACACGACCGCGATCGGTAAAAATCATCACGTTGTTGTGTGTCGATGTGACCACCATATGGTCAATGACGTCGTCTGCTTTCATGGCAGTGGCTGACTTGCCTTTACCACCGCGTTTTTGGGCGATGTAGTCGCTGATAGGCTGGGTTTTGGCATAGCCCGTGCGTGAAACAGTCAACACAACGGTTTGTTCAGGAATCAAATCCGCACGGCTAAAGTCACTGCGACTATCGACGATTTGGGTTTTACGTGCATCGCCAAAATCATCACGGATTTGGATTAATTCGTCTTTGATTACTTGCATTAATTGGTCAAAGTTATCCAAAATGCTTTGTAATTGCGCAATGAGTGCCAAGATTTCTTTGAATTCTTGCTGTAGCTTGTCTTGCTCTAGCCCTGTCAAACGGTGCAGCTGCATATCCAAAATAGCATTGACTTGGTCAGGCGATAGACGATAATTTTGGTTGTCATCAATCAGTCCATATGGGGCGTTTAGGTCTTCGCCCTCAATCACATCAGGGCGAATCGAATGACTGCCTGCTGCCTCTAACATGGCAATCACGCCACCTGACTGCCAAGTATTGGTCAGTAAGTTATCGCGGGCTTCTTGGCGGTTTGCCGATGCCTTGATAGTGTCAATAATGCGATCAATGTTGGCAAGGGCAATCGTTAGTCCTTCGAGTAAATGACCACGCGCCTGTGCTTTTTTGAGTTCATAAATAGTACGGCGAGTGACAACTTCTTGGCGGTGACGTATAAAGGCGGCAATCAAATCCCGCAACGTCATGATTTTAGGTTGACCTTCATCTAAGGCAACCATGTTAATGCTAAAACTTGATTCTAAAGGCGTTTGGATAAATAGATTGTTAACGATGACTTCCGCGTTTTCACCGCGTCTTAAATCAATGGCGATACGCATGCCGTCTTTATCTGACTCATCGCGAATCTCGCTAATGCCTTCAAGTTTTTTATCGCGTACCAATTCTGCGATTTTTTCAATCAGTTTTGCTTTATTGGTTTGATATGGAATCTCGGTAAATACAATACGTTCACGTTCTTTATTGGCGCCCGTTTCACTCATCGGTTCGATGTGATATTTGCCGCGCAAATGCAGGCGACCTTTACCGGTGCGATAAGCATCGACAATGCCTGAGCGACCATAAATAATACCACCTGTTGGGAAATCAGGGCCGGTGATGTACTGCATAAGCATTTCGCCAGAGATGTGCGGATCATCGGCATACGCCAAACACGCATTAATCACTTCCGTCAGATTGTGTGGCGCCATATTGGTCGCCATACCCACCGCAATGCCTGTGGCACCGTTGACGAGTAAATTTGGAATACGCGCTGGCATGACGCTTGGCATTTGCTCCGAGCCATCATAGTTTGGCTCCCAATCCACAGTGTCTTTATCTAAATCACCCAGCATTTGGTGAGTGAGTTTTTGCATGCGCACTTCGGTATAACGCATCGCTGCGGCAGGGTCATCATCCACTGAGCCAAAATTACCTTGACCATCAATGAGCATATAGCGCATTGAGAACGGCTGCGCCAAGCGCACAATTGCGTCATAAACTGCCGTATCGCCATGTGGGTGGTATTTACCGATAACGTCACCGACCACACGCGCCGATTTTTTGTAAGGTTTGTTAAAGTCGTTTGATAATTCATGCATCGCGTATAACACACGGCGATGAACAGGTTTGAGCCCATCACGCACATCAGGTAAAGCACGGGAGACAATTACGCTCATGGCATAGTCGAGATAAGATTGTTTTAATTCATCGACGATGCCAATGGGGCTAACGGAATCGGTGGACATGCACGCTCCTTTTATCAAGCTACTTAAATATATGAGTCATCTTATTTATTTTACTTTTCAAGGCGATGGCTAACTTAAAAGCACTGCGCAATGTAAAGGCAATGCGCATTTTTGACCAAAAGTTGCAAAAAACCCCAATCAAAACTTTTAGAAAAGTAACACAGATGACGTGATATTTTTAGGATAGTAAAAAGGAATAATTATAGCATAAAACGCATGATTTAGCAGTTAACTCACCGCCAAATGTCGACCATAATGTCAAAATATCATGCTTTGACGGGTGTTATTTTACCCCCATGGTAAACTGCCCAAACTTTACCAGCTATCCTAATCAACGATTGTAATAATCTATAAAATAAACTGTCTAATGACAAAGCCTGTTGATAAACAGGCTTTGTTAAATGGGTATCAGTTAAGTGCATATTGGTTAATTGGCTATAGCTTCAGGCTATCGCCAATTTAGAACTGGCTAAACTTAGAACTGGCTAAACAATGTCTGTGCCACACCCATACAATACGGCGTGACTAAACTATGATATTGCATAGCGACGGCTTGTGATGGATTGCCTCCGTTGGCAGCCGCAATCGCTGCAATATTTTGCACTTTACTAGCAAATCCTGCCTGCATTTTTTCTGATTGAGACTGGATGCTATTATTGTTGACGGTATCAAAACCTAACGTTTGATAAATCGGTTTTTGACGCGTGGCGCGATTGGTGACATCGATATCAATAATTCCCAACTTGGTCGCGCTAGTTTTATTAGTATCTGTATCCCATAGTTTTTTCATTAAGCTAGTATTTACGTCAAAGAACACCATCGGATCTTTATTACCACCACACATAATGACAGGCATTGTTGGTAAATAGCCGCGCAAGTCATTGGCTTTTAACGCTTTACGCAGGGGATGTTCAGGCAGTGTGGCAGGCACTGGGCTATAGTTGGTATAACCTTGTAAATAAGGCACTGCCCAATCGACATTTTTTTGGGCATCCGCTAAGTACCCTAATCGGTAGTCATTTTTGACTAAATACTGCGTCGTATCAAAACCAAAACTAAATGCTGGGTCAGACGGTGATATCGCATCGAGCGTTGAATTGCCCGTTGGCGCTTTTTGAAACATCGCTGAGGCAGGCAATTTGCCACTTAAAATGAGTTGCATATCAGTCATACTGGCGCTAGGCAGTAGCGAGGGGATTTCATCGGCATTGGCTGGCGCAAACATGTCACTGGGTTTGGCATAAATATTGCCATACTGCTCTTGATAGTTGCGAGCCATCAGCGGGGCAAAAAACGTCGCACCGAGCATGACCTTGCCACCAAATACCACATCACCAAAGGCTTCCATGGCATAGGGTCCAGAAATTGGCAGTGCGGCTGTCACAGGTTCTTTAAGCGTTTCAAGATAGCGTGTTGTTGCCATGGTGACATAGCCACCTTGAGAATAACCTGTGATAAACAATTTACCATTGTCAGCGACATTGGTTGCACTGCCTGTGCGGCGTACCACTTCCCTGCCTGCTTTTAACGCATCTGCCATCTCGTGTGACTGCTGCTGGGCATTGAGGTACGGATGATAAGCTAGGCTTGATTTGTCATAACCTGCATAATTGGGTGAGATAACCACATAGCCCTGCCCTGCAAACAAAGCCGCTAACAATGTCGCAGCTGGTCCTGCTTCATTGTTGGCATTACCGACTTCTGCAAAATTATAGGCTTTGGTCGTTGCCGTACCATGGGCATTGAGTACAATGGGTCGATTGCCACTACAGCTTGCATCCGTGCCTGTCGGAATAAACACAGCACCCGTCGCATCGGTCTTATTACCTTTGACATCAACGGTATCATATTGCATGTATTCAACACGCACACCGCACTTGGGCGTGGCTGCAACTTTGCTAAAATCGGGATCTGTGATATTAAATAGCTGGGTTAAGGCGCTGGGGGTGAGATTTTTGGTCGTTAATGGATCTTTGATTAAATTACCTGTGGGCAGTGAGGCAACGCCTGTTTTGGCAGGTGGCGTTGTAGCTGAATCATTGTCGCTACCACAAGCGGCTAAGGTTGAAGCCAACCATACCGAGATAAAAATTTTGGTTAGGCTAAAAGTAGGGTGGATTAAATCAGACTGACGGTGCATCTCATACTCCTTATGAGGAAATTAATGGTTCATATCCTTGAACAACGCATCATGTTACCCAAAAAAAACGGGCATGAAAACGATACGCTCATCATGCCAGTTTTTGTACTATTTGAACATCCGTTTCTAAAAAATTTGCTACTAAAACAAAAACCTAAAGTAGCGCTAAACAGGTTTGCGTTTAAACTTGCTCCAAACCGCAGTTACTGGGCCCGATAAGGCGTAAATCACGCTAATCGCGAGCAATCCTGCAGGAATATTATACAGCACGATACCGAGCGCAAACACAATCAAGATGAGTGCCACAAACGGGACACGCTTTTTATCAAACTCTTTAAAGCTATAGTATTTTAAATTACTGACCATCAAAAAGCCTGCTATCACCACCCAAATGGCTGCCAAGATTTGAAAAGCAGGACTGGTCGTAGGCAATTCAACTTGCCAATCCATATGCACCATCACAAACGTAGTGACTAAAATAGCGGCTAACGGACTTGCTACCCCGACAAAGTATTTTTTATCGACGACACCAATTTGTACATTAAAACGCGCCAGTCTCAGCGCGGCACAGGCAGCATACACAAAGGCGCAAGCGATACCAATACGCCCCAACGGCTCTAACGCATAATGATAAATCAATAACGCAGGCGCAAGTCCAAACGCGATGCAGTCGGCTAGCGAGTCTAACTGCTCGCCAAAGGGACTTTGTGCATTGAACAGCCTTGCCGCCCGACCATCTAATCCATCTAGCAATGCCGAGATAAAAATCGCCACACAGGCGCGCATATAATGCCCTTCCCCCAACGCGCTTTGGGTAATCGAATAAAATGCCGCAAGTAGCGACAATAGCGTAAATGAATTGGGAATTAAATAAACGCCTTTTTGCGCTATCGTTTTGTCAGCGACACGCGCATTTTCAATCACTTCAAAGGTGACCCCATCATAGTCATCGGTTTCTGCCAATTCACGGTTACGCTGATGCTCAAGCTGAATGGGATTGATATCCTTAGTGTGCTGTTGCGGCTGTTGTGGCTGTTGTAATGCGTCGATGGGCGTCTTGATAAGGGTTGGTTGGTTATTATTATCGTTATTCATTGATTATCCTTGCAGGTTGTCTCTTGCAGGTCGTCTATAATAAATCGTCTGTTGCTAGGTGCATCGAGCTCGGTAACAAATTGCGAAATTTGGCGGGTTGTGTGACTACTTAACCCGCCAAGTGTGACATTATTCGCCAACCAACCATTGTACTTTGGTGCGCTGTTCTACGCTCATTTGTGGGCTTTCAGGATGCTGCAAAATTGGCTGTAGATATTGCAAAATCTCTTCGGCTTTAGCATCAAATTGCCACGGTGGGTTAATCACCAACATACCCGTCCCATTTAAACCCATCGGCAAATCGGGTGGGAAAATATTCAGCTCAAGCACCAACTGACGGCGGATTTCAGTACGTTTCATTTTTTTATAAAACAGCTCAACCGCATCGTTGTTTTTGATGGGGTACCAAAGCGCCAATACCCCGGTTGACCATTTTTTATGCGCTTTGACCAATAAATCTACCAATGCGCTAAAATCACGGTGTTCCTGTTCAAAAGGGGGATCGATTAAAATCAACCCGCGTTTTTCTTGCGGTGGTAACACCGCCAAAATCCCTTCATAGGCATTGCGATGTTGCACGCCAATGGGTAATTGGTGCAGTTGGTAATTAAGCGCATCAAACTCGTTGGCTTTCCATTCAAACGCTTCGGCGCGATTGTTAATCTCTGGGTGAGCGTCTTGTTGTTTTTCGATGTGATGGGCGATAAACCAAGGCGAACCTGGATACACATGCTTATCGTAGAATTTTTTGGCGTAGCCAATATCTTGTAAATAGGTTTGCACCGCCTGTGGCGCTTGGCTGTTATCTTGCGCTAGCAGTTTGGTAATACCATGGATGGCTTCACCAGTTTTTTTGGCTTCATCACTGGCAAGTGAATACAAACCGCGCCCACCATACGCATCCAAAATATAATAAGGTTTTGGCTTGGCGCTCATCATCTCAAGTAATTGCAACAATAAAACGTGTTTTACCACATCAGCGAAGTTGCCCGCGTGGTAGCTGTGTTGATAATTCATAATAAATTTTTCGTAAACAAATTAGCAGGTATGGTAGCATAGCTATCAAAAATTGGCGAAGTTTTTGCTAGAAGTTTTTGCTAAAAATTGCCCAGTTAAATGTTAAACAATGCTGAAGGAAACACAGCGCACATGCCAGAGTTGAATTTTATCCTGCCCCACTGGTTTGAAAAAATAAACAACGCAGAGCTTGACGGTTTGGTTAATGACGGGTTTATCGTGCTAGATGACTGTTTTGACGTCAAATTTTTTCAGGCGTTACAAAAAGAGAGTGGCTTGATTGATTACCAAGCGGCCAATTTGACGCAGGGTGAACGAATCACTAGCATTCGCGGAGATAGCACCCGCTGGATTGATGAGCACTGTCCGATTGGTATGCAGTATCTACAAGCGATTAATGAGCTGGCGCAATTTTTTAATCAAACCTTATACACCGGAATTCGCCGTAGTGAGGCTCATTATGCCCGCTACCCTGCAGGGTTTGGTTATCAGTGGCATTCAGACAACCCGCAAGGGCGTGATGAACGTGTGTTATCGGCGGTTTTTTATCTCAATGACGGTTGGGGCGCGCACGATGGCGGTGAAATTGTCGTCATCGACCAACATGACACACAACAACAATTACAGCCCCAAGGTAACAGATTGGTGATTTTTAACAGTAACTTAGTCCATCAAGTCGCAATCACCCATCGTGAACGCTTCTCCATTGCCACTTGGATGAGAAAAGATGGGCTAATTAGCCAGTAATAAACTTGCCGCAATCCCCCACATCACAATCCCGATGAGGATATCAAGAATTTTCCAAGACAGTGGTTTGGCAAATAGCGGCTGCAGCACACGCGCACCATAACCCAAACTAAAAAAGAAGATAAACGATGATAAAATTGCACCCAACGCAAACGCCAGTTTATCGGTAACCTGTGATGCAATCGTCCCAAGCAAAATCACCGTATCTAAATACACATGGGGATTAAGCCAAGTAAATGCCAAGCACATGGCAATCACTTGTTTTAAATTACCAACGTCTTTACCCTGCGCCACGAGCGATTGGTCTGATTGATAAGCCGCAATAAAACTTCGGGCACCATACACAATTAAAAACAACGCCCCTGCGTACTTGGCAATGGTGATAATCAGCGGAAATTGCGAAATTAGCTTGCCAAAACCAAACACGCCACCCGTAATCAACACCGCATCAGATAACGCGCAAATCAAACACACGATGAACACAAATTGTTGTTTTAGCCCTTGTTTAAGCACAAACGCATTCTGTGCCCCAATCGCCAAAATTAACGAAAAGCACACGCTCATGCCCATTAAAAAAGTAGAGATATTCATCGATACTACATGTCCCCAGTAACATTCGCAAAAAACACAAAAAAAGCATAGTGAGAAAAAAAGCGTATTGTAGCCAAAATCCTGAGCGATTGCGAACAATGCGACCCGCTAAAGCGCTAATTTATGCTAATATGCAGCGCAAATAAGCGAGCTTTTTGAGAGATTTTAAGGAAAAGACAATGACTGATTATGCCAGTAACGCCACTGATTTAGACCACCTTCAAGCGCAGACCTTAGCACTGAGTTTACAGCTGATGCGCGAGCCATCAGTGACGCCAACTGACCTTGACTGTCAAAATATACTGGCTGAGCGGCTTAACCACCTTGGGTTTGATTGTGAGTTTTTATACTTTGGTGAAAAAGGCGCAACAGGACGCGAAGCAGAAGTCAAAAATTTATGGGCAATCCGTCAAGGTCGTGAGCAGCCGCAGGCGCCCGTATTATGTTTTGCAGGACATACCGATGTCGTACCCACGGGCGATGTCAGCCAATGGACTTATCCGCCATTTGAACCCACTATCAAAGATGGCATACTCTATGGACGTGGTGCTGCAGACATGAAAACAGCGATTGCGGCATTTACTGTCGCTGTTGAAAACTTTGTCGCCAAGCACCCCAATCATCACGGCTCAATTGCTTTCTTAATTACCGCTGATGAAGAAGGTCCTTCGGTCAACGGTACAGTCAAAGTGGTGGAAACATTGCAATCGCGCAACCAACCGATAACCTATTGCTTGATTGGCGAACCCTCTAGCACTCACACCTTGGGTGATATCATCAAAAATGGTCGCCGTGGCTCGCTTGGCGCCATTTTGACAGTCACCGGCAAACAAGGCCATGTTGCCTACCCGCATTTGGCAGTGAACCCTATTCATTATGCTTTGCCAGCTCTATCCGAGCTTTGTAGCCAAACTTGGGACAATGGCAATGCGTATTTTCCTGCCACCACCCTGCAAATCTCCAACCTTCATGCAGGCACTGGGGCTAACAATGTGATTCCTGCAACTTTAAGCGCCGAGTTTAATTTTCGTTTTTCCACTGAGACTAACGATGAGAAACTTAAAGCGACCACTCATGCGATTTTTGACAAGCATTTTCAACACGGTGCAGCCAGTTATCACATCAACTGGAAACTATCGGGCAACCCATTTTTGACGCCGCAAGGCAACCTCGTCGGCGCCTGTCAATCCGCGATTAAAGCCGTGACGGGCACAGATACAGAGCTTTCAACCACAGGCGGCACTTCAGATGGTCGTTTTATCGCAACGTTAAATGTTGAAAATAGGTCGCCGGAAGTGGTTGAGCTTGGCGTGCGTAATGCCACCATCCACCAGATTGATGAATGTGTAGAAGTTGAGGATTTGGGTAAACTTGCCGCAATTTATGAGCAAATATTACAAAACTTATTGTTAAACTAAATACTGTTAACCCAAATACTGCATGCTAATAACCCAATGATACGGCTAATCTTGATGGGATGGCAATCTTCGTGGGGTTGGCAAATGGTTATTTACCCAAGTCAAATGACATCAAAAACCGTTACTTTTTGGCTGACGCATTAAGCAAACGCGGGTCATTTTTCATGGGTAAATTAGTTTAGCTGCTGCTCATTAACAATCTAGCATGAAGAAGAATCTAGCATTCAGCTTAATCTAGTTCGTCTAGCCAAGCCATTTGAATCGCTTCTAGTTGTTTTTCAGTCGATTTGGTTGGGTCATCGCTAAATTCTTCTAACTGCGTCACATACCGATGCAAATCAGTAAAACGAATATATTGCACGTCTTCATCAGGGTATTTTTCAGAAAGTTGAATGGCAATTTCTAACGTGTCGTTCCATTTGAGGGACATATTTTTCTCCAGTTATTTGATGGGGGTGAGTTTTTTGATTTCGTTAAGATTGTCTTGCCAAGTTTTGATGACAGGATGAGTTTGTTCATCTTGCTGTACAATGACGCTGGTCGGTTGCACTTGCCCATCTAACATCAATACAATTTTGGTCAGTGCCACCACATTTAAGTCATTTTTCACCCAAAACTCGTGGCGAAAATACAGGTATTTTTTATCCCAAGCCAATAGTTGACTGCGAAGCGCCAATTTATCAAACAAAAAGCTTTCTTTGATGTAGGTTAATTGTTGCGATGCAATCACCCAACCTAGCTTGTCCGTTGGACGTTGCTGCAGCAGCCACTGTTGGATGTTAAGCTCAATAAAGCTTAAGTAGCGATAATTAGGCACATGATTACGAAACCCCATATCATGCGGCAAAATCCGGTAGTGGCGGATGATCGCATCGCTATAGCTTGGTGTAGATGACTTTGCTTTATCGGATTTTAGCATCAAGCATAAGATAAGATAACGAAGTAATAAATTCATAAATTTTCCTTGTGATATCCGCCTGATTATAGCAAATAAAAAACCCTGACTAAACTGGTTAGTCAGGGTTGATTGAAGTCAAAAAAACTTAGTGACCTGTGCCATTGATATGACGAATCATGTCTTCTACCACTTTTTTGGCATCGCCAAAGATCATCATGGTTTTGTCCATGTAGAATAAGCTATTGTCAAGACCTGCGTAGCCGGCACTCATCGAGCGTTTGATGACCATCACGGTTTGCGCTTTATTTGCTTCAAGAATTGGCATACCAAAGATGGGTGAGTTTGGATCGTCTTTTGCCGCTGGGTTGACCACGTCATTGGCACCGATAATCAGCACAACGTCAGTACCCGCAAAGTCCGAGTTGATTTCATCCATTTCTAGAATGTCTTCATACGGCACATCTGCTTCAGCCAATAGTACGTTCATATGACCTGGCATACGACCTGCCACGGGATGAATCGCAAAACGCACGTCCACACCTTCTTCTTTTAGCATTTCATAAAGCTCTTTTACCGCATTTTGGGCACGGCCTTGCGCCATACCATAACCTGGCACAATGACGACACTGCTAGAGTTTTCCATCATAAAGGCGGCATCTTCAGGTGAGCCTGTACGGTAAGTTTTCGGTCCGGTATCTTCTTCTTTCGCAGCAGCTGAGCTGCTTGACATACCGCCAAACAATACGTTGAGCAGTGAACGGTTCATGGCTTTACACATAATGTAGGACAAAATCGCCCCAGATGAACCCACCAGCGACCCTGCGATAATTAGCATTGAGTTGCCTAGGGTAAAACCGATACCGGCTGCCGCCCACCCAGAGAATGAGTTGAGTAGCGATACCACCACAGGCATATCACCGCCGCCAATCGGCGCAATCCACATCCAGCCAAAAATAATAGCTAAAATGGTCATCGCATAAAACGCTGGCATGGATTGGGTGGTGAAATACATAATACCAAATGCTAACATCGCGATGAACAATAGAGCTTGGACAGGTTTTACCCAACTGCCTTTAAGCGTCTTTGCCCAGCTTTTTGCCGCCAATTTACCAAAAGCAAACATTGACGCTGAGAAGGTAATCGCACCAATAAAACAGCCGATAAATAACTCAAACCGCGCGATAGTGCTATGCTCGATGCCCGTATGTAATACGCTAGCTAACGCAATAGCAACGGCTGACAAACCGACCAGTGAGTGCATCAAAGCCACGGTTTCTGGCATTTGTGTCATGGCAACAGTACGTGCTTTCCAAGTACCGACCACAGCGCCTAGCACCATCGCGCCAACAATTAATACAAACACCGGACTGGGGGCCAAGAAAAAGGTGGTGATAATGGCAAGCGCCATACCCATCATCCCAAAACGGTTACCACGGATGGCGGTTTTTGGGCTTGATAAACCCCGTAAGGTTAAAATAAATAGCACCGCACCAATCAAATAAAACCAATCTGCATGTTGGGCGACCCAATTCAAATTCTCATTCATCAAGCATTTCCTTCTTTGTTTGGCTCAGCTTTGGCTTTTTTATCTTTTGATTTAAACATCGCTAGCATACGTTCCGTTACCGAAAAACCACCAAAAATATTGATGCTGGCTAAAAATACCGCGAACGCACCCAATAAGCTGGTTGGGGTAAACATATCGCCATCGATGCTGACGGTCTGCAGCATGGCACCGACGATGACAATACTGGATAAGGCATTGGTGACCGCCATAAGCGGGGTATGCAGTGCAGGCGTTACCCCCCAAACCACGTAATAACCCACAAAAATAGCCAAAACAAAGATACTAAAGATTGCCACAAATGGGGTGGCAGATGTCGCAGACGCTAATAGGGTCAATAACATAAAACCTCCTAACCTCGATAGGTAAAATTAAATGAAAATTAGGTTAGCGACTGGCTAACAATACTTGACCTTGGCTAGTAACCAGCAAGGCTTTTTGGATTTCATCTTCTGGATTGAGCGCAAACACTTTATTGTCATCCATCAAGGTTGCAAAAAAGTTATACAAATTGTTGGCATACAATGCCGATGACTGCGCCGCCAAGGTCGATGGAATATTGGGCACACCCATGATGGTGACACCGTTTGGGGTAATGATATTTTGTCCGACCACTGAGCCTTCCACGTTACCGCCAGTTTCCACGGCCATATCGAGTAAAATTGAGCCAGATTTCATTTTATCGATGGTAGCTTGATGTATCAAACGAGGGGCATTGCGACCAGGAATTTGAGCCGTGGTAATCACGATATCTGCTTGGCTGACTGCTTTATCGACAACCGCGGCTTGGTCTTTAATATATTGCTCAGACGGTGTCCAGGCATAGCCGCCTGTGTCTTTGGCTTTGGCTTTTTCCTCATCGCTCATGGGGACATCGAGCCATTTACCACCGACTGACTCCACTTGATCACGCACGGTGGGACGTAAGTCACTGGCTTCTACAACGGCACCCAAACGACGGGCGGTGGCAATCGCTTGCAGACCCGCGACGCCAACACCTAAGATGACAATACGCGCAGGTTTCACTGTACCTGCAGATGTCATAAACATGGGGAAAGGACGACCAAACTGGTTAGCAGCCAAAATCACCGCTTTATAACCTGCCAAGTTGGCTTGAGATGACAGCACGTCCATGTTTTGTGCCCGCGACAAAGTTCGGGGCAATAGCTCCATAGCATATACTTTGGCGTGGCGATTGGCATAGTCCTGCAAATTGGCATTGCGATACGGATTCATCATACCGATGACAATCGCTTCTTGTTTTAGCTGGTTGATTTTTTCAATCGGTAAGCTATTGACCGTCAGCACCACATCACTTGTTGAGATCGCATCATCAACAATTTGTGCCCCTACTTGTTCCAACGCCTCATTGGTAATAAACGAACCTTTACCGGCATCGCGTTCGACCACAATACTGTGACCCAACTTGATGAACTTTTTAATGGTATCGGGGGTAATCGCAATCCGATTTTCATATAATGCAGTTTCTTTTGGTACACCAATTTGCATACACTCTCCTCAAGCGGTTCGGTGGGATTCTCAATCCATAACTGACGATTAGCTAAGACAGTTATAAATTAAAAAAATGATAATTAAATTACCATAAATATAATTAATTATGCAAAACAATTCTAGGCGGAATAACAAGTAAATTTGACTGGTGCATATAAAAAAAAGTTATCAATAAAACTTTTTACAAAATTTTCTTTTAACAAGATAGCTTTTTGAGGGTTAGTTTATTTGCGTATTGCGTTTTTTAACGTTGCCATTCTCGATTTCAAACACATCAAAATCTTGGGCAAGCCAAAAGTTACCTTGATAATTTGCAGCCACTTCTGCCCGAATATGTGACATATTCAAAGTTTTGCTGCTAAGTTTATCAAAAGGTTGAAAACGCGCGCTAAAATGGGTCAAAATCAGGTTTTTTAATTGTGATAGCTGCGCAAACTCGGCAACTTGCTTGGCGGTTGAATGCATGGGGTCAAAATAGTTAGGGGCTACTTTTCGTTTATCAGCGATTGCTTGGGTATAAGTCGCCTCGTGTACTAGCACATCGGTATCTGATATGGCATCGGCTAATAGCTCAGGTGAGTCATTATCGCCTGCGACTATCAGCACGGTTTTATGCAGCGTGGTGGTGACAAAATCCGCGGATTTTAGCAAGGTGTTATCATCTAGATTGACGTCAATACCGTATTTAAGCTTGCCCCATAGCCGTTTATCTACCACGTTAAGCTCGGTAAGTTTTTCGGTCAATAAGGTTTTTTTGGACAGTCGCTGGGTAAATTTAAAGGCATGGCTAGGGATACGGTGTGATAGCGCAATCACGTCAACTTGTAGCTGATGGTCGTCTGTCAAATCCAGCGTGACAGGTTGGTAACTATCACCCTGCGCTCTATTTTCAATGGCGATAAAATTAATATCAAAACTTATTATCAGCGCTGTCGTGGCTTGTACAGCGGCAAGATAATCGGCAATCGCTTGCGGGGCGATGACGGTTAATGGGTGTTTGCGACCACTCATCGCCATACTTGCCAGTAACCCTGGCAAGCCATAACAGTGGTCGCCATGCACATGGGTGATACAAATCAATTCTAGCTGCATCACAGATAAGGGGGTTTCGAGTAATTGATGCTGGGTGGCTTCTCCACAGTCCACCAATATCCAAGGGACATTTTTTGCTTTGCTATAAGGATTGATGAGTGATACAGCAAGCGCGGTAACGTTGCGGTGTTTGGTGGGTATCCCTGCAGATGTACCCAAAAAAGTGAGTGTTAACATGATTGCCTCATTATCAAACGTGCTATATAGCGTTATAGTGAATGTTTATCAATTTAACTATAAAATGCGCTAACAAACTTCACAACAACTTTTGACTGGGATACTTGTGATTGGGATACTTGTGATTGGGAGATTAGCAATGACTTCAATGCATACTTTTAACCTTTAGCCTTTAACCATTAGCCCTGTACTTGGCGATAGGTTGATTTGGGGCGTGTTTTATTACGGGTGCAACGGCTGACGCATGACTGCCCGCTTACGTTTTAAAGATTTGGTAACAGATAGTAGCAATAATAATTTGGCAAGTGGGTTATTATTGGGGATGATTTCACTGAGTTTTGGTATACTCAATGCGGCTTGTATCACCTCTATATCACCTACTGAACACAATAAGGAAATGCTATGTTCAAGTTTTTTACCCCATTATGCTTCTCATTAAGTTTATTTGGTTGCCAAGCTGTTAGCCCAGCTCAGCAAAACCCCCAACCTATGCCTCAGCCAATTAAGAAACCTGAGATGATGTGCACCATGCAATATGATCCTGTCTGCGTCAAAACTATCAATAATGGCATGGTCCGCTATCAAACTTATGGCAACGCTTGTATGGCGAGTAATAGCGTCAATGCTATGGACAAGACTATGAGTGTCACCAAAGGTACTTGTGGGTCGGAGGCTAGCAAGTAACTGAGTTATTAAGTGACTGAGCTAGCAAATAACTGGGCTATGATAATTTAGCCCACCATAACGTCGCACTAGCTTGTTTGCCATAGCTTACTGACGATAAAATGAGGGAAGTGTTATAATCCCCTCTAATTACTTTGTGTTAAAGGTGTTGCATCTGTATGGCATTAGCGCTGATAATTGATGATGAAGTAGATTTGTGTCGCTTGATGCAGATGACACTCAAAAAAATGGGCATTGAAACCAAAGTCGCCTATGACTATGCCACTGGCGTTAGCCATCTTCAAGCGTATAATTTTGATTTTTGCTTAACCGATCTCAAACTTCCTGATGGCACAGGACTAGATATCGTCAAGCTTATCAATAAAAATTATGCCAAAACCCCCGTGGGAGTGATTACCGCTCACGGTAGTATGGATTTGGCGATTGAAGCGTTAAAATTGGGCGCCTTTGATTTTGTCAACAAGCCACTTGAGCTGTCGCGGCTGCGCCAGTTAGTCGAAAATGCCTTGAAGGTGGCAGAAAATGCCCATAAACTCAATTGTAAAGAAGTCTATGATCCTTTTAGCAATCGCTTAATCGGACAATCTAACGCCATTGCCCAGCTTAAAACCACCATCCAAAAATTGGCGCGCAGCCAAGCGCCCGTATTTTTGTGGGGTGAGTCTGGTACGGGTAAAGAAGTCGTTGCCAAGCTTATTCATGATTTAAGCCCGCGCTGCTCTGCCAATTTTGTGCCTGTTAACTGCGGCGCCATCCCATCAGAGTTGATGGAAAGCGAGTTCTTTGGGCACAAAAAAGGCAGCTTTACTGGGGCTACCGCAGATAAAGAAGGGTTATTCCAACAAGCAAATGGCGGCACGCTATTTTTGGATGAAGTGGCGGATTTGCCGATTTCCATGCAAGTCAAATTATTACGCGCCATTCAAGAAAAGAAAATCCGCCCAATTGGTAGCACCCAAGAAATTGCCGTGGATGTGCGCCTTTTATCCGCTACCCATAAAAATTTGGCTAAGCTTGTCGAAACCGGTGAATTTAGACAAGATTTATATTATCGCATCAACGTGATTGAAGTAAAATTACCCAGTCTCAATGAACGGCGCGATGATATTTTACTGTTAGCCAATCATTTTATCGCTTTGATTGCAGAAGATTGGGGACTAACGCAGCCACCGACATTATCGAATGAAGCCGCTGTTCAATTGGTAAACC
Source organism: Faucicola osloensis (assembly GCF_020041925.1). Classification (GTDB taxonomy): domain Bacteria; phylum Pseudomonadota; class Gammaproteobacteria; order Pseudomonadales; family Moraxellaceae; genus Faucicola; species Faucicola osloensis_D. Next base: position 2,429,872 of record NZ_CP083409.1, on the reverse strand, counting down.
ATCACTTTGCAGGCAACGTGCGTGAATTAAGAAATATCTTAGAGCGGGCGATTACTCTAGCTGATGATAATGTGATTGAAGCCCATCATTTGAATTTGCCATTATCAGCCGCTAACGTACCGCCTGACACTCCTAGAATCCATGAAATCCATGAAATCCATGAAATCCAAAAAACTCATGAAATCACAGAAACCTCCAATCACACCGTGTTATCAATACCGAGTCAACCGAGCGCGCCAAAAGTTGCGCCCTTAGCTGAAGCTAAATCCGCTTCCAACAGCCCCATCAATACTTCCTATAGCAGTAATTTGTTTGCAAGTGGTTATAAAGTCAAAGCCAATATTCAACTTACGCCCACACCCACCCAATCCAACCATGAAGCGTTAACCGATGAAATGTTAACTTTAGATACGCCGATAGGGGGTATCAATGCGCCTAATTTAGCCCAGCCCGCCGCTGAAGAAGGTCAACTGCCCGCCGAAGGACTTGAAGAATATTTGATGAATCAAGAACGCAAAGTCATTATCGCGGCGCTCAACTGCAGTGGTTGGAATCGCACCCAAGCCGCCAAATTATTAAATACAACGTTTCGCTCACTGCGCTACCGTATGAAAAAATTGGGCATTGATAGTGGCAGTGATATTCATAGTGATAGCGATGAGGATTAAAAACTTCGGATAAAGGACAAATCGATATTTTTTGATAAATCCAATATCCCTACCTGGTCATAACAAGCTAGTGGAAAACGCCGGCGGATGCCTAACCACTGGTTTGCTGATTGAGCGAATAACACAAATCGATTGCCTTTTTCATCGAGGCTTTGGTCGATATTATCAATTTGATGCAGACATTTTACTGCAATGATATCGATGTCTAACGTAACAGCGGGTTTTTGGTACAGAAGTCTGTCTTGTTGCTGTTCAAACTGCTTGGTGAGTTGTAGCCATTGCCAATAATCCATGGGCTGCGCAAATGCTAAATAAGCCACTTGGTTAAAATAAACCGGTGTATTGGATGTTGGCTTGTTTAAATCGTCGTGTAAATTGTTATCACTACAAGTATCTTCACTACTATGAATCGCACTGAGAGTCAAAGTGCCAAAGTTTTGCAGCCAGTCTTTGGCTTTTTGTAAATAATAAGGTTGTTTGACATTACTGGCTAACGACAAAACACAGGCTTCGATGACTATGACATCACGCGGTGGTACACTCATACTCAAATGCTCAAATAAACATATTTTTTGCTTAGGCTAATTAATTTTGCTGAAAACGGGTAATTTTAACCCCGACACTATCGGCTTGTTTGATGGCGGTGGGTTTGTGAATCGTCACTGTGACTTTTTCTGGGGCAAATTCTGACAAAATCATCTCAGCGACCAATTGCGCTAACCGCTCTAACAGCGCGACTTTGTTGGCAATGCTCACTTCAGCCACGCGCTCACTGACACTTTTATAATTGATGGCATCTTGAATATTATCAGTCTGCGACGCTTGGTATTGACAGCCTACCATTTCAATATCGAAAATCAGCGGTTGGGTTATTTGCTGCTCCCACTCATACACGCCAATCACGGCATCGACTTTGAGTCCCTTGACAAATACCATATCCGTTGAATTACCCGTCAGCTTGATTGGCTGACTGTTGGACTTTTCGTTTGCAATCGCATGTAAGGCATCCGCCGCTGAATATAGTGATTCATGCATGGTTTTTTGTGTGGGGGCTTGCGTGGTGCTGTGGGGCATTTCAAGCCTAGTTTGTTGGGTAGTTTCTGGTGTAGTCATTTTTACTCTCGTTAGGTATTTCGTTGTTTTATTAAATCATAACTAAAAAATACCAAGCCTGTCCAAATAAAGGCAAAGGTAATCAATTTATAAATATTAAAAGGCTCATGATACAAGAATATCGCCAATAAAAAAATCATGGACGGGGTCAAATAATTTAAAAAGCTCAATAAGCTAAAATTAACCATTTTGGTGGCTTTATTAAACATTAAGAGCGGTATCAAGGTCACAGGCCCTGCAATCATCAATAAAAAAATTGATGGCGACAGCCAAAAATCTAACTGACTACTAGCAACATCATGCATAGCAAACCAGCCAATAAAGACCGGCACCAATAATGCCGTTTCGATAAACATCGCAGACAGCGCGTCAAGCGGGGTATGGCGATGCATCAAACCATACACAGAAAAGCTACTCGCCAACACTAACGATACCCACGGCAATTTACCCAGCACGACCAGCTGAATCGCCACGCCTATCGCTGCCAAAATCACTGCCATCCATTGCAAAGGCCGCAGTTTTTCTTTGATAACCACTAGCGATAGTAAAATACCCATCAACGGACCAATATAATAGCCCAAACTGGCTTCCAAAATCTGATCATGATTGACCGCCCACACGTACACCAACCAATTAACTGAGATAATCGCCCCCGAAACGGCAGTATAAAGTAACCATTTTGGGTTGGCTTTAATCACTTTCACCCAGTGCCAGTTTTTAGTCACTGTCATGATTAGTAAAATCGTGACAAACGTCCAAATAATTCGATGCCCAATGATTTCAATCGCATCATAATCTTTGAGTAGCTTAAAATACAGGGGGAAAAACCCCCAAATCAAAAAAGCAGCCAGTGCGGTCAATACGCCTTTGGGGGTAGTCACTATGGTTGGTTTTTCATGGTCAGTAATATCAACGGCACGGGTCGGAATGTCACTATTGATGATATCAATGGTTTGACTCTGGGGGATTTGATTTTTCAGGATTTGATTTTGGGGGATTTGATTTTTCATTAACACAACGATAAATTTTATTTTTTATAAAAAAGTCAAAACTAAGAAAGTCATAGTCTATCTTAGTTTTCATGTCATCCATGTAAAGACTTGCGACAGTGCTACAAGTTTAGCTCACCTAGGGTTTAGTCAGTCACCACTTTAACTTGCAATCCTGCACTATTGACCAGTTCAGCAAAGTTAGGGAAGCTAGTATTGACCGTTTCAGTACCATGAATGGTAATCGTATCGCTTGCGCGCAAACTTGCCACAGTAAAACTCATGGCAATGCGATGGTCATGGTGACATTCAATCTCACCACCGCCAAACACCTGTGCCACATCACCGCGACCTTCAATTTCAATGCCATCATCGAGTACAGTACAGGCAATTCCTAAGGTTTTTAGCCCATCTGCCATGACTTGAATACGGTCAGATTCTTTAACGCGCAGTTCAGCTGCGCCATGTAGCACGGTTTTACCCGTGGCACAACTTGCTGCCACAAACAGCACAGGAAATTCATCAATGGCGAGTGGCACCAAGTGCTCAGGAATCTCAATACCTTGCAACTTTGAAGATTTCACCACGATATCGGCAACTGGCTCACCGCCGACGGTGGTTTCATTGGTCAATGTCAAATCAGCGCCCATCAGCTTTAAGATATCAATCACGCCGGTGCGCGTGGGATTGATGCCCACTTTGTTGATGGTCACATTGCCTTGTTGGGCGATGGCACCTGCCACCATAAAAAATGCCGCGGATGAAATATCAGCAGGCACTGCGATGTCACACGCCGTCAATTCGCCGCCCCCTGTCACACTAATTTGATTGCCATTGTGCACTTTTGACACTGTCACAGGATAACCAAATGCCGTCAGCATGCGCTCGGTATGATCGCGCGTCACTTCTGGCTCAATCACTGTGGTGGTGCCTTGTGCCCATAATCCTGCTAACAGCAAACAGGATTTCACCTGCGCTGATGCCATCGGCATTTCATAGCGGATACCTGTTAAAGTTTGATTACCGGTGATGCTAATCGGCGGCGTACCTTTTTCGCCCGTGGTTTGGATTTTTGCACCCATCTCCCGCAGAGGCTTGGCGACCCGTTCCATGGGACGCTTGGATAAACTCGGGTCACCCGTCATCACCGAATCAAATTTTTGTGCCGATAAAATACCTGATAACAAGCGCATACTGGTGCCTGAATTACCCATGTATAATGGATCATGCGAAGGTTTTAACCCATGTAATCCAACCCCATGAATCACTACCCTGCCTTGGTTTGGTCCTTCAATCACTACGCCCATATCACGAAAGGCTTGCAAGGTAGCGAGTGCGTCTTCACCTTCCAAAAACCCTGTCACCGTGGTAGTGCCTTTGGCTAACGAACCAAACATAATCGAACGGTGAGAGATAGACTTGTCTCCTGCGACAGTGTGACTGCCTTCAAATTGTTGGGCTGGGGCGATAACGTAAGTTTGCTTCATGGCTTGTTTTTCCAAATAAGGCGTTTTATTTAACATATGTCCAAAATGTTGTCGGGCGGCTTGGGCTTGGGTTAATACACCTAGCATCTGCTCAGAATCATTGGTCTCGATAATTGCTTTCAACTGGCTTAATTGCTCACTAAATTCATCAATGGCATCGAGGAGCGCGGTTTTATTGGCATAAAAAATATCATGCCACATGGTTGGGTCGCTGGCGGCGATACGGGTAAAATCCCGAAAGCCACCCGCCGCGAAACGAAAAATATCCATATTGTCGTTGTGCTTGGCTAGTTGAGCAACTAGATTGTAGGCGAGCAAGTGGGGTAAATGACTGGTACGCGCGAGCACCTTATCATGATAATCCGCTGGCATGGTCACCACTTCTGCGCCAGTCTGCTGCCATAGTGCAATCACTTTTTTAACCGCTTGTTTGCTGGTGGTATCTAGCGGCGTTAAGATAATTTTATGGTTATCAAATAGTTTGGCATTACGCGCATCAATCCCTGATTTTTCTGCGCCAGCAATCGGATGGGCGGGTACAAAACCTTTGGGCATATCCTCACCAAACACCGCGCTGGCGTCTGCAATGATATTGCCTTTGGTACTACCCACATCCATGATAATAGTTTTATCGTTAATAAAGGGTTTGATTTGTTCAAAAATTTTTTTGACCGCCTGTACCGGCGTGGCTATTACCACCAAGTCCGCACCTTGCACCGCAAAGGCAGCATCATCAAATCCTGCATCAAGCAGTCCGTAGTTGATACCTTTGTCAATGGTTGATTGTGAACGGCTGACCGCCACAATTGATTTGGCCAATTTTTTATCACGCATGGCTTGTGCCAAACTTGCGCCAATGAGCCCTAGCCCAATAAAACACACTTTTTCAAACATTTAACTTACCGATTTTTTATAATTTGCTAAAAAGACTGCCAACGCAATCAAAATCCCACCCAAAATAGTGCTGCTGGTGATTGTTTCACCCAATAAAACCACACCCAACAATACCGCAATGAGCGGAATAAAATAAATATACAGCGAGGTTTTTACCACGCCCAAATGCTTATTGGCATTGGTCCACAACACAAAACACAAAGCGGAAGCGATACCACCTAAAAACAGCAAATTCGCCAGATTGATGGGCGTAAACGCGTGAAGGTTGATAAAGGCTTCACCTGTCACAAGCATATACAGCGACGCGGTGATTATGCCATACAAAAACACTTTACGCATGCGTACCATCGGGTTCAGTTCATCTTTAATGGCACTGTTAGCAAAGCCGAAAAATGACCATGCCAACCCACTTAATATTGCTAAAATATTACCCAGCATGCCATTGGTTAAACTCATCGGCTGATTAGCCAGTACTAATGCTACGCCAACCAATGCCATCACACACGCAATCAACAGCAACTTGCTAAAGGCATGGGTTTTAATGATAAAACTGGCAATCAGCACCGTAAACAAAGGGGATGCTGTGACTAACAGCGCCGCATTACTGCTATAGGTATACAGCAGTGCGGTGTTTTCTAGTAAAAAATACAAGGTAATACCGCACAGCCCCGACAAAAAATACAACACTTCGTTTTTTACACTGCTAAAGGTTTGCAGTCTAGGTGACATGGCAAACAATAACCCATAGGCAAATAACGACCGATACAGCAAAATCTGAATGGGTGACATATCCGCCAGCAGCACCTTAGTGCTTGCTAATGTTGTTCCCCAAACGATGACCACAAATAACGCTAAAAAATGCCAAAATACTTCACGATTTTTTTCTAACATTGGCTTAGCTCAATACCTGCGCCAACGTATCTAAAAAACGGTTAATTTCTTCAGGCAAACCCACACTCACGCGTATCCAGGCTGGCAGACCGTACCCAACCATCGGTCGCACCACCACGCCTTGCTCAATCAATGTTTGGTAGATGTCCATGCCATCGCCGACATTAACCATCACAAAATTGGTAGCCGATTTGACATAGACGACACCTAAGCTATCCAAGCCATCATACAGGGCTTGTTTTTGCTCATGGTTAAACGCCAAATATTGGTTAATAAAATGTTGGTCTTTAATTGCCGCTGTGGCGGCAGCATGCGCCAACGTACTGGTATTAAACGACTGGCGCGTATAATTTAAAATCTCAGCAATGCTTGCGCTGCTTACTGCATAACCAATGCGCAAGGCTGCCAGTCCATAAGCTTTGGAAAAGCTACGTAGCACAATGACATTGTCATACTCTTGGGTCAAATCTACACAGCTGAGCGTTGGCACAAATTCGATGTAAGCTTCATCAATCACCACCAACACCTCCGATGGCACTTTTTTGATGAATTTAACCAAGTCATCTTTGGCGAGCACGGTGCCTGTGGGGTTGTTGGGATTGGTGATAATCACCATTTTACAATTGGCAGTTTGATTGACCGTCTCAAGCATCGCAGGCAAATCATGAGCAAAATTTTTGGCAGCGACTTGTTGGGTTCGCTCACTAATACCCAAAGACGCCAATTCGTAATCCGAAAACGCGTATTGAGAATACACAATCACATCATCACCATTGGTAAAGCTTGCGGTAATGTTATTGAGTAACTCATTAGAGCCATTACCCAACACAATTTGTTTTGTTTCGCAGCCCAAAAAATCGGCTAAGGCTTGTTTAAGCCCTTGCCCTGCACCATCGGGATAACGCGATAATTCGCCCAGTTTTGACGTGATTGCCAAGGTCACGTATGGTGAGCAGCCGGTTGGGTTTTCATTGCTCGCCAATTTGACGATGTCACCCAAGCCATACTCACGGGTCAGCTCTTCATTGGATTTATCCATTTCATAAGCTTTTAACTGCTCAATACTGTGATTGACCGATTGGATCGTCATATCAAAACCTTTAGTTGATGATTGATACTAATAAAATTTTATTGCCAAAAACGGTTAAATCACCGCTTTTGGATAAGCGCCTAATACCCGTAAATCTTTGACTTGCGGGCGAATCTCAGCGAGCGCGGCTTGCATATTGGCGTCGTCAATATGACCGAGCATATCAATAAAGAACACATAAGCCCATTTGTTTGGCCGCTCTGGGCGGGTTTCGATACTGGTCATCGACACCCCATGTTTAGCTAGTGGCTGCAATATTTGAATCAGCGCGCCCGCCTGATCTTTGGCTGCCACTAAAATCGAGGTTTTATCTTGACCTGACGGCGCTACTGCTTCGCGGCCAATGATTAAAAAACGTGTGGTATTGGACGGGGTATCTTCGATGTTTTCAAATAGTTTGTGCAAATTATATTCGCTTGCTGCCACTTCCCCTGCAATGGCGGCTGAGTGCCACTCATTTTTGATACGCCGCGCCGCTTCACCATTGCTAGAGACTGCGACACGCTCGACATTGGGATAATGGGTATCTAGCCATTGGCGGCATTGGGCAAGCGCTTGGCTGTGGGCATAAATTTTTGAAATCGCGCCCACTTTGGTATGCTCACCCACCAAAAATTGATGATGCACCGGTAATTCCACCTCGCCAATGATTTTTAAATCGGAGGATAAAAAACCATCAAGGGTATGGTTAACCACGCCTTCTGAGGAATTTTCTACAGGGACAACGCCATACATGGCAGAGCCGGCTTCGACTTCACGAAACACATCAGCAATCGTCGATAGCGGCACTGTCGTGGCGGCTTTACCAAAATGCTTCAGCGCTGCCATGTGGGTAAAGGTACCTGCAGGACCCAGATAAGCAATTTTTTGTGGCGCTTCTAAGTCTAAACATACTGACATAATTTCGCGGAATAAACGTGCCATTTTATCGGCAGGGAGTGGACCCACATTACGCGCCATCACTTTTTTTAGTACCTGCGCTTCTCGCTCTGGGCGATAAAAAATCGGATTGTCCTCTTGCGTCTTTTTGGCTTTGGCTACTTGCACCGCATAGCCTGCTCGCTCGTTGATTAATCGCTGGATTTTTTCATCCACTTCATCAATTTTTTGGCGAAGTCCAATTAATTCATCATTGCTCATCGTTTGTTCATTCATAAAATTACAACTCAACAGTCAACACTGACCTGCGCGATAGGATTGAGGGTCATAAATCACAGGCAGCCTAGCTTGAAATATACCTTGAAATATACAAAGTTACCAAATGGCTTTATAGCAGAAATTGCCTAATACTAGCACAAATCACGCCTGTTAATCGAGTTTCGCTCAGCGCTTTTTCATCACAAATAGTGATATAGAGATAATATTTTTGGCATACCCTAAAAAAAATTGGATTTTTCTGCTTGATGCTTAACAAATACTTGCAAAATAGAAAAAAAACTAGCGATTGTCACAATGTTTGTGATAGCTTTTGACATAGGTTAAACAACATTGAATGAAACCATACTATTTTGTCCGTGATAGGTTATCAGTGACATGCAGCAATTTGACATTTAGGAAAGTACATGACTAGCAGCTTAAACCAACTAAAAATGATGACAACCATTGTGGCAGATACTGGGGATTTGCAGGCGATTGCCCGCTTAAAACCAGTCGATGCGACCACCAACCCAAGCTTGATTACCAAGGCATTGTCAGCGCCACAAATGCAGCCTATTTTGATTGAGACATTAAAAAAATACCCCAATGATATCGATGCGGTGATTGATGATCTCACCATTTATATCGGCACCGAAATTTTAAAACTGATTGATGGTCGTGTTTCCACCGAAGTGGATGCAAGGTTGTCTTATGATACCGATGGCACCATTGTCAAAGCGCAGCAATTTATCAAAGCCTATGAAGCCGCTGGGATTGATAAGAAACGCGTACTCATCAAAATCGCTGGCACCTGGGAAGGCATTCAAGCCGCCAAAGCACTAGAGCAACAAGGTATCCATTGTAACGTGACGCTGCTATTTGGCTTGCACCAAGCTAAAGCCTGTGCCGATGCCGATGTTACCTTGATTTCGCCATTTGTCGGACGGATTTTGGATTGGCAGAAAAAAGATGAAGGACTCGATAGCATCGAAATCAGCCGTGATAAAGGCGTGAGCTCAGTCAAAACTATCTATCATTACTTCAAACAGCATGGCTATACCACCCAAATCATGGGCGCGAGCTTTCGCAGCATTGAGCAAATATTAGCATTGGCAGGTTGTGATTTATTAACGATTGCGCCTGATTTGCTAGACCAACTTGCCACGATGGACGTCAAAGTCGAGCGTCAGCTATTCCCAGACATGAAATTTATTGACCTCAAAAAACAAACCCTCGATGAGACCCAATTTGCTGAGCAACATGCGCTTGATCCTATCAGCCAAGAATTATTATCTGCTGGTATTGAAGGCTTTATCCAAGCTAGAGAAGCGTTAGAGCAAACCTTGAGAGGCTTGGTTAACTAAGCTTTGTTAATTAAAGCTTTATTCATTAAAACTTTGATGAATAAAGCTTGGTTCATTAAATTTTTGTTAGCGGCTAATCATGTCCTTTAATCATGATTAGCCCCATGCCGTCCCACTAACCTTTAGCTTGCAACACAGTATAAAGTGGTATAGCAAGCGGTTGATGCAAATTCACCAAATCAAGTAACACAAGTGCGCCTAACACTTGATGTCCTGCGGCTTCACAAAGTCCCACCGCAGCGCTCAAAGTACCGCCTGTCGCCAATATATCGTCCACCAACAACACATTCGCGGGCGTAAGTCCCGCCTGCATTTCTAGCGTATCGGTACCATATTCTAGCGCATAGCTTTTTTTCGCCACAGGCGGTGGCAGCTTGCCTTCTTTGCGTACCAATACCATACCTTTGCCTGTTCGACCTGCTAACAGGCTGGCAAAGATAAACCCCCGTGCTTCAATGGCGCCAAAACAATCAACCGCATCAAATACTGGCTGTGGTATCACTGCCAGTAACGCATCAATTACCGCATTGACGTGAGCGCGCAATAATGGCGTGATATCATAAAACGCAATGCCTTGTTTGGGAAAATCAGGTACCACTCTGATGATTTGCCAAAATGGGTGTGGTGAATCAGGGGAGATAGTTGATTGCATAGGATTGACCGAGTTCAGAAAAAATAAGTGTTAAGTAAAATTAAGTATTAAGTAAGAATTAAGTAAAAATTGCTAAAGCATGCCTCATTCTAGCAATTTTTTCCTGCTGAGCCAATCAGCGTCATAGATGGCGTTAAGCCTTTACCTTAGTCATGATTAATAGGCTAGACTTGGGCGAACTGATTTAAAAATTTGCGGTATGGGCTTGAATGTTGCCTGTCATTGGCTTGCTTGTTTCAGTGCATACTTGTAAACTATCGCAAGTTAAATTTTTAGGTGATTGCGTAAGTTTTGCATGGTTAACATACTGCTCGGCATTGTAATTGCAATTTTTATCCTTATCTTCAATAGCAAAAGTTACCACTAATATAGGGAAAGTTACCAATGAAAAAATATCAATGTATCGTGTGTGGTTGGGTGTATGATGAGGCACTGGGCTGCCCAGAAGAAGGCATCCTTCCGGGTACACGATGGGAAGATATTCCCGAAGACTGGACTTGCCCTGAATGTGGGGTTGGTAAAGTGGACTTTGAAATGATTGAACTATAATAAATATAATAGGGTTTTATCATGCAATCAACTAACAATGTCAATAGTGCGAGTGTCGATACTGCCAGTGACAATAGTATAAGCTTAGACAGTATCAGTTCAAATGGCGCGCCTATTGCGCAACTGTCAAATACAGAACCACAACCTGTGATTATTATTGGCTCAGGGATGGCGGGCTATACGCTAGCGCGTGAGCTCAGAAAGCTAACGACTAGCTTGCCTATCGTGATGGTGTGCCAAGACAGTGGTGATAGCTACGCTAAACCAACCTTGTCAAATGCCTATGCGCAAAACAAACTTGCCGATTCCATCGCTAATGCAAGCGCGGCAAAAATGGCAGAAACGTTAAACCTAACCCTATTAAATTTTCATCAAGTCACCGATATTAATGCCGCTGAACAAGTTATTGTGGTTCGCTCGTTAGTCAATGAAGCTTCTCAAACAACGCTTGCATATCGAGATTTGGTATTGGCGACAGGCGCGCATTCTAGACTGTTACCCAATCTAGCTGTCAATCATCAAACCATTTTTGCTGTTAATCATCTAGATGAGTACAAAAGCTTTCAGCAGCGCCTAAACACCCTAAAATCTCAAAAATCAGCGCCGGTTAAGGTAGCGATTATTGGTGCAGGGTTGATTGGTTGTGAATTTGCCAATGATTTGATTGGTCAAAATACCGGTAACCAGACCGCTGACATCACAGTGGCAGTGTTTGATAAAGCGGCACGTCCACTGGCTCAGCAGCTTCCTAGCCAGGCAGGCATCATGCTACAAGACGCTTTGACTCAGTCAGGGGTGACATTTTATTTAGGCACTGATATCACCAGTATCACGACAAACCTTAATAAAAATATTACTACAAATATCAATACAAACGATAATGCAACCGTGACCATCTCGTTTGACAGGGATAAGCAATCACAAACCTTTGAAGCGGATATTGTTTTGATAGCGATTGGTTTGGTGGCTAATACTGACCTTGCCGTATCAGCGAACATTGCCATAGCATCGTCACAGCACATCAATCCTACAGTAACCCATTTACCCAGAACAGTGCAGCAAGGCATCAAGGTCGATGCCTGCCTAGCCACATCGGCAAAGCATATTTATGCCATTGGCGATTGTGCCAACGTGATGGGTAGCTATATGCCCTATGTCATGCCATTGATGAACCAAGCCAAAGCCTTGGCAAAAACTCTGGCTGACCCTAACATGGCGCCGACCAAAGTGGCGTATCCTGCCATGCCGGTGGCTATCAAAACACCTAGTTTACCTTTGGTGGTATTACCCGTATCGGGGCAGTACAGTGACGATCAACTCTATTGGCAAACAACCCCAACCACTGACGGAATGGTCATGACCGCCCATCCAAAAGATGATCCTCATAGCATTTTAGGATTTGTATTAGCCGGTAAAGAAGCAGCAAAACAGCGCTTAACGTTAACAAAGCAAGTGGCGGATTGGCTGTCTTAGTAGCCATGCTCGTGCAACGGGTCATCTAATGCGGCAAGTTAATTCAACACCCCACTAGCAGATTGATATTTTTGGAATAAATTATGGATTTAGCCAAATTTAATTTTCAACCCTCAGTGATTACGGACTTTATGCAAAGTGCCATCATTGATATCGGTGATGAATTACAACTGTGTGTTGAAGTTGGTGGCAATCCTGATCATCCGCCCTTGCTGCTGATCATGGGCTTAGGCTCGCAGTTAGTGTTTTGGCCAGATAGTTTTGTCAAAGGCTTGATTGATGCAGGCTTTTTTGTGATTCGTTTTGACAATCGTGATATCGGGCTATCATCAAAAATCGCACGACCCTTCCCGCGTTTTCCCATCAACAATGTCAAAATGATGCTGCGTATGCAAGTGGGTTTGACGAACCGTCATTTTCCGGTGGCGTATAACTTATTTGACATGGTCGAAGATACCCGCCGCTTGCTTGATAAATTAGCGCTAAACAATGTGTATGTGGTGGGGGCATCTATGGGCGGGATGATTGCGCAAATTTTGGCTGCTAAATACCCAAAACGCGTGTCGACACTGGGTCTCATGTTTACCAGTAATAACAAGCCATTTTTACCACCCACCAAGCCAAAGCAGCTGCAAACCCTACTTTCACATCCCAAAACCACCCAAATTGATGACGTGGTCGCATACGGCGTGTGGTGTATGCAGCGTATCGGCTCCCCCAATCATGTGGATGAAGAGGAAGTAGAACGGCTCATTCGTTTGCGGTTTGAACGTAGTTATCACCCACGTGGCGCGCTTCAGCAGTTGCAAGCGATATTAGCCACTGGCTCTATTGTTAAATTCGACCAAAAAATCAAACAGCCAACCATTATCATTCATGGGGAAAAAGATGGGCTGGTGCCATCGGCGCATGGTCGGGCGATTGCCAAAGCGATTGCGCACAGTGAGTTTCATTTGATTAAAGACATGGGACATGATTTGGCAAAACCCTTTATCCCTACGATCGTCAAACTGCTAGCCGATCATTATATGAAGCATGTTTAAGTCGCTAATTTAACAACCGCCACAATACAAACAGCACGGCAATCACATAAAAAATCGGTGCAAGCCAGCTACTCACCTGCCAAACGGTATGACTGGCAATCATTTGCGCGATAAACAATGCACCCACAAACCCAAGCAGCGCAAGCCAATCCTGCTGACGACTTTTGAGCATATCTGAGCGAATTTGCTGTATTTCACGCAGCTGCTGGTCTTGGTGGCCACCCAAATTTGACAGACTTTGCAAACTGTTATCCAGCAATTGTGGCATGTCATTGAGACTCAGTAACAGTTCAGGTAATTGCTTGCGTAGCTCGCCAATTTTTTGCATCGGGTCAAACTGCTGCTTCACCCAGCCTGTCAAAATCGGTTTGGCGAGCGACCAAATATCAAGCTCAGGGTATAAATCCCGTCCTAAACCTTCCACATGCACGAGCGTTTTAAGCAGTAACATTAATTGCGGCGGTATATCCAAATGATAGCGACGCGCAATATCGAGCACCGACATGAGCACGCCTGCAAAATCAATGTCGTTGATTGGCTTACTAATCATCGGTGACACGGTGCGGCGCATATCGCGCATGAGGGCGTATTTATCGGTATTGGGTGGAATCCAGCCTGCCCGCGCGATGATATCCACCAGACCGGTAAAGTTATTGTTCATTACCGATAATAAAAGCCTTGCCACAATCATTTGGTCAGCTTTAGATAGCTCGCCCACGATTGAGCAATCAAGGGCGATGTAGCGGGGATTGGGATTTGGGGTATCAGCTGGCAGGGTTTCAACAAACACATTGCCTGGGTGCATATCGGCATGGAAGAAATTATCTCGAAATACTTGCGTGAAAAAAATCGTTAATCCTTTTGCCGCAAGTGCCGCCCTATCATATCCAAGCGCATCAAATACTTGGGTTTGCGAAATCGGCACCCCAACAATGCGCTCCATAATCATGATGTTTTTGCTGGCTTGATACACTTCAGGCACATACATCATCGATGAACCCAAAAAGTTGTTACGCATTTGGGTGGTATTGGCAGCTTCAAGGGTTAAATCAAGCTCATTGAGCAAGACTTGCCGATAATCTTCAACGATATCGATAATATGTACGGCACGCGCCGCTTCAATCCGTGCTGACGCCCATTGTGCCAAATCGCGCAATAGTTCAAAATCTTCAATAATCTGTTCACGGATGGTTGGGCGAACTACTTTAACCACCACTTCACGCCCATCATGCAGGCGTGCGGTGTGTACTTGGGCAATGGATGCCGCCGCTAACGGTGTGCCATCAAATCTAGCAAATAGCTGGTTGATAGTTTGCCCCAAACCGCCTTTTTTTGTCGATTGTTCAATTTGCTCGATAACCGTATCGACACTAAAGGGTTTCACCCTGTCTTGCAGATGCACCAACTGCTCAATAATCTCAGGAGTGACCAAATCACGACGCGTGGAAAGCAGCTGCCCTAATTTTAAAAACAGCGTGCCCATCTCTTCAAGCGCCAGCCTAACCCCGTCTGGATGGGGTTTTTGAAAATAGCTGGCAGGGTGCATACGGATAAGTTTGGCAATGGGCTCAAGCTGCGGCGTCTCTTCAATAGGCAGATGCGTATCAACACGATAATGAGCGGCAATGCGCCACAGTTGTAAAAGACGTTTGCGATGATTTAGTAACACGTTGGCAACTCGTTAGAAAGCTTATCAATGGTGGGAATTCTAGCATGATATAAGCAATTTTTTAATGGTTAAAAAAAAGACGGGGATTTAACCCGTCATTTTGATTGTGCAAAAGCGAATTTTGCAATAAATTTACTTTTGCAATCTACTTTTCTAATTTATTGTTTCATTAAAGCCGCTTGCTGTTGCTTGATGGCATCAAGTCTGGCTTGTTCACGTTCAATATCCGCCCGCAGTTTTAGTAGCTGTTGTTTTAACTCATTGCCTGCATTGGCATCAGTACTTGCATCGTTGGTTTTCCACTCTCTGATATTGGCAATATCGGCAAACATCTCTTTGGCAGGTGCAGCGATTGTGCCTTTTAGGTTGGCTAACAGATTAGACAGTTGACTTGCCATCGGCAGACCAATCAAAGGTTGCAGTTTACCAATGATGTCAGGGTCAAACCCAGCGACCAACTGTTTGACTTGCATCAGCACTTTATAATCGCCCTCAATCGGCAGATTGCCTTGTGGTTCACCCATCAAATTGAGCAAATGCACAGGGTTGTCCACCTTGACAATACAATCAGGTTTGCTTACCACGGCGCTACCTTTAGGTTCAAAAACATCAACCGTCACAGGTTCAAAGCGGATATGGTCATCATTAAAAATCGTATCAAATTCAATGGCTGGCTCTGCCATCACTAGGCGCAAAACTTTACCCGATAATGGTTGTAACCCTGCTTGGGTGATGGAGTCAGTGGCAATCGCTAAATTAACCACTTTTTCAATGCCTGCGAGTAGTAATACAGTAAACATCTGATTCTCTTTTAGTATATAAATTTCAGTGAGCTATTATATTTTTCGCCATCAGTTACTTTTTAAACCCACGATGTACCGCCACGATGCCGCCTGTTAAGTTGTGATAATCACAATTGACAAAGCCTGCGTCTTCCATCATGCCTTTTAGCGTGCGTTGGTCTGGGTGCATACGGATAGACTCTGCCAAATACTGATAGCTTTCGCTGTCATTCGCCACCAATTTACCCATGAGTGGCAATGCGGTAAATGAATACAAATCATAGACTTTACCAAATGGCTCAAACACCGGTTTTGAAAATTCCAAAATCAGCAAGCGACCACCTTTTTTGAGCACCCGATACATCGAGCGCAGTGCCGCGTCTTTGTCAGTGACGTTGCGTAGCCCAAAGCTAATGGTCACCAAATCAAAACTTTCATCTTCAAATGGCGCCAGCGTCTCAGCATTGGCTAGTACAAAGTCGACATTACTACAGCCTGCATTGAGCAGACGCTCACGACCGACCTCTAGCATCGCTTCATTGATATCGGACAATACCACATGACCTGTGCGACCGACCTCTTTACTAAAGGCTTTTGCCAAGTCACCTGTGCCCCCTGCGATATCTAGCACCCGTTGACCTGCACGCACGCCCGTTAGGCTGATGGCATAGCGTTTCCACAGACGATGAATACCCAGTGACATTAAATCATTCATGATGTCGTATTTTTTGGCAACAGAGGTAAACACTTCTGCTACTTTTTCTTGTTTTTCAGCTTTTTTGACGGTTTTGTAGCCAAAATGGGTTTCTTCATTGCCATCAGTGGCTTCGGTATGCGGATTGTAGATAGCTGATTTATCAAAACCGCTAGTTGATTGCGCTGACGACTCATTGGGGATAGCGTCATTTGGGGTAGCGGTTGCAGGGCGAGTGAGCTGCTGACCTTGGGGCACGGATTCTGGCAAATCAGCTGTGCCAGTAAATTGACGGTTGATGGTGGTGTCAGCTGTTAGTGACTGTTGTACTTGGCTATTGAGCTTGTCATTGGCTTGGATGCTGTCTTTAACCAAGCTGTCTTGGATTGAATTATGGTTATTGTCGTTCATGTGGTTTCCTAGTGAGGTCATCGCCAATCAAAAATTGGCAAAGTTAAAAGCGCAAAGTTCGTGCAAAATTTTTTTCTATTTTATCACTAAACATCAAAGGGATGTTCTTTGCCCGCATGCACATTGGTAATGATTTGCAACTCTTTTTCACAAAATGGCTCAATAAATGCGCCAATACTTTT
Organism: Faucicola osloensis; assembly: GCF_020041925.1. Lineage (GTDB taxonomy): Bacteria > Pseudomonadota > Gammaproteobacteria > Pseudomonadales > Moraxellaceae > Faucicola > Faucicola osloensis_D. Next base: position 2,412,784 of record NZ_CP083409.1, on the reverse strand, counting down.
AATCGGTTTGATGGCAGCAAAACCTTCAGCGATAAAGTCATATAACGGCTGAAAGCCTTTTTTGTACGCTGTGCCTTTGGCGAGTGAAAATGCTTTTTGTAAGATAAATGATTTAAGATATTTATCCGTGCGATAGCACATTTGTTTGAGGTCAGCAATCTGTTGGCGTCTTGCTGACTCTGCGTTCACGGATTGATAGGCTTTAATCATGGATGGCTCATCCACGGATAAATGATTCTCTTGTAAATATTGAGCAAGCTGCAGATCAAGCTTAATGGCGTTAATCGCTTCGATGATACCGGCTGCCCCTGTGCTCACGGCATTGGCAGGGATAAATTTTTCTAGTTTTTCAGCCTTTTGTACCATGCGCTCTAGCTGTTCAGCCAGCACATTGAATTTTTCGCCCCCATACAGTTGGTCAATTAAAAACTCGCCCATGGCTTGGTTGTTGGCGCTGGCAAATAAGGTTTGGTGGGTTTTATGAATACGACCGCGTTGCCAGGCTTGTACTTCACTGAGTTTTTGCGCTAACTGGGTATCGCTGTGGTATGGAAGGGCGCGGAATTGTTTTAAATCTTGTTCTAATTGGCTTAAGCTGCTCATAGGGCCTCGTTTTTTTTGCAAAATTTTTAAATTCAAAACAGAGAAACTGCAGTTTATCCACTGTATAAACCCACAGTAAAATGCAGTTTTGTGCCGCATTACCTTAATGTAAATCTCCCAAAAATACAAATCGTAAATTGTTCAAGTGTAGGATAACTGCTATCTTTTAAAAAAATGAAGCGGTCATTAGCAAAATTTCGGGTATTTCCCTAAGAAGGTCGTATGCCAATGCAAAATAGCAACAGTTTAACCAATAGCTTAGATAACAACTTGAATAATAACTTAAATAATAGCTTGGATAATAACAATACAGCCACGTCTGCACCCACCAATCACGCTGGCAAATCTGCCAAAGCCAACAAAGTTCACAAAACGCCACCTGCAACGCTTGAGGCGCAATTAAGTTTTGACTTGATTACCGAGCAAACCACCCTACACGAGCAACGGGCTGGCAAAAACTCGCGCGGGTTACTAATCTTGGTGAATGGTATGGAAAATTCGGGCAAAGGCGAAGCGGTCAAAGCGCTAATCGAATGGATGGACGCACGCTATATCAAGGTTCACGCCACCATGGGACAGCATCCCAGCCGCTACCAACCGATTTGGCAACGTCACACATGGCAACTGCCTAGAAAGGGCGAAATTGCGGTGTATTTTGGCAACTGGTACGCTGACTTGATTCGTTATGTGTTTGACTGTGGCGATGATATTGATGAACAGCGTTTACAGCAAATGATTGAAGACATTGAGGCGTTTGAACAAGATTTGGTCAATAACAACACTGATATCGTCAAATGCTGGTTTTCAGTCGATAACAAAACGCTAAAAAAACGCTTGACCGATGAAGAGCCTGACCCTGAGCAGTTGTACCATTTAGATTGGTTTCGAAAAAAAGACGTGAAACGTTTCAAACGTTTTAGCAGTAAGCTAATGGGGTTACAATCAAGCTGGCACCACATAGATGGACAGGATATTGATGCCTCAAACATCCAATTTGCGAATGTTGTGTTAGCAGCGCTGCAAACCATGAACCAACTGTCTGCAGCCGATGATGTCCAAGACAACCGAGCAAAAACTGATAAATCAGCTAACCCTAAAACGGACAAAAATCCTGTTAAACCTACCCCACTGCCTTTTAAACCCACCCCACTGATTGATGAGTTGGTTAGCGTCGATAACCAAGCATTAGCAAAGGCAGACTATAAAGAACAACTGCATAGCAAACAAAATATACTCGCTGAACTGATTCGTGAGCGAGGTCAGCGCCATATCATCTTTGTCTTTGAAGGCATGGATGCAGCAGGCAAAGGCGGGGCGATACGCCGCATCATTGCCCCACTCGACCCGCGTGAATTTACCATCCATGCTATCTCTGCACCGACCGAAGATGAATTAAAACACGCCTATCTGTGGCGTTTTTGGACGCGACTGCCCCATGATGAAATGGCAGATGTGGATATAGTGTATTTATCGCAAAAATTCAAACGCAATAAATGCGTCGCCTTACTCAAACAACGCCTGCATAATAGCCGAGTGACCATTTTTGACCGTAGTTGGTATGGTCGGGTACTCGTTGAGCGTATTGAAGGCTTTGCAAAAGAGGCAGACTGGCAACGTGCTTATGGCGAAATCAATCGCTTTGAAAACGACTTGGTACAGAGCAATGCCATTGTGGTCAAGTTTTGGCTCGCTATCAGTGAAGAAGAAGAACTTAAACGCTTTAGAGCGCGTGAAGAGACGCCCAATAAGCAGTTTAAAATTACCGATGACGATTGGCGTAACCGCGCCAAATGGCATGAGTACGTACAAGCCGCGTCCGATATGATTCATTTGACCCACCATAAAAAACGCCCATGGTATGTGATTGCCACCGATGATAAATACACCGCAAGACTCAAAATCCTTGACGCTATTATTTCAGAGCTATCTAAGAATTTATAAAGCGTTATTTAAGAATTTATACATTGTTAACAGTCTGCCTTTTTACTATTTTGCTATTTTACTATTTTACTATATCTTAAAACTGTCTACCCAACTTGATGAAAGATAATGATTTTGGTGGACAGTTCCCCTATAATATCGTGTTTGATTTGATTATTTAGCCTGATTAGTTATCCTTAATAAATCCATCTAAACTGCAAGTGAGCAATATGGAATCTTTACGCAATTTTTTGAAAGGTTGGATGGGCAAAGCCTTGCTCGTTCTTTTTTTACTTCCTTTAGCCATCACGGGGTTTGAGTCAATTGTCCGTAGCGGAGATGACCCCAATGCTGTCGCCAAAGTTGCAGAGTTAAATATCGATAATGCTACCTTGCAAACCATGATTAACAATCGCCGCGAAACCTTGCTTGAGCAAGTGAATGGCGATGCAAGCCTACTTAATAGCGATAAATTACGTGAGCAAATGCTGCACAATTTGATTGACCGTTATTTGATTATCAACCAAGCCAACAAGCTTGGTTTTACTGTGTCAGATGCCACCATCACCCAAATGTTGATGGCAGAAAAAACCTTTCAAGACGCCAGCGGAAAATTTTCTAACGAGTTGTTTGCTAGCTATTTAACCAGTCGCGGCATGACCAAAGAACAATTATTTGATTCGGTTCGTCAAGACTTGTTGGTGACTGCCTTTAGCCGCGGTATCATTAATACAGGGATTTTTGCGCAAGGGAGTATTGATAAACTTATGTCAATGCAGTCTGAGTCTCGCCCTGTGCAAGTGCTACGTTTGGACTGGCACAGCTTTGCGCCGCAGGTACAAGTGACGCCGCAAGAGATTGCAAGTTATTATCAAAAAAATCAAGCGACACTTAAATCTAGTGACATGGTGGATTTAACTTATTTAGAACTTAATAAAAATGCCCTGCCTGTTGCTGCCCCAACGGCTCAGGAATTGCAGCAACAGTATCAAACCTATTTGAAAAATAGCAACAACCAGACCGAATACGAATTGGCAATGATTTTGATGAATGGCGCTCAAGCACAAGCCACCTTAACCTCATTAAAAAATAAACTTGATGCCAATCAAGCGGATTTTGCGGCACTTGCCAAACAGTACTCGCAAGATGAAGGCAGTAAAAACGATGGCGGCAATATCGGTCCGATTACCCAATCGATGTTCCCCAATGATTATGACACCATCATGACCCAAATCAAGACTCTAAAAGTCGGTCAAGTCACCAGCCCCATCAAAACCAACTATGGCTATCATTTATTCAAATTGGTAAAAATCAATGGTCAAACCCCACCAACCATTGAAAGCCTAACGCCTGTGTTAACCGAACAAGTTATGGCGCAAAAGCGTGAAGCCGCCTATCAAGATTTGATTGGTAAAATCAACAATGACACAGTCGCTGGTGCTACTATCACTGAGCTTGCCAATCGCTATAAATTAACCGCCAAATCGATTAAAAACTACCCTAAAACCAATAACTCATCTGCTCTCAATCAACCTGCCATTGTAGCAGCAGCATTTGAGCCACTCGCGCTGCAAGAAGGCAGTGTATCAGTGGGCATAGATGTCTCTGATAAAGTGGTATGGTTACAATCAACCAATCACCGCACCAGCAAACTCATGACACAAGCCGAAGCCGAGCCGGTTATCAAAGCCAAGCTTATTGAAGAGAAAGCAAAAAGTTTAGCCGTGGCAGAGGCTAATGCCATCGCTGCCAAAGTCAAACAAGCCAATTCAATTGCGGCGGCGGGTGCCCCATTCCAAGATTTGGGGATTGTGACTCGTCAAGATAGCAAACTCAGCGATGACGAGCGTGGTGTGGCATTTAGTCAACCTGCTGTTAACAATCAACTAGCGGTCATGACCCGCCCTACTGTATCGGGTGCGAGTGTGATTGTTGGTGGGGTTATTAGCAATGACAACGCCCAAATCACGCCCGAAGTCAAACAACAAACTGCCCAAATCGTGCGGGAAAATATCGGTCAGTCTCAGTTTGAGGATTATTTAGCATACCTAAAATCCATCACTAAAGTCACGGTTAAACCACAGACTGCTGCGCCATAATATGCTGTGAATACATATGCGCTGAATGAGTCAGCGCCTTGTTGTAGCAATGAAATGAGTAGTTTCTAGCGACAAGTAGCGCCATCAAAAAAGGCTTACTAACGATGATTAGTAAGCCTTTTTTGATGGGTTGGTATTAATGATTTTCAGAGGCGTGATTGATGGTATATTTTGGAATTTCAATGGTCAAATCTTCATCTTCGATGATGACTTGGCAAGACAGTCTTGAATCTGGCTCTAGCCCCCAAGCGCGATCCAGCAAATCAGCTTCGATATCATCCATTTCCTCCAAGCTATTAAAGCCTTTTCGCACGATAACATGGCAAGTAGTACAAGCTTTTGACATATCACAAGCATGCTCAATTTTCACGCCTTTTTCTAGCAAACCACGGCATAGATTATCGCCTTCATTGAGTTCAATCTCTGCGCCAGTAGGGCAAATTTGGTGATGCGGTAATACAGTAATTTTTGGCATAACAATCTCTTAACGATTAATAGTCTTATGTATTCAAAATTAATTTGACCAATCCGCGGTTGAAGTGCCTTTCATGGTTTCATTGACCGCTTGGTTCATGATAAGTGCAGCAAAATCATCACTATGAACTTTTAGCTGCGCGCTCGCTGTTTCTAACTGGGCTTGTTCAGCACCATCAATCGCCTGTTGAACATCAGCCATAGAGGTTTGCAGTGCATTTTTCTGCGCATCACTTAACAAAAAGCCAAATTCTGCAAGCGCGGATGCTAGCGCCAACAATTCTCGTTTTGCTTCTACCTGACTTTCAATCAAGCTGCGCTGCAGACGATCTTGCATGGCAAAATCAAAGCCTGCTTTGAGCAGTTTTTCCTGCTCATCTTCTGACAACCCGTAAGACGGCTTGACTTGAATTTGGCTTGCTTTGCCCGTTGTCAACTCTTTAGCCCAGACGGTTAACTGACCATTGGCATCAATTTGAAAAGTGACTTCGATACGCGCCAATCCTGCTTTCATCGCTGGAATGTCAGTCAGTTTAAACTGCCCTAACGAGCGGTTGTCAGCCACTGTATCACGTTCACCCTGTACCACATGGATAATCATACCATTTTGGTTATCTTGATAGGTTGTAAATACCTGTTTGCGCGTCACAGGAATGGGCGTGTTACGCGGAATAATCACTTCGGTGAGACCGCCCATGGTCTCAAGCCCCAAGGATAAAGGCGTGACATCAAGCAGCAACACCGTATCTTGCTGTTGTCCGATTAATTGGTCAGCATATTTGGCTGCGCCTAACGCGACGACTTCATCGGGATTGATGCGTGACAGTGGCGGCTGATTAAACGTTTCTGCTACAATTTGCTGAATCAATGGCATTCGTGTCGAACCACCTACCAATACCACTTCATCAAGCTGGGACTTATCGAGCTTAGCATCACGTAGCACTTGCTCACAAACCGCTAATGTACGGTCAGTCACAGGTTGAATGATTTGACGAAGATTGCTTTGGGTTAACACAATATCAAAAACTTGACCGTTAATTGAAAGCTCCGCCGTCACTTGGTCTGCTTTTGACAACTGCTCTTTAAGCGTGCGAGCCTGTACGTTTAGCAGCTGTTTTTGATGGTTATCAATGTTTGATGGATGCAGGCCTGTTTGTTGAATCAGCCAATTAGCAATCAGGCGGTCAATATCATCGCCACCCAGTGCGCTATTGCCGCCCGTTGCGAGCACTTCATACACCCCGTGATTGAGCTTTAACACCGATACATCAAACGTGCCCCCGCCCAAATCATAAATGAGATGATACGCTTCGTCTTGTGTTTGGTTCAGCCCATACGCCATCGCGGCAGCCGTCGGCTCGTTTAATAAGCGAATCACATGAATGCCTGCCAATTTAGCCGCATCTTTGGTGGCTTGGCGCTGGGCTTCATCAAAATAAGCTGGCACCGTAATCACCGCACCCACAATACTATTGTCAGGTAATGCTAATTTTGCTCGGTCATACAGATGTTTTAACAGGATACTTGATACTTCAACAGGGTTTTTAGCACCTTGTGGGGTTTGGATACTTGGCATGACATTGACATCACCGACTAATTCATAAGGATGATTGAACTTAATATCCTTAATGCTTCGACCCATGAACCGTTTGACCGAGCGTACAGTATGATTTGGTGCTTGTTCTGCCATTGCTTCAGCATGACTACCTACCAAAGTTTCTGGATTGCCATTGTCATCTAAGCCAAAATACACCACCGAGGGTAAAAGCTTTTGGCAATCAATACCTTTTACCTGATTAGCAATTTGACTGTCGTCATTGTCATTGGCGTTATTGTCAATCGACTGACATTCACTAACTTTATCGCCAATCACTTGTGGCTCACCTGAACGGACTACCGCTACCAGTGAGCGCGTGGTTCCTAAATCAATTCCTAGAGCAAAACGATGCGCATGGGGCTTGGCACTTTGATTGGGTTCAGCGATTTGTAATAACGACATAAATTGGACCAATTAAAAAATAGAAAAAATAATTTGAGAATAAAACCAGCCTAGGTTATATCTTTAGCTTAGTTTGTATCTTTATAGAAAGTCAAAACGGATGGTATTATAAATTAAAAACATGATAAACCAAATAAATTAACCAATGCTAGGACGACTTACCCTTTAATCATAATTTACACATACAAATCGTCATCATTATCAAAATTCTGCTGGGCTAATTCATCGGTGGTTTTTGCTACATCTGCTTGCAGTTTAACCAAAAACTGCAGTTTTTGAATGATATCTATCGCCTGTTTGGTTAAGGCATCATCATTGGCCTCAGCTGCAGCTGGGTTATCAATTTTTTGATAAACTTCGTCAAAAGCAAGTTGGTAATTACTTAGCCATTCGCTAAGTTTTTTGCTAAGCAAGGTAATACTTCGGCTATCAGCATCGTCTAAATCGATGCGAAATGACATGGCATCGTCTAAAAAGTCCAAATCACGAATCGGCTGATTAATAGATTGTGAAATGCCTTTGAGTGCCAATAAATGTGACGCGCGAGAATCGGGGTTTTTAAGCGTATTGTAGGCTTCATTAATAATAGCAGACGCTTGCTCAGGCTTTAGTGCGGATAATTTGGCGATTGATTCACGCAAAAAACCATCTGTATTAGCAGATAGCGAAAGGTTTTGCTCAGCCACAGACGCATCAAGATTATTATCAGGATGGAACTTAGATTGAAGTTGGCGAAGGGTCTGCTGAAGTTTGGCGATATCAATTTGATAGTGTTGGGGCACATTCATCAATTCAAAATAATTAACCATTTTCAACTTCCCCTACCGAGCCATCACTATACTGACAAAAAAATATTAAAAACTAAACGGTGAAAGATTCACCACAGCCACACTCACCTTTTTGGTTTGGATTACTAAACTTAAAGCCTTCATTGAGACCTTCTTTGACAAAATCCATTTTCAAACCATTAAGATAAACTAAGCTTTTTGGATCAATAAATACACTAACCCCATTGCTTTCAAAACGTTGGTCGTTAGGGTCTGGCTCATCGACAAATTCCAGCACATAAGCTAAGCCAGAACAACCTGCGGTACGGATACCCACACGGATACCTTCTCCATGACCTCGGTTTTGCAAAAAATCGCGTACATGTTCAGCTGCATCGTTTGATAATTCAATCACTTTACTACCCCATTTACTCATTTCAATCTGCAATCATTTCAATCTTTAGGCCAGCCACTCTGAGCGACTCACACACAGTCTTATTGAGAATGAATCAATAAGACTGTTACAATCGTGAAATCAATCAAGCTTCAGCTTTGGATTTATAATCTTCAATCGCTGCTTTAATGGCATCTTCTGCCAGCACTGAGCAGTGCACTTTAACAGGTGGCAGTGCCAGCTCTTCAGCGATATCTTTATTTTTAATCGCGCTAGCTTCATCCAAAGTTTTGCCTTTAAGCCATTCTGTAACCAATGAGCTTGAGGCAATGGCTGAACCACAGCCATAGGTTTTAAAGCGCGCATCTTCAATGATACCGTTATCACCCACTTGGATTTGCAGGCGCATCACATCACCACAGGCTGGCGCGCCGACCATACCGGTACCGACATTTTTGGCATCTTTATCTAAGTTTCCCACATTGCGTGGATTTTCATAATGGTCAAGCACTTTATCACTGTAGGCCATTTCATTTTCCTTTTGGCTGGTTACGTCAAACGTAACTGACTAATCTTTAATTATTAAATTGAATAAATTTTTAATGGAAATTAATTTTTAATACAAATTAATGTTCGTTCCATTCCACACTATTTAAATCAACGCCTTCTTTATACATGTCCCAAAGCGGTGATAAAGCGCGTAATTTTTCAACCGCAGTTCGCACCTCAGCAATCACATGGTCAACATCTTCTTCGGTCGTATAGCGACCCAAACTAAAACGAATTGAACTGTGAGCAAGCTCATCTGACAATCCAAGCGCGCGTAATACGTAGGAAGGCTCAAGCGTCGCTGACGTACAAGCAGAACCCGACGACACGGCAAAATCTTTCAATGACATCATCAACGATTCGCCTTCTACAAAGTTAAAGCTGATGTTGACGATATTTGGAATACTGTGATTCATGTCACCATTAAGATAAATTTCATCAAGCTCTTTTAAGCCATCCCACAGGCGTTGACGCAGTTTTGTCAGTCTGGCTTCATCTTCTGCCATACGTTTTCCCGCAATGGCAAAGGCTTCACCCATTCCCACGATCTGATGCGTTGCCAAAGTACCTGAACGCATACCACGCTCATGACCACCACCTTGCATTTGTGATTTTAGACGTACACGTGGTTTACGGCGAACATATAAAGCACCAATACCTTTAGGACCATAAATTTTATGGGCAGAAAAACTCATCAAATCAACTTTTAATTGCTCTAAATCAATCGGGGTTTTACCGGCTGCTTGCGCCGCATCAACATGAAAAATAATACCTTTTTCACGGGTGATTTCACCAATCGCCGCGACATCTGTTAGGGTGCCAAGTTCGTTGTTAACCATCATTAGGGTCACTAAAATAGTATCTTCACGAATAGCCTCTTTGACTTGGTCAACCGTGATCAGACCTGTCTTTGGCTGTGGGTCTAGATAGGTAATTTCAAAACCTTCTGTCTCTAATTCACGGCAGACGTCTAGCACGGCTTTGTGTTCAATTTTACTGGTAATGATGTGTTTGCCTTTACCACTATAAAATTGCGCCGCTCCTTTAATCGCCAAATTGTTTGACTCAGTAGCGCCTGAAGTAAACACAATTTCACGTGGATCGGCATTGATTAATTCTGCAATTTGCTCACGGGCAGTTTCAACCGCTTCCTCAGCTTGCCAACCAAACCCATGCGAACGCGAGGCAGGATTACCAAACACGCCATCAAAGGTCATGTATTTCATCATCTTTTGGGCGACTTGCTCATCAATTGGTGTAGTCGCGGCATAATCTAAATAGACTAATTTATTCATGCTAACAAATTCTCCCCAGAATTCTGTTTTAAGGTTTTGCTGTTATCAGCTAATGAATGATTATTACTAATATTACTAACTTTAGTGGTGCTATGCTTTGCTCGTTGCGATACGGGTGCCTCTGTCATCGGGTTTACCGCAGACTGATTTTTATGCTGCATATCTTCAACCATCAAAATTTGACGCTCAGAAATTTCACGGATAATTTGACGATTAATAAGCGTATCTAATGTCACGGTGGACAAATAGTTTTCAATTTGCTCAGACAATCCATTCCACAAATCATGGGTTAAACACATGGCGCCATCTTGGCAGTTGCCCTTACCTTCGCAAGCTCTAGCATCCACCGACTCATCAACTGCTGAAATAATGGTCATAATCGAGATTTCATTGATGGGCTTGGCAATATGATAACCGCCTGACGCACCGCGAGTGCTCACGACCAACCCTTTTTTACGCAGCTTTGAAAACAACTGCTCAAGATAAGAAATAGAAATCTCTTGACGTTTTGCGATATCAGACAATGACACAGCCAATTCATGTTTTTGCTCTTGCAATGCCAAATCTAGCAGCGCCGTCACTGCATAGCGTCCTCGGGTTGTCAATCGCATAGTAGCCCCACTTAAGTTAAAAATTTAAATCTGTTCAAACACAGTAAGCTGTGAAAACACGTTTTATGGTTGGTATGGCTATTATATGAAAATCCGAGTCTTTTAGTCAAGATTAATTCTTACTAAAACACTCGGATTTATTTATTTCTCAGATTTATTTACTCAATGATAAGCGATTTTTTATCAAAGCAATTTTTTTATCAAAGCAATTTTTTATCAAAGCCATATAGGGGGGGGAATGGGTGTTATTTTACCGCCCAACCAATCGCACAAATGATGAATAATACAAAAAATGCGATTGCCGCGCGTTTCATCCATTTATTTTTACTGTTTAATTCTAAAATTTGTGCTTCAAGCGCTGTTTTTTGTAGATTTGCGGCGTTAACTTGGCTATTGAGTGCCTCGACTTGTTGTTTATAGTCAGCATCGGTTTTGATAGGTTTTTTGACTTTTTGCTTGTCTTTATCGCCTTTGACTGTCTTTGTGATGACTTGTAATAGCTGATTGATACCAATTTGATGTAAGAAAGCCTTCACCTCTGCCGTCTTTTGTGCTTCGCCGCGGATTTGTAGCTGCTCGATGGCTTTGGGATGGTTGGTAAATAAATTCTGGGCGATTTGCCAAGTAAAGCCATTGATGGTCACATCGACCTGCTGAGAAGGCTGTAATTGACTGTCTAACAAAATGCCGTTAACGGTAAAAGTCACATAAAAATTGACGTTTGGGATATAAGCGTGAATACGAACGACAGTATTGGTAGTGGCTAAAGGATAGACAACCTTACGAAGATCTGCGTCAAAACGTAGCAACAGGGTCAGCAAGGTTTCAATAATCACTAATACCACATTGAGCGCTGTCGTGGCTATATTGCTTGGGGCATTGGTCGAAGTTTGAAAATTATCGTTCATTAAATTTCCACAAAATTAATCAAATATGGGTTTTGTAATTTGTCGATAGTGTAGCTTTAAAAGGGCGTTAATAACATTAATTATTGTAAGTCCGGTATAAAACACTGTCAGTCGCTGAGTATTAGTCAAAAAATCATTGCGAGATTGATTTTTAGCCACTTTTACTCACTATAGCTGTATATATCAATTTTTAGCGGTTTTTGTTGAAATAAAATGTTATCGTTTGGTGTGCCAACCGCTATATTTTGCAAAAACACGTTAATCAATGCTTAACTGCACAGAAATTATGATTAAACTGCTTGTGAAGCCGCTTGAGTTTACTTATAATCGAATCATAATTACTTATGCAGCACTTGATAGTTAAGGCTTTGAGCCTAATTACTTGTCAAGTGTATGCTTTGTATATATAACGTTTATTTTCATCCCTAAAAATTTGAAGGATATTCTTATGAATAAGTCAGAATTAGTTGATAGCATTGCTAAAAAAAGCGGTCTTTCTAAAGCCCAATCAACTGAAGCATTAAATGCCTTTATCGCAACGATTGGCGAAGCGATGAAAGCTAATGATACCGTGTCACTGGTTGGCTTTGGTACGTTTAGCGTAAAAGAACGCCAAGCACGTACAGGTCGTAACCCACAGACTAAAGAAGAAATCCAAATCCCAGCAAGCAAAGTGCCAAGCTTTAAAGCAGGTAAAAGTTTAAAAGATATGGTTAACTAATTAAACTTATATTTCTTTATAGCTAAAAAAGCGTATTTTTAACTAAATACGCTTTTTTATTGCCTTAATGGCTATGAAAACCAAACACAAAAACCGGGTAAAAACTCAAGTAAAAAACCACCATTTTTACATAGTGGTTTTTTTATTTTATAAGCTATAGTCCACCTATTTTGGCACTGTAATGGTTTGACCCACTTTTAGCGACGCTGTTGGTGACAAGTTATTTAGACTAGCCAGCTCTTTAGGGCTGACGCCAAAACGTCCTGCCAAAGAAATTAAGCCTTCGCCTGCTTTGACTTTATAGGTTGTTGTGGTTTTTGGAATTTTGATATTTTGACCAATTAATAACGACTCATTACCTTTTAAGTTATTTAAAGCGGCAAGCTCACTTTTAGAAACGCCATATTTTGCACTCAAGTTTGTCAGGCTATCACCAGATTTTACTTGGTAGCCCTGCGCATCACTACGACTATATTTACTTACTGGCTTTGCCGCTGGCTTGTTATCATCCTCTGATTGGGCGTCTTTGGCTGCTTTGGTCTCTTTTTTTGTTTCTTTTTTGCTCTCTAGTTTTGCAGAGTCGCGTTTGACAGTAGGTTCGCGGGTTGCCGTTACACTAGCCACCGTACCCAATCCCGCTTGAGGAATAACCAGTTTTTGCCCTTGAATTAAATTTGCCGTCGGTTTTAGATAATTGGCTTTGGCTAAAGCTGCTACCGTTAAATCAAAGTTATTGGCGACGCTACCTAAGCTATCACCTGGGCGTACCGTGTAGTTAATCGATTTGCCAGCTAGCGCATATTTGACCTTTTCAACTGTGACAGGCACGATGATGGCTTGTCCTTTTTGCACACGATAATTGGTGTTAAAACCGTTGACATCGGCAATGTCTTTGGGCGATACGGATAATCGATCAGCGATACCCGATAAGGTATCACCCGTCTGAACCGTATAACGACTTGATACCGGTTGCACTTCAGCTCTAGTAGGGGCAGGCTTTTGCGCTGCGGGCGGTACTACTGGTGGCTTGGGCATTTTGTCTGGAATTAACCACAAGTTTTGGTTGGTACGCACTTGATAAGTGGCTGGTAAATTATTAAATTTTGCTAACTCACTGACATTTAGATCAAACTTGTCGGCGATGCCTGTCAAGGTGTCCCCCGCTTGCACGATATAGCTATTGGCTTTACGTTTTGGCGCTTCTGCTACTTTGGTTTCGATAGGCTTGGCGTTGTATAAGTAAAGTGTTGAACCTGCTAGCAAGGCAGCATTTGGGTCAATTTGGTTCCATTCAGCGATATCTCGCCAATTCACACCCATGCGACTGGCGATATTTGCCAAGGTGTCGCCAGCTTTGACTTGATAGGTGCTACGTGTGCCGCTCGGACGTTTTTTGGCAACAGGCTTGCTAACCGTGACAGCTTTGCTTTCACTGGCGGTATTGGATTTGCTCGTGGCTGCTTGCGCCGTGTTTGGTGCTTTGCCATTTAAGCTCGACGCTTGGGTAATTTTGGCATCTTTTGGCAACACCACTGGCGGCTCTTCGTAACTGAGTTTTTTGGTTTCGCCTTTGGCTTCTAGCACAGATTGCTGGGTCTGAATGGCATTGAGCTTGATATTACCATCGGTAGGGTTAATGGCTTGCTCTACTTGTGGTGCGGTTTTTTCAATTTCTTTAGCAATCAAGTTACGCTCTTGATTGGATAAAGGTGGCTCTTGCACCACGGTGTTGTTGGCAGTAACAACGGCTGAAGTGGTTGGTAATGTATTGGTAGACTGCATTTCAGCGGTCACTATTTTTTGCTCAGTGGCGGTAATCGGTGGTTCTTTGATTACCGTATTGCGGCTTTGGATACTTGGTGTACTAGGAATGGGGGCGATATAAGTCGTGGTTTGGTTTTTAACCATACTAGTTGCCATTGCCGCCAAATCGCTGCTAGAGGATGGCAAGTTAACTGTTTCTTTTTTGCTATAGGCTTGTTTGGCGGCACTGAGTGAATCACCCTGACTTGTGGTGGTAGTTCGGGTTTGGTTGCCAGAGTTTGTGGTCGGTGTGTTATAAGTCGGTGTAACAGTTTTAGGCGTGACATAGCTATTGTTTGCCAAATAACCTTGTTGACTCATATAACCATTACCCCGTAATTGGGTGATTTTACGGTCAACTGATTCATTGAGATCATTGGGAATCAAAATACGACTTGGGCCCGACATATCTACCGTACCTGCAATCAACGCAGGATTTAGGGCGCGTAGTTCATCGTAGCTTACGCCTGTCAAACTGCTAATTTCATACAAGCTCACCCCAACATTGGCAGGGACACTTCTAAAATGCTGACGGTTTGCAATTGCGGGTAAATACACATTGTAGGTACTCGGATTTTTGACAATTTGCGCCACTGCCAAAAATCGAGGGACATAGTTCATCGTTTCAGTGGGTAGTTTAAGCGACCAATAATCCGTGGGTAGCCCACGTGCTGCATTATAATTAATCGCAGATTGGATACGACCTGGACCGGCATTGTAGGATGCCAATGCCAACTCCCAACTACCAAATTGGTTATACAAGGCGGTCAAAAAGTCGTAAGCGGCACGGGTTGACTCAATCACATCACGGCGACCATCAAAGGTGCTGGTTTGATTCAACCCATAAATACGACCTGTACTTGGAATAAACTGCCATAACCCTGCAGCAGATGCGTTACTGTTGGCATTGGGGTCATAAGAGCTTTCAATAACAGGCAATAATGCCAGTTCCGTTGGAATGTTGCGACGTTCAGCTTCGCGCACTGTGTAGTATAAATAGCGGCTAGCACGCGCTGTTAATCGGTTTAGATAGTCTTGGCGGCTAATAAACCAACTTTTCTGCGCTTCAATACGCGGATCGTACACGTTGGAGTTCATACGAAAATTGACGCGCAGCCTATCCCACAGATTACCATAGCGCTGAACCAATAAAGCGTTATTCTCTACCATGGTCATGTCGGTGGCTTCAAGCAGCCCTTCTAGTTCATCCAAACTATCCATATCCAGTAGTGCTGCATTTTCTTGCGCGCTACGCACCGTGCTTTTGCTGTGACTGGATGATCCAATCATGGGTTTACCCGCTGGACTGGTGGTGCTGGTTGGCGCACTGCTACAGGCTGCCAAAATAATAGAGGAAATAGCTAAACTTAACGGTTTGATAGTTTTTTTTGATGAATGGCTTATCGAAAGCAACATGATAATTCCTAGCTCTTTTTTGCAATTTAGATGTAGGACATATATCCATCTCATAGCGTAAAACTATGAAAGAATATAAGCTAAAATTTGACATTATAAATAAAAAAACGGCTGTGATTTCAAGCCAGTGAAATTAAATATTGGCTGAAATTATACTAGAATCCATAAAAAAAGTGGCACAAAACTTTTGCACCACCCTGTTTAACACCACTTTTAATACCACTAAATTAATGCTTTTCAATCACAAGCTGGCTAATCGCCCTAGACAATAACACCGAGTTACCGCTTTCAACTAAGGTAATACGTGAAGTTGTTACTAAACGTGTCGTCACGTTATTTTCGACGATGACTTCTGTGGTTATCGCATCTGCTTTGGCATGGTTACCGCTAAATACCACATTGTTTAATTGTATATCATAGCTATATCGCGTTGCTTTTGACCAGTTGTTTTGCAGCAGGTTTAGATAATTGCTCTTATTTAAGGTGGTGGTTTTTCCTTTACGCGACACAGATATCAACGCATCATCTGCCACTAGGCTTGCAACGCGCGAAATACTTTTGGCATTTGCTGCAGCCGCCATTGCAGTACCGTAATTGTCGATATCACGCTGAGTGATTTCAGCATTTGCCAGCGTTGGGACGGTTAACGAAGTCGCGATGACTACACTTAACCATAATTTTGATTTTACCTGCTTTCGGATTTTATCAATCGGTTGAAAATTTAACGTGATAGTCATGAGATTTTCCTTCAATTGGTAATACCCAATTGTTTGACCCTAAAAGAAATAATTTGTTACAACTAAGCATAGCATAACCATTAACTTTATTGTTACTTCATTGTTAATAATCAAGCATAAAATAGTGAATAATCCCGATAAAAATTTTTGAACTTTTTATCCAAAACTATCCAAAATCGCTAGATTGCCAAATCACTCATCGTTTTTACAGCGCTGAATTATTTCAGCAAACAAGGGTTAATCATTTATTAATTTGGCCAAATCGGTTATCATTACAGGTTGTTTTTATCACCATTTTATGAATAAATCTCAATTTAAGGGTATTTCAACTATGCTACTTACCACTATTTTAGCATTTATCCAATCTGCCCATGCGGAAGGTGCGGCGGCAGCGCCTACTGGAACGGGTGCTTCCACCATCATGCAAATGCTATTGCCATTGGCTTTTTTTGCTATTTTTTACTTCATTATTATCCGACCACAAAGCCGTCGTAACAAAGAGCATCGTCAAATGATTGATGCTATTAAGGAAGGCAATGAAGTGGTATTTGCCGGTGGCTTGATGGGAAAAATCAAAAAGCTTCAAGGTGAATATGCGGTTGTGGCATTAAACCCTACCCAAGAGGTGATGGTGCAACGTGCCTCAATCATTTCGGTATTGCCTGTGGGTACCATTGATAGTCTTAAATAATTGCTGATGCAGCTCACCTGTCAGGTTGGCGACCTAGCATTCTGTTAAGTTGCCAACTGGCTATTATGATATTGTACTGCCTTGTTGATCGCGGTTAATAGCCCTAGTAGAAAAACTAGTTACCTAAAAAAATCAAGTTTAAGAAGTCAAGATTATGCACTACCCTGCTTGGAAATACTTTTTAATCGGCATTGTGCTGTTACTGAGCACCCTGTATGCCCTACCAAACCTTTACCCAGACAAGCCCGCCGTTCAAATCACGGGGGCTTCCGCGAGTACCACATTAACCAATGATGTGCTAAAACAAGCGGAAACCATCCTAAATGCCGCCAATATCCCAACCAAAAACAACAGTTTTGATGGTAAATCAGCCTTGTTAAAAATTGCTGATGAGTCGACTGAAACGCAGCTTAAAGCACAACAAGTGCTAAAAGAAAAGCTTGGCGACAATTACGTTGTGGCACTGAACTTGGCGCAAAGCACGCCAGCATGGCTACGTAATATTGGTGGTAAGCCTATTAAATTAGGGTTGGACTTGCGTGGTGGCGTACGGTTTGTACTAGAAGTCGATATGAGCAAAACCGTCTCTCAGCGTTTGGAAAACCTAACCCGAGATATCCGTACAGAGCTACGCAACCAAAAAATTGCCGTGACAAATTTACAAGCAGGGCAAAATAATCTGACTTTAAACTTTGTCGATAATGCCGCGCGTGATCAAGCCATTAATGTATTACGTAGTCGCTTTGGGACAAATTACGAGTTACAACCGCTCATCAATGCGGGGGGTCCAGCGATTAACATGACCTTAACCCAGTCGACGATTTCACAAATCTCTCAAGATGCGGTCACCCAAAACTTGACGACTTTACGAAACCGTATTAATGAGCTAGGCGTGGCTGAAGCCGTGGTGCAATCACAAGGTGCCAACCGTATTGTGGTGGAATTACCCGGAGTACAAGATACCGCAGAAGCCAAACGGGTCATTGGTCGTACCGCCAATCTCGAATTTCGTATGGTCTCTGACCAAAACAATACCTTTCAAGCCAATCCATCTGGGGTATTGCCTGCAGGCACTGAAGCCTACTCATTTGGTCAAGTCGATAGCCCACAAAAAACCTTATTGGAACGTCAAGCTGTGGTCACCGGTCGAAATGTACAAGACGCCCAAGCAGGGATGGATCAAAACGGTCGCCCCCAAGTCAATATTACGCTGGATAACGCAGGTGGTCGTTTGATGCAAAATACCACAGCAAAATCAGTGGGCAAACAAATGGCTGTGCTGTTTATTGAAAATAAGCAGCGTGTCACCTTCCAGCCAGACCCAGTGACGGGTCAAAATAAAGAAGTAAGGACACCTTACGCAGAAAGCCACATTATCAATCAAGCGACCATTCAAGGCGTTTTTGGCTCGACTTTCCAAATCACGGGCTTAGATAGTAATGCAGAAGCCTCAGAGCTGGCTTTGTTACTCCGTGCAGGTGCGCTAGCGGCGCCCATGTATTTTGTTGAAGAACGTACTATTGGTCCATCATTGGGACAAGATAACATCCAAAAAGGTATGTTCTCTACTCAAGTTGGCTATTTACTCGTGTTCTTATTTATGATTATCTTTTATCGTTTATTTGGTTTGATTGCCAATATCGCGTTGATTTTTAACCTAATGATGATTTTAGCCATCATGTCAGTGATTGGTTCTGCGCTAACCTTGCCGGGTATCGCAGGTATTGTGTTAACCATTGGGATGGCGGTGGATGCCAACGTACTGATATTTGAACGCATCCGCGAAGAGCTTGCCAACGGCGCCAGACCCAAATCTGCGATTGTGGCGGGTTTTAACCGTGCATTTACCAGTATTTTTGATGCACAGCTGACTACCTTGATTGTCGCATTTATTTTATTTGCGATTGGTACAGGTCCGATTAAAGGTTTTGCTGTTACCTTAGCCATTGGTATTGCCAGCTCTATCTTCACCTCAGTGACCGTCACGCGTGCACTGGTACAGTTAGCTTATGGCTACCGCAAAAATGTCAAACGCCTAAGTATTGGTTAAGGAGCGAACAATGAATGATGACAAGTTAGAGGATGTAGAGGGTTTAGAGGGCTCAGAACCCACCAACCCCGAGCAAAAACTCTCAGAGCTCGGCGTACGTCGTAGTGATGAAATAGCATCAAATACACAGCACCGCAAAACGCCGCGCCGTAATGGTAAAGGGGTGAATAAAAATTTGGTCAAGCAGCCTGCTACTCCCACCGATACGATACCCCAAAGCGCTGGGTTAGCGGTGGCTAACGCTGCCACGTCTGAATTTTCAGCAGAGGATTTTGGCGGTGAAAAACTCTTTGCCGGTCGGCGTATCATTGATTTTTTGAAAGTAGCTAAACCTTTTGCCATATTATCCGCCATCTTAACAATTCTTGGTTTGGTCGCTATTTTAACCAAAGGTTTAAATCTAGGCTTAGACTTTACAGGCGGTGTGTCAGCCACGGTTGTATATGAGCAACCGGTACAACAAGCCCAAGTTCAGTCAGCCTTAGCGAGCCATAAAATCAATGACAGTGTGGTGCAATATTTGGGCAGTAACAAAGAAATTCTGGTACGCCTGCCGCCGCAAAAACAAATCGAAGGGTTATCAAACTCTCTGGATGCGGCGTTAGATTTACCCAACAACAATGCCACCATCAAGAATATTGACGTAGTTGGCAGTCAAGTAGGTAATGAGATTTATGTCAGCTCATTGGGAGCAACGGCACTGGCATTACTGTGTATGTTTATTTATGTGATGGTGCGTTTTCAAGCCAAATTAGCCTTAGGCGCGGTGTTGGCGTTATTTCATGATACTATTATCACCGTGGGTATTTTCGCACTTTTCGGATGGCCGTTTGATTTAACCGTGCTTGCCGCGGTGTTATCATTGATTGGTTATTCGATTAACGATACCATCGTGGTCTTTGACCGTATCCGTGAGAATTTCCGCCGTGTCCGTGGTGCTAGCCCAGCGCAAATTGTCAATTTATCGCTCACTGAAACGCTACGTCGTACCATTATGACCATTTCAACTGTGCTGCTGGTGGTGGTCGCGATGCTGCTGCTTGGCGGCGACAGCTTACATTGGTTCTCTGTAGCATTGCTCATTGGCTTGATTTTAGGTACTTTCTCATCGGTGTATATCGCCAGTGCGATTCCCCTGTGGCTCGGTATGTCGCGCAAAGACTTTATTGTCGAAGTCAAACCAGAATTTGTTGAGGACGAAGTGGTTTTTGAAGACCGCAATGCGCCTATGTATGATAACAAAGCATTAGATAATCAATAAATGATTTGAGCGGCAAAATACCCTACTTGCTAGGGTATTTTTATGGCTAGAATTTAAACAAGAATAGCAATAATGAAAAATGGATTAATGAAAAATGGGTTATGGCAACAGGCGTTTAAAGTAAGCTTTCCTGTGGCAATGGGCTATATCCCCGCAGGGATTGCCTTTGGCGTGTTGTTTGTGGCAGCAAAACTGCCTATATGGGCGGCGATTTTATCTAGTGTGGTGTTGTACGCGGGTGCGGCGCAATATGCTTCTATTGCGCTGTTAGCGGGCGGGGTTGGAATCTCAACCCTCGCCAGCAATACCTTAGCGATAAATTTGCGCCACGCTTTTTATGCCATTCCTTTGTTAAAACAATTACCAACTGTAAGGTCGCGTTTTTTTGTGCATAAATTTGCATTTAATTGTGCATAGAAAAAATAGCGATTTGTGATTAATTGTGCATAATTATGCAGTATTAAATGCAAGAAATAAAGACATAAAAACCCCGTTTAAATATCCTTTAAATGGGGTTTATTTTTGATTATCGAGCCAAACGTTTAGCCTCCTCCATCAATTGCTGTGCAAGTAAATTTGCTCCTTCTTTCTTGGCTTGTTCAATCAAATCTGCAAATGAGTTGGCAACGTCTTTAGCATTAACTGACTGTGTATTGCTAGATGTTGACTGGACGGGCTGATTATATGAGCTATTCGCTTGAGCTTGTTTCTGAGCATTGGCTTGTTTAGCTTGTTGCTCCTGTTGTAGTTTAACACTGGCTTGACGATTTTCCTCATCATTGATTTGTTTTTGTAAATCAAAGGCGCGTTGCAATTGCGCGATTTCTTCAGTGTTACCACGTTTTCTAGCTTCATTAACCCTTTCTTGAAGTTCAGCGAGTTTCTTGGTTTGCTCAAGTTGCCGTGCGGTTGTATCGTCACCTTTAAGCCTAGCAAGCTGTGTTTGTAAGCCATCAGCGGTATCTTTAGCAGACTTAGATAAGTCATCAAATTTTTGTTTTGTGCTATCAATTTGGCGTTTTAAGTTATCAAGAGTGGCATTATCAATTTTAGCAATGCCTTCGTAAGTAGCCCCTGTTGCACGATGCAACAATAGTTGCGCCTTACCTAAATCATTAGTAGTCACTGCTGCATCGCCAAGTGATTGTGTCATTGCAATGGTACTGGTTTTAATATCATTAAAGGCTTTTAAATTCTCTTCGGTCTGTTTTTGTAGTAGCGATAGGTTACTAAATAATGTGCTAAACCCTGTAATATCGCCAATGACAAACGCGCCCATGCTATTAACCGCTTTCATTCGCTCAAGGAATATTTTGTGCACCTGCTCACCGGTAACCCCAACACTTTGAAGTCCACTATTGATTGTGGAGGTTAGTTTGTCATAAGCCCTTGCCAACATACCAGCAACACCAGCACCACTATTAGCAACTTTTTCTTGGGCTTGTTGGGCTTTTTCGCCTGTTTCTTTGGCGGCGTCGCCTTGCTCTTTGGTCGATTGTGTGACTTTTTTATGTGACTCTTCAGATTTTTTGTTGGCTTGGGCAATTTCTTCAGCGGTTTTAGTAGAAATTTTGCCATTCTCTACTATCACTTCAGCATAGCCACGTGCGGCGGCTTGGGTTTTGACTTCCGATGTTAAAACGCCGTTGTTGGCATCAATTGCGGCTTGGGCGTATTTTCCATAGGCTTGTTGTTTGATGGCTTCGCTGGCGGTGGCATCTTTGGCGATTTGGTCATAAGCCTGCTTATAATCGGCGGCTTTTTTGGTAAGTTCGGCTTGGCTTGCTATGCCCATAGACTTGTAGGCTTTTTCAACATCGGATAAGCCAATTTGTAATTCGGTGGCTTTCTTTTTACTGTCGTCTAGGGCTTGCTTAACTTGGTCGCCTGAGAGTTTGCCTTCATCACCCATTTGTTTGATAGTTGTGTTAAGTAAGTCAAAATCTGCCTTGTTTTTGGCAGAAGCTATCATTTTAGTGATGCCTTGCTCTACCAACAAGCTAGCGTCAATTCCAACTTCTTTGAATTTATTAAAATCACCAGCAATTTTAAGAACGCCATCATTCATTTTGCTAAATGAATCATTAACTTTGATACTAGCCTTTTCAAAATCAAGCCCTAGACTTGTAGTAAGTGTACCGTAGTCTTTTTTAATATCACTCGCTGTTTGTTTGGCAGCATCAGCTGCGCTAATCATGATGTTTTTTTGGTCATCATAGATAACTTTTAGACCTTTGGCAGCGGCTTGTTTTTCCATCTCTGCGATTTTTTGTTTATCGCCACTATCGATAGCAGCTTTGGCAACATCCGCAAAGGACTCAATATTTTTTTGCAGTTCAACATCAAGCTCTTTATGACGTTGACCCACCAACTTCATACCTGCATCAAGCTGCGCCGTGGTAATTTCGCCACTTTTTTTCATGACCTCTAAACTAGCGCGGATATCAACCAAATCCTGCTCGGTTTTGGCTTTTTTAGTGG
The DNA here is from genome assembly GCF_020041925.1 of Faucicola osloensis. GTDB lineage: Bacteria > Pseudomonadota > Gammaproteobacteria > Pseudomonadales > Moraxellaceae > Faucicola > Faucicola osloensis_D. Next base: position 2,390,005 of record NZ_CP083409.1, on the reverse strand, counting down.
CGTCGGTTAAGCTATCCCAAAAACTGATACCTGCTTTTTTACCTTCATTGGCCGTTTCTAAAAATGATTTTTTGGTTGTATCGAGTTGGCTAACTTGCAATTTACCCGTTTTATCAATTTCACCTTGTAAGCCTTGCTCTGCCAAAATCGCTTTGGCTTTTTCGTCGAGTACGCCATTATTGGCAGCTACTATGGCATTGGCGGCATCGATCGCGGCTTCTTGCTGTTTCTCGGCTGATTCCTTACCAGCCTCTTTCATTCTGGCATAGGCATTTTCAGCAGATAATGCAGCTTCGTTAAGCCGTTGTTGTTGGGTCTTTGCAGCTTCATTGGCGGCTTTAACAGCAGCTGATTGAAATTCTACGGCATTTTTTTGAGCGCGGTTAAGCATCTCTTCGCCTTTATTAATAAGCGAGTTACTTACTTCATGGGATTTGCCCATTAAGTCCTCATACGCTTGGCGAATTTTACCTACACCCAATATCATACCACCAGCTGCCACATCTGAAGCAATTTGCATGGCTTTGACGCCATCGGTGACATGCCCAATAAAAATAGATAGTTCTTGGACAATTTTAGTCAGTGCGTCAACTTTTTGACCCGCTGCGGTTGAGCCGTCAAAGGCGTTCCAAAGCGAACCTAATGTATCTAAAGAATTGCTAAGACCTGTCCATAGCTCTTTGGCCAATACTCCAAGCTGGCTAAACGCTTCTTTCACTGCGTCCATTGTAGCTAGGTCGATATCATTAAACCCATTGGCAATATTTTGTATGGTTGTGGCAATGCCACTTGAACCATTAATTTGCTTATCAATATCACCTACAAACAACATAAAATTATTTTTAAGCTGTGTCAGTGCGTTACCTGTGGTAAGCGGCAATTTATCAAATTCGCCTTGAATAGCAGAGCTTTGACTTTGAATAGCCTTAATGACGGTTTCGCTAGTGAGCTTGCCATCTTCTGCCATCTGGCGCAGCTGTCCACGCGTGACGCCAAGCCCGTCCGCCATTGCCTGGGCAAGACGTGGTGCTTGCTCCATAATCGAATTAAATTCTTCACCTCGCACCACACCCGACTGCAAGCCTTGAATTAACTGGGTGATAGCCGCTTGATTAGATTCAGCACTGCCGCCACTGAGCTTAATTGCTTGGTTAATACTTTCAGTAATTTGCAAGGTATCTTTTTGCGCTAGATTCATCGCTTCCCCAGCACGGGCGATACGAGAAAATAATTCCCCCGTATCTTCGACACTGGTAAATGTGCGATCAGCAATTTGCTTGACCCCTTCAAAACCTGTAACAAAGTTTGCCCCTTCACCTGTGGCAAGCTTTACCTTTGCTTCGAGCGTCTTGAATTGGTCAGCTAGTTGGATAAGCTCCATCGCACCGACAGATACGCCAAGTGTTGCCAATAAGCCTCGAAACTTGTTAAATGCGCCACCTAAGCCTTCCATTCCAACACTAGCTTTTTTAGCATTGTCATCAACACGGTTTAGGCTTGATGAAGTTTGGTTGAGTTCACCCTGCAAGGCATTAAGCCGTGCTTGCCCTGCCTGTTGCATGCGGTTAAATTCTTCTTGGCTAATCGTGCCCGCCTCGAGGCGGCTGCGTAATGTCCCCAATGCGGTATTAACTTGGTTTATCTCAGCATTGATAGTATTGTTACTTCGCACGCCTAAAAATCGTTCCATCTGGTCGGTGGCTCGATTGGTATCACGTGCTAGTCCTTGGGTAGCGGTGGCAAGTTCATTGATTTGCCGTGTTTGTTCGTCAGGTGTGAGGGTGTGCCAAGTATCGCCAAGTCGCTGAGTTTGTTCTCGTAGTTGTGTAACATCACCGCCAGCTTGCTCGATGATGTCCATAAGGTGATTGAGGTCGCTGATACCTTCGACGCCAGCGCGTATCGTGATTGATGTATCAAAATTATTTCCTGCCATAATAAAAAACCCTATTAGATAAATAGGGTTAGTTTGATTGATTTGGGCGAATGGGGTTAGGTGATAGAGTTCAGTGGTTAATGCTCAAATCCACATTGCGAACATGTTTTCTTGCCACTATTGCCAATGGGTGTAGTCAAACCTTTACCTAATATTGCAAGTGGTAGTGTGATAAAGCCAATTCCAACAAACATCAATGCAATATGCATAAGCCAGTTTATCTTTTTCCCTTCTTTAAAGTGAATAGTTTTTTTATTGCAGTTTGGACACCATTCTAGTGATTGTTCAATAGCCTTTGCCATAGACTCGACTTCCTTTAGTAAAATAAAGTTTATTCTATCAAACTTCCAAATGCCATGATATATTAAATAATCTCAAGCATCTTTTGAATCTGATGAATATTCTTACTATTTTACCTGCTGACGTTACCATTCATCCACTTGCTAAGTCCTTTAAAGATTATTTCATGGTCTTTGTTACTAAATCAATGTCAAAAAATATGCCCTTAGTTTTGAATATGCTACAGCAGGCAAATGATTTTGCTGAAATTAATATTGGTGGAAAAATTGTCTATGCAGGTGCCTTTAAAGTAACAATGGATAAAGCCATGTTACTCTATGGAATTTTAGACTTAGCAATGACTTGGAAAGGTTTTAGTCTTTTTTATAATCAAAGAGTTATCATAGAATATTCAAAAGTAATGGATACTTTAAATTGCTTTATGAAAGCTTCAGACTGCAATGACTATAAAGCACATTGCAATATTATGGATAGGGATATCGAGTACCAAAACAGGATGACAATTGTGATCAGTTTAGCATCCAATCCCATCCAAGAGAAAAAACAAACAACAACATGGCTAATTCCTTGTCGAAAACTATATTATGCACGAAGAGACTTGAGAGAAGATCATCCTGCAACTATGAAGAATCAACTACAAGCGCTGGCTATAAACCAATCTTGTCATTGGTGTCCTTTTTTAAATACAGATGATTTTAAAATAGTCAAAGACGAAAAATACTAATATCAAACCCCATATTCTGTGAACGTTACATTGGGTGCTTCTTCGAGCACCTTACTTGTCACGCGGTCATAAAACACATTTTTACCGATATCGACATTGCCAGTAAGTAGCACTACTGCACCCGTTGGCATGGTTGCGATAAGTTTACCATCGTCACGCACGCCTGTGATTGTCGCAAAAGCGCGTTCTTCTTGATTAAAAATTTGCTGAAACTGTGTTAATAAATTCATTTAATCCTCATCTAAAATATACCAATCATCCGCTAATAACGCGTCACCGCCAATTTTAGTAAAATATTCCACCCCATCTACATTAGCGATAAGCCCAGTATAAAGTGCATCTGTAAAGCAAAGACCTACGCCACCCATTTCGACTTTTTCCACAAAATAAATTAAAACATCCCCCCATGACTTACAACTGACTTTTTTTCCATCTCTCAATGCAGGTAACACTTGCTCAAATAACATAGCCACTCCTTAATTATCCAAATAACGGTCAATGTTGACTGTCTGCCACACGGTAATCGCGTCATTATCGCGCCCAACATCAAGCGATACGCCTGTTACAATACCTTTCCATGCGCCTTCGGGGTCGCTAATCTGTAAAATCTGCCCCAATTCCACAAGCGGCATATTGTACTTATCAGCAACGCGCATTTTGAGCGTATAAAGTCCGTGTGTACCGCTATCCGATAGTATCTGTATGCCACGCGGTATCACCGCATCTCTATCAGCATTCAGATAGCTATTATCCACGGGTGCGATTAAGTTACGCCCTTCACGGGCACGATACACTTCAGAGCCTTGCGTGCGCCCAATTAAAGTTACTGTGTTATAACGTGGGCTTACCCTTTTTTGGTCGCTGATTGATTGCACAACGCCCATGGGTATGACTAAATCAGCCGTGGCAGTAGCCATTTCCCACGCGGGCTTTTTCCAGCGCGGGATAATAGACAATTTAGGCTCTAGTGGGTCACTAATCGCTTCAGCACCACAAGCCTGGGCAATTTGGCTAATAATACTAATCGGTGTTTGGTTGCTGGTATTTAGCGTGCCCGCAGGTATCAGCCAGTCTTTAATCTCAAATCTGTCAATACTAAAAGGCAAATCAGCCAATTGCATATTGATAATTTGACTGGCGTACAAATCTTGATTAATCGTACCGCCTTGATTTGAGGATTGGCTGTGTGCGTAATCTTTGCCCAGTTGTGCCGTGATACTGCGTCCACTAATGCTATACGAGTAATTACCAAACACGCGGTTACGGCTAATCTCCTCTGCGATAAAGCTATACGACACACTGTTGACCGTGACAATCACTAGCGGCTCATTGCCCCGTGCCACATCAAGCTTAGACTTAATCTTTTGATATTGGCTATCGCTGATTTTGATGCCACCTTGCCAACAGTAGCTGTCAAGGTCAGTTTTGATGTTAAAGTCGATGGGGTCAATCGCAATGCCGCCTAGTGTCGCGGTGACTGTATTTAACACAATATAACTCCGTAAATCGGGGACAAACGTAGGGGCTTGGTCATGCCAGCACGTTAATGGCAAGGGTAATTGTGACGATGGTAAGCCAGTGCGCTTGCGGGTCAAGGACAGCGGTAAACGGCTAGACGGCGGTCTGATACGACATGTATTAACAATCGGTGGCGGCGTCTCATCGGGTATCGCATAATACCGCCACGGCACAGGCACGGCGGCTTGAGTACGTGATTGATTGCTTTTATCAATAAATACGCCATGCCCATTGTTTTGTAAAGTTGTCGCTAAACCGATAGCAGGTTGCTGCGGCTCAAATTGCGGTTTATCAAAACTTACTACGTTTGCGCTATCATTGATTAATACCGTTGCCAGTCCAACCGTGTCCGACACATTGACGCGTGTCGCATTAGCAATCAGAGCGTATTGATACCAGTAGTTATCAAATTGCATTGCTAGATTGACAACATCGCTGTACTCGGTAGCAGTCGCATTACCCAAATTAATAAACGGCTTTAATAGCGACCAATAATCATCCGCCACAGTAATGCCCATCTGACGATAAGCGCGGGCAGTCTCTGCGATAGCGATAGCAAGCTGCAAATTGTTGCTACTCTTTGCGATATCCACCGCCACTGCTGTACTACCCTGCATAGCGATACTAACGCCTGACATCGTGCGTTTTGGCGTTGTCGGGTCAGTGGGTGTAACAACCGCGTCAAGCGTGCCAAGTTTGCGATTAAGCTTTAGCGGCAAAACATTACTTGCTACACGCTCACTGATTTTTTGGGTTAGTGATAATGGCAGCGCATTGGGTTTTACGTTGATGTCTGCCATGATTGCCACAACTCCTGTTGCTGCTGTATTGTCAAATCAGTTGCAGGGGTCACGTAGTCCCAAACTGCCGGCTCATACTCTCTATTGTAATCTCGACATATAACTAAATAGGTATTGTCAGGATTAAGCCCCGCAATAAGATAATGACCATTTGCAAATGATTTTGTAATTGTTTGCAATGTTAAAGTTTTTGCATCAAGCACTACAATTTGTCTTGCTGTAGGCTGCCCAGCTATTGTGACAATACCATTATTAGCACCAGCGATATAGCCCGCCCCGCCAATGTCATTATTAGCAACATTAAAAACGCGAAAAATCATCACATCTCCCAGTGGTCGATTGGTATATAGCAATTAGATGACGCGCTGTCATTGTTTTGACTAATGCCCGTTGCATGATTAATAAATCTTAATCCTGCGTTGACAATATCATAATTATCAGTGTTTGCATTACTCGGCATAAAAGCGGGTAAAGCATAAAAATCACTATTTGCATATAGCGTTAATTGACTTAAATGTATATTGGTTGACAGGTTTTTCATGCCTTCAAACATGGATTTTTTAGTTGTTGTTGAGGCTTTATTTAGCGTATAGTCATATACCTTGCCTAATAAGTTGTATTGAGTGTCATCCTGATTGTAAAACATAGGGTGAAAATCTGAGTTACTCGTGGTACTTGAACTACCGCCTGTATGCGTTAGCGCACTGTTTTTAATACCATTAGCATTGCTACAAGTATCCCCGATGTATAAGTAAGACCCTTGTTTTTGTGCGGGATATGCGCGCAGGTAATCTTGGACCTCCGTAAAAAACCAAAAACCACGGCTTGATGCAATCATTACCCATTTGCCTGTCGCATAGCTGCTGCCGTTGTATCGGTAAGGGGACGCGAGTTGTAATAAAAGTGTACCTGTGTTGATATTTGACATATTAGCGTACATTTGCACTGTTATTGCACGCCCATTATCAGCAGACAATCGCATCAAATAATCTTTTTCCGAGGATATGGGCGGTTTTATCACTTTTACATTGGTCGTCATATCCTCGTACGGCATTGACCAACCAGCGGGCTGCTTACTACCGTAGCCTGTCACAAGGCACGCTTTAAATATACTTGCTACACAGTTAGCTTTTTTATCTAACACAGGTGCGTTGGCATCGTCCCAGCGATAAACTGAAACAGGTACACGTTCGGGCGTGATTAAGTTCATAAGTTAATCCTTATACAATTTCAGTAGTATCACCAAATAAATATTGCTCAAAACCATCCGCACCCGTTGGTGGATTGGGGTTTGGCTGCACGGCACATAGCACCCACACTGGCATCAATGTCCCCCACGTATTAAAGCGGATAACATCTTGCGCCGCCCACGGCGCTTGATTACCAAAAGCACGTTTGTCGATGGTAAAGTATGGCTTGCCTGTAGCTGGGTTAATTGGCGCTAAGTTAGTTAACACATCAAACTTACCGACAAACCCCAACGCCTCGCTATATAACTCAAACTGACTACTAGACGTAAACTTAATCATCCATCTATCAGTGATTGCCCCGTCATCTGTCAAAATCATCGGGTAATCGGTGAGTTTTAGCTTGTTTAAAAGCTGATCACCGTTTGGCGTATCTTGCCATACGTTATTCCAACTTCTTTGTGTAAAAGGCACAGACACGCGCACCGCTAAATCATCACCGATGAGCAAACTTGATACATAAGTATCCTCAGTCGGGTAATTGCGATTAGCGGCAAACAGTAGCGACAACGTGCCATCAATATCTAAATCGACAACACGGTTACGCTGCTCTTGCGCGTGGATGGCTTTTAGCGGCATTTTGTACGATGACAAATCAATGCTTGTCTTAAACGTAATCGTGCCTGCGTCCAAGTCATAATCCCATAACTCACCCAAAACAGGCTTATTGTCTGCGTCAAGTAAGCTGATACGGTCAACATCATTACGCGATAGATTAATCGTTTGCCCGCCCGTAAACGCGCTGCCTAGATTATCCGTCTGAGCATTGCGGATTAAGATACTATCGCCGCGTCTAAAAATCGGCACGCGCCCATCTTGCGGTAGCCGTACCGTGTCGATTTTGACAATGTTGCTGTCAACAGGCAGATAACTAATTGCCACGCCTTGCCATGTGATACTATCTGCAAAATCTACGAGATTAAGCATGACAATGCCGCGCCCTGCGTCAACTGAGCCGATATTTTGACCGCCTAGCATTAGATTACCGTTAGGGTCTGAGCTTACTAAGTTGCCATCAATATTTAGCTTTAAACTTTGATTTTTTAAGCGCGGTGTTGCAAAACTTAGATACTTAACGCGGTCATCAATGCCTTGATTTTTAACAAGCAACGTTTGCAAGACGGGTTTTGACATATCAAAATCGGTCAAGGTGACTACATCGCCCACTCGACTACCAACCACTGCGCCATCGCGCATGATATTAAGATTTTGCTCCTGATAAAGCTTGCCAGCGATAGCAAAGCTTAGGACATCAGCAACAAGATTTTTCTCAACATCAATCTTTAAATTTGCTGGTACAGCAATCGTTTCGGATTGTGTCGCGCCATCTGCTGTCAAATAGCTAGTGCTTTGCAAGTCATAAAAATAACATTTAACAGTATTAATTTCGTCTCTAACGTAAACCGACTCATATATAGGCGTATATACTGCTGCCCCATTACTGGCGTACTGCCTAGATGTGCCGACTTGTATTTGGTCATAAACATGGGTAGTAGATATAACCTTTTGATACTCAGATGATAAAGTTGCCTTGCCGGCAGCGTAATCCACTGTGCCAATTATTTTATTATCAGCAATCAAGTTGCCCAAGCCATCATCGTGGCATGGGATGTTAACAAACCTCTGTTGCGATGGATTATAGCTATCATCAAGCCAATAAAATCTCAAAACAAGTGATAGCGTGCCTTTTACAATAGGCGCTGACATTGTGATTATCGTATTACCATTTGATGCTTGACTGCTAGTCGCTGTTATCACAGCATTTGCTAGCGACTTACTATTAACAACAACATTTGTCTTATCGATGGTCGGCTCAATCTTTAGCATTTGATTATCGTAGTCATACACCCCGCCAAAATCACCGACAATTTTATCGCCTTTCACGGTTGCGGTTTTAGACCCTACTGTAATCGTATGTCCATAGCCTTTTTTGGTTAGCTCGACTGGCAAATACGCATCAAATTTTGGCGCAGCTGGTTTGATGTAAGCATTTTTGCTATAGCTGATAATCAATGCGCTGCCAATATCGGGTAATTCGCCACACTGCACCGTTACGCTGCCTGTTGCGTAGTCAATCGTACCTGTGCCATAGGTTGCAATTGTACCGACTAATTTGCCATTCCCATCATCGTTGAGTGCGTACCATGTGCCCTGCACTAAAAACTCTGCTTTAACTGAGCCTTTGATCGGATTTAACAGTTGCGCGGTGTAAGTGTAACCACGGTTTGCGACTGTGATGTCCTCTTTGTAGCTGTGGCGGTAAGAGTTTACCTGTTTGATTGTGCTGTTGCCGTTATATCCAACATCAATATCAACGGTTTTTTTACTGACTAGCGTATCAACTAAGGCTTTCTCAACCGTGCTGACAGGAATAATCTTTTCCATGATGCCGGTGACTTTAATTGTCGCAGCATCTTTTGCAATCGCTTCGGCAAGTGGCTTGATACCATAATACATACCCGCGTCACTCACGGCAGTATCATAGACTTTACAGACAGCATCGGCATAACCTTCAACTGGGTAAGCAATACCAATAAAGTCGGTTTTAAGTTTACTGGTAATTTCAAGCTGTATGACAGTACGAGTAAAATCAGTTGTGTTTACCGTAAATGTACGGCTTTCTGCTTTGACAATACGCGAGATTTGCACATACTGATACACGTTTGGATAGCCATCCTTATCTTGTTTTAAGCAAAGCACATCACCCACCAATGGCAAGGCTTCGCTATCGCGCTGATACACTTGTATCACACGAGAGTTGGCATAATTTGTCGATAGCAGCGTCATTCTGCTTTTAGTAGTCGCAGTGTTAAAGCTTTCAATTCGCGCCAATGCTTCAGCACGGCTTTCACCAAAACGCCCTGCTTTTGACATCAAATAGCTAACAGTCGGGTCGCTAGGCGGCTTAGTGATTGCAGCAAACGCACCGATTAACGGCTCATCATCTGGACGTAATACGCCTAGATACTCAAGCACGGCATAAAACGCACCATTAACGCGAGCAATAGATGAGATGGGCTGAAACAACTCATTAAGCGCACCGGTCAATGGCGTGCCTAATGGCATGCCGCCGCCATCGTCGGTCTGCGTTAAACGCTCAGACGGATAGATTTTTAAATCTCGCTGATTTACTTTTGTTTTAAGTGCTGTTGCCATGGTGTGTCTTTAATCCTTGTTTAAAGGGCATTTAAACGGTGCGAAAGTGGATATTAGCTTTCATCTTGTCGGTGGGCAGTTCGTCTTCTGGACGGACAGGCTTAATCTCTGACACGTTGTCAATAAACGGTGCGCGGAACATCACATTGAATGTGCGCCCGTCTGGATGAGTTAGCGTAAAGGTCAGTTCTGGTACCGATGCCCAAGCTTGTAGTTGTTGCACGATTTGACGCTCAATCCATACGTGCTTACTGTCTAATGTGATAGGTCGATTAGCGAGTAGTGTGCCTTGCTGGATATCGACAGCGCCCGATAGCGTGATGACAGGGCTTGACTGCACAACTGGCGTCCAGCCGTATTCATCCGACCATTTGTATTGGCGGTGCAGTTCAAGCGTTTGCCCGTTGTCGTTGCGTTTGAGTGTCCAATTTGACATAGACCGTTATCCAAAAAAATACCGCTATAGTGATAGCGGTATTTTGGCAGTGATAGTCAATTGGCGTTAGTTGATGGTGTTCAGTAGATTTATTTAGCTTTTCCTATTAGTCGCTCTACAGCCTTTTTACGGCCTTCTTTATCAATCTCACCCTGTGCAATTTCAGATTTCAATTCTGAAATTTCTATATATAATGTATAAGCGTTCCAAACACTAAATAACCACGCTACAACATAGGATAACGACAAAAGATAGAATCTCTTAATAAAATTAATTTCTTCAATTGTTAATATTTTATTTTTCTCACCTAAAAGGCTAGCTATAGTGCCATGTATAGCACTTAATATTACCGCAGACAAAAAATAAAATAACAATACTTTAAGAAGCCGTGAAACACGATCATTGATATCATCCTTGATATTATTAAATTCGCTCTCAGTAACTTTGGTCAAATCTTTAGTATCATTTAGCTTAAAAAACATTTGTGCAATTAAAGCAACAATAAAAAAGGCTGAGGTCTGAAACCACTTAAAATCAATTTTTAATAGGTAAGGACTATTAATGAGGGCGTTCAAAACTCTGTGTCAAGTGAATTAAAGATTAATCATATCATCTAATCGACCAGGGAAATGGATAGACAACTGCATCATTGTTTGCCCCCAATTATTAATTGGCATTGTCCATTTCTCTGACGCATTTAACATACCAACATACAGTAATTTAAGCAAGCTAGTTTCATTTGGGAACGCTCCCTTAGTCTTGGTCAACTTACGAAATTGGCGATGAACCGCTTCAACCGCATTGGTCGTATAAATGGGTTTTCTAACCGCTTCGGGGTACTTGAAATAGGCACTGAGCAAATGCCACTTATCTCGCCAAGAAGCAATCACCGCAGGGTACTTACTGCCCCATAGCCTATCGAGCTCATCAAGTGCTAACTCAGCAGATTCTTTATTCACAGCTTTGTACACAGGCTTTAAATCCCGCATAAAGGCTTTTTGGTCACGACTTGCCACATAACGAATACTGTTACGGATTTGATGAATCACACACAATTGCACCTCAGTATTAGGGAATATGGCTTGAATGGCTTCAGGGAAACCTTTTAAGCCATCAACACAGGCAATCAGAATATCCTGTACGCCACGATTGTGTAAATCAGTGAGTACCGATAGCCAGTAGTTCGCTCCCTCGCTTTCAGAGCAGTATAGCCCAATAAGTTCTTTACGACCTTCAGTATTGAGTGCTAACAGCGTGTAAACAGCTTTATTAACATAGCGTCCTTCGTCTTTAACCTTGTAGTGGATGGCATCGAGCCAGACAAACGGATAAACGCTATCGAGTGGTCTTGATTGCCAGGCTTTAAGCTGTGGGATAAGACTATCAGTAATATTGCTAATGGTGGCTTCTGAGACTTCTAGCTGATACATCTCGGTAATGTGGTCTTTGATGGCGGTATAGCTCATGCCATGCGAGAACAGCGATAGGATGCGGTTGTCAATTTCAGGGGTGAGCTTAGTCTGATGCTTTTTAACCAAGACAGGTTCAAATTCGCCATTGCGGTCACGTGGTGTTTCAAGCTCAAAGCTGCCAACGGCTGATTTGACGGTCTTTTTGCTGTAGCCGTTACGGCGATTGTTACTTGGGTTTTGCTCAAGGTGGCTGTCTATCTCAGCCGATAGTGCCGCTTCGGTGAGTTGCTTTATGAGCGGGGCAAGGACACCATCACTGCCTGTGATGGGTTTACCAGATTGAATAGCTTTTAAGGCTTCGTTAAAGTCAAAGTTTTGCATGGTGTCATTCCTTCTATTGTGAATAGTTTAGTGAAATGACACAGTTTTTTGAACACTACCCTATTAATAAATGCCAAACTTAAAGCGATAAAGGTTAAAGCAATGGTTAATATAACCATTGGCAAATTAAAAACCCCTCTATCATCTTTAAGTCTTAACATAGTCTATTCCTTGGCGTCAGAAATGTTTGCTTCTAAAAAATCATATAAGTCATTCATTAACTTAATATGATTTACAGAGTTATTTATTGTTTCAAGCCTAATATTTTTCTTTAACCTAAATTGTCCAGCTGTCAATTTTGCACCGCCAGCATACTCAATCTCATAATCATCATCATCCAGATTACTAAGCGATGTTGAGATAGTATCTAAAAGCTGTTGACCACTATCTGATACATCCTTAGTTTGACCTTTAATTCTTAGAACTATATCAACTATAAAATTATCACCTCTCATATTTTGTTTTAGTTTTTTACTTGCTTGATTAGTGAGTCCTAAGCTTTCTGTAATTGCATCCCAAAGCTTATTATTTGCGCCATCTAAACTAAAATTTGCAGATTGACCACTCGAATTATCAGCTTTCGGATTTGGCACTAGATGCTGGCTGATCTTTACTGATTTAGGCTTATGCTTTTTTTGTTGTTTCTTGGCTTCTTCACTAGGTATATCCTTAAAAATAATAACTTTATCACTAAGTAAATTTGCCTGATGCTCACCTAACATATAGGCTAGATATTCTGCTAAATGTTTAGTCTTAATAGCTGGGCTTTGAATAACAGCAATATGATTGCCAGTTACTCCAAAGTAAAGCGTACTATCCACAAATTCTTTTTTAAAATTTTGAATTTCTTTTTCATTTAAGCCTTCAATATTTACATTATCAACCGTAACAGTGGTTGTTTTATAAATATCTAACGCATCGTCCATTTGAATAACTGTTTGAAACTTATCTTTTTCAATAAAGACTAATTCACCAAAGAACATGCCTTTTAACGTTGAGACATTATTTAGAACATAGAAGTCTTCAGAGCCATGTACAGGAATATAATGTCTATTGACAGGCTTAGGAAATTTGCAATTTTCTTCAGTAAAGGCCTTAGATAGTAAAGAACTTAGCAATAGATTATTACCAATTTTTGCAATTTTGTAATAAGCAGTCCTAGGTTTATGTTGCTTTCTACTCAATTTATTATCCTCTAATAACACAAATTATTAAATAAAACTTTTACAACATACGACAACTTATGTCGTAAATTTGCTACTTTAATAATCTTATTCTAAACTATTGTGAAATAGCATTCTAAAGGTAATTGCAATAAGTTGTTACAAGTAAAAAAACCGCCTAAGGCGGTTTTTATTTTCTCTAACATCAAACGTGACGATTAAGCCGTGGTATTTAGCTCTTTAAAACGCATGGTTGGCTTACCTTCGTCTTTAATCAGCGTGCCTTTGAAGCCGTTTTCCCACCACTTATCACTAAACCAATCAATACTGCCGTCGCTCGACAAATTGGTATGCGGAATCCATAAGTTACCATCTTTTCCCGTGATACGGTCTTTACCATCAAGTTTCAGCTCAAGCGGTAGCGATTGCAGCGTGTTGGCATCAATCTGAAAACCCGCCGAGCCTTTAGTCTTGCCATCAACGGTAAAGGTTGAATCCGATGCCAACGTGGACAACTCAGTAAAACGCACCATGCCAAGGCGTGGATTTAATTCGTAATGCGTTGGATCTACCGTCGCACCCGTGCTGTCTTTTAAGGTAAAGTTGGCAGTATCAATGTCATCGTTGGCAAGGTCAATCCAGCCCAGTTTAACCTTGTGAGACTCATCGGCAAATGTCACAGGCGCGGTGGTCAAATCAACCGCTTCACCCATCAGTGCGCGTGCCAAGCCAAATTTATCAAAAGTATTAAATTTTAAGCTAATCGTGGTCGGTTCTGGGGTGATTTCGCTGTCAATCGGTTGACCATAGTCTTCACGCCCTGTACTAGGTAGCGTATCTTCTTTGACTTTCGCGTCAGTCTTTAACTCAGTCACGTTGCCGAGTGGCTGAAACGCATCATTACTGCCATATTTACGACCCAGTAAGTCACCCGAGTATTTTTTACCATGTAATGCCATAGGATTTATTCCTTGTGGTTGTTAAAATTAAATTGTTAGTCAAAATCAGTTGCATACGTCGCCACGGTCGTGACATAGCGTAAGCTAAAATAACCAAATCCGTTTTTGTACTGTACAGGCAGTGGGTTACGTTGCTCAAAGGGTGATAGCGTTAAGGTACGACCATTTTTGGCAGGCTCAAAGCCATTCATACATTTGCCAATGCGTGCCAACACCTTTCCCACAGACATGCCAGACAAGCCCCGAAAGTTATATTTTTTGACGGTATAGACAAGGCTAAAGCCGATTTCGTGTTCCTGATTCTTGCCATTGTCGTTGCTGTCGCCCGTTGGGTTGACACTGTCAAAGATGACATAAATCGCGCCATCGAGTGGCAAGCGACGTGAGCCACCTTCGCCATCTGGGAATAAGTCGCTGATATCATCAGCTTCTTTGATGATTTTTACCGTGCCATCTTTGACCAGCGTTTGCAGGCGCTCAATCATGGCTGGATAACAGGCAAATAAATCATCGTGCCAAAGGGGTAAGCTCATTTTCTCTCCTTTGGAATTGCCATTTAAGGCAATTCCCTTGCGATCCTAAAATTGCGATGCAATTTTTTAACGGATCTCACCTGCCAAAAAGTCATTAATTAAATCGCCAATATCGCTTTTATCCTGTTCTGACAGCCCAAGCCACGGACGGGCGACCATCTTGGTAGTGCCATTGGCTTTTTTAGTCCCTGTCTGGTGGTACTTACCATACGGTCTATCTGTACCAATCACTACGCTGTCACTAGTCGCGTGAAACGTGATAGAGCGTATTAAGTCGCCACTATCTACCAAGATATTGCTACGCCCATTTTTGGCTTTCACGGTGGCTGGCATCAGCACCGCCCATGCCACGCCATTGGGTGACTGCTTATCGGCAAAACGTTGTCGGGTTGAGCCTTCTAGTACCGAGCCAATCGCTTGCATCAATGGCGTTAAATTACCGTTTAATCGCTGTTGCAGGGCTGTTAAATGCTCATTTAATGCAGGGATATCATGAGTAATGTCTATTTGCATTAGATTTTCCACATATTGGGTGTGGGGTTTGCCATTACTGCAATACCGCTATTGATGCCATCGGTGTTGCCGTTTTTGTCATCAATGCCTGTGAGCATGGCAGGGTTTTTTTGCACCCGCTCAAACCACTTAATTGCTTCATCATAGCGTTTTTGTACTTCGCTGGTGACTTGGTCGTCGTGTAGGTACCAGCGGGCAATATCACAGGTTTTTGACTGCAATGCTTCAGGGACAGTCGCGCTCGCTATGTAGAGTAGCTCACCGCCCAGACTACGCTTGACCAACCCCACGGCATTAAGATAAGACTCGACCACGCCTTCAGCATCACGAATAGCCATATTGACCACAGCGACATCGATGTCAGCGTAGTTCTCACGGTCGGTCAACTCGGCAAGCTCGTTGTCTTTGTTAAAGCGGGTGATTAAGTCGTTTAGCGTAATCATTTTTTACCTTAAAACGTTTCTGGTTGTGCAATACCACGCACCAACGCCATCAAGCCTGTTTGTAAGTCAGTTTTACCAATGCTAATCCAACGCTTGTCTAAGCCGTCAGCATTTATCAGTTTTTCGACCAATTCACCCAATTCAACGCCTTTTGCCTTAACTTCATTCATCAAGTCAATTTCGGCTTGGGTCAGCTCACGATAGCCTTTAATTTTTTTGTGTTGATTGTCCATTGCTATTCCTTATTTGCGTTTAGCTTTGGTTTTACGGTTATTTCGCTCATTGCGTGGGATTAAATGCCAATAAGCTTCAAAACGGTGTAATTTATTAATCATGGGTTTATCCTTTAACATAATAGGGTCGCCCGTATCGTGGGCTAGCCGAGTTAATCACCGTCGGAGGTCTGCTTGTTAGCATTACGGCTTAACTTGCGGATGTTTTTGCTCACAATGCACCGTCCGCTGGCACTGTCCACAGTATCGGCTATACCGCCCTTGTGGCTAGGGTATCAATTCTGATTAAGACATCTTCAGCGTTGCCAATGCTTTAGGACGCAACGCAATCGGCAACGGATTAGATTGTGCATGTAACTGCCAACCTTTATTAAATTTCAAAGGCTCACGAGCAGCATAGTACGGTTTAGCAGACGTATTAACTGTTTCGTTAAAATCAGCAGGGGCAAAGTACTCTTTGAGCGTTTTGCGTGTGCCTAATGGTGCAATCAAAGCTTCATCAGGTTTAATATCCACTTCTGAGCCGAACTGGTGTAAATAAGGCACAAAGGTAACGCCACGATGTTGGAATGCCATATTGGCGGTTACACTACCAGTATATTGACCGACTGACTCTTTATAGCGGTCATATAAGGCTTTAATCGCAGGATGATAGCTATACGCATCCATAAAGTCTTCACCCGCAAATGCAATCCAACCGGTTGAAACATCACCACTTAACGCACGCAGTAATTGGCGTAGCATTTTGTCAGTTTGACCGCCAATATCAGCGTCTTTGTTGGTTAAGTTAAGGGTAAAGGTCGGACGTTGGATGCCAAACTCTTTATAAAAATCATAAAGTAGCGAGCCATCAGCATCGAGCAGCTTACCTCGTAATGCACCTAGTTGCAGATGCTCACGGGTATAGTCAATATCACTTTTCATACCTTCAAGCTTGGCATTGACCTTGTCATTGACAGCCGTTGCCGTATTACTTGTGCCAAAGGCTTTGACGTTTTGCACGTCATCAGCACGCACCACGTCATCTTTAGGTAGATGCACGGTTTCAAAAGTTTTTTTACCGCCACGGGTTTCATTCACAGGCTTACCAGGCGTGCCACGGGTGGCAGACTGTACTAGGGTTAGCTGATTACTCTTAGATTCAACATCCACATAAGTGGTCGTCAAATAGTCAGGCACGAACAAGCCAGATTCACGGATTTGGGTCGGCATCGATGGCAAGTTGTTGATTGACTCGGTCATCGGTACAACGCCATACGTGGCATTATTAGATAAAGGCATAGGTTTTTCCTTGCATAAAAAGAGTTTTGGTTAGCTGGGCGTATCACCTACGCCCAAAAAATCAACTGTCAAAAAATTAAGGGCTAGTTGTGCCGCCTGTCGTTCCAGTTGTAGGAGCTACAGGCACAATGTTTTTGCTAAGGCTAATGTACTTAATACCGTGAGCCTCACCTTGATTCGCCAAGTCTTGCACCGTTAAGCTATGAGCCTCTAGGCTAGCTTCGCTGATGTTATCGGCAAAAATCACACAGTTAAACGGCTGTACCAAGGTTTTACCAAAGGTCTCATCGGTCAAGGCGACCAGATACTGACCCCGTGGGGTATATTCAACCAGCTCACCCGCTTTTAAGCCTGTGGGGGCAGGGATATCCATACGATTGCCTGTGGATGCTTCATCCTTGAGCAAATCGCCAATCGTTACAAATGTTTGTGGCATGGTGTTTGTCCTTCTGATTTTGTTAAATTTATTCGCTATAAGGCAGAAGCACTGCTTCGTAAGACATACGCCCAATAAGGGTTAGATAAAGGTTTTTTTATTGCCCGCTCGAGCCTTGGCATTTTCAACCAAACTATTGCTAAATTGATTACCGCCTTGGTTGATGCCGTTACCATTTGGCTTATGCTGCTCACCAAATAGATAACCGGGCGCGTCTTGACGATTAGGTTGTGATAGCTTTAAGTCACCAATCATTGCACGGGCTTTGTCTGCATCTTGCGACAATAGCACTTGATAAGTCGTATCTGATACGCCTTGCCATTTGCCGTCTTCAGACTTGCTAAAACCTGCTTGGCTTAATTGGGCATCGACATTGGCTTGCGCTTCAGACGCTTTGAGCTTGGCGTTTTCGTCTTCAAGTTCTTTGATACGGTTATCTTTCTCTACCTGAGCAGCTTTGTGTTTTTCGATTTCAGCTAGGGCTTCTTCTAGGGTCATGGTATTGTCCTTTTGCGGAGTTGATAATTGGGTTTTTCCGTCATCGCCCAAGATAACCGCGGACGTTTCAGAGTCCACACCAGTCGGGGTAAATGACACTTCAGGGATTCGGCAATTGCGTAAGATGGTAATTGGCGCGGTCACGGTCTGACCATTGATGATAGCGGTACTATTGCCTGTTAAGTTCTCTTCGGTTTCGGCAATGACATGGGCGGACATCTGCCAAGGAAAACCGGCATCGGCATCATCAGCAACTTCATTGCCAAAGTCATTGTCCAAAAGCGTACCGTTAATCATTAGTTGGTTGTTTTCGACTGACAGTACGCCAAAGCCTGCCCGTTTACTGCGCTCATGTTCTACCAGTGCAGGGACTTTGTCGCTAAAGCTCAAGTTTTCCAAGTCAACGATGACCCGCACGCCATAGTAGTTGAATGGCTTACCAGAGTTAGCAACCCCGCTAAACTGACGCGGCGCACTGCCGTCTTTGGGTGGGGCAACGGTCACATCGCTAAACAGATAGACGTGGGGCTTGGTTTTGGTGCTTTTAGTGGCTTTTGGCATAGGCTTTCCAAAGTGATTAATTTTTGGATTAAATTTTGATGAGCCTATTATGGAATGGTGGATTTTTTGCGGTTAGATGATGCAGTTCAGTGGTTTCATGATAAGATTTAAATTCGTCTGTAAAATACAGATGTGGATTGAAACAGTGGTTTTTTGATAGATGAGATTTTAAGGCGTTTTTAGCGCATTTAGATTTTAGATAAGCAAATATGCGTCTTAATTCTTTTAAACGTTTCTGGCGCAATTTAAACGGGTTTTAAACGCTATTATAGATGGGTTTATGATGGGCGTTAAAAAACCCACTGAAAAAGTGGGTTATTTTGGGGGATTTGATTAGGCGACTGTTTGGGATTTTACAATTTCGTCAATTTCATCTTGACTATAGCCTGCTTTTTGCAATACTTCTAATTGGCTTGCATCACCCATATAAACACGACCGCACCATCCAGCGGCATGATAGCGTTGATCTAGTGGCTGTTGGTCAAGATACTCCCTAAGTGTCAAAGGCTCTGAGTCATCTTCAAATTTTGCATCTTCCAACTCATCTAATACCGCCAATTGGTATTCTTCTAACGTCATGTTTTGGTTCTGAGCTAACACTTTCTGACGCTCGATACTCAAGGCAAGGACACTATTACTAATATCCAAGTATCTTTCTTCAGCTAAGTCTTTTAACTCAATTTCATTCATTAGCAATTTCTTCTAGATGTATCTCAACATAACCTTTTTTAGTGGTAAGGTCTTCGACCTTATCAACTTTGTATTTGGTCGGTGTTCCTAATAAAACCTCGCCTTCAGATTCATAATGGCTTAGTTTACGCACATCTCGACCTGTCTTATGCTTAATTACAAAACGCACATTTCCTTGACCACCAACCACGACATCTTTGGCATTGGTTGTTGTGCTACTAAAGGCAGTAAAGGTTATGTTTTCACCTGTTTCATAAGCAGTATTATACTCACTTATTTGTTCCGAATTAAGCTCAATTCGCCGAACAACCTTTTTACCCTTATATAAAGGCAACTTTTCAAGCCCATTATTAAGCAGTTTTTCCACATTGTCAAATAGTGTTTGTATATCACTATCCGCGGGCAAATCACCCCGCAAGTATCTATTCAAGTCTTTAAACCCATTAGCCGTATAATGGCGTAACGCAATAAATTCTTCTTTACTTAAAGGGAATTTCTTTTTATCAAGCCGTTTATAGGCGTACTCATATTGCCCCAATTTACTACTTTCAACATCATATTCTAGCCATTGAGAAATTAATTCATCCCAATTAATCTCGGTTTCTGGCGTTGGCTGGGGTTGTTCAGGCGTTTTGACAGCTGGTTTAACAGTATCGGTCACTGTTTCACCGCTTGCCACAGGCAACGTGGCAGGCATTAGCTTTTGAGCTTCATCTTTTAGATTATTGGCAAACAACCGACCATGTTTATCTTCCGCCGATCGAATCAATGCGGTAAAGCGGTCATGATTATGGGCAAAACTTGGATCAACCCCCACAGGCATTTTTGACACTTCACCCGTTTTAGGGTTTTTGTAGTCTTCCATCTCCAGCGGCTTCTCTTCGGAGATACCCACCTTTTGCGCCTGGCGTTTAGTAAGCTGCTTCACCCAGCATTTGCAGCCCCAGCCATTGGGTGGCATGATAGATTGCCAAATCGCATCATCGGCAGGGCGACATAGCCCATAATAACGCTTATGACTAAGCCGTGGATTTTCTGACACGCTTGGCATATATTGCAGATACGGCAAAAATTCTTTAGTCTGTTGGATTCGCTCCCATTGCCCAGCGCTATAGGCGGTTTGCAAATTGGTACTGTAGATTGTTCGTAATCGTCTGTTTGACCCTGCCACTAGCTGCTGCGTGCCATCATCCAATGTTTCCGCCAGCCAACCCTTAGCCATGAGATACGGCTTTAACGTGCGTTTAAACTCCCTAAAATCTGTGCCATTCTCCATCGCTGAAGCGACGGCATCACGCACATCTTTGAGCAAGTCTTCATCCATCAGCCCCGCCACGGTAAATGCCAAGGCGTGTTCATACGCTTTGACATCAAGATAACTTTCAGCGGTCAATAGCGTTTTACCATTAAAGTGGACAATCGCTTCTTTGTTTGGCAAGGGCTGATAATTATCGGGCGTATAGCCGTGTTCGTCTTTGGTTTTATCTGGCATAACACACCTTATAACTGATTTTCGCCATTTTCATTCACATGACCATCCAGTCCCTTCAGGTAACTATCCGTCGTTTTATCCGCCAAATCTTCCGCCATGCCACCATCGGGCAAGGTCAAATTATTCAAGCTTTGGCTAAACTGCTGATAATCGTCACTGTCATTTAAGATAGACAAGATAGCGCTCAATTTTGACTTGCCGATTTTGGTTTCCATGTCTGTTGGCATTGGGTCTTCCACAGGCTTTTCAGCAAATACGAATTGCTGATTACCCAAATCAACATGGCCGTCTGGCTGACTCGTTGGGGCAGTCGGGTGTGGCAACGTGGTAGGCTGTGTCGCATGGGGCGATTGCGATAGCTGCTGACCACTTGCGTCAGGTTGCTCAACCATCTCAAAATGCTTCTCATCCCAACCGACCACATCGGTAAAGAATGCCTTGGTCATGCGAACGCTGCCGGTTTCGCTATAGATTTTGACCACTTCCGCCAAGATTTTATTCGGTGGATTTTTGGATAAGTACTCAAACCAAATTCCTTGCGGGGCATTGATAGGCACACCCCAGAGGCTATTTACCGCAATAATCGCATTAATCGCGTGCTGGATGCCTTCGGTCATCAGGTCAAGATAGGCACTGACACGGTCTTCACGTACCTTATCGTCAGTTTCTTGAGCCGAGCGACTGCCACCAGTCAGTTCACTGGTTTTTACCCGCCCCAGTAGTAGCTTTTGGATGCGACGGTTCGCCATGCGCTCAAAAATTTCAAATGCTGATCCGTCACCGCTTAACTGGTGCATTTGAATATCGTCATCTTTACCGATGCCTGTTGCACCGCCATTCAAAAACCCAAAAAGCGAATTGGTAAATACTTTGACGTCGGTATAGCCGCCTTGCTTACCTACAATGTAAGGTACCGCATAGCGGGCGATAAACTGCCCCGCATACGCCCAGTCACGGTTACGCAGAGCAACCGCTGGATAGATACGGATAATCATCAGCTCACCGGCTGGATTGGCAGGCGTGGCTTTGGATTTTAATACCAGGTACTTGAGCGTTTGGTCGATAGCGATTTCATCCATCTCACCTTTGTATAACATCTCACCGTCACGCTGTGGCACGTACTTATCCAGTTCGCCATCTTTTGATAGGATTTTATCTAGGGTCAAAAATCCATTTGGCTCTTTTTTAAACACGTATTCAGCAACCATATAGCCGCCAAACTTGGCAAGGATTGCAAGCTCAGCAAACTCTTTGCTAAATTTTCGCACCAACGTGTACAGTATATTGATGGTCGCTTCAGGCACGCTGTCATCAAACGCATACAGACGCCACGGCTCTGCCAAAATAGCGGTACGCAGGTCTTCACGGCAGCCTTCGACCTCATCATCACGAGTGACCGTATCAAGCAGCTGCTGACGGCTTTTGCCGGTTTCAGCAAGCAATTGGTCGGTACTCGACGCTTGGGTAAACGTGTCCATTGCCGAATCAAACGCCACGACAATCGTGTTTTGGTCAATCTGTTGTTTCTTTTTTGCCATTTTTAATTCATCCAACTATTAAATGAGCCAAAATTACCCATATTCATTTGGTACATACTCGGCTCTGGTATATTGATGTCCGTCATTTGGCTACTTTGCATATAGGTCGTAGCCAGCTTCCAGCACATTTCAGTCGCATCAGCACCGTCATCATGCTCACCTTTAGGGAAATGTTTAAACTCATCAATCAAGGTACTTTGTTCGGTATGCAGTAATAGATAGCCATTACTCATGTGTGGCTGTAGCGTTTCAATCCGCAATAGCTTGTCACTATGGGGTACAACGGGCATGGCAGGCACATGGATATGTGCCGCTGCCGAGCGTTTAATTAATTCAGTGCGGAAAAACTCTTGGAATTGCACAGATTCCACCGCCCAAACAAGGCAGCTATATTTGCGTTGATAGTGGATGATGTCCGATATAATCCTATCAGGTAGGCGTTTTTTGATATCCGCTACCAAGATGTATAGTTTACCCGTTTCCCGATGATAGCCACCGATGACGATCGCACTAGGGTCACGCTTTTTGCCTTGTTTGCCCAGCGATGGGTCAATCGCCCCAAATATCATCAAATTACTTGGCAGTTCATGCCAATAATGGATTGAGTTGGCAAATGGCGCATTTTCGCCAGCCGTCGGGTCATTTTGATATTCGCTATCAAACGCATCATGTCCATCACGGGCACGGATTTTCATCAAGACGATAATCGGACGGGCTTTCCATGAGACAATCGCCCCTTTATCCATTTTCTTCTTGTTTTTTTGATAAAAGGCTTCAGCTTCATCAAGGCGCTTGGCTTTAAATAGCGCCTCCCATTCATCCCACAATGCCATGTTATCGGGGAATTTGAGAATGGCTTTAAACCGAGCCGACCGCCAAGCAGGATTATCCAACGTGCGATTCAGCACACTATCATGATGCAAAATCGTACCGATATAAATAATGTCAAGCTTTTCCCCCGCGGCACCCAATGGCATGATGGTCTTTTTTAGCCAAGTATGCAGTTTGTCCCGCTGTTCGGGGCTTCGCACATTTTCATCATTTTCGATATCATCCAGTACCACAAGGTCAGGACGATATGCCCCATGACGCAAACCACGGAGTTTTTTACCAGCGCCAGCGACTTGTACTTTGATGTTATTGGCGGTGATGATTGACCCTGCTTGCCACACTCGACCTTGCCCAAAGACTTCGGGAAAGTCGATTTTGATACGCGGGTTGCTATCCAGTTCGGCTTTGATTGCCTCTAGCATGGGGTAGGCTTGGTCGATACTGTCCATCACAATCAGCGTATAATGGGTTTTTGCGGTGATAATCCGCCAAATCGTGTATAACTGGCTGACAATGGTTGATTTGGCTTCACCACGGGGGGCAGCGATGGCCTCCAGACAACTTTCGGGGTTGCTTGCCACTTCAGGCAGTACTTTATGCAGGTACTTATGCAGTTCCGACAGTTCCGGATTGCGGATATAGTGCGGGACGTAATGCGCAAGAAAGTATTTAAAGCCACCCACTGGGTCAAAGACGTTTGCTCGACGCTCGGCTATCGAATTGGGGTTATCATCCCAACCCGTGAAACTCGCTTCAATCGTTTGGCGTAGCGATTCGGCAAGTTTGGTAAGACTGGTTAAAAATTCTTTAGATTTCACTTTTGACCCGTTATAATTTAGATTATCCATCGCATAGATGGTTTAGAAAGTCAAAGACATAGCTTTTTCGTACTTGAGATTATTTACCATCGCTTAGATGGCTTATTTCAACTCTTTTTCCATTTGCTCACCAAACGGTACAAGCATTTCAGCAAACTTTGGGGCGATTTCTGGGGCGTTTTGCATCACATAATCTTTGAACTTATCCAGTACTTCGAAAGCAACCGCAAGCTTACTGGTTTGCGGCATAGTCTTTTTGTTTGCAGCCACGGTCTTAACATAACTGTCCGCCAGTGACGCCAACATCTCGACCCGTTGCTTGGCAGTCAATGTTTCATCAAAATTGAGTTTTTCCATCTGGGCTTTATAAGCAATGACAAACTCGGTCATGATTTGACGGCTAATGTCCTCCAAGTCGCCACCTGCCAAAGTATGAGCCGCTCGCACCGCATCCCAGTCATCACCTGCTTTTTTGGCATCATTTTTCCATCGTTGAACAGTGGAGTAGCTGATTTCAGCCATCACGGCACAGGTCGTCAGGCTAATGCCATCAAAGACATACATCTTGCGTACCGTTTGTTTTTTGTCTTTGTCGTGTGCCATTGCTAGTTGCCTTTTTAAATAGTGCCTTACGTCTTATCTGCTTTTTTGTCGAGTTTATTGCCCACTTCTTTGACTTCGACCTTAATTTCTTTTAAGCCATCCATGATGGTTTGCATATCACGGTGAGCATCTGCCTTGCTTTGATAGTTTTGGCTCACTTCAAGCTTAAAACTGGTCAAATCAGTGCGTAGATCATCAACCTTTTTGGTGTTGTCTTTACTGCCATCACTGACTGTGCTAACCCAGCGCCAAAAAATCGTACTGATCAGACCGACCACGGTACTAATAATTAGCACCATCATTGCATCGTTCATTTTTTGCCTTCCTTTGCTGTCTGGCAATTTATGCAGCGCACTGCCCACGGTAGGGCTTGCTTACGTTTTTCGCCAATCGGTTCGCCACATACTATGCAGTCGCTGATATCATTGGGTGTTTGCCCTTTGGTCGTTTGACGGATGCGCTCGGCTGTCCAGGCGTCCGTCTCAAGGTTGGCACGGTCAATAATGTCACCCATTCTTTTCCACCTCAAAAGTCTTGGGTGGTGCTTGTTTGACAAAGCGTAAAATCAAACCACAGATAGCCACGATTGCGATTAAGTGCTTTTGGACAGTAGGCGGCAACAAGGCAATGACTTCAGGGGGCACGGGTACAGTTGCCAAAAACATAATCAGCATAAATGCCCAGTTACTAAACCATTTCCAGCCTGTTTGCCATTTCGGTACAAGTTCAAATTTCATGTTTCCCCCCTTAGATTTCAAAATGCGGGCTGTCAGTTTCGCCTTTTTCACGATAGTTGCCATCGCCATCCCAGTTTGCACCCCAACGCAGATACATTGATGCAGGGATAGCGCCTTCAGCTTTCAATTGCTTTTGGGCTTCAAACATAGCTTTGGCGATGGTGTCAAATTTAGCTAAGTCATTCCAATCAACAGGATAAGGCACAAGGTCAACCGCATGACCATAACCATCTTTTTGTTTGCGATGCTTGGATGACAGTGGATTATTGAGCCAAGTCACCTTGGCTAATGATGGTTTAGCATATCTAGCAGGGACGCCTTTTGCTGTGCACTGGGCAACGGTTCGACCTTTGCCATAGTTGATGTAGCATTGTTCATCACTTCGCACGCCTTCAAGCACCATAAAATCTTGTGGACTGATGGTGATGGCACGATTAAGGATTTTTTGCAGTGTAGGATGTAAGCCATCCATACGTTGTTTGCTAAGGTCTGAAAAAGTTGCCATAAAAAAATGCTCATAAAGGAATTTATGAGCATTTTGGCAGTTTGGCTATTCGTGGGTTAGATGATTGAGTTCAGTGGTTCAGCCTTAAAAAATTTTGTAAAGCCGACGTTTTTCTTTTTTATATAGAAATACCATCAAATCAAAAGTCGTATAGAAAAATATGCATACAATCGCAACATAGACTGCTAGCGGATGACTAAGAGCTATATCTGCAAACGGTTTCATAAATGGGACATCTTGGTTATCATATATAAACTCAATTATTCTTAAATAAAGCATAATGACAACCATGCCAAATACTAGCCAAATAGCTGGTATAATCAAAATTGACTTTTTACGGTCAGCTATTTCACAAAACATCTCTAATTCAAATAAAATTTTATCCATATTTCGTTACTTTTTTAGCAAATTAAAATCAACACTGATATCACTAACCTCTGTAATATAAAAATTTATACTAATATTATTCTCAGCATCATTATTGAATTTAACATTTAAAAACTTCTCTGGTATTTCTTTTATAATCAAATCTTCAATAATATGTCTAACTTTTTCAAGATCATCTTCATTATTTAAATCTATATTTTTATCTATTAAGACACTACGCTCTTCTGTAAGAGATTTTTCTTGATAGGCAATTGTATAAGTGAAATTGACAGCTTTACCCATTCTGACTACATGATTAACAGCATTAGACATTTATGACTCCAACGAAAACAATTATTGAAAATATACCTAACTTTACATTGCCTAATGTTAGTATAAAACAAAAAAGACCAATTAAAAACTGGTCTTTTTTATTGATTTAAACGGGTTTAAACGCTATTTCACAGCATCTTTAAACGCTTTGCCTGCCTTAAAACTTGGCGCTTTTGAAGCCGCGATTTGGATTTCTTCACCAGTCTGTGGATTACGTCCCGTGCGAGCGGCACGTTCTTTGACCGAGAAGGTACCAAAGCCAACCAATGTCACATTTTCGCCATTTGCCAATGCGTCAGAGACTGCTTGCGTCAACCCATCCAATGCTTTACCCGCATCTTTTTGATTAAGTCCGCTTTTCTCAGCGATTTTGGCGATAAGTTCAGATTTGTTCATACTATTTTCCTTTTTAGGTTTGATTTGCCAGTGACCGACTGGCGGCGGTGTTGCATTTCCGGTTTTGTCACATCAAATTGAGGTAGCTTTAGGTTAAGACTTCAAATATTTGACGATATCGTCTGGGTTCAGGGTAAGCAGCTTTGTTAAATCGTCATCATTCAAGGTTACTGGTGTTCGCCACCCTTTATTATCTAAGAATGCCTCCATCAGATTTTCACGCCCACGTCTTGCTAGCCGAAAGATAACCTTGTAGCCAGTCTCTTTTAATTTTTCATTCAATGGTTCAACCGCCAATTCCAACAGTTTTGTGATTTGGTTGGCAGTCGTGGTTAGGCTTGCAATCGTTCCCATCACTTCACCTCAACTTCAAACGGCTTGATTTCAAAAAATTCTTGACCGCTTTTGATAGTCACACCTGCCACATCCTTTACTGCTAGTGGGTCAGCCAAAATAGCTTCTTTATTCACCTCTTCTTTGATGCGGATAAACTGGGTCAAACCCTTTTCTTTGAAACTTGCCAATACATCTTCAATCTTACGCAGGCTCACACTCGGTGGGCTAAACCGCCAAGAGACTTCACCGGTGATTAGGTTTGCCGTTTTCAGTCCTTTTTCTAGGATTTTTGTACGATTGGCAGCGCACCAAATTTCCACCGCCCCTGTCATCTGCTCAATTTCTTGCTTTAGCCCATTGATAGATTCCGTGTAGCCGTTGGTAATGGCTGCCACTTCGTCATTCATCTTAGCTTGCAGTCGCAGTACCTCACGATTTTTGTCGCCGATATGACGGATAAAGTCTTGTACTTGCTCAAGGCTCTGACAAGCGATGATAGTGGCGACTGCTTTGATTTTTGCTTTTTTAGCCATTTGGCTGCTCCTTGTTAGTAGTTGGATTTGATACGTTCATATGTTTCATCTAGGGACTCCCCAGGTTCTCGTGCTTGGTTTACGATATCCCAAGTTTCTTGCTGGGTACGCCCAGCAAATACAGGCTTTTTCACCCCGTTAAAGGCGACAAATTCACCCAATGTTGCCGCTTGGTTAGGATTGACATCTTTGCGGATATCAAAACTTTGCATCACCGCAAATAGGTAGTGATGATTTTTCAGTGGCAATGTCAGCTTGCCTTCGCCAAACTGCTTCATCACTTGCTCAATGCCCCAAATAAACGCTTCTTTTGGCGCATCAAACACTTGCTTATTAAAAGTGACTTTCTTTGCACGGATCGCAGGGACTAATTCGCCAATGATTTTGGTAAGCTTGTCCCAAGTCAGATCATGACCTGTTGGGTTGCGAAACAATCCCAAGTATTTCAGCAATGGCTGTTTCAGTTCGCACGGTACATCAAAGGCAGTGATAAAGGCTTCACCGCCAGACATCAGGCGGATAAGACCGTCAATGTCGCTTTGATAACCACAGTTAGGGCATTTGGTTTTCATACCCACCTCACACCGTCACCAGTACGCCAAACCACATAAACACCACACTAAACACCCAAGCCAGCAGCAAAAACGCAATCCATTTGCCTTGACGGTCTTGACGTGCCATTAATTGACGGATTAAATCATCTTGGTACTGCATGGTATGGTTTAAATTCTGCATTTTTAACCAGTCGTCGATACTGCGACCATCACGATTCAGAAAAGGTCTTGGCGGTAATTCCATCGCATGTCCTTCAACTGTGCGACCACGACCCATATCAAACCCTGCCTTTTCCATTGCCTTTTGACCTTCAGCAAGGTCTTCTGCCAGTTCTGTCCAGTCTATTTTCATATCTACGCTCATTGTTTTCTCCCGTTGCTTTCAAAATTAGTCATCAAACATACTTAGCTGCCTGTCATCAGACTGGTTAAAATTCCTTACTATTAAGCCGATACGATGACGTTTCAGCACTTTGTAGCCGTTACGCTCCGTCATCCCAAATTCGTAGGCAAACTTTTGTACGGCTTTGGTCTGGGTCATACCACCATCGACAGCACTATCAATACATTCGCAAAACTTACGATTACGCAGCTCACGCAGCAGTTGCTCACAGCGGGGGACATACAGCCTCGCACCCCCAAATACCGCCATAAACTGCTTGGCTGACTCAACACCAATGGCATCAATCAATCGTTGTTCTCGCTCCGAGCGATTTTTGGTCAGTCCTCTTGGTACCGCAAAATCCACACCACCCATGCCCTTGACCAATAGCAATGCTTTTGAATAGCCAATAAACTGAGCAATATCTACCACTTGCGGCGGTAATAGTGCCGCCAGCTCGTCATCGCTTAATTTGTCGCTAATGACTTGGGTGATGGTATGGTTTTTATTCATTGCCTTCCTGTTTTGCTTTTTTGCGTTGGCGGTTTTGATAGACCGCCAACCCTTGCATCACCTTGTGTAGTTCTTCATCCGTGCAAAAGTCCAGTTTCTCTTTTTTGTGCATCCCGCGAGCGATACTGTGGGCATAGTTCCAATGTAGCCCCATGTCGGTAAGCATCGCTTCAATCTTATCCATAACCGCTTGGCGACTTGGCTTGCCAGTGCTGACCTTGGGCTTTTTACCGTGTTTGGATTTAGCGGCTGCCGATGGCTTCCAACCAAGATTGCCAAACTCGTAGATGACGCGCTCAAGCTCACTAATCAGCATTTTGCTACTGCTATCTTTGCCAGTGATACGGCTTAGCACATCACGGTAAGTACCGTCATCCAAGCCCAAATCTTTTTTGGCGATATGGATTTTGGCGAGTAGGGCTTTTTTCTTTGGCGCTATTGGCTTTTTTGACTGTGCCATGTCGGTCATCCTTTAATTTCACTTTTAGCTAAATGCTCAGGGAGAACATTTAGCGAAAAATAAAATCTGTAGCAGAGTGGGTTTCCCCACCGTTACAACACCTCCGCTTTAATCAATTTTCGATTCATGCCACCGCATATCATGCGATTAAAGCTATCAATCGTTTCTTGCGCCCAGACCTGCACATCATGCCAAGCAGGGACGGCATATCGCTCCTGCCATTGCGCCGTGTCATCACTCACCGTTAGCACCACTTGCACATCAGCAATCGACCATTGCACGATGCCTGTTTGATACACCACCTTTTTAACCTTACCTTGGCTTGCCAGCTGCTCAAGTGCTTGGCGAACAAACTTGGATTTGCCTGTCCACCCAAACGCCTTTGCGATATGTCGCAAATTCACTTCAAGCACATAGTTTTCACGGCGGTGCAGTAGGTAATTCAGTAGCCGTTCTTCATAGCCTTTGCCCAGTTGTTTTTCCAAACTCATAACAGCCTCCATCAGTCAATCAACATCTGCGTAAATTTATTAATCATCGCTTCATCAATCGGACGATTATTTAACTTGGATAAGCGATTCACCCCACGCAATAGCTTGTTTAGGCGGCGAGCATTGCCATGACAGGCTTCATACAGTTTGGCGTTGAACGCATCCGTCCCAATAGTCGCTTGACTTAGTAGCCCGATGTCCTGCTCAGGCAGACGGTCAGACAAATCACCCACAAAGCCAATACGGCTATAAAGCTGCTTGTATTCGCCTTTTTTGCCACGCAGATTGGCACGCAGACGGGGCATACCAGCCAAAACCACCCCAATTTTTGCCATGTCATGAATACGGCGGATAATCTCAAGCGACTTATAAGCCAGCAATTCCGCCTCGTCGATGATGAGTAACTTGTCCGAGCCTTTAAGTTTCTCCACAATGCTGACTTCGTTGTCATGGTTGCTACGACTTGGCACGATACCCAAGCGGTTACACAACTCAACCAACATCACTTTTGGACTATAGGTCGGCGTTACTTCCACCAAAATCACGTTATCCACGGTTTTAGCATACTGTTTTAGCGTGACCGTCTTACCCAGTCCTGCCTCACCGATGACAAGATTAATATCTGCCATGCTGTGCGCCATCGCACACACATCAAAAATATCTTTGGCGGTAGGTGTTTCCACAAAATCCGATTTCACGTCTTTTGCCTTGTCGGCTTGGCGGTCGAGCATTTCAGCCACTTTTTTATCTACTGCTGCCACATCGCCTTTATATTCGCCTTTGAGATATTGGCTAATCGTCGCAGTCGATACGCCAACCAGTGGGGCGACCTTCGATTGACTGATGCCCGTTTGGGTGATATAGTTTTGTAAGAGTTCAGCACTCATTTTTTTCTCCCTAACCGCCATTCCCGTGGCGGTTTTTACGTTGTTGTTAAGGTTTTAGTTGATTGTTTTGATTGCTTTGGCACGCCATTCGTGCAGGATTAAATCATCAGTCGCTTTTACATCCGACCCAACCGCCAACGCATTAAGCAAAGAAGTCTTTTCAGCGTCAATCGCAGGGCGTTTTTCAGCTTCTGCCTTAGCGATTTCATCTTGCAATTTCTTAACACGACGATTGGCACGGGCTTCACGGCTTTGCTCCACCAGCGTTTTGGGGAAGGCATCGCGTTTATTGCCATCGAGCAGGGCATCACACACATAGCGACCATCGCCGTGGCGGATAATCACGCTTGACGCATCATGAATATCTACATACGCCACTACCTCCACACCGTCCAAAGCCTCAAGGGCTTTATGCCAATATTCATTATTGAGTACCGACAACCAACCGCGTTGTACCTTACGGACAAAGTGTGGGCGGAACATATCACGGGCTTCAACTTCAGTGAGCGGGATAATATCAACGCCATCTTTTGCCATCTTGTTCATCAGTGCCTCACGGTATGCCGCAGGCGTTGTACCAAGCTCACTGTGTTCCCATTCGTTGTTGTAGTACGCAACCGCTTGCTCGACCACATCAATAAACTGTTTCCAAGTGGGATAGATTTTTTGACCTTTCTTTTGAATGGGCGTAAGTTCGGTACGTCCTTCCTTTTCCGCCTTAGCAAAACTGGTAACCGCATACAAATTTTTTCGCACCGTTTCATCATCCGCCCCTTGACCCCAGTAAGTTTCAAACTGCTGAGCAATCCAACGCGGTACCACCTTGTTAAACCGCTCAATAATCCCACGCCCTTGCGGATTACCGGGAATACCCGTTTCATGATGGACACCCAAACGGGGCAAAATCCCCATCAAATCCGCATCAAGCGCCTTATTGGTCTGACCGCTACCGTTATCCGAGTAGTAGATGGCGGGGATGCCATGTTTCACCATGCCATCACGCAGGGCATCTGCCACCGCAAGGGTAGATTCGGCATACGCCACCGACCAACCGACCACAAACCGACACGTCGTGTCCATGATGATCGTCAACTCTGGGGTAAATGGCTGTCCATGTTCAGGGTGTTTCACCTTAAATTCCATAGACTTGCCATCACCGACCCACACATCATTGTTATTAAACCAACTGGTATTCCAGTCACGCTTCACATACGTCATCAAGGTTTTCAGTTTCGACCCTGTCACACGACCCGACTCACGGACCAAGCGCGGCAACTTATCCAGCGCTCGATACACCACATCGATATGTGGTACATTCTCTGCCCCATGCTTGACTTCATAGCCAACTGCAAAAATTCGATAGGCTTCGGCCACGTGATAGCCTTTTGGACTGCGGTAAATCGCCATAAAATCAGGCAACCATTCCATACGGGTTGTTGATACCACAGGCTGACCTTGCTTTTGTGGCGCAAGCACCTTAAGACGGTCTTCACCGGTCTCACACTTATCCGCCAGCAAACACCATTCATGCAGTTTTCGAGTTCCGACGCCCCTGATACCGGATTTGGCTTTAGCTTTCGCCACAGCGGTCACACAGATTTGGTTATAGTCCACCCCCTGACCGTTAAAAGCGTTTTCGTCATTTGGCAACGCACCTTCACGGGATAACTGACTAACCAACGCCACCGCCTTACTACGGCCACCAGCTTTACTTTCATACTGGGCAACCAATAGGGTCATCAGTAAGCGAGCATCTGCGGTTTCCCGTTGGGCATGGGTCAACTCGCTAGTATCACGTTCGAGTAGGGCGACGGCACGGCTAGCGGAGGTATCGACCTTGGCGGTCAAGGCTTTCATCTCAGCTTTGACTTGCAAGGCTTTGATTTCGGCTTGCGCGTCTTTGGGCAACCCATCAAAGGCATACTCAACGCCACCGCCTTTGCCAACTCTTTTTCTGTTTAACCAGTTTTCTTTTTTAGCACGATTAATGACATTTGATTTAGACTTTGGTAAACTGGATAATTGTAAATCGGTCAAATCTTGTGCTGATAACCATTCTTTCATCTTAAATAACCATTTTTCTGATTAAAGAACTAAGACGCATAACGACTTGGCCAAATATCTTCAGGATTTACGCCTATTGCCCCCGCAATAATTCGTTCAGCCTTTGGGTATTTACGGTATAGCGCATTGCGTAAACCGTTACGGGTATAGCCATTTGCTACTGACAGCGCCGACATATTTGTGCCAGCTTTTTTTAGCCCCGCAATAATGTCTGCATCATGCCAGTCACTTGGCTGTTTTTTTTCGCTTTCGTTTGTGTGCATTTAGTGACTCCTTTTGCTTATCACTTGCACACAGTATAACTATTCTATCGGTTGGTGTAAACTGTTTTATCAGTCAAAATAGTTAAAATTTAAGTTAAATAATTTAAAAATCGGTAACTTGTTGATTATTAAAGTAATTAAATAAACTGTTTTGAAAATATAAAACAACCCGAAATAAAACAGTTAGAAACGATTAACTATTCTATCGGTCGCTATCATGAACAGAAAAGAAATTGGTCAAAGATTAAGAGAAGCTAGAGAAAAAGTTGGATTATCAAGAGACCATGTAATCGCACTTCCAGAAATTGAAATGTCACGTTCGACCCTTCAGCAATGGGAAATTGGTCAAACCGAGCCATCATTAGAAAAGTTAGCCAAACTTGCACAGCTCTACAAAGTCAGCCCCCAATGGCTTATCTTTGGGGAAGGGGACAGCACCGCCCAAGCACCTGCGCCTGCCACCAACCCATCACTCGAAGCACCTGCCAAACACGTCATCTTCAATGAAGAGTTTGTCCTAATTCCTATGTACGACATTGAAGTATCAGCAGGCAATGGGCTATTCTCACAGGGCGTCACCGAACCCATCAAACACGTTGCCTACCGCCGCGACTGGCTCAAAAGCAAAAACTTAGACCCATATAACCTAGCCGTGGTCTGCAACTCCGGTGACAGTATGTACCCAACCATCCCCAATGGCTCATGTATGCTCGTCAACCTCGCCAAAAATCAAGCCCACGATGGCAACATCTATGTCTTGCGACTTGATGACCGCATCTACGTCAAGCGTACCCAATGGATACCCACAGGCGGACTGCGTATCATCAGTGACAACACCATATACGAGCCATTCGACTTGGATAAAGCCTACCTAGCATCTGGGCAGTTTGAAGTCTGCGGCGAAGTCATCGAGATAAGCCACATCATCCACTAGTTGCACTTAGCGACTGGGGTAGGTCATGGTCAGTACTGGTCATGCTCGGTAAACGTATCGATATCAAACCCCAGCCACAAAAAAAGGCAGCCCATTTCGGACTGCCTTCTTCTTAAACATTTAAACACCATTTAAACGCCACTCAAACTTCATTCATTTATGCACAAATAAACGCCATTTTTATATCACTTTTCACCATTTTTTTGCATTTTCATTTGTGCATAAAATTTTGCCGTTTTTGTCTCTATCCCTTATACTGTCCATGTTTCAGATTATCTTTCTCAACAATAACCCTATGCACAATTAATCACTCCCCCACACAACCAATCCTATCAGTCGATTTTATTGCTTGTTTGCGTTAACCGATGAAACTTTTTCCCTATTAACCACCATTCATGAAAATGAACGCCAAAGACTGATACTACCTGTGAGTTTACTCAATCAGTGTTATTGGGTTATCGGTACCATATTGGGGATTTTGCTGGGTGCAGGTCTCAATGATTGGGTGCCACATTTGGATTTCGCGTTAGTGTGCTTATTTGCTATTTTAGCTTACGAGCAGTTTAAAGCGGTCAAGGCGTATTACCCCATCTTCATCGCCATCATTGCATTTATAGCGGCGTTTTATTTTACATCCGATTGGTTGCTACTATCAGCGATTTGCGGGAGTTTGGGACTCATTATCATCCACTTTTTTATGAGCAATAAATCCACTCATCAGCAAGCTATCTGATAGTTCAAGCTACCTGACAGCTCAACCGCCAAAAAATTTATCCATTAATCGTTAGAATATTATGAACACACCACCTGATAACGTTTATTTAATCGCCGCTACTTTTGCCATGGCTTTGGTGACTTTTCTCACCCGCATCACCCCGATAATTTTGCCAAAGCGATTATTAGATGCGCCCTTGTTGCTCGCGGTGAATAAAGCATTGCCATTATCCGTGATGACGCTGTTGATTTTAACTTCCTTGCATTGGCAGCAGCAGCCCAAGCCTATGCCCAACGCTATGAGTATGAGTCTGGGCTTATCGCCATTACTTGTGGCAGAGATATTAGCGCTTCTAGTGGTGTTGCTCAGCTATCATTGGAAAAAACAATTACTGCTAAGTATGCTAGTAGGGATTGCTAGCCTTAATGGGTTTTTATGGCTACTAAATCTGATAGGGTTTCGATAGCCATAAAAAAAAGCCCGACTTGGGCTTTTTTTATGAAGGATAACTTATACCTCAGTTTGCACCCCGACGATATCCACAGGCGTATCAGCCACATCTTGTATCCCAGATTTTTTCTGTTTGGCTTTATCACTGCGTTTACGCTGCAATTCATCCAAATAGTCCTCATCAATACCACCGGCGATGTATTTGCCGTCAAATACTGAGCAATCAAATTTTTTGGCATCGCTGTGTTTGTCTTGTACCGCTTCAATCAAATCATCCAAATCTTGGAATATTAAACGATCGGCGCCGATGATTTTACACACTTCTTCCACACTATGACCTGAGGCAATCAGCTCATTGCGCGCTGGCATGTCAATACCATACACATTGGGATATTTGACCGGTGGCGCGGCACTGGCAAAATACACATTATTGGCGCCTGCATCCCGTGCCATTTGGATAATCTCGTGGCAAGTCGTGCCACGTACAATTGAATCATCGACCAACAATACGTTTTTATTTCTAAATTCAAAAGGCACCGCGCTTAATTTTTGACGTACCGATTTTTTGCGCTGCTGTTGACCTGGCATAATAAAGGTGCGACCGATATAACGGTTTTTCATAAAGCCTTCACGGTATTTTACGCCTAAATGCTGGGCAAGCTCCATCGCAGAAGTACGTGAAGTATCGGGAATAGGAATAACCACATCAATCCCGTGATCTTCGCCCCATTCTTTGATGATTTTCTGCGCCAAAGTCTCGCCCATACGCATACGGGCTTTATAAACAGAAATATTATCAATAATCGAATCTGGGCGGGCAAAATAGACGTATTCAAAAATACAAGGTCTAAACTCTTTGGCTTCGACACATTGGCGACTAAAGAAGTTATTGTTTTCATCGATAAAAATTGCTTCACCGGGCTTCACATCTCGAACGATATCAAAACCCAATGCGGTTAACGCAACTGACTCAGATGCCACCATATATTCAAAGCCGCCATTTTCCGCTAATCGTTGACCAAAAATCAGCGGACGAATGCCATTGGGGTCACGAAATGCCAAAATACCATAGCCCGTAATCATGGCGACCACCGCATACGCGCCTTCGATACGTTTGTAGACGGATGTCATCGCTTCAAAAATATCATCGGGGCTTGGATGCTGGATTCCGAGTTTTTGCATTTCATGCGCTAGCACATTGAGCAAGACTTCTGAATCAGAATCGGTGTTTATATGGCGCATATCTTCCATAAACAGTTCTTTGGCAATCTCTTCGGCATTGGTCAAATTACCATTGTGCGCTAAGGTAATACCATACGGTGAATTGACATAAAAAGGCTGCGCTTCCGCACTGCTAGACGTACCAGCTGTTGGGTAACGCACATGTCCGATGCCTTGATGACCGACAAGACGCATCATATGACGTGTCATAAACACATCGCGCACCATGCCATTTTCTTTACGCAAAAACAGACGGCCATCTTGACATGTCACAATACCTGCGGCATCTTGCCCACGATGCTGCAGCATAGTCAGCGCATCGTATAGCATTTGATTAACCTCACTGTGAGCGGCTATACCGACAACTCCACACATATTTTACCCCTTTGGTTTTTCACGGATGGCTCTAAGACCTGATGAAAATTGAATGAAACTACCTTTTTTGCCGGCTGACAATACTTTAGCCGTCAGTCAAACTTACCAATGCTATTAACCCATTTGCCCCACTATTGATCCATTTTATCGGCAGCGGTTTTACCGAGCGTGGTAGCAAGCTGTTGGGTGATTTGTTTGGCAAAAGGTGCCAGTGGCAGTAGCGCATTGGCAAACTTAGACTGCTGCCAAAAGTCACGTTGACTGACAAAAGGCGCCAGTAAACTCAGCACCATCAACACAATGACCAAATTTTTGACCAAGCCAAACCCTGCGCCTGCCAATTTATCTAGGATGCTCAGCCGAAGCCCCTGCAAGGTTTTACTCATCACCCATAATACGATTTGCAGTCCCACGATGACAAATAAGCCAATTGCCAAAAATGCCGCAATGATACTAAGGCCGGTTGGGCCCGTCAGCGAAACAAAAAACGGGGCTAAAGGTTTTGCCAAATAACTGGCTAGCAGCAGCGCCAATAGCCAACCAAACATGCCCACCAGTGAGCGCATCAAGCCATTATTAAATCCCTGCCACAACCCAATAAACAATACAAACAACACTACCATATCTAACAAAGTCATCGGGTCAAGCTCGTATCATGGGATTTACAAAGTAGCGGGTGAATGTTGGCTTAGACGATAACCGTCAATGGCTTCAACACAGGTTTGGATGAGCTCTGGTCCTTCATAAATCAAACCACTATAGAGCTGAATCAAATCCGCACCTGCTTCAATCTTTTTAACCGCACGTTGACCATTGTCAATGCCGCCTACGCCAATAAGTGCAACTGAGCTCGGTAAGCGTTCAGCAAACTGCTCAAGGACTTGGGTACTACGGTGACTGAGTGGTCGACCTGATAGCCCGCCTGCTTCTTGACTGGTTTTGTAATCTTCTACCCCATTACGGCTTAAGGTGGTATTGGTAGTAATCAGCCCATCAATATCAAAACGCACCAATTCTTTGGCAATATAATCAATTTGGTCTTCTTCCAAATCTGGGGCAACTTTCAGCACTAATGGTACATAATACTGATGTTGGGTAGCGAGTTGGCTGTGGCGTGATTTGATACCATCAAGCAGCGCCGTGAGCGCATCACCACTTTGCAGGTCACGCAGGTTTTTGGTATTGGGAGAGGAAATATTCACCGTAATATAAGACGCGTAAGGATACACTCGCTCTAGACAATAAATATAGTCATCTAGGGCATTTTCAACCGGCGTGCTGGCATTTTTGCCAATGTTAATACCCAAAATGCCTTGATATTTTGCACGCTTGACTTGCTCAATGAGATAATCGACGCCTTTATTGTTAAATCCCATGCGATTGATAATGGCATGGGCTTCTTTGATACGAAATAGACGGGGTTTGTCATTGCCAGGCTGTGGTTTTGGGGTAATCGTACCAATTTCGATGTAGCCAAAACCCAACGCCGCTAACGCATCGATATATTCGCCGTTTTTATCAAGCCCTGCTGCCAAACCAACCGGATTGGTAAAGGTTAACCCCATACATTCGGTTGTTAATTCTTGTTTACCGTACAAAAACCCGAGCATCCCAAATTTTTGCGATTTTTCGAGTAACGATAACGTGATTTCGTGGGCTTTTTCAGGATCGGTGTTAAATAAGAACGGACGAAGAAAGGCATACATAGTTGAATAAGCACTCACATTGCATGGGTGAATCTAATTGACTCTGCCCTTTATACAAGCAGAACTAACCTATTTAGCTTGAGAGATAGCACCCGTTAACGCGCTGTGCGATGACTATCTCGTCAAAATCAGAAAAGCTATTATATCAGTGTTGACGCTAAATAAACACCTGCAATTTTCTTTGCCTTCACCGCTATAGTAACTACTATAGCAGCTATTAACTCGGCTTATCGATTGCAGGTTTTAGCTTTTAACGTCTTTTAATCGAAGGCTAAGGCACGGCTCGACCATTAGACAAGGCAATCCAACCGCGAATAATGCGATACAGATGCCATAAGACTGTGGCGACGATTATCAAGCCGCCTAAAGCACCGACAATAAAGCTACCACCCATCGTATGATTGCTATCAACGGCAGCGCCAAAAAATAGCCCACCCGTTGCAAAAATCACCATGACAAAACCAATCACCCAAAAAAATATACTGTACCAAAACGTTTTGATTTGCCAATCAAAGTGACTATAAAGCCACGTGTTTCTAGCCTCATCGCGCTTTAAATAATTCATCACAATCGGAATAATCCAAGTCAGTCCCGCGGTAAAATAACTAAACAGCGCCAACGCATAAGTAATGTGGTTATAACTGATTTGGCTTTGGGTCACTGGTAAGTTTTGACTAAGCTGTGTGTATTGCGGTAACGCTGATGGATAACCATTCACCCCACTACCAAATTGTGGGTTGGCTGAGTCAGGTGTGTGAGAATCTGTTGGTTTTTCTAGGTTCATTATAATTTTCCATCAATGATTATTACTTTTTTTATCGGGTCATACAGTAGAATTTCAATTGATTGTTATGGACTTTAGGGTGCTACCCAAACTGGTTCTCGAATGGTAAATGGTTGGTGATTGCTATCGGCAAACTCGATCGTCCAGCTAACAGGGGATTGCTGTGGTGCCAATGGCTCAAAGCTTGGTACTGGGATGATTTTTATGCGGTTTTTTGCCGAATACAACAAATAGTTGCCATCGGGTGAAAAGTTAGCAGGTTCAGCCAATCCTTCATCATTGATAGCGCTGCTTTTTTTGGTTGCCATATCTGCGAGCCTGCCTTGGCTATTATCGCTGACATAAGTGATCAAACGCCCCGAGGGACTAACCCGAGCGATGGCATTGGTTTTACCAGGCAAGTTTAAAGGCAAAAATTGTTGTTTTGCAAAATAGTATTGATAAAGTTGCGGTTGTAAAAATTTGGCTTTATCTGACGTAAATATAAAGGATTGACCATCTGGCAGCCACACAGGGGCTAAATCAATCGCTGGTTGATGGGTCAATTGTTGTTTTATATTGCCGCTGCTATCGGTCAAAAAAATCTCTGGATTGCCCATTTGGCTATTTGCTAGTAACAATTGGCGTCCATCGGGGGAGATTGCCCCACTAAAATTATGGGTGCGTTTGGCAGAAACCCCCGACACTTCAGAAACCCCAGAAACATCAGTGACTTGCAAAGTCGCTCTATCAAGGATAACAACTTTAGGATAACTTTTGCCTGCTTGAACCGTAAAAATCAGGCGGTCGCCTAAGCGACTGGCGGATAAGCTCATTATCGTCCCATTGACCTTATACAAAGTCTTTGGGTCGCTGCCATCGATTTGGGTTTCAATCAGCTGCGCTTGGCGATTTTCCCCAAATCCGGTTAAATAAATAAAAATTAACTTGCCTGGCAGCTGGTTAGCATCCATGTGCGGCAAATTGGTTGGCGCAGTCGCTATGACTCTGGGCAGTGAGGACGAACTTTGCAGGATGGTGTTAGATATGTTTGTTGATGGCAAGCCCATAGTCTGACAGCCTGTCATCGCCATGACAATTGCCATAACAGCGGCGCACCATAACCGTGATAACTGATAAACATGCTTCATGTTATTTGTGGCTTGATTAAGGCAAAACATTATTGGCGTCTGGATTGAGCCAAAGTGGTCCATAAATTAAGCCATTGGGTACGCCATTTTGGGAAGGGCTAATGCTGATGGATTTGCCATTGGAGACAATGGTAATGACATTTTTATTGGAATAAATATAGTGTTGTCCATTGGGTGAGACCCCTGGGGCTTCACTTAAGCCAACGTTATTCACAGCGGTTACCGAGCGCGAACCCAGATCCATCACCACGCCTTGATTGGCACCTGACAAATAGGACATTTTTTTACCATCATTGCTGATGCGCCCCATGCTGCTCAGTCTGCCGCCCGTCAAGCGCTGCTCACTACCGGTTGCCAGATTGTAGAGATAAATTTGACCTTTATTACCGCCTTTTTTGCCTCCGGCTCTATCTGACGTATAGACAAATGATTGCCCATCAGGCGCCCAACTAGGATAGATAGCCCCCACA
The DNA here is from genome assembly GCF_020041925.1 of Faucicola osloensis. Taxonomy (GTDB): domain Bacteria; phylum Pseudomonadota; class Gammaproteobacteria; order Pseudomonadales; family Moraxellaceae; genus Faucicola; species Faucicola osloensis_D. Next base: position 2,348,898 of record NZ_CP083409.1, on the reverse strand, counting down.
GGGTCATTGGTCAAGCGACGAGAATTGCCACCTTGCGCCAAATAAATCTGCGGTATGCCGTTCTCAAAACTGCTACTAAATATCACACGACCATCTTTACTCACGGACGCGCCATAGTTCATGGCTTTAAAATTCGTCAAATTGCTGACTGCCCCACTGACAATATTGGCAGACATGACCTGCGGATAGCCTAGCGTGTCGGGCTGAACTTGGAAAGTGAAAGTTTGATTGTCAGCAGAGGTGTTTAGGGTTTTAATGGTACCGTTAAACTCATAAATCACTTTTGGGTTAAACCCATCCACATCAGAAATGACCAAACGTGACACACGGTTTTTGGGCTTCCCTGTTTCCACCACATACGCAATGCGCCCAGAAAAATCGCCTTTGATGCCTGTCAATATCTCATAGATACGGTCAGCAACCTTATGCCCTGCCATACGCAAACTTTGCGAGTTATTTTTGCTGGTGACGGTTTGCAGACCCTGCATCACCTCGCCTGTCGCCACATTAATCACTTCAAAATTAATCTCAATATTGCCACGATTGCTGCGCGTATTGCCAACCACCAAATAAGGCACTGCTTGGTGCTGCCAAACAGGCAAGGTGACCTCGCCACTACTGTGAGGCTGCTCTGGCAACTTGCTATCTAAAGTAAATTGCCCCAAATTGGTCAAATCATTGGTGATGATGCCCGAGATACTCTCTGCCCCTGCAAACGGCACAATGGCGATTTGAGTCAACGCATTATCAGATTTTTTAACAATATCAATAACTAATGGGGATTGAGCATAACAAGTTGTGGATAATGTTGGCAATACTAGTAAGGCAGGAATCAAGAAATTCTTAAAAAAAGTCATAGTAATCTAATCCATTATAAAATCATTAGTGTGAATTTATTAATTAAAAATTTGGTAGCAGTTTAAAAATTAGGCTAACGAGATTGTTCAATCGTAGGGTACGTTTCACCCACCTTTAACACCCTCGCATAAGTAGTGCGTAAAACGCACCCTATCTCTTCTCTTGTAGTGCACTTTTCTTGCTTGAGCCAAAATTTAATAGGTGTTTAACAGGTTAGAATAAGATACATCAGTTTTTTTCGCCTTTGAAATTTAAAGATATATTACCACCAAAACTATGATAAAAACTTGCATCTTCAGGCATGGGTAAGGGATTAGAACGGTTAATAGCATCTCTAAGGCTGTTTTCGAATACAGCATCACCATTTCCTACAAAATTTATTGATTGAACACTACCTGAAGGTGAGATTTTGATGTTAGCCGTTAATTTTTTGCCTTTACTGCCTTTTGGAATATCCCAATTGTTATAAATTTTAGAGTAAATTGCATTGATATAACTACTTTTTGAGCCACCTGACGCACCGCTGCCGCGGCTTGCACTGTTTTGAGAAGAGGATTGCCCTGCACCTGTAGATTGACCATCTTTACCCAAATCCAGTGACTTGATACTATTGTCACTTTGCCGCTCGCTATTGGCATTGAGATTTTTATTATAGGCGGCATTGTTGGCGCGTATTTCGTTTTTTACCTCATCAATATTGCTTTCGGCAATTTTATAATCTTGCAGATTTCGCTGCTGGGTTTCATTGCGCTGGTTTAATTCATCAATCACACTCTGTCTTTCAGCTGCTACTTCCCGATCTAACTTTTCAGCAAATAGCGCCTGCTCTTTTTCCCATTGCGCCTGCTTGGCGGCCAAATTATCTTTCACCGTTTCAATTTGATTGGTTGAAGTCGAAGGGGGCGGGTTCATTGGCACAGTTGATAGGGTTTGGGAGTTTAAAGACGGTTTGGGCGCACCAGCTATCTCGCCATCCGTGGCTTGGTTTAGCGCAAGCGCATTTTGTTGGTTGGCTTTGATTTGCCCTTCCATTGCCGACAACTGCTCAGGGGTAATCAACGACGTTTCCATGGGCGCTGGCGGGGTGTTATGATAAAAGAAAAACAATAACCCAACCACCAACGCATGGGCAATGGCACTGAGCACAATCGCCCATACCGGGTAATCGGGTGTTTTGACGGGTACATAGACTGAGGTCACTTCAGCATACATCGTCTCAGTATTTCCTTATTCTAGCAAAAATGTTCAACCAAAAATTAAAAGCTCACCGTATTAGAAAGCTACTTCATTAAAAAGCTACTTTATTAAAAAACTACTTCATTAAAAGCCACTTGATTAAAAGGCTACTTGCTGGCTGGTTTTGGCGGTGCCGTTAACAAGCCAACCTTTTGAATGCCCGCTTGCTGCAAGTTTGCCATCAATTGGATAATATCCCCATATTGGTTATTTTGATCGGCATTAATCATCACATTGAAATTGGGCTTTCCATCGAACTGGTATTGAGGCTGAGATTGTAAATTATTCAAAGTCGCGATTAGTGCCGCTTCGCTCATTGGCTCATCGGTTTTGTCTTGGGTACTTAAATATAGTTGCCCATCAGATTTTAGTGACACAATCACCGGTAACTGCGTGCCTTGCTGCAGTGATTTTGTTTGCGCTTTTGGCAAATCAATATCTACTCCCGTTGTTAGCATGGGCGCGGTCACCATAAATATAACAAGCAGCACCAACATAACGTCAATGTAAGGCACCACATTCATACCTGCATTGAGTTTTTGAGGACGGTTACGGCTGTAAGGGTTTGCTTTCATAGTGTCAAGTTATTCAAGAAAATTTATCTAACATTCATTTAGCATTTAGCGTTTATCTAGCTAGCGGTGACATCATGGCAGGTGAATTCATCCCCGTCGGTAAGTTGCTAGCCGTATCCACAGTTTGTCGCAACAACATGCCTATCATCTCATCACAGAACAGGCTACGACTTTGATAAACTTTATCGTTTTTTGCGGTAAAGTGGTTGAAAGCCAATGCTGCTGGAATCGCAGCAAACAAACCGAGCGCCGTGGCAATCAAGGCTTCGGCAATACCAGGCGCAACCGCAGCCAGTGTGGCTTGCGAAGAAGTCGATAAGCCCATAAAAGCCGTCATAATCCCCCAAACCGTACCAAGCAGACCGATATAAGGCGAGACCGAAGCAATACTGGCTAGTAACGGCAACCCTTGCTCAAGCTCGAGTTGTTGACGACCCAAGCCAACGCGAAGTTTGCGCTCGACACCTTCAATGATTTCACTACGGGCTTGGGTGTTTTTGAGCAGTTTTAAAAACTCACTAAAGCCAATAAAAAAGATTTGCTCAAGTCCACTTCTATCAGGATTGCCTTGAACACCTTTGTATAGGGTTGGCAATTCAACCCCTGACCAAAAGGTTTTCTCAAAATAATTATCGGCGCGCGTGGCAATTGCCAAACGACTGCTTAAACGAAAAATAGTGACCCAACACAACAAAGAAGCAAATAATAAAATGCCCATGATAATTTTGACGAAAATACTGGCATGCGTCACCAAACTGACGAGATCAATCGAGCCTTCCATAAGTTATGCTTCCCCAACCATCCAAATCACTAAATATAAATTTAAATATAAATCACTAAATATTTTGATGACAGCTTGTCAACAGCCTACCAACCATACCCGATTAAAACCAAAAACTAGTGCAATTATAAGGTCGAGCACTAGAATTAACATAAGCATATTGTAACCAATAACATTTGCTAATCGTATAAAAATTTTGGGACTTTGCTAGTATTGATAATGGCATGGCTGCTACGACTAAAAACTAAGGCTAAAAAGATACGCATAAAAGTCATGGCTCGGCAATAAACTGCTGTGTTTGGGCATAAGATTGCGCTTCTGATTTGATTAGCGCCAACCACTCATTGGCAATGATAGGATGCGACTGAAAATATGCCATCATCCAATGGGCTAACGGCGTAGGCACGGGTACAAATTGGGTGGAAGGCAAAATGGATTGGGTGCCATTGGTTTCATCACTGTCATACACAAGCTCAACCTGCGGATTTTTTTGAATAATTTCTACTCCGGTAATCTGCCAATTGGTAAAAGCATTATCAATCGCATAGGGCAAAGCTTCTGTTTTAGATAATTTTGATGAGAGGTAGATAGGCTCAAATGTTTTGCTAGTATTCACCCAATGCAAACGCAAGGCAATATCAGGTTGTTGGTAAAACACCACCAATTTGCCAACAAACTTTATTTGCCAAGGATTGACTACTTGGTTGGGATGAATGCCAAGCATTTGCGCAAATTGTTCTCGCGTCAGCAATTGATCAAAGCTTGCTAGCAATTGACCATTTAATGGATGTTGCAGTTTGAGCAGGTCGGATAAATACTCATAATGGTAAATAAATTTCATAGGCAGGTGCTGTGAGATAATCCCATCCGTCACTTGACACCGATGCACTTTCCACTGCGGCATGGTATCGGTAATAAGTGCAAGCAAGTCTATGATTGTATTGTTTTTAGTTCTAGTTTGATTATCGAGCGTTGAATCGATAGTTTGTGTATTAGCATCCGTTTGAGTGACTAGCAAGCGATTTCCTTTTAACTGATTGGTTTATCACAATTGCTTCATTATAAAACTTTTTTCATGCATTTGAGCCAAAAAAAATCATTACATGGTGAAATGCAATGATTCATCCAAAAAACTGTTGTAGCTAATAGCTTTAGTTAATAATAAGCAGCGTTTAGCAATAAACCGACAGCTAAAAAGAACCAAATCATAAATACGACACTAAGCCATTTACGATTATGTCGCCAAGATTCATTATCAATTTTGTTATCGGTTGTCAAATCATCCGCCAAATCATCTATGGCTGATTTTCTTGGTAACTTTGCAGACTTGTTAAAAAAATCTTTAAATCGTAAGTCTCTAGTTAAGTGATTGTCCTCATCTTTTATGGTAAAAAAATTAGATGAGTAATTTGCCAAATAAGTTTGAGAACTAAGCGAATGCGGTAATGCCGATTTGACGGTTGCTTGGCGATAATCATGCTCAGCCACGTCAGCAAAAACTAACTGAGACGCCAAACTTTGAGATGCTAAGCCACTCCTTATATTGTCATGTGTTTTGTTAATCTTCATGTTAAATACCCCTTCTTGATAGCTAACATTATAGGGATAGCGCGGCGTTATTTAATCATAGGTTTGATTGTGGTTTTGTTATACTTAGCTAACTTGTATTAGCAAATGTGCAGATTTGAAACCGTTTGTAAACCGCGGATAGTGAAACTCACTGACAGTTAATTTATACTTTTGGTCAGGATTAAACCATTTATTTAGCTCTTGCTTAAACAAATTATCTTCTATCGATAAATATTTGTTGTTCAGAGGCTTTGACAAAGTCTTCATAAGAAACCACCCCTTGACTATTAGGGGCATTCGTTGTGGGATTGCTGTCCGTCTGCGCGCGCTCATTTGAACCTTGATTTTGGGTATCGGGATTTAGGGTATTGGGATTAGCGGCATCAGTTGACGCCTCAGGCATCTGATTAGTCCTACTTGGCGTGTTGGCGAGCGTGTCTGACACTTGATTGGTAGTTATAGCGGGATTGTCATTCGCTGGCGCGGTGGGTTGTGGGTTTGACGCCACGCCGTTTCCTAATTGCTCACCGGTAATTACTATCGCTTCTGTTCTTAAATTCTCTGGTTGAGCGGTAGAGGCGGCAACAGCGGAAGCAGTTGCAGGCAATTTCTGCGCCGATTGGCTAAGGTTTGTTGCCGTCACAATGACATTTTTTTGAGCATCTCTACTATTTTTCATCGCTTGATAACTGTGATAGCTGGGCACGACAACTTGGGTTAACAAACCGATGAGTGACATGACTAACAGCGGAATCAATACCATCAGTACCGTTTTTAACTGGTTAACAGGTCTAGCAGGTAAGCCATAATAATTGGCGCCTGCCGTCCCTTCGACTGCTAGCAAGTAAAGGTAAACTAAGATATTTACCCCAGGCACTAACATCAATAGCGCAAGCCACCCTGTTTTGTTAAGGTCATTGAAGCGCCGTTTGCTAACGGCAAGCTGTAGATAAAACAAAACCGCCACACCCACACTACTTGCGCCAAGCAAACTCATCGGCAACTGCTCACTACTGGCATTTACCATGCCTTGAAAGCCGCCAATCATCACAAATAGTAAAGCGACAAGCATTAGTGCTATCAACGCATTAAAGGTGGAATACGCTAAAAACTGAACACGGCTAACCCGACCGTGCCAATCAAAAAACCGACGATTATTAAAGCCTTCATGCAGCTCGGTTAATGTGACAAACGACGTACCAACTTCAGTTTCAATTATTTCATCAGCTTGCATTTCATCAACTTGATGCATATTATCGAAACTGGGTTCAATGGGCGGTAAAGACTGGGCTTTTTTTGGCTTGGGTAGACGGATGGCCATAATGAGCAACTTAATCTAGAGGTTTAAACTGTTTTTTTAGCGTCATATTTTTAGCATAGTATTGCCCAAATTTTATAATATATTGGTTAGAATATCTTGAAATGGCGACATAAATTTGACATTTTTTGTAACATTGATTTAGTGACATTGATTTAACGGTTTGGCTTGATAGCAAATTTATTGAATGAGTAAACAGTTTTTAACCCCGATAACACAACGCTGTAATAATCATTGAGTATTGATATGGATATTTCACAACTCACCTATTTTGTGGTAGTGGCAAAAGCAGGCAGTTTTAGCCAAGCTGCCAAAACCTTGGCTATATCGCAGCCATCGTTAAGCCGCCATGTCCAGCAACTTGAAAGCGAGCTGGGTGTCGAACTGCTAGATCGCTATCACCGCCCAATGACCTTAACTGCAGCAGGGCATTTTTTTTTGGCACAGATTGAGCCAATATTGTTGCAACTTGAGCAAGCCAGTGAGTTGACTCAGCGCTTTGCCCAGCCGCATCGAAGCAATCATTTGACGATTGGATTTGTCGCCTCGGTGCTATACGGTTTGTTGCCTGAGATTATTTCTACGGTCAAACAGCGACACCCAAATTTGGATATCAAGCTGGTCGAAATCAATTCGGAGCAGCAAATGTCAGCGCTAAAATCGGGAGACATCGATGTAGGGTTTGGAAGATTTCGGCACAATGACAACTTTGTGCAACAGATATTTTTACGTCATGAACGCTTTGTGGTGGCGCTGCCGATGGCGCACCCCTTGGCATCACGCCCGGATGATATCGGCATCGCATTTAAGGAGCTGCTAGAAGATACGCTCATTTTGTATCATCGCACGCCCTTGCCAATCCTGCAAAATCCGCTATTTAATGGCGAAACTGACCAACTCATGTATTTGTTTGCCCGCCATCAGTTGTCACCTCATTTGACCACCAAAGTGCGCGATATCCAAATTGCTTTGGGCTTGGTGGCGGCAGGTGAAGGTATTACCTTAGTGCCTGATAGTTTAAAAACCGTCCGTACCGAGCAAATTCATTATCATCGTCTACGCCACGAAGATGCGACAACCCCGATTTTTATGAATGTGTTGGCACACCAATCCAATCCGTATATTGATGATTTACTGCAAGCAACTTACCAAGTGTATGAAGCTAAAGGCATTACCTACTCTAATCAATCGTTGAATTAAACACAGTTATATTAAAGGCGCTTATATTTAAACCTCTAGTAAAATTTTATTTGCTTAGGCTAAATTGGCGTTCTTGGTTGACACGGTTGATAAATTGTTGGGTAAATGCTTGATAATCCACGTCCGCAAAATCTGCTAGACGCAACATGGTCATACCGGCATAGCCACAAGGGTTAATCATTTGAAACGGGGTCAAATCATTTTGTACATTGATGGCGATGCCATGATAACTAAAGCCGTGTTTTATTTTAAATCCCAATGACGCAATTTTACCAAGTTCTAAATCGTCTTGGTTATACACATACACCCCTGGCGCATCTGCACGCGCTTTGGCATAAAAATCTGGCGGCAAATAAGGCGTGATGACATCAATGATGATGTTTTCAGCTTTGCTGACCAAATCACGCACGCCCCACCCCAATGCATTTAAATCAAATAAAAAATACACCACCAACTGCCCATGACCATGCCAAGTGACTTGACCGCCACGATCGGTGTGGATGATGGGGGTATTATCTCTTTGCAAAATATGTTCAGGTTTGCCCGCTTGACCCAGTGTAAACACATTATCATGATCTACAATCCATAACTCATCAGCGCTAAGCTGCGCCTGCTCACTGCTGACAGATTTTTTTTGCTCGATACGCGATAACACGCGTGCCAGCATCGCTGCATGGGTAGGTTCATATTGAGCGTTTTGCAAATATTTAATTTCTAATGGTAACATCGCATTTCCTTGCAGTAGCTTTTTGTGTTTGTGTGACAAACCGCTTATTTGTCGTTGGTAGCAGTCACATTGACTTTGCCCAGTTGTAAAAGAGATTTTTGCAGTATTGGCTGATAATCAGTCATATCACGCTGCGCTCCTGAGCCAAAATTTGTTAATTGACTGGTTAATTGACTGACTGGCATCAGCGTCGCAGGGTTGGCGTTGCCGCCTTTTGCAAAACCGATAGCTAAACTGGCGTTATCGCCCCCCAAATAAAAATCTTTGATGGTAAGTTGATCGTCAGTCGGCTTATCGTTGTTCTCATTGTCATTGGGCGAACTAGTTGCAAAATCCAGCGTTAAGTCCTGCTTTTCTTGAGTGACCAAGCTGAGCTCGTCATAGCCTCTATCCGCAAGATAAACCGTATCTTTGCCACCGCCCACATTGATGATGGTATCATGACCAAATCCTTTGGTGAAATAATATAAATCATTGCCCGTATCACCCACTAGCACATCATCACCGGCATTGCCGATGAGCACATCATCATCAGCACCGCCTAGCAGCCTATCTTGACCGCTATTACCCACTAGCACATCGTCCCCCTGACTACCCCATAATAAATCCCCTACGCCCTGCTGTCCAAGCACAGAACCATCAATATGGTGATTGATGAGGACGTCATTAGCTAAGGTGCCAAAATACTGGTTAGCTTTATTGGCAAGGGATTTGGCTTCATAACTGTTCCAATCCAGTGGCTTGCCAAATGCTTGCTGATAATCTTGCGATATACGCGAAATGGCAAAACGGTTATTCAAGAACACCAAGGTGTTGTATTCATCATACGTATAAAGTGGCACATGAAACTGCCCACTGGGCAACATGCTCTGGTTGAGGACTGCCAATTGGGTTATTTTGTCGTTGTCACTGATAGCTTGGCGCATGATTTCATCGACCTCAGTAAACACATCTTTATCTTGCGGTTTTGCCGCGTTATCAAGCCACAAGGGTTTGACAAACCGTTGATACCCCAATTCTTTTGCCACCAAAAACTCATAATAAGTTGCCTCACCCTCTGCTTTGGCGCGTGCCATTCCATAGGCTTGTGGCGTATCAAATTGATACAAATTGTTTTTATCACGATTAATTTGTTGGTATTGACCGGTTGCGTGCCCTAGCTCATGGGCGATGTTCAAAAAATTTTTGTAACTTTTAGCAATATGAATGGTATTGCCGTAGGCTTTTGCGCCGGCACCAACGGTGGTATCTTGCTCATCAATGAGTAAGTTACCTTGGAATCGATTAAGCAAATTGACCAAGGTAGGCGATTTTTCGATATCTTGGACATTAAAACCCGACTGAACCAAATAGACATTGTTGGGATTGTTCAGATCTAACGTAGGCATGACTTTCCTTTACGTAAGTGGCTTTTTAGGTAGTTTTTTTAAGTGGCTTTTTAAGTGGCTTTCTTTACCTGTTTTTTTTAACTGCTTTTTTAAGCGGATCTTCTATCAAGTAACGCTTAATAACAGCAAAAAGTGAGTTTTACAGCGGCATTGACTCATGCACAGTTATTGCACAGACCCTATCTTCGGATAAAGGTATAGTAAGCAATATAAATTTTAAAAAACATCAGCAAGCTTAATCAAATTTTCAGCCGGCTATTAACGCGCTATTATAGCGCAATTAATGACTTAAAATGCCCTAAACAGGTGGCATTTAACCGCCAGATTAGTAATGCCTATAAAAATGGAAAAATTATGAAAATCGAAAACTCGTATGCCACGCTCGATCCAAGACTGTATCATAAACAACCCCCCAAACCGCTCACCAACCCGCAAGCAGGGCATTTTAACCCGCAAGTCGCCAACCAAATTGGTTGGGCAGATGATGAATTTTTAAGGCAGCATTGGGTCAAAATCTTGGGCGGTGACATCGTTCCCGACGGCTTTGAACCATTAGCCATGGCGTATGCTGGGCACCAATTTGGGCAATGGGCAGGGCAATTAGGCGATGGTCGTGGTCTATTACTCGCTCAGGTAATCGATAAAGACGGACAATTGACCGATTTACATCTAAAAGGGGCAGGATTGACCCCCTACTCGCGCATGGGGGATGGTCGTGCGGTGATTCGAAGCGTCGTGCGAGAGTATTTGGCAGGTCATGCGCTTAATTGCTTGGGCATTCGCTCCAGCAACGCACTGGGCTTTGTGGTTTCAGATACCCCTGTCAACCGTGAGACACGCGAACGCGGTGCGGCGCTACTACGTACCGCAGATTGTCATATTCGCTTTGGGCATTTTGAATGGGTGGCAAATTATGCGCCTGATTTATTGCTGTATTTTACCCGTTATGTCATCAAAACCTATTTTAACCCATGTTTTGACAGTGACACGCCCATTCAAGATTTTTTGAGACAGGTGGTTGATAAAACTGCCAAAACCCTCGCTGATTGGCAGCTGATTGGCTTTGCCCATGGGGTGATGAATACCGACAATTTATCCATCACAGGTGCGACCATTGATTTTGGTCCTTATGGCTTTATGGAGCGCTTTAATCCGATTTGGATCAACAACCATTCTGATTACAATGGGCGTTATGTTTATCAAAACCAGCCTTCCATTGGACTTTGGAATTTGTCACGTCTGATTACCTTATTTTTGCGCCTTAATGGCGAAAAACTGACCGCTAATCATCCGCCAGAAACCTTGTCGCGCGAGCATTTGACCGATATTTTAGATAGTTTTGGTGAGATTTTTTATCAGTATTATCAGCAAGGTCTCTGCCAAAAATTTGGCTTACCCATCAGTGAAGAAAACTGTGACTTCGCTTTGCAGTATTTAGAGATCATGCAGCAAAACAAACTCGACTTTACCAACAGTTTACGAGCGCTAGTAGCAATCGTTGCTGACGCCAAGCCAAATGATAAATTAAACCTATTACATGAATTTAATTTACTTAATCAGTTGAAAATTTCAATTAGTAGCGGTAACGTTCAACCCAATGCCACCTTAGCAGATTGGATTGCTACCTACCATACCAAATTACAGCAGGATTCTTTGCAGTTGGTAATGAGTCACAATCCCGTGTATATCCTAAGAAACAGCATGGCACAGCAAGCCATTGAATTGGCTGAACAAAATGACATGAGCGAGGTGGATAGACTGTATCAGCTATTGGCTAATCCTTACCAAGTTAGCGCATTAGCCAAGCCAAGTGACAGCGAGCCACCGTTGGCAGATGCGCCTGAAATATGCGTCAGCTGCTCATCTTGAGGTGATAGCCAAGGTCGGTAGCGCGATTTTTTACCTAACTAGTTTTATTTTTTGCCGGTACTCAACTAGTCATCAATCTGTCAATAGTGCTAGAATAGCGAACACTACGATTCGAAAACGACTGTCGCAACGAAGGATATTATGGATAAATTATCGCCGACCAACAATGGCTTATCAGACAAAGAATTATTTGAACAAGCCGCCTTGCATTATCATGCCAATCCACGCCCAGGTAAAATTTCTGTTACCCCCATTAAGGCACTTGCCAACCAACGGGATTTGGCACTTGCCTATTCGCCTGGCGTTGCAGTACCTTGTCTAGAAATTGAAAAAGACCCAAAAAAAGCCGCGCTTTATACCGCTCGTAGCAACTTAGTCGGGGTGGTGACCAATGGTACCGCTGTTTTAGGACTCGGCAATATCGGTCCTTTGGCGTCAAAACCTGTGATGGAAGGTAAAGGCGTGCTGTTCAAAAAATTTGCCGGCATTGATGTGTTTGACATTGAAGTGGCACAAAACGATCCGGATAAATTCATCGAAGCGATTGCCTCTTTAGAGCCTACCTTCGGCGGTATCAATCTTGAAGATATCAAAGCCCCTGAATGTTTTTATATCGAAAAAGAATTGCGTAAACGCATGAATATCCCTGTGTTCCATGATGACCAACATGGCACCGCGATTATTGCGTCTGCCGCGTTATTAAACGCGCTACAAATTACCGGCAAAAAAATCGAAGACATCAAAATTGTGGTATCTGGTGCAGGTGCTGCAGCGATTTCTTGTTTAGATTTGATTTGTGCGTTGGGCGCAAAAAAAGAACACATCTTTGTAGGCGATTCAAAAGGCATCATCACCAGCAACCGAGCAAACCTCGATGAGTCAAAACAGCGTTATGCCCGCGATACTGAAGCCAAAACCTTATCCGATGTGATTGAAGGCGCGGACATGTTCTTAGGTCTATCTGCCGCTGGCATGCTGACCCAAGATATGGTAAAACGCATGGCGCAAGACCCCATTATCTTTGCCCTAGCCAATCCAAACCCAGAAATCCTACCTGAAGACGCCAAAGCGGTACGTCCCGATGCGATTATCGCTACAGGTCGCTCTGACTATCCAAACCAAGTAAACAACGCACTGTGTTTCCCGTATATCTTCCGTGGCGCGCTTGACGTCGGTGCCACGACCGTCAACGAAGAAATGAAAATCGCTTGCGTCAAAGCCATTGCTGCCATGGCCCATGTGGAAGCCACCCCACAAAAAGGGCAAAAAACGGTGGATGAAACCAAACGTTTTGGTCGTGAATACTTAATTCCGGGACCGTTAGAGCCAAATTTGATTTTGGAGATTGCACCAGCGGTTGCCAAAGCTGCGATGGACTCTGGCGTTGCCACGCTACCCATCGAAAACATGCGTGCTTATCGCGATAAACTCTCAGAGTTTGTTTATAACTCTGCGTTCCTAATGAAACCTATTTTTACCCGTGCCAAACAAGAACCAAAACGTATCGTTTACTGTGAAGGTGAGGATGAAAACGTATTACGGGCAGTGCAAGTGGTGGTGGATGAAGGCCTAGCAAAACCTATCTTGGTCGGTCGCCCCACCATTATTGCCAACCAAATCGAGCGGTTGGGCTTACGTATGGTGGCAGGTGAAAATTATGAACTAGTCAACATCGAAAGCGACCCACGTTACAAAGACTACTGGCAGTTTTATTATGAGATGAACAAACGCAATGGTGTGACGGTTGAATTGGCGCGTCGTGATGTTCGCCGTAAAACTTCTTTGATTGGCGCGCTAATGGTTGAACGTGGCGATGCCGACGGTATGATTTGTGGTACCTTTGGTTCATATCACTTGCACTTAAACTACGTGCAAAACGTGATCAAAAAACAAGCAGATGCTAAAGATTTTTATGCGTTAAATGCCTTATTAATTCAAGGTCGTAACTTATTCATCGCTGACACTTATGTGCATGAAGACCCAAGCGCTGAACAACTAGCGGAAATGACAGTATTAGCAGCACAAGAAGTCCGCCGCTTTGGTCTTGAACCGCGTGTGGCATTGCTATCACATTCAAACTTTGGTTCATCTGACTTTGAAAGCGCCAAAAAAATGCGTCAAGTTTATGATTTACTGACCGATATGAATGTTGATTTTGAGTTTGACGGCGAGATGCATGGTGATACCGCGCTTGATGACCGTATCCGCCATACCTCATTCCCATTTAGCAAATTAACCGGTTCAGCCAACCTACTCATCATGCCAGACTTGGATGCGGCTAACATCGCATTTAACTTGCTAAAAACGGCGACCAATAGTGTCACTGTCGGTCCATTGTTATTGGGAGCGCAAAGACCTGTGCATATCTTGACATCTTCTGCGACAGCACGTCGTATCGTCAATATGACTGCTGTAGCGGTGACGCAAGCCCAAGAATTGGCAAAATAATTTTGTGTTGATTGATAAAACCAGTTTAGTGCTCTAAACTGGTTTTTTTATGGGTTTAATTTAGTTAAAACATCGGGGTGGTCATGCAAGTTTATTTGGTCGGTGGTGCGGTACGCGATTATGTATTAGCGCGCGAGGTCACTGAACACGATTATGTGGTAGTCGGCGCAACGCCTGAGCAGATGCTTGAACTGGGATTTTCGCAAGTAGGTGCCGATTTTCCGGTTTTTTTACATCCAAAGACCCATGACGAATATGCACTGGCTCGCACGGAACGCAAAAGCGGTAACGGCTATCTTGGTTTTAACGTACACGCTGACACCACTGTCACCTTAGAAGAGGATTTAATCAGGCGCGATCTCACCATCAATGCTATGGCCATAGAAGTCAATGGGTTGTTTGACTGCGGTTTTAAGCAGGGTAAATTTGATGTGCGCGATATCATCGACCCGTATGGTGGCTTAGCAGATATTCAGCAAAAAAAATTACGCCATGTGTCCATCGCTTTTACAGAAGATCCGGTACGCGTATTGCGCCTTGCCCGTTTTGCCAGTCGTTATGCGCCACTTGGATTTACAGTCGATGAATCAACCGCTAAACTTACCAGCCAAATGAAGGCCGCGGGTGAGCTCAATCATCTTGTCGCTGAGCGGGTATGGTCAGAGACGTCAAAAGCGTTAACGCAAGCTTGGTCGGATATTTATTTTGACACGCTTTATCAGCTCAATGTCCTTGATGTCATTATGCCAAAATTGTATCAAGCATCCAATGATAATCCTAGCCAATGGCAATTGATGTTATCTGCTCTGCGCATGGCGGGAGAGCAACAAGCGGACAACGTCATGAAGTTTGCTTTGGTTGCAACCTGCTTTAAGTCTGATCAGCAACACAATAACCCAACCACTGAGTATTTAGAATTTTGCCAAGGTTTAAAGGTACCAAAAAACACTGAGCGCTTGGGGTTATTTATTCTTGAACATTTTGATGAATTAAAAAATTTCGATCACTTACATGCAGAGCAATTATTTGAACTGTTAAAATTAACTAATAGCCTTAAAGATACCTCACTTTTAGAGCAAGCCTTGAAAGTCGTTCATCTTTATCAACAGGTTAAACAAACCGCGCTGCTAACCACTATCAAAACTCAATTAACTCAAATTTCTGCCAAAGATGTGGCAAGCGAGCTGACCGGCAAACAGATCGGTGAAGCCATTGACAAGTTAAGGTTGCAAAAACTTGAGGAAATTTTAAATCAGCCACGATAAAGGAATCATCATGACGACGACAACGACAACGACCAAACTAACCCATGTGTTAGTATTAAATGGTCCCAATCTTAATTTGCTTGGCAAGCGAGAACCTCAAATCTACGGATTTCAAACCCTGCAAGATATTGAAGATGATATAACACAACTAGCCAGCAATCATCAAGTTAAACTCACCTGTTTTCAAACAAATCAAGAATCTGCCCTCATTGATAAAATCCATCATCACGGTTTATTGACCACAAATCCTGACGAGCAGATTGACGCGATTATCATCAATCCCGCTGCCTTTACTCACACATCGGTGGCAATTCGCGATGCCCTACTCGCCGTGAATAAACCTTTTATAGAAGTTCATCTTTCCAACATTCACACGCGTGAGCCATTTCGACAGCATTCTTATTTTAGCGACAAAGCCGAAGCCGTCATCTGTGGTATGGGCGCTTTTGGTTATACCGCAGCGTTTAATTATCTGGTTCAAAAATATCAGTAGCCACATAATTTAGCCTAAAATCAATAGCAACATGGCAGCAAATTTTAAGTGTACAAACGTACACAAATATACCCTGCTATATCTATTTATTTTAGAAAAATCTTGTTACAATACGGCAATCTATGAATTAGTTGTCTATGAAGCGTATAATTTTAAGGTAGTTAGGATATGGACATAAGTAAAATCAAGCAACTTATTGACTTAATGGAAGAGCGAACGTTAGCAGAATTAACCGTACAAGATGGCGATAAAAAGGTCTCTATCTCACGCCATTTACCGCAAGTGAATGTTCAACCCGTCACAGCAACGACAACCACCACGACAACCGCTAACGCTGCCCCTGTAAAATCTGGCATGGTAGAAACATCACCGATGGTTGGGGTCTACTATGTTGCACCGAGCCCTAATGACGCGCCATTTATCAAGGTCGGTCAACAGATACAAGCAGGCGATAGTTTAGGCATTATTGAAGCCATGAAAATCATGAACCCGCTTGAAGCAACCCAAAGTGGTATCATTGCAGAAATCTTGGTACAAAACGGCGATGTGGTGCAATTTGGTCAACCGATTGTCCGTTACGAGTCTTAATTTTTAACTTTTTTGTCTATTTGAAGTTTGTTTATCGATAAAAATTAGGGATAGCAATGATAAAAAAATTACTGATCGCCAATCGTGGTGAAATTGCGCTTCGCATTGTTCGCGCTTGTAAGCAGCTTGGCATCCAAACGGTGGGCGTCTACTCAACTGCAGATGACAACTTGATGCACCTTCGATTTGTTGACGAATCCATCTGTATTGGCAAACCCAATGCCAGTCAAAGCTATCTCAATATCGATACTATCATAACAGCGGCAGAGATTTCTGGCGCTGATGCCATTCACCCAGGTTATGGGTTTTTATCTGAAAATGCTGAATTTGCCGAACGCGTGGAAGAGGCAGGGCTAACTTTCGTAGGTCCTGCGCCTGAGCACATTCGCTTAATGGGTAATAAAATATCCGCTATCAACGCCATGAAAAAAGCCGGTGTGCCTACCGTCCCTGGCTCAGTGGGTAGCGTCACTCTGGCTAACGCTGAAGAGCAAGCTAAAGCCATTGGTTTTCCTCTGTTAATCAAAGCAGCAGCTGGTGGTGGTGGTCGTGGTATGCGCGTGGTTGAACGCCTTGAGCAGTTATTGTCTCAAGTGCAAGCCGCCAAACAAGAAGCTGAATTATGGTTTGGGGATGATAGCGTCTATATGGAGCGTTTTTTGAAAAACCCACGCCACGTCGAAGTGCAAGTTTTAGGTGACGGCGAAGGCAATGCCATTCATTTATTTGATCGCGATTGCTCACTACAACGTCGTCACCAAAAAGTGCTTGAAGAAGCCCCTGCCCCAGAGATTCCTGATGACATTAAAGAACCTATTTTGCAAGCTTGCGTCCGTGCTTGTGAGCAAATTAAGTATCGCGGTGCAGGGACGTTTGAATTTTTATATGAAGATGAGCAATTTTTCTTTATTGAGATGAATACCCGCGTACAGGTTGAACATCCTGTTACCGAGATGATTACCGGCATTGATGTGGTGGTTGAGCAGCTTAAAATCGCATCTGGCTATGGCTTATCGTATCGTCAAAACGAAATCGAAATTCGCGGGCATGCCATCGAGTGCCGTATCAATGCTGAAGACCCTGTAACTTTCATGCCCTCACCCGGTACGGTGACCCACTTT
This sequence comes from Faucicola osloensis, assembly GCF_020041925.1. Lineage (GTDB taxonomy): Bacteria > Pseudomonadota > Gammaproteobacteria > Pseudomonadales > Moraxellaceae > Faucicola > Faucicola osloensis_D. The sequence goes on along the minus strand of NZ_CP083409.1, from coordinate 2,331,462 downwards.
TTTATGCCAAATGGTAGCGGTGTACGTTTTGACTCGCATCTTTATCCCAACTATGCCATCCCTACCTTTTATGACTCACTGATTGGCAAATTAATCTGTCATGGTCAAACCCGTGAACAAGCGATTGCCAAGCTTCGCCATGCCCTTGATGAGCTGATTATCACGGGCATCAAAACCAATGTGCCATTGCATCGCGATGTGATTTTGCAAGACAAGGCATTTTGTAAACAAGCACAAAACATTCATTATCTAGAAAAAAACTTATTATCCCAGCCAGAGACGTCAAAAACCGAAACAGAATAAAGTTAACGATTAAAAAAAGAGGGTCATTTGAGCCTCTTTTTTTTATGCAATTTTAACTCATCGCCAAATTTTTCAGAGACGCTTTCAGCAGATTTTGGATGGTTAACGGTGAATCAATGGTAGATTTTGCCAGTTTTATCGCAGCTTGTGCTTCTTTATCGCGATAACCTAATGCAATCAACCCCGCTTCGACTTCAGCAATGATAATGCCTTCATTACCGCTATCGGTCGCTAGTGGCAATGAAGGTGCAAAACCTGACGTATCACCTAAATGCTTGATTTTGTCTTTTAATTCAACAATCAATCGCTGTGCGGTTTTTTTGCCAACTCCTGGGATACGTGTCAATGCCAGCTCATCATTGTTCATCACAAACTGGTGCAACTCCTGCACCGTTACGGTTGACATCATCGCCAACGCCATCTTTGCCCCCACCCCATTGACTTTAAGCAACAGCCTAAACACTTCCCGATCGCTATGGCTTAAAAACCCAAATAACAACTGAGCATCCTCGCGCACCAAAAAATGCGTCCATAAGGTGACGGACTGATTTAATTGTACTTGGCAAAATGCATTGAGCGGCATCTCAATTTCATACCCAACACCGGCTGTGGTCATCACCACTACCGTAGGCGCCATTAGATGATGCACTTGTCCTTGAATTAATCCTATCATTGATGACTCGCTACAAATAATTTAATCCAATAAAAAAGTGGGCAACCTAAGTTCACCCACTTGAATGTCATGCTTTTTAGTCATTTGCTAAAACTTAGTTCTAGTATTTAGTTATAGAAACTAACCATTTTTTCTAGACTAATTGGGCGAATTTTATCCGCATTACCTGCCGTACCAAATGCGGTATAGCGATCAACACAAACCGCTTTCATGGCATCGATAGTCTTGGCAAAATATTTGCGTGGGTCAAATTCTGCTGGGTTTTCAGTGAGGAATTTGCGAATCGCACCCGTTGATGCCAAACGTAAATCGGTATCGATATTGACTTTACGTACACCATGTTTGATGGCTTCTACGATTTGCTCAACTGGCACACCATAAGTCTCACCGATGTTGCCGCCATTTTCATTAATCACTTTGAGCCATTCTTGTGGCACACTTGAAGAGCCGTGCATCACAAGATGAGTATTAGGAATACGGGCATGAATTTCTTTGATACGTGCAATCGATAAGATATCATCGGTAGGTGGTCGAGTAAATTTATACGCCCCGTGGCTAGTGCCAACTGCAATCGCTAGTGCATCAACATGAGTATCGTTAACAAATTGCTCAGCTTCATCAGCACTGGTTAACAGCTGTGAATGGTCAAGTTTACCTTCTGCCCCTACGCCATCTTCTTCGCCAGCCATACCTGTTTCAAGGCTACCTAAAACGCCAATCTCACCTTCTACTGATACACCACAAGCATGAGAGAGTTTTACCACTTCACGCGTCACTGCCACATTATAATCATAGTCTGCAGGGGTTTTACCATCACTCTTTAATGAGCCATCCATCATCACCGATGAAAAACCCAACTGGATTGAACGCTGGCAAACCTCTGGACTGGTACCATGGTCTTGGTGCATAACCACTGGAATATGTGGCCACTCTTCAATGGCAGACAAAATAAGATGGCGTAAAAATGGGGCACCTGCGTATTTGCGCGCGCCTGCCGATGCTTGCACAATCACAGGTGAATTGGTTTCATCGGCTGCCATCATAATGGCACGCATTTGCTCTAAGTTATTGACGTTAAATGCAGGAACACCATAGTTGTTTTCTGCTGCATGGTCTAAAAGCTGACGCAAAGAAATCAAAGCCATATTACTTTCTCTTAGTAAAGTTAATAATCAATTGAAAATTTTAGAAAAATTGGGTTTTGCCGTGTTGGACAGGGCTTGAGTATAACAGAAGTGCACTAAAATTTAAATTCAAAAAAATAACTTTGAAATGATTGATATTATGAAAAAATAGATAACCCAATAAAAAGCCCCAAAATGGTTTTGGGGCTTTTTTAGGCTGAATACTAAATTTAGTATTTTTGTTTTTCTGGTACCGTGGTTTGGATATCAGTTTTACTATTTGCTGCATCGTTTTTAACCGCTTCTGCACCTTGTGCTACATTGGCTGCACCAGTTGCTACAGCAGAGGCTACGTTTGCGGTGGCTTGCGCGGCACCATTGGCAACAGCTTCAGTCGCGTTGATTGCTGCGCCTTGGGCAACCGCGGCACCCGTGGTAGCAGCACTGGCAACTGCTTCACCTGCATTTGCTGTTGCACTGGCGGCACTTGCAGTCGCGTCTTTAATGTCCTGACCCGCTGCGCTTGCTGCGGCTTCAGGTTGACCGTTAGCTGCAGCTTCTTCCGTTTTTTTACTACATGCCGTGATTGATAAAGTGGCTAATAAAGTTGCCAATACTAAATTACGTTTTAACATATTAATTCCTTAAACGCTAAACATATGGGTATACATACTTGCATAATATCTTATCGACAATATATTTTTAGTGCAATTAATTACAATGTTTACCATACAAATATTAACTTAACATTACATTAATTCAGCCATGATAAATTTAAATGGCTCAATTTATGATAATGATTATTAGCATTTAGGCACGTTGGCTCAGTGCGTGCACGGCAGGTAATGTTTTGCCTTCCACAAATTCTAAGAACGCCCCACCCCCGGTTGATGTGTAGCTTACTTTATCGGCGACCTTGTATTTATCAATCGCAGCCAGCGTATCACCACCGCCTGCAATGCTAAAGCCTGCACTTGCTGCGACTGCTTCACTGACGATTTTGGTACCTTCACCAAATTTATCGACTTCAAATACGCCTACAGGACCATTCCATAAAATAGTTTTGGCATTTTTAATCGCATCGGCAAGTTTCGCCGCACTGCTTGCACTAATGTCTAGAATCATTTCATCATCAACAATGGTATTGACCGCTTTGGTTACCGCATCGGCAGATTCTAGCGAGCCCAAAAAATCATCAAAATCAATCTGTGATTTTTTGGCGACGACCACTTCGTCAGGTAGTAAAACATGGGTTTCTTGCATAATACTTTTCGCCGTTTCCACCATGTCCGCTTCATATAGGGATGCACCGACATTAGCACCCTTGGCTGCCAAGAATGTATTGGCAATACCACCGCCCACAATGATTTGGTCACAGATTTTTGCCAATGATTTAAGCACATCTAACTTCGTAGAAACTTTCGATCCACCAACAATAGCAAGCATGGGCTTGGCTGGGTTATCCAAAGCTTTGGCTAATGCATCAAGCTCAGCCGCCAATAACGGGCCTGCACACGCAGTCTTTGCTTTGGCGATAACGCCTTCTGTTGACGCTTCGGCACGGTGAGCAGTACCAAAAGCATCCATCACAAATACATCACATAAAGCGGCGTAACGTTCAGATAAAGCAGCATCGTTTTTCTTTTCACCCGCATTAAAACGTACATTTTCCAGTAGCACAACTTCTCCCGGGGCTACTGTCACATTATTTTGGGCATAATCGGTCACTAATTTGACAGGTTTGCCCAGAGCATCGCCCAAATAATCTGCGACTGGCTGCAACGAATATTTGGCTTCAGGGTTTGAGGGATCTGGGCGACCTAGATGTGAACACACGATAACCGCTGCGCCTTTATTTAGAGCCAACTGAATAGTGGGCAAGCTTGCTTTTAAGCGGGCATCATTGGCAATTTTGCCATCTTTTAACGGTACATTTAAATCTTCGCGAATCAAAACTGTTTTGCCAGAAACATCAATATCGTTTAAACGAGCAAATTGCATGGATTAACCTCTAAGTTAACAACAGGATGGTGACCCGTAGGGGTTGCTAAAACGTCGTCACATGACAACAAAATTCAATCAAAAAATAAGCGTAGGTTAGCATATTTTGAGTATTTTTAACATTATTGATGCTATCAACTAATGCCGCGCACAGCGATAACACGGTATGACTACTATATTACTACTTTATTAAGAAGGGTCTTGATGATAAGCTTATAAGAACAAAAACATGAATGCAGCACTGCGTTCAATATTTTATTATCAAATTGGAGTATTTATGGTTGACTTTGACAAAGCAAAACAACGATTACTAGACCTAAAGCAAGAATACCAAACTCGCGTGCATAAAATCCAACATGATATGCAAAATCCGGATACGGATATGACCCAAGATTGGGACGACCAAGCGGTGATTAATGAGCAAAACGATGTACGTAAAAACTTGCTAGTCGAAGCCCAGCAAAACCTTGAATTGGTGAGTAATGCCTTACTTCGTATCGAAAATGGGACTTACGGTATTTGCGCTGTGAGTGGTGAAGAAATCGAGCCCGCGCGCCTGGAAGCACTACCCTTTGCCACCACTTGTATGAAACACGCTAAATAGCTTATAAAACACACCAAATAGCTGGTTTTGGTAATTTTGCACCCATAAAAAAGCAAGGACAGTTATCCTTGCTTTTTTATCAAAAAATCAGTCAGTAAATTGCGAATTGATTAGGTGAATCGGCGCATGCTTAAGTTAGCAATAATGTTTTCTGCATCGCTCCAGCGGGTTTTTGAGTCATTGGCGCCCAATAAAACTACGATGGCTGGACGATTACCGACATTGGTTTCAAACAAAACACAGTTACCCGCTTCACGAATATACCCTGTTTTTGATAGCCCAATATTGTATAGACCGTCACGCACCATGTAATTGGTACTGCGCGCCGCAACCGTGCGATAACCTGAATTGATATTATTTACCCCAAATTGGCGGCTAGGCGTGGTACTAAACTGGCTAATTAGATTATGCTTATAAGCATAGCGCGCCAAAATTGCCAAATCACGCGGTGATGCTACATTTCGAGAATCCAGACCCGATGGGTCATAATAACGGGTTTGCGTCATCCCCAATTCACGCGCTTTTTGGTTCATACGGCTGATAAAATTGTCATAGCCCATAGGGTCAGTACGTGCTAATGCTTTAGCCGCGGGATTTTCTGATTTCATCATCATCATCAGTAGCATTTCAGCACGATTAAGCTGATCGCCAACTTTTAGACGGTCACTACCTGATTGTTTTGGGGTTTTGAAATCTAATGGGCTAATCGTCAATGTTTCGCCCATGTTAGCGCCTGATTCCGCCACCACCACAGCCGTCATCAATTTACTAATTGAGGCAATCGGACGGGCGATATCAGCATTTTTTTCATAAATGGTATTGCCCGTTAACGCATCCACTACCAAAGCACCTTTGGAATTGGCAAAATAACTGCCCGAAGCCCGCGTGGTGTCTTGAGACCAAGCAGGATTGTAGCCATCATCCTCACTGTATGCATTGTTATAGTTATTATAATTACCACTATTAAAACTTGTCGTCTGTGGCGTGCTGTTATACATGATAGCACGGGCTTTGTCTAAACTACCTTGCCCACCCCAACTAACTTTAGCCTGGCTACCTGTCTGCATATTTAATTCAGCATTACTTTGTACGCCAACCAGTGCAATGACCGCACCTAACAACGTTTTCTTTAACAATGTTTTCATTTCAACACTCTCAATCAAATCATGGTTAACTTGCTGTTGGATAAAGCATACAGTTACCAAAACTACCAATATATTTACGAAAAACAGATGAACAACGATACCTTAAGCCTAATAGCCATTAAAATCAAGCCATTAAAAGTTACAAAATCTAACAAGAATAACGGATTGATTACGCAAGACTGACTTAAATTTACGATGAGTAGTTTAGCACAGTACATATGTTACGCATGCAAAAAAATAAAAAAACCATTTAGCTAATACAATAATAAAACCATAAGTAACAATAGGTTAAGATATCCTTTTACAAAAAAAGCTGACATATTGCTATGCCAGCTTATTTATAAGTTAAGGATAATTTATGGTTTAAAACTATCTTTTAAGGTCACAATACGGTTAAACACTAAATGCTCTGGTGAATATTCTTTACTATCTGCCACAAAAAACCCTTCACGTTCAAATTGGAAACGCTCGCCTGCATTGACTTGTGATAAAGAAGGCTCGACAATGGCATCTACTTCACGTAGTGAATTGGGATTAATCTCTGCGGCTAAATTATTGATGTCAATTTTGGCAGGGTCTTCTTGAGTAAACAGCTGTTCATACAGACGTACCTTCGCAGGTACACCTAGACTGGCTGAAACCCAATGTATCACACCTTTAACCTTACGGCCTTCTGGATTGTTGCCCAATGTTTTTGGGTCAATAGTCGCTGTTAACCCCACCACTTCGCCATTGCCATCGGTGATGTGTTCCTCTATCTTTAGCACATAACTATTGCGTAAGCGGATTTCTGGGTTTTTCGGTGACAAACGTTTATAGCCCTCAGGCGGCGTAATTTCAAAATCCCCTTTATCAATATAAATTTCCTTGGTAAAAGGAATGTCACGCACACCTTGGCTGTCATCATGGCTATTTTTAGGCTGGGTCAACCATAAAACCCCATTGTCGAGTCTAGTTTTTACACTGTCTTTTTTGAGGGTTTCAACATTAGCGACGGCTTCATCAAAATTGGTAATGGTCACTTTTAGTGGGCTTAGTACCGCCATGGCACGATTCACATGCTCTAATGAGTTACGGATACTAAACTCGAGTAAGCCAAAATCCACCACACCCTCTGACTTGCTCACACCTACACGGTCACAAAAATCCCGTAACCCTTCAGGGGTATAACCACGGCGGCGCATACCGGCAATTGTCGGCATACGAGGATCGTCCCACCCGCTCACCAAGTCATCTTCAACCAGTTTTTTGAGTTTGCGTTTACTGGTCAAAATATGGTTTACGTTTAGGCGGGCAAATTCATATTGGTGTGGTTCTTTGTCAAAGCCCACTTTATCTACCACCCAATCATAAAAAGGACGGTGGTCTTCAAATTCTAGGGTACAAATCGAATGCGTAATACCTTCGATTGCATCTGACAACGGGTGAGCATAATCGTACATGGGATAAATACACCAATCATCGCCTGTTTGGTGATGCGCTTGGTGCATGACACGATACAAAATTGGATCGCGCATATTCATATTGGGGCTTGCCATGTCGATTTTGGCACGAAGCACCGCTTCACCATTGCCATATTTGCCAAGTTTCATATCGTCAAAGCGTTGCAAACTCTCTTCAACACTGGCATCACGATAAGGTGAATTTTTACCTGCCTGACCAAAATTGCCACGGTTTTCACGAATATCTTCAGGACTTTGCAAATCAACATAGGCATCGCCTTGTTTGATTAATTTCACCGCCCAATCATATAACTGACCAAAATAACTGGACGCATAGCGCGCCTCGCCTGCCCAGTCAAAGCCAAGCCATTTGACATCATCTTTGATATTATCTACAAACTCCTGATCTTCAGCATCAGGATTGGTGTCGTCAAACCGTAGGTTACACAGCCCTGCAAACTCTTTAGCAAGCCCAAAGTTGAGACAAATAGATTTGACATGACCCAAATGTAAGTAGCCATTCGGCTCAGGTGGAAAACGGGTCACAATCTGGCTATATTTTTGCGAAGCAAGGTCATCGCGTACGATCGCACGGATAAAGTCATTTTTTTCACTACTGGCTGCTGTATCGTCGGTTTTTGTATTTTTGTCGGTCGTCGCCGTCATTTGGTTGCCCCTTACCTATTACAAAAATGGTGAACTAATCTGCCATTCTAGCAGTTTTTTGACATTGAAAAAACTTAAATGAATTTAATTGAAACATTTAATTTTGCCAATTTTGCAAACTAAATACTGACTTTTGGATTGAAAATCGCTAGGATAGCCACAACAATTGCAAGATACATTTTTTTAACCATAAAAACCATTAGGAGCACACAATGGATATGCCATACGTAGAATTAGAAACCACCATGGGTAACATCGTTATCGAACTGAATCAAGAAAAAGCCCCCAATACCGTGGCTAACTTCTTAGAATACGTCAAATCAGGTCATTATGATGGCACGATTTTTCACCGCGTCATTGATGGTTTTATGATTCAAGGTGGCGGTATGGACGCCAACATGACAGAAAAATCTACCAATGCCCCAATCCAAAACGAAGCAGATAATGGCTTAAAAAATGAAGTCGGTACGATTGCGATGGCACGTACTTCTGATCCACATTCAGCGACTGCGCAATTTTTTATCAATGTAAAAGACAATAGTTTCCTAAACTTTTCTGGCAAAAACCTACAAGGCTGGGGTTATGCGGTGTTTGGTAAAGTGACTGAAGGCATGGACATTGTCAATAAAATCAAAGGTGTACCGACTGGTAAATACGGTTTCCACGCTGATGTACCAACCACACCTGTGGTGATTACCCATGCAAAAGTAATTGAGAAATAATTTTTTTGTATGCAAAGTTTTGCAGATTTGGTCAATGATAATCCCTCTGCCATTGCGCAGGTTATTATCAGTGACTTACATTTGAGTATGAATGAGCCTGCCACTAATCCTTTAGGGCAGGCTTTTTTAGATTTTTTAGATAAATTGGCTTTACTGCCTAACCTAAAACAGTTTTTTATTCTCGGTGATTGGTTTGAAGCTTGGCTAGGGGATGATGTTGCTGATACAGACACCTTAACAGATGCGCTTCAGCCAATTATAGCGAAGCTCAAAACATTATCCGATAAAAACTGCCAGATTTTTGTCATGCATGGTAATCGGGATTTTCTGCTGGGGCAGCAATTTTGCGACAAGTTTGGCGGGCAATTGATTTTTGAGCCGTATTATTTGACATTAAATGGCAGAAAAGTTCGCCTAGAGCATGGCGATGCGCTGTGCATCGATGATAAAAGTTACCAACGCTTTCGCAAAATCATCCAACATCCTATTACAAAAAAAATTTTGCTCGCGCTACCCATTAAAAAACGCCAAAAAATCGCGCAAGATTTACGCCAAAAAAGCAAAACTGATAATGCCAAAAAATCCCTGCAAATCATGGATGTCAATGAACAAGCCGTGAAACAAGCGTTGCAAAAAGCCGATATACTGATTCATGGGCATACTCACCGCCCTGCTGCTCATCAAATTGGCGATAAACAACGGTTAGTGCTCGGCGATTGGCGATTGAATGACAACAGTGTTAATGCTGTCATTGGCGTTACAATGTCGGGGCAGCTAAACTTGGTCGAATTTTTCTATACAGTTAATCGCTAAAATGCTATCAAAGAATTTAATATTATTTGTTGCGCTGTTTTCAATTTAATTGAGAAATAAAAAAGGCGAGCATTGCCCACCTTTTAGTAAATTAGATTAGTAAGTCAGAAATTCAATTTAAACAACCGCTTTCACGGCTTGAATGACCGCATCAGTGGTGATGTTAAAGTATGGGAACAAGTCTTTGGCAGGGGCAGACTCACCAAAGGTGGTCATACCCACGACTTTACCATCAAGCCCTACAAACTTGTACCAATAATCGATATGGCTGGCTTCAACCGCCACACGCGCACGCACTTGCGGTGGCAACACGCTATCACGGTAGTTGATTTCTTGTTTGGCAAACACTTCAGCACAGGGCATTGATACGACGCGCACGCCCAAACCTTGGGCAGTCAACTCAGTGTAAGCATTCATTGCAAGCTCAATCTCTGAACCTGTGGCGATGATGACGGCACGTAGCTCACCTTGTTCTTTGGCTAGTACATAACCACCTTTGGCAATATTGGCTACTTGCTCGATATCTCGCGCTTGGTGCGGTAGGTTTTGACGGCTAAAAATGAGCGCGGATGGGGTTGATTTTGCTTTCAAGGCTTCTACCCATGCCACAGCTGACTCAACCGTATCACATGGTCGCCAAGTATGTAGATTTGGGGTAGCTCGCAGACTTGACAACTGCTCTACTGGTTGGTGAGTGGGTCCATCTTCACCCAGACCGATTGAGTCGTGGGTATAAACGTTAATGACGCGTTGTTTCATCAAGGCTGACATACGCACCGCATTGCGCGCATATTCCATAAACATCAAGAACGTCGCCACATACGGAATAAAGCCGCCATATAAGGCAATACCATTGGCAATCGCCGTCATACCAAATTCACGCACACCGTAGTGAATATAGTTACCTGCCGCATCATCTTCGAGCGCTTTGGCATTTTTAAACCAAGTCAGATTTGACCCCGCCAAATCAGCAGAACCGCCCAGCAGCTCTGGCAATAATGGCTGTAAGGCATTGATTGAATTTTGGCTGGCTTTACGCGTTGCAATGTTTTCTGGGTTATCTTGACAAGCCTTGATAAATTCTTGGGCTTGTGTCTCAAAATTTGCTGGCAAATCACCATTCACACGGCGAAGTAATTCACTGGCAAGCTCTGGGTAAGCGTCTTTATAAGCATCAAATTCACTTTCCCATGATTGCTGTAGCGCTTGACCTTTAACTGTACAGTCCCACCCTTCATAAATATCGTCTGGCAGTTCAAAGGCTTCGTGATCCCACTTGAGTGCTTGACGGGTAAGCAAGATTTCATCCGCGCCAAGGGGTGCACCATGTGAGGCCTCCAAGCCTTGCTTGTTGGGTGAACCTGCGCCAATCACGGTTTTACAGATGATGAGTGAGGGTTTATTTTTTTCAGCTATGGCATTTTGGGTCGCTTGGGTAATGGCATCGGTATCGTGACCGTCAACTTTTTGCACTTGCCAACCATAAGCTTCAAAACGTTTTTGGGTGTCATCGGAGAACCAGCCTTTGACATCACCATCAATCGAAATACCATTGTCATCATAATACACAATTAATTTGCCCAGTTGCAGCGTACCGGCTAATGAGCAAACTTCGTGCGAAATACCTTCCATCAAACAACCATCACCTAAAAAGCAATAGGTTTGGTGGTCGATGACTTGGTGACCGTCTCGGTTAAATTGCGCGGCTAGGGTTTTTTCTGCAATCGCAAAACCAACAGCGTTGGCAATCCCTTGACCCAACGGACCTGTGGTAGTTTCCACACCTGCGGTGTAGCCATATTCAGGGTGACCGGGGGTTTTAGAGTGCAATTGGCGGAAATTTTTGATATCCTCAATGCTAACGTCATACCCTGTCAAGTGTAGCAAAGCGTACTGCAACATTGAGCCATGACCATTTGATAGCACAAAACGGTCGCGATTTAGCCAATTTGGGTCGGTTGGATTGTGCTTTAAAAACTTACGCCATAACACTTCAGCGATATCTGCCATGCCCATCGGCGCGCCTGGATGTCCAGAATTGGCTTTTTGCACCGCTTCAAAGGCTAGGGTACGGATGGCGTTGGCAAGACGACGTTCAGAAATTGGGGTTGTCATTGGCTTTCCTATATTACAGAATTAATTACAGAATTAAATTTTGTCGTATGTAACATGCTAAAAATAAAACTGTGACAAATTTTATCACAGTTTTGGGTCAATTTTTTAGCTTTAACCGTTTAGTTTGCTCAGCTTTCAAATAAAAGCAAAATGGCAAAAGATGCAATTTTCTGTCAAATCACTTGTTAGCCGACAATTTTTGGTTCAAATTTTCTAAACGCTCAAGCGTGCCTACATCGACCCACGCATCGCTCAGCAAATCCCCCATTACCAAACCTGCTTGCATGGCTTGTTTGAGGAGTGGCGCAAGCGGCGCAGTCTCCCCTGCCTTGACCGTATTCAATAATCTTGGTGACATCACGCTAATCCCGGCAAAGGTATATTTTGGCGTGCCATCTACCTTGACCTTGCCATTTTCTAAGGCAAAATCGCCAGTTGGGTTATGCGTCGCTTGGTCGGTGAGTAGCAAATAAGCCTGCGAGTGGTTTAACTGAATCTGGCTTAGTTGAGCAAAATCAAAAGGCGTCCACACATCCCCATTGACCAAGATAAATGGCTGGTCTTTTAATTTGCCGCTAGCCAAAGCCATCTTGATACCGCCTGCTGTCTCAAGCGGTTCTTCTGGCTCAATCGACCAATGAATGGTGACACCGTATTGACTGCCATCCCCGATTGCATTGAGCAGTTTGTCAGCAAGCCATGACACATTGATGGTGATATCGGTGATACCCGCTTGTTTGAGTGCTTTGATATGCCACACGATAAGCGGTTGCCCGCCGACTTCGACAAGCGGTTTTGGCGTGGTCAAGGTTAAAGGGCGCAGCCGAGTGCCTTTACCCGCGGATAAAATCATGGCTTGGGTGATGGTGGTTGACATGGGGTTTTATCCTTGGATTTTTTGATGAAAAGCAGGTTCAACGACGGCGGTCATCCAATCATCAAATTTGTCAAAAGTAGGACGCTCATCCCTTTGGGTGATAGCCTTTAGACAAGTTAATAAATCATTGAAAACTTTAGGCAGGTTGACCAAATAACGGTCTTTGCCATCTCGCTCAAACAAGCGTACAAAAATTCCCAATACCTTAAGATGACGCTGCATACTCATGATATTAAAATCCACAGTAAACTCTGCCAAGCTTTTATTAATTTGCGCCAATTGGTGATAATGAGCCAAATGCGTGTTGACCCATGTTTCATCATAATTGATATAGGCATCTCGCAGTAAAGACGCCAAATCATAGGTATAGGCACCGATGACAGCATCTTGAAAATCAATGACGCCCAACTCATCGCTGTGATTTAATACCATCAAATTACGGCTGTGAAAATCACGGTGCACCACCACTTGAGGCTGCGCGATGACTTGCTGGATAATATCAGACTGCAAATCTTGCCACAGCGCCTCTAAGTCTGGGGTCATCGTCACGCCGATATAGGGTAAAAACCACTCGCTAAACAAGCCCATTTCTCGGCGCAGCAAGGCATCATCGTAACTTGGGATAACGGCTTTGGCATCATTGACATCAATTTTTTGAATCGCCAAAATTGCCTGCATCGCCTGCTGATAATAGCGCGCAGTTTTTGCCAACTCGCCTGCATCCGTTAGATCCTTGGCAATGACATCGGCAAAATCCGTGTTTCCCAAATCCTCAAGGACGATAAAACCTTGCTGTTCATCCGTGGCAATCATTTTTGGCACATGCACATGACCTCCCATTAACTTGCCCACGGCGATAAATTCTTTCACCGATTCTTTTTCTGGCGGCGCATCCATCACGATATAGTGTTGATTGTCGACGGTTAAGCGATGATAGCTGCGAAAGCTGGCATCGCCAGGTATTTTTTCATGCTGCAATGACTGATTTTGAAAAACTTCGGTCAACCAAATGTGTAGCTGTTGTTCACGTGGCTCGGTATTTGATGGCGAATCTGCGCTATCGGAAGGGGCTTGATTAGCAAGTTGTGCGGCAGGATGGTTCATAACGTGGGCTTACTCAATAAAAATAAGTTATGCTACCGAAAATCTGCGTATCTCTCAAGTGGCGTCTATCATGTTTGCAATTTTAAACATCTTTTGCAATAGTATATTGATGACGCTAGTGATATGATGTGAAGGTTTTTATATTGCGTCTTTGGTAAATGTCTAATGAAAAAATCTGTGAAATTGTCGCCTATTTCGTCAACTTCTAATCGTTTAACTTCACATTCGTCTTTGCCAACCCAGCCCACACGCCTGCATCAATCACTACACCAAATTTATCGACATACCAATGTTTTAGCGATGACGCTTGGTGCGATGTTCACTACTCTGTATTCAACCTCAGCGCTTGCGGTGTTGCCGAACGCCGCCGTTACGGAATCGACTGATGCAGCGACAGCACAAAGCCCTGAAACACAGAATATTGAAAAACAAAACTTTGATACCTCAGCTGCAAAGCCCGATACCGATAGTAGTATCGCCACCACATCACACAGTGTCACTGCTGTCGATGTAACCACCAATCAAGGTATCACACCGATTAGCACGCCTAACATCAAACCAAACTCTGCGCGTACTCGTCCCAACTTTACCCCAAATCAACAACAGCAAGCCAGTCTAGATAAGCTCAAAACCTTTTATCAACCCAAAACCCCGCAAACCACGGACGATACTAGCGCCACGGTTGCTAATCCAACTTCTAATCCAAATTTGCTGAGCCCGCTCACGCCTGATAGTCAACAGTCAGGTGCTCAAGCAAATACGCAATCAAAAGCAGGGACCCGAAAAGACGCCATGTGCCATGGCAACTGGGTATATCCCACTTCGACCATTTATCAACAACAGGCATTAGCAGCAGCCGCTACCGACCAACCCAATAGCAGCTTCCCAATTTATGCGTCGTCTGACTATGGCTATTATGACAATGAAAATTACGCTGAATTGTCAGGCGATGTGCAAATCAACCAAGGTCGTCAGCAAATCTCTGCCGATAAAGTGGTCGTTAACGTGCAAGATGGCATTGCGGCAGCTCAAGGTAATGTTTTGTTGGTGGATGCCGCGCAAAGTACCCAATCGACAGACGGCAATCCACGTGTAAGCCTCAAAGATAGCCCAAAAGGCGGGCTGATTACCGTTGCCGATGAACTGGCGTACCAAACTGATAGCACCAAAGCAACCGCCAAAGACGTGGCGTTTGCCAGCGTACCGCTACAAGCGTATGGTTATGCCAAACGGCTTAATAAGGTCGATGAAAGCCGCGTTGAAATTGACGATGTCATGTTTACCACCTGCGCGCCTGACAATCCGACTTGGCAAATCAATGCCAAAAACATCGATATCAATACCGACACGGGTCGCGGTGAAGCCTATAATGCCACGTTAAAAGTTAAAAACACCCCGGTATTATACCTACCGTATTTCAACTTTCCGATTGACGATCGTCGCACCAGTGGTTTTTTGTTACCACGCGGCGGCTTTAGTACGGAAGGGAGTTTTAATGTACAGTTACCTTATTACTTTAATCTAGCGCCAAATTACGATGCCACTGTCACGCCTACCATTTTTACTGACCGCAATCCGATGTTGACGGGTGAGTTTCGCTATCTGACAGAAAAATTTGGTTATGGTAGCTTGACAGGCTCTTATCTGCCAAACGACAAACAATATAATGATGAAGACCGTACCCGCTTTTATTATGATCATCATTGGCAGTCAAAAGATATCCCTAACCTATCCATTGACGCGCTATACCAGTATGTCTCAGATCCTAAATTCTTAAACGATTTTGAGACATTGGGTGACGAAACCGTTCAATTAAATTTACCGCGCCGCATTCAAGCCAATTATTACAATGACTATTTGACTGCGCTTGCCAAGATTGAAACCTTCCAAACACTGGATCGTAATTTAACCAATTCAGACAAAATCTTGGACAAAGACAAACCGTATGACCGTCTGCCGCAGTTATCGGTCAAATACCGTGTGCCTTGGGCAACCCAATTTGATTTGACGGGTATCAGCGATTTTGCTTATTTTAAACGTCCAATCGATGATGGCTCTGCGCCTGAGCAAAGCGGTGGCAGACTGTATAACAAACTCACTGCTGCCTATCCAATGACGCGAACTTGGGGATACGTGACCCCGTCAGTGAGTTTACAGCACCTTTATACCCAATTTGACCAAGAATCAGCCGATGCCAATGGACTGGATAAAAATAGCAAAAGCCAATCTATTTTTGTACCGCAGTTTAGTATTGACAGCGGCTTAAATTTCTTTAAAGCAGGCACCCCATTTGGTAAATTTGATGACTCCTTGGGTGGCTATCAGTTATTGAGCCCGCGCCTAAAATATGTGTACTCGCCTTATAAAGACCAGACTGACGTACCCAACTTTAATACCCGTTTGGCATCGCTCAATTTTTCGCAATTGTATGAAGATTCATGGTTTTTGGGCTATGACCGCCTGCCCGACAACAATCATCTAACCCCTTCATTAAATTATCGCTATATTGATGGCAATGGTTTGACTCGCTTGGATGCCAGCGTAGGTAAACAAATTTATTTGAGTGATATTCGGGTACATCTTGATGATACTGATGATGGGTTAAAAATTGACAATACCGGAACCGTATTTCAGGTAAGCACCCAACCGCGTCAAGATTTTTGGGTAGATTTAGATGGCTCGGTTGATGACAACGCTGATTTAAACTATATCAACACCCAATTTCGTTATGCGCCAACTTTTAATAGCCTTTATAACTTAGGTTATATCAAACGCAATGAGAGTAGATTTGGACAAAAAGCCCTCTCTGCTTTCACAGGCTCTGCTGTTTTACCTATTAACGATAATTGGCAGTTTTTAGGGGCTGTCCAATACGACAATGAGAAAAGTCGTTTTAGTGATGTGTTAGCGGGCTTTACTTATGATAGCTGTTGTTATGGCTTATCGATTTATGCTCGCCGTTATTATGATGAATTAAGTGATAAAGACAGTGCTGACCACGCTATCATGGCAGAAATTAGCTTAAATGGGTTATCCAATAAAGGTGACGGTCGACTGGCTAGTTTGATGCGTAATCGAGTATTGGGTTATGACCCTAGATACTAAACGCCTTTTACGCAAAAAACCGCCTAAAACTTGAGGTTTTTTAGGATTTATTATGATACAGACATACGCTAGCAAATATTATTGTATAAAATGACCCAAACTTTACAACATCACTTAGCAATATCATTTAGCAACATCTAAGCCACTCGGTCAAAGACCCGTCATTTAAGCTAAATGGTTTTGTCACAATTTTTGAGTGATCGAATTTACTTTTTTTATTTTTTGGTTTTTATTTTAAGGATACATGCCATGAACCATGCTGTCATGCATAATTTACCCAATTTTCACCGTAACACCCTATCTGCTCTCACTAGCGCTTTGATATATGGCGCTCTATTGGTTATGCCAACATTGAACGCGCAAGCCGTGACTGCAACAACAGCGGTCACAGCTAAAACCAACACAACCAGCAGCAAAACGACGGTGGAATCTAGTAAAAAATCTAGTACCAAACCTGCAGTGCAAACCACAAGCAAATCAACCAAAGCTGTAACAGCAAACAAAACCACCAACGCTGCCAAATCAGTCAAAGCCGACACCAAAGCCAGTGGCTCAAAACCTACCACTCAAAAAACAGCAAAAGCTGTCTCTCAAACTGCGCCCATAGCACCAGAAGTGGCCAACTCATTGGTTGAGTCAGCGCCTGTCGTCACTAGCAACTCGCAAGATCAAGTTATTGATGGCGTGATTGCTATTGTCAACGATACTCCTATTTTACGCAGCCAGTTAGATCGCGCGGTTGCTCAAGCTTCTGCCCAGCTTCAAGCGCAAAATAAACCTGTACCACCCGCACAGCAACTTTATCCGCAAGTATTGGATCAGCTAATTACTAAGCAAATCCAACTTGATATCATCAAACGCCAAGGACTGCAGGCTGAAGAGAATGCAGTGAATGCTGCGTTAACCAATTTGGCACAACAAAATGGGGTCGCAAGCCTTGCTGAATTCCAACAAAAACTTGACGCCCAGCGCGCAGGTAGTTACCAAGCCTTGCGTCAAAAAGTCAGTGAAGACTTGGCGATACAAACCCTGCAACAGCAGCAACTTGCCAGCCGCATTAAAATCTCCGACCAAGATGTCGATAACTTCTTAAAATCACCAGAGAGCAACGCTTTAGAAAAATCACAATATCGCACCTTACATATTCGCGTGCCTTTTGAAGCCGATGCCGCAGGTAAAACCAGCGACAAACAAAAAAAACAAGCGCTGACCGTAGCCACCCAAATTGCCAAAAATTTGCAAGCTGAGAATGCCAATATTGAGCAAATCATGACTGACGCGCAAACCAACTATAACGCGCAAATTCAAGGGGGCGATATGGGCTATCACGTCGCGGCTGAGTTACCGACAGAACTGTCAAAAAACATCACCGCCCTTGAAGTCGGGCAAGTCACCAACCCGATTGCCACGGCAGAAGGTTATAACGTGATTAAATTGGTCGATAAACGCGGCGGTCAACAAAAAATCATCGATCAATGGCATACCCGCCATATTTTAATCAGCCCATCGACTGCCCTACCCGCTGACATGGCGAAACAGCAAATCGACACTATCTATGAAAAACTGCGTCAAGGTGAAGACTTCGCTACTTTAGCAAGCACCTACTCAAAAGACCCAGGAAGCGCCAGTAACGGCGGCGATTTGGGGTGGGTCAGTGAAGGTGATATGGTACCAAGCTTTGAAGCAATGATGAAAAAAACGTCGGTAAATGACTATTCTGTGCCATTTCAATCACAATTTGGCTGGCATATTCTTAAAGTCGATGAAAAACGCCAAAAAGATGTGAGTGATGTCTATCGTAAAAACATGGCGCGTGAAATCCTATACCAGCGTATGGCACCACAAGCACTAGACGATTGGATGCAGGAATTAAGAGCGCAAGCTTACGTTAAAATTATGCAATAATTTAGCTTTCACAAAAAAGGCAGTGTGTTAATCACACTGCTTTTTTTATGATTGAATTACTCCATAAAAATCAGCGTTGCCATTCGACCTGTCGCAGGCAATTGATGCTGGGTTTGCCGACGATACGAATAAAACCGTGCATCACTATGACTATCTAAACCACTTTTATGCACCTGATGAATACCACAAGCCTTGAGCTGTAATTCTGCTATTGCAGGCAAATCGGCAAAATAATGACCGACCTTATCAGCATTTGGCTGAAACAACTGGTTAGCGACAGCCTCAGATACGTTTAACACTGATAACACGACATCTTTGACACGACTGTCTACTTCATAGCTCGATTGTGCGATGCTAGCGCCTATCCAGGCGTGCCATCTACGAGTGACCTTCTGCATTTCGGCAGTCGCATTGTCCCCCGCTGCAAAGTCAAACTGGTGTACCATTTTTTGCACTGTCTTTGCAATAATATTTTTACTAAGACCTTGCCAGCCAGCATGAATAGCCGCAATCAGCTTGTTATCATCTGTTGCCTCCGTCGCTATCATGACGGGTACACAATCTGCTGTCATGATAGCTAAGGCAACGTTTGGTAAACGAGTAATATGCGCATCAGCAGGTATCGCTGCTGTGCCAATTTTATCAGTAACCTGATAAATATCATTACCATGGATTTGATTAAGCCAATGAATGCTGTTTAATGCGGGATGATAGTGTTGCAAGGATTGCAGCAAGTGCGCACGATTTTGATGCACCTGCACGCTATCATCTCCTACATGCAAGCCTAGATTAAATTGACCATACATAGCATTCAAACTAGGCTCCCCCGCTGAGTCATTGCTTGAATTACTTGGCTTGCTTAGTAGGGCCTCATAGCCAGATAGGGTTTGAACCACGGTTACCCCTTGGCTCGGTGCGTGCATCAGTTCAATCCAGTGTGAGTGGTTATCCGTCATTATTGGGCTCTTAGTTATTAGTCTCTTAGGTATTAGTCTATTAGGTATTGGGCTATTAGTTGGCTTATGAATGATTTGTCGATTAAAACGCATCGCCAGGCACATACACCTCACCCACCATCAGACGGCGCGCTGAACGGCTCATAGACACTTTTTTGGCTTGCCATTTGCCATCCACTTGCATGGACTCACCCCCGACCAGTAGCGTGCCTGATGGGTGACCAAAGCGTACTTCAGACAACGCTTTGCCACCGGCCGCTTGGTTGACCAGCGTACCTTTAATGGTCGCTGCGGTGCCAATCGCAACCGAGGCTGTACCCATCATAGCATGGTGCAGTTGACCCATGCTCATCGCGCGGGCAAGCAAATCAATATCGCCTACCTTGACTGCTTTGCCACTAGAGGCGGTATAATCGGCGGGTGCTGCAACCCAAGCAATTTTTGGGGTATGCTGACGAGTCTGAGCTTCTGTTAGCTCTGTAATCAATCCCATTTTAACTGCGCCATGGGCACGGATTTTTTCAAGCTTCGCCAAAATTTCTTGGTTACTGTTGATGTCTTTTTGCAGCTCGGTACCCGTAAAACCTAAGTCTTTGGCATTTAAAAAAATCGTTGGGATACCTGCATTGATCATCGTGACGTCAAATTCACCGATTTTAGGTACATTAAGTTTGTCAATCAAGTTGCCGGTCGGGAACATATCGCCATCGCTATCCACAGGGTCGATAAATTCAATTTTGACTTCGGCTGCTGGGAAAGTCACACCATCTAGCTCAAAATCGCCCGTTTCTTGCACTTGACCATCAGTTATGGGTACATGCGCGATGATGGTTTTGCTGATATTTTGCTGCCAAATACGGACTTCACAAATGCCATTTTGGGGCACTTTACTGGCATCCACCAAGCCATTGGCAATCGCAAATGAACCGACCGCAGCGGTTAAGTTACCACAGTTACCTGACCAATCAATCATCGCTTTGTCAATGGCGACCTGACCGAATAAATAATTCACATCATGATCGGCAACGTCTGTTTTTGACAAAATCACCACTTTGGAGGTTGATGATGAGCCATTCCCCAAACCGTCAATTTGCTTACCATACGGATCTGGACTACCAACCACCCGCAGTAAAAAATTATCTCGGGCTTGCCCTGGGGTTTGGCAGCGCTCAGGTAGGTCATCAAGCTTGAAAAAAGTACCTTTTGACGTACCACCGCGCATATAGGTAGCTTTAACAGCGACTTGTGGGGCAAAATGGGCCATGTTCATATCCTTATGGTGGCAGGTAGAGAATTACGCATCAATTTGTTTTATGTTTAGTCACATTACAACATTAAAAACATGATAAAACAAATTGATGATTGGGTGATATACGTTAAACACGTCATTTATCAGTGGTCAACGTTAATATTGCTCGTTTTTTTCTTCAATGGTTAATTTGACCTTGGTGTCGGTTGGGACTTTTTCATGCGATACTGACTTGGTCGATTTGTCTGTACTTGTGCTAGCCGCTGACTTAGTAGCGGTTGATTTGGTATCAGCATTCGAGGTGGTTGACTCAGATTTTTTCACCGATTTCTTATCTGCGCTATCTGATGCTGTGTTTTTCTTTTCTGATGTGGTGGTCACGTCAGTCTTGGTTTTTTCGCTGTCGTTTTTTTCACTGTCTGTTTTTGGTTCTTCTGTGGTTTGTTTCTTGACAGGTTTGGTCGTTGAATTTTGGCTGTTGTTGGCAGCGACACTGGGTTTGCTAGTCACTGGTGGTAAAACGGGTATGGCGCCTGCCGAAGAACCGGCTAAGGGCGTATTAGATGGCTGGGTCAGCGTTTGCGCTAATGCCGAATTTGCCATAATCTCACCGACTAGCCCAATCACATCGTCGCCTGTGGTGCTATTGACTTGGTAATTAGTGCCACTGGCTGATAGACCAAACCCAACATTGTTTGCCACTAAAGTGCTATTTTGCAATTGATAACCACGCGACGCGATTTGCTCGGCGGCGACTGGCATTTTTAGACGGGTATAAATTTTATCCGCGTTATCGAGCTGCGCTTGAGGCATATTAAACGATACCGTCGCTTGGCATTTACCATTGCTACCATTCACGCTCTCTAGGTTGATTGCCACTTGCGACAAGCCATTTTGCAAGATAGACATATCAACCACCGTACCTGCTTGCTGCTGAATGATGTCAGACTGTTTTTTGGCTTGCTGGTCGATGCGATTGACCAGATAACTGTGAATGGCACTGGTTGCCTTCTCATTGTTACAGGCAATATCAGACGTTTCAATTGACTTTTGCTCACTGCTTGCAGCACTGCCAGTTTGCTCGTCTTTTTGCTCATTGCGACTACATCCCACCACGGCTAAGACAAAACACGCCAACAATAACGGCGTACGCATTTTTTTTGACAACGTATTTTGTGGGAAAATCATAGACATAAGGCACCTTCACGCAGAATTTATTACCATGCCATTATAAAGCAAAGTTTTGCAAATTGGCTAGTTGTTCACTATTATTTATAATAAAATTTAGTTGTCATAATTTTTAGTAGTCACAAAATTTTATTGTCTATTGCGAGCCATCGTATGCGCCATCCAAATCAAACCTATTATTTACTCGGTCATCGTGCTGCGCGGGCTGAGCGGCTAGAGAACTGTCAAGACGGATTTGCCTACGTGCAGCAATTGCAAAAACAGGGTAAGCAGCTTGATGGCGTTGAATTTGACGTCCAAATGACCGCCGATGGCAAATTTGTGGTGGTACATGATGAAACCTTAAATCGTCTTACAGGACAACAATCGTGGATTGCTGATAAAACATGGGCGGAATTAGACGCCATTGTGCAATCGGACTATGGGCGGTTTTCCCAACGTTTTGAGCTAGGGTTTTTAAAACGTCACATATTGTTGCTAGACGATTTACCACCCTATCTGCAATACTTTTGCCATATTGAACTGGAAATCAAAACCCATGCCAAAACTCATCCAGCCTTGTTGGTTAAAAATCTGCTTAGGCTATTATCTCAAGAAATATGGCAAGCTTTAGCCATCACTTTGACCAGTTTTGATACCGATATTTTGTACCAAATTCAAAACCAACAGCAATTTTTAACGTTTCACTTTCCGACAGGCTTGTTACTTGAGCCTAAAACACTTGAGCCTAAAACCACGCTGGCAAGCCAAATTGCTTTTTTACCGACGCCTGATGCAGCGGGTAAAAATTTAATATTGCAAACCTTTAATCGCGCTTGTGCGTTAGGCTGTAGCCAAGTGGGCATTTATTATGCGCTTATCACCCCAACCCTGTTGGAAATTGCCAAAATTTATGGCTTAACAGTCAGCGCTTGGACGGTGAATGAGGTGGATGTGGCAAAACGCTTGATTGAGATGGGCGTCGATTGTGTGATTACAGATTATCCTACCCAATTTTTAACCCAATTATATGACCTTAACGTTTAAATTGATCCACTAAATTGACCAATAAGGAGATAACCATGAAACTTGCAGAAGCTTTGTTACGACGTGCTGATATGCAAAAAAAGCTCGCCAGCTTGAAATCGCGCATTGCTGAAAACGTCAAAGTCCAAGATGGCGATACCCCAAGTGAAAACCCGAATGAACTGCTGCTGCAAGCCAATCAAGTCATGAGCGAGCTGTATGCGTTAATCGACCATATCCATCGCACCAATGCCATCGCTGTCATGCCCGATGGCTCAACCATGCTCAGCACTTTAGTCAAGCGTGATGAACTTGCCGAACGCCATCGCCTGCTGCAAACCGCGATTGATAATGCTAAGACGGAAGGCGATCGTTATAGCTACCGGGAAATTAAATGGCAAAAAGTGATTGAACCGGTCAAACTGCAAAAACAAGCAGATGACATAGCGGTCAAACTCAGAAACTTAAATATCCAATTGCAAGCCACTAATTGGCAGATTGATTTAGTATAAGCTAGTTTGAAAAAAGCCTACAATTTGCTATGATGGATTTGAACATACAGAGCGACTATCAGACCTTGTTTGGCGCGCTGTCCACCGAGAGGTTGAAAATAAATCGGGCACAGCTTGCAGGTCTGCGAGCAAGACCATCTTTTTACTCGTCATGCTCAGCACACCTTACTAGTTAAACTCGCTCACGAGGCGACTTTAGACCTGCACTCATTACTACCGGATATTGACTGTATGTTCACCTTTTTTGTCTAAAATCCTCTGTTTGATGGGGGCAAAACTTTTACGGTGCATGGGCAAAATACCGTAATGCTCTATCGCTTGGATATGGGCGGCGGTGGGGTAGCCTTTATGCTGCTCAATGCCATAATCAGGATACAACTTTGACAACGCCACCATGTCTCGGTCACGCGTCACTTTGGCAATCACACTCGCGCCACTGATACACGCATGTTTGCCGTCCCCTTTTACAATCGCTTGCTCATGGGTAATTTGCTGATAATTGGGCAAGTCAAACAACACGGGCAGTTTATTGCCATCCACCATGACGCTAAAGGTCGCCGTTGGGTATTGCGCTAACATTTGCGCCATCACGCCTGCCACCGCTTGTTTCATGCCTAGTAATGTCGCTTGTAAGATGTTCAGTTGGTCTATTAAGCTGGCAGAAATTTTGACAACCTGATGCGCGCTCGCCGTTTGTTCAATCAAGGAAAATAACGTTTCTCGTTTTTTCTCTGACAGTTTTTTGGAGTCAGTTAGCGCGCTTAGCGGATGATTGTGGCTAATACCTACACTATCAGCGGTGTGTAAATCAGTGCTTAGACTATCTTCTTTGATAGATAAAATTGCCTTATCGAAGATGAGCGCACAAACCACCACATCGCCCAATAACGGACCCCGCCCGACTTCATCCACGCCAATAATAAAATGCTTTGTCATTTAATTTAGATCCCAAAATTTGTTACAATGCCTACCATACGGCTATTTTACATTTTTAAGGAACTAATATGAATATTTTAGTGATTGGCACAGGCGGACGTGAGCACGCATTGGCATGGCAATGCGCCAAAGATAGCAAAGTTAGCACAGTTTTTGTTGCCAACGGCAATGCAGGCACAGCGCTTGAACACAAATTACAAAATGTCGATTTAAACGTCAAAGACCATGCGGCGGTAATTCAATTTTGCCAAGACAATGACATTGCCTTTGTGCTGGTTGGTCCTGAAGCGCCACTGGTGGCAGGTATGGTCGATGACTTAACAAAAGCAGGTATCAAAGCTTGGGGACCCACGGCGTATTGCGCGCAGCTTGAAGGGTCAAAAGCATTTGCCAAAGATTTTATGATAAAACATCATATCCCTACCGCCAAATACCAAACTTTTAGCGATGCCGAGCAAGCGATTGCTTATGTGAAAGCAGAAGGCGCACCGATTGTCATCAAAGCCGATGGTTTAGCCGCAGGTAAAGGCGTGATTGTGGCGATGAGCGAACAAGAAGCCATTGACGCCATCAATGATATGTTATCGGGCAACAAATTTGGTGATGCGGGCAGCCGTGTGGTGATTGAGCAGTTCTTGCAAGGGGAAGAAGCCAGCTTCATCTGTATGATAGATGGCAACCATATCTTGCCGATGGCAACCAGCCAAGATCACAAACGTATTGGCGAAGGTGATACCGGTCTTAATACAGGCGGTATGGGTGCTTACTCACCTGCCCCCGTAGTGACACAGCAAGTACATGATAAGGTGATTGCGCGTGTAATTCAGCCAGTGGTCGATGCCATGAACGCCAATGGCACACCTTATACGGGATTTTTGTACGCAGGCTTGATGATTGATGACCACAATGACCCCTATGTGATTGAATTTAACTGCCGTTTTGGTGACCCAGAAACACAGCCTATTATGATGCGCCTAAAAGGCTCAATGGTTGACTTGATAACATTAGGGTTGGATGGCAATCTTCCCAAACAAACCGAGTGGGATGAGCGCCCCGCCCTAGGTGTGGTACTGGCTAGCAAAGGCTATCCAGAAAGCGCGAGCAACGGCGATGTCATCCATGGGTTACCATCACTTGAGTCACAGTATGGGCAAACGGATATGGATGTCAAAGTTTTCCACGCAGGTACCAAAGCCTTTGAGAATGGTGAGATTGTCACCAATGGCGGCCGTGTGGTTTGCGTGACGGCGCTCGGTGACGATATTTTGGATGCCCAAACCAAAGCCTTAGCAGTTTGTGGCGCTATTAGCTTCGATGGTATGCAATATCGCCGTGATATCGGTTGGCGCGCTATTCAATCTAGCGCCGAATAACCAGTAATCAATGAGATGGCATTTAGACATCTAGCCACTGTCTTACGCCAAGCGTTAATCCGCTTTATTAAAAATCGGTAACAACAATCAAAGCAAATCATGTGTTAAAATGATTTGCTTTTTATTTGGCTTTTTCTTTCAAAAACATTAGGCACCCTGTATGGCAAATCCGCAAAATTACGATAACCAACCGCTTGAACAGCTCAAAACCTCGGCGCTTGACCGTCGGTTATCGATTGCCAAAGCATCGCTCAATATCGGCAGACGATGGGCGACCAATAGCGCCTTTGGATTATTCAAATCAAAGGAAGAAAAAGCGGTGCAAAAACAAGCTTTTATGCGTGAGCAAGCCCAATATTTGGTGGATGAGCTGGGTAAACTCAAAGGCTCGGTGGTCAAAATTGGTCAAATGTTAGCCCTGTACGGGGAGCATTTTTTGCCCCCCGAAATCACAGAAGCCTTACAAACCTTGAACAGCCAGACGACCGCTTTTTCCTGGTCAATTATCGAATCAGCGCTACAAAAAGAATTGGGCGATAAAATCCATGAGTTTGATATCGACCATACCCCAATTGGCACCGCCTCACTTTCGCAAGTACATAGAGCAGTTCATAAACCCACGGGCGAGCAAGTGGTGTTTAAGGTGCAATATCCCAATATCGCCGATGCCGTGGACAGTGATTTGGATTTGTTCCGCCAACTGCTTAGAGTGACGAATGTTGTCCCGCAAACGCGCCAACTCGATGATTGGTTTGAAGAAATCCGTGACCTGCTGCATCATGAAGTCAACTACCTCCTAGAAGCAAATACCACTGAGACGTTTTTTCAGCGTTTTGCTGGGGATAGTCGCTATGTGGTGCCGCGTATCCTCAAAGCTTACAGCACCGATCGGCTGCTATGTATGACCTATGAAGATGGCGTGTCGATTTTGGATGAGCAAGTATTTGCGCTACCCCAAGAAAGACGGAATGCCATCGGACAAGCGTCGATTGAAATTATGCTGCGTGAGATTTTTGAATGGGGCGATATGCAAACCGACCCCAATTTTGGCAACTATCTGATTCGCCTTGCACAACAGCCTGATACACAGCTTGACCAATTGGTGTTATTAGACTTTGGCGCGATTCGTCAGTTTGATGATAATCTGCTACTCATCGCCCGTAATTTGCTGTTGGCAGGATTTTTTCACGACCGTAGTAAAATGCGCCAAGCGATTGATCAAGCAGGCAAGCATTTTGAATTCTTTGCTAATCTTAGTGATTCGGTGAAAAATGATATGGTAGAGCTATGTTTGCTTGCCAGTGAACCCTTTAGTTTGCCAAGTCGTAATCCGACGATTCCTCCGAATGTACTGGATGTACATGGCAATTATATTTGGGCGGAAAGTGATTTACATAACCGTGTCATTAAGCTTGCTAGCAAATCAGCAACCTCAAAATCCTTTAGCGTGCCGCCTAAAGAGCTGATGTTTATTAGCCGTAAATTCATTGGCGCTTATACCTTTATGACGGTGCTTGATGCCAGAACCAAAGCCCATGATTTGATGGCAACATTCACCTCAGAAGATTGAGTATAAGCGACTGATTGATTAAAGCAAATTGTGTATTCGAGCTTGAATAAGAAAATTTACCTATAAAATTTTCATTGATTAGAAATATATTATGAGATAAACAGGCTATATCATTGAATTGTTGGATTGCTAAGTTAAGATTAGTTTCGAAAATAGGTACGTCTGCAGTATCTGTGATAATAACAACGCGATTATCTAGATAATATTTTTTAATAACTTTTAATAAATCTTCAACAAGTATTACTTGGATATTTTCATTTCTCCAATCGATATCACCATTTCCAATATCGCTTAGATAGCCATTCAGCTTTGCTAGTTTGTCATTAGCTTGCCCGATAGTCAGTTCTTTAAAATCTTTTTTTAATGCTAATTTGCATTCGTCATAGAGTGTCAAACTTTCCATACTATGGTTATTGCCTTTTCCAATTAAGCCAACTGTCAATCACCGCATTGGCGGGGTCGATGTTGCTTTGCTCACGCAGCCATTCTGACGTTTGCCGCAAATCTCGCAGCTGCTCATTATAGTTTTTAACTTTTAATGATTGCTGTACCACACGGCAAATATTGTCTGGGTTGGCGTCTTCTTGTAGCAATTCCGGTACGATTTCTCGCCCTGCCAAAATATTAGGCAATGCCACATACGGTACTTTGACTAGGCGTTTTGCCAGCCAAAAGGTCATTTTATTGAGTGAATATACCACCACCATCGGTTTACCCAGTAGCATAGCTTCAAGCGTGGCGGTACCCGATGCGAGCAGTACCAAATCTGACGCCGCCATCACCCGTTGGCTAAAATCCGCTTGTGTTTCATCACAGCTGACAGTGACATGATGGCGCACCTGCGCTGACTGGGCTTCCAGATATTGCTCTACGATAGTCAGTAGATGTTGGTTGACCGTTGGCACAATAAAGCATAGCTTATCATCCATAATCAACAGTTGATGAATGGCTTTGAGCATTTTTGGAAAAATCGCATCGATTTCACTGCGTCTTGAGCCTGGCATCACTGCAATGAGATGACTCATCTCAAGCTCGCCCATTTTGACAAAAAACTGATGGTAGGTGGGATTATCCCAAATCAACTCACGGCGCAGTTCGTCCATGGGCGTTGTAAGCAAATTGTCATTAATGGTTTTGAGGAGTGAATGCCCGACACACACGGCGGGATGATCATGTTTTTGATAAACAGATAACTCAAACGGAAACAAACACAGCACCAAATTGGTGGCGCGTTTGATTTTCTCGATTCGCCCTTCCCGCCATGCCCATATCGATGGGCTGACATATTGCACACAATAAATACCCGCTGATTTTAACCGCTCCCCCAATCTCAAATTAAAATCAGGCGCATCAATGCCGACAAAAATATCGATTGAATTTTGTTTAAAGGCTGCCAAAATCTCATCGCGTGCTTTAAACAAATCTGGCAAATGCTTGACCACTTCCACCAAGCCCATCACCGACAGACGAGACATGTCAATCACTGAGTTAAGCCCTTGCGCCTGCATCTGTGCGCCACCCACGCCCACCCATACAATGTCATCACGCAAATTATTCATCTGGCGCATGAAGTCTGCACCCAGCGCATCGCCTGAGACCTCGCCTGCTACGATACCAATGACAATCGGCTGGAACTTGGTTTTAGCAACGTTTTGCGGCAAATTCTGTTCACTTAGGTTAGAAAAGCTCGCTTCACTGACGTTATAAAAGCTGGCTGCGCTTGGGTTAGCAATATCGGTTGCGAGTGTGGCGTTTGCAGCAAGGTCTGAAATGGTTTGTGCAGGGGCGTTAGCGTACATGGGATTAAACAGCCTTGTTTGGTTATAATTTTAAAAAAATATTTTAGGGGTAAACAGATGAAAAGTAAAACCATCAAAAAATTTAAATGACAGTTATTTGTTATTTTGTACTAGTATACTGATACAATAGTTGTTATACTGTTGTTGTAGGATATGCAGATTCCAAACAGACTTTAAACATTGACAAAAAATTTTATCAACTGCCAAACTAAAAGTAGGCTTTCCTACTGACTCAAGTAATGACATTATAAATTTTTTGGTTTATAGTGATTTTTTAAATTTTTGCCAACAGCCTGTGAGAATTATGACAACTTTTGCCAAAACTGATATCGCTGATGTAGATAATGTGAATATTGAAGCAATTTTACCGCTAGTAACGCCTGCGGAATTAAAAAACGAACTACCATTGAGCCCCAAAGCTATCGAGACGGTGACCAAAGGTCGCGAAACCGTGCGTAATATTTTAGACGGTAAAGATAAACGTTTATTGATGGTGATTGGTCCCTGCTCGATTCATGACGTCAACGCTGCGCATGAATACGCCGATAAACTGTTGGCTTTATCCAAAGAAATTGAAGACAGTATTTATGTTGTGATGCGTGTGTATTTTGAAAAACCGCGTACCACGGTGGGCTGGAAAGGCTTAATCAACGACCCAGACATGAATGATAGCTTTGATATCAATAAAGGCTTGCATGTTGCGCGCAAACTGCTGCTTGATTTGAATGAAAAAGGCTTACCTTGTGCAACCGAAGCGCTTGATCCCAATACGCCGCAGTATATCCAAGATTTAATCAGTTGGTCAGCCATCGGCGCACGTACCACTGAGAGTCAGACTCACCGCGAGATGTCTTCAGGCCTGTCTTGTCCAGTTGGCTTTAAGAACGGTACAGACGGCGGTATGACAGTGGCTGTCAATGCCATGCAAGCAGTGAAATCTGGTCATAGTTTTTTAGGTCTATCTGCCGATGGTCTGGTGTCGATTATCAAATCAAAAGGTAATCCATACGGTCATGTGGTGCTTCGTGGCGGTAATGGCAAACCTAACTATGATGCCACTGCCGTTGCCCAAGCAGAAAATGAACTTGCCAAAGGTAAAGTCTCAGGCAAAATCATGATTGACTCAAGCCATGCCAATTCAAATAAAGACCCTTACCTGCAACCGATGGTCATTCAAAATATCGCTGAGCAAATCAAACATGGTAATCGCTCGATTATTGGGATGATGGTTGAAAGTCATCTTAAAGGCGGTCGTCAAGATTTGACCGCGGATTTGAGCCAACTAGAATATGGCAAGTCTATTACCGATGGCTGTATCGATTGGGATACCACGGTCAAAGCGATGCATGATTTACGTGATGCGGTAAAAGATATATTGCCCACTCGCGAGTTGAATGATTAAGTCTTTAGCATTTGAATAAATTTAATTAACCGCTATAATGAATTTGTAGCGGTTTTTTTGTTGATGAAATTAGGGTCTAAACATGAGCGAAAAATTGGAAAAATATGGCGTCAAAATCGTAGAACGTCCTGCCATTAAGCCCACTAAAAAACTTGATTTGTCAGGTATTTATGGTATGCAAATTATCAAATCGGAAACCAAACTAGTTCTACGCACTCATAACAAAACCTTTAAACGCCTAGCAGATATGTAATGAATTTAATTTTCTTTAGAGTATTTGTCGCTGAACGATGATGAAATCACGATTGACCACATTTTGTTAGCCGATGCGATGCGAGATTTAGTTATCGGGGAAGTGACTGAATCCGAGTTCGCCGATATCCTTTATTCTCAATATGCATTGAGCAGTAGACTAGGTTAATAATGCGGCGGTTTATCGCTTAACAAATCAAACGGCTGGATTTGCGAGCCTTGCGTTTGAGTTTCCAATTTTTGATAAAGTAGCTGTAATTGCCGTTGTTGGTCAGCAATCAACTGGCTTTGCTCGGTGACGATATTATCAAGTTTATCCAACGTATCTTCCATAAACAGCACTTGCGTTTGTAAATCAATCAACTCTTGGGTTAATTTTTCCACCATGGTAACCAACCCATTTTCATCGCTTGCCTGTTTTTGGTGATCTTTTTCGCTCATTTAGAATGCCTCATAAGTTTCCCCACAATTTTTTGCCATAAAGTCTGCTACAATAGCCGCATTTTCCTATTATACAAACATTTTTACTAAACTTTGAGAAAGTTATGGCACTGATTCATTTACGAGATATTCATTTGGCATTTGGTATTGCACCGATTTTGGACGGTATTGATTTTAATATCGAACAAGGCGAACGCGTATGTTTGATTGGGCGCAATGGTGAAGGTAAATCAACTTTGTTTAAGGTGATTAGCGGTCAAGTCAAGGCTGACAGTGGCGAATTCCAAATTAGTGGCAATCTGAAAATTGCCATGCTCGAGCAAGACATTCCAGAAACGTCGGGTAAAGTCAGCGACATCGTTATGGCAGGTGCAGGCGATGTGGCAACATGGCTGACAGCCTACGAGCAAGCCAGTGATAAATGTGCCAGCGGTGACATGAAAGCCTGCGAATTGATGTCAGATTTGCAGCATAAAATTGATGATGCCCATGGGTGGGACTTGAGCCGTGAAGTACAGACCATGCTGTCCATGATGAACTTGGACGGCGATGCCGATATTAGTGAATTATCGGGCGGTCGCAAACGCCGTGTACTGCTTGCGCGTGCGCTGATTACCAAACCTGATGTGC
The DNA here is from genome assembly GCF_020041925.1 of Faucicola osloensis. Lineage (GTDB taxonomy): Bacteria > Pseudomonadota > Gammaproteobacteria > Pseudomonadales > Moraxellaceae > Faucicola > Faucicola osloensis_D. The sequence continues at coordinate 2,299,550 of NZ_CP083409.1, read as the reverse complement.
TACTACTTGACGAGCCGACCAACCATTTGGATGTCGAAAGTATCGAATGGCTTGAGCAATTTTTGCAAAACGCGCAAGGATTGACCCTGCTGTTCATCTCGCATGACCGCTCGTTTATTGACAAAATCGCCACTCGCATTGTCGAACTTGACCGCGGTATTCTACGCAGTTATGACGTTACCAAGCAAGCAGGTAATGTCAATAAAGGCTATGCTCGCTACCAAGAACTTAAAGAACAACAACTGAGTGCCGAAGAAAAAGCCAATGCCAATTTTGATAAAAAACTGGCTGAAGAGGAAGTGTGGATTCGTCAAGGTATCAAAGCGCGCCGCACCCGCAATGAAGGTCGCGTGCGCGCGTTAAAGGCGCTGCGTGAAGAACGTAAATCCCGCCGTGAGCAAGTCGGACAAGTTAATATCAGCATGAACGATGGCGACAACAGCGGCAAATTGGTTGCCAATGTCAAACATCTCAATCTAGGTTATGGCGATAAAACCTTGGTAAAAGATTTCACCACCAGCATCATGCGTGGTGACCGTATTGGTATTATCGGTAAAAACGGTGTTGGCAAATCCACGCTCATTCATGCGATTTTGGATATTCCGCAGCCTGATATCACCAAATCTGGCTCAGTAAAATTAGGCACCAATCTACAAATCGCCTTTCTTGACCAACTGCGTGACCAACTTGATCTAGAAGCGACCGTGGTACAAAACGTCGCGGAAGGTTCTGATTTTGTAGAAGTGGCGGGCAAAAAGAAACATATCATCGGCTATTTGCAAGATTTCTTATTTGCCCCAGAACGCGCCAGAACGCCAGTCAAAGCCTTGTCAGGCGGTGAGCGTAACCGCGTTTTGCTAGCCAAACAGCTACTAAAACCTGCAAATATCTTGGTACTTGATGAGCCGACCAACGACTTAGATATGGCAACCCTAGAGCTGTTAGAAGAAGCCGTCGATAGCTTTAATGGCACCATCTTACTGATTAGCCATGACCGTACCTTTATGGACAATGTCGTAACATCAACTTGGGTATTTGATGAAGATAGCGATGGCAATGGTATTGTCAAAGAATATGTCGGTGGCTATCAAGACTATTTGACGCAAAAATCCCGTGAACAAGCGATTAAACCCAAAGCAGACAAATCAGAAAAGACAGCAGTAAAGCCCAAAGAAGCCATTAACACTGTTGCACTAAAAACTGATACGGTGAAGAAAAAACTGAGCTACAAAGAGCAGCGCGAATTAGACAGTCTCCCCGATGAAATCTCGCTACTGGAGCAAGAGCAAGCTGAACTTCAAGACAAATTAGCCGATGGCAGCTGGTTTGTGAGTGATATAGCAGCCGCTACCCAAGCCAGTGAACGCCTCAACGAGATTGATGATTTGCTACTTGAAAAAATGGCGCGCTGGTCAGAACTTGATGATTAAAATCATTAAACAATTTATAAAGGCAATGTTAGCAATTAACTTTGCCTTTTTTTATCTTTTATATTAGTTAATGTTTACAATCGCCAATATAATATAATTTATACTTGAAAATAGCCTTTTTGCTCCTATAATTATAACTATCAATAAGGAGATAAGTCATGGCCATGCAAAATAGCAAGCAAAATAGCAATAAAACTTACCGACAAGTGGATAAAATTCATGCCGCCCCACGCCCCCATTGGGTCGGTGATGGTTTTCATGTCAACCCGATGTTCAATCACATGGTGGGTGATAAACGCACCGATCCTTTTTTAATGCTCGACTATGCAGCAACACAATATTTTGAACCCAATGCTCAAGCGCCGCGCGGTGTCGGACAACATCCGCATAAAGGGTTTGAAACGGTAACTATCGCCTATGCAGGTGAAGTGTCCCACCGTGATTCTAGTGGCGGTGGCGGTACTATTAAGACAGGTGACGTGCAATGGATGACGGCGGGCAATGGCGTGATTCATGAGGAATTTCACTCCCCTGAATTTAGCCAAGCAGGCGGTGATTTTAGCATGGTACAGCTTTGGGTCAATCTACCTGCCAAAGATAAAGCCACGCCTGCCAAATACCAACATCTTGCCAATGATGACATGCCGGTGGTCAGTCTGCATGATGATGAAGGACTGCATGCAGGACAAGTTAAGGTAATTGCTGGGGAGTTTACCCCTACTGTCAATGCCAAAGCCCATCAGCAGGGTGACAATAAGACACGCGGCATTGGCACGACTTTTACCCCTATTAACTTGTGGGATATCAGTATTGAACCCAATCGCTCAGTAGAAGTCGCGATTTCTCGCACTCACAATTTGTTATTATTGTCGATGCAAGGCGATGTTATTATCAACGCTGATCACGACCAGCAAGCACACGCCAATCAATTAATCACTTTTGAGATTGAAAGTGGCGAGACGGGCGAAGATTTTGTACGCTTAACGGCGGGCAAAGCGGGAGCGAAAATCTTGCTGATGAGTGGTGAGCCGATTAATGAGCCTGTGGTGGGTTACGGCCCCTTTGTGATGAATAGTCAAGCCGAAATCCGTCAAGCCATCTTAGATTTTAATGCGGGAAAATTCGGCGGTATTCAATAAATTTTTCGGCTAAAAAAAGCGATATCATGGATTTGATATCGCTTTTTTATTACTAATTTATCTTGATTATTTATCTTGGTAAGTGCATAGATAAGCCGTTTCTTCGTCAATTTTTACCTTGAATTTTTGGTTAGCATCGACAGTAAAGGTTTCATTGGCTTTAAAAGTTTGCCAGTCAGTTTGGTTTGGCAATAGTGCTGAGATTGCCCCGCTAATGACGGTCATGGTTTCAAATTGACTCGTGCCAAATTCGTATTCGCCTACTTTCATCACACCCACGGTCGCAGGTAGGGTGGCTGTTTGGAAACCGATTGATGCCACATTCCCATCAAAATATTGATTGACTTTTAGCATATTTACTCCTCAAAATTAGCTAGTATAAACCGATTATCATAAACTTTTTTGACCAATTATCAATCCTATTTTCCAAAAAACGCTGGCAAAACTGCCAAAATTTGGCAAATACTTTTACCGCAATTTTTGTAGTATTTTTATATCAATTATTCCTTAACAACTAAAATTTCATATTTTTGTGCTATATTCAATTTTTTACCACAGTTGTTATGTTTGTACGCATTTGGCTTGTATTAATTGAGGTTATTGCTCTATGTATGTTAAATATTCTTCGTCTATCATCTCTTTGTCGCATCGTTTGGGTGGTCAAAAACTGGCATTACCTGTCAGCTTGGCGGCCTTGTTGGCAGCTTGTTCATCAGCACCTATTCAGACCCAACCCCAAAAATTACCAGGTACGTTGCCGACTTCCCCTGTGGTGATTACAGTACCCCCGAAGGTCACGCCCGTGCCACCTGTGACTGTTCCAACCAATCAATACAGCAGCTTTTATCAGTGGAAATCAGATTTTATTGAACGCGCCGTGCAAAAAGGTTACCCCCGTGCTGATGTTGAACGCTTGCTGTCTAGTGCCAACTACAGCGAGCAAGTGGTGTCACTGGATAAAGGACAGCCCGAATTTGCCAAAATGCCTTGGGAATATATCGATGGTGCCGCATCGAGTGGTCGTGTCAGTGGGGGTCAGCGCAATTTTGCCAGCCAAAGCGCCCTACTTGATCGCATTGAAAATCAGTATGGTGTGCCGGCCTCTATTGTGACTGCCATTTGGGGCATGGAATCTTCTTATGGTCAAGGCACAGGCAACTCATCACTGGTCAATAGTTTGGCGACCCTGGCATATGATGGTCGTCGCCGCAGTTTTGCAGAGGATCAGCTACTAGCGCTGTTGTCGCTGCTTGAGCGTGGTGATATTGATTGGTCGCAACTGCGCGGCTCTTGGGCAGGTGGCATGGGACATACCCAATTTATTCCCAAAACTTGGTTAGATGAAGCAGTAGATGGCAATGGTGATGGTCATCGTAACCCTTGGCATACAGCTGATGCGTTAGCCTCTACCGCAAGCTATCTCAAAAATGCCGGCTGGCAACGTGGTATGGGCTCGTACTATGAAGTACGATTACCAAATGGTTTTGATTATCGCCAAGTCAGTACCAAAAAAACCATGGCGGACTGGCAAAATTTAGGTGTTCAATTTATTACCCCAAATGCGCCGATGGATGCGATAGCAGAATTGTGGCTCCCTGCGGGTAAAGAGGGTCCTGCGATTTTATTAACCAAAAATTTTGATGCCATTAAGGTATACAATAATTCCTCCAATTATGCTATGGGGGTGAGCTTACTTGCCAAAGCCATTATCGGGCAGCCAGGCTTACAGCAATCTTGGCCACGCTATGAGCAGCCACTTGCTACTTATGAAGTACGCCAACTGCAACAGCGTTTGACGGCAATGGGTTATGATACCAAAGGGTCAGATGGCGTCGTAGGCACCAATACCAAATTGGCATTTCAGCGCTGGCAAGCCGACCATAACCAAATCCCAGATGGATTTATCTCAAAACGCTCAGCAAGCGGGCTGATTAATTAAGGCATTTCTTCATAAAAAAGCCACCGAATGATTCAGGTGGCTTTTTTATTTAATTATCCATACTAAATTCTTCAGCGTAGCTATTCCAACCGAGTTTGGTACGGCAAGCTTCAAAAAAATCCACCCCAGGTGGGTGTAATAACGTGAGTTTGTTCGGATGCTTGTGAATCACTAAGCGCTGGTTTTGGTTAAGGGGCACCGACGGTTTCCCATCTGCACTCACCATCGGCTGGGTGCGATTATCTTTATGGATGCGGATTTTGATTTCGCTATTGCCGCTAACCACAATCGGGCGGCTTGATAAGGTATGTGGATACATGGGCACTAGACAAATGGCATCCATACTAGGATGAATAATCGGGCCGCCACCTGATAGTGCATAAGCGGTGGAACCCGTCGGTGTGGAGGCAATCAGACCATCACTGTGCTGACGATAGACATTAAGCCCATCAATTTTTAAATGAAAATCTAGCATATGCACTGATTTGCCTGCATGCAGCACAATGTCATTGAGCGCCATATCTTCATAAATCACATGCGCACCTTGACGGATTTCCATCTTTAGCAAGAATCTATCTTCAAGCTGATAATGACCTTGTAAAATACTGGTCAATTTTACGTTTAAATCATCAGGATAAATGTCCGTTAAAAACCCTAAACGTCCGCGGTTCACCCCCACTACTGGCACCTTGTGTTTGACCAGTACTTGCGCCGCATGTAGCAGCGAGCCATCACCACCGACCACAATGACCAAATCACAAGCACCGCCCAGCAAACTGCGCTCAATCGTAGCAATCTCGCCCAGACGTGCAAAATCCAATGCCGGCAACCGTGCCGTCTGATGGTCAATTAATAAAGGCAACCCTTGCTCATGAAAAAAGTCACAAATTTGGTAAATACTTTGAATGACACTTGGCTTGTTGGCACGACCCATAATGCCGATACGCCCAAAGGCAGGATTGGGAATAAGTGTGGACGTCATAGCAGAAAATTAACTGATAAAGATTGAACTATTTTATCACAGCTTACTGGCGCACGTTATGCCCAATCAGTATTTTATATTACAAAATTGCTAACCTTCGTTGTGCAGTTAATGTATACAAACTCGTTGCTATCTGCTAATTTAACGTAATTGATATTTAGCTAACTTTTGGAATTTTTTAACGCTTGGGAGCAAATTTGTATGGCAAATCCGATTATATCTCGCGCTGAACTTGCGGTTAGTACGACACCGATGACGGTCAAAGGGGTCATCCGAAAAACCTCTTTTCTGTTAGGTTTGACGACCTTATCGGGTGTTGGATTCTTTGGCTATTGCCTAGCTAGTGGCGTCACTTCAGGTTTTGTTAGTGTAGCGGCTTTAGCCAGTATCTTGGTGGCTTTTGTATTGAGTATGGTAATTATCTCAAAACCCCACATAGCTAAAACACTGGCAATTCCCTATGCCATTTTAGAGGGCATCGTGATTGGCGCGATTTCCCTGTTTGCTAGTATTAAGTTTCCCACAGTTGCTCCGACGGCGTTGGTCGCAACTTTTGTGACCGCTGCCGTGATGCTGGCGCTTTATCGCAGTGGCGTGATTAAAGTCACCCAAAAATTTCGCTCTGTGATGATGTCGGCTGTGATTGCTATTATGCTGGTGTATCTGGTACAAATCGGGTTTAGCCTATTTGGTAGCTCACTGCCGTATTTGTTTAGCGGTGGCGTGGTGGGTATTGGTTTTAGCTTGCTGGTGATTGTAATTGCATCACTTAGCTTGTTATTAGATTTTGATAGTGTTGAGCGAGCCTATGCCGCAGGGGTGGATGAAAGCAATGAATGGCTACTAAGCGTCGGTATCTTGTCAACACTCGTTTGGATGTATATTGAATTTGTGCGTTTACTGCGTTCACTGCAAAACTAATTTTTATTAAATAAAAAAACACGGTTTAAAGTACCGTGTTTTTTTATGGCTTGCAGTTTAAGGTAATAAGCGTTCCATCACCCATTGCTCGCCATCTAGCGAATAGACGATGCGGTCGTGCATACGATTGGCTCTACCCTGCCAAAATTCGATTTTTTCTACCGTCAGCAGATAGCCTCCCCAAAATTCTGGTAAAGGGATTGGATTGTCCCCATACTGCGCAGTTAATTGGGCAAATTTGTCTTCCATTACCTCGCGGCTGGCAACCACACTGCTTTGTGGCTCGCTGACCCAAGCGGCTAGTTGGCTATCACGCGGACGGCTATGAAAATACTGGGCGGATTGTTCACGGCTAACCTTTTGTACAGCGCCGGTAAGACGGATTTGTCTTTCTAGACTTGGCCAAAAAAATAATGCTTCAGCATTGGGGTTGGTCGCCAAATCACAGCCTTTGGCACTGTCGTAATTGGTATAAAACACGAGTCCAATGCCCGTGTTATCCAATTGGATAATTTCACGCATCAGTAATGTGCGCACACTTGGCTGCATATCACGCCCACAAGTCGCCAGTGAAAACGCATACGCTTCCCCCTGCTTGCTATCAATCGCTTGCTGCACCCAAGTTTGTAATAAGCCAAACGGCTGCTCTGGCAAGTGTGATTCGATAAGCTCGCCTTGCTCATACGATAATCGTTGACTGGTAAAATCAATACTCATTTTTTATCCTTATGAAATGTCAACTTTACGCCATCACTTGGCGTACTTTTTCAGCAAGTTCATTGGCTAGCATATCGCACTCAATTTCATCATCGCTTTCGACCATCACCCGAATCAATGGCTCTGTACCTGATTGACGAATCAGTAAACGACCCCGTCCTGTCAATTTTTCTTCGGCAGCTTTAAACGCATTTGCCAATTCTGGGAAGGTATAGGGATCTTGTTTTTGCGCCAATCTGACATTGACCAATTTTTGTGGTAGCTGCGTATAACCCTTCATCAGCTCTGATAATGATTGTTTGCTCTGCGCCATCACCGCAAGCACTTGTAAACCTGCCACAATCGCATCGCCCGTACTGGCTTTATCTAGCGTTAAAATATGACCCGATGACTCACCGCCCAGTACCCAGCCATTTTTCTCCAGTCCTTGCATGACATAGCGGTCGCCGACTTTGGCGCGCTCAAAGGCAATGCCCGCTTTATCAAACGCCAATTGCAGACCCATGTTGGTCATCAAGGTACCTACCACGCCATCGACTTGTTGCTCTGCTTGGGTGGCTAAAATATATAAAATGCCATCACCATCAACCAACTCGCCTTTTTCATTGACCATGATGATACGGTCGCCATCGCCATCTAAAGCAATACCCACTTGGGCATCATGGTCAAGCACCGCTTGTTGCAAGTTTGCAGGATGGGTAGAGCCGACATTGTCGTTGATATTAATGCCATCGGGTTTATCACCAATGGCAATTACGGTCGCACCTAACTCACGTAATACACGGGGTGCGACGCTGTATCCTGCCCCATTGGCACAGTCAACGACGATTTTTAGCGCATTTAAATTGAGATTATAGGGGAAAGTGCCCTTACAAAACTCGATATAGCGACCCTTGGCATCCTCCACACGATAACTTTTGCCTAGCGCTTCTGGGGCGTCAATGACGACATTGATATCTTTGATTTCATCAATTTTTTCATTGATGGCTTGCTGAATTTCATCTGACAGTTTTTTGCCTTCATTGGAGAAAAATTTGATACCGTTGTCATAAAACGGATTGTGGGATGCGGATATCACTACACCCGCATCAGCGTGAAAACTTCGGGTCAAATGCGCGATGGCAGGGGTTGGAATAGTGCCTAGCATATGCACATCTACCCCTGCGGCGTTAAATCCTGCTTGCAGACAGGCTTCAATAACGTAGCCAGAGAGTCGCGTATCTTTACCAATGACGACATTGGGACGATGATTTTCATTCAGGGCTGCTTGGTTGGCTAGCAGCACTTTACCCGTGGCATAGCCTAATTTGATTAAAAACTGCGGATGTATCGGAAATTCCCCAAACTTACCACGAATACCATCAGTACCAAAGTAACTCATTTAACTCTCCTTTGTCGCCCGTTGTTGTTATTACAATATAAAATTTTAGCATAGCAAAATTTCACGCATGTTGCGATATCTGTTTATTTTTATGGGTCATGGCAGAGCCTGTTACTTTAGGCTATAAAAACTTTGGGCGATAAATTGGGCTATAAAAAAAACTGGGTAGTTAACCCAGTTTTAGCACAATCAACGTATCACTTAGTTTACACGGTAATTCGGTGCTTCTTTGGTGATTTGCACGTCATGTACGTGAGATTCTTTCATACCTGCCGAAGTCACACGCACAAACTGTGGTTTGCTACGCATTTCTTCAATATTGGCACAGCCTGTATAACCCATTGAAGAACGTAAACCACCGGCTAATTGGTTGATAATACCGTTCATTGGGCCTTTGTAAGGGACGCGACCTTCGATACCTTCGGGTACCAATTTTTCTACCCCTTCTTTGGCGTCTTGGAAATAACGATCGGATGAGCCATTTTGTCCTGACATAGCACCGAGCGAACCCATACCACGGTAGGCTTTGTAGTAGCGACCTTGGAATAGTTCCACTTCCCCTGGCGCTTCTTCAGTACCTGCAAGTAGAGAACCCACCATGATACAAGAGGCACCCGCTGCTAACGCTTTTGCCATATCGCCTGAAAAACGGATACCACCATCGGCAATCAGTGGAATGTCATTTTTTAGGGCATCAGCCACGTTGCTAATCGCTGAAATTTGCGGCACGCCAATACCTGCGATGATACGTGTGGTACAGATAGAGCCCGGACCGATACCCACTTTGACCGCATCGGCACCCGCATCACGCAACGCTAGTGCCGCATCAGCGGTGGCGATATTACCGCCAATCACTTGGATGTTTGGATAGTTCTTTTTCACCCAAGCCACGCGATCAATGACGCCTTTTGAATGACCATGTGCGGTATCTACGACAATCACGTCCACATCGGCAGCAATGAGCGCTTCAACGCGAGCTTCGGTATCTGCGCCCGTACCCACTGCCGCGCCAACACGTAGGCGACCTTTGCTATCGCGGCAAGCATTTGGGTTGTTTTCAGCTTTGGTGAAGTCATTGACAGTAATCAAGCCTTTTAATTGAAAATTGTCGTCCACAACAATCACTTTTTCAATACGGTGTTCGTGTAGCAAACGTTTGATATTCTCTGTCGGCTCGCCTTCTTTGACTGTCACCAATTTTTCTTTTGGGGTCATGATATTGCGAACAGGCTGGCTTAGGTTATTTTCAAAACGGATATCACGGTGGGTGACGATACCGACCACTTGATTACCTTCTACCACAGGCACGCCGCTGATTTTGTTTTCTTTGGTGATGCGAAGCAATTCGCCAACACTGGTATCGGGTGATACGCTGATAGGATCAACAACCGTACCAGCTTCAAATTTTTTCACCCGGCGTACTTGCATGGCTTGTAAATCAATGTCCATGTTTTTGTGCAAAATACCCATACCGCCAAGCTGGGCAATGGTAATCGCCATTTGCGATTCAGTCACGGTATCCATCGCAGCAGATACGATGGGTAAATTTAGCTCAATACCGCGCGTCAAACGGGTTTTTAAATCTACCATTTTAGGCAAGACTTCAGAATAAGCAGGTAGTAGCAGCACATCATCAAAGGTAAGTGCTTCATCAACGATTCGTAACATAAAGACCTCGGAGCAGTTAAAAGTAGTTAAATAGTAATTAAAATTTTGTCGTGGTGAAAAATTTGACAGCCAAAAAACCGCAAAAGGCTGAACAGTTCCCTGCCCAGCCTTTGGATTTAGCGTGTTGTCATTGGTATGTTCAATTGACACCATCGTTTAGTTTTTGATTAACCGTCTATTCTAGCTAAAATCGGTTATTTTATCAAGCCATTTAAATGGTGACAGGTTAAAATCAGCTTAAACACGGCGCCATGTCGTGCCATTTTTACCGTCTTCTAGTTCAACACCTTGCGCCTTCAAATCATTACGAATTTGGTCAGCTTTGGCAAAGTCTTTGTCCGTTTTGGCTTGCTTGCGCGCTTCGATGAATGCTTCAATCTCGCTATCACTTAAACCGTTAGTTTCGCCCACTTTCGCTTGTAAAAAATTGGTTGGATTAAGCTGTAAGATATTGAGCGGTTGTGCCAAATCTTTTAGCAATGTTGCCAACGCCAGCGCTTGGGCATTGCCTTCAGCGGTTTCGAGATTGACTGCTTTGTTGATTTCACGCGCCAGACTAAATAATACGCTCACCGCCCCTGCACTGTTAAAATCATCGCACATCGCTTGATTAAATGGGGTTTCAAATGGGGTTTTGTCAGTCTCGCCCGCTAGTTCAGTGAGATTTTCTACAGATTTTAATGCTTGATATAGACGTGTGAGGCTGGTTTGGGCTTCTTTAAGCGCGCTATCTGAAAAATTCACCGGACTGCGATAATGACTGGATAAAATAAAGAAACGAATGGTCTCTGGGTGAAACTGCCCCATCACATCGCGAATGGTAAAGAAATTACCCAGTGATTTTGACATTTTCTCGCCGTCAACATTGATAAAGCCCACGTGCATCCAGTTGTTGGCATAGGTTTTACCGGTTGCGCCTTCAGATTGGGCAATTTCGTTCTCGTGGTGCGGAAACTGCAAATCATGTCCGCCGCCGTGGATATCGAAGGTGTCGCCCAAGCAGCAGGTACTCATCGCCGAACATTCGATATGCCAACCTGGGCGACCCACACCCCAAGGTGACTGCCATTTGGTCTCAGACGGCTCTGTTTGTTTGGCAGATTTCCACAATACAAAGTCAAACGGATTTTTTTTGTCTGTCTCAACGTTTACCCGCTCACTGGCACCTGCTTGCATATCAGCTAGGCGACGTTTTGAGAGTTTGCCATACTCAGCAAAATTTTCGACCGCATAATAGACGTCGCCTGTTGCGCCTTGATAGGCTAACTTTTTGCTTTCCAGCGTTTGGATTAGATGCTGCATCTGTGGGATAAAATCCGTGGCTTTTGGCTCACTGTTAGGACGCTCACAGCCCAGATTATCAGCATCTTCATGCATGGCTTTGATAAAGCGGTCTGTCAACTGATAGATACTTTCGCCATTATCCTTAGCGCGGTTAATAATTTTGTCATCAATATCGGTAATATTACGCACATAGTTGACATCATAGCCAATATGACGCAGCCAGCGCACGACCACGTCAAAGCCGACCATAACTCGCGCATGACCAATGTGGCAATAATCATACACCGTCATCCCACAGACATACATGCCAACTTTGCCTGCTTCTAAGGGCGTGAATGGGCGTTTTTGCCCACTCATCGAGTCATATATGGTAATCGGCATGGGCTGTGTCAGCTGTGTCATGGGATAGTCACCTTTGCAAGTTGGGTAAAAAAGACAATCGGTTATCATACCGAAATTTTGTTAAAAGTGCTATGATTTGGCATATTTCACACTTTAAGGTCTCTATAATGGGCAATCGATTATCAAAGATTTACACCCGAACGGGCGATGACGGCACCACTGGCATGGCGGATGGTTCACGGGTGTCTAAGGCAGACTTACGCTTTGACGCCATGGGCAAAATTGACTTATTAAACTCCCAAATCGGTTTATTGCGGGGCTATCTTACGAAATTTAACCATACTCAAAATAGCCAAGACCAACCCAACCATGTCCAACCCAACCACGCCCAATTTGATGCTAAGCTAAGCCGCTTGCAGCACCAGCTTTTCAATCTAGGGGGTGAACTTGCCATGCCCGAATACCGCGGGATTTTGGCAGAGTATGTGACGGAGCTGGAAAATCAAATTGATGAGTGGAACCGCCACTTACCACCGCTCAAAGATTTTATCTTGCCTGCAGGCACCATTGTGACCAGCCAAGTGCATATCGCTCGCTGTTATTGCCGAGATGCTGAGCGCCTACTCGTGGCATTAAACTTGCGGGATGATAATGTCTCACCACTCAGTCTACAGTTTATCAATCGTCTGTCCGATTGGCTGTTTGTATTGGCGCGTGTCGTTGCTCGGTTGGATGACGGTCAAGAAGTGCTTTGGGATAAAACCACCCTGTCATAACTCTATCATGATAATTTAAAAACGCTGTCCATTAAAAAAACTATACTTTAAAAAGCCATGCTGCAATTTAGCCAACTGTCTTACCAAATCGACAATCGAACACTCGTTAATCATGTTTCAGGTGAAATCCATGACCATGACTTTATTGTCATCACGGGACAGTCTGGCAGTGGCAAATCGCTATTGTTAAAGCTGCTATCGAGCCTATTACCTATATCAGCAGGTCACATCACGTTAAACGGCAAAAATTTGACCGATTTGACACCGGCTATTTGGCGCTCACAGGTTGCCTATATTGCACAATTAAGTGAGATGATTGAGGGCAGCGTCTTAGATAACTTAGCTCTGCCCTTTAGCTTTGCACTTTATAAAGACAAAAAACTCGATGTATCTTGGCACGAGCAGCAGCTAGTTTACCTTGGCAAATCACCGCAATTTTTACAGCAAGATAGCCGCAGCTTATCGGGTGGCGAAAAACAGCTTGTCAATTTATTACGCACGCTACAGTTGCACCCGACCATTTTATTACTCGACGAACCTACCGCCTCCCTTGATACCATTACCACCCACCAAGTCGAAACATTGATTAACCACTGGTATCAATCCACCCCCAATGCCAGCGTCGTGTGGATCAGCCATGAACCGACCCAAATTCAGCGCTTATTGGCGATTGGCACTAGCCACTGGACGATGGCTGATGGTCAATTGATGAATGACGAGTTAACAATCGATAGCAAAATACGCGCATCCGTATCACAAGGCAATCAGCCATGATGATGTTAGCCAGCACCATGCCGCCTATATCCTACCTACAAGTAGCGCTGGCAAGCCTTGCATTATTACTGGTGATGGCAATCAGTGTTTGGTTAAAATTGGGTATCGTCAAATCCCTGCTCATTGCAAGTTTTCGCACCGTGGTTCAATTAAGCCTAATTGGACTGGTACTTGCGTGGATTTTTGCCAGAGAGCAATGGTATGAAGTGTTGGCGATTTTGACTTTTATGTCGATTGTCGCCACTATCGCTGCCAAAAATCGGGTTAATAAACCCTATCAAGGTTTATTTTGGGATACAGCATTGGCGGTGTTTGTCAGTAGTTGGGTGGTGGCTATATTTGGTGGTTGGTGGGTGTTGTCAGACAACGCGGCTACGTGGTTTCGACCGCAAGTGATGATACCATTATTGGGGCTGATTTTAGGTAATTCATTGACTGCTGTCTCACTCTCTATGAATCAACTCGTCAGCAGTTTTCATCGCGAACAAAGTATGATTAATACTTATTTGGCATTGTCCGCCACGCCTTGGGAAACTGCAAAACCCTATGTCATTGCTGCCATTCAAAATGGCATCACACCGACGATTAACAGCATGATGGTGGTGGGGGTAGTGAGCTTGCCGGGTATGATGACAGGACAAATTTTGGCAGGCGCAGACCCCCACCAGGCCGTGCTTTATCAAATTATTACTCTGTTTTTAATTGCCACCAGCAGTACCTTAGGGTGTACAATAGCGACTTTGCTGATGTTTCGACGGTTTTTTAACCCGCAATGGCAGTTTGTCATCCCACCCACTGCCAACACTTCTCATTAACCGTTGCATCGCTATCTTTCACTTATTTACTATAAATTCTAATGACCCTGCAAAATTTCTTATTTTTTTTAATCAGTACTTGCCTTATCTCAGCAGCGCCTGGCTCTAATATGCTGTTAGCGTTCCAATTTGGTGTCAATTATGGCATCAAAAAAACCCTGTGGACGTTAGCAGGGCTGAGCATGGGTTTATTTATATTACTGACAACGTCACTGTTAGGGCTAGGGCTTATCAGTACCAACGCGCCTTTTTTGCTGACCATTATCAAAGTCGTTGGCGCGCTGTATTTAGCCTATCTTGGGGTGAAATCTTGGCGCGAAGCTGACAGCGAATTGCACAGTGACCAGTTACAGGTCATACCGACCCCCGCGCAACTGTTTAAAACAGGGGTTTGGGTGTCTTTATCCAACCCCAAGGCGATTTTGTTTTTTGCCGCATTTTTTCCCAAATTTATCAACTTTTCCGCGCCTTTACTGCCGCAATACCTCATACTCACGGTGGGGTTTTTTATGATTGAGATAACGTGGCAGCTGGTTTATACCATGAGCGGCAAAAAACTGTCGGATTGGCTGCAATTGGGCAATCGCTTGATGTGGCTTAATCAATTATGTGGGTTGATATTTATCATCATTGCCATCGCGCTCATCACTGAGATTTTTTGGCATTAGCGGTTCAAAAAAAATAGCGGCGGGCGATATCGACAATCAATTTGAGTGCTATGAGGGTGAGTAGATACGGCAGGATTTTTTCTAGCCAGTCTAAACGGATTTTATAACGTAGTCGAGTGCCAAGCCATGAGCCCACGGTTGCCATGATGACCATCATCACTAGCAACTGCCAATAATCGGCAAACACAAATCCCATCGCCACATAAACTAGCAACTTAGCGGTATGCACCACCGTCATCATCAAGGCGCCCGTGGTAACGACGACATTGTTATCATCATAGTACTTATTGAGCATGGCGATATTGAGTGGACCAGGTGTGCCAACAAACACGCCCAAGCCCGTTTGTGCAAATCCGACCAAAAAGAAACTTTCAAAACGGCGAATCACTCGGTTAAAAGTGCTTGACCAAGTTATTAGTAAAATATAAATGCCGATAAATAACGGAATAAGCTCTAAATGGATAAAGCGTACTAACATGCCAAATACCAACAGTCCCGTCAATGAGCCCGCCAAAAATTGCCAAAAATAGGTAAAGTCTAAGGCATCGCGCCCAAACCAAGCGCGCGTGGCATTACTGACCAGTTGGGTCACGCCATGTACTGGTACAATCGCTGCTGCAGGCACAAAAAATGGCATTAGTCCAATGAGTATCATGCCGCCGCCCACCCCTGTGATAGCGGTTAGAGCAGAGGTTAATAAATTGGCTAAGGCGAGTAAACTATCATTCAGCATTTTTTACCCTAAAATAAAAAACCCGATGTCACATCGGGTTTTTTGATGAATAAGGGTTAAGCATCGTACGGGTCGCGTAGCACGATGGTTTCGGCACGGTCAGGACCTGTTGAGATAATGTCAACGGGACACTCGATAAGCTGCTCAATGCGCTTGATATAAGCTTTGGCATTTTCAGGTAGCTTGTCATACTCTGTCACACCCACAGTGCTAGTTTTCCATCCTGGCAAAGTTTCGTAGATGGGTTTGACATTCTCGTAAAACTCCGCATCGCTAGAGCCGCAAACCTCACCACTTGGCAACTCATAACCCGTGCAGATATTGAGCTGATCAAGGTCATCTAACACATCAAGCTTGGTCAAGCAGATGCCAGATAGTGAGTTTAGTACCACAGCACGGCGTAGAATCGCTGCATCAAACCAACCACAACGACGGGCGCGGCCCGTGGTAGCACCAAACTCTTGACCCACAGTACCGATGTGCTCACCGATATCATCAAATAGCTCAGTTGGGAAAGGACCCGCGCCCACGCGTGTGGTGTAAGCTTTGGTGATACCCAATACGTAGTCAAAGTACAAGGGTCCAAGACCGGTACCTGTCGCCACGCCGCCAGCTGTGGTATTTGAGCTGGTAACGAAGGGATAAGTGCCGTGGTCAACGTCAAGCAATGTACCTTGCGCACCTTCAAACATTAAGTTTTTGCCTTCTTTGCATAGCTTGTCAAGCTCGCCCGTCACATCAGCCACCAAGTCTTTTAGCGCATCACGCCATTCTTCTGCCAACTTTAAGGTCGCATCAAAATCGACTGCGTCCACCCCATAGTATTGGGTCAAGGCAAAGTTATGGTACTCAAGGTTGGTTTTTAATTTATCGGCAAAGTCAGCTCGCAACAAGTCAGCAAAACGCAACGCACGGCGCGCTACTTTATCTTCGTAGGCAGGGCCAATACCACGACCGGTCGTGCCAATTTTGTTGTTGCCGCGTTTGATTTCACGGGCTTGGTCAAGCGCTACATGCTGTGGCATGATCAGTGGGCAGTTGGGCGAAATACGGAGTCGCTCACGCACAGGCACGCCTGCTTCAACCAGTGATTGCATTTCTTTTAGTAGCGCGTCTGGGGCTAGCACCACGCCATTACCGATATAGCAAGTGACGCCTTCACGTAGAATACCCGATGGAATCAAATGTAATACGGTTTTTTTACCGCCAACGACTAAAGTGTGACCGGCATTATGACCGCCTTGATAGCGCGCCACCGCACTGGCTTTTTCAGTCAATAAGTCAACGATTTTGCCTTTACCTTCATCGCCCCACTGGCTACCAAGGACAACGACGTTTTTTCCCGTATGTTTCATGATAAGTCACCTTTTATCAAAGTAATTGCTAAAAACAAGTTTACAACAGCTTAAAAATTAATTTTCTGCCAAATGCTCTAAGTACCAAACCCCATTCGCTACTTGCAAGCGATGGGTGGTTTGCTCAGGTTCATCGGTTTCATCCAGCGCAATCATCACCCGATGCCCTTCTTGGCGTAATGAATCAATCGCTTGTTTGAGCGCTGGCGCATCCGGATGATTGGGTACATGTAAAATAGTTTGTACATGGCTATAAGGCACCACGGTAAAAGGCTGCTCATGTACTTGGATATGATTTTGCCAACGGTTTAGCTCGCAGCTAAAGCCAACGCCTGAACGCACGGCATCGGTATTATCAACTTCATGATGAAAATGATTGCTAAAACGACCACCACGAATCAGCGGCAATGACTCATCTGCCACGTACACATTAAAGACAACGCCTGTATGATAGTGATATCCCAATCCTGTGACATCGACACTGACATTGGCATCCCAGTGCTCTTCAAGATAGCTCACCAAATAAGTCAAATCAGACAAGGCTTTGGCAATGATAGCATCGTGTTTGGCTTGACTTGACAGTCGTTCGCTCAGTTTTTGCAAGTCATTACCTGCCTCGCCAAGCACATAAAAATCGTTGGCAAGCTCGCCAAACTGGCTCATTTTGCTGGTCAAAAGTTTCAGCTCAGGTAACGCTTTATTGGCATAGAGTTCAATTAGTTTTTCTTGCAGATGCGTAGGTACACTGGCAAGCTGGCAAAGCTGCTGAAAAATCGCCACGTGACCAATATCAATATGCGAGCGTGCAATCACATCTGTACTATCTAACAAGGTAAATAGTACATCTAATAGTTCCACTTCACTGGCTAGTGAGTCAGTACCAAAAATCTCAGCCCCCAACTGTAGCGGGGTACGCGAACCAAATAAGCCCTTTGGCATGGTATAGATTACATGCCCTGCATAACAATAGCGGGAAATTGATTTTGATGGGTTACTAGTGTCTTGATTATTGTGTAGACGCGCATCAATCCGCGCAATTTGTGGGGTGATATCTGCGCGTACCCCCATGAGCCGACCGGTTAGCTGATCAATAATTTTAAAAGTTTGTAATTTAACATCTTCAGACGCATAGCCGAGCAAGCTTTCGGTATATTCAATCATAGGCGGGCTGATAAATTCATAGCCATGGCTGATTAAAATACGGGTCAATTGATAACGCAGGGTTTCTTGCTTTACCGCTTCGGTTGATAGTAAATCGACAACCCCATCGGGTAATAGCCAAGTATTTTTTGTATTAAGATAAAAAGCAGACTGATTTGCCACATTGGTGGAATTTGGTGCTAAATTTGACACAATAAATCCTAAGGATGATTAAATGATATATCAGTAGACATGACAACAAGCGGCCATATGAAAACATAGACCATGAATTACCATGTAAAATCATAGAATAATCGATGAGAAGGGCACTTACAAAAATAAAATGCTAAGAATAAAAATAAGGGCACTTTTCCTTTTCATTGTATCATAGCTTCACTGGGCTTAGGCATTTTTTTATTGCCCAATTTTTTATGCTAAACTCCTATAGAATTTTATTGAAACTTATTTATTGAAACTTATTTATTAAAACTTACAGCCATGCAATCATGATAGGGAAATCCAATTCATCCATGAAACTCTTTGTCTCAACCACCTCCCCTTTTGCCCGTCTCGTGATGGTCGCCTGTTTACGCCAGCAAATTGATGCCGAGCTGATATTTGTCATGCCTTGGGAAAACCCACAAGAATTATTAGCGGTCAACCCTTTTAGCCAAGTACCTGCCCTGCTCACCGACAATCAATTACTCATCACCGAAAGCAGTGTGATTTTGGCGCATCTCATGCCGCAAATTTTCGCTGATGAAAAATCTGCCGCTTTAACAAGCCTGAGCCTCGGCATTATCAACCAAACTGTTCGCGCCTTTGCCACCGAGCGCTTTCAGCCATCAAGTGCTACCCCTCATCCATTTATTGAGCGCTCTACCAGTCTATTGTCTAATTTACTGCCCAATGCACCACAGCTCGATGCACAAAGCGATGCGTTAAGCCAAATCTTCTTTGGCATTGCCTTAGGGTATTTGAAATTACGTTTGGCTGAGGTATTTGACAACGCAGTCACTGAGGTCAATAAATCAGCACTTGAGCAATTTTGTCAGCGAGATTTTATGCAAAAAACTCAAAGCACTGCTTTGGAAAAACTACCAACATCTATCTTTAAACTTTAGCCAATTTTCCATCTAACACAATTAAAACATTAAAAGAGCCTACTATGTCCTATCATCCAAAAGCTGAATTAAACCAAACCAATGTGCTGGGTACCGCACTAGCCAGTTGCTGTTTTGACCCGTTAACAGGTTATTATCGAAATGGTTTTTGTCATACCGGCGCTGGTGACGTCGGCTTACACACGGTTTGCGCTAAAATGACCCGGGAATTCTTGGAATTTTCTGTTGCCAAGGGCAATGATTTGGTGACGCCTTTACCCGAATTTGGTTTTCCAGGGCTGCAGCCCAATGATTTTTGGTGCGTGTGTGCCCTACGCTGGGTGGAAGCATTGGATGCGGGGGTTGCGCCGCCGCTAAAGCTTGCCGCATGCCATGAGAGCCTCTTAGAGTTAGTAGATATAGAGACACTGCAAAAGTACGCTATTTAAGGCGATAGTGAAATAATGACCGTTGCTAAGTCCATGGTTAACTAGATTCAACTAGGTTTTAGCGGTCTTGTCACGTATAATTATCTTGAGATTGTCATTTTTCACTGTTATCATTATCCATCTAATTTTAGCCGTATGATTGCATTGTTAATGCATGACTTCTTTTTTATTCGTTTAAAAATCACTGAGAATTACAAAATAGCAAGAACACACAGGCGCATTTGCCTACTTTGATGTTTACTTGCTGTTTTGTGGTTGCTACCTTTTAGTACTTTGATAACGACTGGACACATTTATTCGATCTGATATAACTCTTTCAAATCGTGATAGCGAGGTTTTTGGTTATGACGCCACCCCACCAAAACAAAAATTTATCTGAACGCAGCGACGATTTATTAGAGCACCCCACTCAGACGACCCAGCACGTCACTCTGCCGTTAGCCTCAACGCTTAATCCGCCACATGATATGTCGTCGGATTCTTTTACCCTTGCCAACGCGGATGTCATGTATGACGAAATCGCGGATGAAGACCTCGATTTGCACGGTGATGATAGTTATATCTATGGCGAAGATTATGACGATGATGGCATTGTCGAAGTCTATGCACCTACCGATGTATCACCCCCTGAGTACAACCCTGAAGCTGAAATCACCGAAGATCGCTTTAAAGGGAAAAATGAGATTGCCAACTGTTTCGCCTACTCTCGTAAATCTGGGGAAAAAATCGGCGAGATTGAGCTTGATGATGTGCGCCGCGAACTATCCAACAACAACGTGTTTGTTTGGGTAGGACTGCATGACCCAAGTATCGAAACCATTCGAGAAGTCCAAGAGGCATTTGACTTGCACGAACTTGCCATTGAAGATGCTTTCGCTGAACATCAACGCGCCAAAGTTGAAAGCTATGGTAATGATAGCGTGTTCGTGGTGGTACGAACTGCCAAATTGACCGAAAACACCATTCGTTATGGCACTACGGCCATCTTTATGGGCAAGCAATATATCATCACTATTCGTCAAGGTGCCTCTCATAGCTACCAAAGTGTGCGAGATTTTTGTCATCGCCGACCAGAAAAATTGCGCCTTGGACCCATCTTTGTGCTGCACGCCATTCTAGACTTTATCGTCGATAACTATTTACCTGTCACTGAAAAATTAGGACGTTATTTGCGCGAGCAAGAACGGGAAATTTTCTCTGAAAACTTTAACAAGCATACACTGCGCAATTTGTATGAATTAAAATCACAGCTCGTACATATGCGTGCTGTCATCTTGCCCGTACAAGATATCTGTAATTTTTTTATCAATCATAAAAAGACTGATTTGATTCCAAGTTTCCCTAGCCAAGCCAAACCGTATTTTCGCGACGTCAATGACCATCTACTGCGTGCGCTCGATGCGGTCAATGGACTCAACGAAATGCTCAGTGTTGCCATGGATACTTACATGGCAGTGGTGAATATGGGTCAAAATGAGGTAGTACGAAAACTTGCCGCTTGGGCAGGTATCCTTGCGGTTCCGACTGCCGTCGCAGGGATTTATGGGATGAACTTTGACAATATGCCTGAACTAAAAATGCATTATGCCTACTATATTTTGTTGGCATTTATTTTGACCATTTGTTTCACGCTTTACTATCGATTTAAAAAGGCAGGTTGGTTGTAACTTTACCGCTAGACTTTAACCATAAACTTTGACCATAAAAGCTTAATAGATAATGCTGTTAAGCTTTTTTTATTGTGCTATTAATTTGTCAATGACAAATAATTGTCTATACATCAATTAAATTAAACAGCTCATCAATTTCTTCTTTCAAATGGTACATTTCGGTGTCATTCCATTTTTTGGATAAATGGCTGATGGGCAAAATCACACAGTGTAAATCGCGATAAGTAATGGCATTAAAAGTATTTCTCACGAGGGTTTTATTGGCTTCTCGTTCAAAATATTTAATTACATCAATATTTTGGGTAATGACTAAAACAGGTTTGAGAATACCATATAGCCAATCAAATAAATGTGTGTGTTTATGCTGACGGCTTAATAAAGTTTTTTTAGGGGTGATAACACTATAAAGATAAGTTTCAATCACAGGATGATTTGAGATTTCATCAATCAAATTTTGCTGAAATATATGGTTGCGATTCCACTGTAAATCATCGTTGTAGCTAGCGATGTCATAATGCTCAGCAAACGATTCACGGTCAAACCCTATGTCATCATTCCAAATATCGGCATCAAATACGTCTAAATTAACTTCACGAGCTGGATTGTAGCCCACCATCATGATTTTGCAATTAAGGGGCGACCCTGAACAGATAAAGGGACGCACTTTCACATTGTCTAGGTCTAGTTGCTGCTCGCTAAGCCGCTGCTGCATCTCTGTACGGAATTTTCTTAAATCCATTTTCACAATTTATTCCCAAAAAATTTACTATCAATAAAATCCCATAATTTTTATTATATTACCTAGTCGTTATACAACAATCAATATGCTTTTAGCGATAATTAAGTCAGTGCTTAGCCAGTAAATAGCAAATAAAAAAACCTCAAAAAATATGAGGCTTTTTTATATTTATCGCTTATATATTTATCGCTTGGTAGCTTATGATAGCTGCAATTACAATTTGCTAGTTAGTTCTGGCAAGACTGTAAAAATATCACCTTCTAGGAAATAATCAGCCACTTGAGAGATAGGCGCTTCTGGGTCATTGTTGATAGCAACGATAACTTTTGAATCTTTCATACCTGCCAAATGCTGAATGGCACCTGAGATACCTGCGGCGATATATAGGTTTGGTGCGACAATTTTACCCGTTTGACCCACTTGTAGGTCGTTTGGCACATAACCTGCGTCAACTGCCGCACGTGATGCACCCATCGCAGCGCCTAGCTTATCAGCCAGTGGCTCAATATATTTGGTGAAGTTTTCACCGCTGGCTAATGCACGACCACCTGATACAACAATTTCTGCAGCAGTTAATTCTGGACGATCAGATTTTGCCAGTTCTTCACCGACAAATTTTGATTTGCCCGCATCTTCGCCTGCGCTTACTTGCTCTATACTGGCCGCACCGCCTTCTGCTGCCGCTGCATCAAATGCGGTTGTACGAACTGTGATAACTTTTTTGCTTTCAGTATCTTTAACAGTTGCAATGGCGTTACCTGCGTAAATTGGACGCTCAAATGTCTCTGCATCAATCACAGCGGTCACATCAGTTAGCATATTGACGTCTAACAAAGCGGCAACACGTGGTAAGAAGTTTTTACCCGTTGTTGTTGCTGGTGCAACGATATGGCTATAATCGCCTGCAAGCGATACGACGAGTTTAGCAACGTTTTCAGCTAGCTGATGTTCAAAAGCAGCATTACTTGCGCAAAGCACCTTTGAAACACCTGCTACTTTAGCGGCTTGTTCTGCCACGGCTTCACAGCCAAGACCTGCAACTAATACAACGATATCGCCACCGATTTTGCTTGCTGCCGTTACGGTGTTGAGTGTTGCTTTTTTCAGCTCTTTATTATCATGTTCTGCATATACTAAAATTGCCATGAGATTTTCCTTAATATTTGATAATCGCTATCGTTAAATGACGAATTAAATTGAAGGTAGTTAAATGATTAGATAACTAATAATTAGATAACTTTAGCTTCGTTTCTTAATTTATCGACTAACTCATCAACCGATTTAACTTTAACACCCGCTTTACGCTCTGCAGGTGGCGTCACTTTTACGATTTGAATGTTACTAGCGGTAGAAACACCATAATCTTCTAGTTTTTTCTCTTCTAATGGTTTTTTCTTCGCTTTCATGATGTTAGGCAGTTTGGCATAACGTGGTTCATTTAACCGTAAATCAGTGGTGATAACCGCGGGCAATGATAGCTGAACGGTTTGTAAGCCCCCATCGATTTCACGTGTTACGTTGACACTGCCACCGTCGACTTTTACTTGTGATGCAAAGGTTGCTTGACCCACATCTAGTAATGCCGCTAGCATTTGACCTGTTTGGTTGTTGTCATCATCAATCGCTTGTTTGCCTAGTAAAATGATGTCAGCAGCTTCAGCTTGTGCAATCGCTTTTAAAATTTTTGCCACTTGTAGGGGACGCACAGTGTCGGTAGTTTCAACTAAAATACCACGATCTGCACCCAGTGCCATTGCACCACGGATTTGTTCTTGTGCTTCTTTTGGTCCGATAGAGACAACAACAATTTCAGAGACCACGCCCGCTTCTTGTAGGCGTACAGCTTCTTCAACAGCAATCTCATCAAATGGGTTTACAGACATTTTAACATTGGTTAAGTCAACACCAGTGTTGTCCGCTTTTACACGAACTTTTACGTTATAGTCAACTACACGTTTAACAGCAACTAATGCTTTCATACGTTCCTCGTTTGTTATATGAATTAAAAAAGGAGGATAAATCCAAGTATCCCCAGTCATGATAAAATAAACATCCTATTCTTCTTAACTTAACTAGCTTGGTGAGCTAACTTAGCAAGCTAAAAAGAATAGTTATACTGTGAATACTCACAATACCCATTATCTTCGTTAATAATATATGTTGCGATAACTTACCCAACAAATCAAGAAAATCCTATGAATTTTAAGTCATAAAAAAATGGTTGGAAAACATCAAAAATTCTTGAATTTTTCGAATATATCATAACTAAAATAATTAGGGAAATTTTTTAACTAAATATTCAAAATATAATGTCTTGTGCTTGATATAAACATTCAACACAAAACAAACGCGCAAAAAAAAACAACCTATCGTCTGGTTGTTTTTCTTTATTGCAAGCTAATTAAGATAAGCAGTTAATAAACAAACAATTAAGCTTGTAGTTATTATTATTGTGCTTCAATTTGTTCGGCTTGTGGGCCTTTTTGACCTTGGCTCAATACGAAGCTCACACGTTGACCTTCTTTAAGTGTTTTAAAACCTGAACCTTGGATTGCACTGTAATGAGCAAAAACGTCTTGACCGCCATTGTCTTGAGCGATGAAGCCGAAACCTTTGCTCTCATTGAACCATTTTACAGTACCAGTAGCTTTATCTGACATAAAAAATCCTACATTAAAAATTAACTATGTTATCTATAACGCTTGCAATTACTTAGGTAAATACAGGGTGTTATAAATTGTCATCGCCAAAAATTTGTTAAGTGCATTTTAGCGAATAATCACAGTATAGCCTAGTTTTAGCGTTTCACCTACTATTTTTTGAATTTTTTTGCCATAAAGTTACAATTAAAAAGGGATTTAAATTGACTTTATTAAGCTAGATTAAAGGCGATAACACCGTTCATCAACATATTGATAAATATCGCAATGCTGGTCACCGTAATCACCAGTGAAAATGATAGGCTGTAGTCCATATATTTGATGGGCATACTCATGTCATCGACATCTTTCATATCGCCCGCCTGATCTTTAAGTAGATAAAATCCATAAATCCAACCAAATATGCTATACAAAATATAGGCAAATGGCACGACTTTGGCAATGCTACTAAATCCGCCATAATATATGGCAACCACGGATACCATAAGCCACACAGTTTCTAATATGGAGCTCACACTAAACAAAGTTGATTGCGGCAGTTTTCCTAAGTTTTTCTTCAAAACAATGGATTCATACGCAATAAGTAGGGCGACAATTAACGTACCGACCAGATAAATTGCTTGCCAATTTAACGTATAGCTATCCCCCATCAGGTGATTCAAAGGATTTGCCAATGCAGGCAAAGCACTCATACCGCTAAAAGTGTGTAAAAAAGTTGCAGTCGACAACTGCCAAACAGACGCTATATTCAAAACAAATCTCATAAACTTTACATCGATACCCATTATTTTATACTAAAAAACCCTGTCCATGTAACTTTACACAGCGCAGGGTTATTGTCATTTTATCGTTTTTACCAATTGGGTATGATGTCATCGGTAAAACTAACTGGATGCAAAACTAGTTTTTCTCTTTATCGATGATTTTGCTTGAGGTAATCCAAGGCATCATACCGCGAAGTTTGGCACCTGTTTTTTCGATTTCGTGCTCAGCGGTTTGACGGCGGCGCGCTGTCATTGATGGATAATTTGACATACCTTCAGCGATAAACATTTTTGCATATTCGCCTGATTGGATACGTTTTAGAGCATTACGCATCGCTTCACGTGATTGGTCATTAATAACTTCTAGACCTGTTACGTATTCACCGTATTCTGCGTTGTTACTGATTGAGTAGTTCATATCAGCAATACCGCCTTGGTACATCAAGTCTACGATCAATTTTAATTCGTGTAGACATTCAAAGTAAGCCATTTCTGGGGCATAACCTGCTTCAACCAAGGTTTCAAAGCCCATTTTGACCAGTTCAACCGCACCACCACAAAGTACCGCTTGCTCACCAAATAGGTCAGTTTCAGTTTCGTCTTTGAACGTTGTTTCGATGATACCTGAACGACCGCCGCCGACGCCCATCGCGTAAGATAACGCGACTTGTTTGGCTTGGCCAGAGGCATCTTGGTAAACGGCGATTAAGTCAGGAATACCGCCGCCTGTGGCAAATTCGTTACGAACGGTATGACCCGGTGCTTTTGGCGCAATCATGATGACGTCTAAGTCTTTGCGTGGTACCACTTGGTTGTAATGGATAGAGAAACCATGGGCAAATGCAAGCGTAGCACCTTGTTTAATGTTTGGCTCAATCACGTCATTGTAAAGTTGTTTTTGGAATTCATCCGGGGTCAAAATCATGACTAAGTCAGCTTGCTTGACTGCTTCTTCTACTTCAGCCACTTTTAGACCGGCATTTTCTGCTTTTTTCCAAGATGATGAATCTTTGCGCAGGCCAACTGTGACATCAACACCGCTGTCTTTTAGGTTCAATGCGTGGGCGTGACCTTGTGATCCGTAACCGATAATCGCAACTTTTTTGCCTTGGATGATTGATAGATCACAATCTTTATCATAAAAAATGTTCATAACTATTTCCTTGTGTAAAAAACAACTACTATTAAAAGGTTGGTAAATTTAGACGCTGAGGATTTTTTCACCCCGAGCGATACCAATAACACCAGAACGTACGACCTCTAAAATGCGTTCACGTCCCATCAATTCGATAAAGCCGTCCAATTTTGCGGTGTCACCGACAATTTGAATGGTATAGACATTGGGCGTGATATCAACAATACTTGCACGGAAGATATCCGCACAGCGCTTGACTTCCTCGCGGTTGCTACCCGTGGCACGTACTTTGATCAGCATGAGTTCGCGCTCAATATGTACACTATCGGTCAGCGTGGTTACTTTAACGATTTCAATCAGCTTGTGCAACTGTTTGGTCACTTGCTCAATCTTATTTTGATCGGTATCTGTGGTCAAGGTCAAACGCGATAAAGTCGGGTCATCGGTTGGGGCAACGTTCAGTGTCTCGATGTTGTAGCCACGTTGTGAAAATAAGCCAACCACACGAGACAGTGACCCTGATTCATTTTCCATTAAGACAGAAATTAAATGTTTCATTAGGTACGCTCCCCTTTGGCTAACCACATATCACGCATTGACTGACCTGCTAATTGCATTGGATAAACATGCTCATTTTTATCGACGAGTACATCGATAAATACCAATCGATCTTTAAGTGATAAGGCATAAGCAAGTTGTTCATCAAGTTTGGCGGGGTCGGTGATTTGGATACCGACATGACCATAAGCTTCTGCAAGTTTGACAAAATCTGGCAATGAATCCATATAAGAGTGCGAATGACGACCTTCATAAATCATGTCTTGCCATTGTTTGACCATACCCAACTGGGCGTTGTTAAGATTTAAAATCTTCACTGGTAAGTTATATTGTAGGCAAGTTGATAGCTCTTGAATATTCATCTGAATTGAGCCTTCACCTGTGATACAGACCACATCACGCTCTGGGTTAGCAAGTTTGGCGGCCATTGCATAAGGTAATCCTACCCCCATAGTGCCTAACCCACCTGAGTTTAACCATTGACGCGGCTCATCGTACTTATAGTATAGGGCTGCAAACATTTGGTGCTGACCCACATCAGAGGTGATGATAGCTTTACCATGCGTTAACTCGTATAAGCGCTCAACAACGTGCTGTGGTTTCATGCCATTGCTGTCGTCTTTGTCATAGCGTAGACCATGGCGTTTACGCCATTCATTGATTTGCGCCCACCAATCATTTAGCGCCGCTTGGTCAAGCTGTGCGTTATTTTCTGTTAATACGGCGAGCATATCGCTTAACACATTTTTTACATCACCGACGATCGGGATATGTGCGTTAATGGTTTTTGAGATTGACGCAGGGTCGATATCAATATGGATAATTTTAGCGTTTGGACAGAATTTTTGCGTATTGTTGGTCACACGGTCATCAAAACGCGCACCCACAGCCAAAATCACATCTGAATTGTGCATGGTCATATTGGCTTCATACGTACCATGCATCCCAAGCATACCTAAAAACTGTTTATCCGACCCTGGATAAGCGCCCAATCCCATCAAAGTATTAGTCACCGGCAAATTAAGTAAACGGGCTAATGCGGTTAATTCTGCACTGGCGTTTGATGCAATCACGCCACCACCTGAATATAGTACAGGGCGTTTGGCAGCAATTAAGGTTTCGATGGCTTTACGAATTTGTCCTGAATGACCGCGAACCGATGGTTGGTAAGAACGCATACTGACCGACTCAGGGAAATGATAAGGGAATTTTTCATTAGGCGCAGTTTTGTCTTTGGGTACATCAATCACCACAGGACCTGGGCGACCAGAGCTTGCGATATAAAATGCTTTGCGCACGATTTCTGGGATTTCGCTGGCATGACGTACTTGAAAACTGTGTTTGACGACAGGACGTGACACACCAATCATATCAGTTTCTTGGAACGCATCATCACCGATGAGGCTTGAAGGCACCTGACCTGAGATGATAACCATCGGAATGGAATCCATAAACGCGGTAGCGATGGCAGTAACCGTATTGGTGGCGCCTGGACCTGATGTCGCTAATACCACCCCAGTTTGACCTGTCACACGGGAATAAGCATCTGCCATATGACCCGCTGCTTGTTCGTGACGCACGAGGATGTGCTCAATGCTATCTTGTTTGAACAAAGCATCATAAATATGCAACACGGCGCCACCTGGATAGCCAAAAATGTATTCAACACCTTCGTCAATTAGCGCTTGCACCAGCATTTCTGCACCAGACATCATCACAGGTTCACCTGCTGAGGCTTTGGCGGTTTTTTTGTCAAAATTGGGTGCAGCGTGAGCCGTTTGGTTTTCTCCCGTCATATTGGGAGCTTGGGTAGTTTGAGTCACTGTCATCACCTTTTATGGTCGTCTTCAAAAATGATACTGGGAAGTTGTTTCAGATAAAAATTGCTAAATGATTAGCAAGAATCTTCAACACCGTCATAAGGTAACAGTGAACAAATCAGACGAGGGCAAAAAGCATGATAACCAAAAAAGAAAGCATCACGAAAATTACGTAATGTATAAATTGATGGCTACTTTTTGTCTTTGTTGACCGATAAGTCAGGGTTGTTAGATTCTTTTGTTTAGATTCATAAACAACAACAACGGTAAAAAATGCTCTCATCCAATTGAAGAGCCTAATCAGCGGATAGCGCCAATTAGCTTAGATTTTACCAATTAGTAACCAACGATAATTGTTACTAACGACCAGCAGAGGACTTATGATGTGAGTTTTTTTAACACTTGTCAATAAAAAAAAGCTACTAGAATTTATAACTTTTAGTTATAGGTAAATGAATTCGTTTTAAGGCTTGGTTTTAAAGCTTAATAAACTTTAAAATCTCGGACTAATTGAGCCAGCCGTTTTTAGAAAATTACATTTAGGAAATTAAACGATTATCCTGTCGAAATTTACTGCTAAAAGCTATCAAGCTGTGATAGGCTATCGCATAATTTTCTCGTTTCTTGCACAGGAAAAACAATGTTAAAGCCACTGTTTTTGTTATCACTCATGTTATCACCATTCGTTATGGCGAGTTCAAATGCAGCAACTTATTACAAGTGGACTGACAAAAATGGTGTGCCGCATTATAGCCAATATGCGCCGACCAATGGTGTTAATTTGCGACAAGTGCAAGTGGTTAATACCCGTGAACTTGGACCTAGTAGTCGTGCACCTGCAACCGCTGGCAATAGCACAGGTGCTGCATCAGGTGTATCACCAACGCTGACAGCCGATCAAAAACGCGCTGCTGAGCTTGAGGCACAAAATCAGCAACTCAAAAAACAGCAAGATGCGGAGCGCTGCAAAGCCTTACAAAATACCCTTGCTAATCTAAACCAAGGCGGGCGCGTCTATGAGATGGATAATAAAGGTGAACGTAAATATTTAGATGGTCGTGAAATTGAGCTACGCCGTCAGCAAGTCGCGCAAACGGTGAGCCAATACTGTAAATAACTTTGCATGCTATATGACTTTAGCATTCAATTAAAATTAAAGGTGTGTAAAGCTTAAAGGTGAGTGAATTCTCACCTTTTTTCTATTGAATCTTGTTAACCTGCCTTGATTTTAATCTTGCGTGATTTGATGGGTGATGTCACCGATTGCCGATGCCATGTGATTGGCCTGCAATGCATATTCACCCATTTTTTCTGCTAACGTATCACCTGCTTTGGCATGTATGAGCACGGAAGTTAGCATGGGTGCGGCAATTGCTTGCGCCAATAAGCCCGCCATCAGACCTGCCAAGCAGTCGCCCATGCCAGCCGTTGCCATACCGGCATTACCCAAGCCGCAGATATCAATACAGTCTATTTCAAAACTGTCACGCTCAAGACTGGCACGTTCAAGCACAATCGTTTGTGCCCCTTTGATAAGCCAATTGCCCCCATATTGGTGAGCTAACGCCCGAATCGCGCTGATTTTGTCTCGATCAATGTCAGCATAATGTTGATTGAGCAAACGTCCTGCTTCCGCTGAATGCGGCGTTAAATAAAACCGTTGGTTTGACTGTCCCAAGCGTGATTGACTTGGAGCATTTAAACCGTCACTCGCGCCTGCCCAATCTGCTAAATGGTATAAACCATCGGCATCAATGACACATAGCTTCTCTGATTGTTTGATGGCCGTAAGATACTGGTTAAATAAATCAAGCGTTACTTTATCTCTACCCAGACCCATGCCAATAGCAACCACATCCACCGCGTTAATCAGCTCGATGACGCTAGCGATATTGTGTAAATCCGCGGTCATGGCATTGGGCAACGCGGTGACAATGGCTGGATGAAAATCACGATGACAAGCAACGGTGACTTTGCCTGCACCACTGCTCAATGCTGCACTGGCGGCCAATATCGCCGCCCCTGCCATGCCATGCCCATCCTGTAGCCGATTGCCACCGATGATAAGTACATGACCATACGTACCTTTATGGCTCACCTGCTGACGTTGTGGCAAGTTAGGTAGCGTGCAATGCAACAAGATGCCTGATTGTTCAATAGGGAGCAAAGGCACATCAATCACAGTGCCAACATAATCTTTACTATCCCCGATATGCAGTCCGACCTTTCGCCCAATTAGACAAAGTGTCTTGTCTGCCTTAATCGCAGTGTCATCGTATACTTCGCCCGTAGCGGCATTAAGTCCGCTGGGTACATCGATGCTGATGGCTTGACAAAAGTCACTTTGCTTGCGATATTGATTAATCCAATTGATGATTGTCTGATAATCACCGCTAGGCTTGCCATCGAGCCCAATCCCCAATAACCCATCAATCACCACATTATAATGATAGCTCAAACCAAGTTCATAGAATGGCTGTAAAAATGCTGTCAACGTCAGATATTTTGGCGCATTTGCACAATTTGACTGGTACATCTGCTTTGCCGTTTGGCTGTCGAGGGTGCTAGGCGCTGCGACTTGTACTACGGTAACTGACCAATGTGGGCAAAGCTTGTTCACATAATGCGCCACCAACCAAGCATCGCCGCCATTATTACCCGCGCCTGCCACTACCAATACCGATTTTTGAGAGTGACTGCTTTTTTGAGGGTGATTGCTTTTTTGAGGGTGACTGCCTTTTTGATTGCTACTTTCCTGCTTGATGATGTGTGCAAGTTGCCATGCAGCTTGTTGCATTAAGGCAAAACTGTCATTTTTGCTAAACCAGTTTTTTTCAATGTCATAAATTTGTTTGGGGGTATATAAGGCAATGGCGTTTTGCATCACAGTATTTTTATCCGTCTGTGCATTACTTTGCATAAGATGATCCAATGATATGATAGGTGTTTATTTTGTTATAATAGCATTTTAATTTTATCTGGTTATTGGCATGTTGGACACTACAAATGAACTCAATGCACTCAAGGGCTGGATAAAAGCGCAAGCCAAGGCGTTGGGGTTTGCTGATTGTGGCTTTGTCCATCCAACCAATCCCATCTTTGTAAAACAGCTTGATGCCTTGCAAACCTGGCTAGCACAAGGTAAACATGGCGATATGCTGTTTTTTGAAGACAATCATGATAAACGTGCTAACCCTGCCCTGTTAGTTGACAGGACGCAAAGTATCATTAGCGTGCGTTTAGATTATCTGGTCACGCCGCCGCCCAAACGCAGTGTGCCAGACAACGAGCGCCCCAACTCAGCGATTATTGCCCGCTATGCTCGAGGACGTGATTATCATAAAACCATGCGAGGATTACTAAAAACCCTAGCCAGACTGATTCAAGACAAACTAACCACCGATTATCCGCAATATGCCAACGACTTTGTATTTCGCCCCTTTAGCGACTCCGCGCCTATATTTGAGCGCGCGTTGGCTGAGCAAGCAGGTTTGGGCTGGACAGGCAAACACACTTTGCTGATTCATCCACAAGCGGGGTCATTTTTTGTGTTGGGGGAATTATTCACCAGCTTGCCTTTGGCAGAGGATAACAAGCAAATCGAAACCACATTATCGCATTGTGGCAGTTGCCGTGCTTGTATTCATGTGTGCCCTACCCATGCCATCCGCAAAACACCCACCGGGCATTATGATGTCGATGCACGGCTGTGTATTTCGTATTTAACCATTGAATTAGATGGCAAAATCCCTGTAGAACTTCGCCCCAAAATCGGCAATCGTATTTTTGGCTGTGATGATTGTCAGTTGATTTGCCCTTGGAATAAATTTGCCAGATTAGCGACGATTGAGGATTTTAATCCGCGTCACCGTTTAGATGATATGTCACTGCTTGAATTATGGGCGTGGGATGCACAGGATTTTTTGACAAAAACCGAAGGCTCGCCAATTCGCCGCACGGGCTACGACAATTTTATGCGCAATGTGGCGGTAGCCTTGGGTAATGCACCATTTAGCCAAGCAATTATTGACAAATTGCAACAAAAACGCCCCATGCTAAGCGAGAACACACAAGAACATATTGATTGGGCGATTAAGCAACAACTTAATAAAAGTTAAAATGACGAGTTGGGTTGTTGTAAAAAGGCAATTTCCTCATCACTCGATTGTCTACCCAAAATCGCATTGCGGTGCGGATAACGCCCAAATCTTTCAATAATGGCTTGATGCTTATATTCAAACGCTAACGTATCGGCACTGGCGTATTTTTTAAATAGTGGCAACGCCTGCTGATGAATGATTACCGATTCCGCATGCATAAAAGGCATTAAAGCAAAATTGCGTTCCTCTTGATTTAACTTGTCAAAATCTGGCTGTTTGACGATTTCTTGCGCCAATACTAACGCCATGCCATCTTGGGCAAAAGCTTGTGAAGAATCTCGAAAAATATTGCGCGAAAACTGGTCCAATACAATGATTTCTGCCAGTCGCCCTTTTGTACTGGCTCGCCAATCCCCTAACTCGCCTCGTTTGGCTTGCTCAAGTGTGGCTAAAAATTTAGCCGTTACCGTTTTATCAAAATCCTCATCTTTGGCAAACCAAAATGGCTTAGTATTTTGCTGCAACCAAAAGTCTAATACCTTTTTAGCCTCTGATGATATTGGTTGCGCTGCTACCTGTGATTGATTGGTCATTTGCTTTCCTTTTGTAGGTTAATTATAGTGACTTGTCGGGTAATTATAGTGACAAATTTTGCTAAACAAGCGCGATTTACCTATAATGTGGCACAAATTTAGATTGAGAACAACCATGTATCCTTTTTTACGACTGGGCACCCATGCCATCAAAAGCGCGATTAAACAAAAACGAGGTCATTCGCTTCAATTAACCGATACCAGCGAAATCACCTTGACCGCTAATATCAACGACATTGACCATTTTTTTGAAATGAACAACGGGCGTATTTTTACGCTGTTTGATTTGGGGCGAAACGATCTTGCCATTCGCTCTGGGCTTGCCAAAAAATTATTCAAGCATCGCTGGGGGCTGGTGGTCGCTGGTAGCACCATCCAATATCGTAAGCGTGTTCGTTTATTTGATAAAGTCACCATCAAAACCCGACTGATAGCCGTTGATGAGCGCTGGTTTTATATTGAACAAAGCATGTGGGTCAAAGGTCAGCCGACTTGCTCTGCGCTGCTGCGCACCGGTATCACCAACATCGTGACAGGCAAGGTTTTGCCGACTGAGCAAGTGCTCAGCGCATTGGATTATAAAGATATCAATATGCCACCTGATGACTGGGTCAAAGCTTGGTCGGACGCCGATAAAATCCGCCCCTTTCCTAAAGCCAATGTCCACCTTGCCAAAGATTCTGCTATCACCGAGTAACCCATAAATGCCTTTAACTTTAGATGATTTTGATTATCAACTGCCTGATGAACTTATTGCCCGCTATCCGTTAGCGGTGCGTTCAGCCTCTCGATTGCTGTATTTGCCTGCCTATGGTCAACCCAAAGACCAACAATTTGTGGATTTGCCAGAGTTGTTAAATATTGGTGACTTAGTGGTGTTTAATGACACCAAGGTCATGAAAGCAAGGCTGTTTGGGCAAAAAGCCAGTGGCGGCGCGGTCGAAGTATTGGTCGAGCGTATTTTGCCCGATGATGCTACTAGCAGCCAAAAGCACACCGCTTTGTGTCATGTACGCGCCAGCCGCAGCCCAAAAGAGGGGCAAACGTTGAGCCTTGCCGATGGCAACATCCATGCCACGGTAATGGGGCGTGAGGAAAATTTATTTTTGCTAGAATTTGACCAACCGATATTGCCTGTGCTTGAGCACTATGGTGAACTGCCGATTCCGCCCTATTTTGAGCGCCATGCCGATGACAATGACGAAACCCGCTATCAAACGGTATTCCATGACCCAGCCAAACTTGCTAGCGTAGCCGCACCGACAGCAAGCCTGCATTTTGATGATAACGTATTGGCTGCACTCAAGTCCAAGGGCATCAATACCGCCTTTGTCACGTTGCATGTCGGCGCAGGCACATTTGCCCCTGTCAAGACAGAGGATATTTTGCGCCATAAAATGCACTCAGAATATGCCGAGTTGCCCCAAGCGACTGCTGATTTGATTAACCAAACCAAAGCCCGTGGCGGGCAAGTGATTGCGGTCGGTACCACTGTGACACGAGTGCTAGAAACGGCGTTTCAAAAAACCGCCAGTTTTGAAAACCCAATGCTATCGGCTTGGTCAGGTGACACCGATATTTTTATTTATCCGTCATTTAGATTTGGGGTGATTGATAAGCTCATTACCAATTTTCATTTGCCAAAATCCACGCTGTTGATGCTGGTGTCAGCGTTTGCAGGCAGTGAGCCTATCAAACAGGCTTATCAGCACGCCATCGAGCAACGATATCGTTTCTTTAGTTACGGTGATGCGATGTTGTTGGAAAAAATGGTATAATTTCAACCTTTTATGATTTTAACCTTTTAAAAACCCTGTTACAGAAACTTTAGATTATGCAATTTACCTTACACAAAACCGCTACAGGCGAGAGCCGTGCTCGCCGTGGTACGGTTCATCTCGCTCATGGCGATGTGCAAACCCCTGCCTTTATGCCTGTCGGCACTTACGGCACCGTCAAAGGCATGCTGCCGCGCGATATCCACGAAATCGGCGCCGAAATCATCTTGGGCAATACCTTTCATTTGTGGCTGCGCCCCACCACCGATGTCATTGACAAATTTGGCGGGTTACATGACTTTATCGGTTGGAACAAGCCGATTTTAACCGATTCGGGTGGTTTTCAAGTCTTTAGCCTTGGTGCAATGCGTAAAATCGTCGAGGAAGGTGTCTATTTTCGCTCGCCGATTGATGGCGCAAAGGTGTTTTTATCCCCTGAAATATCGATGCAAATTCAATACTCACTGAACTCAGACATCGTCATGCAGTTTGATGAATGCACGCCTTACCCTGCGACCCCTAGCGAAGCGGATACATCGCTTGAATTATCGCTGCGTTGGGGCGAGCGCTGTAAAAATGAGCATGAAAAACTGGGTAACAAGAATGCTTTGTTTGGTATTATCCAAGGCAGTATGTATCGCAACCTTCGCGAAAAATCCCTAGAAGGGTTGCTCGCTATTGGGTTTGATGGCTATGCCATTGGCGGACTGTCAGTCGGTGAGCCAAAAGAAGAAATGATGGCGGTGCTTGATTACTTACCCGATGATATGCCCGCCGATAAGCCCAGATACTTGATGGGTGTGGGTAAACCTGAAGATATCGTGGAAGCGGTACGCCGCGGCGTTGATATGTTTGATTGCGTGATGCCAACACGTAATGCACGAAATGGTCATTATTTCACCACTTTTGGCGCGGTTAAAATTAAAAATGCGATGCACCGTTTTGACCAAAGTCCGCTTGATAGTGCGTGTGATTGTTATACTTGTCAGAATTTCAGCCGCGCCTATTTGCATCATTTATTTAAATGCAATGAAATGCTATCGGCACAGTTGGGCACCATACACAATTTGCGTTACTACCAGCGCTTGATGGCAGATATCCGTCAATCCATTGAGGATGATAAGTTTGATGCGTTTGTCGATACTTTTTATCAGCAGCAAAACTTATCAAAACCTGATTTGCATTTGACCTAAAAAACACCTAAAAAAAAGAGCCAATTTGGCTCTTTTTTACTTTTTATACGCTGCTGTTGATACGCTAAATAGCAACGCTATCCTTTCTTAATATCTTGTCTTACCACGTTATCTGACTAAGCCACGTTCACTATGAATCAGGGAATCCAATAGCAATTGTACCAAAGGTTCTTGGGGTAACAGTTGCTCGGTCACTGCTACAATGGCTTCTTCCTTTGTCAGTCCTGAACGGAAAATCACCCGATAAGCTTGTCGCAGATAATCAATAGTCTGCTTTGACCAACCTTTGCGGCGCATGCCTTCGATATTAAGACCATGGCTTTTGGCAGGGTTGCCCGATACCATGTTAAAAGCCGCAACATCTTTTAAAATCAAGCTTGCGCCACCAATCAAACTATAATCATCAATGCTACAAAATTGGTGAATACCTGAATTACCGCCGACAATCACATGGTTACCGATGCGGACATGACCTGCAATCCCCACGTTATTAGCCACAATGTTGTCGTTGCCAATTACGCAATCATGCGCAATATGGGTATTGACCATAAACAGATTACGGCTACCAACGCGTGTGATGCCTTTATCTTGTACCGTGCCGCGATGAATGCTACAGGCTTCGCGAATGCGATTGTCATCGCCAATTTCTAGCCACGTCTCCTCACCTTGGTATTTGAGATCTTGACAGTCTTCGCCGATGCTAGCGAATTGAAAAATCTGGTTGCGCTCACCGATACGGGTAAACTTGCTAATGACGACATGGGGGTGAAGCACCGTCTGTGCCCCAATTGTGACATGTTCACCAATAATGCAATACGGCCCTATCTTGACCGACGGGTGTATCGTTGCAGTGGCATCAATAATCGCCGTTGGGTGAATCGTCATGAAAAATCCTTATACCAGCCCACTATTCAAGAAGAACTAAAAATACAGGTTTAGCTGAAACCATAGGCAAAGCTAACTATGAACAGCAGGTTAAAATAAAAACGACATTATAGCATTTTTACTAAAGTATGCCATTTTTATCAAGGATTTTGCTTAACTTAAACAGATTTTATCGGTATAGCTTATTAAAAACGCGCCTTGTTCAAGCCATGTAAAAATGATGTTAAAGTCATGATTGATGATATTGGGTACGCTGCTCTGCAATGGTGATTTCTGCACTGGCTGCCAACTCATCGCCCACGCACGCTGTACAACTAAATTTATAGATACTGTGACGCTCCATGGTCTTTTTGGCGCGTAAAATAAGCTGGTCACCGGGGATGACTTGACGTTTAAAACGCACTTTATCGACCCCAGCGAACAGATAAATATAACCATCTCTTGGTTTGACATTTTTGCTGATAAAACCCAGCACACCAGCTACCTGCGCCATGGCTTCAATCATTAACACGCCTGGCATGATAGGCTCTTCAGGAAAATGACCATTAAAAAAAGGCTCGTTAATGGTGATGTTTTTAAGACCGGTAATCCACTCGTTCGGTTTTACCGCAGTGACTCTGTCTAATAGCATAAAAGGATAACGGTGAGGCAGATAATCACGTAACACAACGGCATTGATAGGTAATGTCACCCCAATCTGTGCAAGGCTTGCGATGTCTTCATCAATCAATTTATCAAAATCCATGGATATATCCTTTATACTTTTAAATCATCTTTATCAAAAAAATAGATTTGTGAAAAACAACCATTGTAACGGTTTTAAGATTGAGTTTACAGTTGTTTTCTCAAATTATTTGATGGATAAAGGTAACGATTAACTTTTTTGTTTGCCAAGCTGCTTAAAATTAATATAGGCTCTTTTCCATAAGCTATTGGGCATCACTGGCATGCCTGAAGAATATACACCCGGTTGGTGAATCGATTTGGTTACCATCGTCATGCCAGTAATCGTGACATCATCACAAATTTTGATATGACCTGCAAAACCTGATGCGCCACCAATCATACAGCGTTTACCAATTTCTGTACTGCCAGCAATCCCAACACACGCTGCAATCGCCGTGCCAGCACCAATTTTTACATTGTGGGCAATTTGCACCAAATTATCGATAATGACATGATTACCGATAACCGTATCATTCAGCGCGCCGCGATCGATACAGGTGTGGCTACCTACGCTGACATGATCGCCCAGTATCACTCTCCCTAATTGGTGAATTTTTTGCCAACCTGCTTCATCTGTACTGCCTTTAGGCGCAAAGCCAAAGCCGTCATTGCCAATGCTGGCATGACTGTGCAAGCTGACATGTTTACCCAATACACAATCATGCCCGATATAGACATGCGGCGCAATTAAGCTACCTTCGCCAATCACGACATTGGGCTGAATATTGACTTGGGCATCAATCTTGACACCATCACCAATGACGCAGTTATCACCAATTTGGCTATACGCCCCAATACGCACATTGTCGCCCAATTGCAGATTGTTACCCAAAATAGCCGTCGGGTGAATCAAACCATCTGAGAAACTAGGGTTGACTGTCTGATGATACGCTTGTGTCGGTTCAAACAATGCCGTCAGTTTGGCATACGCGGCATAAGGTGAGTTGACCACGATGGCAACGCTATGGCTTGGGCATTTTTCCTGCAAGGATGCGGGGACTAGCACAGCGCCAGCGCCCGTGGTTTGCAATTTTGATTCAAATAGAGGATTGGCGATAAACGTGATATCGGTGTCGGTGGCATCGTCAAGGGCGGCGATTTTGGAAATTTGTTTCTGCAAATTTTGGCTGGTTTGCGCATCCCCTTGGTCAATGACGTCACTAGCTAAAAAATCCAAAATTTGTGCGATGGTGAACGCCATTTGATTACTCCAATCGTTTGCTTAAAATTTGCCTTAATTTTACACACAAAATAAAAAACGCAATAGTCGAATATTGCGTTTTTGCTAAAACCTCTAAGCTTAAAAAATATTATTTTACTTGATCATTAATCGCTTTGGTAAAATCTGCCGTTACATCCCATTCAGGTTTGACATAACTAACCGTTCTATCACGATTATCAATGAGTACATCAATATTTTTTTGACGCACAATAGTTTCTTTAATGGCTTGGATTTTGGGGACAATTCGCTGCATCACTTCTGCCTCATTGGCATCAATGATGGACTGGATTTGACTGGCGACCTGTTCATAGTTTTGTAGGTTGGTTTGAATTTGCTTACGCAAATCATCCTTTTGTGCTTGGGTCATCTGAGTGTTTTGCGTGGCATATTGTTTTTGCAAACGCTCAATGGTCGCTTTATAGCTGTCAAGCTGCTGCTGCTTTGGTTTGACCGCCGCTTGCACCACGCCAATTTTTGTTTTGGCGATGTTAGTATTGTTAATGGCAACTTGGGAATTCCAAACCGCAACGGTATTGGCAAAAACTGGCATTGCCAATACACTTAAAATGCTCGCTGTGGCTAACTGATTCATTATTTTCATATATATAGACCTTTTAGAATGTACGTCCAATTTCGAACTGTACATTGTCGATTTTATCTTTATCTTTATCATTAAGCGGAACAGCATAGCTTAATGAAATTGGGCCAATTGGGGTAATCCAAGTGAAGCCCGCACCCGCGCTAAAACGCATGTCATTGTCTTTTTCATTTAATAGCGATACGGTATTGTCACCCACTGTGACTTTTTGGTCATATTTATTGGTGGTGTCAAACACTTGCGCCCCTTCAACAAATAACACAGGACGGATTTGGTCTGCCCAATCGCCTTTAAACGGCATCGGTAAGATCAATTCAGTACCCACTTGCGCGAGTGCATTACCGCCAATCTCTTCTGGGTAATTATCGACCCCATTATTATTTTTCACTGGGTAATAACGATTACTGGTAGGGCCTAAAGTGGCATTCTCATAACCACGCACTGAGCCATAACCCCCGGCAAAGAAGTTTTCCCAGAAAGGTAAATCGTTACCATATCCTAACTTGGTATAACCGCGCAGTACGGTATTTTTTAGGAATGGTCGATAGTAGTTGCCTTGGTAGACCAGTTTTTGGTAAGTGGCATCGCCAAAGGCCAGTTCTAAATTGACGTTATGTGACATACCTTTGGTTGGAAAACGTCCACGGTCAAGCGTGTTCATATTCCAGCCTAAATTTAGGCTAGCCGTATTAAATGGGTCTGATTCGAATGATTCATTGTCATCGGAGTCTGAACCTACTTGCAAATTGCCCTCGTCTTTTAAGTATTGATAGTTTGATACCGCTAACAAAGCGCCTGCTTTGATTTTGGTACTATCAAGTGTGAGACCGGCACTTAAACTCTTATTTTCATCAATCGGATAGCTAAAACCTAAGGTGCCGCCATACGAATCTGTTACGTAGTTTGAAATGTTTTTGCTGTCATATTTGGTTTTGCGGGCATAAATACTGGCACTTTGCGATATCCCATCTGGGGTAAAGTACGGGTTGGTATACCCCAAATTATAACTATCTAACGTCTCAGAACGCGATAACGAAATATTGACCTGATTACCTGTACCCAAAAAGTTAGATTGACTCAAACCTGCTTGGAAAGTGATACCACCACTTTGTGAATAACCAGCCGCAATGGTACTGGTACCTGATGGTTGCTCCTCTACTGCGACATTGATATCTACCTGATCGGGGGTGTTAGGGACAGGTTTGACATCCATGTTGACAGTTTTGAAGAAGCCTGTACGCATCAAACGCGTGCGCGACAAATCGATTTTTTCATTGGAGGCTAATGTGCCTTCCATTTGGCGCATTTCTCGGCGCAATACTTCATCTGCAGTTTTATTGTTACCGGTAAAATTGATACGGCGCACATATACAGGACGCACAGGGTCAATAAAGAAATCGATATCTACCGTGCGAGTGTCTTCATTAATACGCGGCACTGGGCGGATTTGGGCAAAATAGTAGCCATCGTTACCATATAGTGTGCCAAGATTTTGTAAGGTTGTTGTCATTTGACGTTGTGAATAACGCTCACCTGGCTTAAATGCTACTTGCTTACGAAGCTTGTCGGTGTCATAGTTGGGCGTACCCATAAAATTGACATTGCCAAATTTATATTGATCACCTTCAGTAAGATTGAGCTCAATAAACACTTTGTCTTTTTCTGGACTTAAATTAATGGTGGCATCATTGATGGTGAATTTGACGAAGCCCGCATTTTGGTACATGGCGGTGACATTTTCTAAACTTGCCGCAAGCTTTTCTTTGGCATAGCGGTCAGATTTGCTAATCACATTGATCCATGAGCTTTCTTTGATGCTCATCGCTTGTCTGATTTCTTTGTCGCTAAAATGTTTGTTGCCAATCACCTTGATATCGACAACACGCGCCGCTTTACCTTCAAAAAAATTAAATTTAAGCGCAACGCGGTTATTATCTAAAGGCGTTTGGGTCACCTTAACTTCGCTATTATAATAACCTTGCTGATTGTATTGCTGTTTTAGCTCATTTTGGACTTGCTCAACCGTCGCCTGTTTTAACACATTGCCTTCTACGATGCCAATACGCTTTAGGCCTTCGGTCAATGCTTCTTTTGGAATGAGTTTATTACCGTCATAAGTGACATTTGCGATAATTGGGCGCTCTACCACGTCAAATACCAACTTATTGCCTGATTGGGATGCTTTAACGTCTGAGAAATTGCCAGTTTCATAGAGGGCTTTGATGCTAGCTGCGATATTGGCATCGTTTGCTACTTCACCGGTATTGACAGCAAGCACTGGATAGAGGTTATCAGCGGATACCCGTGTCAATCCATTAAATTGAATATCACTCACGGTAAAATTTGCCGCTTGTGCATACGAGGTAACGAGTGCTAACGGTGCAACCAAAAATAACGCTGAATTTCGCATATAACTTGTTTCCGAATTGACGACTGCCCAAAGATAATGCATGAAACCTGTCACTTTTAGATATCCAAACTTAGTTAGCCAGAGGTATTTATCTAAATTTGGTAATCTAAGTTTAGTTAGCTAAAAATGACAAATGCTATCAAAAAGGGTGACTTGATTAAACTTCTAGTAATAGTTTGTCTTTGATGTGTAGCTTGTATTATCAAAGTACAAGAGATCCGTAAATAAATTTTACTGGCATAAGGTAAGCTAAATTTTGCGTAAAGTCTAGCGAAAAAACAAAACTACAAATCAATATTTTAGCCAAATTTGGGTCGATTAAAACAAGCGTGAGATATCGTTACCAATCGCCAACAGCATGAAACCTGCAAGCAAAACTAAACCGATATTCATTCCCATCATTTGTATTTTTTCGGGCATGGGTTTACCAAAAATAGCCTCATAAGCATACATGACAATATGACCACCATCGAGCACAGGTACGGGTAATAAATTGAGCACAGCAAGGCTTAAACTGATAATCGCCATAAACGACAATACCGCTTCCCAACCGATGCTAAAGCTTTGATTGGCAACCTTGGCAATGGTAATGGGACCTGATAGGTTCTCTACCCCAATGG
Organism: Faucicola osloensis; assembly: GCF_020041925.1. GTDB lineage: Bacteria > Pseudomonadota > Gammaproteobacteria > Pseudomonadales > Moraxellaceae > Faucicola > Faucicola osloensis_D. The sequence continues at coordinate 2,256,463 of NZ_CP083409.1, read as the reverse complement.
TGCCGGTCAACATTTTACCCATTGATTTGAGGGTCATGGCACTTAAATCGGCAGTTTGATGCACGGATTTTTCGACCGCTTGGATGGGCGTATATTGAATGGTTTTTATATACTCAGGTGGCGGCGTAATCTTAGATGCCGCTGCCGCTGCGCCAATTTGTCCGAATCGATTGCCCATGGTATCTTTTTTTGCTTGTGGCATGACTTTTAAGGGGATGATTTTGCCTTGGCGCTGTACTTCAAGGGTTAATAACTGCTCGGGGCTAGATTTGACAACTTGTGAAAACGCCAGCCAATCGCTCACCGGTTGACCGTTGACGCGGGTGATGGTATCACCGACTTGCAGACCTTGACGCGCGGCAGCGCTATTTGGGACAATTTCACCGACCACCGCCGGAATTTTTGGTTGCCACGGAATCGCGCCTAGACTATCAATAGGATTGGTTGCTTTACCCGCTTCTACTTTCATAAAGCGCTGTATCGGCACGGCAACATTGGTTGGACCTTGCGCGGCATTTACCGTTAAATTAACTTGTCCCGACTCGCCCATGCGATCGGCTAACGCATAGTTAATATCTTGCCAACTTTGGATGGGTTTATTATCCACCGCAACAATTTCGTCACCGACTTTTAGACTGGTTTGACTGAAGGGTGAATTGGGCAAAATACTGCCGACTTTGGTCGCCAAGACTTGGGTTGGGGTAATAAATAGCAGCCAATACAAAAAAATCGCAATCAGTAAGTTCATCACCGGACCTGCTGCGACGATGGCGATTTTTTTCCAAGGTTGCTGGGTATTAAAGGCTAAATGACGTTCGGCTGGATTGACTTTGCCTTCTCGCTCATCGAGCATTTTGACATAGCCGCCAAGCGGAATCGCAGAGACCGCATAATTAATCCCAGTTTTTTTACTGGTCCAGCTTAGCAGCTTAGGACCAAACCCAATCGAATAGGTCAATACCTTGACACCGCACAGCCGAGCAACAATATAATGCCCCCACTCATGTAGCGCAACCAAAGGTCCTAGTACCACAATCGCAGCTAAAACGGTCAAGATGAAATTCATGGCTATCCTTTTGACAAAATCACAGGCTAAAAATAATTTAACTATCGGTATCTTAATAAGTTATGTAGTCATTTTTAACGATTATCAACCAGTGTTGTCAACTATTTTTAAGCTCTTTTTAAGCATTATTTAAGCGTTTAAATCGGCAATACATTGGTGTGCTTGTTCACGACTTAGTTTATCGACCGCCAAAATCGCTTGCAATGACCCAATTGGCTGTTTTTCGGCTTGCAATAGCACTTTTTCATTGATATCAGCAATATCGGTTAAGCAGATGTCACCATCTAAAAACGCTTGAACGGCTATCTCATTACTGGCATTCAAGGCGATACACGCATAGCTACCTTGTTGCATGGCTTGATAAGCCAACCCTAGGCATTTAAACTTTTCTAAATCAGGTCGGACAAAATTTAAATTACTTAACTTAAAAATATCTAATCGCTGCACCCCACTGCTGATACGATTGGGGTATGCCATAGCATGGGCAATGGGGGTACGCATATCAGGACTGCCTAGCTGCGCTAAAAAACTACCATCATTGTATTCAACCATAGAATGCACGATGCTTTGCGGATGAATGACCACCTCAATCTCAGAGACGGGCATATCAAATAAAAAACTTGCTTCAATCAGCTCCAAACCTTTATTCATCATGGTGGCACTATCTACCGATATTTTTTGCCCCATGGACCAGTTCGGGTGCTTGACAGCTTCTGCAACGCTGGCACGTTTCATATCATCAAGTGTTTTGTGTAAAAATGGCCCACCTGAGGCGGTTAACCAAAGCTTTTTAATACCATGGTTATCGTCATGAATGGCATTGCGCTGTTGTTGTACCGCGGTAGGCAAACATTGAAAAATGGCATTGTGCTCACTATCAATTGGGAGCAATTTGGCATTTGACTCCTTGACAGCTTTAATCATTAGCTCACCTGCCATCACTAACGCTTCTTTATTGGCGAGCAAAATCGTTTTACCCGCGTTAGCCGCTGCCAGCGTTGATGGCAACCCTGCAGCGCCGACGATAGCCGCAACCACCATGTCCACTTCTGCTAACGTGGCAAGCTCAACCAAACCTTGCTCCCCAATCAAAATCTTGCAGCTTAGATGAGCCTCGCTGAGCATCTGCGCAAATGTTGTTTCCTTTTCTTTGGCAACACAAACATAAGTTGGCTTAAATTGCTGGCAAATGCTCAACAGTTTATCGAGCCGCGAAAACCCTGTCACCCCTACCACGTTATACAAATCAGGATGCTGACTGACGACCGATAGCGTACTATCGCCGATAGAGCCTGTTGCGCCCATAATAGCAATGTTTTTTTGCGGTATAGTGTGAGTTGAAGATAGCATTACAATGACCTAGTTAGTTGCGGGCAGATGGCGGTTAAACCTAACATTTTGCGTTTACAGCGGCAAATTGCAGCGGTGGTAAGCATATTAACATGCGAGAAGATTTTTAAGCATCAATCAACAAGCAGTTGCGCAAAAAAGATTGAATGAAACACAAGCTTGCATTGATTAGTGAATTAAACAAATTGATATTGGATATATTTTTATTTAAAAAAATTGATATTCAGCAGATATGAAAATTTTTGAAAGCTAACCCAAGGTAGCATTAAATTAAGCCGTAAAATTTCATCGCCCAAAACCCCAACGCAAAAATTGGCACGGCTGAAAGCTGCGAATCAATACGATCAAGAATGCCCCCATGTCCTGGCAACAATGCCCCGGCATCTTTGACTCCTGCATGGCGCTTTAGCATACTTTCAAATAAATCACCGAACACGGACATGACGATAGTGAGCAATGATAACAGCAAAAACAACCCAATAGCCATCATCGACCAATCGTTTAACAAGCCAAAAGAGACGCCAATCACCACAAGCGTGCCTGTAGCAAGTCCACCAAGTAAGCCTTCCACACTTTTATTGGGTGAGACGTGCGGTGACATCTTGCGTCTGCCAAGTTTTCGTCCGACAAAGTAAGCGCCGCTATCCGCGCACCACACCAATACAAACACATATAGCAGCCACCAAGCTGAAAGTGACCACAGATAGTACATCGCAGTAATGGCGGATGACAGTACAATCATACCGATGATGTACAAATGCTTACCATACCAAGCTTGCGTATTGTTGGGATAACGGCGAATCCAGCCAATCGCTACCGACCAAATCAGCGCCGCAACCAGCCAAAAAAACACCCAAGAGGCTATACTACCAGTCAACTTTGCCATCACCAATAACACACTGACAATCCCTAGAATTATAAGGGCATAGCTATAATCGATTGGCTTGGCAGGTTTAGTGGGAATTTGGGTGGTAGGCGGTATATAACTGTCAGGATTTTGTTCAAGTGACGGCATGAGCTTTGACCACTCAAAAGCCCCAAAGCCTGCACCCACTAACAATAGCGGCAACATCAAAATAGGCTCGCGGGTAGCAAACATTGCAACGCCAACAATCACTAACAAAATAATGGCGGTTCTAATGCGTTCCCACATGACAATTCCTATTGATTAATTAAAAGCCCAAACCTAATACTTGCTCGCTGGTCTTACCAAATCGACGTTCACGACCCATAAAAATATCAATCATTTGGTCTAATTCAGCCGCCTTGAAATCTGGCCAAAGCGTTTCGGTAAAAAATAACTCAGCATACGCACATTGCCAAAGGAGAAAATTAGAAATGCGGTAATCCCCCCCGGTACGGATTAACATATCAACGGCGGGTAAATCCGATAGCGACAGGTGGCGTGCAAAATCGTCTTGGGTAATGGCATCGGCAGTAAGTGCGCCTTCTTCCACTTGCTTGGCAACTTGGCGGCAGGCATTGACGATGTCCCACTGACCGCCGTAGCTGATGGCAATCACCAAACTCATCTTAGTAAAATGGGCAGTTTGCTCTTCTGCATCTTGCATAATCGCGCGTAAATGCGGCGTCAAGGCACCCCTATCCCCGATAAAGCGCAAAGAAATTTGATGACGCAGCATCCGCGGTAATTGGTCATGGACGGTTTGCTCAAGCAGCTTCATTAATAACGCCACTTCATTGGCTGGGCGCTGCCAATTTTCGCTAGAAAAAGCAAATACTGTTAACGCACGTATACCAATACCCATACAATGCTCAACCAAAGGGTCTAAATTATCTTTGCCGGCAATATGCCCGCCACCGGTTGGTAGCCCATGTGCTTTGGCATATCGGTTATTGCCATCCATAATAATGGCAATATGTTGTGGCATTGCTGCCTTTGACTCAACCATGACCTACTTCTTATGAATGGGTTCTTTTATTGGATAAATAACAATTAAACGGCCATTAACTCTGCTTCTTTGCTAGAGAGCATTTTATCAATACTATCAATGTATTTATCAGTCATTTTTTGGATGTCGTCATTGGCACGGCGTTCATCATCTTCTGAGATTTGCTTGTCTTTTACCAAGGCTTTTAAAGCATTGTTGGCATCACGGCGAGCATTACGCACAGATACACGGCGCTCTTCGGCTTCATGACGTGCCAATTTTTGCATATCTTTACGGGTTTCTTCCGTCAATGCGGGTAGTGGCACTCGAATCACCTCTGCGCTCATTGGGTTGAGACCCAAATCTGATTCACGAATTGCTTTGTCCACTGCCTGCACCATGCTACGATCAAAAGGCTGCACTAACAGGGTACGCGAGTCTTCAACGTTGATGCTCGCCACTTGATTAAGTGGCATCTCAGAGCCATAGTAAGACACCATCACACCCTGCAAAATACCAGGATGGGCACGGCCCGTACGTAATTTACTAAAGGCATTTTCTAAGGCTTCAATCGCCTTTTTCATTTTGTCTTCGCCTTGTTTTTTAATATCGTTAATCATGTTGTGTCCTTTTAAAACTCTGTATGTCAAATTTAGAAATTAGTAATTGATAACTTTGGTGCCTTCTGACTCGCCCATCACCACATGAAGCAGCGCGTTGGGTTTTGCCATATCAAATACTTGCAGCGGTACGTTATGCTCACGCAGCAAGGCAATCGCAGTCAAATCCATCACCCCCAATTTTTGATCCAGCACTTGGTCAAAGGTGAGTTCGTCGTATTTGACGGCATCGTCATGGGTATTTGGGTCTTTGTTATACACGCCATCGACTTTGGTGGCTTTTAGGATTAAATTGGCTTCAATTTCGATGCCACGTAAACACGCTGCGGTATCCGTGGTAAAAAACGGATTGCCGGTACCTGCGACAAACACGCACACTTCATTGTTCTGTAAATAGCGAATAGCGTTACGGCTGCTGTAGTTTTCAGTCACTTCACCAATTGGCAAGGCTGACATCAAACGGCATTTGATATTACGGCGCTCTAGGGCGTCACGCATCGCCAACCCATTCATCACGGTTGCAAGCATACCCATTTGGTCGCCTGTTACACGGCCCACTAAGCCTTGTTTTTGTAGCGCAGCGCCACGATACAAGTTGCCACCACCGACCACGATACCCACTTGCACACCCAATCCTACCAAGTGCGCAATCGCAAGACTCATGTTGTCTAATACGCCTGAATCAATCCCCATATCATTTTTGCCTGCCAAGGCCTCGCCAGAGAGTTTGAGCAAAATACGTTGGTAACGGGGAGCTTTATCAGACATGGTTGACCTCTTGTTGGCTGTTGGATAACAAATAATGCAAATGGCGAAATTTTAACAAAATTAACGGTTTTTAGATAGTGTAAAGATAATTTCAACAGTCATTTTAATTTTTACCCTGCTCTCAGCTTGAAAATTCAATCGACTTTAGCCATCAAACTATCAAGTCGCTATATTCAAGGTACTATTATTAAAGCGTGGATTATTAAAGCGTGATTAATGCGTGGCTGAATGAGAAAACAGATTAATCACAATCACACCCAATACAATTAGGCTCATACCCGCAATGGCAGGTAAATCCAATTTGTTACCCAAAATAAAGTACCCAATGATAGCGGTCAACACAATACCTACCCCTGACCAAATGGCATAAGCAATCCCCAGTGGTATGATTTTGATGACTTGTGAAAGAAGATAAAAAGCAATGCCAAAACAAATCATGGTGATGATAGTGGGCAAGGGTTTGCTAAACCCCTCTGATTTTGCCAAAAAAGTTGAACCAGTCACTTCACTGACAATCGCAATTGCTAAAAGACTATAGGCTAACATTGATTGAGACATGACAATCCTTATCCTTATAACAGTTCACCTGTAAAACTGGCAAAAAGGTCATACTCATTGGCTTCATCAATGGTGACGGTTAAAAATTCACCGACTTTAACCGATGCGTCAATATTATCTACATACACGTGACCGTCAATTTCTGGCGCATCGGCATAGCTACGGCAAATGGCGATATTTTCCTCTTCATCAATCTCATCCACCAGCACTTTTAAGGTTTTACCGACTTTCTCAGCCAGTTTTTCGGCACTGATTTGTTGCTGTAGTGCCATCAGTCTTTCATAGCGTTGTTGTTTGATAGCTTCTGGTACAGGGTTCGGTAAATCGTTTGCCGCCGCGCCTTCTATTTCTGAATAGGTAAACGCCCCTACTCTGTCTAATCGCGCCTCTTTGAGCCAGTCGAGCAAATATTCAAAATCTTCTTCCGTCTCGCCAGGGAAACCCACCACAAAGGTGGAACGAATGACAATATCGGGGCAAATCGAGCGCCAAGTTTTGATGCGCTCCAGTACGTTTTCGCTATGCGCGGGGCGCTTCATGGCTTTGAGCACATTGGGGCTGGCATGTTGGAACGGGATATCAAGGTATGGCAGTAGCTTGTCTTCACTCATCAGTTTGACCACAGCATCAACATGCGGGTAAGGATAAATGTAATGCAAACGCACCCAAATGCCCAGTCGATTCAGTGCCTCGCACATATCGTAAAATTTGGATTTGATGGGCATGCCATTCCAAAAACTGGTTTTATATTTAAGATCTACGCCATAGGCTGAGGTATCTTGCGAGATGATTAATAGCTCTTTGACGCCTGCGTTTTTGAGCGCAGCCGCTTCAGTCATGATACTGTCAATCGGGCGACTAACGAGGTCTCCACGAAAGCTTGGGATGATACAAAATGTACAGCGGTGGTTACAGCCTTCGGATATTTTGACATAAGCATAATGTTTTGGCGTAAGCTTAATGCCCGCATCATTGATTAGGTCAATTTTTGGGTCATAAGTTTTTGATGGTGCAGGTTTTGGCACATAATGCGACACAGCATTCACAACTTCTTCATAGGCATGTGCGCCAGTCACCGCAAGCACAGCTGGGTGCATGGTTTTGATTTTTTCGGCATCTTTGCCAAGGCAACCGGTGACAATCACTTTGCCGTTTTTGGTAATCGCCTCACCAATGGCATCAAGCGACTCTTGCACCGCAGATTCGATAAAGCCACAAGTATTGACCACCACCAAATCTGCACCATCATAGTCACTAGCGACTTGATAACCATCACGGCTAAGCTCGGTGATAATGCGCTCGCTATCCACCAAGGCTTTGGGGCAGCCAAGCGACACAAAGCCAATCTTAGGCGCTTTTGTCGTTGCTATATCTTGAGCCAGTTGGTGCGCCGTTTGGCTGGCGCTTTGACCTACAGTACGGTTTTCGTTATGATTGGCTTGATGGTGGGTGGCGGGTTTAGTGGTAGACTGGGGATTAAAAACTTGCGGTTGGCTTGGCATGACTTTCACTTTTAAAAAATTTAATCTGACTATTTTACTAAGTTTTGCTGTTTTTACCAAATCAACTTTTTAATTTTTCATCGACTCAAATTAACTGTATAGGTAAAAATTTCAAATGCTAAAAAAATCAATCTATTGTTTATAACCTATTGTTTGTAAAGTCCCTATCAACTGTAGCACTCCCCATCATGACTATTCAATATGAACCATACCCTGAAAAAACACTATTGATCATGATTTTAGTTCAAACAAAGTTTAGAAAAATTATTTTAAATCAATATTTTATAAAAAATCCGCCAAATTTTGACGGATTTTTTTATTAACCATTCAATTCATCCCACAATTTTTCTAGGCGTTTATCTGAGACAGGCACGCGGGTCTTCATTGGCTGGGCAAACAGCTGAATCCGAAACTCCTCAACCAACCAACGATACGGCATAATTGTCTCATCATTACCCTTAACAGACAGCCTTTCCATGTGTTTATCAAGCTGATACACGGCATCAAGATCGGCATCCAAATTGTGCTCAAGCCTATCAAGTCGCACCAACAACGCCTGCAGATAACGCGGATATTGCTGCCAATCTTGATAACTCATGCGATACACAAAATCCGACAAACTCAAATCGTCGAGCTGGTCTTCGATATCTTCGATACTTTCTTCAAAAATATCACGGTCAAGTAGCAGCAGTTTTTGGCGAACTTGCTGCCACTGCTCATACACCGATTTTAGCTGAACTAATACACTTTGCCCAACGCTCAAGAAATTGGCAAGCACCACGGCTTTGGCTTGGTTAAATTCATCTAACGTCAAAGGCAACTGATTGATGGCAATCACCAACTCTTTATCATGAATCCCTGCCGTGAATTTTTCATGGTCAAACTCTGCAACAAATTTTTCAAAAGTGGCATCAAGGGTGGCATGAATCAGTAAATCTTTGAGTCTATCAAGCTCACCAAGCGGCGCAAAGGCAAGTTTAAAGTTTTTATCAATTTGGCTGGTAAGCTGTCTGGCTTTTGCTCCGAGCTCATTGCCGATTAAAGCAAGCAAGCCTTGACGGTGTTTGTTGAGTGCCACACTGACATCGGTAAACTGCTGAATAGAAACGGCCTTTTTATCGGTATAGCTTGGCTGTCCATCGGCAACCAGTGCCGAAAACTGCTTAATCATCACGCCTGCACTGTGGCGGTTTTGCATAAAGTTAAAATGCTCGGGAAACTCGCTATGTACGCCTTTACCACTGGCGACGGCTTGACTTGTGGTGACCTGATGGCGCAGTTTTAATGCGTCAATATCTCGCCCTTTTTCAATCAGCCGGTTTTTGTCATCGACCAACGCAATTTGTGGCTGCAGATAGGTTTCAACCTCGCTTGGATTAAAGTCTTTTGGCTCTACAAATTGATTGTTTGCCCCACGCACGCCGCGCTGGTTTAAGGCTTGGCACAGTTGCTTTAGCAATCCGCCATGGTGGTTTTTTTCAAGCGTGTCAAAAATTTGTTTGGCGGTATCGGGCACGGGCACGATTTGCCGGCGAATATCTTTTGGCAACGTCTTTAATAGCTGCAAAACCAGCTCATAGCGCCACCCTGCAATACCCCATAATAATTCAACCGCATCAACCTGTGGTAAGGCAACGAGCGGGACTTTAATGGTCACGCCATCATCGTCGCTGGTCGGGTCAAAAATATACGACAGGGGTAGTTTTAAATTACCCAGTTGCCATGTTTCTGGGAAAGCTTGGGTAGCGGGTGCTTGTTCGTTGAGCACATCTTTATCACTAAAAAATAAAAACTGTGGCTCCGTTTTTTCTACTTCTTTTCGCCAATCCTCAAATACTTTGCGACTAGCGATATGCTCAGGCACTCGCTTGGCATAAAAGTCGTATAATTGCTCTTCATCAACCAACAAGTCTCGACGTCGCAGCTTATCTTCAATCAAGGATACATCAGCGACTTTATCTATATTATGCTGCAAAAATGGCGGCAACTTGCCCTTTTTACCATCGCCTGTAGACGGGGCATTTAAATTGCCTAAGACCAAGGCATCTCGCAAAAAGATTTCTCGAGACTCGCTAAGGTTGACCCGCTCATAATTCATCAGTTGTTTATGCACCACAATCAGACCAAACAGGCTGATTTGGGCATATGCCTTGACATGCCCCGTTTTGGCTGACCAATGCGGCTCAAAATAATGGTATTTGAGCAAATCCCCTGCCATCGCCAAAATCCACTCTGGCTCGATTTTGGCAGCAGTACGCATAAACACCTGCGAGGTCTCAACCACCTCAAACGCCATCACCCATAGCGGATTTTGCTTAAACAAGGTACTGGCAGGAAAAATCTTGGCTTTGTGCTGACGCGCGGTGACATACTCGCCACGTTTGGCTTTGATTAGCTTGCCGCTTTTGTCAACGTCATTGACTTTTTGGGCAATAAACGACAGCAGACCCGTGAGCAATGCTCGGTGAATAGGCACATAACTGGCTGGCTCTTGGTTGATGGTTAATTTTAAGCCATCAACCATTTGCAATAACTGGCTATGGGTTTGTTGCCATTCACGTAAACGCGGCGAGCTTAAAAAATGTTTTTTGGCAAAGCTTTTACGTTGGCTGTTGGTTAGTTTGTCGTTTTCATACGGGCTTTGCGCGATTGGCGCGGCTTCATCGTCTAACGTTTCATTTTTTTGATGGTCAAGATCACTACTTTTAAATCCATCGCTTTTAAATCCACTGCTTTGAAATAAGGCCCCATGAATTGCCTGCCAAAGACTGAGATAAAATAAAAAATCGCTGTCGGCTTGGCGAAATAATGCGTGTTTTTGGTCAGCTTGGGTTTGCTTATCGCTCGGGCGTTCTCGAGGGTCTTGCACTGACAAGCCCGATACAATCACCAATACCTCTTTGAGACAACCGTATTGCTCACCTGCAATCAGCATACGTGCCAAACGAGGGTCTATGGGCATTTTTGCCATCATTTGACCGACTTTGGTGAGTTGATTTGGATGGCGTTTGGATTGACCTTTGCTATTGTTATTAGATGCGCTTAGGCTATTTTCAGGTTTTTTGGTGACAATCGCACCCAACTCTTCTAACAGTTTACGCCCATCATTGACCAGTCGATTGTCGGGTGGCTGGATAAAGTCAAAGTTTTCTACCTCACCCAGACCCAAGTTTGCCATTTGCAAAATCACCGATGCCAAGTTGGTACGCAAAATTTCAGGCTCGGTAAATTCGGGGCGACTGGTAAAGTCTTCCTCTGAATATAAACGGATACACACGCCTGCCGCGATACGTCCACAGCGACCTTTTCGTTGATTGGCGGCAGCTTGGCTAATCGCTTCAATCGGCAGGCGTTGTACCCGCGAGCGATAGTCGTAGCGTGACATCCGAGCAAACCCCAAATCAATAACGTAGCGGATATTGGGCACGGTCAAGGCGGTTTCGGCAACATTGGTGGCGATGATAATGCGACGCCCGCCTGTCGGGTGAAAAATCTGCTGTTGCTCGGCAAAACTTTGACGGGCGAATAACGGCAAAATCTGGGTATGACGGGGGGCGTATTGGTTTAAAATATCTGCCAAATCATGAATTTGCGCTTCTGTTGCCGCAAAAATCAAAATATCCGCTTGGTCAGCATGCCCTTTGCTGGCAGCGTCTTGATAGCACTCTTCCACCGCTGCGGTAATCGCTCGGGGCAAGTTTTCTTCGACATCATCAAAGCTGTCATCATCCGAACCTGTGACAATCTCCTCCGTCAACGGACGGTAGCGCACTTCTACGGGATAACTGCGACCTTCAACCACAAATACAGGCGCGGGCGTCGCTTTTTTGGTTTTACCATCAACGCTAGAAAAATACTGGCTAAACCTTGCTGTGTCGAGCGTCGCCGATGTGATAATCACCTTTAAGTCAGGACGTTTTGGCAATAGACGCTTGAGATAACCCATGATAAAGTCAATGTTAAGACTGCGCTCGTGGGCTTCATCAATGATAATGGTATCATAGCGGCTCAAAAACTTGTCATGCGCCATTTCGGCAAGCAAAATACCGTCGGTCATCAGTTTGACAATGGAATCCGATGAGCCTTGCTCAGTAAAACGCACTTTGAAGCTGACTGTCTGTCCAAGCGTTTCCCCTAATTCTTCAGCAATGCGATTTGCCACACTACGCGCCGCTAATCGTCTTGGCTGTGTGTGTCCGATTTGCCCTGTTACCCCTCGCCCGGCAAGCATGGCAATCTTAGGTAATTGGGTGGTTTTGCCTGAGCCTGTCTCCCCTGCCACGATGATGACTTGGTGGTCTTGGATGGCTTTGATGAGTCTATCGGCTTGTTGGCTGACGGGCAAATCTTCGTTTAGATGTATCGTTGGCAGACTGGCGATACGGCTTTGCACTCTTTCTTGCGAGTGTTTGAGTTGTTTTTGATAGCGGTCAAATCTTGACGTATAGTCTTCGCTTTCTTTGTCTTTGATTTGTTTTAATTGTTTGGCAAGGCGTGACAGATAATAGCTGTCTTTTGCCATGACCGGTAATTTCACACCTTGGTGCTTGTCTATTTGAGGCTTGTCTAGTTGAGAATCATTTAATGGTGCAGCAGTCGATATAAGTTCTTTCATTCACTTAGGCTATTCTTATGGTAAACATTGCCTAGATAATGTGGTATGAATAAGCTAAAATCAAGCGTTATCCCTATTTTTAAGCTATCCGCTAATTATTTTTATGACATTTATTTTTTATGACATTTGTTAGTTTCACATGAAAGGAGAATTTATGAGTTTATTAAAAACGGTTGAAGTCATCCACAATCCCAACAATCTGCCGGTTGATAGAGCGGTGATTTGGCTACACGGACTGGGCGCAAATGGTCATGACTTTGAGCCGGTCGTCCCTGACTTGGGACTCGATGGTAACCACGGCATACGGTTTGTATTTCCTCACGCCCCCGCCATTCCTGTAACCATCAACCAAGGTTATGTGATGCCAGCTTGGTATGATATTTTGGAAATGTCACTGGACCGCAAAATCGACACCGCACAGATTGAACAATCCGCGGCTTGGATTGGAGAGTTAATCGCGCGTGAAGCCGAGCGCGGTGTATCGCCTGAGCATATTGTGATTGCAGGATTTTCGCAAGGTGGCGCGGTGGCGTATCAAACCGCGTTAACCTATGACAAACCATTAGCCGGACTGTTAACCCTGTCGACTTATTTAGCGACCAAAGATAGCCTAACTTTAAGTGAGGCTAATAAAAATCTAAACATCGCCATTCATCATGGCACACAAGACCCTGTTGTCCCAGTACAGCTTGGGCAAGAAGCCAAAGCATGGCTTGAGTCAAAAGGTTATCAGCCGCAGTTTTACAGCTATCCGATGGCGCACCAAGTATGTATGCCGCAACTCAAAATTATCGGTAAATGGCTAAATGATGTGTTGGCCTAACGATGTTTTAGCATAATTTTTTAGCATAAAAAGAGCGTACTTGACTTAGGTACGCTCTTTTGGCAATTAGCCATTCATTTTTGGCAGTCGTTTTAACAAAATAAATAGCCAGTAATTCACCCATGCTAGCAAAACAAAATCCACCAACCACACAGCCATCAACCCCCAATGCGTTTGATAGCCGTATTTTAGTGCAACCATACCACTGCCCCCCAAATATACAAAAGTGAGCATACTTAGCAGCAATAGCGCGTATGGGCTCTTGCCTTTCACGATATAAGGCGTTGATAAGAGTGCAGGTATCAACCACAAAGCTTGCCAAGCAATCCCCCCGACTATAGCAGGCTTTGCACTTGCTAACCAATACGTCAATAGCGGTACTGCCAGCAATCGAAACCCCAGCCAAACCCACCATACTAGGGTTAAGCGTTGGTGGATGGGATAAATGGGTTTGGGGGCAGATAGTGAGTGCGGGTCTTTTTTTCTCATAACGCTTGTTTTCTCATAACGCTTGTAATGCCTTGGCAATTTTGGCTAGACGTTGACCTTGGGCGATGGCTAACGTTTTTTCGTCCGCGGTCATGATGTGGTCATGCTTTGCGCCACTGACATGGCTTGCACCATACGGGCTTCCACCTTGGCTCGTGGTATTGAGCGCAGGCTCACTATAGGGAATTCCCACAATCACCATACTATGATGCAGTAGCGGCGTCATCATGCTAGTCAAGGTCGTCTCCTGACCACCGTGCATGGTACCCGTACTGGTAAATACAGATGCCGGTTTGTTTTGCAAATCCCCCGCGAGCCAAATTGTGACGCTATTATCCCAAAAATACTTCATCGATGCTGCCATATTGCCAAAATGGGTGGGGCTGCCGAGTGCCAGCCCCACACAGTTTTTTAAGTCATCCATGCTGGCGTACAGGTCACCCTCATCAGGAATACTTGGCGCAATTTTTTCAGTCTCGCTACTGACCTTGGGTACCGTGCGAATACGTGCGGCGATGCCTGTGCCACTGTCTTCAATACCTTGTGCGACCAGATACGCCAAATCTTTGGTAGAGCCATTTTGGCTGTAGTACAAGACTAAAATATAAGGTTGACTCATGGTTTTTCTCACATCAATTTTGATAATTGTTACGTCAAGCTAGTTTGGGTGAATAAATTTTGATGGCAGGGTCAAAGCAATCTACTAGCCAGATTGCCAATTGCAAAACACCAAAACTGTTCACAGTAATTCAATAAACAATTTTTTTGAATATGATACCATACTGCCATACAATCACTGCCTTTTTCGCCGATTTGATGGTCAAACTTTGAAATTTTTTATCAATAAGAACTACTATGAATGAACTCATTGCCAAACTAAAAAAATTATCCATTTTTAAACATAAATGGGTGCAGTTTTTGATGTACCTTATCAAAAATTTTATCGATGATAATTGTAGCCAAAAAGCTGCGTTACTGACGTATACCACGCTGCTGTCTATTGTGCCGATTTTAACCTTGTTGGTTGTGATTCTCTCCACCATTCCGCAGTTAGCAGAAGCGCGTGAGCAGATTCAAAACTTGATATTTAGCAATATTTTGCCCAGTACCGGATTACAGGTCACCAAGTATCTCAACCAATTTACCAGTAATTCATCGAACTTAACCATTATCGGTGTGGGTATCTTATTTTTTACCACCATTTCCACTTTAATGACGATTGAAACCGCGTTTAACCAAATTTGGCGTGTTGAAAAAAAAGAGACCAGCTGGCTCAATCTTGTGCGTTACTGGGTCATTATTACCCTGTTGCCTATTGTGCTTGCCATCGTCATGATTATTTCAAGCACCGTGCAAAGTCTAAGTTTTTTAAATCAAAAAATTGGCGGTTATGGGATTGACTGGGCGATTTGGGTACAAATCGGCTCGATTGCGATTGTGCTGATGGGGTTGGTGACCATGTATTGGTTTATCCCGCGCTGCCAAGTACGTTTTAAACATGCGCTGGTTGCCGGTGTTGTGGTTGGGATTATCTTTGAAATCTTAAAACTCACCTTTGGCGCAATTGTTGACAACTTTACCAGTTATAAAGCGGTGTATGGGGCGTTTGCGATTTTGCCGTTGTTCTTACTTTGGATTTATATTTCTTGGAATATTATCCTGCTTGGCGTGCAAATCAGCTACTGCTTGACCATTTTTGAGACCAAAGAAATCTTTCCCCGTCATGCGTTGTTTAGCTTGATGGATATGCTAAACGTGTTATACCGTGAGCATAAAAAAGGCAATGTCGTCACCGAAGCTGGTCTGCGTGATGTGCTAGGTCGCCAAGAGATGCCAAATTGGTACACTTATATTAGCTTTTTACAAGATAACAATCTCATCACCACCAGTGACAAAGATGAGTATGTCCTCAAACGCTCGCTCGATGATTATAGTTTTTGGGATTTTTATCAAAATATGCCCTATCCTTTACCGCATGAAAAGGATTTGCGAAAACTTAAAAATAACGCGCCTTGGACTGTGCAATGGATTAATACCTTAGCCCGTGGTGAAGCCATGCTCAAATATAATTTTGATGTGTCAATGGCAAGTATTTTTGATAGTATCGCACCGCGTCAGACCCCAAACGCCGAAGACATCGAGCCAGATACAGGAAAAAAAGATAAAGGTAAAGGCAACAAACTAGCCGGTCAACGTGAAGGTTCAGGTCTATCAGGCGGTCAAGTCAGTGATGTGGTCAATGAAGATAAACGCATCAAAGAAACTGACGCCGAGCAAGCGACTGGCTTTGATGGTACGCTTGATTTTAAAGGTCAGGGTAGCTTATCGAGTCAACCGCGTGATTTTAATGCCTTAAATAGCGATGAGTTATCGGATGAATTGTCACATGAATCTTCAGTTACTAAGCAAGTTCATGATAATCAAAAACACTTGTCAAATGATAAGGGATTAGATGACAAACATCCGCTAAAAACGCTTGAAGAAAGTAACAGTAAATACGACAGTCATGGCGAAAACAAAGCGACTCCCTCATCCACACAACATGGCAGTGCCACAGACGAGCATAAATTTGCGATTGATAATTATTTGAATGCCAATAATTTTGACAATATGCGTTGGGATATCAGTAACCTAGATGACACAAGTTTTAGCAATGAAATTACCACCACCCAAATAGTCCAATCAAAAATCCTAGCGGATGATGACAAGCCCAAAGGTGATAATACGGCAGTGATGGCTAAAATTCGTCAGATTGTACCCGCTAGTGTACTCGATAGCCCGTACAATCCTTTTAGTTTTATCAAATCAAAAATTGCAGCCAATGCGAGCAAAAAATCCCCACGTATTATTACGGAAAAAGATAAGCCAGATAGCTAGACCAGACATCTAGACCAGATAGCTAGTTTGGCGAGTAAAAAAGGGCAGAATCTGCCCTTTTTTATCGCTTTTTTTATTGATAGCTTAAGCCTGGGTCATTTTTTTACCCAATAACCCTTTGGCGTGCATATTGCGATAGACCACCACAACAATGACGACATTCACTAGCAGTATCAAAAAGTTAAGCCAATTAAACCGATGGCTAAATAACTCATAAACCTCAAGCGGTAAAAACACGCCGTAGCCCAAAACACTATACCAATACGCCCATATTTTATCTCGATAAAGACCATAGGTTTCCACAAAACGCAGCAGCGCATAGCCCACGACTATCCAAAAGGCTTTTTGCCAATTTTGGTTGGCGACCCAAGCATAGTGATTCAGTGCCTCTATTTGGTGGTGCAGCGCCATACCCATGATACGATGCAGCGCCTGTGAAACCACCCGCGCAATCCATTGCAATTTATCATGCCCTACAAAAATAATAGCCGCCACCCCTAGCGCTACTAATCCTTTTACCAGCTCATAGATAGCGACCATGATGATGGCGTTCTTGGCATGATGTCTATTAGGCACTGTCGGGGCTAACTGCTTAAACGCCTTTGGCATGATTCATTACCGTATCCAATCTTGAAACAAACTTAAAACAAGCTTCAAACAAGCCTAAAAATAGACTTGCTCGACTTTCCCTGTCAATTCGCTATTGATAAATGGCGTATTTTTGCCTTGCGACATCATCGATTCTTTTGTCACCATCCAAGTTAGACTAGGGTCAACCAGCACCGCCCCGCCCGTTTGATGATAGCTAGCTTCAATTCCAGCGATTTTTGCAGGGTTGAGTGCGATTTTTTCTACTAGCTGCTGTGGGGTCAAAATACCCTCTTTGACCAATTGACAAGCGAGCCCCATAAAAGTATCAAAATTGCTAATACCCGGTTTGCACTCCGCAAATGGCGCTTGTTTAGCGGTTTTTGCCAATGGCTCATGGTGGCTACAAATCGCATCGATAGTGCCATCTTGCAAGCCTTCTTGCAGCGCTTTTTTGTCTGTATTGGAACGCAGTGGCGGCAACACATACGCCAAGGCATTAAAACCAATCAAGGCATCATCGGTTAAATGTAATTGGTGCATCGCCACATCACAGGTCACCGGCAAGCCCCTTTGTTTCGCCCAGCGAATCAAATCAATCGAGGATTTGGTGGTTAGCTGACCAAAATGTGCCGATACGCCTGTTTCTTCGACAATCAACAGCTGCTTGGATAACGCCACCGTTTCAGCAATCCAAGGAATCCCTGCCAAGCCGTGATAAGATGCGATGTAGCCATCATGGGCGACGCCGTTTTTGGATAAACTGGGTTCATCAGGGTAAAAAAATACTTTGATGTCATAAGTCGCTGCATAATCAAGGGCTTGCAGTAGTACGTCATCATTGGCGAATTTGCGGCGAGCATTGCTGACCCCGATGATGCCACCTTGCTTCAGGCCAAGCATATTGGCGGGTTTTTCACCTTCAAGACCTGCGGTCATCGCCCCTAACACATGCAGATGAATACCACCATCTTGATAAGCCCGCTCTCGCAAGCCTGCCAGTAATGAGCCATTTTCAAGTACTGGGTTGGTATCAGGTGGTATAACCACATGCAAAAAACCGTTTTGCCGAGCCGCGGCGCCTTCTGATTTTAGTGTGCCATGCGACTGGTGCCCAGGTTCACGCAGGCGCGCACATAAATCCACCAGCGGCGGTAATAGCCATTTGCCATCGCTGTCGATAGGGTTAAGCTGCGTGGTATCAAATTGCCAGTTTTGGGGAAGTAAGTTTTTCATGTTTTGCCTTTTTGGTTTTAAATTTTAATAGCCTTGCTCGTTCAATCGGCGATAATTATCACAACCTTTCTGGTTTCCATTATCGCAACCTTTACCATACCATTGTTTGGCTATAACTTTATTTTGACGTACACTTTTCCCAAATTCATACATAGCGCCAAGATTATTTTGTGCCAGTTCATTTCCTTGAGTAGCCGATTTCTGATACCATTTAAAAGCCTCTGAATAATTTTGTTGAATAGCTTGTCCATTATCATACATTGCTGCAACAACATATTGTGCATCTGCGTTTCCTTGAATAGCTGATTTAAGCAGCCATGTAAATGCTTGAGCATAATCTTGACGAACACCTTTACCTGCACCATATGTTATCCCAAGAACATATTGAGCCTCTGCAAATCCTTGATTAGCAGACTCTTTTAGCCAAGGTAATGCTTGATGATAATCATCTTTAATATAATATTCCATTGCAAGTTTAAATTGAGCTTGCGAATCCCCACTTTCAGCTTGTGTGGTCAAAGTCACCGCATCAACCGCCAATGCAGAAATTGACATTAATAAGCCAAAGGTTAAAACTGAAATTCGCTTAAACATAATTTTTCCTTCTTAAAAATCGATGTTGGGTGTCGTAAACTCCATCCAACCTACAATACAACCTTTAATAAATTTCTACGCTCTTGCTTGGCGTTGCCCTTCCATTGCCATTGCTAGTACCGCCATCCGCACCGCAATGCCGTTATTGACTTGTTTTAAAATCACCGATTGCTCGCCATCGGCAACAGTTGATGAGATTTCAACGCCGCGATTCATGGGCCCTGGGTGCATGACAAGCGCGTCAGGTTTGGCAAGGGCAAGGCGTTCGGTGGTGATGCCATACGCTTTAAAATACTCGGATGTCGATGGCAAAAGCGGCGAGCCAATACGCTCATTTTGAATACGCAGACCAATGATGACATCACAGCCAACCACCGCCGCGTCCAAATCGTTATAGACACTGACACCATAACGCTCAATGCCTTTTGGTAGTAATGTCTTGGGCGCCACGACGCGAATTTCTTTAACCCCCAAGGTTTTGAGCGCTGCAATGTCCGAACGGGCAACACGGCTATGCTTGATATCGCCGATAATCGCTACCGTTAATTCCTCAAATGGTCTTGGCGCTTCACGATAAATCGTGAGCATATCAAGCATGGCTTGGGTCGGATGCGCGTGCCAGCCGTCACCACCGTTGATAATGGCAATATTTGGGGTGACTTCGGTTGCCATAAAATGCGCGGCCCCACTCGATGAATGACGCACCACAAAGATATCCGCTGTCATGGCTTCAAGATTCCACAGCGTATCGCGTAAGCTTTCGCCTTTTTGGGTACTGGACTTGGCAATATCGATACTGATGACACTGGCGCCAAGACGTTTGGCAGCCACATCAAAGGTGGTGCGAGTACGGGTAGAATTCTCAAAGAACAAATTCATCACTGTACAGCCTTCAAGCTCATCACTATTGCGAATGCTGTTGGGGCGACCGGCATTGTCAGTTAAGTAACCATTGGCTTTTTCGATGATGGCCATCAGCTGGGCTTTGGATAACCCTTCTACGCCGATAAAATGCCGCAAATCACCTGCTGCGGTCAGTTCTGGCTTTGCCATCGCCTGATCAAGCTTGCTCTGTAGCGCTTCGTTGGATAAGGTTTGGGTGTTTAAAATATTCATCGGCCACCTAGATTTGTTGTTATTTGTATAAATTTTGCCTATTTTACCGTAAATCAGCTGGAATAAATACGCCAATATTTTGCGATTATCGCTGATAAGACGGGTCAAAAAGTGCTACAATTTGCGGCAAATTGTCTATATTTTTTCAATTCATGAGGTCTAAATTCACCCTGCCTAATCGCATGTGATTGGCTTAGGGTGTTAATTTATAATTTTATAATAAGGTCTACTTATGTCAAATCTTGAAACTTATCTTGCCGCGCAAAATGCCCAACCTGCCGTTGCCGATATTATTACCACCATTACCAAAATCGGCATTCAAATCAGCGACTTGCTCAAACGCGGCGCACTTGCGGATATTTTGGGCGAAGCGGGTAACCAAAACGTGCAGGGCGAAGAGCAAAAAAAGCTCGATGTCATTGCCAATGATTTGTTATTAGACGCCTTGAGCAGCAATCCGCATTGCGCGGGCGTGGCCTCGGAAGAATTAGATAACGCTACCCCTGCCAATCAAGATGGCGACGTGTTGGTACTGTTTGACCCACTTGATGGCTCATCTAATATCGATATTAATATGGCAGTCGGTACAATTTTCTCGATTTTACCCTATCACCACCAAGGTCACCCTGCGACGGATGAGGACTTTTTGCAAAAAGGGACGGCGCAGTTGGCATCGGGTTATATTTTGTATGGCACCTCAACCGTGATGTCAATCACGCTTGGCAAGGGTGTCGCCATGTTTAGTCTTGACCCAGACACCAAAACGTTTGTGCAAATCAAAGACCATGTGCAAATCAGCGCAGACACCAAAGAGTATGCGATTAATGCCTCCAACTATCGCTATTGGTTGCCACCGATGCAGCGTTACATTGATGAGTTTACGGCGGGTAAAACTGGCGTGCGTGGTAAAGATTTTAATATGCGCTGGGTGGCGGCGATGGTGGGCGATATTCACCGTATTTTGTGCCGTGGAGGAATTTTCAGCTATCCATTTGACACCAAACACCCTGATAAACCGGGTAAACTGCGTCTGATGTACGAAGCCAATCCGATGAGCTTACTCATTGAGCAAGCAGGTGGCATGAGCACCGATGCTATCAATCGTATTTTGGATATCGAGCCGACCAGTATCCACCAACGCGTGCCTGTGGTACTGGGGGCAAAAAACGAAGTCGAGTATGTAAAAAAATTACATGAAGAAGTCAAATAATGCTTATCACTTCAAAAGACAACCCAACCATCAAAACTGCCCACGCCCTACTCACTGCGTCGCGCCAGCGTAAAAAACTGGGCAAAACCATGATAGAAGGCACGCATTTGCTAGAAAGCTATCTCAATGCTAGTCTCACGCCCGACACCGTGATTGTCAGCGAAAGCGGTCTGCACAATGACGAAATCAATGCCTTATTAAACCGACTTGAAAATGTTAAAACGTTAACGATTAGCGATAATCTGTATAAAGAGATTCGCACGCTGGGCGAGAGCCTGCCCATCATGGCGATGATTGATATGCCGCATTTAGACTTTAATCAGCTTATCACCAGTGATTGCTTAATCATCAATGGCGTGCAGGATAATGGCAACCTAGGCACACTATTTCGCACCGCCTCCGCCGTGGGCATAAAGACGGTGATTTGTACGATGGGCACCGCATCGGCGTGGTCGCCCAAAACCTTGCGAGCGGGCATGGGGGCGAATTTTAGTTTAACCATTTATGAAGGCATCAGCGTAGATGAGGTATTGATGAAGGTCAAAGTGCCGATGTTCGCGACAAGTAGCCACACCGATAAAGTGATTTATCAAACCGATTTGAGACAACCGTTAGCCTTGATTATGGGACATGAAGGACAAGGCGTCGATGAGAGGTTACTTAGTCAATCTGCCCCGATTGCCCTACCGCAGCCCAATGGTCAAGAAAGCCTAAACGTGGCGATAGCAGGGTCACTGTGTCTGTATGAAATGTTACGGCAAAGACGCTACGCATGATTGCCATAAATAATTGCCATCAATGCCATCAATGCCATCAATGAATGAGTGTGACATAAATGACTAGACAGCCTGTGTTTAGTCTTTTTTGTCGTCACTATCACCGGGTATCACCGCTTTGGCGACGGCTACCGTGCCTTTGACCACCCCTTTGGTGGTCTTGTAGGCAACTTTGACAGGGACAGTGACAATTTTATGCACACACCCTTGTAAGATAACAGCGGTGGTCAGCACAAACAGCAGAGTGGTTAGTTTTTTCATTCGTTACCTTTAATTGACTTTAAGATTGACTTTAAGAACGATAATCAGCATTGATTTTGATATACTCGTATGATAAATCACAGGTATAGACGGTATCACTCGCCTGCCCGCGACCCAATTCAATATGAATGGTAATTTCAGGACGCTTCATCACCTCGCTGCCACGCGCCTCGGTATAGTCGTGTGCCAAGCCGCCACGCTCGCAGATACACACATCATCGAGTGATACCGCCACTTTTGACTGGTCGAGCAGCACGCCCGCTTTGCCTACCGCTGCCAAAATACGTCCCCAATTTGGGTCACTGGCAAAAAATGCGGTTTTTACCAGCGGTGAATGCGCCACTTCATACGCGATTTTGGCACATTCTTCAGCGGTTTCACCGCCTGTCACTTTGACCGTGATAAATTTGGTTGCCCCTTCACCATCGCGTACAATCAACTGAGCGATTCGAATCATCACATTGTTAATCGCCTCATAAATTGCTTGATAATGCGGGTGATTTTCACTGTCAATCATCTCCCCAACTTGTCCTGTGGCAATCAACGTACAGCAGTCATTGGTCGAGGTATCGCCATCCACCGTGATGCGGTTAAATGACTGATTCACCGTGTCGGTCAAGATATTTTGTAGCAATGATTTTTCAATGTTGGCATCGGTTGCCACAAAGCCAAGCATGGTCGCCATATTGGGGCGAATCATGCCCGCCCCTTTTGAGATACCTGTCACGGTATAGGTGATGGCATCAATCGTGACTTGTTCGCTATGTCCTTTTGGGGTGGTATCGGTAGTCATGATGCTGTGGGCGGCGCCAAGCCAATTATCTTCGCTTAAATTGGCTAAGGCGCTGTCTAACCCTGCGATAATTTTATCCGCTGGCAAGGTTTCCCCAATCACCCCGGTGGAGTAAGGCAATACTTGCTCGGCTGCGACACCGGTTTTTTCTGCCAGTGCCACACAAGTTGTTTTGGCACGCTGTTTACCGTCTTCACCCGTGGCAGCGTTGGCGTTGCCCGTGTTGACAATCAAATAACGCGGACTGTCTTTGCCGATAAATTCTCGCAGCAACTGCACAGGGGCGGCACAAAATTGGTTTTGCGTAGTGACAACCGCGGTGTTTGCGCCCGCTATGATGTCAAAAACCGTTAAGTCTTTGCGCCCTGCGTAGCGCACGTGGGCTTCGGTGATGCCAATTTTTATCCCTTTCACTGGGTTTAATTTTACAAGTTCGACATTGCCAACTGGCATGAGAGCGCTCCTTACTGTTGTTTAATTGATTAATCCAAAAAATCTGCCCAAATCGGGGCATGGTCGCTGGGTTTTTCCATAGCACGCAAATCATAGCTGACGCCTGCACCATTAAGCTTATCCGCCAAATCAGGCGTCATCAAAATATGGTCAATCCGCAGCCCACGCTTTGGCTCAT
Source organism: Faucicola osloensis (assembly GCF_020041925.1). Classification (GTDB taxonomy): domain Bacteria; phylum Pseudomonadota; class Gammaproteobacteria; order Pseudomonadales; family Moraxellaceae; genus Faucicola; species Faucicola osloensis_D. The sequence continues at coordinate 2,232,698 of NZ_CP083409.1, read as the reverse complement.
CGTCAAATCCCTTGCTGCGATAATCAAACCAACTCAAGGCTTGACCGTCGGCATATAACGCCCGATAAGTATCATGCAAATCTGTCGCAAGCAGGGCTTGGTACCACTCTCGCTCCTCTGGCAAAAACGAGCACGTGCCATTTTTTAGCCAACGTTTCACACTATCCTCGCTAATGCCAATATCAAAATCCAGCGGCGCAATATTCATATCTCCCATCAAAATCATACTGCGATTTTCTGCTTTAAGCTGCAAGATATAGTCGGTTAAATCGGCATAGAATTTGCGCTTCATCGGAAATTTGGTTTCATGCTTGCGATTTTCACCTTGCGGAAAATAGCCATTAAGCACATCAATATATTTGCCATTAAAATCATAGCGCGCATGGATAAACCGTCGCTGTGCATCGTCGCTATCAGTTGGAAAGCCTTTTTGTACAAAAATAGGTTGTTGTCGTGATAATAACGCCACACCATAATGAGATTTTTGCCCAAAAAATTCGACATGATAGCCCAATTGCTGCACGCTCTGTAGCGGAAATGCGTCATCATGTACTTTGGTTTCTTGTAGCCCAATGACATCGGGCGCGATGATATCGCGAATGGCTTCAAGCTGGTGTGGGCGCGCCCGCAATCCATTGATATTAAAACTGACAAAACGCGGCATGTGTTTTCCCCAAATTGATAAACGTGGCTTGGTATTGATAAATGTGGCTTGGTTAAGCGTTAAATGCCGACTATATTAGCGGATATTGCCCGCAAGCTCAATTTGAAAGCAAATTGGGTCTCAACACTGAGGTTATGCATGACGAACCCGCAAATAGCAGGTGAAGTTTAAAAAAATTTTGGTATAATCAAAAAACCTTGCACTTTAATCACTGCCAACTTTGCAAAATTTTTTTTTCAATTTTTTCTGGCGACGTGCTGACCCTAGACTTAAAAAGACAATATAATGGCTCGAGTTTCTTCTATTACCCGTGTGTTAAAAATCATCGAAGCCGTGTCTGCGGCACAGCGTCCTTTATCCCCGCTGGATTTGTCTGAGATTTTGGATATTCCAAAACCGACCATGCACCGACTGATACAGCAGCTGCAAGAAGAAGGCTTTGTGCGGGTCGATATCAATGGTACGATTGTGCCTGCATCGCGTACGCGGCATATGGCGATTCATCTGTGGCAAAGCCAGCAAGTGGCGATTCAGCGGTTTGCGATTTTGCAAAGACTGGTGGATAAAATCGGTGAAACCTGTGGCATGGCGGTACCTTATTACGTCAACATGGTATATACCGACCGCGTACCTTGTCCTTCTGCCTTACAAGTGTATATGCCCACTGATTCGCAAGCACCCATTTGGTGTACGGCGGCTGGTAAAATCTACCTAAGTACGCTCACAAAAGATGATAGGGTCACGCTACTAAAAAATTTATCGTTAACCGCTATCACCCCTGCCACGATTACCGATAGGGATGTACTCAATCAAAGCCTTGAGCAGGTAGCCAAGCAGCGCTATGCAATTTCTGATGAAGAATATATTGCCCAAGCGGTTTCAATTGCTGTGGCAATCAATGATACCCAAGGTCGTTATATCGGCTCACTGTACACAACCGCACCTAAAACGCGCAAATCTCTCGATGATTTGATTGGTTTTGTACCTGATATGCAAAAAGCTGCCGATGATATTCGTGATGCATTTTTTGGGGAAATTTAAAGGTTATCTTTGACACTTTTGACAAGGTAAAGTTAAAACGCGCAAAGCAATTTTGTTGATAGATTTTAGCTCACATGGCGAGGCTTAAACATTTGCTGCCTCATCAATGTGGCAATAAACCCAAATGTTGTAAGCCTTGATAGATACCATCTTCCCACGCAGCTGGGCATACATAGTCAGCCGCCGCTTTCACATCAGGATGGGCATTCCCCATCGCCACGCCAAAGCCGACGGTCTGTAACATTTCGATATCATTCACCCCATCGCCAAATGCCATCGCATCTTCAAAATCCAGCCCCAATTTATTGAGCGCCTGCGCAATGCCGCGTGCCTTCGAGCCTGTCGCATCTAGAATATCGATACCGTTTTTGTGCCAGCGCATGATTTTTAAAGTCGAGGGGAAGTCAAAATTTACCTGCGTGTTGTCAGGATGAAATGCCACGACTTGATAAATAGGTATCGACAAATCAATGTCACCATGGCTGGCAGTACGGTAAGCTATTTTAAGCGAATTTAAAGCGTCTGACAGCGCATCATCTTCCGCTAACGCGATGATTTCCGTATCGGTCATGTAGGCATACGATAAATTGTTTGATTCAACATAATCGGTAATCAGTTTAAGTTGCGCAGTGGTCATCGGATAATGCGCTAACAATTCACCTTGGTGATGACTGCATTGACCGTTGATGGTGACAAGCACATCGATACCCACGGTTTCAATGAGCTCATACACCGCTTTGGGAAAAACAGCACGACCCCGACCCGTGGCGATAGCGACCATAATGCCTTGCTGCTTTAATTGTTTGAGTGCCTCAATCGCGGATTGTGGCACCCTTTCTTGCTGCTTGATGTACAACGTATCATCAATATCAAAAAAGACAATTTTTGGTTTTTTGGGGCGTGCTGTTGGCTTAGACATAATAAAACTAATGCGATAAATTGGGATTGACGCTAATTCTACCCTATTTTTGGGTTAACTTTTGAATTAACGACCCTAAAAAAGCCAGAAAAAAATCCTAGCTTTTTGCTAAACGCCAAAACTTATTGCAGAACGTTCGCATCATAATGCGCCATAATGCTTGAGAAATCCTTATCCCCATGTTGCTCGCTATGTTTGCTATACAGTGCCGTGGCTTGGTCTGCCATTGGTGTCACCACCTGGGTATCATCCGCCGTTTGTTTGGCAAGGTTCATGTCTTTGAGCATGAGTTTACTCATAAATCCACCGCTATAACCACGGCTTGATGGCATAGCGTCACCAACATCGGGATGCGGATTACATACTTCCAGCGCCCAGTTACGACCGGTGCTGGCTGACAAAATACTGGCTAAGACTTTTGGGTCTAATCCATTTTTGGCGCCCAAATTCATGGCTTCGGCTGTCCCTGTCATAATCACGCCAAGCAGCATGTTATTACAGATTTTGGCGACTTGACCTGCACCGACCTCGCCCGCGTGAAAGATATTTTTTCCCATGGCCTCTAAAACGGGTTTGACTTTTTCAAATTGCTCAGCTTGCCCGCCCACAATGAAACTGAGTGTCCCTGCTGCTGCCCCTGCCGTACCGCCTGATACGGGCGCATCCATGAACTGGATGCCTTTATCTGCCGCAGCTTCGGCAACTTCACGCGCATCACTCGCTGCGATGGTGCTACTATCGACCAGCAAGGTATCTTTACTGACCACATCAAGCAAGCCTTGATTACCGTCTTTACCCAGATACACATCTTTGACATGTTGACCTGCAGGTAACATGGTGATGACCATATCCACCTCTTTGCTTGCCTCCACAGGTGAAGTCGCCACGTTTGCCCCTTGTTTGGCAAGGTCGTCTAGCACAGCGGTGTTTAGGTCAAATACGTTTAAGGCAAAGCCATTTTTGATGAGATTTTCTGCCATCGGTTTGCCCATGTTACCAAGCCCGATAAAAGCAATTTTTTTAATGGCTGTTTGTTGATTATTTAGCATATACATTCCTTGTATGTTGTGGTGTTTTTAAAATTTATACAGCAAGTTTGGCTAATTTTGCTGAGAGCGAATTGCTACCCAACCAACCCTCAAAGGGATGTTCGCTATTGGGAAAAGCTGACGCAAGATGTGACTCGATATAGCGGGCATCACATTCATCAAGGGTTTTACACCATTTTGGCGATTTGTCTTTATCAATCAGTAAAGCACGCAAACCCTCCCGAAAATCGGGGTAATTGACACAATGTAGCGACGCATTCATCTCCATATATAGCACTTGCTCAAGCGATAATTTGCTGGCACGTTTAAACATCTCAACCGTCAATGCTGCGCTGACAGGACAACCGTGCTGATAAGTCTCGACTGCTTTGGTGAGCCATTTATCCGCTTCGCCGTTGACTTTGGTGAAGTTGTCATCGCGCAACGCTGCATCTATATCATGCACTGAGCCTTTGTTTACTAGCGCTTGGATAGTATTAAAATGCTTCATCAAATGACTGTCTGCTAAGTGCTCGGTATGATGAATTTTGGCTAAGGCTTGGCTTGCGATATCATGTAAATTACTGTCAGCTTGCCAATCCGCTTGTTTTAGCGCATCAAGCACTTTGTCGTATTTGCTACTTGCCACGGCATACTCAGCAAGGCTAGAGAAAATCGCATCGTTGGCGTTGCAGTTCGCCCCTGTCAAGCCCAAAAACAGCCCGATTTTGGCAGGCATACGCGCCAAGAACCATGAGCCTGTGGCATCAGGGTATAAGCCGATGGTAATCTCTGGCATGGCAAAACGGGTGGTTTCGGTGACGATACGATGGCTACACATCGCCATCAAGCCCATACCACCGCCCATGACAATACCATTACCCCACAAGATAATGGGTTTTGGGTAAAAGTGCATTTGCCGGTATAGGCTGTACTCGTTTTCGAAGAATTCAACCCCGTACGGATTGGGCTGCTGCATAGGCACTTGGGGCGGAGTGTCGATCATGCTGTCATACAGTTTACGGATATTGCCCCCTGCACAGAACGCCTTGTCGCCACTTCCCTTTAGCAAAATGGCGACGATGCTGTCATCATTAGCCCAGTCGCTAAGTTGTTGTGACATGAGTTTGCACATATCGACACTTAGGGCGTTTAGGGCTTTAGGGTCGTTTAGGGTCATCGTGCCGATGTAGTGACCACAGTGGGTGGCTATGGTTTCAAATATTACAGGTTGTTCTTGATTGATGTCTGTCATAATATTCCCTATTAATTATCGTTGTATCCAAATTGTCGAGTAAGTAACACATTCTTCTAGTGGCTTTCTCTGACTAAAATTTCATTTTCACTGCTATGAGTATCTGCTATTTCTAAAATCGAAAAGTAAAAATTCTCAAAATGCACGTCACCAAATTGCTTTTTTAATTCAATTAATTGGCGATTATTACCATGTAAATTGGTTGCGTATTCAGCCCAACGCTGCCAAATACCCCCTTCACCTGTTGCACTACCTACATAGAGTTTGCCACTGCTTTTATCAGCAATTAAATAAACCCCTGCGACTGATGATAATGCTGACTGCCAATCGGACAAAGATTTTTTAACTATAGTTTTTAACTGAGAAAAACTAATATGCACCGACTTAAAACTTGGAAATTTTGCAAAGTCTAATGCTTGTGCTAAAACTTCGGCTACATTTAATTTTTCAACCCAATTTTCTGTAAGTAAATAGGATTGACGGACGAATTTATTATCAACATTTTTTTTATCAAAACTAATAATTAATCTACCGTCTAACTCTTTGGTTTCTTGTATTTCAACTAGCGGATAATAAATGCAATCTTCTCTTTGCGTAGGTATGTCAGATAAATGTACGCCTGCAAATAACCATAAATTTGGCGTTGGCATTGCGATAAAACTAACCACATACTTTCGGTCAAAATTACGTTTAAGCTGTTGGCGTTGCCATTCTTGAAAATTCCCTTGATAATAAACATCAAGCGGATTTTCTTTCCCATTAGTTATTGCGAAATGCAGTTTACTATTTTTAGGCGTCAAATCAGGGAGCAACATTTGCAATAAGTGAAACGCATTCATTCAATATTATTTCCAAACCGCAGAGCGTTTTTCAAGGAACGCATTGACGCCTTCTTGTTGGTTATCGCCATCAAATAATTTGATAAATAACTCACGTTCCTTTATCCAGTTAAAACTTGGTGGTTGATAACGTGCCGACATAATCAAGGTTTTACTCGACGCAATCGCATCGGGGGATTGCTTCGCCACTTTTTGAGCCAATGCTAAAGCCGTTTGTAATCCTTTGCCACTTTCCACGACTTCTTCCACCAAACCAATTTGCAGCGCCTTATCTGCCTTGATACGCTCACCGCATAAAATCATACGTTTTGCCCAGCCTTCACCCACCAGCCACGGCAAATTTTGCGTACCGCCTGCACACGGCAATAAGCCAACAGATAGCTCAGGGAGTGCCATTTGGGCATGGCTCTCAGCAATACGGATATCACACGCCAACGCACACTCAAGACCGCCGCCCATCGCATAGCCGTTGATACAGGCAATCGACACGCCACGGAAATTGGATAACGCTTCAAACGCTTCTCCAAATGCAATCGCCATCTCCGCGGCTTGACCTTTGTCACCACTGGCAAAGCTGTTCAAATCCGCCCCTGCACTAAAGAACTTTTCGCCATCGCCATGCACCACCAAGGCGGTAACTTGTTTGTTAGCGTTTAAATCGCTAATGAGCTGCTTTAAACTGGCTAAGCTGTCCTTTGTCCACGTATGGGCAGGGGGATTATTGAGTGTCAAAACCGCAACGTGATTGTCGATTGTTAATTTTAAATTGGTGTAATTTGACATGGTAAATTCCTTTTAAAATGCCTTTAAATTCATTGCAATCTTGCCAACGCCCCATCTTCCATCATTTTGCGAGACACAATCATCCGCATCACCTCATTGGTGCCTTCAAGGATTTGATGCACGCGCAAATCGCGTACATGACGCTCTAGCGGATATTCTTGTAGATAGCCGTAGCCACCGTGTAGCTGCAGCGCTTGGTTGGCGACATCAAAACTCAAATCCGTGGCAAGGCGTTTTGCCATCGCACAATACGCTGTGGCATCGGGCGATTTGCTATCCAAATGATACGCCGCCAATCGCACCATCTGCCGAGCCGACACCAAATGGGTGAGCATATCGGCAAGTTTAAACTGCACATTTTGGAATTGATCAAGGGTTTTGCCAAACTGGCTACGCTCCTGTACATACTGCACTGCACGGTCAAGAGCAGCTTGAGCCGTACCCACCGCGCAAGTGGCGATATTGATACGCCCACCGTCCAAGCCTTTCATGGCAAAGGTAAAGCCCTGTCCTTCTTCACCCAGTAGATTTTCGGCAGGGACTTTGACATCGGTAAAATGCACCGCCGCGGTCGGTTGGTTTTTCCAGCCCATTTTATGCTCATTTTTGCCGTAGCTGATGCCATCGCTGTTGGCATCGACGATAAAGGCAGACACGCCTTTTGCCCCATTGTCCGAGGTGCGCGCCATCACCACAAGCACATCGGTCGCCCCTGCCCCAGAGATAAACATTTTTTGCCCGGTAATATGGTAATAGTCGCCTTGTTTGACGGCTTTGGTTTTTAATGAACCCGCATCTGAGCCAGCATTGGGCTCTGTCAAACAGTAGCTACCCAATTTTTCGCCCGCTAATAATTCAGGCAAGTATTTTTCGGCAACCTCAGGTTTGGCAAACTCGCCAATCATCCAAGCGACCATGTTGTGAATGGTCATGAATGCGGCGGTTGACGTATCGCCATACGCCAGTTTTTCAAAGATAATTGCCGCATCAAGGCGCGGCAAGCCCAGTCCCCCAAAATCAGGGTTGGTGTAAAGCCCCATAAAGCCCAGTTCACCTGCGGCTTTAAACACCTCTTTGGGAAAATAGCCTGTGGCATCCCATTCGGCGGCGTTGGGGGCAAGCGATTTGGCGGCAAATTGAGCAGCCAAATCGGCAAAGGCTTGTTGGTCTTCAGTGAGGGAAAAATTCATGGTAAATTCCTTTTTATGGCTAAATTACATCCATGCCATCAGTCGTTGCCAAGCGTTGCTTTAACTTAATGCAAAATCGCGACGCTTGGCTATATTGGCTATAACGTTTTTAACCTGATAGCCCAATTTAATCAGTCTTAATCACGAAATATTAACTGTTAACGTCTATTTATTTTAATGAAATCGTGGTATTAACGCCTTTACTGGCTTCATCATCAAACCAACGGGCGGTGACGGTTTTGGTTTGGGTATAAAACTGTACCGCTTGTTTGCCATAAGGACCTAAGTCACCCAGTTTACTGGCGCGAGAACCGGTGAATGAGAACATCGGTAGTGGCACAGGAATGGGTAAATTAATACCGACTTGACCCACATCAATATCTTGTTGGAATTTATGGGCTGCCGCACCTGACTGGGTAAAGATAGCCGTGCCATTACCATTTGGATTGGCATTGATGATGGCAATCGCTTCATCTAGGCTATCGGCGTACATGATGTCAAGCACCGGTCCAAAGATTTCTTCCTTATAGCAAGTCATATCGGTAGTGACGTTATCTAAAATAGTCGGTCCGACAAAATTACCGTTCTCAAACCCTTCCACCTTGATACCACGACCATCGAGCAGAACTTGTGCGCCTTCATCTGCGCCCGCTTGGATTAGACGTTCAACACGCGCTTTGGCCGCTTGGGAAATCACAGGTCCTAAGTCTTTGTCATCTTTACCGGCTGCCACCACCAATTTTTTGGCACGTTCTACGATGTCACCCACCCAGTTTTTGGCTTCACCGACCAAAATAACTACCGACAATGCCATACAACGCTGACCGGCCGCACCAAATGCAGCACCGGCTAGTTGGTTAAGGCATTGCTCTTTGTTGGCATCGGGTAGGATGACTGCATGGTTTTTTGCCCCCATCATACATTGCACACGTTTACCTGCTTGACTGGCACGGTTATAGACGTGTGTACCGACTGCAGTAGAACCCACAAATGAAATGGCTTTGATATCGGGGTGGTCACAGATGGCATCAACGGTGTCTTTGCCGCCATGCACCACGTTTAACACGCCTTTTGGAATTCCCGCCTCTAACGCCAGCTCTACCAAGCGCATGGTGACCATCGGGTTTTGTTCAGACGGTTTTAATACGAAGGTGTTACCGGTGGCAATCGCCATTGGGAACATCCAAAGCGGAATCATGGCGGGGAAGTTAAACGGGGTGATACCCGCACAAACGCCAAGTGGTTGCTGAATATTATACATATCCACGCCAGTCGCTACGTTTTCGATAAACGCGCCTTGTTGCAGATTGCCAATGCCTGAGGCGTGTTCGACGACTTCAAGACCACGGAACACATCGCCTTTGGCATCGGCTAGGGTTTTGCCTTGTTCTTCGGTGAGCATGGCGGCAAGCTCGTCCATATTGTCACGAATCAGTTGTTGGTATTTTAAGAAAATGCGCGAGCGGGTGTTGATTGGGGTTTTGCGCCAGGTTTTGAACGCTTCTGCAGCCGCCGCAACGGCTTGGTTGATTTCATCGGGGGTGGTTTGGGGTACTTTGGCAATCACTTGTTGGGTAGCTGGGTTGCTCAGGTCAATCCACTCACTAGTGGCTGATTCGACAAATTCGCCGTTGATGAGTTGTTTTACAGTTTGGGTGGTCATCGTAACAATCCTTGTTTTTACCGTGTTGGGTGTATAGCGTTTGATAGCGTTAAACGCGTTGCAAAACAGTGTGAATGAGTTGGGGGGTACTGTCAATCATACTTAATTACTTAAGTAGTTTTTCTAGAGTAGTTCAGCTGGAGTAGTTTTGCTGGGCGGCCGTCATAGGGTTAATGACAATAATTTTTGAGGCTAGATCACCTTTGCTGCGAGCGCCCAGTTTTTTCATTAAGTTGGCTTTATGCACTTCAATGGTTCTGGGGGATAAACCCAGTAACTTACCAATCTCTTTACAGGTATAGCCATTGACCACAAATTGCGCAATTTGGGCTTCACGTGCGGTGAGCTGGGATTCGGACAGTACTTGCGGTTTTTTTTCAAAATGCCAAATTGCCAGTTTGAACGGGTCATCTGGGGTTAAGGTGCGTCCGTGGGTAGTTGCCCAAAATATCTCCCCTGTTTTGTGACGCATAAAGCGCTCATCGCAGTAATACATATTGGTCTGTAATCCCAAACCTGTTAATGCTTCTTTGCCAATTTTTTCAAAATCTTCGACACTGGGAAACAATTTTTGCATCGATTGATTGAGTAGCTCATCGTGCGCATAACCGAACAAATTGGCAAAGGCATCGTTGAGCGCTTTGATACGCCGATAGCTTAATACCACTATCGGCGTGGGCGCGTGCCTAAAAGCCAGTAAGGCATAATTTTCCATCACAATCACCCCTGATTTTTAAGCCCTGACAACTTACTGCCTGAAAGCTTTTTGATAGCCATTAATATTCCGCCATCGCTTGTCTGACCGCCTCAATCGCGGTTGGATCATCAAGGGTACTCATGTCGCCTGTTTCTTTGCCTTCCGCCAGTGCCTTGATAGAGCGGCGTAAGATTTTGCCTGAGCGGGTTTTGGGTAAAGCTTTGGGAAAATAAATAGCCGCAGGTTTAGCAAGGGCGCCCAACTGTCTTGCGACTTCACCCACGATTTGCTGCTCAATGCGGAAACGGTTTTCGGTTTCTGCTACTAAGTCATGATTTTTTAGAATACAAAAGGCAATGGGTAGCTCACCTTTAAGCTCGTCATGGATGCCAACAACCGCTGATTCGGCGACTTCGGGGTGATGACCGATGGCCTCCTCGATTTCCTTGGTACCCAAACGGTGACCTGCCACATTGATGACATCATCGGTTCGCCCTAGAATATAGTAGTAGCCGTATTCATCCATCACCGCATAGTCTGATGTGGCGTATTGTTTGCCATCGAGTAGTGAAAAATAGCCATTGATAAAACGCTCGTCATTTCGCCAAACGGTGGCCAAACAACCGGGTGGTAAAGGTGCGGCTAATACCAGCATGCCTTTTTCATTGGCTTGGCAGGGTTCGGCTGTGGTTTCATTGATGACTTTGGCGTCATATCCAAACATCGGATAGCCGGGTGTGCCTTGTTTGTGTGGCTTGTGGTCGGGATTGTCTGCAAATTTTGGGGCATGGCTGAGGATGGGCCAGCCCGACTCAGTTTGCCAATAGTGGTCAATGATTGGCACGCCCATGTGACCTGTTAACCACTCGGCCGTTGGCTCATCGAGTGGTTCACCTGCCAAGAAGAATGCTTTTAGGCTTGAGATATCGTGACGGCTCATCCACATTTCATCTTGTTTACGTAGCATCCGCACGCCTGTCGGTGCGGTTAACAAAATATTGACTTTATTGGCTTCGACAATTCGCCACCAAATCCCCGGGTTTGGTGTGGTTGGCAAGCCTTCATATATGATACTAGTCATGCCTGTCAGTAATGGCGCATAGATGCTAAACGAGTGACCTACTGCCCAACCGATATCCGATATCGCCCAAAACGTCTCGCCAGCCTTACCGTTATAGACAAAATCCATCGCGGTGGCAAGGGCTACTGCGTGACCGCCTGTATCGCGTTGCACGCCTTTGGGTGTACCTGTCGTGCCAGAGGTATATAATAGATACGATGGCGCATTGGACTCTAGCCAAACACAATCGACTTTGGCATTGTTGTCGGCACTTATCGCCCGCTCGGTGGCATAGTCGATGTCTTGTGGCTCAGCCGTGTATGGCATAATGCCCCTGTCAATCACCAGCACACGGGGTTTGACTTTGGCTTCTTCGACTGCTTTATTGACCAAGTTTTTATAATTAATGAGCTTGCCACCGCGCAGCCCTGCATCGACTGTAATCACCATTTTGGCTTCGGCATCATCCATGCGTACGGCGAGATTATGCGAGGCAAATCCGCCAAATACCACCGAGTGAATCGCCCCGATACGCACACAAGCCAGCATGGCATACGCCGCTTCCAAAATCATCGGCATATAGATGACAACACGGTCGCCTTTGTCGATGCCATGACGTTTTAGCACATCGGCAAAATAGTTCACTTCTTTGTATAGATCGTTGTAAGTTAAACGGCGTTTGGCATAGTCGGTATACAGTTCAACAGGGTTGCCAAGTGCCTTAAAAGCTTTTTGAATATTGGGGTAATTATCAATCATTTCAGCATTGATTTCGGTAGAGACCCACACAAAGGCATCTTGCTCTGCCCGGTTTTCAAGATGGCGATCGACCATGTTGTAACACAAATTGGTTTCCCCACCGACAAACCATTTGGCAAAGGGCAGCTTACTATCGTCTAAAATTTGGGTAGGTTGTTGATGCCAATAGATTCGTTTGGCTTGCTCGCCCCAAAAGGCTTGTTTGTCGTTGATAGATTGATTGTATAAGTCAGAGAAATTCATTGGCTGTCCTTAGCTAGAATCTTAACGGATGGTGAAAGTCGCTTGCAGGTTTGGTTTTCAGAGGCTGGCAAAACATCTCATTGTTTAGCAAAGCCTATCATTGCATTCATTGCATGAATTCACTCCTTGAATCCATTTTATAAAATCAAATGATACGTTTTGTATCGTTTTGAATATAGCAAATAGACTTGCTAACGTCAAGCCTCGCCAAATTAATTTTAAATTTTTATATTTCGAATTTTTAACGATTAGTATTTCTTATGGTGATAATAGTTTGTGCTAACATAATTGTCCTGTTACACTTTTTAGACTAAAGCAAATAAGGGAAAAGTTATGAGCCAGACCAACGCCAACCCAGCTGAAAATGAAAAAAGCCTTGCACCACCTCACGTTTTAAGCTTAACCCCTTTAAACTCGCATCCGTCAAATACGGCACTTGTTGAGCTTATCGACAATGATAAAGACTCTCCTTTGCTAGCGGACACCCAGTTACTTAGCCGCGTGCTGATAACGGTCGTTGAGCAGCAAACCTCAGAACCGGTCAAACAAACCATTAATAAACTGTTAAATGGCGAAGACCCCCAACAGACTATTCAAGCCATTTTGCCAACGCTCAACCATCAACAGCGCAAGAATCTCATTCGGGCTTGTGGCTTATTTGCGCAAGTGTTTAACATCGCCGAAGACATGCACCATGAGCGTCGCCGCCTTGCCCACGAACAAGACGAATCTGCCTCAAAAAGTAGTTTTGCCCATGTGATTGATGAATTAAAAGCCCAAGGGATTGACAGCGATGAGTTGCAAGCACAGCTTGATGATACCTATATCAGTGCGGTATTGACCGCGCATCCGACCGAAGTGCAGCGTCAAACGATTTTATCACTGCGCCGTCAAATCCGTGCCTTACTTGAGCAATACCACACCGCGATTGGCTACCAACGTCATCGTATCGAGCAGCAACTAGAAGCCACGTTATTGTCGCAGTGGCAAACCAATGAAACCCGCCATTTTAAAATTACTGTCAAAGATGAAATTGACAATGGCATTGCCTATTTTGATTTAAGTTTTTTTGAAGCCTTGCCAAATTTATATCGCAAATTAGATTATCAGCTAAAAGAGCGTTTCCCCGACACTGACATGCCAAACTTACTTAATATCGGTGGTTGGATTGGTGGCGACCGTGACGGTAATCCATTTGTGTCAGCCGATACCCTTCGCTATGCGTTCAAACGCCAAGCGGCGACGGTGTTTTACTTTTATCGTGACCAACTGGGCAAGCTATACCAAGAGTTGCCGCTGTCTATCCGCCATGTCAAAGTGAGTGATGCGGTACTGGCACTCTCCGAGCAATCCAAAGAAGATAATATCTCCAGAGAAGAAGAGCCTTATCGCCGCGCCATCGGGTTTATCTCATCACGTTTAGTCGCTACCTCGCATACGTTTGATTTGTCTTACGGTTGTCGCTTTGGACTTAGTGAGCCCTACGCTGATTGTGACGAGTTTTTAGATGATTTGTACGTCGTTTATCAGTCATTGGTAGATCATGGCAGTGAGTTACTGGCTAATGAACGACTCACCGATATCATCCGCGCGGTGGAAGTATTTGGTTTTTATTTGATGCCATTGGACTTGCGCCAGTTCTCAGGGATTCATGCCGAAACGGTTCATGATTTGTTCAAACATGCCGATTTAGAAGATTACCTTTCTTTGTCTGAATCCGCGCGTCAACGTGTGCTACTGCGTGAATTGGCAACTGCGCGTCCTTTATATAACCCTTATATCACTTATGAGCCACAAACCCAGCGTGAGCTAGAGATTTTTCAGGCCGCAGCCGATATCAAAAATCGCTTTGGTGACAAAGCTATTACCCAAAGTATTATCTCTAATGCAGAACAAGTCAGTGATTTGTTGGCACTGGCGTTGTTATTGAAAGAATCAGGGCTATTATTGGTCAAAGATGGCGTACCCGTGAGCCGTATCAACATCGTACCGTTGTTTGAAACCATTGAAGCGCTGCAAAACAGTACCCGCATCATGAGTGAGCTACTGGATAAACCTTGGTACAAATCAGTGCTAGCCAGTCGTGACAATCTGCAAGAGATTATGCTAGGTTATTCAGACAGTAACAAAGATGGCGGTTATGTCACCAGTCAATGGTCACTATACCAAGCTGAAATTCAGCTAGTGGAAATGGCAGAAAAATATGCCATTCAACTGCGTTTATTCCATGGTCGTGGCGGTAGCGTGGGTCGTGGTGGTGGTCCATCATTTGAAGCGATTTTGGCACAACCCGAAGGCTCAGTGGATGGTCAAATTCGTATTACCGAGCAAGGGGAAGTTATTACCGCAAAATATGCCGATGCGGGCAACGCGGAGCGCAACCTTGAGACGCTGATTGCCGCAACGCTAAAAGCAAGCCTATTGCCAAACCATAGCGAAAGCCCTGATAGCGACCTAATGAATCAATTATCGCATGAAGCCTTTAATTGCTATCGCGCGCTTATCACTCAGCCGTATTTTATTGATTATTTCTTGCAGACAAGTTTGGTCAAAGAAATTGCCAGTTTAAATATTGGCTCACGTCCTGCTAGCCGCAAGTCTTTGGCACGTATTCAAGATTTGCGCGCGATTCCTTGGGTATTTTCTTGGATGCAAAATCGCTTAATGCTACCAGCGTGGTATGGTTTTGGCACCGCAGTCGAAAAACTGATTGCAGATAACCCAGAAAACTTAGCAAAACTGCAACACAACGCCCAACACAGCGCCTTTATGCAAGCCATGTTATCAAATATGGCACAGGTGATGGCAAAAACCGATATCGAAATCGCCCAAGCCTATGTTGAGCTTGCCAACAATGCCACTGAAGCCAACGCTATTTTTGCACTTATTACTGCAGAATATCACCGCAGCCTTAAAGCCTTGTTGACACTGACCAATAAAGAAACGCTACTGGATGACAACCGTACATTGGCACGCTCACTTGCGCTACGCCTGCCGTATTTGAATGCCTTGAACTGGTTGCAAGTAGCATTATTAAAACAACTTCGCGAGGCGACTGCTGATGAAGCCACTACTGATGAAAGGTCTACCACTGAAACCACCAATGAAGCGACGAGCGATAATGAAACGTCTTATACCGCAACGCTTAACTTGGTTCATTTAACTATCAATGGTATTGCCCAAGGCTTAAGAAATACCGGTTAGTAAGCGTTCAAAACAGCCTTAAATTACCTTTTTAAAAAAATCGCTGGTTGTGTACTGGCGATTTTTTTATTGACGTTTTTTATTGGCGATTTTTTTATTGATGACAATTAACCCAAATAAAGCTTATCAAAATCCAAATGGTGTACCCATTCTCGTAGTAGCAATACCTTGGCATAAAACGCTAGGTCATTGGGCATAGCAGGCAAATCTCGCAGCGAGCGATAGCCCGCCAGCACCGCAAAAGCTTTTTCTAGCATCTCAGCGCGAATATAGCCGCCATTGTCATCTTGCTCAAACGCTAGTAAGCGTAAATCCTCTGCCCCTATCACCTTTAATAATTCATCTTTGGGCAATCTAGGTTTTAGCAGTGAAATAGCATCTTCTATGCGCATAATTGCCGTTTCCCATGCCAATTCGGTGGGTGGCAATACGTGCAATGCCTGTGCAATTACGTTTAGCGTAAGCCCAATGTCCCATAGGTTATCTTGCAACCTTACACTAATATGGTCAGGATTTACTGTTAACACTAACATAGCACGCCCTTTTGTGATTTTGATTGATTATAACTGGATTGTGATTAAAATGCGCTCGTTTAACCGGTGGATTTGATTTTATAAAAAAAACCCTTATCTAATAACCATATAAACAAGGGGATAGCCATGTCAGAAATTCAATTTAATGCCAATTTAAAAAAAGCCGAAAACGATGAGCCGCTCACTGAGCAGCAATTAGAGGCACTGGCACAAAAACGCGCCTATTTGCAGGAGCAGGCTGAAGACATCATTGCTATTGCACAATTACAAGATAACTCTGCGCTCAACTGTTTACACAAAATCAATGTCCTAGGCGGTACTTCAGAAAAAGCTTACAGAGCCGTAAATACCCGTATCATAACCGACCAAGACCCACATGGCGCTTATCATGCGGTAGCAATGGCACAATCAACTTCGGATTTGCCGTTTGATGTTCCTACACTCGTAGATATTGTCATTGAGCAAGGTGAGCCAGCATTACAACTGCGGCTGTTAAAGCTATTTGATAGTCAGCCGATTGCTGCCGAGCCGATTCCAAAAATTCGTGACAGTATCAATCAATTAGGCGATAAAGCGGTGATTGCACAGCTTAATCAGCATTTGTTAAATCGCCAGTGACACAAAAACAAAAAAAGGTTAGGAACGCTCCTAACCTTTTTTTATTGATAGATGATTTGACTTTAACAATTAGGGGCATTTAAAGGTGATGGTATATTCGTAATCATCATCGCGGGCAAGGGTTTTTTTTGCTACCAAACACACTGCCAATCATACCTATGGCTTGGTCAGCCGCGCGTCCCATGTTTTCATCCAACACACCATTATACTGGTAGCTATCGGTCAACACAATGGGCGATTTTCCGCGGCACTGCTCGGTTGCGATATGTAACGCATTTAGTTTGGCGCTATTTTTACTTTTGCCTAACCCCGTGGTTTCTAGGGTGTTGTTCGCGCGCTGTAGCACGGGTAAATTAGTTGGTGCGGTTTGGCAGGCAGATAAGGTTATTGCCGCAACAAACGTGATGCTTGTGACTTTTAATAAAGACGGTTTGAGAGATGATTTCATGATCTGCAGGCTGTCCCTTTTTAATAGCGGTGTTAAGTTTCTCATCAATTATCAACAATACAGGCAAATTCACCATTTCAATAATAGAATTTGGTTGATGACTTGTATTAGTGTGTGGTAAAAAG
The DNA here is from genome assembly GCF_020041925.1 of Faucicola osloensis. GTDB lineage: Bacteria > Pseudomonadota > Gammaproteobacteria > Pseudomonadales > Moraxellaceae > Faucicola > Faucicola osloensis_D. The sequence goes on along the minus strand of NZ_CP083409.1, from coordinate 2,215,629 downwards.
TGAGCCATCGCAAGTGGTCTTACAAATCATAAAATCCGCGCAACAATTGGCTGGTTTGTTGATTTTCAAACTAGCTATTTTGGGTGAAATTGGTTAGCATGATGGGTGGTTTTTTTAACGTTTTTTGCTTAGATTAGGATGATTATGCGCTCACCTGCCCATTCACAATTAACCCATTCGCAATTAATAGATGCCCCTTGCGGTAAGCTTGAAGTTGACGCGCTTTGGCAAGCTGACTCAACGGGCGTTGCCAACCCAAACGCCGCGTCGGTTGAGCGTGTTGCCATTCTTTGTCACCCAAACCCATTGCAAGAAGGCACGATGATGAATAAGGTGGTGACCACCATGTATCGTTTTGCCCGCGACCAAAACATGCATGTGGTACGCTTTAATTTTCGCGGTGTGGGACAATCAACGGGCGAGTATGGCAATGTGACAGGTGAAATCGAAGACGCGTTAACCGTACTTCAATGGATTCATAGCCAAACTGAGGCGCGTAAGCTATGGATTGGCGGATTTTCGTTTGGCGGATTTGTCGCCGCTAAGCTTGCTCAGCTTGTCAATGAACAAGGCGCATTTTTGGGAGTGGATGATTTTGACATCACAGATTTGGCCTTGATTGCCCCTTCTATCGAAAAAAACGACACCTCAGATTTGCTACTGCCCACTGCACAAACCTTTATGATTTATGGCGCGAATGATGAAGTGATTGCGCCAAGCTCGCTACAACAATTTGGGGAAAGCTTTGGTATTCAAACGCATATCATTGACGATACAGGGCACTTTTTTCATGGTAAATTAGGGGAATTAAAACAGCTGCTTGAAGCGTTAAGTAGCAAATAACACAGTTTTTATTTTATCCTAGTTTCTGATTTGTGTTTTTGATTCGGGTTTTTGGTGTATTTGACATCGTGAGCTATTTGGCACCTTAATGCCGTCTATTTAATGACATCTATTTATTTAATACCCCTCGTCAAAGCACGTTGAAATGGAATTTTGACAACTTTTTAATTTACGCTGAGAGACAACATGCCCAACTCAAATTTACGACCCTTACAACGCTATGAGCTTGCGCTAAAATCTGGTGAGTTTAGCGAAGATGCACAGCAGCGGGCTGCGATGACTTATTTGGACAATGTCTATGAACAAATCATGGACAATCGCGCCAAACAACGTGGGCTGTTTAGCTTTTTAAGACGTACTGAGCCGCCCAAAGGGCTATATATGTGGGGCGGCGTGGGTCGTGGTAAGACTTGGATGATGGATATGTTTTTTGAGTCGGTGCCTGCCGACAACAAAATGCGCCAACACTTTCATCACTTTATGAAGCGGGTGCACGCCGAACTCAACAAGCTACAAGGTCAACAAGACCCACTACAAAAAGTCGCTGATATCATCCATAATGAAGCGGATGTGATTTGTTTTGATGAATTTTTTGTCTCCAATGTCTCCGATGCGATGATTTTGGGTGATTTGTTTACCATGCTATTTAAAAAAGGCATCACCTTGGTTGCCACATCAAACATCGCACCAAATGGCTTATATAAAAATGGTATTCACCGTGACCGTTTTTTACCTGCCATTGCCGAAGTTGAAAAAAACTGTACGGTGATGAACATTGACAGTGGCATCGACTACCGTCTGCGCGTATTGCAGCAAGCCGAACTTTACGTGTCTCCGTTGACCAAAGAAAACATCCACTGGCTTGCCAACCGCTTTACCGCGTTAAGCAACAACCAGCACATTATCCAAGACCCCATTCATATCAATGGTCGTGATATCGCCATCAAAGGTCGCACCGAAAACACCTTGTACATTGATTTTCGGGCGTTATGTATGCAGCCGCGCTCAGCCAGTGACTTTATTGAAATCGCCAACGAGTTTAGCACGGTGCTGGTGGACGACGTGCCTATACTCAACGATATTACCGCTGACCCGACAAGGCGCTTTATTTACCTCGTCGATGAGTTTTATGATCGCCGCGTGAAGCTTTTGGTACGTGCAGAACAGCCGATTTTACAACTGTATGATGGGCAAAAATTGGCGTTTGAGATTGAGCGTACGCGCTCACGGCTGTTAGAGATGCAATCTGAAGAATATCTCAAAGCAGAACATCGTTTGGATGAGATAAAAAAAGAAGATATGACCATTTAAATAATCCAAAGCCTTAATTGTTATGCAGGTGAGTGGCTTTTACGATGTATATTCCCAAAGATTTTTCCCAAACCGATTTTGAAGCCGTTAAAGAGTTTATTGCTGGGTCGCCATTAGCAAATATAGTGGCATCAAACGGCGATTCGGTTGAAATATGCCCTGCTTTGCTACTTTGGCAAGTAGATGAACAAAATCCGCTTGGCTATTTGATGGGTCATGTGGCAAAAGTAAATCCGATTGTAAAAACTGACGCTAAAAACTGGAAAGTTGTTTTCACCAGCCAAGGTCATTATATCAGCCCAAATTGGTATCCTACCAAGGCGATGACTCATAAAGAAGTGCCGACGTGGAATTATCAATCGGTAATTTTTTCGGTGACACCGCAGCTAATCACAGACGTAAGTCAAATCAAGCAGATTGTCGCGACGATGACGGATTTTTTTGAACATCAGCTTAAACAAACCAACCCCAGTCATGAGCCTTGGTCTTTAAGTGATGCGCCAAGTGACTATATCAATGCCATGTGCCGCGCGATTGTGGGGGTCAAGTTGACCATTCATAATTTTGAAGCCAAATTTAAACTTAGCCAAAATAAAACTTTGGATAATCAGCAAGGCGTGATTGACGTTTTAACACAACTGCAATCAGCTTCAGCGGATAATATGGCAACGCTAATCAATAATCTCTTTAAGGAATAACAATGACAAATTCAGAAATTTTAGACTTTATCAAATCACGCCGTTCAATCGGCAATCTTGTCGCCCCTGCCCCCAACCGCGAGCAAGTCGAACAAGCGATTGAAGTCGCCCTATCTGCCCCCGATCACAAGGATTTAAACCCGTACCGTTTTATCGTACTTGAAAACCAAGCGCTCAACACCTTGGGCATGGCGTTAAAAAATGCCGCGATAGCACAAGGTGAAACCGATGAGAAAACCCTCGCCAAAGCCGAAAATATGCCGCTGCGTGCGCCGATGATTATCGCGTGTGTGACCGATTTTAAACCCCATGATAAAGTCCCCCATTGGGAACAAATAGCAGCAAGTAGTTGTGCGGTGCAAAATCTCCTGCTTTCCTTGTCGGCACAAGGGTTTGCTACCGTATGGCGCACCGGTCCACTTGCCAATGCGCCTGCGATCAAACAACTGTTTAATGTAACCGCTGATAACCAAGTCATTGCTTTTGTCTATGTTGGCACAGCGGTGTCGACCATCCCACCGCGTTCTAAGATAGACGTCACACCATTTATTGTTTATGATAATGGCACAAACTAACGGCTAAGCTAGCCGTTTTTATATTTTGCTCATGTAAAGGGTGCCCTGTTGTCAGTATTTGCAGGACAAGTGGATTCAAGGATTTTCAATGAAAAAACCCCAGTTAGCAACCAATCTAAGTGAAAATTTAGAAAAGCTGAATGTCAATCGTGAAAAAGCCAGCAAGCTGTTTGCCGACGTCATTGAAAAAGCGGTCAAAAAGTCTAAGCCGGACACCCCAGCGGTGTTAGAGACAGAGTTAGACCATCAGTTCGCCAATCAACCTGCGCCCCTCAAAATTGCCGTGCTGGGCGGTGGTAGTTTTGGTACGGCAATGGCAAATTTATCGTCCAAAAATGGCTGCGAAGTCACGCTTTGGGTACGCGATAAGCGTAGCGTCAAATCGATGCAAAAAACCCATATCAACAAAAAATATTTGCCCGACCATAAGCTTGACGAGCGCCTGCAATTTACCCATGATTTGCAAGCAGCCGTCAAAGGCAAAGATTTGATTTTTGTGGCAGTGCCTAGTGCTGCTTTTCGCGAAACCTTACAAAAAATTGCGCCTTTTATCAGCGCTCAAGCCATCGTATCTTTAACTAAAGGTATGGAAAAAGATACCTTTGCGCTAATGAGTGATGTGATCGCGGATGAATTACCCAATGTGGCTTTTGGCGTGATGAGCGGTCCCAATCTCGCCAAAGAAATCATGAATAATATGCCGTCTGCCACCGTGATTGCCAGCCAATCTGCAGCGCTACGGCTTGCGGTACAAACAGCGCTGCACAGTGCGTTTTTTCGCGTGTTTGCCAGTGATGATTTAATTGGCGTGGAGCTTGGCGGTGCGCTCAAAAATATTTATGCCATCGCCATGGGCATGGCGGCTGCCTATGACATCGGGGAAAACACCAAAGCCATGATATTAACCCGGGCATTGGCTGAGATGAGCCGATTTGGGGTCAAAGCGGGGGCTAATCCGCTGACCTTTTTGGGGTTGTCGGGCGTGGGTGATTTGTATGCAACTTGCTCATCGACCTTAAGCCGTAACTACCAGATTGGTAATATGCTAGGACGTGGCATGAGCCTTGACCAAGCCATCAAAAAACTGGGGCAAACCGCTGAAGGGATTAATACTATCCAGCAGGTGAATGAAAAAGCCATGAAAGCGGGTATTTATATGCCGATTACCCATGCCTTGCACGATATTATCTATGAAGACAAAGCGCCGCTCGGGGTTGCATTAAACTTGATGGAAGCAGGATTTAGAAGTGATGTGGAATTTGTCATGCCGCATCAAGTGCAGCCAAAGCATAACTGACAAACATAACTTTAAATATTTTTAGGTAAATACATGCAATTAATTTTAGTTCGTCATGGCGATGCAGGCGCTTATACCCTGCCAGACCATGAAAGAAATTTATCAGCACTGGGTCAAGCCCAAGCTTCACAGACCGCAGCGTGGCTTGCCGAAAACTTTGAGCCCGATCATTTTATCGTCAGTCCTTACAACCGCGCCCAGCAAACCCTTGCCCAAATCCAGCAATTTTTTCCCCATGTGCCTGTGACCACGTATGAGGGCATCACCCCCGATAACGATGCAGACATCGCCGTAGATGCGCTAGGCGAATTGGTTGGCGACTGCATGGTGGTGGTTTGTCATATGAATATCATTGCTAAAATTGCCAGTATCCTAACTGATGAGCCACTCGATGGTTTTGCGCTGGCTGAAGCGCGTGTGTTTGATATGGGTATATTGGCACCCAGTCTTGCCGCTGAGATTAAACGCTTTGTTCCCACCTGTTAGGTGATTTAATTTGTCAATTTTGTGTAGGACACTTCTGTGATTCATATTTGGTTGCCAACTCAGCATGCTGCCTTACGTTTATGGCAACAAACCACCCAGACTTGGCAAACGGCTGACGATTGGCAAACGCTTGCGACCCTTGCCAATCTGCAAACCACGCAATCAGCCAAGCTACAAGCCTGTCTCTATTTTCCTAGTGTCAATTTATTAACAATCCAGCCTACGCTTACAGCAAGCCAGCTCAACGCTCTGGGCGACACCGGCAGGCGATATTTATTTGAAGATATTAGCATTGGTTCGGTAGAAGATTTACAAGTCAAAATTCAGCCGACCACCACCAACAGCGAATTAACTGCGTTGTTTGGGCTTCATGCTGCCGATATTCATTCATGGATCAATGCTGCCTCGTTGGCGGGTATTGAGATAATCGCTTTATTGCCAGATTTTTTATTGCTACCGACCATAGATACTAGAATTGATACTAGCATAGCTACAAGCCCAAACACGAAGGTTACAGAGACGAGGGCTACGACAAGCGCGGTCTATTACCAAGATGCAGATACCCAGCTATTAAAACTCCATACTTATCACGGCATGGCGGTTAGTTTTTTACTGCTGGTACTCACTAAATTACCCATGCTAGAAACGCTATATTTAACGGGTTTTCACGATGAAACCGTTGCCCAGCAATTAGCCAGTATGCCTAATTTATCCATAGAATCGTCTGAGTTGTTGCCTACGCCAATCAAAGACCCGGTCAGACATTTTTTTAACTTTGCGACAATCAAAGGTAAAACGACGCTTGCGCCTTATGCCAAAGTCATCGCCCTAGTCACTGTTTGTGCGCTGCTAACAGCCTTTGCGGTCGATGCGCTTCGTTGGTATTATTACAACCAAGCACAAAAACAAGCCTCAACTTTGCTGGCGCAGCAATACGCCCAGTGGTTTCCCAATGAGCCGCTTAGTAGCAAACTCACCCTACAACGACAGTTATCTGGCAAATTAACCACTCAGCAATCAGCCACGCCAAACCTACTTCAGACATTGTCGTCCATACAGCCGGTATTGCAGCAATACCAACTGACCGCCAAGCAGCTTAATTTTCAAAATAATCACTTACAACTGCAGCTTTTATCATCAAGCGCCGATTCATTAAATAAAGCCGTCAATGACATGGTAAACAAAGGGATAAAAGCCAAGCTAGGGTCTGTCGATGCCGCGATACCCGCTGCAATGCCTTCCAATACTGCCAGTGCGGTTTCCAGTGCAGTGGCGCCAACTTCTGCTGGCAGTGCCCTTGCCATGATAGATATTGAATTGGCAGACTAAACCTACGACTGAGATGAATTTATGAAACCGCACGCCTCACTGAGCCAATCCCTGCAAAAACTAACCACGCCTCTGGGTCACGCGTTTCAAAATTTATCACGTCGTGATCAGATTGCGCTGCTGATATTGGCAATGTTCTTGCTTTTTTTCGTGGTCGGTGTCGGTGGTTGGACGCTGCATAGTAAAGCCAACCAAGCACAAAAAAAATACGATGACACCATGGCAGATGTGTTTTGGCTACGCAGTCAAGCAGGTAACATCAATCCCAACCAAACCCAACAAGTCAGTCAAGCCGATGCTATCAAACAAATACTCACCCAATCAGGTATTGTTAATGCGCAAGTGGTCGAAAATGGCAATACTATCCAAGTTGCTTTTAGTCACGCGCAGGCCAGCGTTATCACCAATATATTTAATCAGTTTGAACAACAAGGTATTCGCATTCAGCAACTACAAATCAACCAGCCAGCCCTCGATAAACTTGAAGTACAGTCTGTCTTATCTATTAACTAATGGTAAAAGTAAGTAATGTTAAAAGACCATAAAAAACGATGCACTTGGCATCGTTATTTTGGCGCATGGGGGCGCATTGGGTGATTATTTTTGCACCCACTGACGGATTTTATCACGCTCTGCTGGCGTTGCTCTCAACCATAACTGCATAAATTGATCGAGACTATCCGATGAACTGACTGTGGTCGCAACAGGTTGATTGATAGCGGGAATTGCGCCCCCTGATTGTCCTAAGGCATTGATGGTTTGTTGATTGGCTTCAACCGCTTTTGAGCTACCACCAAACACGCCGCCTAACGCATTACCCAAGCCGCTAAAAATGCTTGAACTACTGCTTGACGTAGCTTGCTGACTTGCAATGATTTGCTTACCTTGTAGCACCGCTAGTGTGGGTTGTTTGACATATTCTTTAGCGGCATTATAGTCTTCTGGTTGACCTAGCATATCCAACACATACGTTTGATTGTCGGCAAGCTCTACCGGAACGCTAATATTGCTTGAACGTAACACATCGTGATTGTCACCGCGCAGCTCGTACAACCGATTGTACTTGGCAGTAATCACATGTTTGCCTGGCTCAAGTTTGTAGGTTTTTTGCGGTTTTGAAAGCAAGCCGTTTTTGACTTCTTGACCATTAATAGCGGTCACGATGGTATTATCAGTAACATTCAAGGTGACTTGGGCAAATGTTTGTGTGGTTGCTAACACGCCCGCAGTCAACGCAGCAGCCGTCCATAAGTACTGTTTATTCATAGGATATCCTGTTGTTTTACACCAAACTGTTAATGGATTCTAACCCATTTATCACGCAATTCCTATGACAAACCCGGTCAAAAATCTAAAAAATTTTCATTTTCTGCAATTTCATCAAAGTCCGCCAATTCAAAATTCAGCGTTAAATTATCAATGATGTTCATCGCATCTTGAATTTTGGCTTTGCTCACTTTGTTTAATGGGGTGCGTTCCATGTTAGAAAACAATGGCTGCAATTCGTTTAACACTGCCAACATCGCGCCGATGCGATGTGGACCTTCATTGAGCAAATAGTCAATAATGCGCGGGTCAAAGTGCCAATGACGACGGCGTAATACCGATTCCAAAATCAGCTGTCTATCAAGCCTATCACTGCCAGTTGGCAACTGAAAAGTTGCGGCTCGCGCAAGCCTTGATAGCAAATCTCGCAGCTCAAAATTTAACGACTTTACTGGCAACCGACTGGCAAAAATAATTTTATTACCGTATTCTTGCGATAAATTAATCAGATGAAAAACTGCTTCTTGCCACTCAGGATGACCTTGAATTTCATCCATATCATCAAGCGCAATCACTGTGGTATTCTCTAGCGATGACAACACCATGGCATCCATATTAGCGTTTATCAGTTCACGCAGCGATAGATAAATAACAGATTGGTCGATATCACGGAAGGATTCGCAGATAGCGTTGAGTAGATGGGTTTTACCTGTATCGCGCTCACCGTATAGATACAGCTGCGTCAATAGCCCTACATGCATTTGGCGTACCACATCGATGATTGATACCCAGCCTGGACCACTAAAGTCACTGATACTCGCGGACTGCTTGATATTTAAGTTTAGACTTAATTGTTCCGACATTCATGCACTCGCAATCGCTAAGATATCCCTTTTTGAAAATAAATCATAAACCACTATACATATAGTGCTGCCCAGTTAGCCGCCCAATATTTGAAAGTTTAAAAGCAAAAAATTCAAGCGTCTAACTAAATTTTGACTATTATAACCTAAATTTATGAAATAGCTACTCACGCGCCTTTTGCCCCGTGTCGGGTTATTTCAAATTTACTTACCTTTCTTATTTACTTTTTAAAACAGTCAAGACAAAAACAGTCAATGCCATTATAGCGCTGAATGCGATGATATAACCAAAGATTGTACATATCTTATCATTTTAGTAGTATATTTGATTATCTTTGTAATGGAGACTCTTATGTCTTTTGTTAACCAATGGCGTGATGCGAATTTTTTTAGACCATTACATATCACTTTGAGCGCTATGTGGCTAGGCTTGGGACTTACCGCCTGCCAGCCCGACCCTGAGACAACTAACCGAGCGAGCGACCCTGCCCCTTCACAGTCTAACGTACCTGAAGTCATCATTGCCCAAACCCCAGCCAGTATCCCACCTGCCACAGTCGGGTTAAAACGCATGGATTTTCCGGTGTATTTGGCAGGTGTGCCCAATCTACTGCATCCGATTATTCCATCAGTGCCTATCAATCGCAAATATGACAGCGATGCCAGTGATGCTAAAAAATCACCCGTCAGCTACTTTCAAGAAGTTGCGCCCTATGATTTTCAAAGCAGTGTTTACAATATTGTGTTTGAAGGGCTAAAAACGGGGCAAATACATCGGCTGTTTCCCCAAGATAACTTTGTGATAAGAGCGGTGCACACGCCCTTGGTAGATTTAAGCCCAGATGACAAAACAGCGCAGAAAAAAGCTGACATCCCACAAACTGCACCTACCCAACCGCAAGCCGCTAAAGAAGCAACCAACCCATTGGCAGTCAAAGTCGGCAATACCTTACTGCTAGGCTATTTTATCTATGAAGTCAAAGAGATCGCTGATGATGATGACAATAAAACCAATCTCGATCAGCAGCTTACCTTGTATTTAAGCGATTTAAATGGCAAAAATTTATTGAAACTCACGCCCAATAATCAATATTTTAAACATTATAAATGGCTGCCTGAGAGCAAGCGTTTTTACTTCTCAACCCAAGCTGATACCAACGGCGATCGGGTGATTGATGAGAATGATAAATACTTCTATTATTTCATCGATTTTGCCAAAAACGCGCAAATAGTCACGGCGTATGATTTTAGTAAGCCAAAAGCATAAACCTTGAGTAAATTGCACTATTAAGCGCGTTTGAGACGTAACGCATTGAGCACCACAAACAGCGAGCTCAATGACATACCAATCGCAGCCAACCAAGGCGGCACATAGCCTAACGCAGCGGGTATCAGTACGATAAAGTTATACCCGAGCGCCCATTTAAAGTTTTGGGCAATAATGCGATCGGTCTTGAACGCCACCTCACGTGCTTTTGCCACGGCTTGGATTTGACCATTGAGCACCAAGGAGTCACTGGAGACTTGCGCCAAATCTGCCGCCCCTGCCATAGCGGTTGAGATATTGGCAGCGGCAAGTACCGGCGCATCATTCACCCCATCCCCGACCATTTGCACGATGTGCCCCTGCTGCTGCAGCGCCTTTAAATGTTGCACCTTATCATTCGGGGTAAGACCTTTATAAACCGTATCAATACCAAGCTCGCGCGCCACTTCAAACGCCTGAGCACTGGGGTCACCGGTGAGCATCAACACCTGCGCGCCTTGGTCTTTAAGATGTTTAATGGTAGCTAAGGCGCCTTCACGGACTTTATCATGAAAATAAAAATGCGCCAGTGGTTGCCATTTTCTGCTTAGGCTATCTTGTCTCGATAAGGTCACACTGGTACTGGCTTGGTGTTTGCTCAAATTTGGCAGTAACTCATCGTCTAATCCTGATTGAACTGCAAAACCGTGATGACCTAGACGGTAACTTAGCCCATCAATCGTAGCTTGCAGACCGCCCCCTGGAATATGTACCAAATCGCTGGTAGCGGGCAAGTGCATTTGCCGAGTCATTGTCAATAACGCATGGGCAATGGGGTGACGACTGCCCACTTCAAGGCTCGCTGCAATACTTAAAAACTGGTTTTTTATCTCGTCTTCGTTTTTGGTGTCATCTTCGGTAAAATCCACTGACGGATTTTGTTTAACACCATACGGTACATCCAGCGTTTCAATCGCCATCAAATTGGGTTGACCGTACGTCAATGTACCGGTTTTATCAAACGCCACATGGGTGACTTCAGCGAGTGTGGTAATGGTATGCCCGCGCGTCGCCAAAAACCCCAGGCTTGCTAGTCGATTGGTAGAAACGGTTAATGCGATGGGCGTGGCCAATGACAAGGCACAGGGACAAGTAGCGACCAATACGGCAACCGTTGCCCAAATGGCATGACTCGGCTCGATAAAATACCATGCCAAAAACACCATACTGGCAATCACCAATACCCGCGCGACAAACCAGCGTGCCAGTCTGTCTGCTTTTAAAGCGATTTGCGGTTTTTCACTGAGTGAGCGATTCACTAGCCTATCAATCACACCCATTTGGCTGTCATTGGGTAATGTGGTAATTTGCATCACAAACGGCTGACTGTCATTTTGGCTACCGCCCACAATGCTATCGCCCAAGCGTTTGATGATTAAGTCACTCTCTCCGGTCAATAAACTTTCCGACACCGTGGCACTATCTGACAGCAAAATACCATCACTGATGATACTGCTACCGGCATCAATGCGGACAATATCACCCACTTTTAGCGTCTGCGCCGAAACCATTTGCTCATTATCACCCCTATTGGCAGGGTCTACACTAAGTGACTGATAAAAAAGGTCTTTATATTGACTGGCATAGAGCGTCACTTGTGAGACATCCATATTCTCTATCGCTAACGGCGATTCATGACCCAGCTTTGCGACCAACACAGGCTCGACGACCACCAAATCATTGGCTAAATTAGCAGCTTTTAGTCTGGCATTGTGCTCGACAAATTTGCCCGCCAATAAGAAAAATATCAGCATACTAACCGAGTCATAATAGGTCTCGCCCGTGCTAGTCAATGTCGCATATAAACTTGCCAAAAAGGTAATGACAATAGCGATACTAATCGGCACATCCATATTGACTTGGCGGGCTTTAATCGCTGACCACGCCGATTGAAAAAATGGCAACCCTGCAATCAAAAACACAGGAATACTAACAAACAGCGATACCCAGCGTAAAAATTGCCGATCGTTGACGCCGATACCTGAATATTCCCCAAAATATAGCGCCACTGCGAACATCATCGCTTGCATGGCACCCAATGCCGCAATACCCAATTGAAACAACATACGGCGATTATCTCGCTTGAGCATCGCTTCATGGGTATCTTGCCGATAGGGTTTGGCATCATAGCCAATGGCTTGCACATTTGCCAAAATTTGGCTAATCGGCAGTTTTTTGTCATCCCACACCACTCGCATCCGTTGATTGGTGAGGTTGACTTGGCAAGTGTCCATGCCATCAAGGCGATACAACTGGGTTTCAATCAGCCAACTACAGGCAGCACAGCGCAAATTGCTGATTGACAGCTCAGCAACGCTTTGCCCTTGCTGATGGTAAATAAATTGCGATTTGATATCATCGTGGTCATACGCTTGCAGCTGATATAACGAATCAGGGAGACTGGCGGTACGATTGATTTCACTGCGGTCAAGATAGTATTGCTCAAGCCCCGCCTCGATGATACTTTGCGAAGCAAGCTGACAGCCCATACAGCACATCGCCCGATCTTCACCCAATACATGGGTAAAAAATGGCGGGCTCGGTAGCGGATCGCCACAATGAAAACAATGCCCTTCTGCTGGCAACACCAGCTCCACATCTTGATATGTGGTAGTAAATTTGCTATCCGCCTCATTATGCGTACGGCTAGGCGCATCGGTCATAAGCGACCGCTCAATATCCGATTGTTTTACCCCAAATTGGCTATTGTCTGGCATCATCAAAACCCCTAGGGCAAAAACCCTAACTCACCCAAAAATGACTGTTATTGTACTCCAAAACCGTCTATTAAAGTTCAAAAATCCTGTATAAACGTGGCAAAATAGCACGATGTTGACATTGTATTTTGGCGTATTTTGGGTCATGATAAAGCACTTTTTTATACCCTTGATCGTGACGCATTTTTGTATGAATTCAACCGTTATCTCTGCCGCTAAAAATCGCCAAAACTCGCCTAAATTCCAGCATGGCTCAAACCAACAAGGGATGTTTATCCTGAGCTTCATCTTTGTGGTGGCAGTATTGGGCGGCTTGGTCTTGCTTGGGTTATATTTGGTGCGACAAGATAATGTCATCACCCAAAAATTTGAGGGCAAACGCTGGAACATCCCTGCAAAAGTGTACTCGCAACCATTAACGTTGACGGTGGGTAATCCCCTTAGCGATGATGAATTGGAAAATTGGTTAAATTTACTCACCTATGCCCCTGACAAAAACTATGACAATGCTGGGACTTATACCAAAAAAAATGGCGAGTACTATATTCATACCCGCGAATTTAAATTTGCCGCCAACGATACTGAACCATCGCAAATTATTAAGGTCACGCTCAAAGATAACCAAATTGAAAAATTACAAAGTACCCGTCCCAATCCATCGGGTGTGGCGCGGGTTGAGCCAATTTTTATCGGCGGTATCTATCCAGACAACAATGAAGATCGCATCGTCTTAACCATCAATGACTATCCGCAGCCATTAATTGACGCGCTGGTGGCAACCGAAGACCGCAGTTTTTATCAGCATCACGGCGTGTCTATCCGCGGGATAGGACGTGCGATTTATAGCAATTTTATGGGCGGTTCACGCCAAGGCGGCTCCACCATCACCCAGCAACTGGTTAAAAACTTCTATCTCAACTCAGAACGCACTATCAAACGTAAAGCCAATGAAGCGGTGATGGCGATTTTGCTGGAAATGCATTACACCAAAAGTGAGATTTTGCAAGCCTATATGAATGAGATTAACTTAGGTCAAAATGGCAATCACTCCATTAACGGGTTTGGGCTTGCCTCGCAGTTTTACTTTAACCGCCCGCTAAAAGAGCTTCGACTCGACCAAATGGCGATGCTCGTAGGGCTTGCCAAAGGTCCCACCCAGTACAATCCGCTACGCTACCCCGATGCTGCCCTAAAACGCCGTAATGTGGTGCTCAGCAATATGCTGATAACCGGTAAAATCAGCCAACAGCAATATGATGAAGCGGTGCAGCAGCCACTGAGCATTTCTTACAATCCTGTGATTGGTAAAACACGTTTTCCTGATTATCTCGATGTGGTCAAGCGAGAACTCACCCGTACCTATGATGCCAACGATCTCAAAAACGAAGGGTTAAGAATATTTACCAGTTTTGATCCCAACGTTCAAAAAACCGCTAACAATGCGGTCATTCAAAGCGTCAATCAGTTAAAAAAAAGTAACCCCAAACAGCTCACTAATTTGCAAGCTGCCCTAGTCAGTGCCAATCCCAACAACGGTGAGCTGCTCGCTGTGGTGGGAAGTAGTCGTGATTTTACCGGTTTTAATCGCGCTATCGATGCTAAGCGCCAAGTTGGCTCTTTACTCAAACCCATTATTTACTTAACCGCATTTGAGCAGGGTCGTTACAATTTATCAAGTAGTGTTGATGACAGCCCGATTGTGCTAAAAATGACCGATGGTAAGACATGGACACCCAGCAATTACGGTGGCGGCAGTCACGGTATTATCCCCCTCACCAGCGCTTTAGCCAATTCCTATAACCAAGCCGCGGTGCGTGTGGGTATGGAAATCGGTATTCCCAATTTTTTAAATCAATTGTACCGTATGGGTATCAGTAGCCCACTGCCCAATTATCCATCTACCTTGCTTGGCGCGGTGAATCTATCGCCCATGGATATGTTGGGGATTTATCAAGTACTGGCAACAGGTGGCTTGCGTCATGAAATTCATACCATTCGCACGATTATTGATGACCAAGGACGAGTGGTTCAGGGCATAGAACAAAAAAATCAGCAAGTCATCAACCCCACGGCTGCCTATCTCACCAATTATGCGATGCAGCAGGTCATCAAGCAAGGTACCGCCAAAGCGGCGCTAGCGCTTGGTGACAACCTCAATCTTGCAGGTAAAACAGGGACTACCAATGATTATCGCGATGCGTGGTTTGCAGGTTATAGTGGCAATGTGGTCAGCGTTGTTTGGGTCGGTTTAGATGACAATAGACCTACCGGTCTAAGTGGCGGTAATGGCGCTTTGCCGATGTGGATCAATTTTATGAAGCAGCAAAAGCTCACGCCAGTTAATCTCATCGCGCCAGGCAATATCGAATGGCTATGGATGGAAAACGGCAAATCACAATTATCCCATGAAAAATGTCCAAATGCCATCTATGTACCTGTTGATACCGACAATCTACCGCAAGATAGTAGTGAATGTGCGGTGCAAATTTATCAACGTGAGCAAGAAGCAAGATTTGCGGCACAGCAACAACAGGCAATGAGTGAGTTTGGACAAAGCCAACAACAGCGGTATGACAATATTGAGCGCAGACAAACCGATGAAGATACCATTGGCAATAACCCACCTGCAGCCAATCGCTACCAAAATGAGGATGCCAATACGGGGAATACCCAGACCAACCCCAATACCCCTAATAACCCTAATAACCCCAACAACAGCGGCGACCCGACCCATACCAACCAACCACTCAATGTGGCGCCGCGCTCGCAGTCTTGGTTAGAAAAATCGGTCAAAGAAATGTTTTAAAAACGATAACAGGCGAACCTTCTTATTTGTCCTTACACTTACCTTTAGGTGTTTTGGCTTAGGTGCGCCAAGCAATAACATGGGCGTTTTCATTTTTGAGTCACATCGCATTTTTGGCTGAATGCGTTTATACTACCAAGCCATCACGCTAGCCTTTTATTGTTCCATTATTTTATTTGTTATTTTTAAGGACTGTTTATGCCTTGGCAGCAATTACATATTCGATGCGAAAAATCGCAAGCCGAACTGGCGGAAACTTTGATGCTAGAAGCCGATGCGCTCAGTATCAGTTTAGATGATGCAGGTGACCAACCGCTATTTGAACCATTGCCAGGGGAATCGCCACTGTGGGATGATGTGATTGTGACTGGTCTATTTGATGGCGATTGTAATTTGGAGACTTTGAGTCAAGATATCGCCAATGATGTGGTGGCGACGCGAGTTTGGACCAGCCGAGTGGATGACAAAGATTGGGAACGTGAGTGGATGAAGAACTACCATCCCATTGAATGTGCCAATGGACTTTGGATTGTACCCAAATGGATGTCACCGCCTAACCCCAATGCGATTAACATCATCATGGATCCAGGCTTGGCATTTGGCACAGGTTACCATGCAACTACCCGTCTTTGTATTGATTGGCTGACAGAACAGCCCCTGCAAGATAAAGTAGTAATTGACTATGGGTGCGGCTCAGGTATTTTGGGCATTGCGGCGCTTTTGCTAGGCGCAAAACAGGTGTATGCGGTCGATATTGACCCGCAAGCAGTCTTAGCAACCCATCAAAATGCCGAGCGCAACAAGGTAGCCGATCAGCTTCAGGCATTTTTACCTGAGCAATTTAGTGACTATTGTAAAGAGCAAGCTATTTTGCCCGTGGACTTGATAACCGCCAATATTTTAGCCAAACCGCTAATGAGCCTTGCCCCTTATTTTGCGACATTATTGAAATCTCAAGGTAGCATTGTGTTAGCCGGTCTGATTGAAAACCAAGTGGAAGATGTAAAAGCTGCCTATCAGCCTTATTTTGAGATGGATGGCGAATTTACCTTTAGCGCGCAGGAAGATAGACATTGGCATCGCCTCTCGGGTTTTCGCCGCGATTAAAATAAGTCGCAATTCGTATAAAAAGCCTTACAAGGAGGTAAGGTCATCTTTTGCCCATCGAAGCCTAATAACAGCCTAACAACATAGCTAGCAGCCTAGCTAGCAGCATGGTGAACATAAATTGTAGAAAATTTGTTGACTTTATTTTTTATTCGTCATTAAATGATTTAACACACGACATTATTAAAAATCAAAGACGCAAACTAAAAATGCTAAAAGGGAAGTGATGTTGCGATGAATTTGTACAATGCTAAATGCCCAAACTGCCAACATGCATTTAAAATTAACGATGAACAGTTAGCCGTTAGACATGGGTACGTTCGTTGTTCCCATTGCAAAACCATTTTCTCAGCTGCTGAACAACTAGAACAAAAAAAATTTGCTAACAACAATCCACTTTCAAGTCCAAACAATCAGACGCCCTCGGCGCTCATCGACGATAAATCTGAGGGTATTTTATTTGATGATGAGTCAGGTCTTGATGAAGCCGGTAATCTCATTGTCAATGAACCCGTTAAACCCACTTCGCCGTATGCCTTGTCAAAATCTTCGACCACATCAGCCAAAGCTAAATCAACCAGCAAATTAGATGACTTTGAGATTATAGACAATTTTGAGCAACTGCCAAAAGACAAAGATAGCAAGCCTAAAAAGCCAATCATTGACGATAAGGATGCCGCTGAAGCGATAGAGCTCGCGCAAGATAAAGACGCTTCAGGCGATGAGAATGCTTGGCTGCAAAGTTTAATGGCGCAAGCGGATGACAACGAAGCAATGGACGACTCCTCCGCCGCCCACACCAAACCCAAGCGAGGCATGAATACGGTGTTTAACACAGATATTTTTGACCAAATTGCGATTGATACGGGTAGCGAGCAACAAGCAGATTTATTAGCGTATCAAAAAAAGATTGATGAGCGCTTGTCGCAACAAGTTTTCTCGCAGCAATCGCTCAATGCAAAATCTTTTAATATGGGCATCGTTTGGGGATTAGGCAGTTTACTATTAATCTTTGTGTTAGCCGCGCAATATATTATTTTTAACATTAACACCTTAATCACTTCAAAAACAAACGCAGCCCCGTTATCAACTATTTGCCATAAAATACCCGCCTGTCAATTGCCTCTGGCTGATACCGAGCTTATTGATGTGCAGATGCTAAAGCTTGCTCATTCATCCAAACAAGCCGGGCAAACTGACATGGTATTTACTCTGACCAATACCACAGACAATAATATTATCTACCCGAGTGTTAAGGTTTCGCTGCGAAGTGGCAATACCATACTTGCGCAAACCCTACTCACCCCTAGCCATTATTTGGAAGCCGGTAATAATTATTTGATACCGCATCAAATAAAACCCATCAAATTACGGATTGATTTTCCAAAAACCCAAGTCCAAGCCGCTAACATTGAGTTGGTTTATTAAATTGTTTTTAGCTTAATTACAGCGTTGCTGAATCAAGCTCATACCGCCCCCAGGATTTATCGCACAATTTTACATATTGTAAACAACTTAAGCTTGCTATCAGTTTCATAATTGTTTTAGTATAAGTATTAATAACTTTATTATTCGTCTTGATATTTAAGTTTTCTTTAATCTATTAACTAACGAATTATTCAATAAATTTGTCAGCAAATTTAGTTTGAGAATCTGTTATGCCCAATTCTGTTGTTTTACAAAATCGCGCCAAGTATTCCAATATGTCAGATAGCCCATCTAACCCCTACACTACCCATACCCCATCGCAAACTTCTCCCAGCGCAAGCTTAGCTCATCACATTGAGCTTGTAGTGCGAGAGTACTTCGATAACTTAAAAGAACAACAACCGACCCAACTGTATGAGCTTATGTTGTCACAATTTGAAAAACCGCTAATCAGTGTCGTGCTTGAACATACCCGCGGCAATCAAACCAAAACCGCCGAGATTTTGGGACTTAATCGCGGTACATTGCGTAAAAAACTCAAAACCCACCAATTATTATAATTGATAAAAATACCCGCTTTTTTATGATAAGATATCCCTATATTTAGGGATTTATAGAGTTGGGATATGAAAGTCAATCAGTCAGTTCGTCATAACTGACTTTTTGTTTTTTCTGCACCCAGTGTTTTTTTGTCAACGAGTCGAGTCAATTATGAATCAAGCTTATGCATTGCTCTCTGTTTCTGATAAATCGGGTATTGTGGATTTTGCCAAAGGTCTAATCACCCACGGTTTTCGTCTACTATCAACAGGCGGCACCTACAAACTACTCAAACAACATGACTTAGCAGTGACTGAGGTCGCAGAATACACAGGTTTTGCAGAGATGATGGATGGGCGGGTAAAAACCCTGCATCCAAAAATTCATGGCGGTATTTTAGGTCGCCGCGGCACTGATGATGCCATTATGCAAGAACATGGTATCGACCGCATTGACATGGTGGTTGTCAATTTATATCCATTTGCCCAAACCGTTGCCAACCCAAATGTCACCAAAGAAGACGCCATCGAAAACATTGATATTGGTGGCCCTACCATGGTGCGTGCCGCGGCAAAAAATCATGACCATGTCAGCATCGTGACAAGCCCCAACGATTATGCAGCAATCTTGGGCGAACTAACAGCAAACGGTCGCATCAGTGATACCACCCGATTTGATTTAGCGGTAAAAGCATTTGAGCATACCGCACATTATGACGGTATGATTGCCAACTTTTTAGGCAACCGCCTGCAAAGCTTTGAATCGGCTGACCAATTCCCGCGTACTTTTAACGTGCAAATGGACAAAGCGCAAGACTTACGCTATGGTGAAAACCCGCATCAACAAGCCGCTTTTTATGTCGAAAAAGCGCAGGTAAATAGTCAAAAAGAAGCCAGTATTGCCACCGCTAAACAATTACAAGGTAAAGAACTATCTTACAACAACATCGCAGATACCGATGCGGCATTAGAATGCGTGAAATCATTTGATATGCCTGCATGTGTCATTGTTAAACACGCCAATCCTTGTGGCGTGGCCGTGGATGCCGACTTAACCCATGCTTATCAAAAAGCCTTTGCCACTGACCCAGAATCGGCGTTTGGCGGTATCATCGCCTTTAACCGTGAGCTGGATATCAAAACAGCAAAAGCCATTGTGGATCAGCAATTTGTTGAAGTCATCATTGCCCCAAGCGTTGCCGACGGTGTACTCGATGTCACATCTGCCAAGAAAAATGTGCGCGTATTAGTCTGCGGTGAATTACCAAACCCAAGTGAGCGCCAAGCCCAATTTGACTTTAAACGTGTGACCGGCGGTTTATTGGTGCAAGCGCAAGACTTGGGCTTAATTACTTTAGATGATTTAAAAGTGGTAACAAAAGTACAGCCGACTCAGCAACAATTCGATGATTTGCTGTTTACTTGGCAAGTCGCTAAATATGTGAAATCCAACGCCATTGTGTATGCCAAAGATGGGCGTACCATTGGGGTAGGCGCAGGTCAAATGAGCCGTGTCAACTCAGCCCGTATTGCCGCGATTAAAGCTGAGCACGCTGGTCTATCGCCTGTGGGTGCGGTGATGGCATCAGATGCCTTCTTCCCGTTCCGTGATGGTATTGACAATGCCGCAGCGGTGGGGATTAAGGCGATTATCCAGCCAGGTGGCTCGATGCGCGATGATGAAACCATCGCCGCAGCCGATGAGCATGGCATTGCGATGGTGTTCACCGGTATGCGTCATTTTAGACATTAATTTTTGTTAGGCATAAAAAAGGCGAAACTGACTAGGTTTCGCCTTTTTTAATTGATAATTTTTTTCTTTTTATAGCTCTGCTAAGGCTTATAGTTTGGCTAAGGTTTGACAAATATCAAGCATCCGATTGGCGTAGCCCCATTCATTATCATACCAAGCAAACACTTTAAATTGCCGCCCCACGCTCATGGTCTGTAAGCTATCAATCACCAATGAATGCGCATCATGGATAAAGTCACTGGACACCAACGGCTCATCACTGTAATCCATGATACCTGCAAAATCTTGGCGACTGGCATGTTTTAACAGCTGATTGATAGCAGTAACATCCGTGGCTTTGTCAAAGGTAAATGTCACATCAATTGCCGCGACATCCATGGTCGGTACGCGGATAGAATACCCATTCACCTTGCCTGCCATATGCGGCATCACCCGATTGACCGCAGCGATACTACTTGATGTGGTTGGGATAATGTTATGCCCAGAAGCCCGTGCACGGCGCAAATCACGGTGCACTTGGTCAAGCACAGTTTGGTCAGCAGTTACTGCATGGATTTCGGTCATCATCGCTGATTCGATGCCATAGGCATGATGCAATACATATAGTAAAGGCACGAGCGCTTGGGTGGTACACGACACACTGGATAAAATCTTTTTATCACGGCTAAGCTCATGGTCATTGACGCCCACTACAATACTGGCATCCACATGATCAAACGGGGCAGCCCCAATCATCACCTGCTTGGCGCCCGCGATAATATGCTGTGACGCCTGTTCATAGCTGCGAAAATGACCCGTGCTCTCAAGCACCATGTCGATGCCCAGTTTTTCCCAAGGTAATTTGGTGGCAAGGGGTTGCTGTATCAATGCAATTTTTTGCCGAAATTCTCCTTGGCTTAATAGCAAAAAATGCTGTTGTTTTTCACCTAAATCCACTGTTTTTAATTCGATATGGATATCACTGACCGCCGATAATCGACCGTGAGTACTGTCATATTTGAGTAGATGTAACAGGGTCGCGGGCTCAGCAATATCATTGATGGCGACGATATTTAACGGCGGTAATTGTAAAGGATTTTGACAAAACCGTTCGATATAAGCACGTAGCACGTTGCGCCCAATACGACCAAAGCCATTAATAGCGATGTTAAAAGGTTTGATGGTAGAAGCATTCAATCAGGGATATTCCTTACTAGACAAGTGCTCAATTGCCCTGTGGTTTTAAAAACAACAAGGCAAGTTTCACATCATTATAAGAATAGGCGTTTCTCAATTCTTCGACAATCGCGCGAATTTTGATCTTACCATCGTTACCTTTATCGCGTTTGTCATCACGTTTGGCTATTTTTTGATACGCCTTATCAATCGGTTGTAGCCATTCGTCCTCAGGGCGTAGATGCGCGATGTTGGCGCGGGGAAAATGCTCAGCAATTTTCTCGATATGTCCCATCACGGTTGATTGGGCTAGATTACGGGCTTGTGCAATTTCTGCGATGGTCAAACTTTCATCCAGCAGCGCTTTGGTTTCCAGCACCGTGGGGGTGATGACGCCCGCCGCATCATCTGCCAAAGATTGCAGCTGCTGTACAGCATGACGACGTTTTTCAATCAGTTTTTGCTGTTGTTTGGCGCGATTTTCATACGCAGCGATTTTTTCTTTATCCAGCGTACCCCGGCATTGAATGATAAATTCACGATGAAGGTCATTGAGCTGTTTTTTACTGCGTGTCAAAAATTCACGTTCTTGTTCTGCACTGATCGCCTGAAATCGCTGATCGGCGCCGCGCGCCAAGGGATCAAGCTGTAAGCTTAATTCATTGACACCCAGTAATTGTAGCCCAGATAGCTGCTTTAACCGTGATAGAGCCACATAGCCCTGCCCTTTTTCAAAGGTTTTCGACAAATCCACTTCTGCCGCATCCAGCGTCATGCCTTGGCTTTTGTGAATGGTAATCGCCCACGCCAGCGTCAAGGGGATGTGATAATAGGCAGCCAGTATTTCGCCCTCTTCATCATCAATACGCCATGAATCATATTCGGCGATGACTTTGCGGCCGTCATTGAGCTCAACCAAGGGGTATAGTAATTCCGATAATTTGTCATCATCCGTGTCTGCGGTGTCATCCTCACCCGTGTGGTGAGGTCGCATTTGTTGTGATGCACCGCCGTTGACTTCATCCAGCAAGTCTGCCATATCCGCTTGTTGTTCTTGTTCGATGGCATCGAGCAAAGCACTTGACTCTGCTGCTAGCGCTTGTTCATCGAGCGGCTCAGATGGGTGATTGTTTGATGGGCTATTTTTTGATGGGCTATCGTCTGTTTGTTTATTTGGTTGTTTAAGGGTCGTGGAAACAAAATCAACTACTTTGCCCATGGTGCCATTTGAGACATTGAGCTCGGCGTTGTTTTTGATAAACATCACTTTTGCGCCAAGTTTGAGCACCAGCTCTGGGGTATTGCGTACGGATTTTTTTAGCGTTTCTACAAGCTTTTCGTCGCCTTCTCCCCAAGCGCGAAAAGTATGCGCCGCTGTGGTAAGTTTACCAAGTTCCTGCTCATTGATGGCTTGCACGTTGACATTGTGGGTAAACAGTCGGGTACGGTTGTCGGCTAGCACATGCTCAGCCGTAGCGGTCAAAGCAGGCATGATATGGGGGGTAAACTGCTGGCTACGAATCTGATTTAAAATCGCATTTAAATCCAAGCCATAATAGGTGTTGCCTGCCACCGCTGTTTTGTCAGTTTTCTGACGGTGCTGCTCAGATAAATAGCAAATTTGAAAATCTGCATCCAGCCAAGCTTGCGCCATAAAGGCAAATTTATCACGGTTGCTCTCATGGGGCTCACCAATCGGCGGCAACTGAAAAAAATCCCCGGCAACCAATAGCTGTATCCCACCAAACGGCAATGTGTTTTCTTTGATGGCTTGTAGCACTTGGTTAATGAGCTCAAATTGCTGTCGATGCAGCATCGAGATTTCATCAATCACCAATACTTTGGTGCGCTCAATGCGCTCCACAACCACCGTACGTTTTTTGATTCGAGCGATATCTTTGGCAGTTAACTCATTACTGATACCGATGCCTGCCCAGCTGTGAATGGTCATGCCGTTCATGTGGGTGGCAGCAATGCCTGTACTTGCCGTCACCGCGACCGCAACATCCCTTGCGCGCAGATAATGCAAATACTGATTGATGGTATAGGTCTTGCCCGCCCCTGCTGAGCCTGTTAAAAATACGTTTTTACCAGTTTTAAGGATATCAAGGGCGGTGGCTTGTTTCATTGGTTATACAAAGCTTTTATAGATAAAAAGAAGGGGTTAAAAATGAGCCTACTATAAAGGCAAAGCCGAGTAAAGGCAATGATTGACAGCACCAAAATACGCCATCAGACGCTTCACCGGTTAGTCAATCATGGTTTTGATTTGCTTGAGACTTAAATAACCAATATGCAGCGCATCGTCAGGTAGCTGATTTTTTTCAGGCTCGGTTAATGGCTGAATGGTTAACGCCACGTCATTTGGCAGTAAATCAGCCACACAGTGAATATCATCCAAGTCTAGTTGATGCTTATCATCAACATGACTGGTTGCCACGCCGCTTTTGGCGATATCGACATTATCAAACGTATAGTCTTGATAAAATGCCGTTTTTTTAACTTGCGCCGTTGCTTTACCTAGCGTCTCGGCTATCACAAGTGTTTTATAATGGAATTCTTCAAATTGATCCGGCAGATAACCGCCTAAATTGACAAAATAAAGTTGCTTGCCGTGACTATCTAATTTGTTATCTACCCTATCATCTGCCAACATCTCATCTGCAAGCTCTTTATCTTTTGACCATCCATCCTTTGACAAACTCTCTTTCGACAACAAAATTTGATAATCACCCACCCGCTTCACTTCTCGCCATGCGTCTAAGTGCCAGTTGTTTTTGACTGCCGGCCAGTGCTGATTGACACTGTCAATTGTTTCACTTAGGCTATTTGCAATCACAAACATCACATCATGCTGTTCAATCAGTCGTCCTTGGGGACGCGCCCCGATTTTTAACATAAATAGTTTCATAGTTATACGCCCAAATGTGTCGCCATTAAAACTTAAAAACCTGCCAAGCCTCATAGATTTTTGTCACAGGTTTTTATTATTTTATCTTAAGGTTATTTTTTAACCATCGGCATTTTAGCGCTTTCTAACTTTGCCAAGGCATCTGGTAGTTTATCAATCGCTGTCGCTACCACCGCTTGTGCCGCTTGTGAGATGCCTAGCTTTTGCGCAATGGTCGGTTTTTGGCGAGATTGAATGGCATACAATTCGCTATCTGTCATTTTTTCTAAGATATAACTGTCCGATGTTTGCAGGGCATCGACCAAATTGCGCGTAATCGCATCTTCACCGTACCAATGCTCACCGGTTGCCACTTGTTCAACATCCAAACTTGGACGGTATTTACGTACAAAGTCTTTAAATAGTTTGTGCGTTTCTTCCAGCTCTTGTTGGAATTTTTGTTTGTCTTCTTCGGTATTTTCACCAAAAACGGTTACTGTGCGTTTGTATTTACCTGCGGTAAATACTTCGACATCGATGTCATGTTTTTCTAATAAATCATGAAAATTGGGTACTTGTGCCACCACACCAATCGAGCCCACCACCGCAAATGGCGCCGCCAAAATTTTATCAGCCACACACGCCATCATATAGCCACCACTGGCAGCGACTTTATCAATACAAACCGTTAAGTGTAGCCCTGCTTCTTTTATACGTGCCAACTGGGCGGCAGCGAGGCCATATGCATGTACCATACCACCTGATGATTCAAGGCGCACAATGACTTCATCTTCAGCTTGCGCAACCGTCAATAGCGTGCTGATTTCTTCACGCAGTTGCTGTACTTCAGTGGCTTTTATATCACCATGAAAATCAAGCACAAAACAATTTTTGTTGGCGGGTTTATTTTTGAACAGACCAAATTTTGAGGGGGTTTTTTTGGTATTGTCTTTTTTCGTCAAGTCTGTAAATGCACGGCTGATGAGTGATGTTAACCCTTTATCATTCACCATTTGCAATTGTAATTGTTGTTTGCGTTGGGCTTTGACTTTATTTAAATGGGTGACTTTCATTTCAACCGGATGTTTGGCATTTTGAAATAGCATAATAATTCTCTAATTAAGGAAAAAATTCACACAATGGGTTTTATATAGCGTTTATTTTGCTGTTTTCAATCGCTTATCCACACAATATTCGCGAAATGTCTGTGACAGGCATGGCTAGTAGATATGCATGATAAACCGTGTTTCATATTGTGAAATTTGAGTAAACAAGGCATAATATTCGTTTATAAAAATTTTTGCTACTTCTTACATTACGAAAAATATTGGGATTGCTTCATTATGATGCGTACACACTATTGCGGGCTTGTCACCGAAAACTTAAACGATCAAACCATCACTATTTGCGGTTGGGTGCATCGTCGCCGTGACCACGGTGGGGTTATTTTCTTGGATATGCGTGACCGTGAAGGCCTACTGCAAGTGGTCATCGACCCAGATACCCCAGAAGCATTCGCTACAGCAGATAGCGCGCGTTCTGAATATGTACTCAAAATCACCGGTCGTGTGCGTCAGCGTTATGCCGGTACTGAAAACAAAAACATGACCAGTGGTCAAGTGGAGTTATTGGCCAAAGACATCGAAACAATCGCCACCTCTGAGACGCCGCCATTCCCCCTCAATGATGAGTTCACCAACGTTTCTGAAGAACTGCGCCTAAAATATCGCTTTTTAGACATGCGCCGTCCAGAGATGCAAGAGCGTATGAAGTTTCGTGCCAAAGCCACTTCGACCATTCGCCGTTACCTAGATGACCAAGGTTTCTTGGATGTAGAAACCCCCATCTTGACCCGTGCCACCCCAGAAGGCGCGCGTGATTATTTGGTACCTAGCCGCGTATCAAACGGTGAGTTTTACGCATTGCCACAGTCACCTCAGCTATTTAAACAGCTGTTGATGGTAGCGGGTTTTGACCGTTATTATCAAATTGCTAAATGTTTTCGTGATGAAGACTTACGTGCTGACCGCCAGCCAGAATTTACCCAAATTGATATCGAAACCTCATTCTTAAGTGATGAAGATATCATGAACATTGCCGAAGGCTTAACAAAAGACTTGTTCAAAACCATGATGAACATTGAATTTGATACCTTCCCACGTATGACATACGCCGAAGCCATGCGTGATTATGCGTCTGACAAACCAGACTTGCGTATTCCTATGAAGTTAATTGACGTGGCTGACATCATGCAGTCTGTGGAATTTAAAGTATTCTCAGCCCCTGCCCAAGACCCAAAAGGTCGTGTGGTGGCGCTTCGGGTGCCACAGGGTAGCGACCTCACCCGTAAACAAATCGATGAGTATACTAAATTTGTCGGCATCTATGGCGCAAAAGGTCTGGCTTATATCAAAGTCAACGATGTGAGCAACATCAACAACGGTGTCGATAAAGAATCAGGTCTACAATCACCGATTATCAAAAACATGACCGATGAAGTATTGGTCGAGCTGATTAAACGTACTGAGGCGCAAACCGGTGATATTATCTTCTTTGGCGCGGATAAAGCCAAAGTCGTCAATGATGCCATGGGTGCGCTGCGTGTCAAATTGGGTCTAGACCTAAATATGCTAACCCAAGAATGGGCGCCGCTTTGGGTGGTGGATTTCCCAATGTTTGAAGAAACAGATGACGGCAAATGGACGTCGGTTCACCATCCCTTCACCAAGCCAAAAGGCACGGTTGAAGCGATGAAAAACAACCCAGAAACCGCACTGTCTATCGCTTATGACATGGTATTAAACGGTACTGAAATCGGTGGTGGTTCACTGCGTATCAATACTTTGGATATGCAAAAAGCGGTATTTGAAGCCTTGGGTATTTCTGAAGCCGAAGCCGAAGAAAAATTCTCATTCTTACTTAACGCGCTAAAATACGGTGCGCCACCGCACGGTGGTTTGGCATTCGGTCTTGACCGGTTAATTATGCTAATGACAGGCTCACAATCGATTCGAGACGTCATCGCCTTCCCAAAAACCAAAACGGCTGAATGTCCGCTGACTGAAGCCCCTGCGCCCGTGGATGGCAAACAACTGCGTGAATTGGGTATCCGTATACGCGAAAAAGACAGTAAAGCGCCACAATCTTAATCAAGGTGACACCTTTAATTAGATGAATGCCTTTACTCTTCTTAAATATGTGCCAATGTGGATGCTGTATCTGTTGGCACATATCGCAAGCTTTATCATTTCACTTCGTCGTGACAAAAGTACCATGAAAACGGTGGATACTAACTTACGACTTGTCTATCCTGAACTCACCGAATCCCAGCGTGACCAGCTTGCCAGAGCCTGTATTGCCAATCAAAGCAAAAATATGGTCGAATCGGCTAAAAGCTGGGCGATGCCACCTGCGTGGTCGGTCAAACAAATTCATACCATACATCATCAACAAGTTCTGATGCAAGGCTTACAAAACCCCAATGGCATGCTTGCAATTGTGCCGCATTTGGGGACATGGGAGATCATGAATGCGTGGCTCAACCAGTTTGGTGCACCGACCATTATGTATAAACCTGTGAAAGGTGAACAAGCCAATCAGTTTGTATTGCAAGGGCGTCAACGGCTCAACGCAACTTTGGTACCAACCGATGCTACTGGGGTCAAAGCGATTTTTAAAACCTTAAAAGCAGGCGGTTTTAGTATCATATTGCCCGATCATGTCCCTGACCCATCTGGCGGTGAAGTGGTGCCGTTTTTTGGCATTCCGACACTAACCAGCACTCTTGCTAGCAAATTAGCCAGTAAAACAAAGTGTAGCTTGGTGGGTTTGACCTGTGTACGCCGTGATGATGGACAAGGCTTTGATATTTATTGTGATGAGTTAACTGACCCCGCCTTGTATGACAAAAACATGGTGACAGCGACAACCGCGATGAACCACGCCATCGAGCGGATGATTGACCGTTTCCCCAGTCAGTATATGTGGGGCTATAAGCGCTTTAAACGTGTGCCAGGATTTCCGGTTATTTATAATGCCGAGCCATCCATCGCGGTAGCGGTTCGCCAGCGTTATCCAAAACTTAGCAATCATGATATTATCAATTCACTTACTTAATATGATAATCATTTACTTATGACTTTACCAAATTATACTTCAGCGCCTGCTTTGCCTGATGAAAACCGTTACATTATTTGTATGAAATGGGGCACCAAATACGGTGCTGAGTACGTTAATCGCCTGTACAATATGGTTAACAGACATTTAACACTACCGTTTCAAATGGTATGTTTGACCGATGATAGCACAGGGATAGATGCCAACGTCAAATGCTACCCAATTCCTGAGCTCAATTTACCCAGTAATATTCCTGAACGCGGCTGGAAAAAACTGACCACCTTTAGCCCTCAATTATACGATTTAAAAGGCACGGCGTTATTTTTGGATATTGATATTGTGATTGTCGATAATATTGATTGCTTTTTTACGTATCAAGCGCAGCACGATGACAGTGTGGTGATTATCCGTGATTGGAAAAAACCGTGGCGCATGGTGGGTAATTCATCGGTGTATCGTTTCAAGGTTGGACAAAACACCTACCCAAATTTATTGTCTAACTTTGAGCAAAATTTTGACACGATTCGTAGCCAAGTACGCCATGAGCAAGCTTACCTGTCCAATTATTTGCGTGAGCATCACCACCTTGAATATTGGGATGCGTCTTGGTGCGTGAGCTTTAAATACCAATGTGTGCAGCCATTTCCCTTAAGTTTTGTCAAACCGCCGATTTTGCCTAAAGGGGCAAAAATGGTGATTTTTCATGGGGAAGTGAATCCACCTGATGCCATCATGGGTAAAAGCGGTAAGTGGTATCGTAAGGTATTACCAACTGACTGGATTAGTGGTTATTGGCGATAACGCAATCTTTGATAGTTAAGCCTTAGATAGTTAATAGATAATTGAGCATCGGATAATTAAACTTAAAAGAAATTTCACATAAGCTTGCGGTTTTAGGAATAATAAAAAATGGCAAACTGGTATCGTAAGTTTATTTTATTATTTAAAAGTGAAAAACGCCTTGGGGCGAATCAAATTATTGACCACTATGCCGGGCAAAATATTGAGGCGATGAAAAGTCGTATGATTGATAGTGATGCTTGTTCTATCATTGATACGATTATTCAAGCCCACCCTCATTTATTAGATGATACCCAAGTGGATGAACCGATAAACCCGCTTGTGGACTATGAGCCACAGCGTATTCGCAATTTATACACGCATTTAACCACGTTGCAACACGAGTTTATAGGACAATCTGAACTTAGTTTTTATCATGCGATACTAATTGTACTATTACGCCGCCGGTTTCAACCTGAAAAAACTTTTCAAACCTTTACCCATCTTTGGCAAACGCAGACTGACTATCTGATGGATAATTTAAGTTTACGATGGATTGCCTCTGCCTGCGATACCTTTATTGATTTTGATCCAAAACCGACTAGAAAGGCAGTATTACTCAATATTATTACTTTGATTAATACGGTAAAGGTCTACGAAACCCAGCAGTATCTGTGTCGTTCATCTGCCAGTCTAGATGAGGAAAAATCTGCTGTTTTGTACGCGCATCATAAACCGCTGTATGCTGGTTTGACCTATTTTAGGCTAGGTAAGGACGATACACTAAAACATATGCGTGAGCGGTATCAGCATTTTTACGCTGAAGACCCTTTTTCTACCACACTCTTACTCAATGTGTTTGCTAGATTGCATGACCAACCTAGCGCATTCACCACATTAAAACAACTACATAAGGATGAAAAATCAGCATGGTGGTAGCCAATCATTCTTTGATATTTACCCGATCTACTCAGACAATCGCCCTACGTATTGTCAATCCTGCATTTGTGCTACCAAAAGTCTCTGATACGACGGTACATATTTTGGCGTCAGGCCCAAGCATCCAGACCAATGCCATTGACCTGCTTGGTTGTGAGTCGGTTATATTTGTAAATGGCAGTATTAGCCTGACCGAACACTATAAATTTGACAAGATTGTGGCGTATATCATCACCGACCCACGCTTTATTAAGCATAACTGTAGTATTCCGCTGCAGTATTATCGGGGGGATTATCCGCTGTATATCAGTGCTTTAGTGGCAGAACAACTATGGCAAGATGCGCCCGATTTTTTAGTTCAATATGCTGACCATATCTATATCATTTATCCAGTCGATAGACCGATTGATGATAGTTTGATTGCCCTTCAGCAAACTAGCCTTTTAGGCAAAATAGCTGTCACACTCAATAAACGTACCCGACTAAAACACCTAAAACATAGCCCTTATCATAGCATCAATAAAAAAATTGGGGTGTCTTGGGATATTCGTTACGGCTTTGTTGAAGGGGGAACGGTAGCGTTGGTGGCGTTACAGCTTGCTTATTCCCTAGGATTTCAAGTGATACATCTGTATGGCATTGATTTAATCAACAGCCAGCAGCCACGGTTTTATGAAAACCAAAACAATGCTGCCCCGACCAAACTTGATAAGGCTATCACCCACCGTATCGTACCGTCGTTTGATTGGGTAGCCCACAACTATCAGCAAAAAGGCGTGCAAATTTATAACCACTCGCCCATCTCTAAAGATTTGTTTACATTTATTCCGTATCGGGGAGATTAGAAGTCACGAACCGCTCAATATATTGGTTAGCGATATTTTTGGGTAAAAATCGCTCATCAAACGGCACGGCAAACGCCGATGGATTTGCCATTGCTTGTTCTAATAATTGGGCTAAGGCGTCAATATCATCGACAGGGACAAGATTTTGCTTTGGTAACAACTCACTAGGGCCATACGGACAGTCGGTGCTTATCACAGGCGTATCCACGGCTAATGCTTCGGCAATCACTCGCCCAAAACCCTCAAATCGAGAACTTAACACTAAGCATTTAGCGTGTTTGATATACGGATAGGGGTTAGATTTAAAGCCAGTAAATACCACCTTGTCGCTAATCCCTAAATCAACCGCAAGCTGTTTGGTTTCTGCCATCAGCTTGCCTTGACCCACCAAATACAGCGGATAACGTTGCGAGGTTTTGGCATAGGCTTTTAGCAGAATATCATGGGCTTTTTGGTATTTAAAGCTGCCCACATGCACAATAAATTCCGCAATCTCTAGCGGGTATGCCCCTGCCATTGCCTCAATAAGCTTGTTATCAATCGGGTTATAAATCGTGGTAATATTCGTCAGCCCTAAGGTCGCCTTAAAATCCACCGCCACTCCTTCACTAATCGCCACACAAGGCTGCGCATGATAGGTCGTCTTTAGCTGCGCTATATCGATAGGCTTATTGCGAGCTTGGGCTAATTTCAGTTCTTGAGAA
The DNA here is from genome assembly GCF_020041925.1 of Faucicola osloensis. GTDB lineage: Bacteria > Pseudomonadota > Gammaproteobacteria > Pseudomonadales > Moraxellaceae > Faucicola > Faucicola osloensis_D. Next base: position 2,183,876 of record NZ_CP083409.1, on the reverse strand, counting down.
AGGGTGTTACGAATCACATGAATAACATTGGGTAATTGGCTATAGCTTAACACCTTGTCCGCCCGTTCCAAATTTGCAATCGTCAAACATGGCTGACCAATATGCGTTAAAATATAGTTATCTAAATGTTTGGCAAATTGTTGGTAACGTACCCTATCACTGGGGATTAATTTAAACCACTTAAAGTTTACAATATGAAAATCAATATGTGGGCTAAGTTCATATTCTGTGGTGGCTTTAAATCGGATGACATGGACTTTATAGCCCAGTTGATAAAAGCCTTCCGCGAGCGTCAATACTGACTTTTCTGCCCCGCCCCCCTGCAAGCAGTTGATAACCAACACAATGATATTTGAGGGGTTGCAGCTCACAAGTGGCTCCTTAGGTTTATTCAAAAGTAAGGTTGGTCATATATAGTGGGCGTGTCGCGCGCAGGACTTCACGTTTGATTTTTTGTAGCCCTGTTAAAGGTCGTTTAATTTCTCGGCTTCTGGTTGCCTGCAGGCTGCTTGCCAAAGCTACTTGCGGTAATAGATGATGCTCCTGAATCACAATCGCAGGTACAAGCTGATATACAGGCAGGGCCTTGGGGTATTTCCCCACATCAAATAGCATCACATCGACTGCCTCAAGCTGGGGTAAGCTTCTAATATATTGTAATAGATACTGACAAGCGCGATGGGATAGCAGATAACCTGCCCCGCCTAAATGGCGAGACTTTAATTCATAAATCGTCCGTTTACTCTGAGGTAAGACTATCGGATGAGCCAAATGCACCCTTGGGCTTACCTTTTCTAATTTTAAAATATCGATAGCTTGGCTTTGAAAAACATCAGTTTGACGAATAAACTGCTCGAACTGCTGACCTAAAAAAACATCATCCTCATAAATCCCGATATAATCAAGATTTTCATCCACACAGCGTTGCCACAAGCTAACATGACTTAAAAAACAGGCAATTTCGGTGTCACTAGATACCGACTTTGTGATATCAATCGCCAGTCGCTGAGCGACTTGGGTATTTTTATCCGGGGTGACCGCCGAAAAAAAAGTAAAAGGTATGTGCTGCTTAGCAAACTCTTGTTGGATATGGCTTTGCCGCTTGCTATGATGAGCGAGACTAATAACATAATTTTTTAGCATCACTTTTCTCGCTTGGGCTTATTCATAATCAACCCCCATAAATGCCAAATACTGACGGGCAACATTTTGCGGCAAAAAAGCTTCGTTAAATGGTACGTTAAACTGGCTAGGATGGCTCATTAATTGGTTGATTTTTTCAGTTAACGCAGGGATATCTGCCACTGCCACCAAATTCTGCGGTGTCAGAATCTCACTAGGTCCTGACGGACAATCGGTGCTAATCGCAGGCACGCCCAATGCCAATGACTCAGCCAATACCAATGCAAAGCCCTCAAAATGCGAGGATAACACAAACCCTGTGGCGTGCTTTAGCGATGGGTAAGGATTCTTTTGAAACCCAGTTAAAATCACCTTATCTTGCAAGTTTAACGCGATAATTTTTTGCTCAATTTGCGCTTGTAGACTACCCTTACCCACCAATACCAAGGGCAATGTCTGTGCCGAATTGGCATAGGCTTGCAATAAAATTTCATGCCCTTTTTGCGCTTTAAAACTGCCCACATGAATAAGATAGCCCTGTCGGGTAATAACGGGTAAATCTGGGCTAGCTGCCTCAGCTAACACACGGATTTTATCACGGTCGATGGGGTTATAAATCGTGGTGGTTTTGGTCGGCTCGCCAAATTGATGGACAAAATCTTGCTCCACCCCAGTACTCACACAAATAGCAGGGTATTTAGTATAAATCCGTTGAAAGTGAGAAAGCTGCTTGGGCGGCAAGGTGGTAAGTTTTAATTTTTCACTCAGTTGATTATGGATGACATACGCCACCTTTTTTTGCCTTGAATAATAAAATACCTCATGTTCGCGGTACAAGTTCACGAATATTGCCACAGGCTGACCAATATGTTTATTGATATAGCCATCAACCGCGCGAGCAAAAAAGAAATACCGAATTTTACCTTTCGGCAAGCGTCGATAATTGCGAAAAGGAATAAGATGATAGATTAAATTTTCGCTTAATGTATGTTCGACAATCGGGTCAAATCGGACAATATGCACCTCAAAACCCATCTGGTAAAAGGCTTCCCCCAAGGTCAAAACAAATTTTTCTGCCCCACCGCCTTGCAGTGAATTAATCACTAATACGATTTTTTGTGACTGAACCAATGCCATTTAATACTCTATGAACTATTTAAACCAACGACTAAATAAAGAAGGTTTTTTCGCAGGACGAGTGACCGCATTACCTCTGTAACCTTTTTTATAAGTTCTTTTTGGAAACTCACCAAACGGCGTAGTGCGATAGTTTTCAATACTATAGCCCGCTTGTATCGCCTCTTGATAATAGGTATCGAAAAGCTCAACCAAATCTTGACGCGGGTGCGGCAAAATCTGCCCATCAAACCAATGCGTTTTGCCCTCGGCTTGTAAGCGCGGTAAGGAATATTTATGGCTAAACTGCGTTCCCATGTCCGAATAATGCAAAATCCGAATATCCTCAATCGCTAAATCTTCGCCATCCACACAATTAAAGCTGTCTTGGTAGAGCTGTATGAGTTGCGGATTGGCTTTAAATTTTGCCATCATTTTGCTATGGCTTTCAGGATCGGCTTGTAGCTGTGCCACAGGCTGAAGATAATCCTTGGCTTTTTGGCAATCCCATACGCAGGTGCACAGTCGCATCAAATCGCCATCGCCTTTAGCCGCAAGGATCGCCTCATCAGATATCGGATGCTGCCACAATTTAGCGATATCGTCCAACACCACCATATCGGCATCCATATAAATCGCCCGTCCGCTAAAGCCACAATATTCGGGGATTGCCCAACGAAAGCCCGAAAACGGGGTCGCCCATTTTTCGGTATGCCAGCCCTCGCCTGTTTGCGGATTGGAATACCATACGCTGCTTGGGTCACGGCTTAACTGCATCCAGATAATCTCGACAGGCTCGCTGGTATGTTTGTGCAAGCTATAATCTAGCACCATCATCTGCTCAAGGTCACTGTTATTAGGGTCACAGCCGATAAATATTTTGATAGGTTGGTCTAAGTTCGCCATAGTTTATCCTCTATTCTCGCCAATGCGTTGCCACCCAATCAGTTGGCAAAATAAAATGGCGTAAATGTGAAATCGGTTTTTTGATTTTTTCAGCGGTGAATAATTGCCCTAAATGTTCTTTAGCATTATCAGCAGAATTTTTGTTGTATTGTCCTGCAATCGCATTTTGCGGATACAAATCCCCCGGGAAAATAATAATGCGTGCATCATGAGGCAGTTTTGGTGGGATAAAATAATTTAGCGGAAATGGCTGACGGCATTTGCGGCGAAAATGCACCACCCACTCTTTTGGAAAAAGCTTAACCCCGCCTGGTGCATTGCGAGTGACAAAACGCTGCTCAAAGCGATATTTATCCGCCACGCCTTGTGGATCGGCACGAAATTTTTCTAGCAGACTAACCAAACTACCGACTTTGAAGCGAAAACATGAGGTTTGACCTAGCTTCTCTAAGGGGTTACTTGGGTTATAAGATAAAACCGTCTGATCGTCATCGCCAAAACTAAAAAAATCATCAAGGCTACCCACCACAACCACATCAAGATCTAAAAACAATACCGTTCCTGTGACATTGCCAAGCTGTGCATTCCAAAGCCGTGACTTAGGCCATTTACCAAGGGTGTTGGTAGGCATCACAATATCACTGGGCGGCAAATCCTGACATTCTACTTCAGGACGAACGCCATCGGTATTGTCGGTAAAGCAGACAAAGCGAAACGGCGGGGTGATATTACGGCTTACCATTCCATAGAGTTTATTAACGTAATCTGCGCCATATTTGGTGCCCCATTTGATACAAATAATTTGTTTGAGCGGGGTGGTTGCACTCGATGTTGTCATGTCACTTCCAAAGTACCGATAATTTTTCAAAAAATAAGGATAGTCATTTTAACATAACTATCCTTTTATGTTCACTTATCTACTTATTTTCACTTATCTACAATTTTACCGATTATTCATCCACATAGCTGAGCCAATGCGCGTATTTATCATTTTTGCCTTGCACCACGTCAAAAAATAGACTTTGCAGTTTTTCGGTGATTTCACCACGCGCGCCGCAGCCAATGACGTGGTCATCATATTCACGAATTGGGGTAATCTCAGCAGCAGTACCTGTCATAAAGATTTCATCCGCGATATAAAATTCATCACGGGTGATTCTACGCTCATGCACTTTGATGCCCAAGTCCTGTGCAAACTGTATCACCGTACGACGGGTAATGCCGTCCAATGCACCCCCTGACAAATCTGGTGTATGAAGCTCACCATCTTTAACCAAAAATAAGTTTTCCCCTGAGCCTTGACAAACATAGCCTTGGGTATCCATCAATACCGCTTCATCATAGCCATGACGGGTGACTTCTTGGTTTGACATGATAGATACTGGGTAGTTGCTGACGGCTTTGGCTTTACACATGGTGACGTTTGGATGGTGATGGGTAAAGCTTGAGGTTTTTACCCGGATACCTTTTGCCATGCCTTCTTCACCCAGATAAGCACCCCAAACCCAAGCGGCAACGATGGTATGAATGCTATTATCTTTGGCAGCGATACCCAATTTTTCAGAACCGACCCAAATCAATGGGCGTAGGTATGCCGATTCAAGGTTATTTTCACGTACCACGGCTTTTTGTGCTTGTAACACTTCTTCATACGAATAGGGTACAGCAAGCTGGAAAATTTTAGCTGAATTTAGCAGGCGCTGGGTATGGTCTTCTAGACGAAAAATCGCCGTGCGTCCATCATGGGTTTTGTAGGCTCGAACCCCCTCAAACACGCCCATCCCGTAGTGCAGTGTGTGGGTTAATACGTGGATTTTGGCATCACGCCAGTCTACCATGTTGCCATCCATCCAAATAAAACCATCACGGTCTGCCATGCTGGGAATTGTTGCCATTGATTACTCCTAGTTTTTTGTTTGAGATAAAAAATTTTTGTTTGAAATAAAAAGTACTTTGTTTGAAATAAAAATTGATGTTACATCTATTCTGGACGCTGCCCGATTAAACGATGCCATTGCGCATCAACAAAATTGCGTAGTTCATGCCACTGGGCTTCATCTACCAGTATCGGCTGCTCTGCCAAAGCCAACCGATGCGTCATACTGCGGATACGAAGATAAGCGTGCGTTAGCTGTTGGCATATTTCGGTTTCGATAATACCTGTTTTGGCAAGCGCTTCAAAGATACGCACATTGTCACTCCAAACTGCCAACGCAGGATAACTATTGGCATACGCCAAGACAGCAAACTGGGCAATAAACTCAATATCAACTAATCCGCCTGCATCTTGTTTCAGATGAAACAACCCTTGCTGCTTGGTATGCGGTTTGCTGCCCAAATGGTCTTGCATCTTATGCCGCATGGTGGATACTTCGATACGGACACTGTCTTTATCACGCGGCAGACACAATACTTCCTTACGAATCTGGTCAAATCGCGTCATCACCCGGTTATCACCGCAAATGGCACGTGCGCGAACCAACGCTTGGTGTTCCCACGCCCAAGCTTTGTGCATTTGGTAAAGTTCAAACGCATGGGTAGACACCACCATCATACCTGCTTGACCCGAAGGACGCAGGCGCATGTCAATCTCATAGACACGGCCATCGCGCGTTTGGGTGGTCAAATAATTCATCAGTTTTTGGGCAAGGCGGGCGGCAAACTTCATACCGCTGATGGGTTTTTCACCGAGCGTCATCGCTTCTTCATCAATATCATGAATAAACACAAGATCAAGATCTGAGCTATAACTCATTTCAAGCCCGCCAAGCTTACCATAACCGATAATTGCAAAGCCATTATGCGCTTCACTCACAGGCTCGCCTTGGGCATTGACAGGATAGCCATGTTTTTTTACCAATTCACCAAATACCCGTTGCAACGCTTTTTCAAGCACCACTTCAGCGATAAAGGTGAGCGAATCAGAGACTTTCATCAACGGTCTATCCGCCAACACATCACTCGCCGCCACTGCCAAGACTTGGGTTTTTTTGAAAAAACGAAAGGCGTTGAGTAGCCCTTCTTCATCATTAGGTTCTACCCGTAACAACTGCTGACGCAGGATGTCACTGAGTTCTGCCTTATCAGGTAAATGACGGTATTTTTCACGGATAAATGAATCTAGCAAAACAGGATAACTTACCAATTCGCTCGCAATCCAAGGGCTTGCTGCCAACATGGGAATCAATTTGGCGGCTGCCGTTGGGTTTTCGGCAAACATGACCAAATAAATTGACCGACGACTTACCGCCTCTAGCAGTGTCAACATTCTAGGTAACGCCACGTTGATTGCATCTTCGCTTAAATCAGAATGTAACAACCCATTGATTAGAATCGGATAAGCGGCATTTAGGCGAGTCTTGGCTTCTTCACTGAGCCCTGTGATGAGCTTACTTTGCCAAAACTGGCTTAATTTATCTTTATTGTCAGCGCTTAATTTTTGCTCAAGTTCAGATAAATTGTGCTGATGATCCACTTGTAGTTGTTCATCAGACTGTTGGCGATCACTGACCAGCTCGTCAAAAGGTATTTTTACCGTTTGGCGGTATTCATTGAGTTTGGCTAACAATGCCGTCCAATCGGCAAACCCCAATACTTGGGCAAGCTGATGTCGCTGTTTGGCATCTTGGGGTAGTCGCTGGGTTTGTTCATCATTGATGGCTTGGATACCATGCTCCAATCTGCGTAAAAAACGATAGGCTTGTGCCAATTGCTCATGGGTCACAGCATCGATAAAGCCATGTTTTTCCAGTTGGCTCATCGCTTGTAGGCAGTTTTTTACTCTGATATCACTGACACGCCCGCCATAAATCAACTGAAACGACTGCACGATAAACTCAATATCACGGATACCACCTGCCCCAAGCTTGACATTGTCGGTATCTTGACGTTGTTCGACTTGGTTTTGAATCAGCGATTTCATCTCACGTAGGGCGGCAAAGGCACTATAATCGACATAATAACGAAATACAAACGGCTTGATAAGGGCTTCTAAGCTATCGCTAAAGGTGACAGGATTGACGATTCTGGCTTTTAGCCAAGCAAATCGCTCCCATGCCCGTCCGTGTTGGGCAAAATATTTTTCCAGTGCCGATAAATGAATTGCCAAGTCACTGCCATCGCCCCAAGGACGCAGGCGCATATCAATGCGAAATACAAAACCATCTTGGGTGTTTTTATCAAGCAGATTGATGATACCTTGACCCCATTTGGTAAAAAATTTCTTGTTGTCGATGGATTTAGCAGCTTTTAACCCTGATTGTTTTAACGGGTCAACCACCGTCTCACCTTGCCCCTGATGGACAAAAATCAAATCAATATCGCTTGATAAGTTGAGCTCTTCTGCCCCCATTTTACCCATGGCGATGATGGCTAAATCATCCTTGTGTGGTTTATTTTTTTCATCAAAAAAATACGGCTCGCCATAGCGCCTGATTAAATCTTGATACACATAGTCTTTGGCAAAAATGAGACAATAATCGGCAAATTTTGACAACTCCCATGTCAGCTGCTCTAGACTAATCAGATTTAATGCATCTTGCCAAATCCAGCGCATCATCAACAAATTACGTAGATGACGCAGCCCCCGCATCACGCTTGCTTCATCCGCCAATTGGTAATCTTCATCCAGCGTATAATCGCGTATTAAATCTTTGATATGTTGGACATCAAGCGTTTGGGTAAGCGGATAGCTTTTTAAAAAGCTTTGTGCAACGTTTGTTTTAGTCTGCCAATACTGATAGCCAAAATTACTAGCTTGCTGTAATACAGCGATTTGTTCTATCGTCGGTAAGAGTTGTGGCATTCTAATTTCCGTGTGGCAAATAAATAAACAGACTAAATAAACAGACCCAGCTCATCGTGGTATATATAAGTACTAAGCATTTACGCTTGCGTATCGATACAATCAAGTTTGTACAACCAAGCCAAGTTTGTACCATCAAGCGGGAGATTTTGCAATTAGCCTTGCTTAAGTGCGGTTGATACAGAGTATTTTGCTCAACCTTACACTGCTTAAAAGTTATCCTTATAGCCTAGCACAAACCGCTATTGTTGCAAATTTTTTTAGCACACAAACCTATAAATACTCGTTTGCACGTAGCAAAATGTTTGTAATAAAAATAAAAACGTAAAAAATATTGGTAGTTATCAAATTTTCATATATGATGAAAAAAAACAAGGAAGTAAAAGTCAATAACTTTATGTGAATATTCGGTCTATAGTTTTTTTGTGACCCTGATATCAATCGCGTGTGACTGATTTTTTAGCCGCATGTTCAATTGTAAAAAAACCAACATATTTATCTTATAAAATATCCTAATCATTGAATTTTTTTATTACGACCAACAATCACAACCAACAAGGAGCGTACTGTGATGACAACGGACAACCCAACTGCAAATAAAAAAATTGCCCTCGTAACAGGTGCGCTAGGTGGTATTGGCACCGCTATTTGTCATGCGCTAATCCAAGCTGGCTATCACATCATTGCAACTTACACCCCTAAAGCGGATAGCACGGTCAACCGCGGCGAAGCTTGGTTAGAAGAAGAAGGCTTGAATGCCAGCGATTTCACCTTTGTTGAGACCAATCTCACTGACCATGAAGCCGCCACCAAAGCCATTGTTGATGCAATTGAAAAAGCAGGTCACATTGATGTGTTGGTAAATAACGCAGGTATCACCCGTGATACGACTTTCAAAAAAATGACTTATGAGCAATGGTCAGAGGTGATTGATACCAACTTAAAATCACTATTCACGGTCACCCAACCCGTATTTAACAAAATGCTTGAGCAAAAATCTGGGCGCATTGTGAGTATCAGTTCAATTAATGGCTTAAAAGGTCAGTTTGGTCAAACCAACTACTCAGCCACCAAGGCAGGTATCATCGGCTTTAGTAAAGCGTTGGCACAAGAAGGCGCTAAATCCGGGGTGACCGTTAACGTGGTTGCACCCGGTTATACGGGTACTAAAATGGTGATGGCAGTGCCTGAAAAAGTAATGGAAAGCATCAAAGCAGGCATCCCAATGGGTCGTATCGCTCAACCTGAAGAGATTGCCGCTGCCGTGGTGTATTTGGTCAGCGATGGCGCTGCTTATATCACAGGTGAAACCATCAACGTAAATGGCGGTCAATACATGCACTAATGAGCCTGCCATCATCGGTTATGAACTAAAAAAGACCAGTCATCGTGACTTGGTCTTTTTTTTTATGTGACAACATTGCTGATAACCGTTAACTTAATGGTAACTTACTTGGCTGTTAATTTTTTTACGCCATCTGCCGTTGCCATCAGTAAGATATCCGCGTGCTGTGCAGTAAATAACCCATTACACACTACCCCAACGATATTGTTTAACTTTGCTTCAAACGCTGCTACCTTCTCAATGTCCAAGCCGATATCTAAGCCATAAACATCCAAAATCAAATTGCCATAATCGGTGACAAATCCTTCACGGTAGACCGGCTCACCGCCAAGCTGTACTAACTCACGCGCCACATACGAGCGCGCTTGCGGCAATACTTCAATCGGTAGTGGAAAGCCAACGCCTAATTGCTGCACCCATTTGCTTTCATCCACCATGCAAATAAACTGCTTAGAAGCAGCGGCAACAATTTTTTCACGGGTTAAAGCGCCGCCACCGCCTTTGACTAGCTGTAAGTGCTCGTTTACTTCATCGGCACCATCAATATATAAGTCTAACTCACCCGTGAAATTTAAATCCATCACCTCAATACCGAGGGCTTTGAGCTTATCTTCGGTGACCTTTGAGCTTGCCACAGCGCCCTTTAGGTTAACTTTTGGCAATAATTCAATGAGGCAGTTGACGGTACTGCCCGTCCCCACGCCCAAAATCATGCCTGATTCGATATATTTTAACGCGTCTGCTGCCACGGCTTGTTTTTGTTGTTGTTGCGTGCTTGCATTCATCGTACTCATAGACCCAGCCTTGTTAGGAATTTATCAAAAAAACACATAGAAAACTTAATGCTATCAATTACCCAACTTATTTTACCGTAAAAGCACTTGCAAGCTAAACCCTAAAGTCCTAATCTAATCACTTATTTTTTACTTCTCTAACGATTTGCTTTGTTTTGGTTATAAAAGCACACAGAGCGTAAAAATAAATCTTCAAACGTATTTTTCAAACTTAGGTCATTATTATGTTATCAGATTGGGTACGCCTTATCCTTCAAGCGACCGTGTATGATGCTGCTATTCAAACGCCGCTTGAACCCGCCAAAAAACTCAGTGAACGGTTTAACAACGATATTCGTTTTAAACGTGAAGATTTTCAGCCAGTGTTTTCTTTTAAGCTGCGGGGTGCCTACAATCGAATTAGCCAGTTAAGCGAAGTAGACAAAGCCAAAGGCGTGATTTGTGCCTCTGCCGGCAACCACGCGCAAGGCGTTGCCTTCTCTGCTAGCCGCTTGGGACTCAATAACATTATCGTGATGCCGACCACCACCCCCGACATCAAAGTCAGTGCCGTCAAGTCCTTGGGCGGTAATGTGGTGCTGTATGGCGATAGTTTTGATGAATCTAACCGCTATGCCATTGAACGCGCCCAAACCGATGGCTTGACCTTTATCCCGCCATATGACGATGAATTGGTCATCGCAGGTCAAGGTACCATTGCCATGGAGCTAGTACAACAATGGCGTAAAATGGAATATGTGTTTGTTGCCGTTGGTGGCGGTGGCTTAATCTCAGGCGTCGCGGCATTTTTGGGGGAAGTTGCACCGCATGTCAAAGTCGTGGCAGTCGAGCCAGAAGAAGCAGCCTGTTTAAAAATCGCGCTTGATACCGGTGAACGCAAGCGACTACCCCAAGTGGGGTTGTTCGTCGATGGGGTGGCAGTCGCGCAGCTGGGTGAAATACCGTTTGACGTCTGCCGTATGCCAAAAAGCGATAACTCAGGTCCCGTGGTCGAGCCTGATGTGGTCACTTGTAGCAATGACGAAGTGTGTGCGGCGATTAAAGACGTGTATGATGAAACCCGCACCATCGTTGAGCCTGCAGGGGCGTTGGCAGTCGCGGGTATGAAAAAATACATTGAGGCGCATAACCTACAAGGCAAAAACTGTGTGGCGATTTTATGTGGTGCCAACATGAATTTTGACCGGTTACGTTACATTGCTGAACGTACCGAAATTGGTGAGAAAAAAGAAGCGATTTTTGGGGTGACCATTCCTGAGCGCACAGGCGCTTTCTTGGATTTTTGCCGCTCACTCAAAGGTCGCAACATCACCGAATTTAATTACCGCATCAACACCAACCCCAACTACGCCCATCACGCTGCCAATATTTTTGTCGGTATCGCCCTCAAAGAAGGCGAAAAAGAGCGCAAAGCAATCCACCAGTTACTCAATGAAGCCGATGATGCTGCGATTGATTTGACCGATGATGAAGTCGCCAAGACCCATATTCGCTATTTAATCGGCGGACACGCGGGATTAAAAGACGAGCAACTATTTCGCATCGAATTTCCCGAGCGTCCTGGCGCGCTGCTTAACTTCCTTGAAAAATTGGGCTCACAGTTTAACATTTCTTTATTCCACTATCGCAATCATGGGGCGGCTGAAGGGCGTATCTTAGCGGGCATTCAAATGGGTGAACAAACCGCCGAGCAATTACTTGCCAAGCTGCAAGACATTGGCTATGAGTGCGAAAACCTCACCGATAATTTAGGTTATCGCTTATTTTTACAATAATTTTTAACGATTTGGATAAAAAAGGTGTCATCGTGGCGCCTTTTTTTGTGCCAAGTTTTTTATGCCAAGCTATGCACAAAATTCGCTAAATTTCAGCACGGTACATAGCAAAAATAGCCATTTTCTGCTAATCTCAATACTTAAAACTTGATAATTTACCTGATAGTTTCACTGATAACTTAATTAAAAAATTCTGCTATAAGACAACCACTATGTCATCAAAAAAACGTTTTTTAAAACTTGCGGGTATGACTGCCAGTATCGCAGGAAAAGCAGCTAAAAATTCTATTAAGTCTTTTGCAGGCTCTGAAGAAGATAAACTCACAGCCCGTAGCGAAATGCTGCAAACCGTAGGGCTGCAAATCGCCGACACCTTAGGCGAAATGAAAGGTGCGGTGATGAAAGTGGGTCAAATTGCCTCGCAGTATAAAGATGTGTTCCCGCCCGAAGTCTCAAAAGCGCTGGAGAAATTACAAAAAGACGCGCCGCCCATGCCGTTTGCCGTCATCAAACAGCAGGTTGAAAAAGAATTGGGGCAACCGATTGAAGCGTTGTTTGCCCAGTTTGATCAATCACCCTTTGCGGCAGCCTCTATCGGTCAAGTCCATAAAGCGGTGTTGCCAACCGGTGAAGCGGTCGTAGTCAAAGTGCAATACCCCGACATTGATACCAGTATCGATAGTGATTTAAAACACGTTCGCTTGGCGCTTAAGATAACTGGCGTACTCAATATGGATAAAACCTTGCAAGATAAAATTTTTGCAGAAATCCGTGATAGCCTGTATGACGAGCTTGACTACACCAAAGAAGCCCATAATTTGGCAATTTTTGGCAGTTTTCACAGCGATGATGATGGGCTGATTATCCCCAAAGTTTTTCATAGCCATTCGACCAAACGTATTTTAACCCTATCACAAGAACTGGGTGAAAAGCTCGAAGTGGCTGCGACTTGGGACAATGACATCAAACAAAAGATCGCCACTCGCTTATTTGATTTTAGTGCCGGTCAATTGTTCAAACTGTATCGTCTGCATTGTGACCCCCATCCAGGTAACTTTGCGTTTCGCCCCGACGGCTCAGTCATTGCCTATGACTTTGGTGGTATCAAATCTTACAGTCATGACGAAGTTGCGTTATTCAAACGCTTTGCCATTCATTGCCTGAGCGGCGATGTGACAGCGCTTGAGCAAGATTTGGTCAGCATTGGCATCAAAAAAGACAATGATGAACCACTGCCCACAAACTTTTATAACGATTGGTTGCAGATTGGTTTGACCCCGTATGGTTTTACGCAGTTGTTTGATTTATCCAAACATGCGCCTTATGACTTTGCCACCAGCCAAACCCATTTTCAAGCGATTGCCAAAGCAAAAGAGTCGCTTAAATACTGGCAAAGCTTTCAACCTGCCCCACTTACCATGATGCTTGATCGAACTATTTCTGGACAGTATTGGAACTTGGTCAATTTAAAGGTAACCATTGATTTAAGTGAGTTGATACACCGCTATATTGATTTGCCGACATTGCCACGACCTGACGACTTGCCTCGCCTTTAGATTTGATTTTAAGTTTCAATAACATTTCCTGCGATGACATAGGCGCAACCCCCTATCAAAAATCGGGGTTGCTCGTTTATAATAGCGCACGCAAAATTTTGAAAATCAGATTGTTACGTTAGATAGTTAGATAAAGGATACACTCATGGCCGGACATTCCAAGTGGGCAAACATCAAACACCGTAAAGCCAAACAAGATGCGGCAAAAGGTAAAGTCTTTACCAAAATCATTCGTGAGCTGGTCTCTGCTGCCAAACAAGGCGACCCAGACCCAGCAAGTAACCCACGTTTGCGTGCGGCGGTGGAAAAAGCCAACTCAGTTAATATGACCAAAGACACGGTAAAACGAGCGATTGAACGTGGTGCAGGCGGCGGTGACAATGACAACATGCAAGAAATCACCTATGAAGGCTATGGCTTGGGCGGTGTTGCGGTGATTGTCGAGACCATGACGGATAACCTCAACCGTACCGTTGGCGAAGTGCGTCACGCTTTTAGCAAAAATGGTGGCAACTTGGGTACATCAGGCTCAGTGGCTTATATGTTTAGCAAACGCGGTGAAATTACCTTTGATGATGTGTCGCTAGAAGACACCATCATGGAAGTGGCGCTTGAAGCAGGGGCAACCGATATTGAAAATAACGGTGATAGCATCACAGTGGTCACTGAGCCAGAGAACTTCGGTGAGGTGATGGATGCCTTAGAGAAAGCCGGTTTAAAATCCGACAACGCAGAAGTGACCATGTCTCCTTCAACCATGGCGGATGTCACTGATGTCGAAGATGCTAAAAAAATCATGAAAATGATTGATATGCTAGAAGATTTGGATGATGTACAAGAAGTCTATACCAACGTCAACTTTACTGATGAGGTCATGGAACAACTCGATGATTAAATGAAATTTTTCAGCATAAAAAAGGCTAAATGTAGATTTAGCCTTTTTTATTTAGCAATTTGTAGCAGTGTCGTGGTGGGGTATAAGGTTAAAAATACTCGATTAAACTCACTACCGTGATGCAAGGCTTCACTTGTGTCAAAAGTTAATACGCCCTTTTCTTGCTGTTCATTGGTATGAATCAATAACCAGACTTCATCCAACGCTCTTTTTTTGCGGTAAGCTTGGACTTTATGCGCTTTTTTGCTCATCACTGCATCAATATCACTTTGATTGACGTAGGAATCAATCGGTAAATCTTCGTTTTCATCTGCCATATCGGTAAAAAACGCACTGGGTAACCAACGCATGGTTTTGGCAATACCGTTTTGTAATTTACTACTGAGCGTAGCATGTGGCAAATCACTCGATGGCTCGATAAATTGCTGCGATATATTCGAAATATTACGATTATCAATCTTTTGCCAATTCGCCCAATTGGCTTTGGTACCTACTATCTCGCCCGCACCATTAAAACGCGTCGGTGTCAATTTGGTTGACACTTGTAGCAGCGACTGCCAGTACCAACGCTTTAACATTAAATTATCATTACTGAGTCCATCGCGTAGTCTTGGCAAAGTCGTTAATTCGATGCCAATGGTATATTCACCTTTGTCACAATAAAAAATACAGGTAAAATCTGGCTCATTACCATCATCCGTACCTGAGATGGTTTTGGCAGGATGCAAATGCAGCATGGCTAAAAAATGCACCAAATACACCCACTCGCGCTGGCGTTTGAGCTGATTTTGCGACATCCGTATGATGCTTGGCGAATTTTTTTTATTCCCTGTCATCCATTAATTACCTGTAGCTTATTCAATTTACCCAGCCTAAATGTTTCTTTGATTAAAATATATCAAAAAAATTTTACTTACTTCAACAGTTTAGCTTATCAACTCAATACGTCAAATGCATCACAATCATTTGGACAGTTTTAAAAGCTGTGTGTGTTTTTAGTAATTTACTTAATTATTATGACATTTAGCCTTGTATTTTAAGCTACTAACCTTATATAATTCACAGTTCATTTGGGGATGTTCTGGCTTCGACGCTGGTAATGAAACTCAATGATGCATGTCGAGTGAGTATGTCCACTCGTAAATAAAATATACATTTTAAACTAGTCGCAAACGACGAAACTTACGCTCTAGCAGCCTAAGGGCTGCTTGGGACGGCACAGATTGCCATTGGTCTGGTTGCTCTCCTTGAAGCGAACGCACGATGGATAGCTTAAATTGTTGTCTCGCCAATTTGAGCAAAACTTAAGAGGCTCGTGGTTGGCATCCTGACTGTCGGTTCGCCAACCATTAAAGCCATAGACAGAATCTAAACATGTAGAGTCATGGGCGTAGTGCTGGCGGACGCGGGTTCAACTCCCGCCATCTCCACCATATTATAAAAAAGAGAATGCAGATTACTGCATTCTCTTTTTTTTGCGTTTTTTATGTCTAATAAGCTACTCAAGATAGCATTTTTACATAAAATCAACAGGTTAGAAAAACTATCCGATAAAGTTACACAACTTATATGTTTAGCAAAATACATCTGATATTAAAGATTTTGTTTACAATAAAATGTTTGAAATAACATAACTTTGTAATTAGAATACACATCCCTTAAGTGATATTAAACAATATTACTTTGTTTTTAATATGTAAATCACGGGAAATGCCCCTTGATACCTTTAAGTAGTCAGATTATTGACTGCTTTAATTGATAAAAGGAACATCCGATGAAATATATCATTGCCAGTTTGTTTGTTACTACTTTAGTCACCCAGCAAGCCAATGCTGCTGTTGTTTCATGGTATGGTGGCAAGCATCATGGTCGTACCACGGCGTCTGGCGAGAAATTTAATCAACATGCACTGACTGCTGCCAGCAATGTGCACAAATTAGGTAGCCTACTTAAAGTCACCAACAAAGCCAATGGTAAAAGTGTGGTAGTACGAGTGACTGACACAGGCGGGTTCGGCAAATATGGCCGTACGCTAGATTTGTCAAAAGGTGCTTTTACCAAAATTGCTAATCCTTCAAATGGTCTTGTTAAAGTCGATATCGTTAGATTATAGCGTTATTTTTATTAATGTATTTTTGCCGTAAAAAAGGGCGCTATTAATTGATAGCGCCCTTAATGTTTTATCACTTAAGAAGTTTAATTCTCTAAAAAATGGGTATCATTCGACCATTGCTGCATTTTGATACTTTCATCCAAATATTGCTCGATAGCCGGCAAGTTAAACCCGTCGTTTTCACTGATAAAGCTTATACTCATGCCTTTATTGCCTGCCCTACCCGTGCGTCCGATACGATGAACGTAATCATCAGGACTGTCTGGCAAGGTGTAATTGACCACACAAGCCACATCATCCACATGAATACCTCGCCCTGCGACATCAGTCGCCACTAAAATATTGGCATCGCCTTGACGAAATTGTGCCAAATACTTCTCGCGTTTGGCTTGTATGACATCCCCTGACAATATCACTACTTTATATTGACGATTAAGTTTGTCATACAGGCGCTTGACTTGGTCTTTACGATTGGCAAAGACAATCATTTTCTTGGGAGAAATTTTTTCAATAATTTGCTGTAACGCCGCCAGTTTATCCGATTCCATCAAGGTGAAAAATAGCTGCTCGATGTTTTGACTGATTTTTTGCTCGGGCGCAATCTCTACAAAAATCGGCTGATATAACCAGCGATAAGCCAAATTCATCACATCTTGGTTAAAGGTAGCGGAGAAAAGCAGGGTTTGCCGATGCGTATTGGCGGGCATCATACGAATCAAACGTTTGATATCAGGTATAAATCCCATATCGAGCATTCTATCCGCTTCATCTAATACCAAAATTTCAAGACGATCGAGATACACATGGTGCTGAAAGCAAAAATCAATCAAACGACCTGGGGTGGCGATGATGATATCGACAAACTTTTGATGCAGCTGCTTTGACTGCGTCTCATAGTCTGTGCCACCGAGCAAACAAACAGTATGAAGTTTGGTAAACTTAGTAAGTTCAAGGCAATCTTGATAAATTTGTTGAGCCAGTTCTCGAGTCGGCGCGAGCACCAGCGCACGGGTTTCACCCAAAAAACGATCGCCATCAGCCTCAGGGTTTATAGGATTATTTAGCAATTCATTGATGATGGTGAGTAAAAACGTTGCTGTTTTACCTGTACCTGTTTGTGCCTGCCCAATGGCGTCTTGCCCAGCGAGTGTATTGGGCAATATCTGCGCTTGGATAGGGGTTAGCGTTTGATAGCCTAGTTGGTCAATCGCTTGCTTGAGCGCTGGATGAAGGGGTAATTGTGAAAAAGTTTGAAACACAGAGATTTAACCTATTTTGACCAATCAATCATTGGCTATGAGAAACAACAAAAACCAAGTTAATTACCTCAACTTGGTTTGGAAAAAGGTCAAAAATAACACTTCAACCCCTTTTTGGCTTAACTTATTCGACTTTGGTAACTTCTTCAGCTTGAAGACCTTTTTGACCTTCAACCACGATGAATTCAACTTTTTGACCATCTTGAAGTGAACGGTAGCCGTCACCTTGAATCGCGCGGAAATGAACGAAAATATCTTCACCGCTGTTACGCTGAATAAATCCAAAACCTTTTGAATCATTAAACCATTTTACAATGCCTTGTTCACGAACTGACATATTATAACTTCCTTTAACACTATTAATAGTAGGTTTTTAAAGTAGTTTTTTAACCAAGGCTAGTTAAGCCTAGGTAAGTTTAGCTACTCGCTACCTACACCTGCTAAATAATGTACTAGTTAAGCTTTTGTAATAGTTTGTTAAAACATTTCTCTACAATGTCGCTTACATAGTAAATTGTTCTTATAGCAATCATAGCATGGGTTTTTTACAAAAAAAAGTAATTTCGTAAGAATTGGTTATTTTTTTAAACAGCGATTTTTTAGCCCTATTTAACGGTTTACGATAATAAAACTACAGGGTTTGCTACTAAAATTGCCAACTATTTTAGCGTCGGTTTTCACACATTGTATGGGCTTATCTTTAGCATTTATCTCATCGACGCCAATGAGTTGATTGATAACTTCCTCGCCCAATTCATCTAGCACATTATGCTTTAATTCTTTGATTAATTGTTTGTCGGCATTTTGATGGGTTTTGATGGCACATTCTTTAAGTCGCCATAGTAAGTTTCGTAAAACTGCCTGATTGACTGCAGGTTTTTGATTTAACCATTGGTATTCATGGGGTGAAAAAAAGCGCGAAGCAACGTGATGACTAATTGCGCTGTCTTCGACATCAATGCCGATATTTGTATAGGGCGAAATCAATACTGCAGCATGTTGGCGGCTATGGCTAAAACTGACATACCAAGTGTAACCATCAGCGGTTATAAAATGATAAGGAAAGTTTGTATCCATTAACTCGCCTGTCACATTGAGCGCTTGCTGTAGCTTTTTTAGCAATTGACGACAATACATTGACCCTGTTTTATGGGTTGACGCTGCTTTATTGATTGACCCTGCTTTATGGGTTAACCTTATTTTATTGCTTGATAGCGTAGCCTGTTCACTCAAATTATGATGAATATCAATAGCCACCCAGCTATGGTGTTCGATTGGGTAAAACTGCATCGGTTATGGTAGGGCCTTATGATATAAGCAAATTTAATCACGCCTTAAAGTATTTTTTTATACCAAGGTTGATTGGCTTTCTTCTTTTGTGCTTGTGCAATCGCCTTACGTTTTTTTTGGTACAGTACATTATTACTGATGAGAGTGATAGCGCGAGTGTCTTGCGCGATGACTTCCCCTAAGACGTTTTCAACGCCTACGGTAATGGTATAAGGGTTAGGATCGAGCGTGGTAGTAGCGATAGTATAGCTAGTGTCTTTTATAGTCGCTAAAGTTTGGTTATTAAGTTGATAGACGATTCTATCCCCTGTTTTTAAACTCGGTGTCAAGGCAACATTAATCTCAATTGGTTGACTACCACGTCGCAGCGTTTGTCCTGCTTCAGGCGATACAATTCTTAATACATAATCCCCTTGCTGGCTTGCTGAGATGGATTGGGTCGATAAGCGACCAGTTAAGCTATCACCTAATCTATCAGGCAGGCGACTGTCAGCAGCCGTACTCGCTGCGTTATCAACTTGATTGTTCAAGCTAGTGGATGTTGTCGCCGGTTGAGTCGTCGTCGAAGATACCTGTGATTGGGTGGGTAATTTATCTAATACGCTGATAGTCTTGCTGTTTTTATTGTATTGATAAGCGGTATTGATATTATCGGTATATACCACTTGCCCCTCTGAGGTTGTCGTCTTATACACTTCAGCATGACTTAACTGTGACAACAATAACCCCATAGCCGTGAGTATAAAGCTATACCGCAAACTACTATTATTATCGCTATTGTATTTTGTCAAAATCATATAAGTCCTCCCCTCAAAACCCATTATTGGGCATATTTTAGCAAGCTTGATAATGAATCCCTAAATAATTTTGCCTATTAGCCTAAAAATTTCCTATAAAAAAACCCAACTTAATGTGAAGTTGGGTTTTTTGAAAAGCGAACTTATTAGCAGCTGTAGTACATATCAAATTCGATTGGATGAACTGATACGTTGTAACGCTCTACTTCTTCTTTTTTCAAGGCAATGTAAGCGTCAAGCATTTCTTTGGTAAATACGCCACCTTTGGTTAAGAATTCATGGTCGTCTTCTAACGCTTTAAGCGCAACTTCCAAGTTCTCCGCCACCGTTGGGATCAATGCTTCTTCTTCTGGTGGAAGGTCGTATAAGTTTTTGTCCGCCGCTTCACCTGGATGGATTTTGTTTTGGATACCATCAAGCGCTGCCATCAACAATGCGGCAAAGCAAAGATAAGGGTTGGCTGCTGGGTCTGGGAAGCGAGCTTCGATACGCTTGCCTTTCGGGCTTGCCACGTATGGAATACGAATTGACGCTGAGCGGTTACGCGCTGAATAAGCCAGTTTAATAGGCGCTTCGTAATGTGGTACTAGGCGTTTGTAGCTGTTGGTTGATGGGTTAGTGATGGCATTTAATGCACGAGCATGTTTGATGATACCACCGATTGCAAAAAGCGCCGTTTCTGACAGCCCTGCGTATTCATCACCGGCAAAGGTGTTTTTGCCATCTTTTTGGATTGACAAATGAACGTGCATACCTGAACCATTATCACCAACCATCGGTTTTGGCATAAAGGTCGCAGTCTTACCATATTCGTGTGCAACGTTGTGTACCGCATATTTGAACTGTTGTACTTCGTCCGCTTTACGAACTAGGGTGTTAAAGGATACACCGATTTCTAGCTGGCAAGAGGCAACTTCATGGTGATGCACTTCAACACGACCTTCACCCATAATCGCTTCTACCGCGGCACACATATCAGCGCGCATATCTTGTGAGCTATCAACGGGTGGTACTGGGAAGTAACCGCCTTTGACGCGTGGACGGTGTGCATAGTTACCGCCTTCCATTTCTTTATCGGTTGACCAAGCGGCTTCATCAGCTGAGATGGTGTGACGGGCGCCTGACATGTCGATTGACCATTTTACATCATCAAATACGAAGAATTCTGGCTCTGGACCAAAGAATGCGGTATCACCGATACCTGTTGATTTTAGGTATTCTTCGGCACGTCGCGCGATTGAGCGTGGGTCACGGTCATAACCTTGCATGGTTGATGGCTCGATAACGTCACAGGTCACAACAACGGTCGTTTCACGAAAGAAAGGATCGACAAATGCGGTATCAGCATCTGGCATCAAAATCATATCTGACGCTTCAATGCCTTTCCAACCAGCGATTGATGAACCATCGAACATTTTCCCTTCTTCAAAAATGTCTTCGTCCATGCTGTCAGCTGGATAGCTTACATGTTGCTCTTTACCTTTAGTATCGGTAAAACGAAAATCTACCCACTTTGCTTCGCTAGATTTGATTAAATCTAAAAATTTATTCGACATTGCTCGTTTCCTTTTACGCAAAAAATGATTAAAAAAACGTTACGCCACTTTATACTCTTTTTGGTGCTGTGACAAGAGATAAACAAAGTGGTGCTTGTTGAGATTAAACTTTCAAGTTATGTGCCAACTTTTTTCATAACATTATAGATATTAAATTTTTATATCAAATTCAATGAGTTATTTGTAGGCTGATTTGCGGATGAAGTTGGCTGATATGACTATCTGCCTATGTAGCCTTCAAATCGCCATGCAACTGTAACAATTGCACCATTTTAATTAAAATTTTATCAATATTCACTTTTATGGTGCATAAAATATATTCTTAACTATTTTAGTGAAAATCATTAACATTGCTCCCTGTGACTCAGCTTTACTTATTCGGTTTCAGTCACTTGTATAATGGTTGTGATAAAATAATTAACTAAAATAACGGTGAAGTTTTTTCATTGGCTAACCATCGTCCGACAATTACAGCATAGGGTTTCTGGATTGCTACTTTTTATTGATAACTACGACAGTTTTACCTACAATTTGGTGCAGTATTTTGAGCAATTGGGACAACCCGTTGAAGTCTGGCGCAATGATGCTTGCAGCAGTGAAGACATTATTCGTTTAAATCCCGATTATTTGGTCATTGGTCCCGGACCTTGTACGCCAAGCGATGCAGGCAATACGTTGAATATTATCAAAGACTGTGCAGGCATTATTCCTATATTAGGCGTTTGCTTGGGTCATCAAGCGATTGGGCAAGCATTTGGCGCCCATATCATTCGTTGCCCAACGATTATGCATGGGCGGGTGTCGCAAGTTTTTCATCACCATCAAGGGATATTTGCTGGGCTTCCCTCGCCTTTTAACGCCACTCGCTATCATTCTTTAGCGATTGCGGCAGACAGTTTGCCTGCTTGTCTAGAGGTTACCGCATGGTGTGATGATATTCACCCAAATAATTCGCTGCCATCCCCCACTGTGATGGGCATTAGGCATAAAACATTGCCGATTGAAGGGGTGCAGTTTCATCCAGAATCTATTTTGAGTGAGCATGGGTATGCGATTTTGAAAAATTTTTTAGCTAATTATGAAGACTATGAAAACTATCAAAACGCTAACCATTAGACTGGGATAATTGAGTTTTGCGGGTTAAAGTTTGGCTTTAAAACTTGGCTTTAAAGTTCGGCTTTGTTATAGTATACTAGTACAATGATATATAAAGTGTAAGCCATAAAACTCATACGAGACTGACATGACCCATACTGTAACGCCTTATCTTGGTGACATTACCACGGCTATTGAAAACAATCAACCATTAACCCCAGAGCAAACCCAACTACTGCTTACCACCGCGCTGGATCGCGCCATCAATACCATTGACCTGACCTATGCAGAAATGCGCGGCGTCATGCTAGCCATCATGCAAGGTCAATGCCCTGATGCCATGATGGGCGCGCTGCTCACCGCGCTACGTATGAAAGGTGAAAGCATCGAAGAAATCACCGCCGCCGCCCAAGTAATGCGGGAGCTGGCGATTAAAGTGGATTTGTCGGATGTACCCCATGTCGTCGATATTGTGGGTACGGGGGGCGATGGCGCGAATTTGTTTAATGTATCTACCGCCGCTACCATGGTCGCAGCGGTTGCCGGCTGTCATGTCGCCAAGCATGGTAATGGCGGCGTTTCCGGCAAATCGGGCAGTTCCGATTTGCTGCAGCAAGCGGGTATTAATTTGGCGTTAAATACCGAGCAGATTACCCAGTCGATTAAAACCCATGGTATTGGTTTTTTGTTTGCGCCCAATCACCATGTGGCAATGAAACACGCCATGCCCATTCGCCGTACCCTAAAAACGCGCACGGTGTTTAATATTTTGGGACCTTTGACCAACCCTGCGGGCGTCAAAAATGCCATGATTGGGGTATTTAATCCTTCGCTGTGCGAACCGCTTGCCAATGTGTTCAAAAACCTTGGCGCCGAGCATGTGCTAGTCGTCGGCTCAGTGGATAATCTTGATGAAATCTCACTGGCGACTTATACCCACGTGGCTGAACTTAAAGGTGGCAAAGTCAGCGTGTATGATATCGAACCTGAAGATGTTGGTATCGAATCGCAAACGCTCAAAGGCTTAATCATTGACAGTCCCGCACAAAGCCTAGCGCTCATCCGCGAAGCACTGGCTAACAATCCTAATAAAACCCCCATCGCCAAAAAAGCAGCGGATATGATTGCCTTGAACGCCGGTGCGACCATCTATGTAGCAGGTAAAGCAGATACCATAAAACAAGGCGTAGCCATAGCACAAGATATCATCAGCAGTGGCAAAGCCTTGCAAAAAATGGCAGCATTAGCAAGCTTTACTCAGCAATTCACCTCTCATTAAATTTTTGGAAAAACCATGCCTCATCAAGCAGTCCCCTCGGTATTACAAAAAATTATCGACACCAAACGTCAAGAACTGGTCAGAGCCAAACAACAACAATCTTGGCACGACCTTGAGCAAATTGCCGCAACGAACCGCGATGACATCCGTGATTTTGCCGGCAGTTTGCGCAAAGCGGGTATCCGTGTCATTGCGGAAGTCAAAAAAGCCTCGCCATCCAAAGGCATCATTGCCCCTAATTTCGATGCTGTCGCCACCGCAGTCGGCTATGAACAAGCGGGTGCCGCTTGTTTATCGGTATTGACGGATACCGACTACTTCCAAGGCTCGGATGCGTATTTATTGCAAGTGCGCCAAGCGGTCAGCCTACCTGTGCTACGCAAAGATTTTATGATTGAGCCGTATCACATTTTGCAATCACGTGCGCTTGGGGCAGATTGTATTTTGCTGATTATGGCGTGTTTATCGGATGCGCAAGCCGCTGAGCTGCATGAATTGGCGTTAAAACTTGGCATGAGTGTGCTCATTGAGTGCCATGATGAAATAGAAGTCGAACGCGCGTTACGCTTGCCCGCCCATCGCCAAAACGTGTATGGGGTTAATAATCGCAATCTACATAACTTTGATGTGAGTTTGGACACTACCCTACGCCTAAAAACACTGTTTCCACAAGATAGCTTATTGGTGACAGAAAGCGGGATTCATTCGGCAGAGGATGTAAAATTGATGCTCGACCATGACATCCATGCGTTTTTGATTGGTGAACAGTTTATGAAAACAGGCGATGCAGGCGCGGCATTAGCAAAGTTATTGGCACAATCACAACAAAATGCGTAAAATAGCCAAGTTAAATAATTGATGTTAGGGCGTTTCATCGATAAACGCCCTATTTTTTATACCGATTTATAGAGTTATTGTATGGCAAATTTATTTTCAAAAGAAATGCAAGAGCAGTTAAAGCAGCTTAAAACCGAACTGAGTAAAGGGCACAGCCAAACCAAAGAGACCGATGAAAACGGCAAACCGACTGAAACCGTGGGTTTATTGAGCAAGCAACAAGTCGCCAAACAAGTTAAAAAATATAATAGCGAACATCTTGATGATGATAAATTATTATTTATGCAAGCCATGTCAGGCGTGCAGCCAATCAAAGATAAAAACTTGGCGGATAAAAATAACGCTGGCAATAAGCTTGATGCAACGACGCTAGCCAAACGCGCGGCGGCAGTCGGTGGTGACGATGATAGCGGGCATGTATTGTCTGATATGCAAGCGCTGCTCAACCCCGTCTCTGGCGATGCTTATTTAAGTTATAAAACCGCAACGCTACAAAACAAAGTGTTTAATGAGCTCAAACAAGGCAAGATTCGCTGGTATGACGCTGTAGATTTACATGGTGCTACCATTGAAGAGTCGCGTGAAGCCATGAGTCAGTTGATTTTGCAGGCTCAAAAAAACAATGAAAATTGCGTGAAAATCATTCATGGCAAAGGCATTGATAGTATCTTAAAAACTTGCGTCAATGGCTGGTTGCGTCAGATTCCTGAAGTGCTTGCTTTTTGCTCAGCGCCTGCGGCTCAAGGTGGCAATGGTGCAGTGTTGGTGTTACTCAAAAAACGTGAAAAAGCCAATCGCGACCAATAACCATTGTACTGCTATTTTGACTATAGGTTAAATTTTACAAAATCATGCATAAAACAATCCATGCATGATTTTTTTAACAGGATTTTTTAATTGTTAATAGTTTATTCTTAGTTTTTGTTTATAATAGGCTCTTTTTTTTCATGGATTAAATGCTCTGCATTAATCTACTCTCAACTGGCTAAAAACAGCGCCCATTTGTCTTTTGATAGCTGACTGTTTTTAACACCACTGGGTATAGGAGAAAGGTAACTTTGAACAATACCACCACTGCGACTAATTCGCCCGCTAAATTGCAACGTCAATTAGCACTCTGGCACATTATCATTATTGGTTTGGCGTATATTCAGCCCATGACCGTATTTGATACCTTCGGCTTGGTTTCTGAAGCCAGTCATCAGCACGTTCCAACATCTTATATTATTGCATTGATCGCTATTTTGCTTACCTCGCTAAGTTACGGTAGCATGATTCGTCGTTATCCTTCGGCAGGCTCGGCATATACCTATGCGCAAAAATCGATTCATCCCAATGTCGGGTTTATGGTGGGTTGGTCTTCTTGGTTGGATTATTTATTGTCACCTTTGGTGAATATTATCCTAGCGGTGATTTATCTTGAAGCACTGTTCCCTGATGTCAACAAATGGATTTGGGTATTTATTCTGACGGGATTTATGACCTGGATTAATGTGCATGGCTCCAAAGTCGTGGCTTATTTTAATAGTTGGATTGTGTTTATTCAGCTATTGATTATCGGTGTATTTACGTGGTTGGTGTATAGCAAATTGATGGCGGGCACCAATGCGGATGGCACTATCAATGATGCAGCTTACCAATTATGGAGCTTAAAGCCGTTTTGGAGTGATATGGCCAACATGACGGCACTTATCAGTGGTGCAACGATTTTATGTTTCTCTTTCACAGGCTTTGACTCACTCAGCTCATTGGCGGAAGAAACCAAAGATGTGCAAAAAACCCTACCAAAAGCAATTTTCTTGACCGCATTGATTGCAGGTATTGTGTTTATCATTAGCACTTACTTTATGCAGATTTATTTCCCACAACCCCCTGATAAATATTTCCCAGATGTGGCTGCTACCCAGCCAGATATTTTGATGTTGGTCGGTGGTTCTGCGTTTCAAGCTGCCGTACTGGGCTTTGCAATTGTTACGGTGATGGCGTCAGGTATTTCTGCGCATGCCGGTGTCTCTCGTTTGATGTATGTGATGGGGCGTGATGGGGTCATTAATAAACGTATTTTTGGTCATATTCATCCAAAATACTTGACCCCAACCTACAATATCTATATCGCGGGTGTGATTGCGTTAACTGCAGGTTTTATTGAGTTTGATGTCATCGCGCATTTGATTAGTTTTGGGGCATTGACGGCGTTTAGTTTTGTTAATTTATCCGTGATTGCGACCTATATTATCCGTGAAAAACGCTACCACAGTGCCTATGATTTATTTATGTATTTGATTGTGCCGCTGCTTGGCTTTATCAGTGTGGCGCTGATGTGGAAAGAAAGTGAGCCTATCGCCATCAAAATGGGTTTAGGCTGGGCAGTAATCGGTATCATCTACTTGGCGTTTAAAACCGGTGGCTTTAAGCGTCACCCACCGATGCACAACGAACATGAATAATGGTTAACGTGGTGAAAAGGTCAGATACGATTCTGACCTTTTTTATGTCTGTGGCTTTTGGGGAAACCCTATGTTAGAAATTTTATATCAAGATGAACACTGTGTGGCAGTCAATAAGCCTGCGGGTATGCTCGTCCATCGAAGCTGGCTTGACCGTCATGAAACCGAGTTTGTGATGCAGACTCTGCGCGATCAATTGGCTCAATATGTTTATCCGATTCATCGCTTAGACCGGCCGACGTCAGGGGTGTTACTGTTTGCTTTATCGAGCGAATCAGCGCGGCAACTGTGTGAGCAATTTGAAAACAGGCAAGTGCAAAAATCTTACTTAGCCATCGTGCGCGGATATTTGACAGTCGATGGGCAGACGTCAGGGCTGATTGATTACCCACTCACACAAATTTTGGATAAAATTGGCGATAAACCAAGTTTGCAGGCGCTACAACAAAGAAAGCTTAGTTCGACAGAAATGTTTGCTGAATCCCTTAGCAGCCCTACTGAATTAACTTTACTGCAACCTGCGCAAACGCACTGGCAATGCTTGGCAACAACTGAGCAGCCGTTTCAAGCGCGCGCACGCTATCCCACTTCACGCTTTAGTCTGGCTAGATTGACGCCCATTACCGGACGAAAACACCAACTACGTCGCCACATGAAGCATGTTTTTCACCCGATTATTGGCGATACCAGCTATGGCGATCATCACCAAAATCGCGCTATCCGTCAACATATCGGCGTGCATCGCTTGATGTTACATGCCTATACCTTGGCTTTTAATAGACTGACCGACAATCAGCGTGTTGATATCACTGCGCCTGTGGATACAGATTGGTTAACGATGTGTGCGCAGTTTGGCTTTCAATTGCCTTAATAGTGAACGATATCATTATTTGGCGACATTCTTTACGCAACCAAGTAATCACTCACTTTACTACCGAGGGTTGCAAATGTTGCGCCAATGCCTGCCCCCACCAACACATCGGTGGGATAATGTAACCCTAGCACCAAGCGCGATAATGCCACCAGCATCGTAAATGGCAGCAACACCCATAACAGCATCGGCAGTTGATGACCTATCATGGTGGTAAACAATACCGCTTGCAGTGTATGCCCTGATGGAAAACTAAATACATCTAAAGGTCGTTCGCCTAAAGTAATGGTTTGGTGTACTTGGTAAGGGCGTGGACGTACTGTATGCACTTTTAGATACTTATACAGCAAATAACCACAAAAACTGCTGAGTAATACCGCACACACTTTAATAGCGACGATACTAGCGACCAGTCCTTGCGATAGTAACACCACCAACATCACTACCGTCGATACCGCCCAAAACCAACCATCGCCTAAGCGGCTGATGGTTTTGAAAAACTGCGCAAAAAACTTCAATTGTGACAGTAAATTTACCCGTAAACATAAGCGAGTATCCCACTGCAGCACGCGCTTTTGCAAATGATATAGTTTAGGTTTACTGTACAAAAACTGATAATAATTGCGCATTAAATTGGGTAAGTTTTCGACAGAGGTACAGGTGAATTCTGAATTGGCAAGTGACAGTTTGGATTTTTTTATGGGTTGATTCATGGATTGATTCATGGCGCCATCCTTTTTTTGCCTATTTGAACATCACGTTTTGGAAAAAAACGCGGCAGATTCAGCGGGTCTTTGGCTTGGGTGACTATTTTGGGGTGAATGTCTATATCGTGGTTGTTTTTTTGCCCCGACAGTCGGCGGAACTGGCTGAGGTGTCGGGGCGATTGTTGAATCCGCTAGCGGATGTTGAGCGAGTGCTTGAGAAGGCAAAATGGCTGGCGTCACTGTGCTGGCTGTTAGGGGATTGGTCTGGATTGATAGCACTTCATAAAACATGGTCAACATTTCTTGGGCAGGTTTTTGCCAAGAAAAAGCGGCCACCTTGTGTCGTGCAGCTAGTCGCATCTGATCAAGCTGTTGTTGTTTAGGCAATTCACTGATCATCTCTACAAAGCGTTGTTCTTGCCCAAGCGGTACGGTTTTACCACAACTATCATCCACCAACAGCGCCGCAGCCGCGTCATGATAGGCAAAAATTGGTAACCCCGATGCCATCGCTTCGGTGACGACATTACCGAAAGTTTCCACTTGACTAGCAAATACAAAAGCATCGGCACTGGCATAATAACTTGCCAGCGCCTCACCTGTTTTAAAGCCTGCAAAAATAATGCTTGTATCATTGGCATGCCGTTTAACGAGCGCTTCTTTGTATGGTCCATCACCGACAATCACTAATTTGACATGACGATGCAGCTGCTGTAATTGTAGCGCTTTGAAGCTTTTAATGACGGTATCCATACCTTTTTCAGGGGAAATACGGCTCACACACATTAACACTGTGGTACCCTCGCCCACACCCCAGCTTTGCCGTAATGCTTGGCTACGTTTGCTCGGTGCATAGCGCGCTGTATCAACGCCACGACCGACTTGGTACAAATGCTTGAAACCAAATTCAGCGAGCTGATGTTGGGTGGTCTGGCTTGGAATACACGTAGCATTGCACTGGTTATGAAAACGCTTCATATACGCAAGCAAAGGCACTGAGACAACTTTCCAACCAAAGTATCGGCTAAAATCATGGAACGCGGTGTGATAACCTGAAGAGACTTTAATGCTTTGCTGTTTGCCAGCAATCAACGCCGCAAGCCCCAAAGGACCTTCCGTTACGATATGCACGATATCAGGACGAAGCTTGCGCAGCTGCTTGGTTAAAAATCGGTAACAAGGTAGCCCCATGCGCAGATGCGGGTAATAGGGAATGGGCAAACTTGGCACTTGTAAATCAGTGGTAACAGCCGCGGTGTTAAGCCCTGTCGTTAGGGTATGTTGTTCGACTTCATCGCTTTGTTTGGGGCGAATCAAAGTGATGCGATGCCCCATCGATTTGAGTTCGCGCATGATTTGATAAACGCTTGAAGCTACCCCATTGATATCGGGCAACCACGTTTCAGTCACCAAAGCGATATGCAGTGATGGCCTATTGTCATGAAAAGGCGTGCCTGCAACTTGAGTTGAGGGGCTCTGTTGATTGCCTGACGTCGTCTGAGTGTCAGACGAAGCCTGGTACAAATTAGTGTTTACAGTGTTGTCGCTCATAGTATGTTATCAACCATTACAACCGACTGCTTTATTTGACTACAAAAGCCGTTTCGGTAAATTAAATCAATCCTTTGTATGGGTTAAGCTTATAAGCCGCCATTGACAACCTCATGTCAATTTGATAACAGTTTGATGACAATTGCACCGCAGCTATTACAAGTATCGCTACTATCGCCGCTATTACAAGTATCGCAAATAGGGGTCGATTTTGCTAAAATAGCGAGCATATTGCAGCTTTATAGATTAATGCCTTATAGATGGTTAAATGACTGATTTGATAAATACATCGAATAATACCGCTATGCCAAATACTTCGACGTTGGATACACCGATTGTGATGCTAATGACACATGCGCCTAGTCATCCGCTCACCAAACAAGCGCTTGAATGTGCCCAATCGCTATGGGCAAACGATAGTAAAACAACCGTTGAGCAAAACCCGTTGACTACTACCGATTTTAAAATTTTCTTATATAGTGATGCGGTGATGTTGGCCAACCGATTAATTTGGCTGCCAGATGATATCGAAAATATGGCAAAAAACTGGCAACACTTTGCTATGAGTCATGGTTTAACCATTCAAGTATGTGTGAGTGCCGCTTTGGCTCGCGGGGTGACAGATGCTGACAATGCGACTAGACATCAGCTACAAGGTGACAATTTGGCAGATGGCTTTGAATTAGTCGGTTTGGGTGAATT
The DNA here is from genome assembly GCF_020041925.1 of Faucicola osloensis. GTDB lineage: Bacteria > Pseudomonadota > Gammaproteobacteria > Pseudomonadales > Moraxellaceae > Faucicola > Faucicola osloensis_D. The sequence continues at coordinate 2,153,059 of NZ_CP083409.1, read as the reverse complement.
AGCCATGCATCTGCACAGTGCAAAAACGGTTTATCAGTTTTAATTGGGATGGGTTTAGCGATAGCGATTTACTATGAAAATTATCATTAATATTCACGCTGACACGTTTTTGCTTTGTCATGAAGCCTTATCGATGGCGTTTGCGCTGGCGGCGTTTGATCACCAAGTTCAGCTGACTATCGGTCATGGCATGCTAAACTTACTACTTAATAAGCCCACAGGCAAGCTTGCCCATATGCTAGCATCCCTTGATATGTATGATATGCCGCCCGCTTGGCTGGCGCTAGCAGATTTTGATAGATTCAAAGGGTGGCAAGCGAACCTATCAGCAGACTTTGATTGGTGTGCTCAAGTATCGCTACAGCCAACCACAGCGCCTCATTTTGATACCACTTTTGACTTATAAATACTATGACCCAACTTCCCGAACTTGACCAAGACGGTCATTTGATAGCTCATCAAACCTGGACACCCGATATCGCGCAACAATTAGCGAACACGCTGGATGTCACGTTAACTCCTGAGCACTATCAAATCATAGATGCGGTGCGTCAATATTATGATTTATACAGCCATCCACCAACGACCCGTCCTTTAATCAAGTTTTTATCCAAGCAATTGCCTTCATTGGCGATTGATAATGCCAAATTGCAAGCCATGTTTAACACGGGTCTTGTCGCGCGCCATGTTAACCGCATTGCCGGGTTGCCAAAACCTGCAAATTGCTTATAAATTTTGCGGTTATTTTGGGTCATAAGGGATGAGATTGTCATAACCGATACTGTGACCGTTATCACCGCCGAACCCCTGCTGACGCCAAACTTCAAATAATGTAATTGCCACGCTGTTGGATAAATTCAGACTGCGAGAGGTCGGCAACATAGGCAAACGCAACCAGTTGTCTTGCCCAATTGCCGCGCGAATTGGCTCGGGTAATCCGGCTGTCTCTGACCCAAATACCAAAGCGATATTTGCCACTTGCGCAAAATCTTCATCATATAAAGGTTTGCTAAGCTTGGTGGTCAAGGCAACGATTCTTTGCACCCCACTTTGACTTAGGCTGTCCTGTGCATCCTGCCAATTGGCATGTACTTTGACATTTGCCCATTCATGATAATCGAGCCCTGCTCGGCGTAATTTTTTATCTTCTAACTCAAACCCTAGTGGCTCAACCAAATGTAGCGTTGCGCCCGTATTGGCGCATAACCGAATAATATTACCTGTGTTGCTTGGCATTTTGGGTTCAACTAATACCACATGAATCATATCGACATCCTTAACCAGATTAAATAAAACAGATTGAAATAAAAAAGCGCTAAATGCGAAGATTAATTTACAAAAAACCTATACTTATTGCGTAAATTTAAGTTTTTTTTACAACTTGATAGTTTTGGTTACATTAACGCTATAGCGACGTTAGACTAACCTGCATTACCATGGCTCTACCAAGCATGTTTTACTTTATTTGAATTTTTATGAACCAATCTTCTATGAATCAATAAAGTCGCATGATTTAATCTGGTAGCTAAAAACTGGTAGTTAAAAACTGTTAAAAAATAATGGATATATCTGAGGAAATTTAAAATGAAAAAATTAATCGCTGCATCAATCGCTGTTATGTTTGCTGTCACAGGTTGTAATACAATCAAAGGTTTTGGTAAAGACGTATCAAAAACAGGTGACGCAGTAACCACTACCGCACAAAAAACTGAAAACAAAATCTAATCGTAGATTTTCTGTTTAAGTAAAAAAACCCATCTCGCTGATGGGTTTTTTATTGCCTATTTTATTGGCTATCGGTTATAACCCTAGTAGGTTATAAAATTAGCCGTTTTTTGGCAAATTTTCAGGTAGATAACAACGTAGATAAGCAATCACCGCTGTAATCGCTTCTTGGCGATAGGTATCGGTAATTTCTTTTTCTGAGCGATAAGCCAAAATAAAAATACCATTGATAATACCGTACGCGACTAACAACTGCTGATGAATGGTTTCTAAAGCCGGCATTTTATAATGCTCAGACAACTTATCATACACCATTTGGCTCAGGCTTTTTTCGATTTCACTGCCAAACGCATTGCCCTCAAAATCTGGGGTATTGGTCTCATAAATCAAACGGGCAACCGTTAAATCGGATTGAATAATATCAACCCCTGTCTCAATGACTGTGGTGATATAAGCCTGCCAGCGACTAAATTGTTTGGCATCGACTTTTTCAAGCTTGTTAAAGATTTCTATCGCATTTAAAAAACGTAATGCCAAAAAAATAGCTTCAACGTTTGGGAAGAAGTGATATGCTGAGGCTCTAGGAATGTCCGCTCGTTCACACACATCAGCCAAACTAATCTCACTGACAGGTCGGGTCGCGCTCAACTCTTTAGCAGCGGCTAATAATTTTTGGCGACGCAAACGACCTTGCTGGCTAGTGAACTTGAATTTGTTAGGGACTAAGCGGCGAGCGAGCTCAGAGTCCACCAACACATCCTCAATTTTTTCATCATAAGCGCTTGACATATTTCCTCTCTATCGACTGATTATGAATAAAGTTTAATTTGTGCCCGCACCAATCCATGATCGGTTGGGCGTTGTTCTACAATAAATTTGAGATGATCGTTAAAATAATCAACTTGTAATACTTCCCCGATGTTAAATTTACTATCAGCTAAAAACTGTTCAGATACCAAAATCTGGTCAAGCACTTCAGGCATACCTTGGTGGATATGGGTGTACGCCACATCTTTGAGCCAGTGCATACGGCTTTGTACCGTAGAGGCATCATACAGCACGATATCGCGCATCGACTTATCATAAAATACTTCGCCCGATTCGCTTAAAAGCTGACAAGTGACACTTTGCATCACATCATTCATATCCCCTAACAAAATCAGCGGATGGTTGTTGTGTGACAGTTTTTCGATGACCACTTGGCGAATGCCTGCCGCTTCCGCTGCCCGCATACAAAGACTGCGTAGCTTGGCGCGGACTCGAATTAGCGGATCATTGCGATCTTCTAACGGCTCGCCTTGCGCGTTTTCTAAAAACTCAGGGCGTTTACTTTTTAGATGCGCCACAATCACGGTGACCACCATGCCATTTGGCAATCTGATGTCGGCAATCAGCGGGGGACGGTTAAATTGTTGATAAAGCCCAACATCAGGAACGTCCAACAACGCAATCGCAGGCATCTGCGTGAGCAATTGGGTATTAACAATCTCAAAACGCGACACCAAACCTACGCTCGGGGTACCAACAGCGCCTCGCCCTTGGGTCAATGGACTGTCTGGCTGATTACTGGCTAACGGCACAGTTACATGATAGTCATTGAGACCGGCTGCATGACATAAGTCAATGAGTGCTTGCTCGTCCCAAATTTCTTGGCAACCAATGATATCAGCTTGCAATTGACGAAAAATGGGGGCAAGTGCATTAATCTTTTGTTGATATTGCTGCGGCGTATACGCATCTTGGTTTCGGTAAAAAACCCGATTGGGCAGTGCAAAGTTAAGTAAATTTGCCGTCGCGATAACAAATTGATTGTCCACTGTCATATCCTTAATGTTGAGTTACCCGTTATCCCTGCTTGCTTGTACGAGTATTGTCCAAAAAAATTTCTAACTTTCATCACTATCAACACAGTGTCGAATTTTGCAGCATTATACATTTTTTTATTCAATTTCTACACAAAAAATCACTATTTTTAGCCGAAATTTGCTGATATTTTTAAGCAGGATTTAAAAATTGAGTACATAAAGTGCTTTTTTTTACTTAATACATTTAATTGCTAACGAAAATCACTCTCGTGTCGAGTCTTTAAAAAAATTTGTCATATAGTTAACTATCTGTTTTTACATTATTTTCAGTTTTTTAAAGCTATTTTAATGATTTTCTTACTTTAATTTTGTTCGTTTAATAGTTGATTGATGTAAAATTGCCAACGCTCAACGATGGCTTGGCGCTCAGACAAGGCCATCTTAGGCTCAAAGATACGGTCTAACTGCCAACTTTCACCAATGCTACTGTCATCATATAGTCCCACCGCTTGCCCTGCCAATAATGCCACCCCTTTTGCGGTACTCTCAGTGGTCGTCGGTCGCAGCACAGGAACATTGAGTATATCGGCTTGAAATTGCATTAAGATATTGTTATTGGCAGCACCCCCATCTACGCGCAGTTCGTGCAGTGGTACTGGGCTGTCTTTTTGCATGGCGATTAACACATCATAAGCTTGCAGCGCAATCGCTTCTAAGGCAGCTCTAGCGATATGCGCTTTGGTAGTACCGCGTGTCAGCCCGATAAGCCTTGCGGTGGCATCTGCTCGCCAGTAAGGTGCGCCAAGCCCCGTAAAGGCAGGAATCAGGGTCACTCCTTGGCTATCCGGTACTTGCGCCGCCAAGGTTTCAATGTCCTCGCTACGCGCTATCATACCTAAGTTATCGCGTAACCACTGCACGATGGCACCTGCCATAAACACACTGCCTTCAAGCGCATATTGTGTTTGCGTGACGCTTGTTTTTTTATGTCGTTGTAAATTTTGTAAAGGTTTTAACAAGTTGGGCAATTTACCTGAGGGTTCATGCCGGTTAGGTTGACGAGTGTGATTCGCCTGTGTGGTTTGCCAAGCGACGGTGGTGAGTAATTGCTGATGACTGACACAGGGTTTATCGCCGGTATTCATTAATAAAAAACAGCCGGTGCCATAGGTGGATTTTGCCATGCCAGCCCGGTTACAGCCCTGCCCATACAATGCCGCTTGCTGATCGCCGAGCACTGCCGTGACTGGGATTTGTTTGCCAAACATCCCTTGTTTGGTGACCCCAAAATCGCCATCCGATGGCTTGATGGTAGGTAACATGGTTTTGGGAATATCAAATAAATCCAATAATTCATCAGACCAGTCGCCTGTTTGCAAAGACATCAGCATGGTGCGTGAGGCGTTAGTGATATCAATGCTATGCTCGCCTGTCATGTTAAACAGTAGCCAACTATCCACGGTACCAAAAGCCAACTCACCTGCTAGCGCTTGCTGGCGAAGCTTAGGGTTTTGGTTTAACAGCCATACGATTTTGCTGGCACTAAAATACGGATCTATACGTAATCCAGTAATTTGTTGGATTTTGGCATCAAAGCCTTTAGCACGCCAGTCTTTGCACCACTGATGGGTACGTCTATCTTGCCAGACAATGGCGGGTGCGACAGGCTTACCGGTCTTTTTATGCCAAATTATGGTGGTCTCACGTTGGTTGGTGATACCGATGGCTGAAATATCTGTCGCCAATAATCCTGCTTTGGCAATCACTTCTTGGGCGGTACTAATTTGGGTCTGCCAGATGTCATTGGCATTTTGCTCGATAAACCCGGCTTTTGGGGTGATGATATTAAGCGGCTTTTGGGCGATGGCGATGGGTGTTAATTGGTTATCAAAGATGATACTGCGGCTTGAGGTAGTGCCCTGATCCAGCGCTAAAATAAATCCGTTTTCTGTTTTAGCCATGTTGTTGTCTCAAACGATTGTGTTAAGCGTCAATATGTTATCTTAGCAAATACTTGCCCATCAACTTTTATATTACTGCGGCTGAAACCGTAAGGCAACGATTCGCGAAAAAATAGCCATTGATTTTATCAACAAAAAACCACATCATACTGATACTTTATTACCACTTACCAAAACCTATCTGTTAACTATAAGTGACCCTAAACCTTAGATTTCAGACCCTAAGCACTGTCACTCTAACTGTCATTGTTGATCTTTCCCACTACCGCTTTTTAATGCGTTGATGAAACTTGTTTTATGAAAAATACCCTTGCAAAATCTGTTCGTACTACCGCTGTGACTTCAAAATCCTCCGCTATCATTACCGACACCATCAAATCTGACAATTTACAGCCTGTTGCAATCTCGCACTTGCGCCGTTATACCGACCCAGCGACCTTGCCAACAGATAGCAACCATACCAAAACCCTTGAGATTGGCTTTGGGCAAGAGCGCGCCTGTAAAGCGATTGCCACTGCACTTGACATCAATGCCAATGGTTATCATATCTTTGCTGCAGGTGAAAACGGACTGGGCAAACGCACCTTAATCACTCGCCTGCTACAAGCACACGCCAAACAAAAACCCACGCCCAATGACTGGGTGTATGTGCATAATTTTGTTGATGCGCGCACCCCGATTGCGCTTGACCTTCCTGCTGGCATGGGCAAGCAATTAGCGGAAGATGTCAAAACCTTTTGGCTAACCACCAAACGTCAGCTCAATCAGCGTTTTCGCAGTGAGCACTATCAAAGTAAAGTAGAAGCCATAAAGAATGAAATTAGCCTTCGAGAAGAACAGGTCTATCATGCGCTGCATGAAGAAGGCAAACAGTATTCACTTGCATTGGCGCTGCGACCTTCAGACAATAAACCGATTTTTATCAAATCTGATTTTAGTGACAACCGAGCCGATGGCAATGGCAATGACAGTTACAATGATATCGAGCCAAGCGATGGTTATTTATCAATCAAACCTGCTAATAAATTGGGTCGCCAAAAATCCAGTAGTAAAGTACCAGTTTTACCCCTTAAAGCCAATCAAACCTCTAGCACTACAACTAGCGCATCTAGTAATACCTCGAGTGCAACCAATCAAGCCAGCTTTGGCTTAACCCCAAAGTCGCCGTATGTTGCCAATTATCAAGATAAAAACCACATGCAAAAACGCTTGAGCCAACTGACCGTTGAGCTTGAGCAAATTGAAGATGAAGCCAATCAGACCCTACAAGCGCTACACCACTCATTGACTCGGCGTACCTTAAAACCATTGATGGAGCCGTTATTTGACAAGTATCAAGCCTTACCAAAGGTTCGTAAGTATTTGCAAGACGTGCATGACGATATCGTCAATCATGTAGAACGAATCATCAATGAAGATGATGAAGAGTTTTTGCCCAGCCATTTCTCGCCATTGCCAGCGCGCTATTTTGTCAATGTGATTGCAAGCCATGCGCCCGATCAAGGCGCACCGATTGTGTTTGAAGACTTACCCACCCATTTAAATTTACTCGGTCATGTCGAGCAAATTACCCATTTAGGTACTGTGTCAACGGATGTCAGTCTGATTCGCGCCGGTTCACTGCATCGTGCCAATGGCGGTTATTTGGTGCTTGAAGCAACTAATTTGCTTGAATATCCGTATGCGTGGCAAGGTCTCAAACGCGCACTACAAAGCCGCCAAATCAAAATGTCGAGCCTTGAGCAAATGCTGACACTGACAGGCAGTATCAGCCTTGAGCCACAACCGATTAAGCTTGATGTCAAAGTCATTTTACTCGGTGAGCCAGACTTATATTATGACCTGCTAGATTTTGAGCCTGAATTTAATGCCGTATTCAAAATCCGTGCAGATTTTCATGATCGCGTGGTACGCAGTCACGCCAACGAACAAGTGATGACTGCCAAAATTGCCGATATGATAAGCAAATATCAATTGCTAACGTTTGATAACACCGCGTTGGCGTGTTTATTGGATTACCTCAGCGAGCAAGCAGAAGACCAGCATGAGTTAAGTCTACATGGGGACAGATTAGCGCAGCTATTACTCGAAGCCAATCGTCATGCTATCATCAATCAATCAGAGCTTAGCCTTGAAAACACAGTAACCGCTAGCCATGTCCGCCAAGCCATTGATGATATTCGCCACCGCTCGGGTTATTTACGGCAATTGTTCTGGCAAGAGCTAGAAAAAGGGCAACAGCTGATTAGCACCCAAGGCAAAGCGATTGGTCAAATCAATGCGCTGACAGTCATCAGCTACGCAGATAGCGAGTTTGGCATGCCTGCCCGATTGACAGCGTCAGTGCATCACAGTGCCGCGCATGCTGATATTGTTGATATCGAGCGCGATGTGGATTTAGGCGGCTCTATTCATGCCAAAGGCGTGCTGATTATGAGCAGTTACCTAAAAGCGCTGTTTGCAGAAGACCACACGCTCAACTTTACCGCATCGCTGGCTTTTGAACAAAGTTATGGCGGTATCGATGGCGATAGCGCGACAGTAGCCGAAACCTGCGCGCTGCTGTCTGCCCTATCGCAAACCCCGATTAATCAAAGCTTTGCGGTGACTGGCTCGATGAACCAATTTGGTCAAGTCCAAGCGGTCGGCGGCGTCAATGCCAAAATTGCCGGGTTTTATGATGCGTGTGTCGAGCAAGGCTTGACGGGTAAACAAGGGGTGATTGTACCCAAAGCCAATTTGGCGCAATTGATGCTGCGTCAAGATATCATCGATAGCGTGACCGCAGGTAAATTTACCATCTATGCCGTAGAGCATGTCAATGAAGCCATGTATTTATTGACGGGTCTGGCGCCGGATGAGATGACCAAAAAAGGCAAATATCGTAAAAATACCGTTTATGGTCGTATTTATGAACGCTTAGAAACTTGGGAAGAAAAAGACGCAGATAACAAAGAATAACGCCTCATTGGGTTATTGTTTATCGCTGATAACTTGCTTGCTCTATATCAAGCAATGTTTGCTTAATCTCAATCCCACCGGTATAACCGCCCAATTTGCCATCGCTAGCAATCACGCGATGGCAAGGAATGATGAGACTTAGTGGGTTGCGCCCATTGGCCTGCGCGACTGCGCGAAAGCCTTTGGGATTATCCACTTGTAGCGCAAGCTGTGCATAGCTGATTGTTTCACCGTAAGGGATTTGTCGTAATGCTTGCCATACTTTTTGCTGAAAGGGTGTGCCTGTATAGAGTGCGATGGGCATATCAAATACTTGTCGCTGACCTGCGTGATACTCCTTTAGCTGAGTGATGGTCTCTACTAGCACTTTTGCATCGGCATCAATCGAGTGACTTAACGCTACCGAATTCATGACGGCTACTTTTACCTTGAGCTTAGCTAATAGGTTGTGGGTCTTTTGGGTATGCCAATCGAGCGCAATCAAACAGCCTTGATGCGCCACAAGCGTCACGGTTGGCAAATTTTTCGCAAGTTGATAAGACGTCATTATCATGTTATTCATCTTTTTCAAATAGCGCTTTGACAAAATCATCGGCTTGAAATGGGCGCAAATCATCAATTTTTTCACCCACGCCAATAAAACGAATCGGCACATTGGTGTTTTCAGCGATATTAAATACCACGCCGCCTTTTGCCGTACCATCCAATTTGGTGACGGTCACGCCTGTCAGTGGCACTGCTTCATTGAAAATTTCTACTTGATTTAGGGCATTTTGTCCTGTACCGGCGTCGAGCACAATCATCGATTCATGCGGCGCTGTCGGATCGGCTTTTTGCATGACGCGAATCACTTTTTTCAGCTCTTCCATCAAATTGGTTTTATTTTGTAGACGCCCTGCAGTATCGGCAATCAGCACGTCAATGCCACGGGCTTTGGCAGATTGAATGGCATCAAAAATCACCGAGGCACTGTCTGAGCCATGACCTTGGGCGACAACAGGGATATTATTGCGCTCCCCCCAAACTTGCAATTGCTCGGTGGCTGCCGCACGGAACGTATCGCCCGCTGCTAACATCACTGATTTGCCTTCACCTTGCAGACGTTTGGCAAGTTTACCGATGGTGGTAGTTTTACCCACGCCATTGACCCCAACGACCAAGATAACAAACGGTTTTGTGCTAGTATCCACCACTAGCGGTGCAACTTTGGGTGTCAAGATATCGGTTAGTTCTTTTTGTAGCGCTTTATACAGTGAATGCGAATAAATCAAATCACCGCGGGCAGTGGCTTCGGTCAAGTTTTTGATAATGCGATTGGTGGCATTCACCCCGATATCGGCGACCAGCAGTTGGTCTTCGACTTCTTCTAGTAGTTCATCGTCAATTTCTTTACCACCAATCAAAATATTGGTTAAGCCTTCGGTCAAGTTTTTACGACTTTTTGACAAGCCTTGCTTCATGCGGCTAAACCAGCCACCTTTTTGTTCGGGTTCTGCGGTTGGCTCAGCCGTATTGGCAGATGGCTGCTGTGTGCCTGCAGGTGCTTGTAGCGTTGACGTTTGGGCGGCTTCAGCGATACGCGGCGTTTCAATAATTGGCACATCTTGCACAGGCAGATTGGGCATCGTAGCATCATCAAAATTAGTCGGTTGGTTATTAAAATTAATTACCACCTTATTAGAAGCATTGTTATTAAATTGGTTGCTACTCATATCATCGCCTATGGTTAAATTTGTCATTAAAATATTGAGATGTATAAAATTATAACAGTGTTTGTTCGCAGTTTGAAATAAACATGCTGTCAATCCCTTAACCCCATAGGATGTATGGTATGGGAAAAAACTGTCCGTTTACAGCTTGCTGCGCTAAAAATTTGCAGGTGGTATTTAGTCATACTTAATCGTGCAATGGGCTTTCAAATAGCAATCAATGCCAACATCCGTTATCATGGTTTATCTTTTATAATGCCTGCAAACCCCATTTCCCCACAATCAGAAAAACCAGATTAAAGATTAAAAGTTAAAGAGAAACTATGTTAAACCGAAACCCTGTGTCAAAGCCTACATTTTTTAACCTTACCATCCTTGCTGCCGCCTTGACCTGTACGCTTAGTGTATCAGGTTGCAGCACTGCGCAGACCATCGCAGCCAAAACCATGCCGACCAAAACCACCCCGACTTTAGCGAATACGCCTATTAAAGTGCATCCAACTGCTAACGCGGTAACTGATGCAACCCAGCAAACGCCAAGCCGCACAGATTTTGACAGCGACAATACAAAAACGCGCCATGAATATACGCTGGCTAATGGCTTAAAGGTGATTATCAAAGAAGATCACCGCTCCCCTGTGGTGATAAGCCAAGTATGGTATCGCGTGGGTGCTGCGGATGAACCCACTAACTTAGGCGGTATGTCGCATTTGCTTGAGCATATGATGTTTAAGGGAACAAAAAACGTGTCCTCAGCAGATTTTGAACGCCTCATCGCCAAATTTGGCGGTAGCAATAATGCCTTTACAAGCTATGACTACACCGCATATTATGAAATTTTCCCTGCCAATCGCTTAGCGCTTGCCCTAGAGCTTGAAGCCGATCGGATGACCGATTTACAGCTAAAGGACAGTGACTTTACCGCTGAGCGCCAAGTGGTGATGGAAGAGCGCCGCCAGCGCACCGATGATAACCCAAACGCCCGCGCCTATGAGCAGTTTAGCAAAATGGCGTATCCCAACAGCCCCAAAGGCGAATCGGTCATTGGTCCCATGGCAGAAATCGAATCCATCAGTTTAAAAGACCTAACCGATTGGTATAAAACATGGTATGCGCCCAACAATGCGACCTTAGTAATCGTGGGCGATGTCAATCCGACAGACGCCATCAATGAAGTCAAAAAATACTTTGCCGATAAAAACCCGCAAACCCTGCCAAAGCGCCCCAGTGTGATACAGCCAGGCTTTCGTGGTTATCAAGAAAAAACCACCCAATTGCCGGTACAAGTGCCTATGGTGATGATGGCGTTTAACGTGCCTACGCTTACCACAGCACAAGACCCCAAAACCGCCTATAGTCTATCGCTACTAGCCGACGTGCTCGATGGCGGTCTATCTGCACGCCTAGAAAAACGCCTAGTACGGGAAAAACAGCTACTAGCCTCCGTCGGCAGTGGTTACAGTGCCTTTAGCCGGGGCGATGGGCTATTTTTAATCCAAGCCACCCCACGCGACGGCGTTACGCTTGCCCAAGCCAAACAAGCAATCATGGATGAGATTGACGCGCTTAAAACCCAACCGATTGCACAAAGTGAACTGACCCGTGCCAAAACCAACACCATGACCAGCTTGATTTATAGCCAAGATAGTATCAGCGGACAAGCGCAGATGATTGGCAGTCTAAACAGCATTGGGCTTGATGATCGGATGGTGTTTAACCTACCCAAAATCTTAGATAGCATCACAGAAAGTGACTTACACGCTGCCGCTAGCAACTATTTGGCTAACGACAATCTAACCGTGCTCAATGTGGTGAAAGAAAACAAACCCAATAAATAACTATAAAACCAGTAACTTAACTTATCCTGACTTAATTTGCCCTCATTGCTGTCAGACCATCCTTAGAATGTTGAGAAAAAAATGAAACCACGCTTAGCTAAAATCTTATTACTAATGACCACCATTGCCACGCAAGCGGGCTATGCAGAACCTGCCACCCATAGCGACGCTCACAGTAATGGCAATGTTGACCCCACTGCACCCATTGCCGCTTTAGACAAATTAACCAGCCTAAAAACGACGACGCCGTTAAAAGTGACATTACCCGATATCATCCACTTTACGACGGATTCGGGTACCCCAGTCGCTTTGGTACAAACCCACAATTTACCGATTGTGGATGTCAGTGTGTATTTTAATGCAGGCTCGGCTCGTGATGAAGCCATTAAAAAAGGCGGTTTTGGAATTGCCAGTCTGACCGCGAGTATGCTGGATCAGGGCACACGCCATAAAAGCGAAGATGAGATTGCTGAGGCCAGTGAGCAGCTTGGGATTGATTTATCTGCCCGTGCTTATAAAGACATGTTTATTGTGAGTTTGCGCAGTCTATCCGATGAGGCGCATTTATCCCCTGCGCTTGGTTTAATGAGCGATATGATGACCCAGCCTACGTTTCCAAACAAAAATTTTGAACGTACCAAAGCCCAGTATTTAATCAGCCTGCAACAGGCCAAAGAAAACCCGGATAGCATCGCAAGCAACGCCTTTGCTGCGGCGCTTTATGGCAATCATCCCTACGCCCACCCCACCCAAGGCACAGAAGACAGCATTGCCAAAATTAATGCCACCGATCTCAAAGCTTTTAGCCAGCAGTTTTTGGTGGCGAAGAACGCAAATATTGCCATTACAGGCGATATCAGTCTTGAGCGCGCGCGGGCGCTTGCCAATCAGCTAACCGCTCAAATGCCTGTTGGCACGGCTGCCCCAAAGCTTGCCGATGCCAAGCCTTTGAACGCTGCTAAAACGATTCATATTCCATTTGACAGCACCCAAACCACCGTCTTGATGGGGCAATTGGGTCAAAAACGCGTGGCGGATACTTTAGGCTTGCAGCATCAAACCAACTTTGCCATTGCCGATGAAATCGTCGGGGGCGGCAATTTTCAAGCCAGATTGATGGAAGAAATCCGTAAAAAACGCGGGCTCACCTATGGCATTTATAGCAGCACCACGCCGATGCTTGCCCAAGGTAGTTATACCATTAGCTTTTCTACCCGTAACCAAAAGTCGCAAGAAGCGATTGAGGCGACCAAGCAAGTCATCAAAAATACCCTAGAAAAAGGGGTGACGGCAAACGAATTGGCTTTAACCAAAGACAGTTTAATCAACAGTTTTCCCACCAGCTTTGCTAGCAATGCCGCCATGAATGCCACAGTTGCTATGATGGGGTTTTATCAGCTGCCAGATAGTTACTTGACCGAGTACGTGACGCGCGTACAACGCGCTGACCTTCACGCTGTCAATCAAAGCTATAAAGACCTCATTGACCCTAACAAGTTTTTGATTGTGACGGTTGGCAACGCCACGCCAAACACAACAACAACCGCTAAATAGCCCATGTTAAAGCTTAACGGGTTAACACTTGCGCTAGGTTAAAAACGGCAGGGTGATGAGCTTGAGCTATGGCTTGCGCCCCATTTTCGAAAGCCTTGCGTATCAAGATGCACCGAGCCTGTCGGATACAAGCCAAGTCCAAAACTATAAGCTTGCCCGTTGGACTGCCAAAACTGGCAAAGCCCATCAAAGGTGCTTTCTATCGCCCATTTGTTGGCTTCGTTTTCAGGTACCCAAATATCAATTGCACCATTGGTCATGTGCTTACTCTCGCCTGCACCGCCCGCACAATCATTCAATGCAGGGTTTCGATACACGGAGCGTATCACTGTCGAATACGGCAAATAACCTTGTTTTTGCAGTTGCTGCAGCATTTGCAGGGTGGGCACGATATTTTGCCATAGCGATGCAGGCGGTACTTCATACGGCTCAAAACCGCAGCGCCGTGCATCTCTAGCACTCGTGATTAACTGATCCATCGGCGGAATGGTGCCTAATTGGCTTTGCAAATAATTTTGATACGCCAACACTTCTGATTGCTGATAACTGTGGGTAGCTAACCAATCTTTAAAATCTGCATCATTGGTATAAACAACGTTACTATTGTATCGTGTGCTATTTTTGAGTGCGCCATAATTTGTTGTAGGTCGGGGTGGGTTTTGACGGTTGAGAATAAGACCGCGCATATTGTCAGTCTGCGTGACAGTAGGATTTTTAGGGTTTGGCTGGGTTTGACGAACGATGGTCGTAGTAGGTTTTCGGTTATCGACGGGTGTGACGGGATGATTACAGGCGATAAGCAATGTCATTATCATCCCTGAGCCAACAATGCCTGTTAAAATCTTGGTTTTGGTATTCTGAGTCTTCGTAATATTGATATTCTTGGTATTGGCACTCTCGGGCTTGGCATATTGGGCTGTTTGCGCGTTGTCTTCGATAATGGTTGGTTTATTTTTGGTCTTGTTTTGATGTGTCATGGACTGCCTATTCACGTTTCGTCAAAATGGAAAAACACCACGGACTTATGAGCAACTGTCAAAAAAGTGGGCTTGATATGTTTAGGTAATCATGCCTACTTGATAATTATTTTCACTTAACTTGATTTTCACTTACTTAACTTAATAGTTATGTTCACTACATAATTAAGGTGAATTAATAGCTCACTTAATATAGTGACTTATTTCTATGAAACAAGTGTTATAAACTATTACATTATTAAGACTACCAAAATCACATTAAGCCATATAAACTATTGAGCCTATTTTTGTGTCTTTTTACAGACTTATTGTCACCGTGTTAATTTGATGTTTGGTGTGTATGGCAGATAAGATTGGACAGTACCGTTTTTCTAGGCAAGCTCATCACTTTGGTAATGACAGTCTACCCTCCTTTTGGCAGCGCGTGCATTTAGACCCTTGGTTATTGATGCTATTGTTTGTCACCGCTTTATTCGGTTTAGCGATTTTATACAGTGCCTCTACTCAAGACATGGGGATGGTCATCCGTCAAACCATTAGTTTTACCATCGCGTTTGTGGTGATGATTGTCATGGCGCAAATCCCGCCCAGTCTTTACCGTGATTTTACCCCATTTTTTTATGTGGGTGGCGTGGCGTTACTGATATTGGTCAAAATTATTGGCGAGGTGCGACTGGGTGCGCAGCGCTGGATTGATATTCCTGGGTTTGGTAGTGTGCAGCCGTCAGAGTTTATGAAGCTTGGCATGCCGATGCTCACTGCTTGGTTTTTATCCAAACGCGACTTGCCGCCAAGTTTATCAACAGTGCTTATCACGCTGGTGGCGATTGGTATTCCCGTGCTGCTAATCGCTGAACAGCCCGACTTGGGTACCTCTTTATTGGTGGCGTCTAGTGGCTTATTTGTGCTGTTTTTATCGGGTTTGCCTTGGTGGATGATTGGCTCTGCGGTGGCGCTGTTTATTCCCTTTGTTTTTGTGGCTTGGGAATACCTGCTACACGACTACCAGCGCAAACGTGTGCTAACTTTGCTAGACCCTGAAAGCGATGCCTTGGGGGCTGGATGGAATATCATGCAGTCAAAAACCGCGATTGGCTCAGGGGGACTCACAGGTAAAGGCTATTTGCAAGGCACACAATCTCATCTACACTTTCTACCAGAAGGTCACACCGATTTTATCATTGCGGCTTTTTCTGAAGAGTTTGGCTTAATCGGTGTCAGTTTACTGATGTTCCTGTATTTTTGTATTCTATGCCGCGCTTTATTTATTGCTTACTCCAATACTGCTGTCTATAGCAAATTACTCTCGGGCGCGATTGCTATGTCATTTTTTGTCTATGTGTTTGTAAATGCCGGCATGGTAGCAGGTATTTTACCAGTTGTCGGTGTTCCTTTGCCATTTATCAGCTACGGTGGTACTGCTTTAATTACTTTAATGGCAGGATTTGGTTTAGTGATGTCAATTGCCTCGCATAATGTTAAATAACTCTTAGACTATTTTCGAAACTATTTTGTTTGTAAATAGCCTATTTATAAACAATTCTTTATGTAACTGGATATTTTTAAATGTAAAAAAAGTAAAAGAGTTAACATAAAAGATATCCTTTTTTATGAATAGTTTTAAACAATTATGATGGTAAAACTTAATAATTTTACCGTTTATCTATTTTTTTATACCTTTTATCTAAATAAATCGTGATTTTAATCGCGTAATTGCTTATTGTGGGTCATCAATATTGAACAATTACATACCGAAACAAAGTAAAATTTGTAAACTAATTGTTAAATCTAATAAATTTTCTTGGTGCCCTATAAGCGATTTGTATGCATGACATATGAAAGCTTATGCGCTCCCAAATATAAGGCGCTCATTGTAAAGAGCGATTGTTCAGAGGTCATTATGTCAAAGCGTCAATCGAATTTAGCTAATGTAGCGACGTTACTTTGCTTTTGTGGCGTAACGGCGCTTAGCTCAACTACCCAAGCAGCCACGAGCAATTTAGATCACGTACTTAATGAGTTAACCCGCCAGCACAACAATGCATCAGACTTAGTCAAATCAGCCCGCCAACCTCGCAACCTTGCCTTAGACAGCCAACTTATCAGCCAAGATACTTCACAAGCTAGCAAAGATTCAGACGTGTTAGAGCGTCTTTCTGCCGTTGCATCCAATACGGTCAATCGCTTTAGCCAAACCGGTGTCGCCTCTTGGTATGGTCGTCAATTTCAAGGTCGTAAAACTGCTAGCGGTGATACTTTTGATTCCAATTCATTGACGGCGGCGCATCGCTCATTGCCAATGAACTGTTATATCAAAGTAACCAACAAATCAAACGGTAAAAGCGTTGTGGTAAAAGTCAATGACCGCGGTCCATTTTCAAGCCATCGCGTATTAGATTTATCGTATGCCGCTGCCAAACAAATTGGCTTAGCAAGCACGGGCACAGGCAACGTCGTTATTGAACGTGTGGGTGGTCCAAACTAATGTTAGCTGACTAGGCAGCTTTTAGCTTAATATCAACTTTTAGGTGACTAGCAGATTTTAGGTAAACTAGCAGCCTATCAGCACAAAAAAAAGCATGAAATTGATTCATGCTTTTTTAATTGCCTTAACAATACTACCGCGCCAAATACTTGGTCATATCTTCAATACCATGCAAGGTCATCGGGTACATATGCCCTTGCATGATATCTTTGATTAAGCCGATGGTCTGGGTGTATTGCCAGTAGCTTGGTGTCTCAGGGTTAAGCCATGCGACTTTATCAAAGTGGTTAGTGATACGTTTTAGCCACGCCTGCCCCGTATCTTGGCTCATATACTCAACGCTGCCGCCGACAGATAACAACTCATAAGGCGACATTGCCGCATCACCGACAAAAATCACCCGATAATCACTGCCGTATTTGTGTAGCAAATCCAATGTGGGCACGGCACTGGCGTTACGGCGGGCATTTTCTGTCCAAACATAGTCATACACGCAGTTATGAAAATAAAAAAACTCAAGCGTCTTAAACTCGTTTTTAGCAGCGGCAAATAAGCGCTCACAGGCTTCGATATAGCTGTCCATGCTACCACCGATATCAAATAGCATGAGCACTTTAACACGATTACGGCGTTCGGGACGCAGTTGCACATCGAGCATCCCTTTTTGCGCGGTTTTCTTGATGGTTGAGCCAATATCCAGCTCATCAGCCGCCCCATCACGGGCGAATTTACGCAGTTTACGCAGTGCCATCTGCATGGAGCGGGTTTCTAACTGGTTATCCGTATCCAAATCGCGGTATTTGCGCTGCTCCCACACCTTGACCGCTGAGCGTTTTCGGCTTTCACCCCCTACTCGTACACCTTCAGGATGGTCGCCATACGCACCAAATGGCGATGAGCCGCCTGTACCAACCCATTTGTTACCGCCTTGGTGTCGCTCTTTTTGTTCTTTTAGGCGTTCCTCTAGTGCTTGCATGAGTGCTTCAAACGAGCCATATTTTTTAAGTAGGCGCCGCTGGGCTTCGGTGAGATTGTTGGGGTCAAGTTTAAGTTCCAGCCATTCTTTGGGGATATCACCCAATTTTGCCATCAGCTCGTCGATATCGAGTGTATCAATACCTTCAAAATAATCTGCCATTGCCCTATCAAATTTATCAAAGTATTTTTCGTCTTTGACCATACATAGGCGAATCAGCTCGTAGAATTGTTCACGGTCGGCAAACACAATGCCTGTTTCTAGCAAAGCATAAAGATCTAGCAATTCACGGGTGGAAACTGGCACACCATAAGTGCGTAAGGTATAAAAAAGATTGATAAACACACCAATCCCCTATCGACTACGACGCAGCATAAAGCCCATACGTTCAAGTAAACTCAAGTCATTTTCATTTTTGAGCAATGCCCCCGCCATGGGCGGTAAGTTATCGCTTGGATTTTTCAACCGCTCAATCGCACTTTGACTGCCCGCTTGCAAATCATCTGCCATCAGCAAACTAATCCAATCTACCAATTCAGAGGTGGATGGCGGTTTTTTTAAGCCTTTGACTTCACGCAAACCGTAGAACACCTTGAGCGCTTCATCCACCAAGTCTGCTTGTAGATTGGGGAAATGCACATCCACAATTTCGCGCATGGTTGCTTGGTCAGGAAAATCAATATAATGAAAAAAGCAACGACGCAAGAAAGCATCAGGCAATTCTTTTTCATTGTTTGACGTGATAATAACAACGGGACGATGATCGGCGGTAATCGTTTCGCCGGTTTCATACACATAAAACGACATTTTATCGAGTTCATGCAGCAAGTCGTTGGGGAACTCAATATCCGCTTTATCAATCTCATCAATGAGCAGTACCACACGCTCAGGACTGGTAAATGCTTGCCATAGCTTGCCTGGCTTGATGTAGTTGGCAATATCATACACGCGGTCATCGCCCAATTGACTATCTCGCAGGCGTGATACCGCATCATACTCATACAAGCCCTGTTCGGCTTTGGTGGTTGATTTGATGTGCCAAGTTAACAGTGGCATACCTAAACTTTTTGCCACTTCTTCAGCCAGTAGCGTTTTACCCGTGCCAGGTTCCCCTTTGATGAGTAACGGTTTTTGCAATCGAATCGCAGCATTGACGGCAAGCTTTAGGCTATCAGTGGCGATATAACTATCGGTGCTTGCAAAACTGCTTTGGGTGACGCTATTGTCGATAGCATTAGTTGGCTGATGGTCAGACATAAAAAAACCTATGATAATCGTCAAAAATGAGTTTTAGACTATCATAAGTTTTAGGGAAAGTTAAGCTATAAGTAAAAGGTTAAGCTGTAAAAGATTAAGCTATAAAAAGTTAAGCCGTAACAGCTTGTTGGCTTATCACCATCATAACTTAGCGGCTAGGCTGGCTGATATTGGCGTTATTTAGCGCATGTTTTTTGTTGGTTTTATCGATGCCCATTCGAAGAATTTGCCAAATGAAACCCAAAATACAGCCCACTGTAATCACAACCATAATTGGTAGCAACCCATTAAAGATAATTGCTGGATCTTTGAGTAAAATCCCATAAACCACTGAAATACTCGCTGGTGCGATGTCAGGCGGGGTGCCAAGGGAAGTGGTTGGCGTGAGCAAAATCGCAAATAGAATAATCCAACTCAAACCTGCAAGCGTTTTTGGCAAAATCCGTACCACTAAAATCCAAAGCAGTAATACGACAATGGAAAACCCCACATAGGCATATAGAGGTAATTTATCTGGCGGCACACCTTGAACCAGCTGTGCCCACCAAATGATGATTTCGCCTAGCACATTACCGATTTGGTCGAGTGATAAAAATGCAAACATAATTTTGCCTTGCCAAAAATAGATGGATTATTTTAGCATGATTCAAATCATTTGGTTAAAATTTTGCTACTGCCACTTGTTCTGCTGCGCTTCTGCCATATTTAATTTTGCTTGGCGTAAC
Source organism: Faucicola osloensis (assembly GCF_020041925.1). Taxonomy (GTDB): domain Bacteria; phylum Pseudomonadota; class Gammaproteobacteria; order Pseudomonadales; family Moraxellaceae; genus Faucicola; species Faucicola osloensis_D. Next base: position 2,133,086 of record NZ_CP083409.1, on the reverse strand, counting down.
AACACATCTTCAGGCGGCATTTGCACAAAATACCCTTGGTTTTGTAACTTTTCTAACACTTCTGCTTTATTGACTCGTGCAAGCTTTGGCGTATTCGCCAAATCCAAATGCATCACAAAGGTTTCGCGCCCAATCGCTTGACGAAAATCCTTGGGCAACACTGACAACCAGTCACGAATCTCGTCCGTGTCATTGGGATAATCTGGGCGAGCAATGTACACATACAGGTCATCTTTTTTGCTAAATTTATAAATATCGCAATGCATCATACAACTCTATTATTACGGTAAAATTTAAAGTACCTCTATCATACCATAAAATGGTTTGTCTGGAATTAAACCACTTTTGCTATTAGCGACTTTTGCTATCAGCCCTGTTTACTATTAATCTAGGCATTTCACATGTTAGCCCATAAAAAAAGAGCAACTAGGGCAATTACTCTTTTGATTATAAAAGCTACTGATAAATTTGCGCTTTATAAAGCTAATTAATGATGTTCAGTATCGGCAATCTGCGCTTGTGCCAACGCAGACAAGGCGGCTTTTAACATCGCTGATACGGTGCTTGAGCAAGTGCCGATACCTGAATAAATCTCACCTTCAATATTTAACTGTAAATAAGCAACGGCATTGGCATCACTGTTGTTTTGGGTGAGCGGGCTTTGACTTTCAACCGTTAACGCATGCTCTGCATAGTTGATAACGTGAATATTTTTGTTCAATTTGGCAGAGAGGGCATTGATAAAGGCAGACAACGGACCATTGCCATTACCAACAACGTCTATGATGTCATCTCCCATGCGTACAGAGCCTGTAAAGCTTACTGTACCCGCCGTGTTCTTGATTTCATAATCTTGCAACGCCAAAGTAGATTGGTTCAAATAGGTGTTTTCAAACACGCTAATAACATCATCTGATGTCAATTCTGTCTGGCGACTTTCGGCTTCTTGCTGAATGACACGGCTAAAGTCAATTTGCGTCCAGCGTGGCAAATGAAAACCAAAGTCACGTTGCAAGATATAAGCAACACCGCCTTTACCTGACTGGCTATTGATACGCACGACATCCTGATAGCCGCGTCCGATATGAGAAGGATCAATCGGCAAGTACGCCACATCCCATAAGCCTTGGGTAGCTTCGGCATTTTTCTCGTTATAATCTAGCGATTTTTTAATGGCATCTTGGTGCGAGCCACTAAAAGCGGTAAATACCAATTCGCCCACGTAGGGATGGCGTGGATGAATCGGTAACTGATTGCACTCACTTACCACTTGGGCGATTTCGCTCATGTTACTAAAATCAAGCTGTGGGTCTACGCCTTGGCTATACATATTCATCGCCATGACCATGATGTCCATGTTGCCTGTGCGCTCGCCATTGCCAAAAAGCGTGCCTTCAATACGGTCAGCCCCTGCCATCAAACCCAACTCACTGGCAGCCACGGCACAGCCACGGTCATTATGCGTGTGAAGGCTCACAATCACATGCTCACGCATGGGTAAGTTTTGGCAAAAATATTCAATCTGATCGGCATAAATATTGGGCGTTGAGCTCTCTACTGTTGATGGCAAGTTAAAGATTACCTTCTGACCTAAGTCCGGTCGCCAAACTTTACACACCTCATCACAGATTTTGACCGAAAAATCGACCTCGGTTTGTGAGAAACTTTCAGGGGAATATTCAAAAATCCATTCGGTTTCAGGGTATTCTTTCGCCAAATCACGCAACAATGTTGCGCCTTCAACCGCAATCGCAATAATGTCATCATAATCTTTTTGATACACTTTTTCGCGCTGCACTTTTGAGGTTGAGTTATATACGTGGACGATGGCACGTTTGGCACCTTTTAACGACTCAAAGGTACGGCGAATCAAATGTTCGCGTGCCTGGACCAATACCTGCAAGGTCACATCGTCGGGTACGTGTCCGCCTTCGATTAATTTGCGGGTAAAGTCATACTCAACTTGCGCCGCCGAGGGAAAACCAATCTCAATTTCTTTAAAACCCACTTGCACCAACAAGTCAAAGAAGCGCATTTTTTGTTCAATGCTCATCGGCTCAATCAAGGCTTGGTTACCATCTCGCAAATCCACCGACGTCCATATGGGCGCTTTGGTGATGGTTTTATCAGGCCAAGTACGCTGGGTCATCTTTGGTGCAAACGCAAAGGGTTGGTATTTTTTATGATTAAAAGCCGCGTTTTTGGGTTGTATTGACATGCTAATTCTCCAAATTTAATTTTGCTTAAAATTTTATGCTGAAATTATACCCATTTTTTTGTAGTTGAAGTAACCAAATTTTGCTATAAAATATATAGAATTTGATATTTATGGCTAATATAATTATATTATGTAGCCAAAACCACTAAATTTGAGAATTTATGATGGCTTCATTAGATAAAATAGACAGACAAATTTTAGCGCTATTACGAGAAAATGCGCGCATAAGTAACCTTGAATTGGCAGAAAGCGTAAACTTAAGTCCTACTCCCTGTGCGCGCAGAGTCAAACAATTAGAGGATTCAGGTGTTATCACGGGTTATAGTGTCACCACTGACCCTAGAAAATTAGGTTATCAACTGTCAGTCTATATTGCCATTAGCATGGATAAACATACGGCAGAACGCTTTAGCAATTTTGAAAAAAAACTACGAGAATTTCCTGAAGTGGTCAGCTGTAGTATTGTAACAGGGCGCAGCGAAGACTATCTTATCAAAGCTTTGGTCAAAGATATGGCGCATTACGAAGAATTTTTATTGCATCGTCTAAACCGTATTGAAGGTATCGCACAAGTGCATACCAGTTTTGAATTACGGCAAGTGTTTGAAAAATCAATCATCTGATTGGGTATTAAAGCCTATTTTAAACCCTGTTTTAAAAACCTATAAAAAAACGCACTATTTGTTGGTATCGCTTATGATACCCAGCCAAACAATAAAAAAGCCATTGATAACCAACGGCTTTTTTTATTGTCTAATCGTTATTTTTCCCAAATTCCCGATGTGATTTTGGCTTTCATGGCGGGGTATTTATTGATGTTAAAAACAGGATGCTTAACACCTGATTTGATTTGAGCGGAATAATCTTTTGCCAAAATAAATACATATTTTGACAACAGGACGATACTGACAAGATTAATGTACGCCATAATCGCCATCATCAAATCCCCCATATCCCACACCATAGGCACTTCAGCCACAGAACCAAAATACACAAAGGCAAGCACTAAAATACGAAAGACATTCAAAATCATTGGATGATTCTTAAGATATTGCACGTTGGTTTCGGCGTAGGCGTAGTTGCCAATAATACTCGAAAAAGCGAACATAAACAGCACTACCGCTAGGAAAATTTGCGCCCATGAACCCACATGACTTTCTAATGCAGCTTGGGTCAATTGAATCCCTGTCAAATCAGCGGTGGGTAATTTTGATAATAAAATAATAAACGCAGTACAAGAACAGACAATAATGGTATCCACAAAAACGCCCAAACTTTGAATCAGTCCTTGTGTGGCGGGGTGAGGTACATCCGCAGCCGCAGCGGCATTTGGGGCAGAGCCTTGTCCTGCTTCGTTTGAGTACAAACCCCGCTTAATCCCAAGCATCATCGACTGCGACACCAAACCACCTAGCGCCCCACCCGCTGCCGCATTAAAAGTAAAGGCATCGGTCAAAATCAAATTAAATACCTGCGGAATCATGGTGATATTGGTCACAATAATATACAACGCCATTAGCAGATACACCCCTGCCATCACAGGTACTAGCATTTCTGAAATGGTGGCAACCCGTTTTATCCCACCAAAAATAATTGGTGCAGAGATAATAACCAACAATAGCGCTACCACATGTTTACCCGTTCCCCATGAAGCACAGGTATTATCGCCCGTACAACCAACCGCCGATTGTACGGCTTGGGCGATGGTATTGGCTTGAATGGCATTATATACCAAGCCAAAACACAAAATCAGACTCACGGCAAAAGCCACACCTAGCCAACCTTGCCCTAAACCCTGACGGATATAGTAAGCAGGTCCACCGCGAAAATGCCCATTGGCATCTCGCACCTTAAATAATTGTGCCAATGACGACTCAGCAAACGCCGATGCCATCCCAATCAAGGCAATAAACCACATCCAAAATACCGCACCGGGTCCGCCAACACTCACGGCAATAGCAACTCCTGCGATATTCCCTGTACCGACACGACTCGCCAGTCCTGTCATAAACGCTTGAAACGATGAGATACTCTCACTATGCTCGTGATGTTCGGTGCTTCGACTAGCCAGCAAATTTTTGACACTATGTCCAAATAAACGAAATTGAACAAACCCTGTCATGACGGTAAAAAACACACCAATACAAATCAAAATCCACACCAACCAATCCCACATAGGTGAACTAACAAGATTGACACTACAATGAATGCTATCCATCACACTTGCTTGCGCCAAGCAAGCTAAATCTTTGTTATACATCAATGAATCTCGCCTCAAAAATTGATAGCGGATAGTATCAATAAAGCAAACTTTTGGCAATGATTCGGCAAAAAAAACGACACCAAAAGTGTCGTTTTTCTAAAACTTACGCTAACAAATTAGAAACGGTAAGTTGCACCGATTTTAGCGATTGGGTACCATTTTGAATAATCTGAGTCATCCAAATCTTGTTGTAAGTCAGATTTTAATTGATTATTGTCAAATTTTGTAATTTCTTGACCATTGGCATCTAGAACTCGTGTTTTAGCATCAGTCACTTTTAAGCCACCAGTATAAGCTGCACCGATTTCACCAAATACACCAAAGTTATTAGTAATATTTGGACGGAAACCAATAGTTAAGTATGGGTTCAAAGTGTTTTTATTTTCAGCTGACGCTTCAATGTTACCATAGTAAGAATTACCATTGATGTTAACTGGTTTGGTTTCATTTGCTTGTTTTTTCAAAGTGATTTCGTTGTCACCAAAAATGGTACCAACACCCACAGTAAACCAATTTCCAGCTGGGCGTAAATTCACACCAAGATACGGATTGCTTGAATCTGTTTCTAAGTCATATTCAACATCTTCAATTTCGATGGTGTCTTTTAAATCACCAATATCGCCGCCAGCCCAACCAACTACAAGCTCAGTTTTATCATTTAAACCCCAACCAATATTGGCACCATAACCTAAAGTACCTACTTCGGCACTGATAGCAGCAGGATGTGTTACGGTATCAAAAAACGTTCTAGTACCAGTAACCAATTGAGTTGTTGTGTTTTTTACTACACCTAAGTTTGGATCGTAGGTGGTAGTAGATACGGCAACAGGCTGTGCAACAATTTGTTGATCAACAACGACAGTTTCAGCAAAAGCAGAAGTTGCGATTAAAGCAGCAGGAATAGCAGCTAATTTCAAAACTTTCATATAAATCTCCTAAGGACAGGATGTAAATTTACCATTTCTCTTAAAAATCTAAAAGATTTTCAAGCGATGAATGACATATAAAGAAAAAGTAAATTAGTTGACATATTTTGTTACGTTTCTCTTAGGTATATTAAAACGTAATTTTTCAGCAATGTCTTTTAATTTTGTATAACTTTTCTATATGTTTATGTAATTACATTGGATGAAGTGTAATATTTTATCAAAAATGTTGCTTTTTTAAAAGACTTAAGTTGATGTTGCAATTAAGAGAATGACTTTTATGTTAATTTTTTTTACAATACGCCTATCGAGAGATGCTGCAGCTTAAGGTTGGCTTAATTTATATTCGCTTGCCTGCGCTAGGCTCGTTTTTTGTGTTTTAACCAAAATAAATCCAAAATAAATAACGGCATCTGCGTTTTTACTTTAACTTTTTTTACCGGTTTTAAGGAGTGGACGCAGTGTCCCTGTCTATCAATTCTACTGATTCAAATTTTTCTGATTACAAAGTTGCCGATATTAGCCTTGCCGACTACGGTCGCAAAGAAATCAAACTGGCTGAAACTGAAATGCCTGCTTTGATGGGCTTACGCCAACGCTACCAAGCCGAGCAGCCCTTAAAAGGCGCCAAGATTGTGGGCTGTATCCACATGACCATTCAAACTGCTGTGCTCATTGAAACGCTCGTGGCGCTGGGTGCTGAAGTACGCTGGACTTCTTGTAATATTTTTTCAACCCAAGACCATGCTGCTGCCGCTATCGCAGCAGCCGGTATTCCTGTGTTTGCTTGGAAAGGCGAAACTGAGGAAGAATACGAATGGTGTCTTCGCCAACAGATTTTTGAAGGCGGTGAAGCCACAGGCAAGCTGTGGGATGCCAATATTATTTTAGATGATGGCGGTGACTTGACGGCGCTGATTCATAACGACTACCCGCAAATGCTCGATAACATTCACGGTATCTCAGAAGAGACAACAACAGGGGTACATCGTCTAATTGAAATGCTCAATGCAGGCACGTTAAAAGTACCCGCCATTAATGTCAATGACGCAGTGACCAAATCAAAAAATGACAACAAATATGGCTGTCGTCATAGCCTAAACGATGCCATCAAACGTGGTACCGATATGCTGTTAGCAGGTCGTCGTGCACTTGTTATCGGTTATGGCGATGTGGGTAAAGGTTCTGCTCAAAGCCTACGTCAAGAAGGTATGATAGTACGAGTGACGGAAGCCGATCCAATTTGTGGTATGCAAGCTTGTATGGATGGCTATGAATTGGTCTCGCCATTTGTGGAAGGTGACCCTGCCAAAGGCGTCAACAAAACCCTTATGCAAGATACTGACTTGGTGGTCACTACCACTGGTAACTACCATGTCTGTAATAGCGATATGTTAAAAGCCTTAAAAGCCACCGCAGTGGTTTGTAATATTGGTCACTTTGATACCGAGATTGATACCCAGTTTATGCGTGACAACTGGAAATGGGTGGAAGTGAAGCCTCAAGTACACCAAGTCTATCGCTCAGAAGATGAAAACGATTACTTGCTTTTATTGTCGGAAGGTCGTTTGGTCAATTTGGGTAATGCCACAGGTCACCCATCACGTATTATGGATGGCTCTTTTGCCAACCAAGTATTGGCGCAAATGCACTTATTCAAAGAAAAATTTGCTGATTTGCCGGCGGATAAAAAAGCGGACAATCTATATGTCAAAGTGTTGCCAAAAAAACTCGATGAAGAAGTGGCAGCAGCCATGGTTGCAGGCTTTAATGGGGTGCTGACTAAATTGACGCAGCAACAAGCCGATTATATCGGTGTGCCAGTTGAAGGCCCGTTCAAACCTGATAGCTATAAGTACTAATAGCTATAACTATTATTTGTTAAAGGTTCAATCAAAGTCATGCCAATGAGCATGACTTTTTTATGCAGTTTAACTCAATGTTTATGCTAAAAAATTCAATTTTTTTACTGTTTTACCCGTTATAATGGTGGTATTTTTTATCATTTTGGATACTTTCATGACCACCATGACAACGCCGTTTTCTTTTGAGTTTTTTCCCACCAAGACCGATGACGGTCAAACCAAATTATTGGCAACCTTTGATGAATTAAATGCTTTAAAACCGCAATATTTTAGCGTGACTTATGGCGCAGGTGGGTCAACCCGTGAGCGCACCTTGGGTATTGTTAAGGCGCTCAGTGAAAAAAGTGACACGCCCATTACCCCGCATTTATCCTGTATTGGCGATGATAAAGCCAAAATTGGCGAGTTATTGGATTATTATAAATCGTTAGGTATTAATCGCTTGGTGGCGCTGCGCGGTGATTTGCCATCAGGTATGGTAGGTCTTGGCGAGCTGCCGTTTGCTGTTGATTTGGTTAAATACATACGCGAGCATAGCGGTGATTATTTTCGTATCAAAGTCGCTGCATATCCAGAAATGCACCCGCAAGCCAAAAGCTTTGACGCCGATATCCAAAACTTGCTCAATAAATACCACGCTGGCGCGACTGAAGCGATTACCCAGTTTTTCTACAACGCTGACAGCTATCTATATCTGCGTGATGCCCTTGCCAAAAAAGGGGTGACACAAGATGAGTTCCCGATCATCGCAGGCATTATGCCCATCACCAATGCGTCAAATTTGATTCGGTTTGCCGATGGCTGCGGGGCAGATATTCCACGTTTTATCCGTAAACAGCTTGCCGACTATGGCGATGACAAAAAAGCCATTCGTCAATTTGGGTTTGAAGTGGTGGTCAATCTATGTGAGCGCTTGATTGCCGAAGGCGTGCCGTCAATGCATTTTTACAGCATGAACCAAGTCAGCCCTAATAAACAACTGATTGAAGCGCTTGGATTGGTTTAATTGGGGATAGACCTTACGCACTATCTGACTGACAGTAAACAAAAAATGATAATGACGGTATTAAACTGTCTGCTCAACATCGTAAAATTGGGGCATCGCAAAATAACGCTTATCTTAAACAATTTATCTGAAACAGTTTATCTTGAGCAGCTACTGTTCGATAAAATTTTATCCTGCGATTGCCCTGATGGTCGGATGCTTACCTAATTATGGTTACCTAGTTAAATGTCGTCATGCGTTAGGTTTGCGCCAGTATTTTAACTTTGAAGTGTGACCAATCCCCACATTAAAGGTGTTGGTAGGATCTAGCTTTCGATAAAAATTGGCTAAAGCTGGCTTAGCAACATATAAATGACCCACATTGTGTTCTGCGGGATATTCTGCCCTACGCTCGTCTAGCAGCTTCCACATCTGATGCTCAATATCCAGTGGATTAGTGCCTTTTTTGACAATGTAATCTTGGTGAAATACATGACAAAAAAAGTGCCCATAATATAATTTATGCAACATATGTTGTTCAAGATCTGCAGGGATTTTTTCTACCCATTCTCTATCGTTACGTCGTAACGCAATATCCAATGCCACAATATCCTCGACCTCTGCTCGGTGGGTATCACGATATCGTATCGCCGCTCCGGCAACAGCAAAACGGTGTAAGAAAGCTTTGCGACCTTCTTCCTCCGTACAGGCAAAATACGAGCCAGTAGAATGAACGGCAAAATACTCATTTAAAAACTGCTGTGTCTGTTCTGCGCTTTGCTCATCTACTCGTAGAATCAAATGATGCTCAAAACGCTGATGAAACGCTAGCATGCGCCGCGGTAAATGACTGGGTAAGAAAAAAGTGATAGCTTGTAAAATTTGATCAGTCAGACCCCGTATTTTTATTTTCTCTAACCACCCGTCAATGCGATCTTTGAGGGCTAACGCTCTAGGTATATTCACCGTGCCAAAACGCTCAATAAACAAGAAAGTATCTTTGCCATACTTTGCACCAATACTAAAGGCATCACGATGAATATATTCTCCAGCAATCGGCAAGCTTGGTAGTGATGTCAGCAAATAACGACGTATCGCCGTTAAGTCATCATGGTCATTTGAGCCGATATAAAAAACCTTACTCTCAACTTTTTCAAAGGTATCTAGTCGCACCGCAAACACACAGACTTTACCCGCTGAACCCGATGCTTCATATAATCGTGTCGGATCGGCATTGAATCTAGCAGGACTGTCTGCATCGACTTGTTTAACGTCATGGGCATAACGATTGTCTGATGCCAGCTGGCTGGTTTGGGTGGTTATCTGACCCATTTCATAGTCTTGTTTTTGCAGTCTGGTGAGTATCTCTTCAGCCGTGTTACCTAAATCAATACCTAGATGATTAATCAATTCTAACTCACCCGATTCATTGACACGGGCATACAACGCCATTTCAGTATAAGCAGGTCCACGACGTACCAGCGCGCCGCCTGAGTTGTTGCAGACTCCACCTAAAACTGAAGCGCCAATACATGATGACCCAATCACAGAATGCGGTTCACGATTATAAGGCTTTAAAGTACGCTCAAGATTATCCAAAGTTGCGCCTGGTAAACACACGACTTGTTTGCCATCTAAAATCACTTGGATACCTTGTAGACGCCGAGTACTCATAATGATGACTGGACGATCATAGTCATCACCATAAGGTGTAGAGCCGCCTGTCAATCCTGTATTGGCAGCTTGCATAATTACCACACAATCTGCCTCAATAATGGTTTGTAGTGCCTGCCACTGCTCAAGTAAAGTACCTGGACATACCACCGCCAACACTTTTCCCTCACCAAAACGCATGCCTTGTCGGTAATGACGGGTATCTTGTTCATCGATGAGTACATGAGACTTCCCTACGATCTTCGTTAACTTATCGAGTGTCGGCTTATACTGTTTTAACATGATAAATATCCTTATTGATTAAATGGGTCATGAGGTTTTATTGACGATTGTATTGTATTGACTTGTTGATAGGTGAATCGTTTTGGTTTTATCAAAGATAGGATTGTGTTCGATAGTAGGGCTGCGCATGGCGTTAACATGGTCAAGTGTGCGTTTACCATCGGTGGCTCGATTGTAGATGCGGTTATCGCTGATTTGTGCTATTAGATTTTTTATTAGGAGATTTTTTACTGCGAGATTTTTTGCTACCAGATTTTGTATTAGGTGAGGCTTGGCATCGTGGCTAAGTGGGTAGTTTACTTGGGTTACCCGTAAGTATTGGCAGTGGTCTAAGCGAGTGATGAGTTTTTGTTTCATCCCTATATGCTACTATATTTTAATCAATTTACGCAAAAATTTATGCGCTTTGTATCAGCGCTCAATGTAAAAGGAGACTATTAAAGTCCCCTTTTTTTACTGCTGTGAGTATGTTTTAGTTTGATGCTACATTTACATGGCAGCGGCGAAGATTGCTACGACCTGTTCATGATTTGCCTTGCGTGGGTTGGTGAGCATACAAGCATCGTTTTGGGCATTGGTTGCCATGATGGCAAGGTCTTCTTGTTTGACACCAAGCTCAGTAAGTCCCTTAGGAATACCTATCGATTGGGATAGCTCACGAATTGCATTGATGCCTGCTTTACCTGCTTCTGCTCGAGTCATGTCTTTGATGTCAATGCCCATAAATTCAGCAATATCTGCATAACGCTCAGGTGTTGAGATCAGGTTAAATTCACAGACGTGCGGTAACAAAATCGCATTACAGACACCGTGTGGCAGATTGTAGAACCCACCTAACTGGTGCGCCATTGCATGTACATAACCTAGCGAGGCATTATTAAACGCCATGCCTGCTAAGTATTGGGCGTAGCTCATAGCTTCACGCGCTTCAATGTTTTCGCCATTCGCTACTGCTTGACGCAGCCATTGTTGAATCATTCGAATGGCTTTTTCTGCACAAGCATCTGTAATCGGATTTGCAGCAGTCGATACATACGCCTCTACCGCATGGGTTAACGCATCCATACCTGTTGCTGCAGTTAAAGATGCAGGTTTAGCAGTCATCAGTCGAGGGTCATCAATAGCAATGAGTGGTGTACAACGCCAATCTACAATCGCCATTTTGACGTGGGTATCGGTATTGGTGATAATACAAAAACGTGTCATCTCTGATGCTGTGCCTGCCGTGGTATTGATAGCAATCAATGGCGTCATTGGCACTTTACTTTTATCAATACCTTCATAGTCACGGATATGACCACCGCCTGCGGTCACTAGACCAATCCCTTTTGCACAGTCATGTGACGAACCACCACCCAATGAGATGATAAAATCACAGCCATTATCTTGATACGCTGTGACGCCATCGTGGACATTTTTGTCAGTTGGATTTGGCTCTGCGCCTGCAAATACGTAGCTATCAATACCTTGTTCGCTTAAATGTTTAATGATAATGTCTGGAACACCTGCTTTGTTCAGCCCTTGGTCAGTTACAATAAGCGCTTTTTTAGCACCTAAATCTTTGGCTTTTGAGCCCACTTCTTTGACACAGCCAGGTCCAAATAATGATACGCAGGGAATAAAAAAGCCACTGGTTTGATCGGAGATTTGCTTATAAGCCATGATTAAATTCCTTTTAATCTTTTATGGTTAGGGTATATAGTAATTTTATTCGTACGCCTAGTTTTTTGTCATCATTACAACTAGATAAGATGTACCAATATATTTTTATAAAATATATTCTTATAAAATCACTATGACTTGATTTTAGTTCAGTCATCCAATGCGCTCTACCTACTATTAACCTACCTTAGTCAAAAAGTTACTTTACTTGATGGCTTTTGAAAAAATAAAGCACGCTACTTGCGCTATGTCCTTCATGGCTTATGCTATCAACCCCATACAGCAAGACGCTGTATAGCTTTCATCACGCACTCTGACCGCAAAAGTCTTGAATCCCTGCTACCTTCAATACCAAGCTTTTTTGTATCCTTCCACACAATAAGTCATATTACTATCAAAATTGGTATTACCAATTTACAAAAAACCTTATAAATATCACTATTTTTTCGAAATTTAATTGAACTAAAGCGTAATTTTCTTTATTATTTAACCAATTATTGATACTCAGACTATTTTGGTAATACCAATTATTTCATGGAGGAAATGATGCAACATTGGCAACAGATTTACGATCCCATGGGCAATATTTGGCTTTCAAGTGCCATTGCCCTCATCCCGATTATCTTCTTTTTTCTAGCCTTGGCGGTATTTCGTTTAAAAGGTAGTGTCGCAGGCACCATTACCGTTGTTTTGGCGCTGCTTGTTGCCCTATTTTTATATCAAATGCCGGTGACGTTAGCGTTATCATCAGCGATTTATGGATTCTTCTACGGGCTTTGGCCTATCGCTTGGATTATTATCGGGGCGGTATTTTTATACAAAGTGACGGTAAAAACAGGGCAATTTGATATTATCCGCTCCAGTATTTTATCGCTCACCCAAGACCAACGGTTACAGATGTTACTGGTCGGGTTTGCTTTTGGTACTTTTTTGGAAGGCGCAGCAGGCTTTGGTGCACCTGTAGCTATCACAGCAGCGTTATTGGTCGGATTAGGGTTTAAGCCTTTGTATGCCGCCGGACTTTGCCTAATCGTCAATACTGCCCCTGTTGCCTTTGGTGCGATGGGAATTCCAATCATCGTGGCAGGACAAGTATCTGGGGTAGAAACCCATGCCATTAGCCAAATGGTCGGACGTCAGTTGCCTTTTATTGTGCCGATTGTGTTAGTGTGGATTATGGCGATTATGGACGGATGGCGAGGCGTTCGTGAAACCTTCCCAGCGATTGTGGTCGGTGGTGGGTCATTTGCTATTGCGCAGTTTTTGACCTCCAACTACATTGGACCTGAGTTGCCTGATATTACCGCTGCTATTGCCTCGTTAGTTAGTTTGACGTTGCTATTTAAAGTGTGGCAGCCCAAGCACATATTCCGTTTTGAAAATCAAGTCGATGGCAAAAATCAGATGGGTGATACCACAGGCGTATCAGCACCGTTGCCAACCACCCATTATTCGCCCGCTCAAATCATCAAAGCTTGGATGCCGTTTGCCATTTTGACAGCGATGGTGTCGTTGTGGAGTATTAAGCCGTTTAAAGATTTGTTTGTTAAAGGCAAAGATGGTCACCCTGATGGGGCGTTGGTCGATATGGTGATGAGTATCAATGTGCCGTATTTGCACAATACAGTACAAAAACTGCCCCCAGTCGTCACCAAAATTACTGACTATGCGGCCATTTATAAATTTGATTGGTTCTCAGCAACAGGTACAGCCATCATGTTAGCGGCGATTATTTCCATCGTGATGCTAAAAATGCGTCCCAAACAAGCGTTATCGACGTTTGGCGAAACCATTAATGAGCTACGCACCCCGATTTATTCTATTGGTATGGTGTTGGCATTTGCGTTTATCGCCAATTATTCGGGGTTGTCTGCTACCTTAGCGTTAGCATTGGCACACACGGGCAAAGCTTTTACCTTCTTTTCACCATTTTTGGGTTGGTTAGGGGTATTTTTGACAGGCTCAGACACGTCAGCCAATGCGTTGTTTGCTGCCCTTCAAGCCACCACCGCTCGGCAAATTGGTGTGCCTGAGGTGTTGTTAGTGGCAGCGAATACCTCAGGTGGGGTGACCGGTAAAATGATTTCCCCGCAATCCATTGCCATTGCCTGTGCCGCTACAGGTTTGGTGGGTAAAGAGTCAGATTTGTTCAGATTTACCGTCAAACATAGTATTATTTTTACCATTATGATGGGCGTGCTCATCACGCTACAAGCGTATGTCGTGCCTTGGATGATTCCACACGGATAATGATGGGTAAGGTATGAAGGTTGCAACGCAGGTTATTGAACAATTAATTTCGCTAATAGACCGTGAAGGGCTAAAAAATGGCGATAGATTACCTGCCGAGCGCCATTTGTGTGAGCGACTAGGCGTATCTCGTACCGCACTGCGTGAAGCGATACAGCAGATGAATAGTGTCGGTATTACCGAAAGTCGTATTGGGTCGGGAACGTTTGTCAAAGATGTGCAAAGAACCAAACAGAACCAACCCCTTGTAGCGCTGTCTGATAATCTGATATTACAAACCCTAACCCCGTTATTAGAAGCCGATCCACTGTATCGACTTGATGTGCAAGAAGCAAGAATTGTACTAGAAGGCGGTACAGCTTGGTACGCTGCCCAAAGAGCTACAAAACAAGATATTGAAAAAATCCGCTTTTACTACGAGCAGTTAGCAAACAGTCAAGCGCATGGCGATACCGAACAAGCCGCTATTGCCGATGCCAATTTTCATTTAGCGATTGCTGAAGCTTCCCAAAATGCGGTATTGTTGCAGATGATGAAAAATGTTTTTCACCTGCTAAGACATAACGTGGTATTAGCTCGGCGAAAAATTTACACCGAGCATTATGGCTTTGAAACTTTACATACGCAGCATATGGCGATGATGAATGCGATTATCGCGCGTGATAGTGAATTAGCTCGCAAAGCCGTGGGTGAGCATATTGAGTTTGTGATAAAACAGGTTGCCAAGATTGATGAGGCAACGGCTCGCAGACAGCGAGTTTCCCGGTTGGCCACTGATGTTTTTTAACACAGATGCCTGTTAATGCAGGCGCATTTTATAAACGTATTTTAGTGTAAACAGTTTTGAGTGCCAGTGGCTATTTTTACCATTAATAACATAGTTAAGATAGGGATATTATGATTATTTCTTCTGCCAATGATTACCGAGAAGCGGCTCGCCGCCGTTTACCCCCCTTTTTATTCCACTACATTGATGGTGGCGCGTATGCAGAATACACCCTAAAACGTAATGTTGAAGACTTATCAAGTATTGCCTTGCGTCAGCGGGTACTAAAAGACATGACGCAGCTTGATTTATCCACTGAGATTTTTGGTGAGCAGCTGTCTTTACCTGTGGCACTCTCTCCAGTGGGTTTGACAGGGATGTATGCTCGCCGTGGTGAAGTCCAAGCAGCCATGGCTGCTGACAAAAAAGGTATTCCATTTACCATGTCAACGGTATCAGTCTGCCCTATCGAAGAAGTCACCCCAAAAATCAATCGCCCTATGTGGTTTCAGCTGTATGTGTTGCGTGACCGTAAGTTTATGCAAAATGTGCTAGAGCGTGCCAAAGCGGCAGGCTGCTCAACGCTGGTGTTTACCGTCGATATGCCTGTCCCAGGGGCGAGATATCGCGATGCGCACTCTGGCATGAGTGGACCCAATGCCGCCATGCGTCGCTATCTACAAGCATGCACCCATCCGCACTGGGCAATGAACGTGGGGTTACTGGGTAGACCCCATGACTTGGGTAATGTTTCTAAATATCTGGGTAAAGCGATTGGCTTAGAAGATTATATCGGTTGGCTCGGTAATAACTTTGATCCCTCGATTTCTTGGAAAGACTTAGAATGGATTCGTGATTTTTGGGATGGCGCTATGGTCATCAAAGGTATTCTTGACCCACAAGACGCCAAAGATGCAGTACGTTTTGGCGCTGATGGTATCGTGGTTTCCAATCATGGTGGACGTCAGCTTGATGGGGTAATGTCAACTGCCACTGCCCTACCCAAAATTGCCGATGCTGTTAAAGGTGATATCAAAATCTTGGTCGATTCGGGTATCCGTAATGGCTTAGACGTGGTGAGAATGTTGGCATTGGGGGCAGATTTATGTATGTTAGGACGTGCATTTGTCTATGCGTTAGCCGCCGATGGTGAGGCTGGGGTGACCAATTTACTCAACTTGATAGACAAAGAAATGCGCGTGGCAATGACATTGACCAGTGCAAACCGAATTCAAGATATCAATCGAGACTGTTTAGTAGATTTTAGCAGCCTGACTTGATAGACTGATAGTGAATAGTCAACCTCAGCGTCTCTATGATATTTTCTTATTTTAGTAAATGCTAAGATTTTATGATTGAACTAAGTTCAATGAATTTATCAACTTTATGGCGCAATAACTGCTTATTGTGAGTGTCTGATTGAGCACGTGTGAATGAATTTAATATTGATACTTTTTATTTTCGATAAAAAAACCGCTCTATGAGAGCGGTTTTTGTTGCTTATGACCTATCAAATTCTAGAAGAAGCCCATCGGTTTTTCAGAATAGCTGACCAGTAAATTTTTGGTATTTTGGTAATGCTCTAACATCATTTTGTGGTTTTCACGCCCGATGCCTGATTTCTTGTAACCACCAAATGCAGCATGGGCTGGATAAATGTGGTAACAGTTTGTCCATACTCGCCCAGCTTGAATAGCCCGCCCTGCACGGTAGGCAGTATTGCCACTACGTGCCCACACGCCAGCACCTAGCCCAAACATAGTATCATTGGCAATACGCATAGCATCATCAAAGTCTTTAAAGGTTGTCACAGACAATACTGGGCCAAAAATCTCTTCTTGGAAGATTTTCATATCATTATTGCCTTTAAAAATCGTCGGCTCGATATAATAACCTTCACCCACCTCATGTCTTGCATTACCACCGGTTAAAAGCTCGGCGCCTTCTTGTTTACCTGTAGCAATACAGCCTAAGATTTTGTCTTGTTGTTCCTGAGAGGCTTGCGCACCAATCATCGTTTCCGTATCCAATGGATGACCTGTTTTGATACGTTTTACCCGTTCTACGGCTTTGGCCAAGAAGGCATCGGCGATACTTTCATGCACTAAGGCTCTCGAAGGACAGGTACATATTTCACCTTGATTGAGCGCAAACATAGTAAAACCTTCAAGCGCTTTTTCTAGGTAATCATCTTCTTTATCCATGACATCGGCAAAGAAAATATTGGGTGATTTACCGCCTAATTCTAAAGTAACTGGAATAATATTTTCTGTCGCATACTTCATAATAAGCTGACCGACAGGGGTTGAGCCAGTAAAGGCAATTTTTGAGATGCGTGGGCTTCTAGCTAAATAACTACCCACCTCTTCGCCATACCCATTGACGATGTTTAAGATACCTGCTGGTAGCAAATCTTGAATCAATTCAACAAGCACCAATAAGCTCACAGGCGTCTGTTCGGCAGGTTTTAAGACGATGCAGTTACCCGCGGCTAGTGCAGGCGCGATTTTCCAGGCAGCCATTAAAATTGGAAAATTCCAAGGAATGATTTGTCCAACCACACCTAAAGGCTCATGAAAGTGATAAGCGACAGTGTCATTATCAATGGGTGACACACCGCCTTCTTGCGCGCGAATTGCACCGGCAAAGTAGCGAAAATGGTCAATGGCAAGTGGTATATCCGCAGCTAAGGTTTCACGGATGGGTTTACCGTTTTCCCATGTTTCAGCTACCGCCAATAACTCAATATTTTGCTCAAGGCGATCCGCGATTTTTAATAATAGATTAGAGCGCTCTGTGGGTGAAGCCGCATTCCACTTAGTTTTAGCGGCATGGGCGGCATCAAGTGCAAGTTCAATGTCTTCTGGACTTGATTTGGCGACTTTGGCGAAGGGCTTGCCGTTGACGGGTGAGATGTCATCAAAGTACTCACCTTTAACCGGCGCAACCCATTGGCCGCCAATAAAGTTGTCATACTTTTCTTTAAAATTGATTTTAGCACCGTCAGTATTAGGGTCAGCATAACGCATAATGACATTTCCTTTTGTCAGTTGGTAGATAAACTGCTTCGTGCAGTTGGGGTTTACAAATTCATATTATTACAGAAACGGTAGGTAAAAGGTAGGTGTTTAATTATCCTTTACAATAAGGGATGGACATTATACTATTGAGGATAGCTTATTTTAAAAAACCAAGGATTGGTTAGTGCATTAGGATATTTTAAAATATGAATAAAAATAGACTGTTAGAGCAAAGGCATCGGATTGATAAGAGGCGTTTTAACATTACCTTTACCGATAATAATGCAGATCTTATCCAACAAAGTATCGTTCAGTCATGGCACCGCTCAGACAGTGCTAACATTCCAACTGAGCGCCAACAAGCACCCATTAACGCCACCAAAAGCGATCAATCGTATTATCTAAAAAAAGCCTTAGGCTATTGTCAAAATCAATTACAACATATCACGCTGCAATCCTCCATGGTGATGGCTGTGGCTGATATCGGTAGTACGATTATCTGGACGACTGCCAGCAAGTCTATGCAAAAAGCGGCAGAAGCGGTTAACTTCATCGAAGGCGGATGCTGGGGGGAAAGCCAAGTTGGCACAAATGCGCTTGCATTATCACTAAAAACGCAGCAATCAACTTGTGTTTTTTCCAATGAACACTATATGCCTTCGGTTCATGAATGGGTCTGTTACGCCACGCCTATTATTGAACCGCATACCAAACAGGTCATTGGCGTACTGGATTTATCGACCACTTGGCAGAATCACAATAATTTTGGCATATTTGCTGCTGAACGCTGTGCCAGTATTTTACAATCCGCTTTGAATGAGTGCCAAAGACACTATCTGTATATTCAAGGATTTAGCGAACCCAGTGTTATATTCAATGGCAAAACCTTGCGGCTGACCCCTCGGCAAATCGAGATATTGACAGTGTTAGCACTTTGTCCCCAAGGTCTGAGCTTAGATGCCTTACACCAAGCCATCTACGGTGAGCGTAAAGTGTCACAAGGTACGCTAAAGACTGAAATGTCGCAGTTACGTGATACACTTACTGGTTTATTGGGTTCTCGTCCGTACCGACTATTAATGCCTATTGATGGTGATTTTTTGCGGGTTGAACAATCATTAAATGCAGGTTATTTAGAAGCCGCCATCAAACTATATACTGGCATATTTTTTAGCAAAACTGAAAGCCCTTTTTTATGCACTTGGCGCACCTGTTTAGAAGCTCGCTTAAGCCAAGCCATTTATCAGTCAGATCAGGTTGACTTATTACTCATGCATTTGTCAAATTGCCCTGATGCTAGCGATGCCATAGAAAGGCTGATTGAGTTAATGCCAGATAACCTCTCGATTCACCAACATTTAGAGGTACTGTCAAATCGGTAACCATCAATTTTTGCTTCACCATCAATTTTCCTTAATCATGAACTTTTCGTTGAAAAACCGTTGCCAGGCTTTTTCGATATGGGTGATACCCCACCAAAGCGTTGGTTGTGTTTTATTCTTGACTTCCCGCTTTACTACCCTGTCTTTTTCCTGTGCCTGCAAAAGAAATGCTGCAATACCATTGACCTATCGAAATAAAAAAATAGCATGCCTCTATGCACTTTTGGGTGGTAATGCTTGTGTATCTTTTAACGCCAGTCTTGATGAGCTAAAACCTATTTGTGCAACTGAGCATTCAAGACATCGTAGTGATGTTGGCTTGTTATATTACTATTTTTATATATTTTTCAATACGTTAGCTGATAACCTACATCGAACTTGGTTGACTTCATTTTATGATAGGTGGCTGTAGAGATTGGGGCATTTTAATAGTTGCGCGTATCGGGATATCTTGGTTTGTGTCATGAACATAGAAATTATCGAAAAAACACAAAATATTATGATAATATTGCCACCTTGTTAAATGACCATGTAAAGGATTACGACTATGTTAGCGCTGTTTGGATTATTAATTGTGATCGGGTTTATGATACTTATCATGACCCGCAAAGCGTCCCCTTTTACCTCTCTTATTTTAGTGCCTTTAATTATTGGTGTTATCGCTGGAGCAATAAACCAGTGGGGTTTTTCTGCACTTGATATTCCTAAATATGCTATTGCCGGGATGATCAGCGATGCCGATTTAAAAATTAAAGGTGTTGCAGGTACAGCACTTATGCTGTTATTTGCGATTTTATACTTTGGTTTAATGCTGAGTGCTGGGTTGTTTCAGCCATTGGTCAATTTTATTGTCCGAGCAGTCAAGGGCGACCCTTTAAAAGTCTTGGTGGGCACAGCGATTCTTGCACTAGGCATCTCAGTTGATGGCGATGGATCGACGACCACCCTTGTGGTCTGTTCAGCCCTGCTACCTGTATATCGCAAACTGAATATGAAAATGATGGATTTGGCGGTATTAATTGTCTTAGCAAACTCTATCATGAATTTATTACCCTGGGGAGGACCCACCGCACGTATCATCACAGCGCTGCATGTTGATGAGGGGGAGTTATTACGTGCAATCATGCCGGGGATGATTATAGCCGCCCTATGGGTCATTGTTGTGGCTGTCATACGGGGATTAGCAGAGAGAAAACGACTGGGTATCACCAATCTAAATACAGACGGTATGGTGCATCTAATCGATACACCACATGAGGACGATGCTAAATTTACTAGACCCCATCTCATTTGGTTTAATTTTGGCTTGACGCTGCTAGTGATGATTGAACTTATTTTTGGTGGTATGTGGTTTCTACCAAAAGTCAATTCAGCATTGATTTTTGCGATTGCGTTAGCCGTTGCTTTAATGGCTAATTACCCGAAACAAGCCGATCAACGTGAAATTATTGAAAAATATGGCTCATCAGCTGTACAAGTAATTTTTATGGTGTTGGCAGCGGGTGTGTTTATGGGGATTTTATCTGGCACAGGTATGAGTCATGCTATGGGCGAAGCGCTAGCGACCTGGATTCCTGAGCGGTTTGGTAATCACTGGCCGTTGATTGTTGCCTTGATCTCTGTACCTGGTACGTTTTTGCTAAGTAATGATGCTTTTTATTTGGGTGTGTTACCAGTATTAAACCAAGTTGGGATAAAATATGGTTTTAGCTCAATGGATATCGCGATTGCTTCAACCGCTGGTCAAGCATTTCATTTATTAAGTCCATTGGTTGGATTTATCTATCTATTGCTGCATATTACAGGCGTTGAGATGGGTAAATGGCAGATTCAATCAGCCAAATGGGCGATTGGGATTTTTGTCGCATTTTCCTTAGCGATATTCACGGTGGGTGGTGTGCCACTTTAATAGGCTATCATCGGGAATTTTAAGTATACGATTTTAGCAATCATTATAAATTTACTGTTTATACAAGCGTCTAAAAACGAATTTTTTTTAGACGCTTTTTTATCGAAAATTTATAGTGCGTAAATTCTGTGATAATTACCGTTCCTATTATTATCATTATCACTCATAGCATTAGAGGGCTTGCGATTTCAAGCCTTTTTTCTTGGGTCAAAAGTGCTACAATGTGACAAAAAATTTTGAGACCCTTATGAATAACGCGTTATGGCTTCCTTGCACACAGATGCAAGCCCTTGAAAATAATCCCCCACTCCACCTCGTCAAAGCTCAAGGCAATCAATTATATGATCAGCACGGTAACGCCTATTACGATATGATTAGCTCATGGTGGGTCAATCTACATGGACATTGCCATCCCTTTATCAACGAAAAAATAAAACAGCAGCTCGATACGCTTGAGCATACTTTAATCGCTAGTGTCACTCACCCGCCGATTTTGACGCTTGCAGAAAAATTGGTTGCCATCACGCCCAAGTCACTAACCAAAGCTTTTTTTGCCGACAGTGGCTCAGGGGCGGTGGAGGTCGCGCTTAAGATGAGTTTGCAGTACTGGCAGCAATCAGGGCAAACGCAAAAAACCAAATTTATCTCATTGGAACACGGTTATCACGGTGAAACCGTTGGCAGTCTTGCGGTGACAGATATCCCGCTGTTTAGTA
The DNA here is from genome assembly GCF_020041925.1 of Faucicola osloensis. Classification (GTDB taxonomy): domain Bacteria; phylum Pseudomonadota; class Gammaproteobacteria; order Pseudomonadales; family Moraxellaceae; genus Faucicola; species Faucicola osloensis_D. The sequence goes on along the minus strand of NZ_CP083409.1, from coordinate 2,111,168 downwards.
AGCAATACAAAGATTTGATTGTCAGCCAAATTCGTATTCCTTCCCCCGCACATATTTTCAGCCCTGACGATAGCGCAGCGCAGCTCCATGAGCAAAAAAGCTTGGATGCACTAGAACGCATCTTGGCAGAAAAATCCCGCGATATCTGTGCGATTATCCTTGAACCTTTGGTACAAGGGGCGGCGGGCATGGCGATGTATTCTGCTAATTATTTGCTTGGCGTTGCCAAACTTGCGCACCATTATCACATCCATGTGATATATGATGAGATTGCCGTGGGTTTTGGTCGTACAGGTACTATGTTTGCGGTAGAGCAAATGCTGGGGTTGGCAGATGCGGATAAACAAGACGATTATTGCCCTGACTTTATCTGTCTGTCAAAAGGTCTAACGGCAGGCTATCTGCCAATGTCTTGCGTCATGACAACCGATGATGTCTACCAAGCATTTTATGATGACAAAGTGGAAAAAGGCTTTTTACATTCGCATAGTTTTACTGGCAATCCATTGGCTTGTAGCGCGGCTTTGGCGTCGCTTGAACTGTTTGAACGCGATAATGTCTTGCTACACAACCAATCCCTTATCCAAGCGATGGCGCATGGTTTACAGCAATTAGCTGATGCCAATTTACCCATAAAGTTTGTACGTCAAACCGGCATGATTGCAGCTTTTACCTTGGATTTTTCTCAAAATTTGGGCAAAGCTTTTGCCAATTTATGCCTTGATCAGGGCGTGATGATTCGTCCGATTGGCAACCATGTTTATCTTATTCCGCCTTATTGCACGACCCCGGCAGAGATTGGGCACATCTTTGGCATATTAAATCGTTGTTTGCAAAAGCTTTGTGACAATCTCCCAAAAATACCGAAAGGCTCGTCTCAAGCCATCGATCTGCCTTAACGCCTTTACTAACGCCGCATGAAATTTACTGACTAATTAACTAATCAATTGTAAATAGATGTTTGTTATTATAATTTATCGTCAAAAGTTAGGATTTGTTACAAAGTTTCAATTCTTACTGTATTATAAAAAATTGTATTAAAATTCACAGCTTATGCCTACATTACTCATATTTAACGTACAATCAATGAGATTATCGTCAAAAAAATATTTAACTTTTGTAGGAATTTTGACCCACTTAACTTAACTTAATCGTGAAACTTACTTAGATGATTTATGCGTAGATTTTTTTATAACCAACCAAATTTGCTACAAGTTGGCAGCACTGTGCCTTTGACCGAAGAGATTTTTCATCATTGGTGTAAAGTGTTAAGAGCAAGTATCGGCGAACAAGCGTTGTTTTTTGATGGTCAAGGTGGTGAATATACCGTCACTTTAACGGATGTCACTAAAAAACAAGCGCTCGTTACCATCAACGATTTTAATCCGATCAATCGAGCTTTGCCATTTACTGTGAACATTGCCTTGGTTATGAGCCGTGGCGAGCGCATGGATTATGCCATTCAAAAATCCACAGAGCTTGGGGTGTCATCGATTCAGCTGCTCACAAGCCAACATGGCGAAGTACGCCTAAAAGCAGACCAAGCCGATAAAAAGCTCGCCCACTGGCAGCAGATTGCGGTATCGGCATGTGAACAATGTGGGCTTAATATTGTGCCAACATTGCTGGCACCAAAAGCTTTTAGCGACTGGATTGATGAGCCAGCAGGCGTTCCCACTTCTGCCGACGTGACCAAATTAATTTTAGCCGTTCCTCCTGATGACAGTGGCGTAGTGACACCTTGTAATCAAATTGAAGGTAACGACATTGAGCATAACGATATTGAACCCCTCACGCCCTATACCAACCCAATACCCCGTATAACAAACCAGTTTAGACAGTGTTCTTTAGCCCAATTTTGGTTACTCATTGGCGCCGAAGGTGGGTTTTCAGAGCAAGAAATAACGCAAGCTATCGAGCGGGGTTTTATGCCTTGGCAAATTGGCGAGCGTGTGCTACGAACTGAAACAGCCCCTGTTGTCGCATTGTCTTCATTGTTGACCCTACATCAAACTTTGACCCTTGCACAGGAATAATCATGTCATCCAATACCGATCCAGTCATGCCGATAGACCATCGTGATTGCTTTGTGGATGTTAATAAGTTGTGTCATGGTGATTTACGTGAGTATGGGTTTATTGTTGATAGCCATTTTTTTGATCAACAAATTTCGCTTGAACATCAAAATGCGGTGTTTGCCTCGGTTTTTTCAAAAATCCATGATGGCATTTTTATGCTTGATGAACGGCTACGTTTTATCTGTGTCAATCAGCAATTTTTAAACATTACCACCTTTCCACGCGATCAGGTGATAGGTAGCCCGTTTTATTTTTATCCGTATAAGACCTATGCCCCACACTTACAGCAAGCGATTGCCGCCATCATTACCAGACTGGATAATCGACAATCAATTTCGACCAATTTAGTGCTTTCTTATCACAATTCACCTGAAGTGGCGGTTTGGCTAGATATCTCCGTGTGTGAAGTCGATGATAATCAGGTGGTGTATGTAGGGCTACTTACCAATTTAACCAAAAAAGATGCGCAGCTTAGCCACACCTTACATCTCTACAATTATGATGAATTAACGGGTCTGCCCAATTATGATACTTTTTATGACAAATTAAAAAGCTGTATTGACTACTACCAGACAGCTGATAATCACCGCGATTGTATGGGGGTATTGATACGCATCAATATTGATAAATTGCAGTCTTTTAACATCAGCCTTGGCATTGAAAATACCAATACGCTGATTCAAGGTTTTGTCAAACGGATAAAGTCCTTAAAGATTTCGGGTGCAAGTTTAGTCACTTTTTCGCGGTTTGGGGGTGATAGTTTTGCGGCGATGATTTCGGTACAAGACCTTGATGCCGCGCATCACTATGTGGCAGCGCTCAAACAGTTATTTGACTTACCTTTTAGCATTGACAACCAATCAATTTATTTAAGGCTGTCGATTGGCGCCTCGATTTTTCCAACTCATACCCAAGATGCTCAGACACTGCTCTTACAAGCAGACACGGCGTTAAAACATGCGCGGCTCATCAGTGATGAAGATTGTGTTTGGTATGATGCCAACCAGCAAAAAGGCAATTTTAAAGACATTCATTTGCTAAGCGCCTTTAAAAATGCGTTATTAAAACAGCAAATTTTGCCCTATTTTCAGCCCAAGCTAGAGTTTGCACAGCCCGACTTGCCGATGTTTGAAGCGCTGGTGCGCTGGGAGCATCCCACCCTTGGACTGCTCTATCCCAAAGATTTTTTGGATGAGGTGCTCGATAAGTCATCGCAGGCGCTATTTGAAAAAATTGTTTTAGCGTGTGTCGAGCAGATTTTGACATGGCGTGAGATGGGCTATAACTGCCTCATCTGTATCAATATTGATACTCGCCAATTGATTAGTGACAAATTTATTGAGTTTATTGAAGGGATGATACAGCAGTATAGTTGGCTTGCCCAATTAATCAGTTTTGAAATCACCGAAGTCCGCAACATTCAAGATGAAGTAAAAGCGCAGCTGATGCTAGCAAAACTGCGCCAGTATGGTATTAGTATATCGATTGATGACTTTGGTACAGGTTTTGCCGCGCTGCAATATTTGATTAAATATCCGATTGATGTGCTCAAAATTGACCGCTTGTTTATTACAGATATTTTACAAGACTCAAAAAAACAAGTGATTGTCAAATCAGTGATTGATATGGCGCATTCGCTATCCATGCAAGCATTGGCTGAGGGCGTCTCTAACTGTGAAGAAATCGAATATTTGCGTAGCCTTGGTTGTGATTCCGTTCAGGGCTTTGGGTTTGGTAAACCCATGTCTAGTAAAGACACCACCGATTGGCTTAAAGCCAACTATAAACCAAACTATTTGCTATAAGTTTTAATTTGACCAATTAGATTTTTTTATGACCCTATAGTCATGTTAGTACCTTGTCACCTTTGTCAAATTTTCCTATCTTAGAGATATAAAACCTTAGTATTGGGGTAGGTTTTTTTGTCTTTTTAAAACACTAATCAAGGATATCGTATGCAATATAAAGCACCGCTTCGTGATATGAAATTTGTTATGCATGAATTATTAAAATTTGAAGATCACTACAAAACCATTCCTAGCTATGCTCATACGGATAAAGAAACAATTGATAGTTTCATAGAAGCAGGTGCAAGCTTCTCTGAAGCAGAATTGTCACCCCTCAACCGTTCAGGCGATGAAGAAGGCTGTCGTTTTGAAAATGGTAATGTATATACGCCAAAAGGCTTTAAAGAAGCTTATAAACAATACTGTGAATTAGGCTTTCCTTCTTTATGTGCCGATGAAGAATTTGGCGGTCAAGGTATGCCATTGTCATTGGGTTCAGCAGTCAATGAAATGGTAGGTACGGCTAACTGGTCTTTCTCAATGTACCCAGGTCTATCTGAAGGCGCTATCCGTACGCTAGAACACCACGGTACCGATGAACAAAAACAAAAATATTTGTTAAAACTTGTCAGCGGTGAGTGGACAGGTACCATGTGTCTGACCGAAGCGCATGCAGGTTCTGATTTAGGTATTATCCGCAGCAAAGCTGAACCCAATGAAGACGGTTCATACGCTATCACGGGTCAAAAAATCTTTATCTCAGCGGGCGAACACGACATGGCAGACAACATTGTCCATATCGTACTCGCGCGTTTACCCGGTGCGCCAGCAGGTACTAAAGGTATCTCATTGTTCATCGTACCAAAATTCAATGTCAACGAAGATGGCTCTATCGGTGAGCGTAACCCTGTTACCTGCGGTTCGATTGAACACAAAATGGGTATCAAAGCCTCTGCAACTGCGGTACTAAATTTTGATAAAGCCAAAGGTTACTTGATTGGACCAGAAAACAAAGGTCTAAACTGTATGTTTACCTTTATGAATACTGCCCGTATTGGTACTGCGATTCAAGGTCTAACTGCGGCGGAATTGGCTTTCCAAGGTGGCTTAAGCTACGCCAAAGATCGTCTTGCGATGCGCGCATTAAGCGGTGCAAAAGCGCCAGAACAAGTGGCTGACCCAATCATCGTCCATCCAGCAGTGCGCAACATGGTATTAACTTGTAAAGCGTTTGCTGAAGGTGGCCGTGCCCTCGTCTACTATCTATCACAATTCTCTGATGTGGTAACTAAAGGTGAAGGCGAAACACAAGCTTACGCTGACCAAATGTTGTCTTTTTTAACCCCAATTGCCAAAGCCTTCTTAACTGAAACAGGTTATGAAGCCGCCAATCACGGTGTGCAAGTGTATGGTGGTCACGGCTTTATCCGTGAATGGGGCATGGAACAAAACGTACGTGATACGCGTATCGCTTGTTTATATGAAGGCACCACTGAAATCCAATCACTTGACTTGTTAGGTCGTAAAGTATTGGGTTCACAAGGTAAAATGCTAGCTAACTTTAGCAAAGTCATTTATCAATTCTGTGAAGAAAACAAAGACAACGATGCGATGGGTGAATTCATTCGTCCACTGGCACGTCTGAATAAAGAATGGGGCGATTTGACCGCTCGCATTGGTATGCAAGCCACTGAAAATCCTGATGCAGTGGGTGCAGCGGCGGTTGACTACATGTACTATAGTGGCTACATCACCCTAGCTTACCTATGGGCTCGTATGGCGTTAGTCGCTCAGCAAGCGCTCCAAGGCGACACCACTGAGACCAAATTCTATCAAGCCAAAATCAAGACCGCTCAGTTCTACTTTGCAAAACTATTGCCTCGCACCTTAACTTACGTCAAACGTATTGATACAGGGCTTGAGCCATACATGACTATGGAAGTTGACGAATTCCAATTCTAATTTTTTACTAAGCTATCTAGTGTAGTAATAAAATTATGATAGAATCATTGATAGTTTAATTCTTTATTCAATCCTTAGGTAGCGAAAGCTGTCTAAGGATTTGTCTCATTTCGAATTAAGAGCTAACCCATAAAAGGAAATAATATGCCTATTTATAATGCGCCAATTCAAGACATGAAATTCATTTTGAATGATGTATTCAATGCAGCTGATTTTTGGCAAAAAAATGAACAGTTAGCCCATGTTGACAGTGATACGGTCAATATGATTTTAGAAGAAATGTCAAAATTTGCTAAAAACACGTTACTGCCCATCAACCGCTCGGGTGATGAAGAAGGGGCACAATATCTGGGTGAAGGCAAAGTAAAAACACCCACTGGCTTTAAAGCAGCATTTGACGAATATGCACAAGGCGGCTGGATTGGTCTAGGCGGCGATCCAAATCATGGCGGTCAAGGCATGCCAAAAATGGTGACGATGCTCGCTGAAGAGATGGTATTTACCGCCAACCAATCATTCGCGCTCTATCCAAACCTATCAGGTGGTGCGTGTATGTGTATCTATAACGCAGGCTCTGAAGAACAAAAACAAACCTACCTAGAAAAAATCTACTCAGGTGAGTGGACAGGTACGATGTGTTTGACCGAACCGCATGCAGGTACGGATTTGGGTATCATCAAAACCAAAGCCGTGCCAAACCAAGACGGTAGCTACAATATTACAGGTACCAAAATTTTCATCACCGCAGGTGAACATGACTTAGCGGACAACATCATCCATTTGGTATTGGCAAAAACCCCCGATGCCCCAGCAGGCTCAAAAGGGATTTCATTGTTTATCGTACCCAAATTCCATGTGAATGCGGATGGCTCATTGGGCGAGCGTAACGCGGTAAGCTGTGGCTCTATTGAGCACAAAATGGGTATCAAAGCGTCAGCGACTTGCGTCATGAACTTTGATGGTGCCAAAGGCTTTATGGTAGGTGCAGAAAATACCGGTCTTGCGTCCATGTTTATCATGATGAACTATGAGCGTTTGACAATGGGGTTACAAGGTATCGGTGGCGCTGAGTTAGCGTATCAAAACGCCACAGCTTATACCCTTGACCGTATCCAAGGTCGCGCCGATAGCGGTATCCAAGAGCCAAACAAAGCCGCTGACCCAATCGTATTTCATGCCGACGTTCGCCGTATGCTGTTAAATGCTAAAACCATCAGTGAGGCCTCACGCTGCTTTGCGATGTATGTCGCCAAAGAACTTGATACCAACAAATATACAGATGATGCTGAAGCAAGAAAAGCTGCTGATGACCGCGTTGCTCTTTTGACGCCCGTTGCTAAAGCATTCTTAACTGACCGTGGTCTTGAAGCGTCAATTGATGCACAGCAATGCTTTGGTGGTCATGGCTATATCCGTGAATGGGGTATGGAACAAATCGTACGTGATACCCGTATCTCGCAAATTTATGAAGGGACCAATGGTATCCAATCACTTGACTTGTTGGGTCGTAAAGTGGTGAAAAACGGCGGTGCGTTTGTGACAACGTATGTGCAAGAAATGCGTGATTTTGCCAATAACATGAACGCAGACCATGCCATCAAACAAGCGATTTTAACATCAGCGGATAAACTTGAAGACTTAACTAAAGCGGTGGTAGCAGCGGCAGCGGTAAATAAAGACGAAATCAATGGCTGTGCGGTTGATTACTTACAAGCCTTTGGTTATGTCAGCTTTGCTTATATGTTTGGCCTGATGGTTGAAGCTGCGAATGGCAAAGAGGGCGATTTCTATGCCAACAAAGCAAAATTAGCAGACTACTATGTCGGTCGTATGTTGCCACGCTTAGATGCGCATATTGCGATGGTAAAAGCAACAAGCCAACCCATCACAGCATTTGACCGCGATTATTTTGCGGCAACCATTGCTTAATCCCTACTTAAACATAAAAAAATCGGCCACTTTAGCCGATTTTTTTATGAATTAACATGTTAGCGAAGTATATCGTCATCGTCATGTGCTAACGATTCATCCTCATCAAAATCAAAGTCTTCATATTCATAATCCGCTGAGTCGTTTTCTTCAACGACAGCAACGCACTCTTCATATAATTCAAAAATATATTCTTTGATATCACTTTCTTGCTGGTGTTTATTTGGCGTGAGTTTGGCTTCTTCTTCATAGATAAATTTTGCCAAATTTAGGGCGACATAGTTATTACTTAGTTCAATCATGGTGTTATCCTTATTATGTGGGGTATTATTATTTTAAAACGATAGCGATAGCGCATCGTTAGTATGACATATTCAAAAATAGAAAGCTTAAAGCAGTTGTAAGCTCGTGTAAAATTTGAGCGTTTAACAATTTGACGCCATAAAATATAAAACCCACCGAAGTGGGTCTATATGACTGCTTACTGCTTATCGTTTAGGCTTTGGGTAAGGTCACGCCCATTTGACCTTGGTACTTACCGCCACGGTCTTTGTAGGAAGTTTCGCATACATCATCGGCATCACTTTGGAAAAATAGCATTTGCGCCACGCCCTCGCCGGCATAGATACGCGCCGGTAAGTTGGTGGTATTACTAAATTCAAGCGTCACATGCCCTTCCCATTCTGGCTCAAGCGGCGTGACATTGACGATAATACCGCAGCGAGCATAGGTAGATTTTCCCAAACAAATGGTCAATACATCGCGGGGAATACGAAAATACTCGACAGTACGAGCCAAGGCAAATGAGTTGGGCGGGATGATACATTCATCACCCACGATATCAATAAAGCTACGCTCATCAAAGTTTTTTGGGTCAACGATGGCAGAATGTACATTGGTAAACACTTTAAATTCGCGGGCACAGCGGACATCATAACCATAGCTTGAGGTGCCGTAGCTGACCAATTTTTGTCCCTGCTCGCCCACACGTACTTGACCGGCTTCAAATGGTTCAATCATGCCGTGTTCGGTTGCCATTTGGCGTATCCAGCGGTCGGATTTGATAGACATGGTGGTTTTTCCCTTAATTAATTTGCACGAATTATACTTTTTATTGTCCCAAAACTCTAAGAAAATTTATCCATCTTTTTGCTTATGTAATATAGTGCAATACCACAATAAGGGAAAAGCTTGCCATTATTAGGATTTCGAAAATTTAATAATTTTTTTTCCCAATCTTTTTTCGTTGCAGTTCCCTTTACTTTCTCAAAAGATTCATATAATTGTTCGAGCACAGCCTTTCTGTTATTTTTAAGGAACTCTAAGTTAAGATTAAGAATTTCGTTTAGGTTTTTATCAAATTCTTCATCTTCGGAACTAATTAGTCCATTCCTATCATAGGAAATTTTAAGTAAATTTTTATGATGAGGATTGCTCGGGTTAAACTTAATTATTTCATCATTTTTTCTAGTATCACAGTGTTGATATTCTTTTGAATTTCCATGTCCTCCCATACAACAACCTAGCATATTACTAAAATTTAGTTCCAATTCTGAATTGTTACTTTGACAAGCAAAATGTTCAATTTTCATTTTATCTTTAGTAATTCTTTGCATGCAGTAAGCACAAATATGACCTTGCTCTGCTAACAACGCATCTCTCACATCATCTTTGTCTCTGAAATTATCATAGGTAATATCAGCTAAATTTCTTTTGTTTACTCTATATTTAAGTAATGATTTTGGCTCTTGTTTCTTATTGATGAAAATCATAGAAAGTTAATCTTTTAAAAAGTTTAAATGAGTTTTTGCTTGAATCGTGCCTGGTAATTCTCCAAATTGATTTTCTAAATTATCAATTTCAGTTTCTGCTTCATCATAATTCCCTTCATCAATTTCTTGAAATATATTGTCTAATTTGATTTTGAAATCTTCGTTAATGGGCAAACTGTTCATTATCTCACTTAGAACATCTGAGCTATCTAAGCCAAGTGAGCGTTCTGGATGGAACACTACTGGTTGCTGCTGTTCATTATTCCAAGACAAAATATGTAGGCATTCTCTAGGAGTTTCACTAATTATTTGGGGTGAGTGTGTAGTTAATATAAATTGAATATTGGGAAAAACTTTTTGCAATTTATTAATTACTTCTCTCTGCCATTTTGGATGTAAATGCAATTCAATTTCATCAATTAGAACAATACCTTTGCCATATAAAGGATTTTCTAAGCTTGGATTTGCAAGTATTAAACGCCTTGCAATATCCCCTACTAAAGCTAATAATGACTTTTCTCCGTCAGAAAGCTGATTAATTTGTATTAGGCTACCATTTTTGATAGCGACCATTGCTAACGGATTTCTACGAATTCGAATATCCAAAACATTTGGTACGAAAACTTGTAATGCCTCTTTAACAAAATCTAGATTTCTCTTTGTTTCTTTATATAATCTTTTATCTTGCATCTTTAAACGCATATTCAGTGTGTCTTTAAGGTTATTCAAAGAATCAATTATTGATTCAATCTCTTCAGATTTTTCATAAATATTTGAACCTACAGTAAAGTGACTTGTATTGTTTTTCCAACCTTCAATTTGTTCTTCAATCTCACGAATTCTTGAAATATAATAATTTTTATCTACATCATCTGATTTATACTCATTTTCATAATCTTCTTGCTCTCTAAGCCATTCAAATAAGAGACGAAAACTTGTATCACCATTCAGTGAACCTTCATAGGCATTGAGCAGAGTAAAACTATGCTTATTCCTCACTCGCAAAGGTATATCTAGAACTACTCTATTATTTTTATAATACGCAAAAAGAGGAATATTATAATCTTCTTCAAGTGCAAGAATATTTTCTTGAATAAATTGTGCGTATTTTTTCAAAGCATCAATTTCATTGTTTTTGGACTTACCAAATCCTATTCTAGTCTGATTTAGAACAATAAAGTTATTGACATCATTTTTAATAAAATCATCTTTAAATTTAGCTGATGCAAATGTTTCATTAGATTTATTGAATATATCAAGTTCGTTTATCTTAATTGCTCTTTGACTCGTACCTTTTTCAATTTGAGAAATAATATGTGACATAAAAATGGAGCAAATATCAAGTATTGTTGTTTTGCCCGCTCCATTTATTCCTGCTATTACATTTAAGTTAGGATGAAAATCCAATTTCAGCTCTTTAAAAGCACGAAAGTTTTTAAGGTGTACAGATTCAAGTTTCATTTTTATCTATAAATATGTATTTAGTTATACATAATAAAATAGCCCAAAAATCTAATCAACTAGACTTTTGAGCTATTTGTTGTAACTCACATAAAATTAACTCATACGTAATTTATCAAACGTAAAATTGCCCTGTCCATCGACATCCACTTTGATGGTGTCACCCGCTACAAACTCGCCCGATAGCAATTTGACTGATAGCGGGTTCTCGATTGCTTGCTGGATGGCACGTTTTAGCGGTCTTGCACCATACACAGGGTCATAACCCACAGCAACCAATTGAGCCATGGCTTCATCTGACAATACAATGTCCATGTCACGCTCTTGGAGACGTTTGCGTAAGCGTGACAGTTGAATATCTGCGATACCCGCCATTTGCTCTTGCCCTAATGGATGGAACACCACGATTTCATCGATACGGTTGACAAACTCTGGGCGGAAATGCTGATTGACTGAATTCATCACTGCCGCTTTGATTTCTTCGTAGCTATCGCCTGCCATCTCTTGGATTTTATGCGACCCAAGGTTTGAGGTCATGATAATGACGGTGTTTTTAAAGTCCACAACGCGGCCTTGGCTATCGGTTAAGCGACCATCGTCTAGCACTTGCAGTAGGATATTAAACACATCGGGATGCGCTTTTTCTACTTCATCAAACAATACCACACTGTAAGGTCGACGGCGTACTGCTTCGGTCAATACCCCACCTTCTTCATAACCCACGTAGCCTGGGGGTGCACCGACAAGACGGCTGACACTGTGTTTTTCCATAAATTCAGACATATCAATACGAATCATGGCATTTTCATCATCAAACAAGAAACTTGCCAACGCTTTGGTCAATTCAGTTTTACCCACGCCTGTCGGACCTAGGAACAAGAACGAACCGCTAGGACGATTGGGGTCAGACAGCCCTGCACGACTACGGCGCACCGCATTGGCGACTGCTTGTACTGCTTCATCTTGACCGACTACGCGCTCATGCAGTTTTTCTTCCATGTGCAGCATTTTTTCACGTTCGCCTTGCATCATTTTGGTAACAGGGATGCCTGTTGCAGCAGCAACAACTTCAGCGATTTCGTTTTCGGTGACTTTGTTACGTAGCAGTTTGACGCTTGGCGCTTCACCTGCTTGCTCTTTTTGCTCAGCCAAGTCAGAGTCTTTAATACGTTTTTCCAGTTGTGGAATGGTTTCGTATTGCAGTTTTGACATGGTCTCGTAGTCACCTTCACGCTGGGCTTTTTCATAGGCGATACGTGCTTTATCAAGCTCGTCTTTGAGCTGTTGGCTACCTTTAACAAGGGCTTTTTCTGCTTGCCAAATTTCATTTAAATCTGCGTATTCTTTTTCAAGCTCGCTGATTTGGGTGTCCAGCAGTTTTAGCTGGGATTTTGCGCCTTCGTCATCTTCATGCTTTAACGTTTCACGTTGCATTTTGAGCTGAATCAAACGGCTTTCTAATTTGCCCAAGGCTTCTGGTTTACTATCAAGTTCCATTTTTAGACGGCTAGCGGCTTCATCCAACAAATCAATGGCTTTGTCGGGCAATTTGCGGTCGGTGATGTAACGGTTACTCATCTGCGCGGCGGCAATAATCGCACTGTCTTGGATATCAACCCCATGATGCAGTTCATAACGTTCTTTTAGACCGCGCAAAATGGCAATGGTATCTTCTACGCTAGGCTCATCAACAAAGACTTTTTGAAAACGACGCTCAAGAGCGGCATCTTTTTCGATATATTGGCGGTATTCATCAAGGGTAGTCGCGCCCACGCAGTGCAGCTCACCACGCGCTAACGCAGGTTTGAGCATATTACCCGCATCCATCGCGCCATCGGCTTTACCGGCACCGACCAAGGTATGAATTTCATCAATGAATAAAATGACTTGTCCTTCGCTTTTTGCTAGGTCGTTAAGTACCGCTTTTAGGCGTTCTTCAAACTCACCACGGAATTTTGCGCCCGCAATCAGTGCCCCTAAATCAAGTGCTAATACGCGTTTGTTGCGCAAACCTTCTGGCACGTCACCATTGACGATTTTTTGTGCCAATCCTTCGACAATGGCGGTTTTACCCACACCCGGCTCACCAATGAGCACAGGGTTGTTTTTGGTACGGCGTGACAATACTTGAATGGTACGGCGGATTTCGTCATCGCGCCCAATCACGGGGTCAAGTTTGCCCGATTCGGCACGTTCGGTTAAATCGATGGTATATTTATTTAAGGCATCACGTTGGTCTTCGCTATTTTGTGTATCCACTTTATCACCCCCACGAATAAAATTAATGACTTGTCTTAGTTTTGGTTCATTGACCCCTGCTTTTGCAAGCAGTTTTGCGGTATCGCCCGTCTCTGCTAGGGCAACCAGCACCCAATCGGTAGATAAAAACTGATCGCCCGCTTTTTGCGCATGACGCTCGGCTAGATTTAAAATCTTAACCGTATTTGGGCTGAGATTGACATCACCTGTGGGTGTGCCAATCACCGCTTGGTTGTTGAGCGATTGTTGCACCTCTGTTTTTAACTGATTTAAGTTTGCGCCTGCTTGTTCATACACATTGGCATTACTCGGTTCATTGAGTAGCACTGACAACAAATGAATCGGCTCAATCGCGGTATGATCACGAGTGACAGCGAGCGTTTGTGCCTGCTGAACCGCGTTTTGTAAGGCATTGGTAAATTTATCAAATTGCATTATTATTTTTCCTTTTAGCTTTTATTTTAACTAATTAGCTTTGAACTAAAATTGATATGGTGTTTTGATAAATCTTTTCAATATCCATCTTTAAATTTTTTTAATTAACAATGTTTATTTTGATGATTGATGATGGCTGTATTTTCAATTATAACTTGGGTTAATAGCTTGCAAAATTCAACGTGTTACCTATCAAAAATTGACAATAAAAATGTAGATAAAATCATAGACAACCAAATTTTGGCTTATCGTATAACCTCCAAAGGGATACAGCTAATCAGTTTTACTGACTAAGTTGACTGACTGAGTTTTGTGCTTAGCTAATATGCGTTTCCTTTTAATAGCAACTTAGTAGCGTAAGAGCACTTTGGTTTTTATCAGCCGCTTTGACCGTTATTCTTTAAAAAATTACGCGAACTAAAGTTTAAGCCATACTTGAAAGTTGATACTAAAATTTTATGGACGATAATTAAAATTATATAATATTTTCAATGGTTTATTGTAAGGCGGCTTACATTACATTAACCTATCTACTACATGAATAGACAACAACCGTGCATGGCGCGTGTTACTGTGCAAAACATCAAATGATAACGCCACATAACATATTATATTAGTTCAGTGGCGTTGCTTTATTTGGTCAAATAACAGTCAAAAAACAACAACAGAAAAACAATAACTAGGAGTCATACCCATGCGCGCATTAACCTATCACGGTGCCAAAGATGTTCGAGTTGACAATGTTCCAGACCCACAATTAAAAGCCAAAGATGATATTATCTTAAAAGTTACCGCTACCGCCATTTGTGGCTCGGACCTACATTTATACCGTGGCAAAATCCCTGCGACCGAAGAAGGCGATATTTTTGGTCATGAATTTATGGGGGTTGTCGAAGAAGTGGGTGCTGACGTTACGGCGGTAAAAAAAGGCGATCGCGTGGTGATACCATTTGTAATTGCCTGTGGTAGCTGCTTTTTTTGTCAAAATGATTTGATGGCAGCCTGTGAGACCACCAATGAGGGTCCCGGCGCGGCGATGAACAAAAAGCTTATTCCGCCACCTTCGGCATTGTTTGGTTTTAGTCATTTGTATGGCGGTGTGCCGGGTGGACAAGCAGACTATGTGCGTGTCCCAAAAGCCAATTTTGGTCCTTTTAAAGTCCCAGGCTCGCTGGCTGATGAGAAAGTGTTGTTCTTATCGGATATTTTGCCGACTGCATGGCAAGCGGTGACGAACGCCAATGTTACCAAAGGTTCGACTTTGGCTATCTATGGTGCAGGCCCTGTGGGCTTGCTATCAGCTGCCTGTGCCAAAATGTTAGGCGCTGCACAGATATTTATCGTTGACCACAATGACTATCGTCTGCAATACGCACAAGATACGTATGGCGCAATTCCTGTCAATTTTGACAAAGTTGATGCCGCAGAAGCGATTATTGAGCAAACTGCGGGGCATCGTGGTGTCGATGCGGTGATTGATGCCGTTGGTTTTGAATCAAAAGGTAGCATCGTTGAAACGGTATTAACGACGCTCAAGCTTGAAGGCTCAAGTGGCGCGGCATTACGCCAGTGTATAGCAGCGGTACGCCGTGGTGGTACAGTCAGTATTCCTGGGGTATACGCAGGTCCGATTCATGGTTTCTTAATGGGTGATGCGTTTGACAAAGGATTAACCTTTAAAATGGGTCAAACCCATGTACATAAATACTTGCCACAACTGCTTGAACATATTGAAAATGGGGATTTATCGCCTGAAGCGATTATTACCCATCGTATGAATCTATCGGATGCGGCAAAAGGCTATGAAATCTTTGAAAAACGTGAAGAAGAGTGTCGAAAAGTGATTTTGACACCGTAATTTTACCTTGTCATGGATTTAGCATGATTAATTTAGAATGATAAAATGATAAAAATATAAGATGAGTGTTAGTCACCTTCATACCATTACCTATCATTCAGTCACTAGCCCCTCACAACTTTTAGCTGATAATTTAGCCAAAGTTGTGCAAGGGGTTGGTGATTTTTTGCTATTGTTAGATATTGATGGGACGCTTAGTGAATTTCACCCCGATCCCCAGCAAAGTTTTATCAGCAATGATAATTTAGCAATTTTAGCGCAGTTACAAAACCATTTACCCGTTTGGCTAGTAACAGGGCGGTCAGTTGCCGATGCTAGACGTTTGACAGCGCCGTTAAAATTGCCGGTGATTGGTAGTCACGGTTTGCAATGCGATACTTTAATCGATACCTATTCTTTAGTGCATATCAATTTAGCGCAGCTACAACAAATTAATCAAAGCGTCGTTAATGCCACTGGTGATCATCCACACTGGCGCATTGAGCAAAAACCTTTTGGTGTGGCACTGCATTTTCGTGAGCACCCTGAACTTGCCGATAGTGCTTTAACCATTATGCAAGGTATTGGGCATGATTTTAATGATTGGCAACTTAAAGCGGGCAAATGTGTGTATGAGCTATTGCCGCAAGGGGTCGATAAAGGCAGTGCCATTAACCATGTTTTAAAACACTATCATCCTCATTGCCGTCCAATATTTATCGGCGATGATGTGACTGATGAAGCAGGATTTATTGCCGTACAAAGTTATGGTGATACATCAAATAAGAAAGGTAGTGATATCAAAGGAATTGGTATCAAAGTCGGTTGTGAACCTACCCATGCCCATTATTATGTGAGCGACGTCTCAGCCGTTACTGTGTTACTTAAAGGATTATTGACCCTATGTCAAAGTTGATCGTGTTATCGAATCGGGTTAATTTACCTAATAAACAGTCACCTAAAGCTGTGGCAGGCGGGTTGGCAGTAGCGCTTCAAGAAGCCCTTGCCAAAGATGGTGGTATTTGGGTCGGTTGGAACGGTCAAGTAGTGACAACTATCAGCGATATGCCCGATACCGTCAATCAATTTGCGACTGAGCAGCATGACAAAGTCACCTATGTCACCACGGCTTTTTCCCCCATACAATATGAAAAGTATTATTGTGGTTACGCCAATAATCGACTTTGGGCGGGGATGCATGACCGCACGGATTTGATTATATCAAGTAGTGAAGATTTTAGCGTTTATCAAGCTGTCAATCGTATGTTTGCCAAACAACTACAGCAAATCGCACAGCCTGACGATATGATTTGGATACAAGATTATCACTTTTTTGCGGTAGCAAGGCATTGCCGTGACTTAGGCATGAAACAGCGCATTGGCTTTTTTTTGCATATTCCATTTCCCCAGTTATGGGTATGGGATTTTTTGACTTATGGTCAAACGTTAATCCATCAATTACTCGATTACGATGTGGTTGGATTACAAACCCAACAAGACGCTCAAAATTGTGTCGCGGTGATTGAGCAGCTACTCCCCCACGCCATCCAAATTACTCAAACAAATGCGCGTACACTCATTACCCATGGTAATCATACCACCTTAATAAAAGCCTATCCGATTGGTATCAATCCTGTCTATATTCATAAGCTTGCTAGTCAACCGCTGTCCGACCAAGCTGTGTTAAAAAATCTCACTTCAACCATCACCACGATTCTAGCGGTGGAACGACTGGATTACACCAAAGGTATTCCCGAACGCTTACAAGCTTTTGCTGCCTTTTTGCGGCGTTATCCGCAATACCTTGAACGAATTCAGCTCTATCAAATTGCTTGCCCTTCCCGTCTTGATATTGAGACCTATCAACAGTTGCGACAACAAGTACACACCCTAGTTGAGCAAATTAATAGCCAATTTGCTACTGCCAGTTGGCAACCGATTATCTATCAAGAAGACCCTGTTAGTCATGACAATTTAATGCCGTTATTTAGGCAATGCCAAATTTGTTGGGTTAACTCGCTAAAAGACGGCATGAATTTGGTGGCAAAAGAATACATTGCTGCCCAGGACGAACAAAACGCAGGGGTTTTGATTTTGTCTAAAAATGCGGGGGCAGCGCACCAACTTCAGCAAGCTATCTTGGTCGACCCGAATAGCAACGACAGCATGATAGAGGGCTTATACCAAGCATTGACCATGACCAAACAACAACGGGAACAACGTCACCAATCGCTGCTACAGGGCATTTATGAGACCGATATTGACACGTGGCGAGCGCATTTTTTGGCAGATTTAACCCACATGGATAAAACTCCATAACCCAATCACAGAGACAATAAAATAGACAACAAAACAGCCAATGAGAAACTCACAATGACACCAGTGTTGGATCACGCTTTACCTGCCGACTATCACCAATCGGAATTGGGCAAATTAATCACCGCTACTTTGCAAGACTTTCGCAGAACGGTTGATACATCACCTAAATTAAGCGATACCGCTTATGTCACACAATTAAAGCAAACTTTGTCACAGTTGGTGCTTTTGTCCGCTCAAATTGCCTTGCCCGCAAACGGTAATACTTTACAGCGCTGGCAAGTATTGGCACAGGTTGCGGCTTGTGACTTGAACTTGGTCAAATTTTTTGAGTCGCATCTTGATGCATTGGCGATTCTGGCAGAATTGGGCGTGGACGATATCGCTGATGGTCTATGGGCAGTATGGGCAGCAGAAGGCGGTGATGACCCACTGCGTTTTGATGGCGAAACATGCACGGGACAAAAACTGTGGTGTTCGGGTGCGACCTTTGTCGATCATGGCTTGGTTAGTTTCCGAGATGACCAAAATAACGCCCAATTACTGATGTTAGCCATGAAGCAACCGCAAGTGACCATTGATGACAGCGGTTGGTATGCGGTAGGTATGCCCTACACGGCGACAGCCACCCTCCATCTAAAAGGCGCTCATGCCACCCAAGTCATATCAAATGCGATTGCCAAAGACAGCAGCCCTTATCTCGACCGCCCAGGATTTTGGCAGGGTGCGGCAGGGGTAGCGGCTTGTTGGTATGGCGCGGCAGCCCAGTTGGCACAGTTTTTATTGGACAGTTATCAGCAAAAACCCCAAGCCTTTAAAGCACTTTATCTTGGCGAAGTGTCGCAAGCACTCAGTGTCACCCAAGCGTACTTTCATCAGGTTGCGCAATTAATCGATAGTGAGCCTAGCCAAAGTCATGCACTTCCCATCCGTATCTTAAGAGCGCAAGTGGAGACTACCGCCATGCTAGTGCTTGAAAAAGTTGGTAAAGCTTTGGGGGCAACGCCTTATTGTAAAAACGCCCATTTTGCACGGCTAACGGCAGATTTATCGGTATTTATCCGTCAAACCCATGGCGCATTTGACAGTGAAGCGATTGGCAAATTGACTGCCGAACAGCTAGGCGATTCACAAGGGGGAGTATGGCAACTGTAGATTCTAAGCCCGCCCCACTACATCCGATTGTGGGTGACCGTTTAATTGCAGGCGACGGCACCTCTGCACAAGACTGGCAAGCGTGGCAAGGGTTGCACAGTCTCACCAGACTGGATATATCGACCCATTTCCCTACCCATCGGCGCGTGTGTATTTTTGCGCCGCACCCAGATGATGAGATTTTGGGCTGTGGTGGCTTGCTGCAAGCGTTGGTGGCTCAAGGCAATCAAGTATTGATTGTTAGCGTCACCCACGGCGAAAAAAGCCACCCTAACTCACCGCTGTATCCAACCGACAAACTGGCAAAAATCCGAGCGCTTGAAAGCCAGCTTGCGCTTGAAACGCTCGATAGCAGTTTGGATTTGCCCAATGTGTCGATGACGAGCTTAAATTTTCCTGATGGTGAAGTTTTTGGGCGACAAGCGGATTTTTTTGACAAATTAACATCGCTGATTCAGCCCACTGATATTTTAATCACCCCATTTGCGTACGATGGTCATCCCGACCATGAAGGCACTGGGCAAGTGGTACAGCGTTTTGCCCATGAGTTTAAAAGTCGCCTAAATTTGACCTGCTATCAAGTGCTGATTTGGGCATGGCATTGGGCAAAACCTGGCGATAGCCGTATTCCCTGGCACAAGGCATGGCGATTTGATTTAAGCGAATTGCAGGCGCAGCAAAAAAGTTATGCCATGCGCTGTTTTAGCAGTCAAATCTATGCTGACCCAACAACGGGAACAGCGCCTATTTTGTCTGACACCACCTTAACCAGACTTAGCCAACCATTTGAGGTATATCTTTATGACTGATGTGTCAGCGTATTTTGCCCAAATCTATGCCGATAGTAGCGACCCTTGGCAATATGAAAAACGCTGGTATGAATTGCGAAAACGCGCGATTTGCTTGTCATTGTTGCCCTACCCGCATTTTGCCAAGGCGATTGAACTGGGCTGTAGCAATGGTGTATTTAGTGAGCAGCTAGCTCAGCGCTGCGATTATTTGAGGTGTGTGGATGGGCAACTTGAGGCAGTCAAACTTGCCAGTGAGCGTCTGCAAAAAAAGGCACATGTGCAAGTTATGCAAGGCTTGATACCGCAGGATTTGCCGAATGAGCGATTTGATTTGATTGTGGTCAGTGAGATTTTATACTACTTGGCGCCTGACGCACTGACCGAAGTCATCGCTTGGCTCAACACTGCATTGACAGACAATGGCGTGATTTTAGCCTGTCATTGGCGCTATCCGATTGACGGATTTCAACTGACAGGCGAAACAGTCCACGACAGTTTGCAACAACAGCTACGCTACCGTCAGCAGAGTCATGTGATTGACCAGGATTTTTTGTTGACCATTTGGCAAGCCAATCACCAAAGCCTTGCCAAGCAAGAAAATCTAGTGGAATAACTGAGAAAAACATCATGCCAAATACTACCGCCCCAAAGCCGCTACCCAAAAAAATCGGCATAGTCATCCCTGCTCATAATGAAGCCGATAGCATCAGCGCGTGTTTGAATGCGATTAAACAGGCGATTGCTCAGCTATCAAGCGACATATCGGTACAAACGGTGGTCGTGCTAGATAGTTGTGATGATGATACCTTATCAAAAGTACAAAATGCCCAAGTAGATTGGCTGCGCTGTGAGTTTCGCTGTGTGGGTAAAGTCAGGGATTTGGGCGTGCGCTACTTAATCGAACAAGGGGCTGATTGGATTGCTTGCACCGACGCCGATAGTATGGTGGAAGCTGATTGGTTAATGGCACAAATCAAACACTTAAAAGCTGAGCCCACCACTATGCCCACAGCCATGATATGTGGCGTAGTGAGCATCGATTGTTGGGATGCGTTGTCAGAGAGTACCAAACAACAATACCTCGCCCATTATCAAGATTGTATGAATCATCGCCATATTCATGGGGCAAATTTGAGCTTTACCAGTCAAGATTATGTGGCGGTGGGTGGTTTTGATGAATTAACTTGCCATGAAGATGTGGGTTTGGTCAAAAAATTTGAGCAAGCCAATTTACCCATTATTTGGAGTAATTTGGTACGCGTAGTGACTAGCAGTCGCCTTGATGCCCGCGCTGAGGAAGGATTTGCCCATTTTTTAAGGGACTTAGAGAATCAGCCTTCGGGTTAAATGAGAATCAGCCTTCAGCTTAAATGAAAACCAACCTTTGGCTCAAATCAAAATCAGCCTTTGGCTTAAATAAAGGTAAAAAGTTGGATTTAACACAGTTCACTTACAAAACTATTGTGATATTCCTTGCTATCTGCCGGTATTACTATATACTGGACAACAGCTAGAAAGCAGTCAGAAGTTTCAATCGCATTACATTAAGTCTATTCTAAGTTCGTTTCCATTACGCTTGTGTCCTAGATTTTAAGTCAATCGTGTATCAAAACTGCCGCAATTCTTTCATACCGAATAGAATCGTGTTGTGGCTTAGTTCCAGCTTTAGGGTCAGATGACCACTTTTAAAATCTATTTAATCAAGGACAATCCTATGTCAAATACTGTAAACGGCACCGTAAAATGGTTTAACGAATCAAAAGGCTTTGGCTTTATCGAACAAGACAATGGCGGCAAAGACGTTTTCGCACATTATAGCCAAATCGCAAGCTCAGGTTTCAAAACCTTAGCGGAAGGTCAACGCGTATCTTTCGTTGTGACCCAAGGTCAAAAAGGCGACCAAGCTAGCAATATCGTTGCTATCTAAGGTTAGCTAAGCCTACTATCGTAAATGGTCTGATAACGCGTGGCGTGAATAACGCGTCATTGATTGATTAGCCATTTGCATCGATAGCAAAAAATAGATATCAAAAAAGCGCTTATTTATTATAAGCGCTTTTTTTGTGTTTTGTGCTCACCCAACTATTGGGCTGACTCGGCTGACCATTGGTGGGCTGCTATGTACGGTTAAAAAAAGGTTATTGTGCATCCACTTTACGTTTTTTTTGTAGTTTGCGCTGTAGTGTGCGCCGGTGCATTTTAAGTACCCTCGCGGCTTCACTGATATTGCCTTGGCATTCATCTAATACTTGGTGGATATATTCCCATTCGTGATGTTCAAGTGACAAACGTTCATCTGTTGCACTACTTAGTGACTTTGTAGGGGCTACTACGATGTCCAATACTTTATAGATTTCGTCCAGACTACAAGGCTTAGGCAAATAATGATACGCGCCCATTTTGACCGCACTGACAGCGGTCGCAATGCTGGCATAGCCAGTAAGCATTA
Source organism: Faucicola osloensis (assembly GCF_020041925.1). GTDB lineage: Bacteria > Pseudomonadota > Gammaproteobacteria > Pseudomonadales > Moraxellaceae > Faucicola > Faucicola osloensis_D. Next base: position 2,088,937 of record NZ_CP083409.1, on the reverse strand, counting down.
AAATTTTGGCGGTGGGCGTAATAGCGAGTAATGGCTCAATCAGATGAATGCCGTTGTCATCACCGATATTGAGATCCAATATAATAAGCTTGGGTAACTGCTTCTTTGCCAGTTGTAGCGCGCTATCGGCATTGCTAGCCGTCAATACCTGATTGCCCTGTTTTTCCAACGACTTTTTTAAAATACGGCAAAACACCTCATCATCATCAATGATAAGCCATGTCTCTGCTAACAGGGGTGGGTGTTGCAACCTAGTCTCCTACAACAAACTGGCGGGCGCATCGATTACTGGTAAAGTTATCTTCACGCACGTACCTGAATCATCTAACCTTTTTTTCACGGGTGAGTTTTGCTTATTGCTCAGCTCAAGGTGTCCGCCAGCATATTCTATAACCGTTTTGGCAATCGTCAAGCCAAGCCCTAAGCCATGATCAGATTCGATAGCAGTTTGGTGTTGGATACGCTGTACCATGCTACTGTCGATACCCTGCCCGTTGTCTTCAATTATAATCATCACGTTTTGAGCAAGCTGTACGCCAATATCAAGCCTTGTGGCTTGTGCCTGCATGGCATTATTGAGCATATTCATCACAATAGAATACAGCTGTTCTTCACTCAACGGAACAGCGATCGGTTGTGGTGGTACATTGAGCGCTACTTCAACATGGGGGTTAATAAATTGCCAATCATTGACGACTTTGGGGAGTAGCGTTGGTAAATTTGATGACGTTACCCATGCCAATGGCTCAGATTGCGCTGGCGGCAGCGCATTGGATTGGATATGGGATTTGAGCTTGTGCAACGACTGGCGGCAAACGTCGATTTGTGACTGTAACAGTTTAATGTCATCCAATAATTCATCGTCTTCATCTAATTGCTGGGCAATGTCATCGCTCAGTAATTGCATCGATGCAATCGGCGTGCTCATCTCATGGGCGATATTGGCAGCCAGACTACTGATAGCAAGCAACCGACGTTGTTGGTGAATGGCTTGCTGCGCTTGCTCAAGCGCCTGATAACTGCGGCTCATCGCTTGTTTAAAATAAACCGTTAAGGCAGTTAACATGATGGCGGCAAAAATAAAAACCCCAAACATACCCAGTAAATGGAGTTTTTGACCCACCGCATGACCATGGTGGCTAAGGGTCAGCGGCACATAACAATACCATAACAGCGTGTACAGCCCAACTGACAGCATCGACAAGCCGATGATGTGCACGGTGCGCATCACCATAGACGCCACTGCAATCACCGTCAAAAATAAGGTAATCAACGGATTGGCGGCGCCACCCGAATAATAAATAAAGGCTGACCACGCCAGTAAATCCCCAATAAATTTCGCCAACATGACCCAAGATTGTTGTGGGTGAAAGTGTCGAATAACCATTAGGCGTTTAGTTAGCTCAATGCTGACCCCATACATAATGGTAATCGTGAGCAAATGATTGATTTGCTGTTTGGCAACGCCCCATTGGTCGGCACAAATCATCGCCGCGACCATAATAGCTAACCAAGTATAGCGAGCAATCATCGGGGCTTTTGCGACGTTCTTGATGGCTTGATGCATAGGCAAACTTTTGACGAACCATAAAACAAGATTTTAGCATGAAGCAGCCGCACTGTGAGCGAACTTTGAGCGAATTAACATGTCAAAAGTAAATCAATGGCTAGTCAATGCTAGGATAACCATCAATACGCCAAAAGTTTTCTCTTTAAACCCTATGGATGATGGCATAATTTTTTTAATGTTAATGTTTAAAACTTTAAAGTGTGCTTATTTGCTGATTCAGTTACAATGAGATAAAGGCTCACTTTATGTTTGTAATTAAAAATTTATTTGAGTGCCAACTCACAGCTATCTTTGACGCTTTACAAATAGATGAGAAATGTACCATGGTCAATTTTCCTCAAAGTGCTAAGAATTTAACCGTTACCCTATTAATCAGCAGCCTGCTGTTGCTGGGTTGTCAAAAAATGAATGCTAAAGAAAACGCTAGCTATGCGCGTGCTACCAGCAAAGCGGATGTATTGCCGGCCGATACGTTAGCGACCTTACAAGGTTTGAGCCAAATCAATCCCAAATTAGGCAAAATGGGTCGTCATGTGATCGATCCCAACAAGCCAACTGTGGTGAAATTTTGGGCAAGCTGGTGCCCGCTGTGTTTGGCAACGCTCCAAGAAAGCGATGCATGGGCAAAGCAGTATCCCAATATGAATGTCATCACAGTGGCCAGTCCAGGTCATTTGAGTGAAAAATCTCCCCAAGACTTTCAAACTTGGTACACAGTGCTTGCCAAAGACTATACTAACCTACCGGTGCTTATGGATAACAATGGCAAGCTGATAAAACAATTTGGCGTGCAAGTCTATCCCAGTTTTGCGATTTTGGATAAACAAGGCAATTTATTAAAACTGGTCAAAGGCAATCTTACCCCAACACAAATCCAAGCCTTATCAGACAATGCCAGCAACGACTTTGCAGAACTCAAAGCCATGAATCAAGCAAAAAATCCGCCTAACCAGTCTGACCAAGCTGATGAGCAGGCTAATAACCAAGCTAGCAAGCAAGCCGCTAGCATCAAAGCTTTAGCCCCGATTAACCATGACGGTGTGTATTATCAAGCAGATGGTAAAACCCCGATTCGCACGCATACTATCTATCTAGCGGGGGGCTGTTTTTGGGGGCTAGAAGCCTATATGGAGCGCGTGGATGGCGTGGTTGATGCGATATCAGGTTATGCCAATGGCAATAGCGCGAACCCGAGCTATGAGCAGGTGATAGCAGGCTCAGGACACGCAGAAACCGTCAAAGTTATCTATGATATCGATAAAACCAATCTTGCGACCCTCTTAGCGTACTACGTGCGGGTGATTGACCCGACCAGTCTCAATAAACAAGGCAATGACCGCGGGGCGCAATATCGTACCGGCATTTATTATACCGATGCCAATGATAAGCCAATCATTGATAAAACCCTTGCCGATTTGGCAAAAAAATATCCGCAAAAAATTGTGTTAGAAAATAAACCCTTGGCGAATTTTTATGACGCAGAAAATTATCACCAAGATTATCTGAGCAAAAATCCCAATGGCTACTGCCATATTGATATTAGCCTTGCCAATCAAAAAATCCCCGTTATCAAAGCCTTAGCGCCTGCCACGACAGTCACTGAAGCACTCAATCCTACCCGCTATCAAAACTACGATAAAAATGTAAAAAGTCGATTGACCCAAGCGCAGTATGACGTCACCCAAAACGCAGCTACAGAGCGCGCCTTTAGCCATCAATACGACCATTTGTTTGCTAAAGGTTTATATGTGGATATCGTCAGTGGCGAGCCGTTGTTTTTATCCACGAATAAATATGATTCGGGGTGCGGTTGGCCGAGTTTTACCAAACCCATTAGCGCAAACGTCATTACCACCTCAACCGATAGCAGTTTTAACATGACACGAACGGAAGTGCGCTCGCGGGTCGCCAACTCACATTTGGGGCATGTGTTTGATGATGGTCCGAAGGATAAAGGCGGATTACGCTACTGTATCAATGGCGATGCGCTACAATTTATCGCTTTGGCAGACATGCAAGCGGCAGGCTATGGTGCACTTATGCCCTTGGTAAAATAGCCAGTCAACTAGGCAGCACGTTGACTGGTATCGATATCAAAAACGCTTTGACAAGCCATCAGCTGCCAAGGCGTTGTTGATTATGCTGAGAGTTTAAAATTTTTTTAAACATGCGCTTATAAAAATTTGGTCATAACTTTAAGCGGCAATATTTTCATACCAATCCCAATCGGCAGCCAAGGCCATGCCGGGACAAAGGCTTCATCCACTTTGGCTTCAATCGCTTCGACAATCGCCTCGACGCCCTCTTCTTCTGTACTTTCAAACGGCAAATATTTGGCACCGATATTGAGCTCAGTACGGATATACCCAGGGTAAATCGTGGTGACAGTAATCGGACGTTTTTCCTGCATCATATCAGCGCGAATGCCTTCAGCTAAATTTGCTAGTCCCGCTTTGGCGGCGGCATAGGTGGTAAGATGACGGGGCAAACCGCGAACCGCTGACATACTTGAGATGACCACCAACTGACCGCTGTTTTGCTGGCGAAAAATCTTCATCGCCGCCTCACACTGGGCAATCGCTGCGATAAAATTGACTTCCGCGGTATGGCGATTGGTCTCAAAGCGTCCATGACCAATGACGCGGCTATCACCCACCCCTGCATTGACGATAATTTTATCAATCGTTTTACCTCGGGTTTTGCAGTCATTCTCAAAGCTATCAAATACCGTAAAAATCTGATTATAATCGGTGACATCCAAAGTTTTGACAGCGACTTTGACAGGGTACTTGCTTTCAATGTCTTGCTTTAACGCAGTTAATCGCTCTTCTCGTCTCGCGCAAATTGCCAAATCATAGCCTAGATAAGCAAATCGGCGTGCCATCATCGCGCCAATCCCTGAGCTGGCACCGGTAATCAATACGGTTTTGCCTTGACCGATACCTTGTAGCTCAGCCAATGAGCGGCGATTGACCAGTTTGTTCATCACAAACTGACCGTATTTATCAATTTTTTGTAGCGTGTTTTCAAGTTTTTTCATCGTTTGGTTGCCTGTACCACTCAGTTATCGTAACAATAAATAAAAAATCATCAAAGAGTCGCTGATTTTATCATCACGACCCTTGTTTAGCCTACTGCAAATATCGCTATAGGCGTTAAATACATAAGATAAACAAGGATGGCGATAGGATTAACGATGACTGACACCCTTTAGCCCTCTATACTGGTTAGCCTTTCACACGCGTTATTTTATAAAAGACTTCTACTTGGTGATGTCAAATCTGTCGCCAAAGGCAAATATACAGGCTGGCAGTACCCTATATGAAGACAATAAAAAACCCAAATCAGCGCAAGGCCTCATTTGGGTTTTTTTACCATTCTTTGGTTTACGCCAAACCATTGACCCAGGTCAGTGGGGCGTTTTTCATCCAATCGCTCATCAGTGTCCACGGTTGTTCAGGGACGCACGCTTCATCAGGCTCGCCTTCAATCGCGATTGCCAATGCTTTGGTGCCGATTTCTTCACTCACTTCAAAGGGTAACGGTTTAGCACCTTCATTAATCTCAGTGCGTATATACCCTGGATAAATCGTTGACACTTTAATCGGTAACTCAGAGAGCAGCATATCGGCGCGAATCCCTTCAGCAAGCTTTGCAATCGCTGATTTACTTGCCGCGTATACTGACATATGTTTTGGCAGACCACGGAACGCCGACATACTTGAGATAACCACCAAATGACCGCTATTTTGGGCGCGAAAAATTTCCATTGCCGCTTCACACTGGGCAAGCCCTGAAATAAAATTGACTTCGGCAGTTTTGCGATTAATCTCAAAATTACCCTTGCCAATACGGCGACCCTCGCCGACCCCTGCATTGATGATGATACGATCAAGCTTGCCAAACTCTTGGGCAAAGTCATGAAACACTTTAAAAACCTGCGTATAATCAGTCACATCGAGTGCTTTTACACTGACTTTAATCGTCGGATTATCCGCTAATAAGTTGGCTTTGAGTTGTTCTAGGCGTTCGGTACGGCGTGCACAAATTGCTAGATTATAGCCCATGCGAGCAAAATGGGTCGCCATGCCTGCTCCCAGCCCCGAGCTTGCGCCAGTAATCAAAATGGTTTTACCCTTGCCCACTTGGTTATCTATAAAACCAGATAAGTCAGTGTTTGGGGGTGTCATTGTGGTTTGAACTTGCTGCAGTAATTCCGGTAGTGTTTGCATTATTTCTTCCTTAATTATTTATTAAATTTTTTAAACGTTAAATTGATAAGCTAAACCTTAGCGCCAAGTCACCATTTGCTCGCCTTGTTGATACAAATAGCTAAACTCATTAAAGGTTTGTAAAAAAACGCCTTGGTTACTCACGCGAAATTGGTGAACACTGGCGTTGGCGATATGCCAGTTCAAATCAAAAGCTTGCACATCCGATAGTTTCATCACTTGCTGCATGATACTGGCAATCACGCCACCTGAGGTAAATACCATCGCATGTTCATGCTCGCCAGTTTGCGCAATCAAGCACTCAAAACCATTCCAAGTGCGCTGCAAAAAGTGTTGCCAACTTTCATCATAATCGCTGTCGTACTGACCGCTTTGCCAACGGCTCATCGCTTGAGTAAAAATCTCAGTAAAGCTAATTTCAGGGTGTGTTTGACTGGATAAATACGCCATAAAACTGGCTTTATCCGCAAATGGCAATCCCGCTTTATAAAGAATTTGCTCATGATTAAACTCATTAAAACTGCTATCTTCACCGAGCAATAGCGGCATGGTCAAACTGGGATTTGCTATGTTTTGCACATGGTGGGTGATTTCGGTCAGTTCAATGCCTTCACGGGTGACATAATAATGGCTTAAAAAATGCTTGAGACTGTCCTTTTGCCGCGCCATACTGCCTGACATCAGCGCGTGCACTTGCCGACCTGACTGGCGAAAACTATCACCAAGCCACTGGGTCTGAGCGACACCTTTTGGGGACAGTTGGTCATAATTGTCTGCGCCAAATGACGCTTGCCCATGACGGACCAGGCTGATGAGTTTCATGAAAACCCCTATGATTTATTGTTATTTTTTTCGATAAGTTCGACACAGCGCTCGTGCAAGGCATTGACAATCACGCCAAAATCTTTGAACGCCGGATTATCCGTCTGCTGATGATAATAACGGTAATAAATCTGCTGCGCAATCGCTGCCAAGCGAAATACCCCAAACACTTCGTAAAAGCGCCAGTTATCCACTTTCAAGCCTGTTTTTTGCAGGTAATATTCGACCACTTCGGCACGGGTCATCATGCCTGGCAGGTTGGTCGGCTGACGGCGCGTAGCTTTCATCACCGCATTGTCATCGGCTTGAATCCAGTAAGCTAACGCACAGCCCAAATCCATCAAGGGATCGCCTATCGTTGCCATTTCCCAGTCGAGCACACCAATGATGTTGGTTGGATTGTTTGGGTCTAAAATCACATTGTCAAAACGCCAGTCATTATGAATCACGCTAGTTTTGACATCTTTTGGGGTGTTGGCTTTTAACCACTGGCGCACATCGGCAAAATCAGGCACATCAGGCGTGCGAGCTTGCTCATAGCGCTTGTCCCAACCCATGACTTGACGCTCGCAGTAGCCTTCGCCTTTGCCAAGTGCGACCAAATCAGGGTTTTGGGTGTAATCGACCTTGTGTAAATCAATCAACGCATCGACCACCTGCCTGCACAGCTCACTGACTTGCTGTTCGCTTAACGTCAACGCTTTTGGCAAATTGGCGCGGGGAATAATGCCCTCGATGCGATCCATGACATAAAAATCACAACCAATCACGCGGTCATCGGTACACAGGGCGACCATATTGGGGACTCGTGGGTATTGTGATTGCAGCGCTTTTTGGACTTTGTACTCACGCACCATATCATGGGCGGATTTGGCTTTGGTACCTTTGGGAGGACGGCGTAAAATCAAATCACGGTTGGCATATTTCAGGCGGTATGTCCAGTTGGATGCGCCCCCTGAAAATTGGGTGACTTCTGGTTCGCCTGTTAATTCAACACCTTGTGTTTTTAGCCAGTTAGTGACGGCTTGAATGTCAATCTCTTCGCCTTTGCGTACTGGGTTCGCAGTATCAAGCATAGTTTCATCCTTGTTTCTTATCTTGTTTTTTAACTTGTATTTTTAACTAGGTCAAATAGCAAAATGACGTAACCTGACATTACGTCTTTTTTGTTAGCTAGCTATCTTTTTTGTTAAATAGCTATTACTTATCTGGTAGTTATTTGGTCGTCGCTTGTTGGCGTTTTTTCACTTCCAGTTTGGCAATCATGCCTTTATGCACTTCGTCAGGTCCATCGGCAAGGCGTAGGCTACGGGCTTGGTTAAAAAACATCGGCAACAGCGTATCTTGGCTCACACCCATACCCCCATGCAGCTGAATCGCCATATCGACGACTTCTTGTAATACCGTTGGGGCGACCACTTTAATCGCTGAGATTTCGGTTAACGCCGCTTTGGTGCCAAGTTTATCCATTTTATAGGCAGCATACAGGGTTAACAGACGCGCTTGGTCAATTTTGACACGGGCGTCAGCGATACGTTCACGGTTGCCCCCTAAATCAAGCAGCGGTTTGCCAAATGCGCTACGGCTTAGCCCGCGATCGATGGCAAGCTCCAGCGATTTTTCTGCAGCACCAATACAACGCATACAGTGATGAATGCGACCTGGTCCTAAGCGCCCTTGTGCAATTGCAAATCCCTCGCCTGCCCCGCCGATGACATTGCTAAGCGGCACACGCACGTTGTCAAAACGTATTTCGCCATGTCCATGCGGTGCATCATAATCATTAAATACTTTGAGCATGCGTTCAATCTTGACGCCTTTGGCATCTATAGGTACCAGTACCATGGTATGCTGATGGTGGCGATCTTTGTTCTCGTCTGGGGTGTGTGCCATAAAAATAATAAGTTTAGCGTTTGGATCGCCCAAACCTGATGACCACCATTTGCGACCGTTGAGCACAATTTCATCGCCTTCGACAATCGCCGTGGCTTGCATATTGGTGGCATCACTACTGGCCACTGCAGGCTCTGTCATGCCAAACACGGAGCGAATCTCGCCTGCCAATAACGGCATTAACCATTGCGCTTTTTGGGCATCGTTACCGTAGCGCCAAATTAATTCCATATTGCCACTATCGGGCGCATTACAGTTGAACACATGGGGGGCAATGAGACTTCTGCCAGACAACTCAGCAATATGGGCGTATTCTTGAACGCTTAATCCTTGACCGAGCTGCTCGTCTGGCAAAAACATATTCCATAAATTTTGCGCACGGGCTTTGGTTTTTAATTCTTCAAGTTTGGCAGGCCATTGCCAAGTCGTCCAATCGCCTGTCGGATTAAGCTTATGCGCCGCTTGCCAAAATTCTGCTTCAATCGGTTCGATTTCGGTTTGAATAAATGCTTTGGTACGGGCGATGTAATCTTTTGCTTTATCGCTAAGTTGGAATTCCATTGAGCCTTGTCCTTTTTTGGCTAAAACAATCATTGAATCAGCTTAACGGATTTGTTATCATGAATAAAATGATTTTAATTAGTACAATACCATGAATAAAATTCATACCACTGAGAGGTCTTAGCCAAACTATTGAGCAAATAACCGCCCTCTAATTGTTGTAAGGTATCGTCCAAATGTTGCATAAAAACCCGTTAAAGCAGCTTGATTTGAATCTGCTTAGGCTATTTATTTATATTTTTGAGCTTAAAAATCTTACCCATACCGCAGAAGCCTTACATTTGAGCCAATCGGCGATTAGCCATGCGTTAGGTCGTCTGCGCCAATCATTGGGGGACGAACTTTTTTATCGGGAAAAAGGTGAGCTGCACCCCACCCTGTATGCCAAACGGCTTTATCCCACCGTCAAACAAAGCTTTGAAAATCTTGAACAAATATTTCAAACTAACCATTTATTAAGCGACAGCAAACTTGGCGAGCTGGCGCAGCAGAGCTTTGCTAAGTTGACGATTGCCATGCACGATGAAATTGAATTGATTGTGTTTAACAAATTGGTCAGCCAAATTCATCAAGTCCTGCCCAATTGCCAAATCACCAGTAGCCGGCTCAATCGCTCAGCGCTTGCGCATGAACTAAAAGTTGGACAGCTAGATTTTGCCATTGATGTGGCGCGGGTGGTAGATAGTGAGATTGTGCATCAACCCTTGTTGCGAGATGAGTTTGTGCTGGTGCTGTATGCGCCAAATTTTGCCGCTGAATTGGCGAATCAACCGACTCTCACCCAAGCCCAGTATTTTGCCAGTCAACATATAACTGTGTCATCACGGCGGCTAGGTTTGTCGATTGAAGATAGTTTATTGTCCAAAGCAGGTTGGCAGCGGCAGAGTAAAATCCGTTGCCAACATTATGCCACGGCTTTTCAATTGCTAAAACAAGACAAGCTCTTGCTCACCTTACCGCGCCAGTTAGCCACCACATTTTTGCCACCCGCTCAAGGCTGGCAGATTTTGGATTTGCCGATTGAGTTGACTCATATCGAGTTACACGGCTATTGGCACCAACAACAACAGGTTGACCCGCTGTATGGGTGGCTAAGACAGCAGATTTTTAGTGCGTTTCATTAGCTCGTTTCATTAGCTTGTTGCGCTTATTGATTATTTATAGGCTATTGATGATTTATTCAGACAATAGCTGCTCAATACGGCCAGCGTGACGCTCTTGCTGTTTAGCGAGAGTCAAACGATTGGCGATGATGATTGATTTTAACTCCGCTAATGCCACGTCGAAATTGTCATTAATCACCACATAATCAAAATTCACGTATTGCGACATTTCATTGACCGAACCAGCAAGACGTCTTTCAATCACTTCTTGACTGTCTTGCCCGCGATTGGAAAGCCGCTGGCGCAGCGATTGGCGGTCGGGCGGTAGGATAAAAATGGTCGTGGCATCGGGACGCAATTTTTGCACTTGCAGCGCGCCCTGCCAGTCGATTTCTAAGATGACATCTAAGCCATTGCTCAGCATAAATTCTACTGTGGACTGGGCGGTACCATAGTAGTTTTCAAACACTTCAGCATGCTCCAAAAATTCACCTTTTTTAATCATATCAGCAAATATCTCGCGGCTGACAAAATGATAATGCTGCCCATCAATCTCACCAGGACGTGGCTTGCGAGTCGAATGCGAGATACTAACCGCCAAGTCATTGGTCGTTGCAATCAGCTGTTTGACCAGCGATGTTTTGCCAGTACCGCTTGCTGCGGTGATGATAAATAATGAGCCTTTGGTCATGACATATCCTTAGGGGTTTGATTAAATAAGTAGTAGCCATTTTTGAATCGGCTATTTTAGCAATTTTTGCTAACAATTTCTGCGTAATTTAGCCCTTGAATACCGATTCGCTGATTTTTTACGTTTAACATATTTTGCGTGTATGAACTCATGGTAAACTAGCCACATGAATCATCAATGACTGAAGAACTGCGTTATGAAAATTTTACTCGCCAATCCCCGTGGTTTTTGTGCTGGGGTCGATAGAGCCATCGAAATCGTCAATGTCTGCCTTGAGCGCTTTGAACCACCTATTTATGTGCGCCATGAAGTGGTACACAACAAGTTCGTGGTAGAAGACCTTGCCAATCGCGGTGCGGTATTTGTCGAAGAGTTGGATGAAGTGCCGGATGGGGCGATTGTGATTTTTTCAGCGCATGGCGTCTCCAAAGCCGTGGAAGATGAAGCCGAACGCCGTGATTTGACGGTGTTTGATGCCACTTGCCCACTGGTTACCAAAGTCCATATCGAAGTCAATAAATTTGCCAAAACAGGCGTAGATGCGGTGTTGATTGGTCATGCCGGTCATCCAGAAGTAGAAGGCACGATGGGGCGCTTCGATCCACAATACGGTGGGCGTATTCACTTAATTGAAGATGTGATGGATGTTGCTAACCTTGATTTACCGACTGATACTGATTTGGCATTTGTCACCCAAACCACCCTATCGATGGATGACACCGCAGAAGTGATTGATGCGCTAAAAAATAAATTCCCCAAAATCCATGCGCCGCGTAAAGATGACATTTGTTATGCCACCCAAAACCGTCAAGATGCGGTCAAGGAACTTGCGGCGCGTTGTCAAGTGGTGTTAGTGGTGGGCTCACCCAATTCATCCAACTCTAACCGCTTGCGTGAACTCGCGGAGCGCTTGGGCGCCAAAGCGCATTTGATTGATAATGCCGGCGAAATGCAAAAAGACTGGTTTGCAGGCGTGGATACGGTAGGCGTGACTGCGGGTGCATCCGCGCCTGAAGTATTGATTCAAGAAGTATTAGATACCTTACAATCTTGGGGCGGCGAAAAACCTGAAGAATTATCAGGTATTTTGGAAAACGTGACCTTTAGCTTACCCAAAGCGTTACGCTCACCCCAACTGTCTAATCCTAGTGAATCCAAGATTTAAAAGAGATATAGTATCGGATAGATGGCAAGTAAAGCCGAGTATAAGTATGCTCGGCTTTTTATTGGTCATTTAATTATTGAATATTTAAACCATGCTTGCATCATTTTTTCATTATTTAAAAAATTGTGCCGCTTTTGCTTGAAATAGTTTTGCATTCACCCTAACTATAACAACAAACCATCATAAATTGGGTTAATTATTTTTATTCTTACTTTTAGGAGTTACTTACTATGGCAGATTCAAACAAACCTGAGCCAAAAAAACATAGCTTTGAAGCGGAAGTCGCGCAGCTATTACATCTAGTCACCCACTCGCTTTATTCAAATGCGGATATCTTTGTGCGTGAGCTAGTGTCAAATGCGTCTGATGCCTGTGACAAGTTGCGTTTTGAAGCCAATCAAAACGACGCACTGTATGAAGGTGACAGTGAACTACGCATTCGCATTGATATTGATAAAGATGCCAAAACCATCAGCTTTATTGACAATGGTATCGGTATGAATGAAGTCGATGCGATAGAACATTTGGGTACTATTGCCAAATCAGGCACCAAAGCTTTCTTAGAAAAATTATCCGATGCACAAAAACAAGACGGTAACTTGATTGGTCAATTTGGGGTGGGTTTTTATTCAGGTTTTATCGTAGCGGACACCATCACGGTGGAATCGCGTAAAGCAGGTGAGCCTGCCAGCCAAGGCGTACGCTGGGTTTCAGACGGTACCGGTGAATTCACCACCGAAACCATCGAAAAGCCTACCCGTGGCACGACAGTGATTTTACATATCACCGATGAACACAGCGAATACCTTGACCGCCAAAAAATCAAATCTTTAGTCAATAAATATTCTGACCATATCAGCTTGCCAATCCAAATGCGCAAAGAAGTTTGGCAAGAAGAAGAACTCACTGACGCGCAAAAAACTGCTAATGCAGAAGCAGGGGGCGAAACTGCTAAAGGTGAGATGCCCCAAGGTCAAATGATAACCACTGACGAATGGGAAACCATCAACCAAGCCAATGCCCTATGGACGCGCTCACCTTCAGAAATTGAAGACGAAGAGTATAAGGAATTTTATAAAAATCTTACCTATGACTATGATGAGCCGCTAACTTGGACGCACAACCGTGTCGAAGGACGTCTCCAATATACCCAGCTGCTATATATCCCTAAAAAAGCGCCGTTTGACCTGTACCAACGTGAGCAAAAACACGGTCTAAAACTGTACGTCAAACGTGTATTTATCATGGATGATGCCGAGCAGTTATTGCCGATGTATTTGCGTTTTGTCAAAGGGGTGATTGATACCGCTGATTTACCGCTCAATGTCAGCCGTGAAATCCTGCAAGAGTCTCGCGATGTCAAATCTATCCGCGATGGTAACGCCCGCCGTATATTGACCGTGCTAGCTAGCCTAGCCAATAGCGATGAAGCCGAAAAGCAAGAAAAATATAAACAGTTTTATGCTGAATTTGGCAACGTCTTGAAAGAAGGCTTGGGTGAAGACCAAAGCAATATGGATAAAATTGCCAAATTATTGCGCTATGCCACTACCACTGATGACAATGTGGTAACAAGCTTTGACGACTATAAAGGTCGTATGAAAGACGGTCAAAAGGCGATTTATTATCTAACAGCTGAAAACCTTGCCGCCGCCAAAGCCAGTCCGCAACTTGAAGTATTTAAGAAAAAAGGCATTGAAGTCATCTTGATGACCAATCCGGTTGATGAATGGGCAATGAACTTTATGTTTGAGTACGATGGCACACCGCTACAAAACATCGCTAAAGGCGCGGTAGACTTGGGTGATTTGACCGATGAAGCCGAAAAAGAAGAAGCCAAAAAAGCGGAAGAAACCTTCAAGCCTGTGGTAGAAAAACTCAAAGGCGTGTTGGGTAGCCGGGCTAAAGATGTGCGCGTGTCAAATCGTTTGGTGGATAGCCCTGCTTTGCTGGTGACTGCAGATGGTGAACTATCGCCACAAATGATGCAAATGCTCAAACAAATGGGTCAGCCTGTGCCAGAGAGCAAGCCAATTTTGGAAGTCAACCCAAACCATCCGCTCATTCAAAAATTGGAAAGCGCGGAGCAGTTCGATGACCTCGCCCAAGTGATTTTTGACCAAGCACTACTTGCCGAAGGCGGTCAGCTTGAAGACCCAGCCGCTTATTTAAAACGCGTCAATGCGTTGTTGATGAAGTGATGTTGGCTAGGGGCGTAATGCTTACGCCCTTTATAAATAAAGTCGGGCATTTGCTCGGCTTTTGTACTTTAGCGCTCGGCAAGCATACACTGTTTGGGAATTTGCTTGCGATTGAGTGAGGTGATACAGCCCCAACTGCCATCGACTTTACTATCACCAATACGGTACATGGTCAGCGTCTGACCATTGAGCCAGCGATTGGGAAACGGCACGCCTCGTACTGTCGCTTGAATCATACAATGACTGTCTTTTGGGATGCTTTCTGCTTGGGTCAGCACTTTTAACACCACTTTTTGGTTATCTGTGCTTAGCGGTGTATTGACAGGACATTGGCCGGTGGCTTTGTAGATGGCATCGACTCGTCCCTGTGCGCTTTCTACGATATCAAGCACTTCGAACAGCGTGGCATTGGCTTTTTGTTTGGCATAAATCGGCAAAAACTGCACTTGTATTACAAACAAAGAAAACGCATAAAACCCAAAAGCCAGCGCCAAACCCACCAAACTTACCCCGCCGTGCCTGCGGATATGAGCCAACTGTTTTTCCTCATCCCGCGGATACATTTCAATGGCATCGGCGATTTCACGGCGCGCCATCCGATAATAATAAGCATCGCTCCAACGTGCCACCATCACCGACCAAAACAGCCATATCACAAGCCCAATGCCAATACGTAGCGGCATACGAATCGCTTCATCAAGATTGCGTATCAATAAATACTCTATTGCTACCAAAATGATGGTGACATTAAGCTGAATAAATGACCATCCCGCCACCGAATAGACAATGCTATCTAAGAATCGCTTACGGTATAACAGCCAAGGAAACGTCATCAAAAACCCTGCCCAATGCCACTTTGCCGTCAATCGTCCTGCCTGATCAAACTGGGCAAAACGCTTGAGATAATACGCCTGAGAACGATTGCCTATAAAGGCTTTGTCATACATCAGACGCTGTTTATCAGTTAGCTGTGGCTGCCAAAATGGCGGCGGTGATGTTTTTTCAAGAAATAACATGGCGATTAGGGATTATCCATTGGTTGTTTTCACTTGTTGAGGTTTTCACTTTTTGGGGTTTTCACTTATAATAGCCGAATTTTATCACAACCACCCTTTATCACACCAACTACGATTTTGCAAATGATGACACCCCAACATACCCAAACTTCTGAGACAGTCACTTCGGCTAGCACCGATGCCCAATACCTTTCTCCCAATCTCTCCACTACCCCACAACCGAATGATGAAAACCCTGATTCATCCCCGCACTATCGCGCCATTCAAACTTTTATGAAACGCAAAACCCATGTGGGCAAAAAGGCAGAAGCTGGGTTACAATCAGACTTTGCCCATTTTTTTGTCCAGCCCAATTTAGACGCAATTCAAGCGATGGATATCGGCGGCATAACCAATTTGCGTGAGCTATTTTCAAACCCTGATGCGCCTTTGACACTCGAAATCGGCTTTGGTATGGGCACAAGCTTGGTGGAAATGGCAAAAAATGACCCAACACGCAACTTTGTCGGCATTGAAGTGCATGAGGCAGGACTGGGTAACTGTGCATTTTTGGCAGGGGAATTGGGTCTAAATAACCTCAAACTCATCAGTGGCGATGCCATTGCCCTGATGCAGCAATTACCGGCGGCGCATATTGACACGCTGCAGTTGTATTTTCCTGACCCTTGGCAAAAAAAGCGCCATTACAAACGCCGTTTTGTCAGTGCTGATCGCATGAAGGTAGTGGAACGGGTGCTGAAAAAAGGCGGCATATTTCATGCTGCCACCGATTGGGAACATTATGCCCACTGGATGATTGAAGTCATGGATGGTTTAACCGCGTTTGCAAATGTCGAAGGCAAAAACAGCGAAGGTATAGGTAACTTTTTGCCGCGTCCCGATTTTCGCCCCCTGACTAAATTTGAAAAACGCGGTATGGAGGAAGGTCGCGCTATTTACGATATTATGTATCGCAAAGTTTAGCGCGTTGACAATTTTATGCCATAAACAGGATAATCACAGCGATTATCCTTTTTTTATGCCCAGAATTTTTCTACAATGTGACTTTTCGTTATTAGATGGTATCTATCAGGATGTCGATTAGCGTGTGATGCCACGTAAAACCTCTATGACTGCTATCAATTTTTAGTGGTTTTATTACCTTGAATCGGGATGACCTTAGGAGTGATGGGATGACACCCGTTTATATTACATTTACGTTGTATTTGATTTTGGTATTGGGCATCGGGTTTGCGGCATATTTTGCCACGCGTAACTTTGATGACTATATTTTGGGTGGCCGTAGTCTGGGCAGTTTTGTGACCGCAATGTCGGCAGGTGCATCAGATATGTCAGGATGGCTGCTGATGGGGTTACCTGGGGCGATTTATGTATCGGGGCTTAGTGAATCTTGGATTGCCATTGGCTTGGTGATTGGTGCGTATTTTAACTGGCTTTTGGTGGCGGGTCGACTGCGGGTGCATACTGAGTTTAATAACAATGCGCTAACTTTGCCTGAATACTTTCACCACCGCTTTGGTGCCAACAATAAGTTGGTTAAAATTGCTTCAGCGGCGATTATTTTGTTTTTCTTTACGATTTATTGCGCCTCAGGCATTGTCGCAGGTGCGCGACTATTTGAAAGCTTGTTTGAAATTGACTATGCCACGGCTATGTGGCTAGGCGCATTTGCCACCATTATCTATACCTTTATTGGAGGATTTTTGGCGGTAAGCTGGACGGATACTATTCAAGCAAGTTTGATGATTTTTGCGCTGGTATTCGCACCCATCATGGTTTATTTAAACTTAGGCGGTATGGATGAAATTCATGCGGCGGTCAGTATGGCGGCACAGGCAAACAACAAAAACTACGGTAACTTGCTGTTTGGAACGTCATTGGTCGGTATCATCAGTGCGGCTGCGTGGGGCTTGGGTTATTTCGGTCAGCCACATATTTTGGCGCGTTTTATGGCGGCAAATTCGGTCAAATCACTAAATAATGCCCGTCGTATCGGTATGACTTGGATGATTTTATGCCTAGCAGGCGCGGTGGCAGTCGGTTATTTTGGGCTTGCCTATATGACAGTGCATCCTGAACAAACTGCTATCTTAAAAGATAACAACGAGCGTATCTTTATCGGTTTGGCACAATTGTTATTTAACCCTTGGATTGTTGGTGTGGTATTGTCGGCTATTTTGGCGGCGGTCATGAGCACCCTCAGCTGTCAATTATTGGTATGCTCAAGCGCGATTACAGAAGATTTTTATAAAGGGTTTATTCGCCCTACTGCCACGCAAAAAGAGTTGGTTTGGATTGGTCGATTCATGGTGCTTTTGGTTTCAGCGATTGCCATTGTCATCGCCCAAAACCCAGACAGCAAAGTGTTAGGGTTGGTCTCTTATGCATGGGCAGGTTTTGGCGCGGCGTTTGGTCCTGTGGTGTTGATGTCGTTATTTTGGCGACGTATGACTGGGACAGGCGCGTTGGCAGGTATGCTCGTAGGCGCGTTGACGGTCATCGCTTGGAAACCATTAACCGGTAGCAGTCTTTATGAAATCGTACCAGGCTTTATTTTAGGCATGATTGCTATCTACGTGGTGTCGCTGTTAACGCCCGCATCTGATAAAGTCATGGCACGTTTTGATGATGCCGATAAAGCCTATAACGCAGCTCGTTAATATTGAATAACAATTTAAATAGTCATTTAAATGACAAAAAGGGTGATACAGCTATCGCCCTTTTTTTATTGTCATTTTTATTGTCATTTTTATTGTCATTTTTATTGTCAAATGAAAAACAACTAAATAACAGACAACAAAAAAGCCAAACATCAAAATGCTTGGCTTAGCAAAATACGGGACTTGTCAAAATACTGGCTGTTAAGTTATTTGCAAATGGTGGCGATGAAGAGACTTGAACTCTTGACCTCACGATTATGAGTCGTGCGCTCTAACCAGCTGAGCTACATCGCCATGTTTGGCAAATTTGCAGGGTTTAGGCAGAATTTTGAAACTATTTCTTGCCTGTCATGGGGTGCATATTATGCGTATTTAACCCTATGTCGTCAAGCATTTTGTCACATTTTTTTTCATTTTCTCAAAATTTAATTTTTTGCCTGTCGTGGCTGAGCATTGCCTGACTGTTGGCTTCAAAATCACTTGAAATGACAAAAACCCGTGAACGTCACTTGAATTTTTGCATATATTTACCATAATAGTATCAACGTGCCAAAATATTATATTGGTTACTGTCATACTCTCCTAATCTCTCAACCTTATGATTTATCACAACGATAAAAACCCATAAAAGGAAGCACTCTTGAGCGATACCATCAGCAGAACGGTCGATTTATCATCTCTAAAAGCCCACCAACTCAAAACCCTATTGGGCGAATACAATAACCATATTAAGTACCTTGAACATCGTCTGTCAGTCCACATTCACCAACGCAAAACTGATTTTGTGATTTCAGGTGAGCTCGATTCAGTCGCGCGTGCTGAGCGTATCTTGGCACAGCTTGCCGATGAAGCACAAAGCAACGACGTCATCTCGCCAGAAGATTTGCACCTGCTCGTGCAAACGAGTTTTAGCCGTGAGCAAGATTTAGCGCTAGAAAATGATGCCGCTAGCGAAAATGGTAGCGAGCGCGCCGATAGCACGGAATTCACCCCGATTAGTTTGAGAACCCGTAAAGGAAAAATCATCCCACGCGGTTACAACCAACAGCAATATGTCAAAAAAATCTTACTCTCTGATGTCTCGTTTGGCGTAGGACCTGCAGGTACGGGTAAAACTTATCTCGCGGTGGCTTGTGCGGTGGATATGCTAGAGCGCAATGAGATTGAGCGTATTTTGCTTGTACGCCCTGCGGTAGAAGCAGGGGAAAAATTGGGCTTTTTACCAGGGGATTTGACCCAAAAAATTGACCCTTACCTACGCCCACTTTATGACGCTTTATATGAAATGCTAGGGTTTGAAAAAGTGGCAAAACTGATTGAAAAACAAGTCATTGAAGTAGCCCCCCTCGCCTACATGCGCGGTCGTACCTTAAATAACTCGTTTGTGATTTTGGATGAAGCACAAAACACCACCCCTGAGCAGATGAAAATGTTCTTGACCCGTTTGGGTTTTGGCTCCCGTGCGGTCATCACGGGCGATATGTCACAGGTGGATTTACCTCGTGGCACCAAGTCAGGCTTGCGGCATTCGCTAGAAATCTTGGCGGATATTGAAGAAATTCATGTGACGCGGTTTGATAGCAAAGATGTGGTACGCCATCAATTGGTTCAAAAAATCG
Source organism: Faucicola osloensis (assembly GCF_020041925.1). Lineage (GTDB taxonomy): Bacteria > Pseudomonadota > Gammaproteobacteria > Pseudomonadales > Moraxellaceae > Faucicola > Faucicola osloensis_D. Next base: position 2,069,404 of record NZ_CP083409.1, on the reverse strand, counting down.
TGCAAGCCTACGATAAATACGATGAAGCGCAAGAAGCGATTAGAGAAGCCAAAAAGCAATCGCGCCTACTTGAACAAAGCCAAGCACAGTCCCAAGCCGCAAGCTTGGCTATCGCGGTGACGGATAACAACGCCCCGATTAATAAAGCTCCGATTGATAACGCACCGATTGATAACGCACCCATTGATATCGGTATCGCGGAGTAGCTTATGTCATCAGCTTTGCCAACCCAAATTGATTTAACAGGTGATTTAGCAAGCGCTTTGCCGCAAGCGCCGCTTAGTCAAGTGCCGATGAGTCAAGTGATAATTAGTTTTGCTGAAGACTTAATTGCGCTGCCAAATTTTGGCGAACTTGAAGCCTTGTACCAACAAGACAAGATTGTCGCTATTTTGCAGCAAGTTCTGCAGTATTTTCAAACTCATCAAGACACCACTGAGATACCTAGTCAACTGGGTGAAGTTATCTTTCAAAAAACCGTTGAATTAGAAATTTATGTCACGGAGCCTGTGGAAGCTCGCGCTATCAATTTCGATGCGCGTGGCAAAGACTACGCCACCAATATTTTATCCTATGCCAGTGAGTTGCCTGAAGCTGTACTAGAATTACTGCCGGCATTGCCGCTAGGTGAACTAGTGATTTGCCATGCGGTGGTAGTCAGTCAAGCCGCTGAACAAGGCAAGACCATTGAGCAGCATCTGACCCATTTGCTGGTGCATGGTATGCTGCATTTGCTAGGTTTTGACCATGAACTTGGGCAAGCTGAGCAAGATGAAATGGAAGCGATTGAAATCGCTGTCCTTGATAAGTTATCCGTTGCCAACCCTTATGAGTAAAATTTCAATTGAGTAAATCTATCACCAAATCAGGTATTGGCATCATCTACGCCGGCGGCACTTTTGGCAGTTATGGCAAACCGCTTGCCAGCTTAGATGCCGATATTTTCTTACCTGTGTTATCACAGATACTGCACACCCATTTTGCCACCTACCCAAACCATGCACACGACCCTGTGGACTGGCGGATATTGGATAATGATGTCATTAAAGACAGTAGCCAGTTAACGCCTGCCGATTTTGCGCATTTTTATCAATTGATACTACAAGCCATTGGGCAAGGGCTTCGCCAATTTGTGGTGCTAACAGGCACGGATACGCTCAGCTACCTCGCGGCTTTTTTGGCAGAGTGTTTTGCTGGTAGTCATATCAGTATTTTGGTCACGGGCGCAATGAGACCTTTGCTTGATAGCAATGTGTTAACCGATTACCGCATCGACCCGCAGAGCGATGCCACGCAGAATTTATTTGATGCCTGTAAATTAGCCTGTCATGGTGAGCCTGGGGTGCGGGTGTGTTTTTCTGGTGAAGATTGGCCTGCCCAAACTGTACAAAAAATTCATAGCCATGATTTAATGGCGTTTGTGGGGCACCACCGTGCTGGTTATCCTGCCAATAGCTATACCGCAAAAATCACCCAGGCTCAGCATCAACTGTGGCTAGAAGATCGGTTGAGTCAATTGCCGCAAGTGTTTGACAGCTTGTCCCATGCCAATATTGCGACACTCTATCTGACGCCCGTGGATACGCATTTGCTCGCCACTCGCTTGGATAATTTATTGTCTGAAAAACCTGATGCCATCATTATTTTGGCATTTGGTGCAGGCAATGTGCCGTATGCCGAATCCATTAAAAACCAATTATTACAGGCGAAAAAACAAGGCTGTCTGGTTGCAGTGACCACCCAATGCGCGTATGGCGGCGTCAGCCAAGCGTATGAAGCGGGGGCATGGCTGGCTCAATGTGAAGTTTTGATGACGGGGCGGTTGACCTTACCTGCCATATTTGCGCGTCTGCTATGGTTGATTGGCAATTATGATACCCCTGCTCGCCGCCGTCAGCGCTGGGCGCATTGTCTAAAAGATACCCACAGCGTCGCCTAATAACTGATTAGTTGTTATACTAGGCTTTTTTATCGTAGGTTTTGGCAAAATTGGCTTTTTTATGACTGTAAATACTTATGCGATCAGCATTGAATTTATTGGTACTCGCTATCGCGGTTGGCAACGACAACAAGAAGTTGATAGTATTCAGCAGCATGTTGAAGCAGCGTTATCAAAGATAGCCAATGAACCCATAGAAGTCATCGCTGCAGGTCGTACTGATGCAGGCGTCCATGCGTCAAATATGATTGCTCATTTTCAGACCACTGCCACGCGTCAGCCTTATAATTGGCTGCGTGCCGCAAACTCTCTACTACCTGATGATATCGCGGTGCGCTGGATACAAGTGATGCCCGCTGAGTTTCATGCGCGCTTTTCTGCCATTGCTCGACGCTACCGCTATATTACCCTCAACCATCCCTTTCGACCTGCGATACTCAATCAGCAAATTACCCATGAATACGCCCCGCTTAATGTCCAACTGATGCAGCAGGCAGCGACCTATCTGGAAGGCACCCATGATTTTACCAGTTTTCGTGCCGCTTCCTGCCAATCTAATCAGCCTGTGCGCCATGTCCATTTTGCCAAATTGATTCAGCATGGTGAGCTATTGGTACTGGATATCCAAGCCGATGGTTTTTTGCACCACATGGTGCGAAATATTATGGGTACGTTATTTGAAATTGGGCGCGGTGAAAAGCCAGTCGCATGGATGGAAGCATTGCTACTGAGCAAAAACCGGTCACTTGCGGCAGCGACGGCCTCTGCCGATGGGTTATACTTTATCAATGCGCTATATCCACCCCAATTTCAATCACTGTTACCGGCAACAAGGCTCTCCCCTATTTGGCTAAATTTGCCTGAATAAGGGCACGATGAGCGCAAATCTTTTAGCTGTTTTTTTCAATTGATTGATTTGGGGGTTAAAAGTTGCGATAACACACGCATCAGCGTATAATCTGCATTTATACATTTGACTCATAGATATAGGTATTATGGCAAAAAAAGACGATGTAATTGAATTTGAAGGCGAAGTGGTCGATACTTTACCTAACACATTATTTAAAGTGCGTTTAGAAAATGGGCATGAAATTATTGCGCATATTTCTGGAAAAATGCGTAAAAACTATATTCGTATCTTAACAGGCGATAAAGTTAAAGTTGAAATGACACCTTACGACTTATCGAAAGGACGTATCACTTACCGCGGTCGATAGGTGTTTAGCTAGACATAGTCAGTAAAAAGAGGGTGTTAACTCATTGGGTTAACACCCTCTTTTTTTCGTGACTGCTCAGGTCAATAAATTCTTACAAAAATGTGATTCTATGGTTGTCAATTGTTAAAATTTTGATTATTCTTTGACTGACGAAAGGAAGGTATTACGTCAATTTTAATTTACTGATAAGTTTTTGTTAAATTAGCTGTTAGACGTAATGATTAAAATCAAACAGGGAGCTTCACATGTCATTTAAAATTTCTTCTCTTGCGCTAGCCGTTGCTACGCTTTCTACTGTTTCTATCGCAAACGCCGCCGGTTTAGACCGCTCTACCCAACCAAGCTGGGCTTTTACCGAGCAAGGTACTTTTGCCTACGTTGAGCACATTGCTATCGATCCAACAATCGAGGGTAAAGATAACGCAAAGGTTGCGACAACTGACGCAGACTTTGCCGCTGGTCGCAATGTCCCTGATATGGCCGATGACTACCAGTTTTTAAATTTTGGGGCAAAAGCCGATGTCAATGACACCATCAGCGTAGGCGCATTTTTTGATCAGCCTTGGGGCGCCGATGTTGAGTTTTCTGGCGATAACAACTTTGTTGGTGCACCAACTGCGGTTATTGACTCTTTAGCAACTCCTCAAGTTTATCCAGGTGCTACACAATTATTGCGTAGCCTTACAAGAAATCAAACTGCTACAGTTAGCAATATAACAGAGCTGAATAATACATTAGCTCTTGCGAAGTCCACACTAGATACACTTGAAAAAGCTGGTGCTACTGGAACCCCCGATTATAAAAATCTTTCAGCCACCTATAACGCTTTAAAAGCCCCAACTGATAGTTTTAATAATCTCTCAAAAGTTACAGGTGCAACCAACGTTTCTATCAGCAGCCAAAATTTCACAGGACTGTTGGGGGTAAAACTGGGGGAAAAGAAAAACATTCAAATCTATGGTGGTCCTACGATTCAGCGTTTAGAAGGTGATGTTCACTTACGTGGTAACGCTTATAAAACTGCCTCTGGGTATGATGCAAATATTACGCGTGATACGGCTTATGGCTGGATGGCTGGGATTGCTTATTTAAAACCTGAAATTGCCCTCAAAGCCGCGTTAACCTATCGCTCAGAAATTGACCATGATGTTACTCTGACGGAAAATTTTCCTGCACTTGGTGCAGCGGGTGTCGGAACCAATGAAATTACTATCACCACGCCAAAATCTGTTAACTTAGATTTCCAAACAGGTATCAATCCAACAACCCTTTTAACTGCAAAAGCACGTTGGGTACCTTGGAGCGATTTTGCCATTAAACCAACAATCTATGGTAAAGCAAGCGGTTTAAATTTGGTTGATTATTCTAAAGACGCTTGGACTGCTGAAGTCGGTCTAGGTAAGAAACTATCACCACAATTAGCTATTTCGGGCGCTGTGGGTTATGACTCAGGTGCAGGCAATCCCATCACTTCTCTAGGACCTGTGGAAGGTAACTGGAATGTGGGCTTGGGCGCAAAATACAATTTGACACCTGAATGGGCTGTCTCAGGCGGCGTTAAATACTTAATGTTTGGTGATGCCAAAGCAAAACTACCCGATGGTAGCATTGTTGGCGATTTCCAAGATAATGATGGCTGGGTATACGGCGTACGTTTATCCTACCAAAAGAAATAAGCTAACTTTCAATAACATGAAAGCCAATCTGTTCATCAGGTTGGCTTTTTTATGTGTCTAGGTAATCAATTGTTACACAGTAAGCCATTAATGATTATTACATAGGTGCCGCTTCAACAACATATTGTATGGTTTAATTTGCAAGATTGGTCAGTGCTATTGTGAGATTACCAATGCTTGGTACCGTGACGCCATTTACTTTTTTTGGGTAAAGTTTGGCTTTTTGCACTTGTTGGCAAATAAATTTATCCACCTCTGGATCACCCGATGTTTGCGTAATCCTGCATTTTTCCACGTCACCTTTGGCATTGACATTAAGTTTTACTTGCAGGCTTGATAGCTGTTTTAGTGTCACAATGCGGGATAAATTGGGTGGTAAGTGTGTGTTCGGTCTTTTCTGCCAACTTGCCTCCGCATTGCCAAAGGTGATGGGTGTTGCTGGTTTTGGTGACGAATTAATAGTTGGGACAGCGGCGATAGCTGAAATAGCTGGGCTAACGGGCCGATTTGGCGTTTTTTTTATTTGAGGAGACATTGAATCTTCAGATGATTTAGCACGCTCATCGTGAGTTATAGGTTTTAAAGCCTCATCGGCATTGGTATGGCTTTGGTTGGTAGCAGCAGATTTGATAGTAGCTGAGTTGGGTTGAGCAAGAGATTGGTTATTATTTGAACTTATGTTGCGTTCTATTTGCGCCGCTTGCTGTTGTTTATATTTGGCGTTATTTTCACGCGCGTTCAGTAATGGCTGGCTAGGAATATCTTGTGATTTTTTTTGAGATTGAGTTTGGCTTCGGCTTTGACTTGCTATAGATAACGGAGTTGTAAGTTGACTGGGTTTTTTTTGGCTAGTCAAATGATCTATCGTTGGTCTGAGTTCAATTGGCTTGTGGCTACTACTTTTTGCTGGGTATTCCACCAGTTTAGCGGGTGTAGGGTTTGGTGTTGATAACGGTTTTTCCTTAATATCAGCTGCTTGTGTGTTATCGCTAAGATAAGGTTGTTTGGCAGGGTCTGCATGATGGATAACCACAGGCGGTTGTGAATGGTAGGTCTGCGAGGTGTGAGGCCTCAGCTGGATAAAGCTAATTTCGAGCGCCTGTGTAGTTTGTGGTTTGATCTTTAATGGAGTTTGGTACTGAAAAAATAGATACAGCAGCAGCCCATGTAACGCGGTAACGATGCCGACCACCACTACCCTAATATATAGTTTTGACGATCTGTTATCAGATGATGAGGTAGACAGCATAACAGGGAAATCGCTTGATACACGCTTTAATTGTTGGAGATGACATTGCCATCTTAATATAATTGTGCCATAAATCAAATAGTTAGTTTGCTATTTGATGTTGGGTGCACCTGTCATTAATGAGTCTTTAGCGTTATTTTTTAATTTGCTGCTACGGCTATTACCTTGACAGCGCTTTGAGCAATAAATGACATTCACCCAATCTTTTTCCCATTTTTTTCGCCAGGTAAATGGACGCTGACACACTGGGCAGATTTTGCTCGGCAAATCAGATTTTTTAACGGTTTTATTAGAATTTTTCATCTTACCTTTCTATAGATTTACTTAATCGCTGGCTATTTAAAGCATGTACATCTATGAGCTATCCATTATCTAGTTTAGTTGACTTTTTATGTGGGTCATTGCACATTTTTGCAACGGCATGAGTGGTGTTTTACCGTTATGATAGCGCAATAAACCTGAAAAAATGTCTTGGGAAGCCAAGCCTTTGTTGACATAATACCCTAACGATAAACTGTTGTATTGGGGTAAAGATAATGAGCAGCAAAACGAACTTGATGTGGTTTCGCCAAGATTTGCGCACCTTTGACAATACCGCTTTTGCGGCTTGCTGTGAGCATGCACAGCAAAACCATGCTGGCGTCATCGCCGTAGTTTATTTGACACCCAAGCAATGGCAATCACACCGCAAATCGCTGTGGCAAATTGACTTGATACTGCGGCAAATCCGCGCACTTGAGCAGAGTTTATCTCAGTTGAATATTGGTACCATCATCAGAGTGGTGGATGATTTTGCCTTGCAGGCGACGGACGTACTTGAGCTTTGCCAGCAGCTTGCTATAAGCCATTTATTTGCCAATTTGGAGTACCCGGTGAATGAAGTTGCCCGCGACCAGTATATCGCCCAACAGGCGCAGTCGTTGGGCATAGTTACCCAATGGTTTGATGATAGTCAGGTGATTGCCCCTCAGCGTATCGTCACCGACAAAGGTATGCCGTACAAAGTCTTTACCCCTTTTTACAAGCGTTGGCTTGCGATGGTTGAAACTGGCGGCTTAACCCTATCGCCCATCCCTGCTACCATGGCTATAAATACCATACAACTCGCCAAAGACAGCCGCAATACCAATACCAATACCAACACCAATGACTATATAACGATTGAAGCATTTTATCGCGCTTATCTTACCCCCACCGCTGCGCTTGATAAACAACTCAATCACGTGGGTAAGTTAGCACAATGGTTATACCCTGCCGGTGAAGCGGCTGCCCAATCACGACTGGATGATTTTTTAAAAAAAGATATCGCTGATTACAATACCGCCAGAGACGTGCCCGCTTTGAATAATCACTTGGGTGCGACCAGTCGTTTATCGCCCTATCTGGCCATCGGTATGCTATCGCCCAGATTATGCTATCTCAAAGCCAGACAAAAGCTGAACAGTCAGCAAGGACTGGGAAGCGAGAAAGACATCATGCGCTGGATTAGCGAACTGGCTTGGCGCGATTTTTATTATGATGTTATGGTTAACCGTCCAGATATCGTTAAAGGCAAGGCGTTTTTGACCCCACTCGATGAATCTGTGGCTTGGCGCTATGACCTAGCCGACTTTGAAAGCTGGTATCAAGGTAAGACCGGCGTGCCGCTGGTGGATGCAGCGATGCGCTGTCTCAATAGCACAGGTTTTATGCACAATCGGCTGCGTATGGTGGTGGCGATGTATCTGAGCAAAAACCTACTGATCGATTGGCGTTGGGGTGAGGCGTATTTTATGCAGCATTTGGTAGATGGTGATTTTGCCAGTAATAATGGCGGATGGCAATGGTCAGCTTCCGTCGGTACCGATGCCCAGCCTTATTTTCGGGTGATGAATCCATTTAGTCAGGCGGCAACGCATGACCCTGACGCCACCTATATCCAACACTGGGTACCCGAGCTTGCAACAATGCCAGCTAACATCATCAACGATGAGCAAAAACTCCAAACCTACCTAACACAACATCCCCACATCGCCTATTCAAAGCTTGCCACTCCAACAAAAGTATCGCGAGCGATGGCGATTGAGGCATTTAAAAAAACAGTTAAGTAATTGCTATCGTTAAGTATTTTTTAATTGCTGATATAAATCATGATAAATATACTACCCACTTAATTTAGGCTCATAAAAAAACCACGTTAAAGTGTTAACGTGGTTTTTTTAAAACATTTATGACTAATCAGGTAACGCATAGGCAACCATATAGTCACCCATCTTGGTGCCAAACGAGCCATGCCCGCCTGCCATGATGACCACATACTGTTTGCCATTAATCTCATAAGTCATTGGCGTGGCTTGCCCACCAGCCGGTAAACGCGCTTCCCAGAGTTTATCGCCGTTGCTGACATTAAAGGCACGGATATAATTATCCTGGGTCGCCGCGACAAACATCACATTTCCCGCTGTCGAAATCGAACCACCCAGTCCGGGTACACCGATTTTTAATGGCGGTAACTGCATCAGTTTTGGTAAGCTATCACGGATAGTACCGATACGTTTTTTCCATACGATTTGATGCGTGGTCAAGTCCACTCCTGCCACATATCCCCAGCCAGGTTGTTTACAAGGTAATCCCACAGGTGATAAGAAAGGTTTAATTTCAACACCATAAGGCGCGCCGTACATAGGCTGGATGCCTTGTTCAGTGCCTGCGCCTTTTTCTTTTTGTGGACGGTTAGGATCTTGTGGAATCAAAGTACTGACGAAAGGTAACGCTAAAGGATTCATCACCGCGACTTGGCGATCGGGATTGACTGAAATACCGCCCCATTCAAATACCCCTAAATTACCTGGGAAAACCAAGGTACCGTTTTCTGACGGTGGCGTGTAGATACCCTCATAATTGAGTGATTTAAAATACGCACGGCAGTATAGCTGGTCAAACATGGTCGCGCCCCACATATCTTTATCCTGCAGCGGATTCGGTGGCGCAAGGTTTAACTCAGAAAATGGCTGGGTGGCAGAGTATTTTTCACCTTTGGTTTGGTTACCGCGTTTGACCGTTTGTGGCACGGCGCGTTCTGTCACCGGTACCACAGGTTTACCCGTACGGCGGTCAAGGACAAACACATTGCCCGTTTTGGTGGTGACATAGACAACAGGCGTGGTTTTGCCCGTTTGGTCGGTCAATTCTGCAATGGTTGGCTGCGACGGTACGTCCATATCCCACAAGTCGTGATGCGTGGTCTGGAAGCTCCACAGCACTTTACCTGTGGTGCCATTGAGCGCAACAACCGAGTTGGCAAAACGCTCTTGTAGTCGGTCACGATTACCGCCCCAAATATCTGGCGTACCAACACCGACAGGCACGTATACAACGTCGGCTTGGCTATCATACGCAAGCGGTGCCCATGCATTTGGCGAGTTGTGTACAAATTTTTGCCCAGGTGCTGGAATGGCGTTGGGGTCTTCTGCGCCTGTGTCAAACACCCACATCAATTTACCGGTATTAACATCATAGCCACGGATAACGCCCGAAGGCTCTTTGGTAGAGAGGTTGTCAGTCACAGACCCACCGATAACAATCGTCGTACCTGTCACTACAGGCGGTGACGTTGGGTTGTAGCCACCGGGATATGGGTATGGCATATCTTGTTGCAGATTGACTTCACCATTGGTACCAAAATCGCTACAACGTTGACCCGTATCTGCATTAACGGCGACTAAGCGACCATCATTGACCGGTAAAATAATTTTACGCGGGCAAAGCGCCGATTGGGTTTGGCGCGCTTGCAAACTGGCAGCATTTTTACTGACATTGGCGTCATCGTGATACGATACCCCACGGCAAGTCAAATGTTGGAAGGTTTTGTCTGATTTGAGTTTCGGATCAAAGCGCCATTTTTGTTTACCTGTAGCGGGGTCAAGCGCAATCAAAAACTGATGCGCGGTACAAAAATATAAGGTATTGTTGACTTTAAGCGGGGTGACTTCGTTGGTGGTTTCCCCAGAATCATTGGCGGTTTTAAAGTCGCCAGTACGAAACGTCCACGCTTCTTTAAGATTTTTGACATTGCTATCATTGATCTGGGTCAAAGGTGAATAGCGTGTACCTTCAGGCGTACGTCCGTAATCGGCCCAATCGCCCGGAGCAATGCCTGCCAGTGGTTTTGGCGTAGGCTGCGCGCGGGTGATGGTACCGTTGATTTCTTGGGGATCATGAAAAGCGGCATAACCCATCAACACAAAAATTGATAAAATGACTAAGCCTAAGCTATGTCGAACCGGGGTTAGCCAAGTATGATCAAAGAAAGTTGCTTTAGGCGTCGATGATGGAGTCGTCTGGTTAATTGGCTGATGAGATTTAACATAGCGGGTGATATGTGGTAACCATAGCCAAATCCCCATAAAGGTTAAAATATCCAGTCTAGGTGCGAGTGCCCAAAAATCGCTGCCCACTTCCCATAATGACCATACCGCTGTCACAACTAATAAAGCAGCAAACAGCCAAAGCGCTAATGCAGCGCGTTTTTTAAGTAACACCGCCGTGGCTAATATCCAAAGACCGGCTACCAAGTAGTACCACGAGCCACCCAAACTAATGAGATAAATCCCGCCCAGCAATAATACCAAACCTATAATGGCAAAAATCGCCATCGTGATATAGGGTGGTTTTACCGTATGGATTGCTGACGTAGATATATTGTCATGAGTGTTTGTCATATCACCCTCCTTATTTTCCCGTGATTATAGAGCGGGCTATTCACTCTTTAATGCTACAGACTTGTAGCGTAATGTTGGTAATTGGTAAGTTAACCTTTCTGATGAATAATTACTTGTTTTATACCTACAAAATTTATTACTTTGTTGCATAAATTATTTTTTAACTATCAACTTTTATTGAATGTGAAAAACTTTTAACCAAGTTAATTTTCGGCAACCTCAAAAAATACACAGCATCACTAGCTTCACTGAATCTATATTAGGGAATTTTGAAGTCGCTAATATCAAATCTCAGCGCTGCCAATAAAAAACGGTTAGATACTCTCTAGCCGTTTTTTATTCAAGTAAAAACTTAAAATGAATAAAATTCATCATTTTTAAATTTTAATTCGTTTTTATTCATCTTCATTTTAGCGTATAACTGTCTTTGTACTTTTAGCAGTGACGATTTTTAGTAATCGTAGTGTGCTAAAAGAAAATTTTTTGCGCGACTGTTACGGAGATTATAGACATGACTTTACCGATTGATTGTCATATCAAAACCATTGCATTTGATGAAAACTACCAACCTGCCAAAGATACTAGGCTGACTACCAACTTTGCCAATCTGGCACGGGGTGAACACCGCGAGCAAAACTTACGCAATACCCTGCAAATGATTAACCGTCGATTTAATGACTTGGCAAATTGGGACAATGTGACTGGCGACCGCTATCAGGTCGAGCTTGAGATTGTCTCTGCCAATCTTGAGATAGCGGGTACGGGAGACAGCTTTCCGGCTATTGAGATTTTAAAAACGGTTATCTTTGATACCCAGACCCAGCAGCGAATCGATGGCATTGTGGGGAACAGTTTTTCTTCCTATGTGCGCGATTATGACTTTAGCGTATGGCTGTTGGCGCATAACAAAAACCAACCATCGTTTAGCGTGCCCGAGCGGTTTGGGGATTTGCATGGTAAATTGTTTGATTATGTGCTGAACTCGCCTGCCTATCGTGAGCAATTTAACAAACCCCCGGTGATTTGTCTGAGTGTGTCGACCACCAAGACTTATACCCAAACCGCCAATTGTCATCCGATTTTGGGCACTGAATATGTACAAGACGCATATTCGCTGACAGATGAGTACTTTAGCAAAATGGGGTTATCGGTGCGTTATTTTATGCCGCCAAAATCAGTGGCACCTTTTGCGTTTTATTTTAAAGGTGATTTGCTCAATGACTACACCAACCTTGAGCTTATCAGCGCGATTAGCACGATGGAAACGTTCCAAAAAATTTATCGTCCTGAGATTTATAACGCCAATACCGTGGCAGGTCAAAGTTATCAGCCCAGTTTAAACCATGAAGATTATTCACTGACCAAAATCGAGTATGACCGTGAAGAACGTAGCCAGCTGGCGATTCAACAAGGTCAATACACAGAAACCCACTTTATCAAACCCTACCAAACCTTGTTACAAGAATGGTTAAATTCCCAAGTAGCTTAATAAGTCGCTTAAGCAGTTTTGCTGACACCAAACAATTAAAGAGAAAACAATGACTACACTTTTTCCAACATCAACGGCAGGTAGCCTGCCTAAACCAAGCTGGCTTGCTGAACCTGAACAACTTTGGTCACCTTGGAAGCTAACAGACAGCGCGCTTGTCCAAGGCAAACAAGACGCGTTATTGGTATCATTGCAGCAGCAACTAGCGGCAGGCATTGATATTGTGAGTGATGGCGAGCAAACCCGCCAGCATTTTGTCACCACATTTATTGAGCATTTGGATGGGGTTGATTTTGCCAATCGCGCTACGGTAAAAATTCGCAATCGCTATGAAGCGAGTGTGCCGACTGTGGTGGGTGCGGTGTCGCGCCCGCAATCGGTATTTGCTGAGGACGCCAAGTTTTTACGTCAGCACACGGACAAGCCTATCAAATGGGCGCTACCTGGACCCATGACCATGATTGATACCTTAAGTGACCAATACTACGGCAGCCGCGAAAAACTGGCTTGGGAATTTGCCACCCTACTCAACCAAGAAGCCAAAGAACTCGAGGCGGCAGGGGTCGATATTATTCAATTTGATGAGCCTGCTTTTAATGTATTTTTTGATGAAGTTAATGATTGGGGCATTGCGGCACTCGAACGTGCCATAGAAGGGTTGAAATGTGACACTGCCGTCCATATCTGTTATGGTTATGGTATCAAAGCCAATACCGATTGGAAACAAACCTTGGGCAGTGAATGGCGACAGTATGAAGCCATCTTCCCCAAACTACAACAATCGGCGATTGATATGGTGTCGCTAGAATGTCACAATTCGCGCGTACCGATGGAACTTATCGAATTGATTCGTGGCAAAAAAGTGATGGTGGGCGCGATTGATGTGGCGACGCATCAGATAGAAACGCCTGAGCAAGTGGCAGAAACGCTGCATAAAGCCTTGCAGTTTGTGGATGCTGAAAATTTGTACCCTTGTACCAATTGCGGGATGGCACCGCTACCCCGTCATGTGGCACAAGGCAAACTGTTTGCCTTAGCACAAGGCGCCAAGCTCGTCCGAAATGACTATTTAGCCACGCATCAATTGGAAGACCTAATAATTTAAAAAGTACTTTGGAAAGAAACAATGGTTGACGTTACTGATTTTAGAAATGCCATGTCGATGTTATCGGCTGCGGTCAATGTGGTCACTACCGATGGCCCTGCAGGTCGTCATGGCTTTACTGCATCGGCGGTGTGCAGTGTAACCGATACCCCACCGACCTTGCTCGTATGCATGAATACCGCCTCACGCTCGTATGAATATTTCGTGCAAAACAAGGTATTGGCGGTGAATGTGCTGGCTGATCATCATGCACCATTATCTGCGGTTTTTGCCTCCAAACTTGAAGCGCAAGCGCGCTTTGAGCATGGCACATGGCATACCTTGATGACCCAATCACCGATTTTGGACAATGCGTTGGTGAGCTTTGATTGCCAAATCGAGCAAATCCAAGAAGTCGGCACACATGGGATTTTTATTTGTCGTATCGAAGCCATACAACAAGGCAAAGACCAAACAGGCTTGGTGTATTTTAACCGTGAATACCATGCCGTCAATAAAATTAAAGTCGAAACGCCCAGCCAACCATAATGCCAAGCACCGAGTCAGATTTTCTACAATCCAAGCGATTTAATGCTAAAGTAGTCATTCTTATCAATAGGTAGACAATTTAGGATGAGTGATGGCGATTATTAAGTCTTTGTTGGACACGGATTTATACAAATTTACCATGCTACAAGTGGTGCTACACAAGTTTCCACAGACGCATAGCGTATATGCGTTTCGCTGTCGCAACCTTGAAGACACCGCCTTTCCCCTATCAACGCTACTCGATGAAGTCAATAGCGAGCTCGATGCGCTTTGTGAACTGCGGTTTACAGCCGATGAGCTGCAATATCTTCGTGGTCTGCGCTTTATCAAAAGTGACTTTGTTGATTATCTTGAATTATTTCAACTCAAACGGCGTTTTATCAAAGCGACCATTGATGCCGAAGGTCGATTAGACATTCGTATTGAAGGCCCGATGATTCAGGCAATGATGTTTGAAATCTTTGTGTTGGCGATTGTCAATGAACTGTATTTTAGTCACCTTGATCAACAATCGGCTTGGCAAGTCGGTGAACAACGGCTAAACGATAAAATCATACTGTTACAAGACTATCGTCGCCAAATGGCGGCTTATGACGTTCCGTTTTTGGTATCAGATTTTGGTACGCGTCGACGTTATAGTGTTGCTTGGCAAGAGCAAGTGATTGAGCGGTTGGTGGCAGTGCCGGAAATATTTCGCGGTACGAGCAATGTGTATTTTGCCAAACAGTTCGGTATCACCCCGATTGGCACAATGGCACATGAATTTCTGCAAGCCTTTCAGGCACTCGATGTGCGTTTGCGTAATTTCCAAAAAGCGGCACTTGAAGCTTGGGTTCAAGAATATCGAGGTGACTTAGGTATTGCGTTGACAGACGTGGTTGGGATGGACGCTTTTTTGCGAGATTTTGACTTGTATTTTGCCAAACTATTTGATGGGCTGCGTCATGACAGTGGCGACCCGTATGAATGGGGCGAAAAAGCCTACGCGCACTACCAACGACTCAAAATTAACTCAAAAACCAAAATGTTAAATTTTAGCGATGGATTGACGCTGCAGAAGGCGTGGGCGCTGTACTTGCATTTTAACGACCGTTTTCAACTTGGGTTTGGTATCGGGACTCACTTGACCAATGATATGGGACAAACACCGCTCAACATCGTCCTTAAACTGGTTGAATGTAACGGGCAATCGGTTGCTAAAATATCAGACAGCCCGGGCAAAACCATGACCGACAACGATACCTTTTTGGCATATCTGCGCCAAGTATTTGATATCGCCGAGTAAAAGTCCTAAAGCGCTAATTACAAAAACCAATAAGCTAAATCAGCGCGTTTAATTTCACGCCCAATCATGGCAACGTATGCCATGAATTTGGATGATTGAACTATTATTTAATATCTAAACACCAATACTTGGTAGTCACATAATCTTCAATGCCATATTTTGAGCCTTCACGCCCAAAGCCTGATTGCTTCACACCCCCAAACGGTGCGACCTCCGTGGATAACAGCCCCGTGTTTTGGGCGACCATACCGTATTCAAGCCCCTCACAGACCTTCCACGAGCGCGCAACGCTTTGGGTATAGAAATACGCTGCCAGTCCATAAATAGTGTTGTTGGCATGGGCAATCACCTCATCATCGCTATCAAAAATAAACACCGGGGCAACAGGGCCAAAAATCTCTTGGCTAGCAATGTCCATGTCATCGGTGATACCCGTGATAACGGTTGGCTCAAAGCTTAACGCCGATGCCGCATGTTTTTTACCCCCAGTTACAATTGTCGCGCCTTTGTTGACCGCATCTTCAAGTAACTGCTCGACTTTTTCTAATGCACCTTGGTTGATGAGTGGACCGATATTCACGCCCTCTGTCATACCATTACCGACTTTTAGTGCTTCGACTTTCTGTTTGAAGATGGCTAAAAATTTATCCTTGATACTTGCTTGCACATACACGCGATTGGCACACACACAGGTTTGTCCAGCATTACGGTATTTGGATGCAATAAGCCCACTTGCTGCTTTTTCTAAGTCCGCGTCATCAAAGACGATAAAGGGCGCATTGCCACCAAGCTCCATCGAAAGTTTTTTGACCGTGGACGCGCATTGTGACATCAGCACGCGACCAACTTCGGTAGAACCGGTAAAGGATAATTTATGGATACGTTCATCTTGGGTGAGCACTTCGCCAATGACAGATGACTTGCCGGTGACGATTTGTAGCAAGCCTGCAGGTAAGCCTGCTCGTATGGCAAGTTCACCCAGTGCTAATGCGGTCAAAGGTGTTTCAGTGGCAGGTTTGACAATTATGCTACAGCCAGCGGCTAAAGCAGGGGCAACTTTGCGGGTAATCATGGCGGCGGGGAAATTCCACGGGGTAATCGCTGCGCATACGCCAATCGGTTGTTTTAACACCATGTAGCGTAGGTCTTTGTTGGTGCTAGGGATGATGTCGCCATAGATGCGTTTGCCTTCTTCGGCAAACCAGCGGATAAAGCTATTGGCATAGCCGATTTCACCGCGAGATTCGGTGATTGGCTTGCCTTGCTCAGCGGTCATGATGGTTGCTAAGTCTTCTTTATTTTGGTCGATTAAATCCGCCCAGTTGTTTAAAATAGCTGCGCGCTCGTTGGCGGTTTTTTGTGCCCAGTCTATTTGCGCTTTATGAGCAATGGCGACGGCGTCGATGACTTGAGATTTTTCTAGACTGGGTATGGTGGCAATCACTTGGTTGTCAAATGGATTGGTGACATCAATGGTAGTACGATCCGTTGCATCTACCCATTGGTTGTCGATGAGGGATTGGGTTTTGAGTAAGGTTTGGTCTTTGATTGGTAGCATCAGGAATTCCTGTTCGTTATGTTGTTATGAGGATATTGAGAACTTTTTTATGATAAGGGAGTCAATGCCGTTTATTATAAGCTGATAACAGCTACCTACAATAGCGTCATTATGTTGCAGCAGCTGTCTAGGCGGTAAAAATTGCAGTAAAGATTAGATAGTAAATGGCATAAATAATTGGATAAAAATGCAAACCGAGTCGGTTACGTCAACTCGGTTGTGATTCTTTCATCGCATTTGAGGCTACTGACTCAGCAGCAGCGGTATGCCTTTGACTGCATGAGTCTGTGAAAATTGCCGCTGCTTAAAAGTTTTTCTTGGAAATTTTTCTTGGAAATCTTTCTCACTGCGCTGTTGGCAAATGCCGCTGCATAAAATCATTGACCTTATTAAAGGTGGGATAAAACGACTGTAAGGGTGCTGCCAGACCAATGACGACGCCTGCATGAGTGGCAGGGACTTGCACCCGTTCCACGTTGCCGCCTGCTTGGGTCAGCGCTTTTTGTAAGCTATCAGCATTTTGTGGGTAGACAAGCCTGTCTTTACTACCTGTCACCAACAAATGCGGGGGTACATCTTGGCGGATATGATACACAGGCATTACTTGTTGGCGCGTGCTATCAGCTGGAAAGGCAACTTTAGTAGTACCGCTACGAAAATCATAATCATACGGACCTGCTAGTCCAATCACGCCTAATATTGCCTTGTTGGGAATGCCGGTGGTTGTCCAAAAACGGTTATCATCCACCGCAGATACCACATTAAACGCCCCTGCAGAATGCCCCATGACAAACAGCTGATTAGGATTGCCGCCATATTGGGCGATATTGCGATACACCCAACCCATGGCGCTGGCTGTATCGAGCACATAATCTGGGAATACGTTTGCAGGAGCTAAGCGATAATCCACCACCACTGTGGTGTAGCCCGACTTGGCAAACTGCTTACCGACAAAGCCATAGGTTTGACGTTTGCCATGTTGCCAGCTACCCCCGTATACAAATATCAACACAGGGTGACGCTGACCGTCTGCAGGGGTATAAATATCGAGTTGTTGCCGGGTATCTGTGCCATAGGCAATATTTTTGATGGTTTTAATATCATTTGACACAGTGATAGTGCTATCAGTTTTTGCGGCGATTGGTGCGTTTTTTGTCGTCATGCTATGACAGCCTGTTAAACTTAACCCCACAAGGGCTATAACCGCAGCAGCCCCAAGTTTGTATTTATTGAAGCGGACGGTGGCGGATGGCGGGTTTTTTGTAGCGTGGGTCGATGAATTCGGCATAGGTTTCTCTTTGTTAAGTATTTCTCTTTTTTAAGCAATGACGTTTTTAAGTCAGGACGTTTTTAAGTCAAAACGTTAAATTTGAAATGATTAAACATTTATGTAAGAGAATGGCTTTTTGCTAAGTATAATCGCTTATAAGCGTTAATCAAATGCCTGCTGTAGTGAATGAATTGGTAACAGCGGTAACCTTATGTTGGATATCGTTATGTGTAATGCTATTTATTATTTAACCTACACCAGTAAAATCATTTGATTAACTTTCACATGTTTGCGCTTCTTTAATAATAAAAATCCAGTAATATTGTGGTGTTGATTGTTGCACTGGACTTAGGACCTGAGACTTGAAAATTAACATTGAGCCTCTTCAATTTTGAAAAAAAATACTATTGCGCTGTGCATCCCTGGCCTGTTACATAAATGGCATTCTACATAAATTTTTCAACCAAAGATATGTCAAACTTGGCTTTGGTAATCTTGTTTGCTTGCGCCAAAGCAATATCTGCATCAGTAGGCCCCGCCCATTGACACGCTTGCTGATAAAATAACGATAAGATAGTTCTAAATCCTGCTGTATCCGCATCGTTCAACGACATTGTCAATGCACTTTGTTTATCACCACCAAAAAACTGATCAAAAAAGTGAATCATGGTTAAGGTTAAAGCCTGATTGGTTTCTGCCCTGCGAGCTAATAGCCCAAAACCACGGGATTTTGATGAATTATGATGCTGATGAATCCTCTGCTTGACACTGTGTAAAATTTGGCTACCCAATAATGGTGAAAATTGCGCCATAAAACTATCAATCAGTAACTCAAAGGCGGCTATTTCGCTAGATATTGCGTCAGGTTTTTGGTTAGCGATAGCTATTTGACTGGATGATGGGTGAGTTACTGGCCTATTTTGCCCCAAATCAGGGATATCATGGGTTATTGGTTGGGAGTTGACTGCACCCATTTGATAATCACTCAGCGCTTTCATCAAACTTCGACGGATATTTGAGCGATATTCTTTGGTTTCGTTGTCTTGCGTAATTTCATGGACAAAACGCTGGATTTGGTAAGGCGTAATATCGGCATAATCTTTATGAAAGATGTCCATGGCTTTACGTATATCAGCATCTTTTAAAAACGGTGTTAACGCAGATTTGATAGTAGCTTCTTTGTTCATGACGGTGCCAAATATTTAAAGTTAATAAAATTACAATTGACGCAAATGACTGTATTGGGTCGGGTACCTGTGACGACAGAGCAGACAGGCACCGCAAAAATTTAAAACTAGTGCCGCTCACTTAGCGTTTGCTGACTAAATAAGCTATCTTGGAATTCAGGGTAAGCCCCTTCGGCATGTTCGGTAAAGTCGAGCCCGCGTTGCTCATGCTGTGCAAGTACGCGAAGACCGATGGTTTTTTCAATCACAAAATACACCACCATACCCAGTCCAAACGACCAGACAAACATTGCTCCGATGCCCATCAGCTGGACGATGATACGATGGGTGCTGAATAAATCACCTTCATAAAACAGCCCTGCAGCCAGCGTACCCCACACACCGCCGCCCACATGCACGGCAACGGCATACACCGCATCATCCATTTGAACATTATCCAATAACCGCTTCACCGCCAAATACGCCAAACATGCACCACTACCGGTAACAATCGCATACACAGGTGACATGGTCGCACAGCCTGCGGTAATGGCGACCAACCCTGCAAGGCTGATATTGACCGTATCACTCAATAAAATCGCTTTACGCATCACCCCTGAAATCACCAGATAAGCCGTCACCGCACTCACCCCTGCTAGGTGGGTATTTAGCATGATTTTGCCCAAATTGCCTGAGCTGGTCAGTGTAGAACCTGCATTAAAACCAAACCACGCTAACCATAGAATAAAGCCGCCCAATGTGACAAGCGTGAGATTATGACCGGCAATCAAACGCGGCGTGCCATCAGGGGCAAAGCGACCAATACGCGGTCCAAGCACGATAATACCCGCGAGCGCTAACCACCCACCGACAGAGTGCACCACTGAAGATCCGGCAAAATCAATAAATCCAAGCTGGGCAAGCCAGCCTTGACCGCCATAATAACCACCCCATGCCCAACTTGCTACGACTGGATAAATCAGTCCGCAAGTCATCAACGTACCAATCAGATACCCTGAAAATTTAATGCGCTCCGCCATCGCACCACTGGCAATGGTGGCGGCGGTGGAAGCAAACATCATCTGAAAAAACAAATGTGCCCATTGCATATTGCTAAGCTGCTCTGGTAAAAACTCGCTTTGACCCACGTAACCTGTGGGGTTGTTGCCTGCCATCAAACCATAGCCCAAGATATAAAAAATTAACCCGCCAATCGCCATATCGGTGTAGTTTTTCATCAACACATTCACGGTATTTTTACTACGCACTGAGCCTGATTCAATGAGCGCAAAGCCCGCCTGCATAAAGAACACTAGCAAACCGCCAATAACCACCCACATCACATTTTGGTAGTCATATAGCTGCTCATTGGTGGGCGTCGCAGCGTACACCGAGGAATGCTGATAAAAAACCATCACCGATAATAGCCATTTATAGGTTTTCTTAAGCCGTTTACTGGTATGCCGTTGAACCGTATTGTTTAACTTTCTCATGAAACTTTTGCCCCTATGCCCTTATGCCCTCGATAAAAAAATATCGCTCAAGTATTAATCAGTTTTGCCAAGACAGCGAATGCAAATTGTGTACCAAATAAGAAAATAATTAAAAAATAGCGGGTTTTGAAAGCGCATAAAAAAGCGCTTTAAGCCGTGGTGACTTAAAGCGCTAATGGCTGATGGCTATTAGGACTCGTTATCTGAAGTGTTACCTGTTTTATGGATATCTTCAGTGGGATTGCCTTCTGTCACCGTACCATCATTGGTGGGATTATCGTCCTGCGCTTTTGGATTAAAGGCTTTATTACGCGCATCGGCATTTTCAAGCCACAGCGCGTTTAAAATCGCCAATAATACCGCAAATCCCAATCCTAATATCCACGCAAAATACCACATTGTGTTCTCCTATTAAGTTGCCTTGATTTGGGTCAGTAAAGTGAATGCTCTTGCTCTCGAACATAAGCCTTGGTTACTTTACCGCGCATCACGTTATATGCCCAGCTGGTGTAGCCTACAATCATCGGTAATAACACCCCCACGACAACCAACATAATCATCAAGGTGAGATGACTCGATACACTGTCCCAAACCGTCAAGCTTGAACGTGGGTCGCTAGAGGATGGCATGATAAACGGAAATAATGCCACCCCTGCGGTCATAATCACACTAAGCACAGCAATACTGGAGGTGATAAATGCGGTCAAGGTTTTACGCGCTTTTAACAATATCGCCGTGACAATCGGCATGATGACACCAAGTACAGGGAATGCCCAGGCCAGCGGATATTGATGATAATTTGCCATCCATGCGCCCGCTTGACGCGTCACCTCTTTATTGAGCACATTTGGCAAGGCTTGGGGGTCAATGTGGCTGGTGATATGATAGCCGTCAATCGATTGTATCCAAACCCCTGCCAGCACAAACAACACCGCCATCACCAGGCTACTGATAGCAGCGTAGTTAATGGTACGATTTTGTACCTCGTCAATGGTGCGATGCGCCAAATACGCTCCCCCTTGCATAATCAACATAGACGCACTAATCAACCCACACAGTAGGGCAAATGGATTAAGCAATGCCCAAAATGAGCCTGTATAAGTCGATACCAAATGGTTGTTAAAACTAAAGGGGACGCCTAAAAACAAATTACCAAATGCCACGCCAAATACCACAGCCGGGATAAATGAACCGACAAACAACCCCCAGTCCCACGCTTTGCGCCAGGTTGGATTGTGTATCATACTGCGATATTTAAATCCCACCGGGCGGAAAAATAACGCCCACAACACTGCCATCAACGCCCAATAAAAACCGCTAAAAGCAGTGGCGTACACCATCGGCCATGCCGCAAAAATCGCGCCACCTGCCGTGATAAACCATACTTGGTTACCCTCCCAGTGCGGACCAATGGTATTGATAATCACCCGGCGCTCTTCATCATCTTTGCCGACAAAAGGCAGTAACGAACACACGCCCATATCATGCCCATCCATGATAGCAAACCCAATGAGCAGCGCACCGACCAATAACCACCAAATAATTTTGAGTGTTTCATAATCAAACAACATGATTCACCTCGGCTTTATCATGGGGCAAATTTAATGAAGGACTCACATGAACCTTGTGAGTATCTTCGCCATAGTATTTGCCTGTACCTAGACTCGCAGGTCCTTTACGGGCATATTTCACCATCAAGTACATTTCAATCATCAGCAGCACCGTATAAAAACCAACAAATCCCGCCAGCGAGGCATACACATTCGCCACGCTAATGTTGGAGGTTGAAAAGTACGTTGGCAACATGCCATAAATCGTCCAAGGTTGACGTCCATACTCAGCAACAAACCAACCAAATTCAGCAGCAAGCCAAGGCGCAGGGAGCATCAATAATGCCCAACGTAACAGCCAAGGTTTTTGGATAAAGTTATCTTTGACACTTGACCAAAGACTAATAGTAAACAATGCCAACAATAAAAAGCCCAAACCTACCATGGCACGAAATGACCAAAACATCGGGATAATAGGTGGAATGGTGGCATCGGTGGCTTGTTTAATCATTGCCGGCGTGGCTTTGCTGACATCAGGCGAATAGCGTTTGAGCAATAACCCAAAGCCCAAGTCTTTTTTTACCTTTTCAAATTCAGCCACTGTGACAGGATTTGGGGTTGAACCTGGGGGCGCACTGCGTAATTGATCCAGTAGCACTACCGCTTTTTGACCATTGATGATGCGTTTTTCATTGATGATTTTGATGTCATGGATGCCCAAAATCGGGGTATCTAGTGAGCGCGTCCCGATCAAGCCCATCACATACGGAATTTGTACTGCCCAGTTGTTTTTTTGCTCGGCTTGGTTGATATCTGCAATCAAATTAAAACTGGCAGGCGCAGGCTCGGTTTCCCACATCGCCTCTATCGCTGCCATTTTGGTTTGCTGTGCCAAGCCAATGGAATATCCCGACTCATCGCCCAGCACGATGGTGCTACAAATCGACGCAAAACCAAATGCCGCCGCGACTTGAAAGCTGCGTTTGGCAAATTCGACATCGCGTTTTTTGAGCAGATACCACGCTGAGATGGCAAGCACAAAGGTCGCTCCCACCGTATAGCCGGCAGAGACGGTATGCACGAATTTGTTTTGCGCCTCAGGGTTAAACAATACTGCCGCAAAATCGGTCATTTCCATGCGCATGGTTTGGTAACTAAACTCTGCGCCAACTGGATTCTGCATCCACCCATTGGCGATCAAAATCCACAATGCGGATAGATTGGTACCCAGTGCCATCAACAT
This sequence comes from Faucicola osloensis, assembly GCF_020041925.1. Classification (GTDB taxonomy): domain Bacteria; phylum Pseudomonadota; class Gammaproteobacteria; order Pseudomonadales; family Moraxellaceae; genus Faucicola; species Faucicola osloensis_D. The sequence goes on along the minus strand of NZ_CP083409.1, from coordinate 2,045,936 downwards.
AGTCACCAGTAAATGCTGTCCGCGTGACAGTCTATCCCAACCAAAGAAAAACAGTCCGACCATGGTCGATTCTAAAAAAAACGCCATCAAGCCTTCAATGGCAAGCGGCGCCCCAAAAACATCACCGACATATTGTGAGTAGTACGCCCAGTTGGTACCAAACTGGAATTCCATGGTGATGCCGGTGGTGACACCCAAGGCAAAGTTGATGCCAAACAGTTTGCCCCAAAAACGCGTCATGTCTTTCCATACTTCTTTGCCTGTCATCACGTACATAGATTCCATGATGACCAGCAGCCACACCATGCCCAGTGTGAGTGGTACAAATAAAAAATGATATAACGCCGTGACTGCAAACTGCAGACGGGAGATATCGACGAGATGTTCTGTTATCATGTTGACTCCTTGGTTTGACAACCAATTCAGATGTCAATTACCCTCATACGTGGTTAAAAAAGGGTAATGTTTTTATTTACAAACATTATATAAATCTATAAATTATTTGTCATGTGGCATAATGTCGCACCTGACTACAAAATACTATGATTAGTATTGCCTTGCTGCTACCATTTTCTCATACCCTGTCAAAGATGGTAATCGTTGAATGAGTGATAGTCGAATAAGTGATAGTTTATGGGTCTTTTGAAGGTAGTCGTTTAAAGTGGGGTCGTTCATCGCTTTATTTAACTATCTCTTATATGCCTTTATCAAGGTTTTATCAACCCTTATCGGTGGGCAATGTGTTTATATTTTTTACGCTCATTGCCTTGATGAGCATTACGCCATATCTAACAACCGCTTGATACGCTATGATATGTCCATTGATTTTATCGTTACTGTTAACCAACCATGTCTGAAACTTCTGCTGTCAACCAAACCCTTCGTCACTATGCCGCTATGGCAAAGCGACCGATTTATATGGCATGGGGACTATCAGTTGTGTCCACGCTGGTATTGATTGTGCAGTCTTGGCTGATTGCGGTCATCTTTGCAGATTGGTTAACACAAATTACCCATCACCGCCCTGCCACTGACGTATTTTTTGATTATCTGCCGTGGCTACTAGGGTGTCTGTTGCTACGTCCTTTACTGCATTTTTGCAAAGATCAGTTGGCGTTAGATGCGGGTCTACAAGTAGCCAGCATCCTACGAAAAACGCTACTTGAAAAACTGGCACAAGTAGGTGCGGCGCGCCACCAGTATGGCAGTGATGGCGGGCTTGCCAGTATGGTGATTGAGCAATGTGACGCCTTAACGGGCTATGTCAGCCGTTTTTATCTGCAGCGACTGATTGTGGTGACCACGCCTATCATGCTATTAGTCGCCGCTGCGACCCAAAGCTGGATAGCGACGCTGATTTTACTGCTGACCGCACCCCTAGTCCCTGTATTTATGGTATTAATTGGTCATGCCACCGCCCGTAAAAGTCGGCAACAATTTGCCGCGATGGCACAGCTGAGCGGGCGATTTTTGGATTGGTTACGTGGCACGGCGACACTGCAACGGCTGGATGCTGTCGGGCACGCGAGTCAAGACATCGACGCCTCAGCCGAAGCCTACCGTATGCGCACCATGTCGGTACTCAAAATTGCGTTTTTAAACACCGCAGCGCTAGAACTGTTAGCCGCGCTGTCGATTGCGCTACTTGCCGTGTATTTGGGTTTTGGTTTAATCGGTATTTTACCTTGGCAAAAAAACACGGTGCCTGTGCCTTACCAGTCGGCGCTATTTTTACTGCTGTTGGCACCCGAATTTTATGCCCCGCTACGTCAATTGGGCGCAGATTATCATGTCAAAGCGCAAGCGGAAGGTGCGATTGCTGAATTATCACCGTTGTTAGCTTTTCAGCCAGCTGAAAAAACAAAAGCTAACCATTTTTTGTTAACCGCACCCCCTGCCATTGACGCGGATAATATTTGGGTCAATCATCAGCAGCGCATACGGCTCGCGCCGTTAAGTTTTGCTATTGCCGCAGGGGAACGGTTAGCGATTGTCGGTCAAAGTGGCAGCGGCAAATCAACGCTATTGCAAATTTTTTTGGGTTTTTGCGCCTATCAAGGCGATATTTTTATTGATAACCAAAATTTTAACACCATCAATTCCACGCAATTTCGCCACCAAATCGCCTATTTGTCACAGCAAACCATGCTACTGCCGATGAGTATCGCCGATAATTTGCGCATGCCAAACCCAACCGCCAGTGATGACAAACTATGGCAAATTCTTGCGCAAGTGGGCTTAAAACCTTTGATAAAAGCACTGCCAAATCAGCTAGATACTCAGTTGGGAGAACGTGGTAGCGGCTTGTCCGGTGGACAACAGCGACGACTGGCAATAGCCCAGTTACTGTTGCAAGAGGCGCACCTTTGGCTACTCGATGAACCCACTGAGCATTTAGATAGTGATACCGCAGCCGAGATTAATGGGTTATTACAACAAGTGACGAGGGGGAAAACCGTGTTATGGGTGACGCACGATGCCACAAACCTGCCTTGGCTGGATCGGCAAATAAGCCTTGATATTGCATCTACTTTGGCGAAGGCGTAACGGTATGACAGACTCTAATTGTGAAAACAATAGTGAAAATAGGCTTATTAGTCAAAATAACCTTGTCAAAACTCACCGGCAAAAAAAAGCAAACAGTCATCAAACCTTTCGTTTAACCCAGCTGTTTAGCGCGCAGCTAGATAAATGGCTCATTGCTGCCTTGTTAGGCATACTGACTGCGTTATCGGTGATTGGGCTATTGATGACGTCAGGGTGGTTTATTTCTGCGGCAGCCATGGCGGGGATGGTGGCGCTGGGCTCACACAGTTTTAATTATCTGGTACCGGCAGCGATTATCCGTGTGATGGCGATGGTACGTACCGCAGGACGCTATGGTGAAATGATAGTATCCCACCATGCGGTGTTTGGTTTGTTGCAGCGGCTGCGAGTGCGGTTTTTTACCCAGTTTGCACGCCTGCCACTGGTAAAGTTGTCAAGTACCCTACAATCTACCCATGCCATGCACCGTTTAACCCATGATATTGAGGTGCTCAATGAGTTGCCACTGCGCGTGGTATCACCTTGGCTAGTCGCGACCACCGCTAGCTTGCTAGTAGCAATCTTACTTTATCAGTATGAGGTTAACCCCGTCTTGATTGCCATATTTTTAATCGCGGGTTTGATGTTACCTGCCATGCTGACATGGCGTAGTATCAAGCACGCCGGCGCTCATCAGGCATTGGCAGAGTCCAGGCGTGTTAGTTTGCTCAATCCGCTATCGGCGCTTACCCATTTATTGATTTGGCAGCGCTGGCAATCCGAATTGACTGCTTTTAACAGCCTCGACACTCAGCATACGCATCAGCAAAAGCGCATCCAGCGCGCCCAATCATTGGTCATGCTAATCATGCAGTGGCTGATTGCAGCGGTTTTGGTCGGCTTGTTAGTGGGTTTTTATCACACGCCCCTTGTCATCAGTGTGCCGATGTTGCTTGCGCTATTCCTCGGTATCATGGGCATGACTGACTTGCTAGCACCGTTAGTCACCCATTCGCTAGCCCTTGGCAATAGTTTGGCAGCAAAACACCAACTCAATGAATTACTCAATCCTTCGCTACAACCTAGCCAGCATTTAACGCCTGATTTAAACCATCATTTAAACCATGATTTAGCCCCTTTAGCGATTGATGTTGCGCGCCTAAATGCGCCACTCACCCTCACCATCAATCAGCTCGCTGGCAAAATGCCGCAAGCGATTGTCGGTTTCAAAGCTTTCAGCTTGACTGCCACCCAAGGCATCCCTGTATTGATTACTGGGCGCTCGGGCGCGGGAAAATCAACACTGTTACAAGTGCTAGCCCATGAACTAGCACCGCAACAAGGCAGCATCGAGCTCAATGGGATGGATTGGCTAGCGTTACACGATACGCCAGCACTCACAGGTTATCTGGGGCAGCAGATTGATATTTTTGACCAGACTTTAGCGACCAATTTAAGACTGGGCAGCGCCGATGCCAGTGATGAACAGCTTTGGCAAGTGCTGGGTAAGGTTGGGCTCAAAGACTGGGCGCGCAGTCAGCCGCTACAATTACAGACCCCGCTAGGGGAATACGGGCAAGCCATTTCCGGTGGACAAGCCAGACGCATTGCCTTGGCACGGCTATTACTCACCCCAAAAAAAATCTTGCTGCTTGATGAGCCGTTTGCAGGACTTGATAAAAAAAGCCGTGAAGCACTGTGGCAAATGCTGGTACAGCATCAGCAGCAAGGCATTTTAATCATTGTCACCCACCATCTTTGGCAAACCGAGTGTCCAATTAATATCGTGCAACTACCTGAGCCTGATGTTTTTATTTAACCTGTCAGAGGAAGGCTTGATTTGACAGGCAAAAAAATTGATATAAACATTTTTGCCCATTGTTACAGGCGTTTATGCAAAGCAAATTTTTTGATTGTATTGCTATAACCTACCTAGCCTGATTCTGCGTTATCGCTAAGTTTCTGCTGTCTTAATTTTTGTATGATAGTATTATCCAATCAAGGGTTATCAACAACTATATTAACAACCGCAGGAAAACCTATGAACTTAGCAAAATTTAACCCCTCATTTTTAGCCACTGGGCTTAGTGTAGCCTTGCTTAGTGTCGTTACAGGTGCGACACTCACCGCCTGTGCGAGCACCTCAGCGGCACCACAAGCACAAAAAATGCAAAAACGCCATCCAGCCAATGCCAAGAACTTTGAGCAACGCTTACAAGCCATGCAGGCCAACGCCCAAGCAGCCGCCAATGCCAGCATCAGTGCCTCTCAAGCGGTCGCCTTGGTACAAAAACAAACCGCGAACACACGCATTGTTGGTGTACGCTATCATGACAATAGCAACCGACCCAACCCAAACCCTGCCCGTATCGCCAACAACGCCAATGACAACATTGTCGGCTACCGGGTTATGACCCTTAATGCGAATGGTCAACCACAACTGTATATCGTCAATGCCTCTAATGGTCAAGTAACCCAAGCAACTATGCGATCACGGCCATCACGACCAGCGCGTCCGCAACAAACTAATAACCCCAACAACAATCAACCGCCTGCGCCGCCTGCCATCAATATCAGCCTAGAACGCGCTATGCAATTGGCAGCGAACCAAGTAGGTGGTGAAGCCATTGGCGCCCATTTAGGTGGGGATAAAGGGGGCAAAATGGGTCATGGTCCTCGTGACGGTCACCGCCGCTTTAACAGAGACCCACAAACGGGCAATACAGGCATGCCGCCTGCACCAAACCCTGCCCAAAATCAATCACCTAGAACCCCAAGCTATCAGATTGAGGTGGTAAAAGGTAAAGAAGTCTATCATGTCAAAGTTGATGCCCAAACAGGTGCCGTGAGCGATGTCAAATCACTTAACGACCTCAACCGTCGTGCGCCTACTCAGCCATAATTGAGTGCCAAATGGCAACTTTGCCTATGAGCAACACCGTCATTCTTAGAATGGCGGTTTTTTGTGTTATAGTCTATTTATTGAACAGTATTCGTGTATAAAGGTATCCCAATGAGAGTATTACTCGTCGAAGATGACGTATTCATTGCCGACAGTCTGATTGATAGTCTAGAAGAAGAAGCGTATGCGGTAGACTGGGCACAAGATGGGCGAGAAGCGATTTTGACCCTCAAAGTCGAATCGTATGACGTGATTTTGCTGGATTTGGGCTTGCCAGAAATTGACGGCATGAGCGTGTTAGAGACGCTTCGCAGTGCCAAAATCGACACGCCTGTACTTGTGCTGACCGCCCGAGACCAAATCAAAGACCGCGTGAGAGGGCTGGATGCTGGGGCAGATGACTATATGACTAAGCCATTTGCGATGAGTGAATTACTCGCTCGTATGCGTGTGTTGGTGCGCCGCTCACAAGGCAATAGCCAAAACACCCTACAAGTTGGCGACTTAACCCTTGATATCAATGCCAAACGCCTCAAACGTGACGGCATAGAAATCGATATTACCGCCAAAGAATACATGCTGCTCACCACTTTTATGACCGCGCCCGATAAAGTGTTTTCAAAAAGTGAATTGGAAAATTCTATCTACAATTGGGAGGCGGGGATAGAGAGCAATGCCATTGAATTTTTAATCTATGGACTGCGCAAAAAAATTGGTCAAAAACGCATTAAAAACATTCGGGGTTTAGGCTGGTATATCAGCGCCGAATCCCAAGACTAACAAAAAGTGATACCAAAAGGCCTCAAAAAACATCTAAACAATGACCGCCAAATAGCGGCTAAAATGACCATGACTACCCCTACAAAAACAGCCCTGCCGTTGCAAAAATCACTACAAAAACAATTGCTGGTTTGGATACTTGGCACATTATTATCGATTGGCATTTTGGTACAAATTGCGGTATTTTGCTATACCTATCAAGAGTTTAATACCTCACAAGAAACCAATCTTAGCTATCTTGCTGAGCTGGTTAGCTCGCGCTCAACCCTGCGACTCCCTCCCCGTAACCTGAAACCTAATAGGCGGCTATCAAACCCAGATAACGATTTTGCACCGCAAGACTTACCACCGCCTAGACCGCCTATACCAGCTATCGTAGCTTCTGCCCCTAGCAGTAGCACGCCGACCACTGTTTTCTCGCCCAATGATGAAAGCAACGTACTACAGTATCAAGGCGTTAAAGACGGTGTGCAAGTTGATATCTTCCCTGCCCGTTTTGGCAAAATTGACACCAATTTTATTGAGCCAATGGCTCACCCGCAATTGGTTAACACCCCTATTGGTTTTAGTGAATTAACCCTTGATGGTGAAATTTGGAAAGTCTTTCGTAAAGACACCCCAAGGCGGGTGATTTTTGTGCGTCAACCTGTCGAATGGCAGAAAAAAATTGCCTTAAAATCGGCTTGGCAATCCATTATTCCAATTTTACTAACCACCCTGTTGCTGCTTGCACTATTACCTTGGGTATTAAAGCGCGTATTGCGTCCGATTCAGATATTAGCTAAGCAAATGGCAAAACGTCATGGGCAAGATCTCAGCTTGATTGAGCTACCCACTGACAGCCAACATCGCTCAATTCTGCCCAGCGAGCTCATGCCCTTGGTCATTGAAATCAATGCGTTGTTACAACGGGTTGACACGCATATCCAAAACCAAAATCGCTTCATCGCGGATGCAGCACATGAGCTACGCTCGCCATTGACCGCCATCTCGCTGCAAGTGCAACAACTGCAAAAATACAGTCAAGACGCGGCGATGTATAGCGACCCTGCAAGGCAAGCCAAATTCAAACAAAACATTCATAAACTCGCTGTCAGAGTGAAGCACAATCAACATCTGGTGGAACAGCTACTCACCCTTGCCCGTATGGAAGCCCAGCAATCACAGCTGACCGAGCGCACCAACACGCCCACCGATTTAATCGCCGTGCTACGAGAAGCCATCAAACTGCTATTTCCGATTGCCGATAGCAAAGACCAAACCCTGTCAGTTGACAACCATCTTACCGCGCTAGGTACCTCAGCGACGCAGGTCAGTGTAGATGAAACCGCCTTGTTTATCCTTCTCAAAAATTTACTGCAAAATGCCATTTTATACACCCAAGCCACAGGCAATATCGCTGTTGTCATTGACCAGATGACTATCGAAGATTTAACACAAACGTCAAGCAACACCTATACCAATTTAGCCAACGCATTGACCCCGACCCCTGTGTTGGTGAACAACGCTAGCAACACGCTCAATCACCGCGCAAAACGACTCATCGTCCAAGTTGCCGATACCGGCATTGGCATTGATGCAGCCCATTATCAAGACGTCTTTCAACCCTTCTACCGCGTCAATCAAAATTCATCGAGCGCATCACTAGGACAAGGACAAACAAGCAGTACACAAACCCATAGCGATACTGCCAAAAAATCTTTTTCCTCCAAAGACACAAGCGCCCATTCAGGTTTGACGGTGATTGGTGGTACGGGATTGGGTTTATCGATTGTTTATCAAATCTGCCAACAAGCCAATATCGATATTTATCTCAGCCCTACGCAAGTGGTTGACAACAACGCCCAAACCACTGCCACCACCCAAGGCTTAACCGTAACCTTGGTGTTTTAGCCTGCCTCAAAAACAACGTGATTTTGACAAATCATTGCTGCTTTTTTTAAATCATTGTTCAATCTAGTTTTCTCAAACGTATAATTGCGGTATAAAGTACAACAACTATGCTTGGGTAAAACGGAAGTCAACTTTACGATGTTTGATTTTATATTGAAAAAAAATAAAAAAAATGCGCTGGACTCAATGCATGACAAGCCATCGGGTGTGTTTAATAAACTGGTATTTTATAGCGGTTTATTCGCTGTATTGCTTGCGATTATTGAGACAGGCTTTGATTTTAAAGTTTGGTTGCATGGCGTGGCTTCGACGTTTTATTTAATCGTGCTTGGGCTTAATTTTATTGAATTATTGAGTCAATATGTGCAAAAAGGTATACGCTCAAAGCTTGTGCTCACGTTTGATTTGTCCATTGCTTTATTAGTCATTGCGTTATTGGTGACACATTTTTTTGCCGATAATAGTTCTTTTTTATACAAATTCTTGTTTGAAAAATCCTTGATAAAAATTGCGTTGTTGGTTTCTTTTATTCGTCAGTTATTGGTGATGGAGTTTAGCTTTAAGATAGTCGTGGCGCACCCTGCCCAGTTGTTTATTTTAAGTTTTTTATTGCTTATTTTGCTCGGCACGTTTTTGCTGATGATGCCAAATGCCACATATGGTCATATTGCGTTTGTTGATGCTTTATTTACTGCCACGAGTGCGGTGTGTATTACGGGTCTCGCGGTAAAAGATACCGGCGCTTTTTTTACCCCATTGGGTCAAATTATTATCATGTGTTTGTTTCAATTGGGCGGCTTAGGGATTTTGACTTTTGCCACTTATTTTAGCTATTTTTTTCGGGGACGCATCAGTTATCAGACACAGCTACAGCTTGGGCATGTGACCTCAGCCAATCGTATGAGTGATGTACTAAAGACGCTCAAAGTAATTTTCGCGGTCACCTTTGCGGTGGAGTCCGTGGCAGCCATAGCGATTTATCTCAGTATGCTTGATGTCCCTATGAGTATCCATCGTCGCATCTTTTTTTCGGTTTTTCATGCCATCTCTGCATTTTGTAATGCAGGTTTTTCAACGATGAGTGATAGCTTATATGAGTTACAACTGCGCTTTAATTATCCGTTACAAATGGTGGTGGCGGTGACGTTTTTGTTTGGAGGATTGGGGTTTGCGATAGTTGCCAATGTCGTGGAATATTTGCGCCATCAGGTGATGCGCCTGTTGTTTCCTAACCGCTCACGATATGGTGCCAAGCCGTGGCTACTGAGTATCAATAGTCGCATTAGTCTAGTGACGACCTTGTCCTTGCTAGTGCTTGCCTTTGTCAGTGTGCTTGCATTTGAGTGGCAAGGTACTTTAACTGAGCATACCAGTGTCATTGGCAAACTTGTGACAGGGTTTTTTGTGGCAGCTGCACCGCGCTCATCAGGAATCAATGTGGTAGACATGGCACAGCTAGCGCCGCCGACCGTGATGCTTACCATTGCACTGATGTGGGTCGGGGCAGCCCCAAACTCTACAGGCGGCGGTATCAAAACCACGACCTTTGCGGTCGCTGTGCTCAATATTGTGTCACTGGCACGCGGCTATTCTCGTATCGAAGTATTTCGTCGTGAAATTGCGGATATCTCAGTGAAGCGGGCATTTGCGATTATCTGTTTGTCAGTGATTATCATTGCGTTTGGTTGTACGTTAATACGCTGGGCAGAGCCCAACATGAGTATGACAGAAGTGTTATTTGAAAGTGTTTCTGCTTACACTACCACAGGTCTAAGCTTAGGTATCACCCCGCATTTAAGTGCGTTTAGCAAATCCGTACTGATTGGGCTGATGTTTTGTGGACGGGTTGGGGCGTTGACCATCTTAATTGCCTTATTGAATCGCCCAAGGCATCAAAGCTATCGCTATCCCAGCGAAGAGATTATTATCACCTAAAGATAAATTGATAAGGTATAGATATGAAATACATCATCGTCGGTCTAGGCAATTTTGGCTCATCACTTGCCACCAAACTCACCAGTCAAGGGCATGAGGTCATTGGTATTGATATCGATATGGATAAAGTTGAGCGCTACAAAGAATCCATTTCGCACACGATTTGTATCGATTCTACCAGTGAAAACGCCGTCTCAGGGTTACCCATCGCCCAAACAGATGTGGTGCTCATTACCATTGGCGAAGACCAAGGGCAAAACGTGATGGTCACTGCCCTATTCAAAAATCTCAATGCCAAATATATCATTAGCCGAGCGATTAACCCACTGCATGAAAAAGTGCTACAAGCATTGGGGGTGGATGACATCATCCAACCTGAAAACGAGGCGGCAACCCACTGGGCAAAGAAACTCTCCTTAAATGGCTTAATTGACTCGTTTGAACTCGACAATGATTATAGTATCGTTCAAATACAGACACCGCCTACATTTTACGGTAAAACAGTTCACGCGCTTGATTTAATCAATCAGTTTAATGTGATGCTGTTAACCACCATTTCATTTCACCAAAACCAATTTGGATTTGGTCGAAATCAAACTAAATCCAAAATTGATGGCATTGTGCATCCAGATTTTGTCATTGAGCCTGATACGGTTTTAGTATTATTTGGGGAAACCAACGACTTAAGACGACTGTTCAAGTATATGCACGCCTCCCAGAATAGTTGACAATACTCCATCAAAGCATCTAGTCGTTGTGGCTAATTTTTTGATTTTCGCTAGGCTTCTTGTGCTTGAACAACGGCTTGCGACCTTGTAGGTCATCAGCCAAAATTTTTGGTCACAAGCGTTTGGTCACGTTAGTTTTACTTAAATATCAAACGTGGATATCTTTTCAACTTAACAATCAAAATCAATTTTCCTAATTACATCAAGAGAAAAATGTATAAAACAACATATTTTTTAAAATCAATAACTTATTATAAAATTTAAGCCAAAAAAAACCTCAAATCAGGGGAGATTTGAGGCATAAAACTTTAAAAATTTCGTTTTTAAATCCACTAAAATAAGTGGCGCAGCGGACGGGACTCGAACCCGCGACCCCCGGCGTGACAGGCCGGTATTCTAACCAACTGAACTACCACTGCACGGTAGCTGATAACGATGATATAGGTTGGTGGGTCGTGACGGATTCGAACCGCCGACATTCTGCGTGTAAGGCAGACGCTCTACCAACTGAGCTAACGACCCTGACAGGCAATCTATAAGCCAATCAAGTTGCTTCAATATCATCGAAGTGACGCGTATTATATAGACTTGTCATGGATTGTCAACTAGTTATTTAAAGATTTTTTCGATATCTTTTTGCAAGCTTGGCATCTCTTTTTCAAATTGGCTTGTGTCACCTATCAGGGTCGGCATCATCACCTGCACAAACTCACTGGAAACTTGCGATTGTTTGCCCAAGATGCGTTGTCCCATTGGGGTCTCATAAAATTGGTTGAGGGCATCGACTTCAGCTTGGGTATAAGTCTTTTTGGCAATCGCTTGATAGGCTTGTTGCAGTTGCTGTTTAGAGATGGGTTGGTCTAATTGCTTTCCCAAGACGGTGCTATATTTAACAAAGATATTTTTAAGTTGTTTTTGCGCATGACGGCTAAAAATGCCCGCGTTTTCATCCGTAGGCAACTCTTGAGGTAGCCCTTTCATCATATTGGCAGCTTGCTGACGTTGGGCAATCATTTCATCAATCATTTTATCGATATGTAGCACCTTGATAAGCTTGTCAAGCGATGCATCCGTGGGCTGGGTTTGCAATTCATTGATAGTCGTAACTGGTGTTTGAGCATTGACTGGGCTGTTCTGAATGATTAATTCGGCGTAAGCAGGATGAACCAACATAGTCATACCAGTCGAGGTCAATAAAGTTAGCAAGGCTAATTTTTTAGCATTTAATGACCCTGATGGATTTAACGGTGTGTTGGGTTTTTTAGCGGGATATTGATGACGCATTCTTTTGCCTATTTGATATCACATTGGGAAATATTGTTACTTTGAAAACGCAATGCTTTACGCATCTGTGCAGCTTTTTGGCGACATTCTTGCAAACTATCTTTGATTTCAAGGGGTGGAACACGGGTTGGCTTGCCATGTTGATCCACCGCGACCATGGTAAAATAACAACTGTTGGTATGGCGTATCGTACGGTTTTGGATATTTTCTGCTTGCACTCGAATACCCACTTCCATCGAAGTTTTACCCACATAATTGACGCTTGCCAAAAAGGTGACCAACTCCCCTACATGAATCGGCTCACGAAAAATTACTTGATCCACCGATAGCGTCACCACGTAACCACCACTATAGCGACTGGCACAAGCATAAGCCACTTGGTCAAGCATCTTTAATAAATCGCCGCCATGCACATTGCCAGTGAAGTTTGCCAAGTCAGGCGTCATCAGCACAGACATGGTAAGTTCGTTTTGTAAAGGGGCAACTTGCAAATTTTGATTTGATTCAATGGCGTTGGGCACAATGACGATCCTTCTTAATTCATATAACAATTATTATAAAAAATTATTAACCTCGGCAGCCTAGCTCTGAATTAACATAGCTTTAAATCAACGCGGCTTTGAATCAATGCTGTGAATTAACTTGACCCATACCGTGATGCCTTAATCGCTAAAGTAGCAAATTCGCCTTATCATCACAATAGCCAATCAGTAACTGGCTGATTACTAGCCACAATCTAGTTAAATAATAAAACCGTTGAGCCATAGAATGGTTGAATAATAAAAAAATCCGAATATTTGTAATATAGGGCTTGACAGTCACGGTTAATTTGCTAAAATACGCACCACTTAAACGCTGCGATGATTTTTTCAGGTTTAACAAAAAATTCTACCGCTTATTCTCCAATAGCTCAGTCGGTAGAGCAATGGACTGTTAATCCATGTGTCCCTGGTTCGAGCCCAGGTTGGAGAGCCATATTAAGAAGACCTTTAACAACGCTTGTTAAAGGTCTTTTTTTATGTGGTATTTTTTATCTATCGTTATTGCTATGAGTCATTTTGATTGCTATGGGTCATTTTGCATCATGAATTTTATTAATATTTTTTGCTAAAAATGCTTGACTCATTTTTTAAATCTCAGTAATATACGCACCACTTGATTATCTGTTCTCCAATAGCTCAGTCGGTAGAGCAATGGACTGTTAATCCATGTGTCCCTGGTTCGAGCCCAGGTTGGAGAGCCAATCAAGCCAAATTCTGTTGTATATTTTGAACCCGTTCCCTTGTGAATGGGTTTTTTTATGAGCAAAGTTTAGCAATTTGCTGTTTAATACGCCTTTGTTTGCTACCCTATTATCTCACCTGCTAAAGTACTTAAGATACTATTGATAAGGTACTAGTTATGACGCTGTCGTTTTCCCCTACCCAATCTCAATTTTTAGCCCTGCAACAAGCGATTAATAAAGACCGCATCACCCAGCTAGTAAGCGATCATCAGCAAGGTAATCTGTCGTCAGATGATAAATCTTACTATGAAAGCTTAATCACCCAATTTATCGAATTAATCAAGCTGCCTGATAGCGCGCATTTAGCCATGCAGCTTTTACCAGAATTCAAAATCACCGTGCCAGCCTTGCTTGATGGCATGGCTTATCGCGCAGTGGCTGATAAAAACCCGAAAGCGTGTGTGTTTGCCGCATATATGATTGACCAATCGCTGTTGCAGCGCGATATGACGCCCCTGTTCAATGTGATTATTGAATTCGGTACGCCTGAGCTGTGGGTTGAATTGGTGAAAAAAGTAAATAATGCCCCTGCCGATCGCATCGTTGAGAGGGTTTATCAATGCGACAAATCGGTACAGACCTATTGGGAACAACAAATTTTGTAAAGAAAATTGGCTTGATGGTCGCATCGAGCGTTAAGCTAATGCAACATTTGGCTAAGATTTTTGTAGGAATTTTACGTTTGCCTTGCTTGTTTCTCGCCAATGAAATAATTACACTAGGTTAAAGATATCTAATTGTGCTAAATTTTCCGTCTAATTGATAAACTGGTTACATCTAGCTTCATTGCTAAAAATTGATCACACGCGAGGCATGCAAATGATTACTAAAATCAAAAAAAGTCAACAAGTCATGGTTCCTATCCATATCAAAATCACTGAAGAAATGCGGGATTTGTTGAACCAAGTCGCCAAAAATCATGGTTTTCCACGTATTCAAGGCTTGATTCGCTTATATATTCGCCGGGGACTTGATGCCGAGAATGTCGGCTACTCACTCGCCAAAGACAGCCGTTTTATCGAAAAGCTGAAGCGTCAAGGGGTGTCAGACGAGGTGATTTTTGGAGCGATTGAGGAGACAGCCAATGAGTCAGAAACCAAAATAACTGATACGGCAAAACCTTAAGCATTTTTAGCCCCATAAAAAAACCCAAAACGCAAATGTTTTGGGTTTTTTACGATTCATCAACGCTTTTATACGCTTATCTTTTATAGACTTATTCTTTATACAATTATACAGTGGGATGATTCACAACGGGCGGTAATGGATGACCATTGAGCGCTGCGTCCAAGCGCTGTTTGTCTAGCGCATTTTCCCAACGTGACACGACAATCGTCGCACAGGCATTACCGGTTAAGTTGGTCAATGCACGGCACTCTGACATAAAGCGGTCAATCCCTAAGATAAGCGCCATCCCTTCGATTGGCACAGTTGGCACCACCGCCAAAGTGGCCGCCAAGGTGATAAAACCAGCGCCCGTGATACCTGCCGCGCCTTTTGAGCTTAACATTGCGACCAATAATAACGTAATTTCTTGGGTCAATGTCAAATCAATATTACAGGCTTGCGCGATGAATAACGCTGCCATGGTCATATAGATGTTGGTACCATCTAGGTTAAATGAATACCCTGTTGGAATCACCAAACCGACCACTGATTTTTCGCAGCCTGCGCGTTCAAGTTTTTGCATCAAGGTTGGTAGTGCTGCTTCTGATGAACTGGTGCCTAACACCAATAGCAATTCATCTTTGATGTATTTAATCATCTTGATGATTGAAAAGCCGTTATAACGTGCCACAGCACCGAGCACCACCAGCACAAATAGCAATGAAGTGATATAAAAACAGGCTATCAAAAAGGCTAAGTTACCCAGTGAGTGCACCCCATACTTACCAATAGTAAATGCCATCGCCCCAAACGCACCAATCGGCGCAGCTTTCATCAAGATTTCAACCGCTTTAAACACAGGCGCAGATAACTCTTGAAAGAAGTTTAACACGGGACGAGCACGATCACCCACGGATGCTAAAGAAACACCAAACAGTACTGAAACAAATAACACTTGCAAGATATTCCCTTCCGTCAGTGGACTTACCATGGTTTCCGGAATAATATTCATCAAAAAACCGGTAATTGTACTATCGTGCGCTTTGCTAACATACTCAGACACTTTAGCCGCATCTTTCCCTGTTGCCAGTGTGGCGGGATCGATATTGAGACCCGCGCCAGGTTGCAACACATTAGCAACCACAAGACCGATAATCAATGCCAAGGTTGAAAAGGTAATGAAATACAGCATTGCTTTACCAGCAACACGACCGACTCGCTTCATATTGCTCATACCAGCAATACCCGTCACCACTGTCAAGAAAATAACGGGGGCGATAATCATTTTAACCAATTTAATAAATGCATCACCCAGTGGTTTCATTGCCTCGCCCACTTCTGGGGCAAAGACGCCAAGCAAGATACCCAGTACAATGGCGATAATCACTTGTACATACAGAATTTGGTACCATTTACGGGGTTTGGGGGGTTCCACGAGTGTGGTGGTATCGATAGGTATCATGACAGATACACTCCTTTATCTGACGAACCCTAAAACTGGGATAAGGTTACATTTGCGATAAAAATTGTGGAACAAATTTAGCCAAATAGTCGCACAACCTTTAGAATTTTATCAACAATCATTAGAAAATCTAATGGATTGCAGTGCTGCGTATATTAACAATGTGATAACGTGTCAGCAAGGTAATTTTCAACATTATTGTTAAGCTGCAATGGGTCACATAGAGGCACTAAAACAATCCGTTGTATCAATATTTTTAGACGCAGGATTGGTGAGTTATTAAGCGTTTTTTGCTTCAATATTTTGCTTAACATCAGCGCAAGGTATGAAGTCCAAGTATTAAGCAAGGTGTTCAGCATAGTTATCTAACTTTCTATTTAGCTTTCTTTTGCTTTCTTTCGCTAATATTTTTTGCATTAACGTAAAAAAATGCTTGCATTGTTATTTCACTTGTATATAATAGCCACCACAATTTGGAAGCTTGGCAGAGCGGTTGAATGCACCGGTCTTGAAAACCGGCAAGGGTGCGAGCCCTTCGAGAGTTCGAATCTCTCAGCTTCCGCCATATTAAAAAAACCCCTGACTTAATTAAGTTTTGGGGTTTTTTATTGCCTAAGATTTATCCCTATGAATATCATTCTTTTACCACAAAATACCTCATCGACCGCTATTATTAATGATAAAACGAGCGTGATGCACTTAAAACAGGTGCTTAAAGTGACATTGGGCGACACAGTGAAAGTCGGTATCAAAAATGGGCATTTAGGGACAGCGGTTGTGAGCAATATCCACGATTCAAGCATCGAATTATCGCAAATCCACTGTACTATTGCGCCACCTGTCAAATTGCCACTGACTGTTATTTTGGCAATTCCCCGCCCCAAGGTATTGCGTCGTCTATTTTTGGACATGACGGCGATGGGTGTCCAGCATATTATCTTGGTCAATAGTTACCGTAGTGAAAAGAGCTACTGGCAAACCCCATTTTTAACTCAGCTCGATAACTATATCCATGAAGGCTTACAACAAGCCTGCGATACCGTAAGCCCAACCGTAAGCCTCAAAAAGCGCTTAAAACCCTTTGTTGAGGATGAACTACCTGCTTTAATCGCAGGTAAACAGGCGATTTTGGCACATCCTTACGCCAATGAGCAGTTTACCCAAGTGTGGGATAATGCCTTGCCACATGTGCTAGTGATTGGGGCTGAAGGCGGCTGGATCGATTATGAAGTCGAATTATTCAAAACCGCTGGCTGCCAAGTGGCGCATATTGGCAATCGCATCTTACGCACTGAGAATGCCGTGAGTGTGCTCTGCGGTCATGCACTGTTAACTAGCCAATAAAAACAGCCCTACATTGCCCTCAGATAAGCTGCTATCGCCAAAGTTAAGCGGATGCAGGTGTGAAAAAATCATTACAACAACATAACAATTTTGTCTTGGGACTGATTTTGCATAAGGGTGTATGATATTTCCTGCTTCATGTCATAACGATAAAATTAAATAATATTGCATAACTAGATAAAATAACGAGATAAAAAGGAAAGCTGATGAAAGCGAGTGATATCTTAGATAACGCGACGTTTATGCCTTTTACTGCCCCACCTTGTTCGAATGGTCCTTACGAATTTTTTGACCGCGAATACTTTATCATCACCTACCGCACTGATCCCGAAAAACTGCGCGATATTGTACCTGAGCCACTCCAAATCACTGATGAGGCACTGGTGAGTTACGAGTTTATCCGCATGCCCAACAGCACAGGATTCGGCAACTATACTGAATCAGGACAAGTGATTGAAGTGATTGATGCCGAAGGTCGTCATGCCAATTATACCCATTGTATGTTTTTGGATGACTTTGGACCTACCGCGGGCGGGCGTGAGCTGTGGGGTTTTCCAAAAAAAATGGCATCGCCTGTATTAACCGTTGACAACACCGACACCCTACTTGGCACCCTCGACTATGGTAGTGTGCGCGTAGCCACAGGCACTATGGCGTATAAATATGATGAGCTGGACAAAGCCACCGTTAAAGCCAATATGGAAAAAACGCCCAATTATTTATTAAAACTCATTCCCCATGTCGATGGCACGCCGCGTATTTGCGAGTTGGTGCGTTATTATTTGACCGATGTAGAAGTCAAAGCAGCCTATACAGGACCTGCTACCTTACAGTTATTTGACCATGTGATGGCACCCGTGTCAAAATTACCTGTGCTAGAAATCGTCAAAACCTCTCATATTATTGCTAATCTTACCCTTGCGTTGGGTGAAGTAGCGGTAGATTACATTGCCGATGCGCAAGCTCGTCCCGATAGTAACTTTCAATAATTAATTTTCAATAAGTAAAAACGTCATAATAAAACCACTTTGTCATAAAAAATTAAGGAGAAAAACATGGCTACCCAACTCACTACCGATTTAACCGGTAAAGTCGCACTCGTCACTGGCTCTGCAAGTGGTATCGGTCGCGATATCGCAGAAACCTATGCCAAATCAGGCGCTGCGGTAGGTATTGCAGATATCAACCCAGATGCGGCGCAAGCAACCGTGGATGCAATCAAAGCTGCAGGCGGTAAAGCAGTCGCCATTGCAATGGATGTGACCAATGAAGATGCGGTAAACGCTGGCGTGGATAAACTGGTACAAGAATTTGGGGATCTTGATATTTTGGTGTCCAATGCCGGTATCCAAATCATCAACCCCATCGACCAATTTAGCTACGCTGATTGGAAAAAAATGATTGCCATTCATCTAGACGGTGCTTTTTTGACTACCAAAGCGGCACTTAAATACATGTATCAAAATGATAAAGTAGGTACCGTCATTTATATGGGCTCAGTCCACTCGCATGAAGCATCAGCCCTAAAAGCGCCGTACGTCTCTGCCAAACACGCGCTATTAGGTCTAGCCCGCGTATTGGCTAAAGAAGGTGCAGCCCACAACGTGCGCTCATACGTGGTATGCCCAGGCTTTGTCAAAACCCCATTGGTTGAAAAACAAATCCCAGAACAAGCCAAAGAAAAAGGCATTTCTGAAGAAGAAGTGGTAAAAAACGTGATGCTAGGTCAAACCGTTGATGGTGAATTTACCACAACCGATGATATCGCTCAATTAACCTTATTCTTAACCGCTTTCCCAACCAATGCGATGACAGGTCAATCATTTATCGCAAGTCACGGCTGGTTTATGAAATAGCTGACTATTAGCTTATAAAACCAAAGTACGAAACAAAGTACAAGCATAGACTACAAAACTGATTGATAAAAAAGGACTAGCTTGGCTAGTCCTTTTTTTTTGCGTTTGCAATCTATATAAATGGTTAATTCACGGCTTACAGATCGTCAATGAACTTTCGACCATCACTCGACACAGGTTCATGGTCAATTTTTTGAATCTCTGATTTTATAAGCTGTTCCTTATTATCAGCGATACATTGCATGATCATGGCAAGTTGTTGCTTGGTCGCATCTTGATATTTTTCTGCTAAAATTTGCCCGACGTGACCGGCGGTTTGGGCGGCTTTTGGGTTGGCAAGCCAGTGAGCCAGCTGCTGCGTTAATTCATCATTACCATTGACTTGCACCAATGCACCGGCTTGTTTTAACTGATCCACAATCAGTTGGCAAGATTGGGTATACTGCCCCATAATAATCGGCTTGCCGACAATGGCTGCTTCTATCGGATTATGCCCTCCGATATTGACCAAAGACCCACCGACAATGGCAATGTCCGAAAGAGCATACCACACGCCAAGCTCACCCATACTATCTGCCAAATAAACGCTCTCATTTTTGGCAGGTTCGCCATCTTGACTACGACGAATCACCGGCAAATTTTTGGAATCAATCAATTTGGCGACATCATCAAACCGCTCGGGATGACGTGGCACGATAATGAGTAGCGGATGACGGTTGGCATACTGGGCTTTCACGGTTAAAAAACTGTCTAAAATTGCCAATTCTTCGCCTTCATGGGTGCTGGCTGCCAAAATCACGGCGCGATCTGACAAGTTCCAACTTTCTCGTAACTTTTCGGCACGGCTTAGCATCAACGGGTTGGTTTTACTAGACCATTTAAGCGAGCTGGCAATGCGGATTTTGTCACTGGTAGCCCCCAATTGGCGAAAGCGTTTGGCAGAATCGCTGTCTTGGGCGATGATAAGGCTTAAGTTATCCATCATGCTTTGGCTAAGCTTGGCAGCTTTTTGATATCCCTTAAAAGATTTTTCAGACAAGCGACCATTAACCAAAATCGTGGCAATTTGACGATTATTGAGTTCAGCAAGCGTGGTGCCCCACAATTCAGTCTCGATAAATAACGCGGCGACGGGTTGGACATGTGCCAAAAATTTATCAATCACCGCTTTGCTATCGACCGGTACAAAACTATGGTATACCTTGCCGGCTGCTATCTCAGGCGCAAACAGCTGCTCGACGCGGTTAAAGCCTGTATGAGTGGTATTGGTCACCCACAGCGCATAGCCTTGCGCGAGCAAATCTCTTAAAATCGGTTCGGCGGTATTGGTTTCACCGAGTGACACCGCATGACACCAAATCATCGGCTGATGGGTGTGAATCTCAGGAAATACTTGACCAAAGCGTTGCTGCTTTTCATTAGGCAAGGTGGTTTTGCTCGCAAGTTTTAGTTGGTATAGTGGCTTTAACAGCGACATGGCGAGACGATAGTATAACGGTGTGGCTTGCATAACGACTCTTGGAACAACTTAATAAAAAAATGCCGTTATTGTAAAAAACGAGGGCTAAAATAGCAATAAAAAACCCTACTTTGTAAGTAGGGTTTTTGAACTTAAGCGTTAGCTACATTCAAGACCAGCCATTAGGCTTGTTCTGTCCAGCGTTTTTGTGATTCTTTAATCACCGCTTTGGCTTCTTCAATGTCGCCCCAGCTTTCAACTTTGGTTGTGCCCGCTTTTTTCAAATCTTTATAGTGATTGAAATGGAACTCGATTTGCTTAATCAGCTGCTGTGGTAAATCTGCAAGGGTATTAATAGCATTACCGTTGTTGCGGTCATCGGCAGGTACCACAACCACTTTATCATCTACTTCACCATCATCCACGAATTTCATCACGCCAATGACTTTGGCTTCGATAAAGATGCCTGTTGGTAGCGGGGTGTCAGTGATGATCAGTGCGTCTAATTCGTCGCCATCTTCATCAAGGGTTTGTGGGATAAAACCATAGTTGGTAGGTTTGGCAAATAATTGTGGCTCTACGCGGTCAAGTTGCATCACGCCAAGTTTACGGTTCCATTCGATTTTGTTGTTTGAACCCGCTGGAATCTCGATAACCACGTTAATCACGCCGCCATCAACATCACCCGCATCAAGAATTTGGTTAAAATCTGCCATGAGTTTTTCCTTTTTGTTAGTAAAGTTGTTTACAAAACTGCTTGTAAAAAAGTAGCCTAAAAGTGGGTCGATTATAGCAAAGTCTGTTGGCTTTCTCTATTTATTCCCGCCACAACTTCTAGGAGATTATGAATATGCATAGGCAAGTTTGGAATTAAAAAAATTGCTCGTTTAACATCCTGTGTGAATTTAAATACACTTACTTTTCAATAAACTTGGCTTTGTCTTTAAACATACATTCGTCATACACCGGGCATTTGCCACATTCGGGACTTCTAGCTTTACAAGTATAACGCCCATGCAAAATCAAATAATGGTGCGCGTCCAATATATAATCCTGTGGTATTCGAGCGATGAGTTTATCTTCCACTTCTCGCACATTTTTACCCGTTGCCAAGCCTGTGCGATTGCCGACACGAAAAATATGGGTATCTACTGCCATAGTGGGCTGCCCAAAGGCGGTGTTGAGCACCACATTGGCAGTTTTTCGCCCTACCCCTGCCAGACTTTCAAGCTCGTGGCGGGTTTGCGGTACTTCGCTAGCAAATTTATCCACCAAGTCTTGGCAGCATTTCATCACATTTTTGGCTTTGCTATTATATAGCCCAATGGTTTTGATATAACTTTTTAGCCCCGCTTCACCCAAATCTAAAATTGCTTGCGGGGTATTGGCAACGGCATACAATTTACGGGTAGCCAGATTGACACTGACATCGGTGGCTTGTGCCGACAGTATGACCGCAATCAACAATTCAAAGTTGCTTTGATATTCCAGCTCCGTCTCTGGTTTTTCAATGGCTGCGGCTAATTTTTGGAAAAACGGCAACACGTTTTTATTGGGCATGCGCCGTGAGGGCGGCGTCTCTGCGGTTTTGGGCACTTGTATTTTTGCTTTGATGTTGGCAACCATGATGCACTCTTTAGGTTATGGCAGTGTCGCAAGTTGCTGCTGCAAGGCTTGCACCAAGGCTTGTTTATTGTCATCAGCGCGTACCGCAAGTTGTTTTTCTAATTTTTTGATTTGGGTGCGTAGTTTTGCCGCTTCGATGGCGTTTTTTGCCGCTGCTGCATCGATATCGACTTTGATATCATTGAGTTTGGCTTGTACCATACTGACCACAGGTTTGGCATTGGTGTTGTCATTGACTTGGCGTTCGATACGATCAAGGTGGGCGTAATAACGCACGCGTAATCCGTCTTGCTCGGTTTGCCTTGTCGCGTCATCCATTAACCGTGGGAAGGGCACCAGCTCGATGCAGTCCACTGGACAGGGTGGCAAACACAGCTCACAGCCTGTGCATAGGTCAGTAAAAATGGTATGCATACGTTTGCCCGAGCCAATAATGGCATCGACAGGACACGCAGGGATACATTTGGTACAGCCAATGCAATCTTCTTCTCGAATGATGGCTCGCATTTCCATCGGACGATTGGTAGCGGGATCGGTTTGCCATTTTGAGGCTTCAGCCGTCAGCGGGATACGCCCAAGCAACTTGCCGATTTGGTCGGTGACTGATTGTCCACCGGGCACGCATTGGTTATGCGATTCGCCCAGTGTGACAATGGCGGTGGCATACGGCAGACAGCCTTCAGCATGACCGCATAGCCCGCATTGGGTTTGCGGCAGGAGTTGGTCGATTTGTTGTATTAATCGTTGATGCTCGATACTTAGGCTATTTAGGTTTAAAATATTAAATAGATTGGGTACCTTAAAAACAGGTTGGCTATCAGACATGGCTCAATTTTTATTCACTATAATTATCAGTGTATATTTTACCATAGCTCATGCCTATTTCGCCTATAACCTATCAAGACAAATGATGAAAACAAGTCACTTAATCAATCTGTTTAAGATTGGTAATGCTGTTTCACCCATTCGATCAGTTGATAAGCAATCGTGCCTTTTGGCGGAATGATAGGACCGTTTTCATCTAAACTATCTATATCAAAAAATTGGGCATCCATCAGCTCATTGTTATCTATGGTGATATCGCCACTTTGGTACTCTGCAATAAAACCTACCATTAAATTGCTAGGAAAAGGCCACGGTTGGCTACCAAAATAGCGCAAATTGCTGACAGATAACCCCACCTCTTCCATCACTTCACGATGCACGCATTGCTCTAAGCTCTCACCGACTTCCACAAAACCTGCCAGCACGGTATACATTTTGCTATCGGTCGCCCGTAGATGATGCGCCAACAAAATCTGCGGTTTATCCGCGCTGGTTTTGATGATGGCGGTGATGATACAAGGTTGTACTCTAGGATATTGGTGATAATGGCAGCTGGGGCAAACGGTGGCATTTTCAATGGGGTGTAACTCCGTGGGCGTACCACAGCGGCTACAAAATTGATGATCTTGACGCCAGCGCAACAACTGCATGGCTTTGGCTAATTGGCTGGTTTGTAGCGCATCAAGGCTGCCAATCAGATGTCGAAAGCGCAGAAACTCAATCTGTCCTGTAATCGCTTCTGGCAATTGTGACAGGTCGATATCTTGATGGGCAATAGCATAAATACTGTTGCCTGCCTCATCGGTATTCACTTTAACGGCCTGAGCGGGCACGTTTTCACAACGATAAAAAAAAGGAAGTCCGCCTATACAAGCGAACTTATCGTTATCACAAATAAGCAAATAATGGTGTAATACGGTCATATTGGTTACCAAATTACCCTAAGCCACAAGCATGTGTTGTAAGCTGCGATAGCCGACATACATTGCATGGTTGCCTGCAGGTTTGTTCGTTTCAAGACTTTCTAGATAATAATCGGCTGATATCACAATATCGGCAATTTTAGCAAGCGCATGCTCTGACAACTCGCGACCCTGTTGCTCGATTAAGTTTTGTAGCACTGTGGCAGCGCGTTTGAGCAGTTGGCTTTGTCGAGGTAAGTTTAAAAATAAGCAGGCACCCGAGATAGCGCGCATCATATCAGGCACAGGCGTGATATGTAAAATATCTTTGTCGGTGTCATTTAGATAATCATTGAGCGCAGTTTCAATGGTGGCAATCGCGGTACGGCTTTCTTGGACGAGCGTGTTGTGAGCCGTTTCGATTTGATGTAGCGAAATCGTTTGGTTGTACACCGGCAATGTCACCGCACCTGGGGTATGTGATTTTGCTAGGTTAATCGCCGCATTTTCTGCCATGATTAAAGTGCCAAGCAAGCCATCAAAATCATCAGGCGTTGGCTGCGTCCAAGTTTTTACTTTGCCAATTTGTTGAGACAGCGCTGCACTAACCTCATTTAAATTTAAGGTTTTAAACACATTACTTAAATCATGCAAATGCTGCGCCATGGTATCAATCTCATCTGTACTTGAATTGAGATTATCTTGGCGGGCATAACTGTCACTGGCAGATTTAATCAAATCAATTTCTTGCTGGATGAGCTGGTTAAGCGTACTGGTCACTTCACGGTCAGGTCCAAATAGGAAGCGGCGCATGGTTTTTAACTGGGTTTCATCTAAGGTATTGGCCGAGAATTTGTGCTGAACTTGCAAGGCAAGCTGGCTATCTCTTGAACTGGCAAATTGCACCAAATCAGCAAAGCGAGAATCATTGACAGGTAGATAGTCATTAAATTGTTGTTCAACAAAAATCAGCGCCCGCTTTTGCAGGTTACTAAGCGGTAAAGCCCCTGCCAAATCTGATACCGCCGCATCAGCAGCATGCCAAAACAAACTATCGGTACGTTTTGAAACCATTTCACACGCAGCTTGCATGGCTTTGAGTTTTTCTCGCTCTTTTGGCGATAATTGATTGCTCTGTGCAGTGAGTGCTACGCTTAGACCTGCGCGATAAGCTTCCACCAGTTTTTTTGGATCAATGTCGAGTGATTTTAATGGTTGGTAATTTTGTTCTGGATTGGCAATTACGATACTGCTGTTTTTATTGGCAGTTAAGTCTGATAGCTGCAGTGCTGGCTGATTCAAATCGCTGTGAAGTTGATTAATAATCGGCAACAACAGCGAGGGTTCAATGGTCTCTTTAAGTAATACAAACTCAATATAACGCGCCAACGTCATGATGCCTTCTGACACATCCATCATCATGTCATTGCTCGGTTGGTCGCGCTCGTCATAGAGTTTTTGCAGTCCTGCCGATAGACTATTGGCAAGTTCATAGCCTTCCTCTAATTGAATCAACCGCAATACTTTTGCCAATTGCGCTAAGGTATCCACGGAATCAAGCAGCAAAGGTGCTTGACTACTGTCGTCATTAAACTCACTTAAGTGCATCTCGGCATCATGTAGCGTCACGGCAAGTTCAGGTCTTAATAAATGCAATGAAGGCAAATCAAAATTGGTGGCCGTTAGTTTTTGTGAGTTAGGACTTGGCAGACTCATGTTTTTTTATCCAAAATGATTTTAGGGTGATAAAGGTAAAATGACAGTGTTTAGGCGTTTTTAACGTAGACTTGCATATCAATCCAACGCGCGTATGACAGCTACGCTTATTGCTGATTATTGTAAGACGTCCCCTATGCCAGTGTCTATGTCAAAGTGTTAATACCCGCACAATAATTACACTTTATCATGAAATTTTGCCCATCAAAAAAATGCTTTTACAAAATTTAATGAGGCATTGTTTATTGTTAAACACTCGCCCAGTTTTCAGCCAGCTGTGGGTTGTTATCTTTTAAGGCGTTAAGCCATTCAAGATGCGCCTGCTCAGCCTCGCTACTCGCCAAAAAGCGCTTGATAGTCGTGCTAAAACGCTGATGCTCAGTTGCGCCGCCGACTCCGCCACCGACATCATCATCAATCGCCAACGCAACCTGTCCACCTGTCATCGCCAGATACACTTCCGCTAAAATCTCGGCATCGAGTAACGCCCCATGGAAAGTACGGTCTTGTTTACCGACATTGAGACGTTTAACTAGCGCATCCAAGGTATTGCGCTGCCCTGCGAACATGCGTTTGGCGATGGCAAGGCTGTCTGTCACGGTGACGGTTTGGTGGATATCAGGCAAGCCAAGTCGCGCAAACTCAGCTTGCAAAAAGCTCATGTCAAACCCTGCGTTATGCGCAATGAGTTCTGCGCCTTGCAAAAAATCATAAATCGCTTCACCGACTTGCTCAAACACGGGCATATCATTTAAAAACACATTGTGAATGCCATGAACGCGAATGACTTCCTCACCCATCTCAATTTTTGGGTTGATATAGACATGCAGTTTTTCACCGGTAAAACGTCGATTAATCATCTCAACGATACCGACCTCAATGATACGGTCACCATTTTGCGCTTCAAACCCTGTGGTCTCAGTATCGAGAATCAGCTGGCGATTGGCAGTCCCTTTGTGTTTGGCGATGGGCAATAAAGGTATAAAGGTCGGATTGGGCTGACTGGTAACACCGTTAAACACGGGACGCTGGGCAATCAAGCTGTCATCCTGCGCGATAAATTGCCCTTGCGGATTGGTGAACATTGCGAAATGTGGGTTAGCACTTGTTGGTGAGTGGGTCGGCTGTCCCCCTAATGATGACGGAGTTGATACATCGACACTTTGAGTATGGCTGGTTTGGGTAGTGCTTGTTTGAATAGTGTTTGCGGCGGGTTCACCGTCAAGTACCTGCAAAAAGATATCCCCCATCGTCTCACTATCGGCAAACGCCATGTCTTGCGCGTCATCAAAAGACCTATCGCTAAAATCGCGGGTTAACGCTGAGTGATTGAGGACTGGGTTGTTATCGGTTGACATTGGGTTCATGGGCGGGTCTTTTTTTTTATCATCAAAATCAGGGTTTGTATCACTAAAATCCGATTTAACATCTAAATCAGTGGTGAGATTGGGTGGATTTTTAATTACTTTGTTAAAGCTTTTGGGCAGTTGGTCAATGCCTTGGTTTGCAAGCTTATCGGCATATTCATTGCCATCATGACCGGCATGTCCTTTGACCCATTGCCAGTCAATTTGTCGCTGCTCGCACAGCTTATCAAGTCGCTGCCATAATTCCACATTTTTGACATTTTTCCAATGTTTCTTTTTCCACCCTGCCAGCCATTCGCTGATGCCTTTGATGACATAGCTAGAGTCTGACCAGATTTGAATCGGTAACGTTTTTGGGCTGTTTTCCAGTGCCGCAATCGCACCCATCAGCTCCATGCGGTTGTTGGTGGTATGCGCCTCACCGCCGCAAATATCAATTTGCTCACCCGTCGGTAAAATCACCACCGCACCAAAGCCGCCTTTACCAGGATTGCCACGGCAGGCGCCATCAGTATAGGCAAGGGTTCGACCCACAAGGGGCGTTAAGGCATGATTTGACATAGATAACAACCCATATAAAACAGCAAAACAATCAAAAAAACAGCCCTCAGTATAAGAAAAAAAAGCATAAAAAGCCATGCCAAAACGTCTATAATAACCGCTTATAGTTGCTATCTGTTGGTTGTAAAGGATGTCTATGCAAAAAAAATCTCGTGCGCTCGTGTCACCTGTGTTGACCAAGATGGGTATGGCTATGGTCTGTGCAATCAGCCTAAATTTGGCGGCTTGTAACAATCCCCAATCCCCTGCAACCACTAGCAGCGATGGCGCAAAACCGTCGCCAGCGTTATCACAACCTGCCGCTAGCAATGATGTGTTTGTGGGCTGTTACACAGTCAGCCATACAGAACCTGCGCAAATCAAAATCATCAAAAATGGTGACAACTATGCCATGCAAATGCGCGAGTTTAACGACCCCAGCAAAAACTGGGACAAGCCTGAAGCCATGCAAGTCATCGCCACTGACAGCCCGGATATACAAAAATACTTTGACATCAAAGCCGATGAACATCAATACTTAGAAAAAGTCATCGCCCGTCCCGACCGCGTGTTTGTGCTCGCCAAAATCACCGATAGTTTTGCAAGCCTAAACCCGCAATTTGACAGCCCCTATTTGGGTTATATTTACAAAGGTAGCAATACCGTCTATAAAGTGGCATGCGAGCAAACCACCAAACTTTAATCACCTGAGTTGTTGCTTGAGTTAATACATCTCATCCAAATTTTAACCCCAAACGATTGATAGAGAATAAGCGATGAATTTTTTTGCATGGTTAGTGCTGGGCTTGGTGGCATACACTAGTGGCTTTAGTATCCGTCATTTTCGATACAAAGGCACAACCCTCCCAAATGATAAAAAATGGCAATACGCGGCGATTTTTTTTGTGATCGCGGTCGTGGTCTTTGCGCTATTGAACTTATATGTTATGCACAAAGCTGCGCTTGATATGATGTTTGTGTTGGTATCGAGTTTGGTGGCGACAGGGGTTTTTTACTATGGTATCTCGGCAGATACCAACAACAAGATGAATATACCTGATTAAACATACCCGATTAGTTGAACCATGATTCTTGTAAGTCGATGAATTTGTTTGGATAATAAAATGTCTCAAAAAATGGCGAATACTCACGCCCCCATGACTGCCACCCACTTGGTTGGCTTGACGCGGCGTCGACTGCTAAAAACAGGGATAGCGCTATCGGCAGCGACGGTAACAGGTGCAAAAGCGGATTTGACCATTGGCGGGCAAGTGATTAGCCAACCTTCACAGCGGTATGGGTCAAACAATGATGCTGATAACATGGCTTTTGGCGAACCCAGCGCTATGTCCAATGGCAATACGCCCATGGAAACAGTGCCCGTAACTCGCCAATGGGACTTTGCGACTATCAAAGCCAATTGTGAAGCTCTCAAAGGTCGCGGCGTCCACCTCCATCTGGTAGCACCATCGGGATTTGGCAGTGATGAACAGCGTAACTTACTGGCGATTCATCGACTCACCCAAGCGGGATTTTATATCGACAATCCAGAAGTGATTAGCCGACGTTATCTACGCTTTGCAGGTTCAGACAGTGAGCGCTTGGGCGATATTACCGCGTTACTCAATCGACCTGTACATGAGCTGCCTAAGATATTACTCGGCGTGCGTGGCGGCTATGGTGCGATGCGTTTGCTCAACAAACTAAGTGATCAGCAGTGGCGAACGCTGACGCAAAAACTCAAAGAGCGCGGCACACTGCTGATGGGATTTAGTGATTTTACTGCGTTGCAGCTTGCCATGTACGCCAAAGGTCATCTGCCTTATGTGGCAGGGGCAATGCTCAGTAGTGACTTTGGCAAAACAGAGGTGAATACCGATACCATCCAAAGTTTTATCAACCTTTGTACCCAAAACCAGCTACATATCCAAGTGCCAGAAACTCAGCTGTATCGTGACACTGCGCGTCCTTTGGCTAAGCCGATAAAAGGCATCTTATGGGGCGGTAATCTTAGCGTGTTATCTGCAATGGTGGGCACACCGTATATGCCAACTGTCGACAATGGGATTTTATTTTTGGAAGATACCGGTGAGCAGCCGTACCGTATCGAACGTATGCTACAAACCTTGGTGTTATCAGGTATTGTGGCAAAACAGCAAGCGATTGTGCTGGGCAAATTTAATTTTAGCGGCATCAGTGATGCTTACAATGGTGATTACACCTTTGATACCGTCATCCGTACTATCCAACAAGCGACAGGGCGACCCATCTACACCGATTTCCCCTTTGGGCATGTGGCAAGACGCATTAATTTTCCGTTAGGCGTTCCTGTCACGCTTGACAATGTGGGTAGTGGCTATCAAGCGACATTTAACCAGTTTTATCATCTTAAAACCGATGCAAACTTTGGCAATTTGGACTTAACTAAATTATTCGTCTAACGTATTATTGATCTAAAGTATCATTGGTCTAGCGGTGTCCTACGCATGTAAGTTAAAACCTGTTTGTATGCTACCCAAACAGGTTTATTTAACACATATTCTTTGACTATCCAATCGCGCTAGAAAATCCGATTGTTATCATGCGTTTTGGCAAATTTGGCGATATTGGCTTCGATATTTTTAGCGATATTGAGATAATAGTCAGCAAATTCATCGCCTGCGCCTTGATTGGCAATGACGGACGGCTCTCCTTTATCGGCTTGCTCGCGGATGCCTTTTGCCAGTGGTAATTGCCCTAGCAGCGGCACTTGATACTGTGCTGCTATTTTATCACCGCCGCCTTCGCCAAAAATTGCTTCGGTATGCCCACAGCTGCTACAAGTATGCAGCGCCATATTTTCTACCACGCCGAGCACAGGGATATGGGTTTTGCGGAACATCTCAATGCCTTTTTGTGCATCTAGCAAGGCGATATGCTGCGGTGTGGTCACAATCACCGCACCGGTCACAGGAATACGCTGGGCGAGCGTCAACTGAATATCCCCCGTTCCAGGTGGCATATCAATCACCAAATAATCAAGATTTGGCCAGTTGGTTTGGTTGTAAAGTTGCATCAGTGCGCCTGTGGCTTTGGCACCGCGCCAAGCAATCGGGGTAGTGTCATCGCTCAATAAGCTACCGATGGATAGCATCGGCATACCTTGCGCTGCAATCGGTACAAATTGCTCATGCTCAAGCTGCGGCTGCTGACCTGCCACGCCAAGCATACTTGGAATACTCGGACCATAGATATCCGCATCCAGCACGCCCACGCGTTTGCCCAATTTTTGCAGCGCCAAGGCGATATTCACTGTCGTCGTCGATTTACCAACGCCGCCTTTGCCCGAAGCCACCACAATAATATGCTCGATACGTGGATGCGGTGTTAATTCTGCTTGGGTAGTGGCTTTTTTGGCAATCGCAGGTTCAGGGGTTTCTGTGACTAATTTGTCACTTTTTGGCGCGGTCTGAGTGACAGGTGGCATGGCATTGGTGGTTTTGGGTAGGGTTGAGCCACTGCCTTTGGTCGTAGGTTTTGGTGCAGTAGTGCTGTCAAACAAGGTAATATTCATATTCACCTCACTGACCCCATGGATATGCAGCTTTTGGCTCAAATCATGATGGATTTGTTCAGGATTGCAATCATCGGGCAAGCGCAAATCCAATGTCAGACTACTACCTTGCTGTTTAATCCCTTTGACATAGTGGCGAATTGGCTGGTTATTGACGCGGTAGTCATCAAATAACTGATTAAGCGTGGACTCATCCACTGTAGCCACGGTTTTTGGTT
Organism: Faucicola osloensis; assembly: GCF_020041925.1. Lineage (GTDB taxonomy): Bacteria > Pseudomonadota > Gammaproteobacteria > Pseudomonadales > Moraxellaceae > Faucicola > Faucicola osloensis_D. The sequence goes on along the minus strand of NZ_CP083409.1, from coordinate 2,014,628 downwards.
TGATAAAGTTGAACATGATAGTTGCTTACCCCAATGTTGTTATTTTAACGATTTTAACCACTGTTAAGTGGGGTTTATTGCCAATTTTTACAGAGACAGATTGAACATATCTGTGTGAAAAGTAATTTTTCTTGTTTGATTGATGCCCATTGGTTGGGAAATGATGCGATTTAAGCTATCATACAGCAATAATGACATTTTTTTAAACAAATCAATAACAGGTGTATTGTGAGAAAAATTTTAGTTACTAGCGCCCTACCGTATGCCAATGGTCCGATTCATTTGGGGCATTTGGTTGAGTACATCCAAACCGATATTTGGGTACGCGCCATGAAATCACTGGGTCATCAAGTAACCTATGTGTGTGCCGATGACGCCCACGGCACAGCGATTATGCTCAAAGCTGAAGCCAACGGTGTCACCCCTGAACAGCAAATTGCCGATGTTAAAGCCTCCCATGAAAAAGATTTTGCGGGATTTTTGGTTGATTTTGACAACTACTACTCAACCCACAGCCCTGAAAATGAGCATTACTCACAGCTGATTTATAATCGCTTGTATGAAAACGGCCATATCTCGCATAAAGCAGTTGAACAGCTGTATGACCCAGAAAAAGGCTTGTTTTTGGCAGACCGTTTTGTCAAAGGCGAATGCCCAAAATGCGGCGCAAAAGACCAATACGGCGACAACTGCGAAGTCTGCGGCACGACCTATAATGCCACCGAACTCAAAAATCCTTACTCAACGCTTTCAGGTGCAACGCCTGTTTTAAAATCATCCATCCATTATTTCTTTAACCTGCCAAACTTTAGCGAATTTTTGCAAAATTGGACGCGTAAAGAAGGTCGCCTGCAAACCTCTATCGCCAACAAATTACAAGAATGGTTTGATGCAGGGCTTGCCAACTGGGATATTAGCCGTGATGCGCCGTATTTTGGTTTTAAAATCCCAAACACCCCAGCCAGTGAACCAGACAAGTATTTTTATGTGTGGCTCGATGCGCCCGTCGGTTATATGGCAAGTTTCAAAAACTTGTGTGACCAACAAGGTGTGCATTTAGGCTTAAATTTTGATGACTATTGGTCAAAAGAAAATCATAACAACACCGAAGTCTATCACTTTATCGGTAAAGATATTGTGTATTTCCATGCCTTGTTTTGGCCAGCGATGCTTGAAGGCGCAGGATTTAGAACCCCCACTGCCATCAACGCGCATGGCTTTTTGACCGTCAATGGCGAGAAAATGAGTAAATCTCGCGGCACCTTTATCAAAGCTGATACCTACTTACAAAACCTTGACCCTGAATATTTGCGTTACTACTTTGCTAGCAAATTATCAGCCAGTGTCGAAGATATCAATCTGGATCTTGAAGACTTCATGCAAAAAGTCAATTCAGACTTGGTGGGTAAAGTTGTCAATATTGCTAGCCGCTGTGCAGGATTTATCCATAAAAATCATGGTAGCAAACTGGCACTAACAATCAGCGAGCCTGCTTTGGTGCAACAAATCATTGATGCGGGGGAAGACATCGCTGCCGCTTATGAAGCGCGCGAATTTAGCAAAGCCATGCGTCTGATTATGGCGTGCGCAGACAAAGCCAATGAGTACATCGATGACAAAAAACCGTGGGCTCTTAACAAAGTCGAAGGTCAACAAGCTGAAGTACAAGCGGTGTGTACCGTCGCGCTTAATATCTTCCGTCAATTGGTGGTTTATCTTGCCCCTGTATTGCCATTGATGTGTGAAAAAGCACGAATTTTTCTCAATGTTGACAGCCTAAATTTTGATAGCCGTCATACGTTATTGGTCGGGCATACCATCAACGCCTTTACCCCATTGATGCAGCGTGTTGACAAAGATAAAGTGGCTGCGATGGTGGATAGCTCAAAAGAAGATTTAAACAAACAGCCTGCTATCGCCAATCAAGCCGCAAATGGGCAAGGGGACGCGAGCAAAACCAAAGCCGCCGCTAGCGAACAACCCACTGATGCTACCGCATTGATTGGTATCGATGATTTCGCCAAAGTCACGATGACGGTAGCAAAAGTACTAGCCTGCAATAACGTAGAAGGTGCAGATAAATTGCTGCAATTTACCCTAGATGTGGGTGAAACGGATGCGCAGGGTAATGTGAAAACGCGTAATGTGTTTAGCGGTATCGCCAAATTCTATAACCCTGAACAATTGGTGGGCAAAACCGTGGTCTGCGTCACCAACCTTGCACCACGAAAAATGAAGTTTGGTATTTCTGAAGGTATGATTTTATCGGCTGAAAAAGCCGGTCAATTGACGGTTGTTACTTTAGATGACCATATCCCTGCGGGTGCGACCCTTGCTTAATAGGCTTAACTGGGGTTTATGGCTATAATTTGAAACATTTTGCCACATTTTCTGTCACAATATAAAAAAACCGCTGGTAATCATCAGCGGTTTTTTTATTAAGCTATCCTAAATATCAAAAAATCAATAATGTCGCACGATTAGCGTTCGCCTTTACTCACGCTGATGCGGACGGGGATAGATTTTCGATTGGCTCTAACTGGATTAGCTGCCTTATTATATTGGCAATAATGGGGTGCTTCAGCCGAAGGTAGAATAGCACCAACTACTAATACGCCTGCCATCAAGTTTGATGAGTTCATATAGCCTCCTTGTTGAGTTAGTGTACGATGATCCCATCTGTGAATCATTTACCTTTACTAAGCACAGACATGTTTAACTTAATTAACGCTGCAACGAATCGTTTAAAAAAGATAAATAATGCTGCGAGTAGAAGTTCTATTCTAAAAGATATCGAAAGATTTTCATACCATTTTATTATGACAATTTCATGAAATATTCAATAATATTTATACATTATGTTTCAATTACGGACTTTATGTAATTAAGCATACGCATATAGCGGTATTCATGACAGGTTTTGTTAATAACCTACTGTTTATCAAAGCGTTTATAAAATCTTTTAATCCATAAAAACTTAGCCATAGTTGCAAGCTTTTATTTATGTTATAGTAAACTAGTACATTGAAATGATATACTCGACTCACAAAACAAGTTTGATTATTGGGGAATACTATGTTGTCAACCACATACGGTCAATTATCCGCTATCTGCGCCATTGTTGGATTATCTTTAGCCGCCTGCTCACCTCAGAAACCATCCGCGCAAGTTTCTACGGATACGGCTAGCAAACCCTCAGCCACTGCCAGCCAAAAACCCAATAAGACCATTGCAATTTCTGCGATTGTGGCACACCCATCGCTTGATGCCATTCGCCAAGGTATCATTGATGAATTGGCTGCTGAAGGGTATGTAAAAGGGCAAAATCTAACCGTAAATTTTCAGTCAGCACAAGGCAATACAGCAACGGCAGGACAAATCTCCAAGCAATTTGTCGCTGATAAACCTGATGCCATCGTCGCAATTTCCACCCCTACTGCCCAGTCGTTGGCTGCCGCTAGCAAAGAGATACCGATTGTTTATACAGCAGTGTCAGATCCTGTGGCTGCCAAACTTATTACTCAACAAAACACACCGACTCAGCCCAACATCACAGGTTTATCCAGCCAATTACCGCTAGCACCGCAGCTAGACTTTATGCAAAAAATCATGCCGTCAGCCAAATCCATTGGCTATGTGTTTAGCGCAGGTGAAATGAATTCGGTGGCGCTGCGAGATAAACTCACCGTTGAGCTACCAAAGCGTGGCATGAACTTAGTGGATATCCCAGCCAACCGTCCGACTGATATTGCCATGGCAACTAATAGCCTTGGCGGCAAAGCCCAGTTGATTTATACCTCAATGGACAATAATGTGGCGTCCGCATTCGAATCAATGGTGCAATCAGCCAATGCGTTAAAACTTCCCATCATCGCCTCCGATGAGTTTAGCGTCCGCCGCGGTGCTACGGCAGCACTCGGTGTCAATGATTATGACTTTGGACGCACCACAGGCAAAATGGTAGGCAAAATTCTGGATGGTACACCTGTCACTCAAGTTAAACCCGAAGTGATGAACCAATTAACCTTATACGTGAGCCCAAAACACGCACAAGCCCAAGGCTTAACATTAAATCCTGAACTATTAAAAGGCGCGATTAACGTTGATACTACACCCGAGCGAAAAATAGACAAATAATTGCTATGGGTAAATAAGAAAAAACCCGCCTAACTAAGTAGACGGGTTGTTCAAACTGGGCAGTAAAATGATGCGTTATTTAAAGCACATTTAAAATAACACGTGTCGCTTCAAGCACATCAAGTACGCGGTTGTCAACACGTAGGCGCACTTCACCTGGACGCGGGCGACTGATAACTTTTGCTTGGCGATAAGCATTGTTATTTAACACATAGACATTACGGTCATTATATCGCTTGACGCTGTAATAACGACTATCTAGTTTTTTTGCCCAGCCTGGTGGTACCGCTTTACCACGTGCGACATTTTTTTGCAGACCTGGGGGCAATTGGCGATACTGATCGTGGGTTAGGTAGCGACCACTGCGACTATCATAGTATCGATTATCGCCTCTGTCGCGGTCTCTATCATGGTTTGTGTTGTAGCGTTGGTTTTCTTTGCGGTCATAGTTATAGTGTTTCTGTTGCTGTGTCCAATTTCTAGCTTGTTTGTCTTGACCTTTACCATGACCAGGATCTGCAAAAACAGCGGGTGAAGCCATGAATGAGCCCACTAAAAATAAGCTAGTTAATAACGTCGATTTTTTCATTGTCATACACCTTTATCTGTGTTGGATAAGTAATTTAGTATGAAGCTATATTATGAAATTAAAATGTAACTTAATATGACAATGCTGTGGTAATTTTCTTTCTACTTGAAAACAATGCGCTATGACTTATTAGTTAGCTTATAACTTAGCGAATTATTGTTAAAAAATGATACATTAGCGAAATGAGGCAGATTGTTATGTTATAGGAATTTATCAGAAAACACCTTTTAACTAGTAACCCAAAGTTTTAATCATGGTTGGCAAACTTGCCTAACATATATAACGCTATGCGACTGCAAGATTAGCTGATAAAATGTAAATAATGTTTAACAATGCTGTATGATATTGTTATTGAAGTGTAAGATTTTCCTTTTTAAGATTTACCCTTTATTTAATTGTTACCCTATGGATGGATTTTTGGAGTGATATATGTTGAACGCTACATTTGGTGTTTCTCGTTTAACCAAAGCAATGATGCTAGGTGGAATTTGTATGGCAAGCCTGATAGGCTGTAGCCAATCTAACAATAAAACAGCTGATGCCAGTACTGCAAGCACAGCGAGCGCAACGACAGCTGCATCAGGCGATACCAAGTCTGTTGCTATCACAGCAATCGTTGAGCACCCAGCATTAGATGCCGTTCGTCAAGGTGTGATTGAAGAGCTGGGCAACGAAGGCTTTAAGGAAGGTCAAAACCTTAAAGTAAATTTCCAATCAGCCCAAGGCAATACGGCGACTGCCGGTCAGATTGCCAAACAATTTGCCGCCGATAAACCCGATGCCATCGTTGCCATTGCTACCCCATCGGCGCAATCCGTCATTGCAGCGACCAACTCAATTCCTGTCATTTTCTCTGCGGTTACCGACCCTGTCGAAGCGAAACTGATAAAATCTTGGGAAGCCTCTGGCACCAACGTGACAGGCGCATCAGATATGTTGCCACTTGAGCCACAGATTGAGCTGATGAAAAAAGTCGTACCAAATCTCAAATCAGTCGGCTATGTATATAGCCCAGGGGAAGTCAACTCAACCGTGGTACTCAAAGAGCTTGAAACAAAATTTAAACCGATGGGTATTAGCATCGTTGCAGCACCTGCACAGCGCACTACCGATATTCCACAAGCCACTCGTGGTCTACAAGGTAAAGTTCAGCTCATCTATACCTCACTTGACAACAACGTGGTATCCGCTTATGAGTCACTTTACCAAGCGGCTAAAGAAATCAAAGTCCCTCTAGTGGCATCCGATACTGACTCCGTTGCCCGTGGTGCAGTCGCGGCGATGGGTATCAACTACAAAGACTTAGGCATCGAAACAGGTAAAATCGTTGGACGCGTCCTAAAAGGCGAAAAACCAGGTACCATCAAGCCTATCACTATGAATAAGCTTGATTTATACCTTAGCCCAAAACACGCGCAAGAAGTTGGTATTACGCTGCCACAAGATTTGGTTAGTCAGGCAGCCCAAGTAGAACCTGCGCCAAAAGCTAAACAATAAATCATTCGTTAGTTTTAGCTGTTTTAATGTGATTGCAAATTTAATTTCCCAGTGGCAACTAAAGTTTCAAAGCGCGTATTTGTACTTTAGTCGCATTACGCTTAATGCCACTTGGTTTACCTTAACACCTGACTGCTTGTTGAATTAACAAGCGGTCTTTACTTTTTTGTGTGAACAGTTATGTCGTTACTTGCTTTATTCGGTGCCCTAGAAAGTGGTCTAATCTATGCGTTAGTGGCTTTGGGCGTATACATTTCATTTCGGGTGTTAGATTTTCCAGATTTGACCGCAGATGGTAGTTTTCCCTTAGGCGGTGCTGTCGCGGGTGTGGCAATCATCGCGGATGTCAACCCTTGGCTGGCTTGTATCTTTGGTATGCTTGCTGGCGGTGTTGCAGGTTTGGTAACGGCTTGGCTACATGTCAAACTTGGTATTTTACAGTTACTATCCAGTATTTTGGTGATGGTCGCGCTGTATGCCGTCAATTTACGTATTATGCAAGCGCCAAACTTGGCATTGCTTGGTGAGCCAACGATATTTGGCGAACTGGTGACCGATAGTAACGGCTATTGGATGCGCTGTGTGGTGATTGGTGGTGTGGTGATTGCTGCCAAGTTTTTCTTAGATTGGTTCTTTAGCACTGAGATGGGCTTGGCGATGCGAGCAACTGGCTCTAACCTTAGAATGTCACAAGCACAAGGGATTGCTACCTCTCGTAGCATTTTGTTAGGTATGGCGATTTCTAACGGGCTGATTGCGCTTGCTGGTGCGATTTTTGTGCAAACCCAAGGGGGTGCCGATATTTCCATTGGTGTTGGTACCATTGTGATTGGTCTTGCTGCCGTTATCATTGGTGAAACCATCATCCCGGCCAAAAAAATGCTGTGGATTACCCTATCTGCTATTGTCGGGGCGATTCTTTATAAATTCTTTATCCAAATTGCGTTGTCAAATGATACCTTACGTGCGATTGGTTTTGGTCCTCAAGATGTTAACTTAGTCACCGCACTACTGGTGGTGATTGCTTTAATCCTACCAAAAATTAAATCAAAAATTTTAAGCAATCGCCATAAGCATGCCGCTTAACTTGGTATCAAAGAGTTGATTTTAACTTTGGCACTTAACAACTTATAAAGTAAAGTAAAAGGACAATGCCTTATGATGAACGCAGACAACCTACGATTGACCTTCAATCCTGGTACGCCCATCGAAAATCCTGCCTTACGTGGTATCAGCCTGCGTATTGAGGCGGGTGAATTTGTCACGGTCATTGGTACCAACGGCGCAGGTAAGTCGACGTTTTTAAATGCCGTTGCTGGCACGATTCGGGTCGATAGCGGCAAAATTACCTTAAACAATATTGACGTCACCAAAAAATCTGCCCACCAACGGGCACACTGGGTAGCACGCGTTTTCCAAGACCCAATGGCAGGTACTTGTGAAGCCTTAACCATTGAAGAAAACATGGCACTTGCTTACAAGCGTGGCGAATCGCGTTTTTTAAAAGGCGCATTGAATCACAAAAACCGTGAAATTTTCCGTGAAAAACTGGCGATTTTAAAATTAGGGTTAGAGAATCGACTCACTGACCGTATGGGTTTATTATCAGGCGGGCAACGCCAAGCAGTTAGCCTATTAATGGCGTCTCTGCAGCCGTCAAAAATTTTACTACTCGATGAACACACGGCTGCCCTTGACCCAAAAACCGCCGCTTTCGTCTTGCAACTGACCGATAAAATCGTCCAAGAGAACAATCTCACCACCATGATGGTCACTCACTCCATGCAGCAAGCGCTCAATCACGGCACACGCACCGTCATGCTACACCAAGGACAAGTGGTACTAGACGTATCAGGCGATGAACGCAAAGGCATGACTGTTCATGATTTACTCAATATGTTTGAACGCACCCGTGGCGAAGTGGTAGAAGATGATAGCTTAATTTTAAGCTAAATTAACTAGGCTCAATTAAATACGCTGGGTTAAATAAACGCTAGCGCTTAACAAGATGAAAATGGATAACATAAGTTATCCATTTTTTTACACACAGTGATAAATTAATTCTTCATAATAACACTGGATAAGCAAGCAGTGACAATACTGCTATTTTTCTCAATTTTAATTATAAAAAACAATATCCTTTGAGGTCACTATGTTTGATTTAAAATCACTTGTTACGAAAGCTGTCGAAGACAAAACGCTAAATGTCAATGAATACATCTTTATGCCCGAGCGCGTGGATATGATGGTAAAAGATGGACGGTTAAGCTGTGTACTAAACACCAATGGTAAAGTCGATTTTATTTACCATAAAAGTGGTATCACCGAAGTGCGTTCAGGTCTACGTAAAAGTCCGTTTACCTCGTTTCGCAATGAGCTTCACTATGGGGTGTATGATGATGTGGTGGATGAAGTGATTGAAGCGGTTGAAAAAATCGTTTCCAGCCAATCTAAATACTTTAATTTTGCGGCTGATGCAGAATAAAAAAGTCAATCATAAAAAAGCTGAAATGTTACTTTTCAGCTTTTTTTATGTCTTTTATTTATAGATGATTCCTTTATTTATAGATAATTAAAGGCGCTATCAATCGCATCATCTAGTCGCTCAACCGCGATAATTTTGAGGCCTTGATATTGCTCTAATTGCGTTTTTGGGGCATTGGCTTTGGGTACAATCGCATGGGTAAAGCCATGTTTCACCGCTTCTTTTAGACGCTCTTGACCATTGGGCACCGGTCTGATTTCACCCGACAAGCCCACTTCACCAAATACCGCTAGGGTATAAGGCAAAGGCTTTTCCTTGATACTAGACGCACAGGCCAATAAAACCGCCAAATCTGAGCCTGTTTCAAGCACCTTGACCCCGCCTACCACATTGACATACACATCTTGCCCATTGGTTTGGATACCGCCATGACGGTGCATCACTGCCAGCAACATGGCTAAGCGCTGATAATCTAAACCTAGTGCCATGCGCCTAGGTTGTCCTTGCGATTCATCCACCAGCGCTTGTACTTCAACCAGTAGTGGTCTGGTACCTTCACGGCTAACCATGACCACTGAGCCTGCAATCGGTTTATCATAGCGACTTAAAAATATCGCCGATGGATTCGCCACTTCTTTGAGCCCTGCATCCGTCATGGCAAAAATGCCCAGCTCGTTGACGGCACCAAAACGATTTTTCACCGCACGAATCATTCGAAAACGGCTGTCCGATTGCCCTTCAAAATACAGTACCGCATCTACCATATGTTCTAGCACGCGAGGGCCTGCCAGCGCCCCTTCTTTGGTCACATGCCCGACCAAAAATAACGCTGTACCCGTTTGCTTGGCATAGCGCGTCAGAATCGCCGCTGACTCACGGATTTGACTGACACCGCCTGGCGCGGATTGGATGGCTTCGGTAAACAAAGTCTGAATGGAGTCAATGATAGCGACGACTGGTTGCTCTTGGGTTAGGGCTTGGCAGATTATTTCAACATTGGTCTCTGCCAATACTTTTAAATTGTTATTGGGTAGCCCCAAACGACTAGCCCGCATCGCCACCTGTGACAACGATTCTTCACCCGTAATGTACAGCGCACTGCCGGCTAGACTGTGATTTTCTGCCATGTGAATCGCCGTCTGTAGCAAAATAGTGGATTTGCCAATACCAGGATCACCCCCAATCAGCACCACAGAACCTGCTACTAAGCCACCGCCTAACACCCGATCAAATTCACCAACACCCGTTGGTAGCCTAGTATCGAGTGACATAGGCACAGCATTAAGTGGCATGACGCTCGATTGTTCGCCCGCGTAGTTGCTAGCTTTTTTGGTGACAGGTTTATGATGTGGCATGCTGACCATCGGCGCTTCGACAAGGCTATTCCATGCGCCACATTCGGCACACTGTCCCGACCATTTACCGAAGTTTGCGCCACATTGTTGACACACGTAGGATGATTTTGATTTTGCCATAGCGTCCAATTTGCAAAGAAAAATTTAAAAATAAAGAAAATTTAAAAATAAAGAAACTTAAAGCGTATTGTTGGTGGTGAGAGGGATAAACTATGCAATAAAATTAATGCGATGAAATTAGCGATAGCGAGCTATGTTTGACACACCAGTTTTGACACGCAAGATTGCTGTTATTTGCGACTATATTTATGGGCGACTAGGTCATAAATCCAGTAAAAAATAAACCCATACACCAAAATAAGTAAGGTCAACGAAATATCGAGCATAAACGCCTGCCACAGTCCAATATTCATCACCCACATGACCAGTGGTAAGGTAAAGCCCAACAAGCCACCTTCAAACCCCACTATATGCAGTACCCGTAGCCATATCGGACGAGCCAGTTTTTCACCGGTAAAAAATTTATCAAACAGTAAGTTATAAATAAATGTCCAAATCATGGCGATGAGCGAAATGCCAATCAGCAGCGCCAATATACTTGAGTTATGCTGTGATTCACTACCCGTAAAGCCAAAAAAGCTGAGTAATTTTACCCAGCCTAGTGATAGCAGTATGGCGATTGTCTCAAATAACATCGCTTGCCAGATGCGTGCTTTGGTGGTCATCACGTTTTGCCTTGAACAATCTTACTAAACCCTGCTTGCTAGACCATGAAGTTTTCACCCAAGTAGACCTTACGTACCAACTCATTGTCTAAGATATGCTCTGGCGTACCTGCCGCAATAATTTGTCCTTCACTGACAATATAGGCATGTTCACAGATAGCCAAAGTCTCACGCACGTTGTGATCGGTGATGAGCACGCCGATGCCGCGCTGTTTGAGCTTAATAATCACCTCTTTGATATCGCCTACCGAAATCGGGTCGACTCCCGCAAAAGGCTCGTCAAGCAAAATAAACTTGGGATTTGAGGCAAGGCTGCGGGCAATTTCACAGCGTCTGCGCTCACCGCCAGAAACGCTCATCCCTAATGAGTGGCGCACATGACCCAAATTAAATTCCCCAATCAGCTGCTCAAGTTGCTGCTGCTGCCCCGCTTTATCCAAATCTGTGCGAGTCTGCAAAATCGATAAAATATTTTCTTCAACGGTTAATTTGCGAAAAATTGACGCTTCTTGCGGTAAGTAGCCAATGCCTGATGCGGCGCGCTCGTGCATGGACAATGCCGACAAATCCCGATTACCGAGCTGTATTTGCCCTTTGTCCATATTGACCAGACCAACGACCATATAAAAGCTGGTAGTCTTGCCCGCCCCATTTGGACCAAGTAACCCAACCACTTGTCCTTGTTCTACCGAAAAAGACACGTCTTTAACCACCCAACGCTTGCCATAGCGTTTGGCAAGGTGCTGCATGATTAGAGTCTGGTTGGCTTGCGGTTGCGACATAATAAATCCTAGAACTAAACAATAGCAATGAACAAAGCGAAAGCAAGTTAAACAATACTAGCGATTGCGAACGCCCACACGGTTGGTTGATTGTGGCGGAAATACCAGTTCAACTCGTTGGTTATTCCCTGCTTTTGCCTCAATATCACCCACTTTTAGACTGTAATGGATGACATTGCCAGAAAAACTACCGCCATTTTGGGTCAAACGCGCATTACCCGTGAGGGTGACAAGCCCTGTTTTGACATTGTAATCAATTCGATTCGCCTGACCTTTAGCCAAACCCTTCTCTTGTGTCACAATTTGTTGGATAGTGGCAGGACGCCCTGTTGCAACTGCACTTTCGATGGCGCGAGTCGGCGTCAAATTGACGGTTAAATTATCCGCCGCCATTTTTAGCGTGCCTTGGCTGATGGTGACGTTGCCTGTATAGCTTGTCACCCCAGAGCGCTCACTGTACGTCGCTTTGTCTGCCAACAACCGAATCGGCTCATTGGCGTCTGATGGCAAGGCGTTTGCCACGTTCGATGCGGCAAGCATGCCAGCAACCAACACACCGCCAGCCATTATTAATTGTCGAGTCTTCACCACAATCATGTTAAACCTTTTATATAAAAATTTTAAAATCAACAATATAGATTAAATTAGCACCGAAGTTAAAGATTTTTGATACTTACTTAAATCCCGTCAACATCGCAACTGAATTACTATCTTAACAGTAGCCACTCTACTCCATAGAGATAGGGTTGGCTACTGTGCAGGTTGAATCATCACACTCACTTGTCCAAAACCGTAATCACCCGTTGCCAAGTCACCACTAAATTGTTTGGCATCAAACCGATTATTCCCTTGGATAAAGGTAAGCGGTTCATTAGTCATTACTGTATTATTGACCAAATCACCGACAAAGTTTTTACCTATCATTTTAACGGGCAAATTCGACATACTGGTATTTTGAGTGATCAGGGGAACGCTGGTTAAGGTCACGTTACCTATCAGTTTGGCAATCTGCTTATTTTCATCCAATTGCGCTTGGTCAGCCACCAAGGTTACTTCACGCTCGTTTTTTGGACGGATAACAATCTGTGGCTTGGACATCACGGCGGTATTGGCATTTTGGTAATGGGTTACCTGCGCCGCTGTTAACTGATAGCCAACACTACCTGTTTCGGTCGTTTGTAGCGCTTTGATTTGCTCTGCTTGGTAATCAATATCGGTCGGTTTAAGTGACACTTGGGTCAAGCGAGCATCGTTTTGCGCATAAAAATAGGCCGATACGATAATAAATAATAAGCCTAAAATAAATAGCGTTTTTGTTGACACGATTGCCACCTAACATTGCCGAAAAATTTGATAAAAACGGACGTTACCACACTAAACCGCATACGCCAAATCACTTAAAAAAAATTGCTTAAAACAAATCACTTTCAAAAAAATCACTTAGAACAAATCCCTTAGCATAAATCCCTTAAACCAACTTACATGCACTAAACCACATAACTTGCCAAAATATCATCGTAATGACCGGTTGCTTTTAAAAGCAAATCACATAACTCACGAACAGCCCCTTCTCCGCCTGAGCGCGTGGTAACCATATCCACACGCTTGATGACTTCGCCATTGGCATTTGCCACGGCTACAGCAAATCCGACGGATTGCAAGGCTTTGATATCTGGCCAATCATCACCGATATACGCACACTCTGTTAACGAGATACCAATATTAGCTAACAATTCATTGAGCGCCGTTAATTTGTCTTCACGCCCTTGCACGAGATGGGTGATTTTTAATTCTTTGGCGCGGTGCGTGACAATGTCGCTAGTACGACCCGTTATAATGGCAGTTTGAATCCCTGCTTGGTGAATACGCTGAATACCAAAGCCATCTTGAACATTAAAGCCTTTGGTTTCAACACTGTTGGCATCATAGATAATTTTTCCATCAGACAACACACCATCCACATCCATGACCAATAGTTTAACGTTTTTTGCTTTAGTGAGCAGACTTTGCATGGCCTTATCCTTATTATTGTAAGCCTAGTTATTTTAAGCCTATTAATTCACACCCGCATGCAGTAGCTCATGCAAGGTCAAAATACCCGCTAAAGTCTTATCATCATTAATGATTAATAGCTGATTTATCTTTTGTTCATTCATTAATGTCAGCGCATCAGACGCACGCACATCAGGATTGACGGACTTTGGATTGGTTGACATCACCTGACTAATCGGCGTATCAAGCCCCAATTGGCGGGCTAAGCTACGGCGCAAGTCACCATCGGTAAATACGCCCACGACTTGATTGTTCGCATTGGTAATCACCGTCATCCCCAGTCTACCACCCGTCATGCTAAATAAGGCTTCGTTAAGCGTCGAATGCTCATCAATAGTTGGCAGGTTATTTACATGCATCAAGTCTTTTACTTGGGTCAATAATTTGCGACCCAATGCCCCTGCAGGGTGTGATAAAGCAAAATCTTCTGAGGTAAAATGCTTACTATGCACCAACGCCACCGCTAACGCATCTCCTAGCGCCAAAGTAGCTGTGGTACTTGATGTCGGTGCCAAACCAAGGGGACATGCTTCTTCAGATGCCCCTAAAGTCAAAGCTACATCGGCAGATCTTGGCAAAATACCGCGTTTGTCACGGCTGATACTAATGAGCGGAATGCCCAATTTTTTTACCACAGGCAGTAACGTGCGGATTTCATCTGACTCACCTGAGTTTGAGATGCCAATTAACACATCGCCTTTGACCAACATGCCTAAGTCGCCATGACCTGCTTCACCAGGGTGCATAAAAAAAGACGGCGTTCCTGTTGAGGCAAAAGTCGCTGCAATTTTGCGACCAATAAGCCCTGACTTACCCATGCCTGTTACTACCACACGCCCCTGACAGTTTTCGATCAAATGGCAAGCGGTCACAAATCGTTCATCTAGCTGTTCAATCAGCAAATCTAAAGCATGTTGTTCTGTTTTGATAGCGTCTTTGGCATGCTTTAAATAATCAACCGATGCATCCAAGATAATTCCTCACTAATTTTTCAAGATGGCTGTTGGTGCGCTTTTTTCGGGCACTCATCCTTATGCGCTTATTGCTATACGCTTATTCGGGCGTTTATGTTTAATAGTTAGCATAAACAATCTTTAAAGCTGAAAAATTGAAATTTTTTAAAGTATGATTATCATAGCGTAATTTCAGCCAATATTCACGGGATAAGTCTGAAAATACATATTTTGACAACATTTCATCGAGTTTATATTAACAATCTAGGCATTGCTAAATCAGTTCCAAATAAAGTATAAAAGACAAGTTATAAAAGCTATAAAAAATGGCGAACACTGATAGGGTTCGCCACTTAATATTATGCTTTGAATTTAAAAATTAGTACTTGTCTTCACCATTACCGTTTGTATCATCGTCAAAATTGGCATCGTCTTTGGTAGGCTCAAAATTCATATTGTCATAGCCGCTATCAAAACCACGGTCAGCAAAACCACTACGATCATACGGTGCTTGCGCAAACCCTGTACGCTCCTGCGGGTAGCCACGTTGGTCATTGTCATAACCGCCCCCATCAAAACCGCGATCGCCAAAGCCACCACGATTAGCAAACCCTGTGCGATTTGCGCCGTAACCTGATTGTTCAAAACCGCCTGCTTGACCAAAGCCCATTTGGCTAGATTGACCGTAGCCACTTGCCCCTGGCATTGGCGTGGCTGAACGTGGATTACGGGCTGGTACTACCGTTGAAATAGCGTGTTTATACACCATTTGACTGACAGTGTTTTTGAGTAACACCACATATTGATCGAAAGATTCGATTTGACCTTGAAGCTTGATACCATTGACTAAAAAAATAGACACTGGAATACGGTCTTTGCGCAAAGAATTTAAGAAAGGGTCTTGTAGTGTTTGACCTTTTGACATAGGTTTCTCCCAGAAATAAACAGAAAGTTAGTTAAATTATTATATTTTTAGACGACTTTTTAATTATACATTAAATGACAGCTTAGTGGCTTAACACGGATAGTAAGAACTATACTAAACAAGCGATTATAAGTATTACCCAGGCATACTACTGCTTTTAACTTGTTTTTATTAGCAGCGTTCTTGCCTGATCAATAGTTGTTAAGGGTGTTATCTCAAACCGCTCAACCAATTGTTGTGTACTTACTAGCTTACGCATCCATGTATATTGGCGTTTTGCTAGCTGCCTTGTAGCATATAATGCCTCATTTTGCATAGTTTGTCTATAATCTTCAATTGGGGAGCTGTGCGTGTTTAGTAAAAAACGCGCCACATTATCATGAAAATTTTCTTCATTATTATCATGTGTAAACATTGTTGTAT
Organism: Faucicola osloensis; assembly: GCF_020041925.1. Lineage (GTDB taxonomy): Bacteria > Pseudomonadota > Gammaproteobacteria > Pseudomonadales > Moraxellaceae > Faucicola > Faucicola osloensis_D. The sequence goes on along the minus strand of NZ_CP083409.1, from coordinate 1,998,705 downwards.
TTTGTACTTTTTCTAAAAAATCCCAAGCTTGCCGATAGCCAACGCAGCGCATGGATGGCAGATCAGCCGTGAGGTGATATTGTTGTCGCAGGGCAATCACTTCCTGCAAAAAACCTTGTTGCCACATGATATCTAGCCGAAGTGCGATGCGCTTGTGTAACCAATCACGATCTGGCATCACGGCTAAAATTTGCCAACGCTGATGTGGATTGTCGGCTAACGCCCTAGCGGGCTGATTCTGCCAAGCACTTAATGGCTTACCTGTTTGTAGATAGATTTCCAACGCTCTGCCAATTCTTTGGGTGTCTGTGGTTTTGAGTTGCTTACCCAGGATGGGATCTACCTGGGTTAAATAAGCATGCAGCTGTTCAATCCCCTGCTCGGCAATCAGTTGAGTGACTTGTTGGCGAGTCTCTGGCAAGGTGGCTGGGATATCATTGATACCTTGAATCAGTGCCATATAGTACATCATCGTTCCACCCACTAGCACAGGTGTTTTATTTTGCTGATGAGCAAGATTGATATGATAGTCCACATCGCCTACAAACTGGGCAACGCTGTAGCTTTGCTCAGGACTGATGATGTCAACGAGCGCATGCGGATACTTTGCCAATTCTTCACGTGTCGGTTTGGCGGTACCAATATTCATATCCCGATAAATCAAGGCAGAATCTACCGAAATAAGACGATATTTGCCTGTTTCGTAGAGTTCATACGCTAACGCTGTTTTACCGCTGGCAGTAGGTGCTATAAGGCAAATCACGTCTTGTTTATCGGCTGTTATCATAGCTTATTCTGGGGATTGTTAAGATTACTAGAGATTAGGTAAATGCGAATGCGACAGCAGCCATTGTAGCATGTCAGTTTCACTGACTCGAATGGCATTATCGGCAATTTGGGTAAAATCAGCTTGATTCAAATAAGATTGAACATACGCTTTATCATAACTGTCTATATGATGGTATTGTAAATCAATCAGATAGAAATATCCTTGCCAAAGAATTAAAGCAAAAGTTTGATGCTGGTTTTCACATTGATGCTGTCTTTCAAATTCATGCTTGTTTTCAAATAAAGTCACTAGCTGTATCGAGTCGCTATCCGTTAACCTATCAACAGCACCCTTTTTTGCTATCTGATTTTCCATCTGGGTTGCCACCTGATAAATTGACTGATTTTCGGCAACGTGAGTTATGTGATTGGTGGGTTTGGGTTGGTCATTAGGCTTTATATAGTGAATGGGGGTAGCTTCACCCGCAGGCAAGTTTTGAAATTTATCGACGTGACTGTTATTAGTTTTTGTCATGCAAGCTTGCCGTTGCAGGGTGTTTAACGCCGTCATTTTAGGCTGCAATTGCTCTAGCATATGCTGAGACAACCAAGCTAATATATTGGTCAATGGTTGGATTTTAACTTGTTGTTTACTTGGGTGAATATTGACATTTATCCACTCGGCAGGCAGCTCAAAAGACAACGCATAGCCCATTTGTAGTGAATTATCGATACCAATACCCAGTTTGCGACCCACTTTTTGTATGGCTTGACTAATCGCTAAATCACTGACCAAACGATGATTGATATAAATCAGTTTTGGCAGATTATTTCTATGGGTGATAAAAAACCAGCCGGTGACTTGGGCACTTAACTCCTCTGTCTGCGCTTGTAAACCTTGCAGCGATAAATAAAATGGCTGTGCAATGTCAGCCAAGGGCAAATTTAACGCTTGTTCAAGCCGCGCCAAACTAAACGCGGGCAAAAAAGGCAATGCAGCACCCTGTAAATTTTGGTGAGGGGCTTGGGCTGACTGCGTTAAGCTAAAACGCAGCTTGTCTTGATGATATAATTCAATCTGCACATCGGCAAAACTAATCGCTAATCGCTGCACGACTTGTTCAATATGGGCAAATTCTGTGGCAATACTTTTTAGGTGCGAGCGTCTGCCTGGCACATTGAAATACAAATCGCGAACGCTGACACACGTGCCGCGATGTTTTACGATAGGACGAATAGTAGCTTGGCTTACCTCACTACCGCTCACGCTCAGCTGCTGCCCTATACCGCTGTCATTGTGACTACTGGTTAATGTCAGATGCGATATCGCCGCAATGCTGGCTAGTGCCTCGCCGCGAAAGCCTAAACTATGAATACCAACCAACTCGCTGACATTAGCAAGTTTACTGGTGGCATGGCGAGTGACGGCAAGCGTCATGTCATCAGGATGAATTCCCATGCCGTTGTCACTAATTTGAATCAACCCAAGCCCGCCTTGTTCGATATCGATGCGAATATGGGTAGCGCTGGCATCGATAGCATTTTCAATCAGTTCTTTAACCACAGAAGCAGGGCGCGTCACCACCTCGCCAGCGGCGATTTGGTTGATAAGTAGTGGGGATAATTTATGAATACGGTTGTCAGGCAAAACTTATCGTCACTTCTCGTTGTTCGTCATCCAGGCGTTTGATATCAAGGGTGGCATTGGGCGGCGTCAAATAGCCTGCTGCACGACTCGCCCATTCAATAATCACCAAACTATTTGGCTCATCTTGGTATTCATAAAAGCCGATAAATTCCAATTCTTCAGGATCATTAAGACGGTATAAATCGGCATGGTAAACCGGCTTAATTGTACCATCATCCTGCGTAATACGATAAGGTTCAACCAGGGTAAAAGTCGGGCTTTTTACCGCGCCTGTATGACCCATTGCCTGTAGCCAATAGCGGGTAAGCGTGGTCTTACCCGCCCCCAAATCACCCGACAGCCACACGCTACCGGTTAAATTCATTTCGGCAAGCTCTTTAGCGAAGGCTTGGGTGTCGGTTTCGGATTTTAAGAGGATAGTTTTATTCATGTCGATTTTCCCAGCTTGCCCCATGTTTGTCCTGAATCAAAAATTGTTGCAACAACCCCATCAGATACCAACAGCTTAGTCAACTTGTAAAACCACTGTCGGATTGACAAATTTCTCGCCTTTTTTTAATTTGTCATACATCAAGGGGTCATGCCATTCGGCTTTTACTTGCTCGCTAAATTCAAAATCACCCAGGGTCAACGCGCCCATTTGGTCATTATCGACATCGTCTTCAAAGCACTGTGCGTAGCCTGTCGCTGTTTCGTGGGCGATGACGGAATACACTTTGACATCGGTTTCACCGTTTTGCATTTGGGTTTGTTTTAAGATTTCTCTTGCCCAAAAAAACACCACGCGGCTAAACTGCTCTGCCGAGGGCGAAACAGGCAAACTAATCCAGCGCGCGCTAAATTTTTTACAAGCGTCAATATAGTCGGGGTCATCTTTATCCCAAAAACAAATAGCATGATCAAAACTATCAATGATGTCTTTAATCGATGATTTTAACAGCCCAAAATCATACACCATTTGCCCGTGATCGAGGCGGTGCGCTTCTAAAATCAGCTCGATTTGGTAACTATGCCCATGAATCGAGTACTTACAGCGATCGGAGCTACAATTGCGCACGATATGGGCATTTTCAAATTTAAACAGCTTTCTAATTCTCATAATAGGATTCGCATTTTTTTAGCAGTAATAAAGGTTTGAATGCTGACTATTATAAAGCTATTGGGCAAGTTAAGCGAATTTTAGTCATGTGCCCAAATTTGTCTACCTAAATTTACCCATAACATCAACAAAAAATCTCGTCACATTTAGGACAGTAACTCACGTCTTAAATCGCTAACTGTGCTAATATAAAAACTTGGGGATAGACAGTTATTGTTAAAAAATGAGTTTTTTTAGCTGACTCTTTTTTATATAAAGTCTTGTTGATACAAAACTTTGTTGGCATAAAGATAAGCAAAGATAAGCGCGGTGGAGATAAAAAATGATGATTAGAGTATTGGTCGTTGACGATCATGATTTAGTCCGAATGGGTATCGTACGGATGCTTTCAGATAGCCCTGACATTGATGTAATTGGTGAGGCTGCTGATGGTGAAACCGCGATTATCAAAACCAAACAATTAAAACCCGATGTGGTATTACTTGATGTCAATATGCCTACCATTGGCGGGTTAGAAGTCACCAAGCGCTTGCTGCAAACCGATAAAAACACCAAAATTTTGGCGGTCAGCTCTCTAGTTCAGCAGCCCTACCCTTCCATGCTCATCAAAGCAGGGGTGAGTGGCTATATCACCAAAGGGACACCGCTTGATGAGATGATTAAAGCCATCAAAAAAGTCCACCAAGGCGGGCGTTATTTTAGCGCCGATGTTGCCGAGCAGCTTGCTGATATTTTATTCACTGACAATTCAGAGTCGCCATTTGATACGCTAAGTGAGCGAGAAATGCAGGTGGCGATGATGGTGGTCAATTGCAAAAGTCCACAGCAAATCGCCGATCAGTTGTTTGTAAGTGTCAAAACAGTCAATACCTACCGCTATCGTATTTTTGAAAAGCTTAATATCGACAGTGATGTCAAACTTACCCATTTGGCTATGCGTCACGGTTTAATTCAACCCTAAACCATGATTACCAATCCTGCGTTTTCATCGCTATTTGACAAGCCAAGCACCCACGATAAAACCAAAAAAATCGGTAACGTCTACAATGGTTACCGCATTATTATTGCTATCTTTTTTTCCTTTAGTTTTATGTTGGCGTTAAAAACTGCCCAGCATGACTATTGGGTATTGATTAATCTTTTTCCCACTTTTTTTTATTTTTTGTTTAGTATTGCTTTATTTATTTTGTATTACTTTTATCCCAAAAATCCGCTGTTGATGGTCGGGCTAACCGTTGATGCGCTAGTACTCACTACCTTGTTGTATTTTAGCGGTGGTAATGATTTACAAGTCATTTTGCTGTTTTTGGTGCAAGTTGCCGCAGCTTTTATGTTGGTGCGCTCCAACCAAGCTATTTTGCTGACTATTTTTGCCATTACGCTGGTAATTTATCAGCAGTTTTATCAAACCCTAAAAAACGATGTTAACTACGCGCTAGTCAACAACGTGGCTTCGATGGCGATTAGCTTTATCGGGGTGGCTTATTTAAGTTATACGTTATCCAAACGACTTAAACAAATTGAGCGGCTCTCTGAGCGCCAAGTCAATGAAGTCAACGCACTAAATGCCATTAACAATAAAATCGTGCAAATCATTGACCAAGGCGTGGTAGTACTATCCCACGATTTAGAAATTTTTATCGCCAATGATACCGCAATCGACCAACTACATTTGCCAAAGACACTTGATAATTTTAATTTGCCAGATATTTCCCCCCTATTAGCTGCAAGACTTGCACCCATCATCCAAGAGCCTGAAGCAACTTTAATAGTGCGGCTCGATGTACCGACCACTAGTACACCTTTAGCCGTTGGCATTGAGCCTAATAACCAAAGTTTTAATGACTTGCGACTTCGTATCACTCAATTAAGACAGCAATATGCCATTATTTTTATTGAAGATTTACGCCATGAGTTTAGCCGTGCACAGCAGTTAAAACTTGCGTCACTAGGGCAATTATCCGCCAGTATTGCCCATGAGATTCGTAACCCGCTGGCAACCATTAGCCAAGCCAGTCAATTATTAATGGAGGAAGTTAATGAGGCTGACAGCGGCTTATCCGATGATAATATCTTGCTATATGAGATGATTTATCACCAAACCATTCGGGTCAATAAAATCATCGAAGATGTGCTTAAATTATCTCGTCAGCAGCGCCCTAATTTTGTTTATATTGAACCCAAAACTTGGCTAAACGATTTTATACAAGAAAACTTTAGCGGCCATGATATTTTTCTGCACTGCCATACTGACAAAGGCTTTATGTTTGATAACCATCAGTTAGCACAGATTTTGGTCAACCTTATCAATAACGGGCTGCGTTTTAGTAGCAAAACCCAGCCTCATGCTTTTGTCACCCTTCAAGTGTATAAATCTGGCAAATTTATTCATATTGATGTGATAGATACAGGTCACGGCGTTGCCAAAGAAAATATTCAGTATTTATTTAATCCGTTTTTTACCACCGATAATCAGGGCACGGGTCTGGGGCTTTATTTGTCGCAGGCCTTTTGTCAGGCAAACTATGCCAATCTAGAATATGTGCCAGGTGAGGGGCAAACTTGCTTTCGGATTATTTGTCAAACCAAAACTTTACCGTCTGTCTAAAATATCTTTGTAGCTAAAATTTTTAATTGAATTTTTTGGCTAAAGCATTCATATTACAGTAAGTTTATCGATATCAATTTAACAAAATTGTCGGGAATTTGAGTGTATATGTGTTCACTTTTTTCCACTTTTTCAGTACAATATAGCGTCAATGATTAAAAAAATACATGTCGTATTTTGATCATCCTCAGGACATTTATCTCTATGACACAACCTCAATCTTTTGAAAACGCGCCCATCAATTGGATCCCTGCGTTTGTCTTAATTAGCACGCCTTTGGCGGCTTTATTGATTGTACCTTATTACTTGTGGACACATAGCGTCAGTTGGCAAGTTTGGGCAATTTTCGCATTCTTTATGGCTTGGAATGGGTTAAGTATTACCGTTGGTTATCACCGTTTATGGTCACATCGTACTTACCAAGCGCATCCGATTGTCAAATGGTTCTTTCTGATTGGCGGCACCTTAGCTGTTCAGGGCTCAGTATTTGACTGGTGTGCAGGACACCGTTTGCACCACCGCCACGTCGATGATATCTATCAAGACCCCTACTCTGCCAAGCGTGGCTTTTGGTTCTCACATATCGGGTGGATGCTCAAAAACTACCCAAGCGGTCACTATGATTACAAAAACATCCCAGATTTAAAAGCTGATCCTGTATTAGTGGCGCAAGATAAATATTATGCCCTATGGATTTTATTAGCCAATATTGGGTTGCCAGCGCTGTTTGGTTGGATGGTGGGTGATATTGCAGGTACCCTAGTGCTTGCAGGGCTACTGCGTTTGGTGTTAAGCCATCATTTTACTTTCTTTATCAACTCGCTTTGCCATATGTTTGGTACCCGTCCTTATACCGATACCAACACCGCGCGTGATAATCCGATTCTAGCGATTTTCACTTGGGGCGAAGGCTACCATAACTACCACCACTTTTTCCAATATGACTATCGCAATGGGGTAAAATGGTGGCAATATGATCCTAGTAAATGGATTATTTATGGCTTATCAAAAATCGGTTTAACTTGGGATTTAAAACGTGTCCCGGACGTTACCATTCAGCATGCACAAACAGAAATGGCATTCAAACGTGCTGAGAAAAAAGTTGCGACTTTTTCAGGGAATTTAACCAGCAACTTTCAAGTGATAAAAGATCGTTTAAACAGTGAACAACAAGCCTTCAAACAAACAATTGCAGAATGGCAAGCGTTAAAAACGCAAGCGATTGAGATGAAAAAAAATGAGTTTGCCCAGCGTATTCATGAAGTCGATGATAAGCTAAAAGATCAGTTTAGTGGCATTGAGGATAAACTTCGCAATCATGCGCAGCAAATTGAAAATTTGGTTAATCATTTAAAAGGCAAACATGTTTGATTAACACATAAACATGTTTAAAGGTTGACTGTGTCAAAAAAGGTAGGATAAAGTCCTACCTTTATTTTTGTGGGTTTGTTAGGTATCAATTAGTCTTCTAACGGATAAGAGGTTGAAAATGGGTCTAACAATTCAATCAATCGGCGTTCATAACACTGCCCGCGCCAAATAAAATGTACTTTTGCCTCACTAAAAGGTTTATCATCAAACCACAAAAACACCCCTTCCATCATTTTTGGCCAGTCATCCCAGCTAATTTCACCCACGCCCATCATCACCGCTAAAAACGCTGACAATAGCGTATCATGACTAACCGCCAATAATAAATGTCCGTGCTTTGGCTGATGCTGAAATAAAAGCGCTAATAAATCCAAACCGCCTTTATGTGGCGCTTTAATCCCTGCCATGTCGCCCGCCAAAAAACGATTGATAAAATTGAGCGCACCAATTTGTTTGAATACCTTACTCACTTCTTCATGGTCAACCACCAAACTACCTGGCTCTACCAACAGTGATTGGTGCGACACATTTCTAGAGATGCCAGCCCCTGCTTGCATTAAAATCGCGGTATCAATACAACGTTGTATCGGGCTACTGATGCTATCTACATCCATCGAGTAATCTAAATTGGCGGCCAACCAACGCCCCCAAGACTCCGCCAACACTCTGCCTTTTGGTGTTAGTGGCAGAGCATAACTGGCAAAGCCATTTTTATCTGACATTTCGCGCAATGAATGACGGGTAAATAGTATTAGTCGCTCATGTTTCGGCAGTAGCTTGACCGAGTCAATCATACTGGGCGGTAAATGAGCAGGCATGGTGTTGATTGAATTAGACATTTAAATACGCATTCCTTATATCTTTTTATCTTTGCACCATAAATTGATACTATAAATTGATGAGGTCAAAAAATTTAAGCGATTAAATGGGATGTTTCTGTGAAAACGTGCCAATCATACCATGACTTCAATGACTTTATGCCAGTCAAAAACTATCCCGGTACTACTGATTTCATTGGGGTAGGCTCTGGGATTGACAATAACACGTGTATGACCTTGCTGATAATCAAAGGCTTCATGGGTATGTCCATGCAGCCAAATATCAGGCGCAAAATCGCTCTGTAACCATTCGCTCAAATCAACGACAAATCCTGCATTACTGGGAAAATTGGCATATTTTGGCGCGATAGATAATGGGCTGATGCTATGATGTGTCATGACCACGGTGGGCATAGCATCTTTTTCACTTTGTTTTAAGGCATTCTGCAGCCATGCCCTCTGCCGCTGGTGAATAGCTACAGTATCTTGGGGCGTTAACAGTCGGTTATCATAATAAATCTCGCGATAATCGCGCATAAACTGCTGAGCAATCTCCAACGTATTATCTTGTGGTTGATATTGATAATCCGTCCAAAGCGTTGTACCAATAATTCTAACACCCATAAATTCAAAGCTCGCGCATTGTAAAAAATGCACTTGCGTATCTTGGGTCAATGTCTTTATTTGGGCATCCAAATCAAGAATATTATGACCAAAATACTCATGATTGCCCACAATCACAAAAATTGGTTTCTCAAGTCGCTTTGATTCGCCAATGAGCCATTCGATGCCCAAAAGCCCATTGGATGTGTCGCCCGCTACTAAAATAGCATCCGCATTTGTGTAAGGGATTTCACCAATGGGCAAATCCCTTCTTGCATAGCTATCAATATGTAAATCACTTAACACTTGAAAACGTACTGGCATACATGACTCGAGATGGATTATTTTAACGTATCCAAGATATAGTGCAGTTTTGCGGTGGGATCCGCTGCCGCCGTGATTGACCGCCCAATGACCAAATAATCAGACCCATTGGCTATGGCATCTTTGGGCGTGCAAATCCGCGTTTGATCATTACTGGCGTCTTCTGGTAGTCTGATACCTGGCGTGACTAACAGAAAATTCTTGCCGCAAAGCTGTTTAAGCACATTGGCTTCTTGTGCAGAGCAAACCACCCCATCAAGCCCAGATTGCTGCGTCAATAATGCTAGTCGCTTGACATGATTTTCTATCGAGTCGCTGATGCCCACTTCAGCCAAATCTTGCTGTGACATAGAAGTTAGCACCGTCACCGCAATCACTAAGGTTTGGTAGTGTTGCGCCGATAGACGCGCTTTCACCGTTTGCATGGCGCTGCGCCCTGCACTGGCATGCACATTGACCATCCACACCCCCAAATCAGCCGCCGCTAAGACCGCCTGCGCGGTTGTGTTGGGGATATCATGAAATTTTAAATCCAAAAACACTTCAAAACCACGCTGATGTAAGGATGTCACTAAGCTACTACCATATTTGGTAAACAGCTCTTTGCCAACTTTTAATCGGCACAAGGTAGGGTCTAACTTATCCGCCAAGCTTAATGCCTGACGGTCATCCATGTTATCCAATGCCACAATAATGGGTGACTTGATGGCGGATTTGATGAGTGATGTTGCTTGCGCTACTGCCACTTGATTCATAACAAACTGACTCGTTTTTTCAATTCGATAGCATACATTGCTTATCGTACGGGTGGTAAATTAGGGTTGGCTGCGGTAGGGGCAATCGTTGCATTGCTGGTTTGCGCTAAATGCTGTTCATAATTATGCTGCGTTTGCATCAATTTTTCTTGGGTTTGCTTTAACTCTTTAGATAAGCGCTGATTTTCCAATTTCATCTGTAACACACGAAATAAAATCACACCTATCAATAGCCCCGCAATGACCCCTAAAACGATGCTAATAATCAGCAGTAACCCCAAACTCATTTGTGGCACTTGACTAAACAGTAAATTTACTTCGACTTGGTTGTTATTCACCAATACCAGCATCAATGAATAACCGACGACCACGAACAACAAAATCGCTAACAGATAACGCATAGTTTTCTCCTTGGTTATTTTAATTAATCTACATTTTTGAATGCCACTATTATTGCAGATAATTCAAAAAAAAGAGTGGATTTTTTGTCCACTCTTTTTTGATCAATCATATATTAAACCATAGCGTAAGTTCAATAACGTTAAATGACTCAAAAACCGCAACTAACGATGATGATTGACTGCCTCTCGCAATGCTTTGCCAGGTTTAAAATGGGGTATCGCCGTTGCTTTTACGGTCACTTTTTCGCCTGTTTTAGGGTTGCGCGCCACACGTGGCTCACGATGATGCAAACTAAAACTACCAAAACCGCGTACTTCGACACGTCCATTTTGAGATAAGGTATCAACCATCAAATCAATGATTTGCTTGGTGGCGTCCTCAATGGTTTTTTCTGGTATATTCTCACATTCACTTGATAATCTAGCGATCAAATCAGATTTGTTTAACACTTTTTCCATACTACCCCTAACACGCTAAACGTAACTGTCATAGTCTAAATTACAGAATGATGGTTTTAAAAACTTCGTTACAGTCCAATTTCATCCAGCAATCTATCAACAATCATAATAATGAAAAATTACATTTTATTACTTTTCTTCGCATATTATAACAAAACCACCTTAAATTCGTCGGCTTTTTTTAGACTAAATATTCCATTTTATTACCTAAAAGGTGAAAATAAAAAAAAGCGACTAAGTTAGTCGCTTTTTTTATTACTCACAAAACCGATTATTGGTTTTGTTGTTGCTCTTTGATTAAGTCACCAATGGTTTTTGGTTGTGTATCAGCTGCTGCATTTGAACTTAATGCTTTGATAGCATCACGTTGCTCTGCTTCGTCTTTTGCACGAACTGATAGGTTGATACCGCGAGTTTTGCGGTCAACGCTGACAATTTTCGCTTCAACTTCATCACCGACATTAAGTACAGTGGTCGCATCGTCTACTTTGTCTTGTTGGATTTCTGAAGCACGTAAGTAGCCTTCTACATCGTCAGCTAGTTTTACTTTAGCGCCTTTGGCATCAACGTCAGTCACTACCCCTTTCACTACCGCACCACGATCATTTGATACTAGGTATTCGTTGAATGGGTCGCTGTTAAGTTGTTTGATACCTAAGCTGATACGGTTAGCTTCTGCATCTACAGACAAGATGACCGCTTCAACGGTGTCACCTTTATTGTAGTTACGAATCGCTTCTTCACCACTTTCAGTCCAAGAAAGGTCTGATAAGTGAACTAGACCATCAATACCACCTTCTAGACCGATAAAGATACCGAAGTCAGTGATTGATTTGATAGTACCAGACACTTTGTCACCTTTTTGGTGGTTCTTATCAAACTCTTCCCATGGGTTTGGCATGGTTTGTTTGATACCTAGGCTGATACGACGACGGTCTTCATCGATATCAAGGATTTGAACCATGATCTCGTCACCGATTTGTACCACTTTTGAAGGATGGATGTTTTTGTTGGTATGATCCATTTCAGAAACGTGTACCAAGCCTTCGATACCATCAGCGATTTCAGCAAAACAACCATAATCAGTCAGGTTAGTGACGCGTGCTTTAACGTTAGTACCTTTTGGATAGTTGTTAAGAACGTCTTGCCATGGGTCAGTGCCTAGTTGTTTTAGACCTAAGCTGACACGGTTACGTTCACGGTCAAATTTTAATACTTTAACTTTTAATTCTTGACCCACTTCAACCACTTCTGATGGGTGCTTGATACGGCGCCATGCCATATCTGTGATGTGTAATAGACCATCGATACCACCTAGGTCTACGAATGCACCGTAATCAGTCAAGTTTTTCACCACGCCGACCACTTCTTGACCTTCTTCAAGGTTAGATAGTAGTGCTTCGCGCTCTGCTGAGTTTTCAGATTCCATCACAGCGCGGCGGCTAACAACGACGTTGTTGCGTTTTTGATCCAGTTTGATGACTTTAAATTCTAGCTCTTTGCCTTCTAAGTGCGCCGTGTCGCGTACTGGGCGAGTGTCCACCAATGAACCTGGTAAGAACGCACGTACTGAACCGATATCAACCGTGAAACCACCTTTAACTTTACCAGAGATAAGACCGGTTACGATCTCATTGTTTTCGTAAAGTTTTTCAAGTACGTTCCAAGTTTCAGCACGTTTTGCTTTTTCACGTGACAATAGGGTTTGACCCATGCCATTGTCAACCGCATCTACAACGACTTGAACTTGGTCGCCAACTGCTACTTCAAGCTCGCCTTGTTCATTCAAAAATTCTGAACGCGCAACGATACCTTCTGATTTTAGACCCGTATCTACGGTAATCCAGTCGCTATCAATCGCAACTACTTGACCAGAGATAACTGCACCGCGTTCTACATCAAGTACTTGGCTTGCTTCAAACAGTTCAGCAAATGATTCCATCATAAAATTTACCTTTGTATAGCCGTAGCCTGTCCAGCACAGTACGGTTCAAATTAAGATTTTTTATAAACATAAGGCTGGTTTTAGTGCCTATAAAAAATCGATAAAACTTTTAAAAACTGTTAGTTAAAAAACTGTTAGTTAATTGTCAAACCACGCTCAACACACAGTTGCCAAACTTGGTTAAACACTTGCTCAGCATCGATGGCTGAGCTATCAATCACTATCGCATCATCGGCAGGCTTAGCCGGTGAGGCACTGCGTGTACTATCACGCTCATCACGGGCAATAATTTGTGCCAAAATTTCGTCAAAATCTGCCTGTTTGCCAGCATGGGTTAACTGACTGACACGGCGCTCGGCTCGTGCCTCAGAGGATGCGACTAAATAAACTTTCAGCGGCGCATCGGGAAAAACCACTGTGCCCATATCACGCCCGTCTGCAATCAAGCCCTTTTTTGGGTTGCCTTGCGACGTTGCCATATTTTTTTGTAACTCTAATAGCGCTTGACGCACCTTCGGGAATACTGCGACTTTTGACGCAAAGTTACCCACTTCTTCGGTGCGAATCACTTCACTCACATCGTTGGCATTCACGAGCACTGTCACATGCTCAGAACCCGCTTTTGCGGCTGCAAACTCAATTTTTAACGATTGGGTTAAATCAGCTAGTGCAGCTTCATCAATGCTGCCGGTTAACAAACCCGCTTGGTGGGCTGCAAGCCCCACAATCCGGTACAGCGCACCTGAATCCAAAATTTGATAATCCAGTAGCTTTGCCAGTCTTGCCGTCAATGTACCTTTACCTGCACCACTTGAGCCATCAACGGTGATGACGGGCAGGCTTGCGGTTAAATCTTCTTTAGTTACATCAAAAGACGGTTGCGTTAACGTTTGTGACATGCCATTCTTATGAACAAAGCAAAAATAGTCGTATATTTTACGCCTGAAAGCTATTTTATACAAGTGATTTGGCACAAGCATTGACTACATTGCGTATCATTTTTTGCCAATGAAAAAATGCACAAAAAAGGGGCTAAAAATGAGAAATGTACCGCTACGCAGAGTGATGATTAACCATTGTGCGATAGAAGAAAAAAGCTAGCGACTTACAGGATTAAGCATTCGCTCACCTTTAACAATCGCTCACCTTTAACAATCACAGGCTAAAACTGCCAGAGTTTCTAGAATTTCCAAAATTTATAGCGTAAAGGTGGGTTTATCGGAGCTGATATGACCTGCTAGAAGGCGGTCGACTTCGTTTTTGATGCGTAAACCTGCTTCATCTTTGCCAAGCTGTAATGCATAGCCTGCGGGGCGCTGGGCTTGTGCGCGGTGGTTGACCCACACCACTTTACCATGCAGCGGCATTCTCTCACTCGAATTTGGCAAAGTAATTGCCACAAAGGTTTGACTGCCTAGTTGTTGCTGCTGGTTTGTAGGAATAAATAACGCACCGTTTTCAATAAAAGGCAGATAGCTAGCATACAATTTTTCGATCGTATCATAGTTAATGGTGGTGATACCGCCACGAGATGGCATTGCCATAATCACTATTCCTTTTACTAACGCATGGTGAATGATAAATAATATAGATTAATTGAATAGATTAGCAATCAAGCATGGTGCTAAAAATTTTATCATAGCATAACTTATCTTGGATATGTTGCTGTCTATCTTGCCAGATTTGATCGATGACCTGTTGTAACTGGCTAATTTGCTTTAATGTCGGTGGTGGCTGCAGCTTGCCAAAATCTAAGTCATTGACTGACGCTGAGATACCGACAGCAAATTGCCCCAATGGCACTAACAAAGCTTGCGACAAGTATAAAAAGTCCGTCAATGTCAGCGTTTTTTGCCAATAGTTGCTGGCTTGTACAGGCGTACGTTGTCCACTACGAACGGCTTGAAAGCTGTTTATCCAAGTTTGGCGGTGTTGATACCATTCGCTGTGTAACATTTGTAGTGCCAAAAAAGGCGCATAACCAGACAATTCACTCACTTGTTGTAGCGTTGCAGTATCGGTATTTGGCAATAACTGCTGCATCGCTTGCATTGACTGATCGGGGGTGACATGGCTCACCGAAAATGACTGTAGCCGCGAGCGAATCGTTGGCAGTAGCTGCGAAGGACTATCGCTAATTAACAGCATTAATACATTCTCGGCAGGCTCTTCTAAGGTCTTAAGCAGCGCGTTACTGGCTGCTAGAGTCATCGCATCCGCTTGGTGAATAACCACGATTCTTAATCCGCCACTCGATTGCGTGACAAAAGGCTGTAATTCCCGAATTTCGTCAATCTTGATGCTATAACCTGACTGATGGGTTGGGGCTTGCGCCACGAGGGCATTGTTTGCTTTAGGTTTAGGCGACGCGTCACGCGCCACGGTGGGTGTGGGAATTTGATAAAGATCGGGGTGGGTATTGGCGATCAGCCATTGGCAACTTTGGCATTGCCCACAGGCAGTTGTGACACCTTGTGCATTGACCCGTTGATTCTCACACAAAGCCCATGCGACAAACCGATACACGAAGGCGCGTTTACCCGTCCCTGCATTGCCTGCAAACAACATTGCGTGCGGCAAGGCGTCTAGATGGGTGGTCAAATACTGCCAAGTTGACTGTTGCCACGGCAATAAATCCATAAACAGCCACTGCTGTATCACCTGTTGGTTGACGGGGTCTGGATAGTAGTATTGGGTTACTTCATTGGGTGTTGATTCGGTATTGGGTTGTTTAGTGCTTTTTGATTGAGAGGTTATAGTCGATGCCATAGAAAAAAATCAGTCAACAGAGTAACCATAGTATAATCGCTGCAGCTAGATAATCAATGAGGATAATCAGTCAGGTTGTTTTCTCAAATACATAAATGCGGTAACACGTCGCGTTATTTTATCCCTTACTGTCTTTAAAACCTCAGCCCATAAGATTTTTGTTGCAAATAAATGATGGATTTTTTCCGATGAGTCGATTAAATTTTCATCTTAAGATATCTATTTTCGTATTTTTTCTTATAGTTGTGATTCACCCTATTTAGTTGTGATTCACCCTATTTAAAAAAACGATTCAATTTTCTGTTTACTTCGAGGTTAGTTTGACGAATTTATCGCAACCTAATAATCAAGATGCTTTACTCAATGCCCAACATCGTTATGATGCGGCAGATATGGCAGACCAATTAAAGGTGATGCCAACCTTAGAAGCGCGTTTAACTACTATTTTAAACGAAATCAATGCGCTGCGTGATTTTCCGCAAGTTACCCTATTTAAACAACTGCTAGATACCCTGCGCAACCGTGCAGATGATGCTACAACCGCCAATGAACAGATGGCGCTATTTATTCGGCTACTACGCAGCAATCGTGTGTGGGCAGAAGGGTTTTGTGTGTTTATGCTTACCTTGATTAATCGTTATCGTCAGGTGTCGCTATACACGGACTTGGGTATTTTGTCAGATGCTGGCTTTACTTCGCAATTTTTTGATTTGATCGGTGAAAAGCTATTACCCTCCGTACCTGATGACCGCGATTTGATTGCGCTATTTAATGCGTTTTTTGCCACACCAAAAACCCGTTACTGGGTGCGCTTAATCAATGAGCATTGGTGGATTGAACTGATACTCATCCTTAAAGTACCCGCAGGCAAAGAAGCGTTAGTGCAAGCGCTTGAAGCCAATGTGCTCAAAGCCATTACTATTTTAACTGCGCGTATCAACGGCATTGGGCTCAATGCCGATTTAATAAAGGCATTTCCCAATCCGATTGACAACCAAGATACTTTTATTGCACTCAATCGCGAAGTCGCTGAATTTGTCAGTCAATACCAGCTCAGCATGCAGTCAGGGGATGAGCAAGCGATGCCCCAGCCTGAAGTGGATAGCAGTCAAATTTTAGTGTTGACCGACCAAGCGCGCACTATGATGCAAAACATCCGTCGCCGTATTCATCGAACGGGTATTACTGTGCGTACCACCAATATGTTGGTGCGCCTTGAGCAAAGCTTGCAGCGTCTTGAATTGTTGGTGTCACTACTATCTGACAACGATCATATCAAGAAAAAAACCATCATAGAGCTTATTAATACATTGTATGAAGATTCATACCACCGCAGTAGTTTTAGATATTTATTTGGCATCAATACCGCGCTCTTATCGCGCCGTGTGACTGAGACTGCCAGTAAGGTCGGCGAGCATTATATCAGTACCGATAAAGCGGGCTATCGGCGTATGTATAAAAAAGCGGCATTGGGTGGTTTACTCATCGGCTTTATGGCGACCCTTAAAATCCTAGGGAAGACCCTACCCTTAGCACCGTTTGGCGTGGCTTTTTTAAACAGTATGATTTATGGTCTTGGCTTTGTGGCAATTCATATCATTGGTGGTACAGTGGCGACCAAACAGCCTGCCATGACAGCTGCCGCCATTGCTTCAACCATCTCCGAGGTAAAAGGGCGCAAAGCGGCGCAATTTACCAAGCTGACCGAATTGGTCGTTGATATCATGCGCACCCAATTTATTGCTATTATGGGTAATATCTCAATTGCAATGCCGATTGCGCTACTGATTTCATCCATGTGGCTGTATGGGCTGGGTCGTCCGTTAACATCGGAAGCTAGCGCAGAGCACTTACTGCATGATCTTAACCCGTTTACCTCGCTTGCTATCTTTCATGCCGCGATTGCTGGGGTGTATTTGTATATTTCAGGATTGATTGCAGGCTATTACGATAATCTTGCAGTACACAACAAAATTGGCGAGCGTATCCGCAACCATCCCACCCTCAAACGGATAATGAGACCTGTGACATTATTGCGCTTTAGCGATTTTATCGAGCGCAATTTGGGTGCGATTATGAGTAACTTTTTATTCGGTTGCTTTTTGGGTAGTACGGCGACCATCGGTTATATTTTTGGCTTACCGCTCGATATTCGCCATATTGCCTTTGCGTCTGCCAACTTTATTCACGGGATTTTTAACATTTATGCCAACACGGGCGAGTTCCCAGAAATCGGTATTATTTTGGTTAGCCTATTTGGGGTGATGGTCATCGGTATGATTAACTTGTTGGTGAGTTTTTCACTCGCCTTAATGACCGCCCTACGCGCTCGTAATGTGAAAGTCTTTGAGTGGAAATTCTTATTTGAATTGGTCGCTTCGCATTTGATGACCCAACCCTCTGACTTTTTTATCCCGCGTAAACAGCCGATGAAGTATGCGCTCATCGATAGCGATGGTAATATTATCTATGATGATAAACCGATTGCAAACGATGGTAAAAATAACCATGGACATAAAACTGCCCTGACATCACAGCCAGAAGAACATCCGCATGCTACTACGCCCCATATCGACAATATCAGTCATACGGAAAAACTGACCGATGAAGAAATTGCAGAGAAAAAACAGGCAATTAAAGAAAAAGTGGTGCAAAAGGCGGTCGACAATATCACCCCAAATGACACGGCAAGCAAGCT
This sequence comes from Faucicola osloensis, assembly GCF_020041925.1. Lineage (GTDB taxonomy): Bacteria > Pseudomonadota > Gammaproteobacteria > Pseudomonadales > Moraxellaceae > Faucicola > Faucicola osloensis_D. Next base: position 1,980,439 of record NZ_CP083409.1, on the reverse strand, counting down.
ACCAAAATAATTGATGAAACACTGAACACGATAGAAATATGATGACTTTTTTGGCAGATACGATTTTGGAAGACAGAATTTTGAAAGATACAATTTTGGAAACTACAATGAATCAACCCGCAACCTCAATGAGTCCGACTCAATTGGCTCATCGGTTAAATGAGCTATTAAAAATTAGTGAATTCCAAGATTATTGTCCCAATGGTCTGCAAGTGGATGGTGGACAGCCGATACAGCACATCCTCACCGGTGTCACAGCCTCTGAGGCATTCATTGAACAAGCGATTGCGCACAGCGCCCAAGCGATTTTGGTGCATCATGGCTATTTTTGGAAAGGTGAACCTGCGCCGTTAATTGGCATGAAAGGCAAGCGTATTCGTTTGTTGATGCAACACGGTATTTCTTTACTTGCTTATCATTTACCGTTAGACGCCCATCCCCAATTGGGCAATAACGCCCAATTAGCGCGAGCGTTGGGCTGGCGTGATTTGTCGCCGCTATATCCTGACGAAAAACATCCGATTGGTAATATCGTGGATTTAGCAGCGCCGTTGTCGATTGCAGCGCTCACCAACAAACTATCGACTACCTTAAGCCGTCCGCCCCTACATCTATCCGGGGGTAATCAAGCAATTTCGCGCATCGGTCTGTGTACGGGTGGCGCACAGGATATGATTGAGCAAGCGGCACAAATGGGTTGTCAAGCCTATATCTCCGGTGAAGTATCAGAGCGAACGACTCACATAGCCCGTGAGTTGGGTATTGATTATTTTGCTTGTGGACATCATGCCACCGAGCGAGGTGGTGTGCTTGCATTGGGAAATTATGTCAAAGAAAATCTTGCTTTGACCGTTGATTTTGTCGATATCGATAATCCTGTGTAAAATCGGGCAGTTTATTGACTAATTATTACCCGTTAATTGCATTTTAGCGGGTTTTTTACGCTTTTTATCATAAATTTGCCATTCGTTACGGTCAATAACATGACGGGTAACTTTAATTTCACTACAATACCCCCATTGTTTTATATAACTAACTGTAATGCCATGCAGTAAATATTGTTATTGTTTATTTATTTTATGCGTGCCATACGTTACCCTACGTTAAATTCTTTATATAAGTGCTTGTGTTTATTAAACTATATTTGGTTGGCTTGTACTTACAAAAATTTTAACCCTTTTTCGGGTTGTACTTGATTATTATTTATTTCGATAGTTCTCTACGATGGATAGGGAGTTATCACCGTCCTAGGTATAAGGGGAGCCAACCTGTTTGGCTCTTTTTTTAGCGTTAAGTTAATAACGACCTATTTTGGATGGAAGCTTTTTTGGCTAGATTTAGGATAGAGTTAGATAGTTGGAAGCCATGTACTTATTTGGCTTGGCTGACTGGTGCTAGTTTGACGGGTACTAGGTTTAACTATCGATTCGGTTCTTAGTTTCACAAAATGTTTTCATTTGGCATAGTTGTTTTTTATTAATTTAACGTATCTAACGTATGTGCACCGTGGAGTGACACATGCCGCTAAACTCATCATTTGAGTATTGTGATGATTTGGCTTTGACCTATCCTGCGTCGATTTCGATGTCGGTCAAAGCATTTTTAAGCCCTTTAACATACCCGTTTCAACACCCTTTATTACGCTTTAGTAAATACGCGACCCAATTTAAACGCTTGCAATTCTTCCCGATTCAATTCAAGCCTTGTTTGGGTGGGGTGATATCGCCAAAAACTACCCAGTCTTGTGTGCCAGCGGTGTATAGCCATGTGCAAGATTTGGCGCAACAGGCTAATCCGTCTGCTAGTCTTATTGAGCGCTCTATCAAGCCGCTAAAATGGTTGGGCGCCAGTAAAAAGCTGGCAGCTGTGCTGGGGATTGGTTTGCCCTTAGCTTATGTTGCAACCCAGATAGGTGTTACTGACAAAATCGTTAATGGCAATGCTATCAATACCCTTGCCTCACCTACTAGCGTGGTTGCGACACCGAAAATGGCGACTTTTGATAGTATCCTGTCTCAAAAGCAGCTGCATATTGCCACCGTCAATGGTAATACCACCTATTTTGCTCAAGATGGTTTTGAGCACGGCTTTGGCTATGATGTCATGCGCCATTATGCCAAGCGATTGGATGTCACCCTGAGCACCCAAGTGTTTGCCACTGATGCGGACGCGATGGCGGCTGTCAAAACGGGCAAAGCCGATATCGCCTTAACCAATGTGTCAGATTACCAAAACACCACTGCGTTATCATCGCTCAGTCTAAGCTGTGACAAAGATTATTTATCACAGCAGGGTCTCAACGAACATGTAGCCATACAGCTAAACCCCAATGATGTCAAACTCAATAATGATGTAAAAAACTTCCTGTGTGGCGCTCAAGCGCTCACCCGTAATCAACATTTAGCGGCGTTTTATAGTCAAACAGCATTGGCAGAGCCGTTTAATCAACAACATTTTGCCGATACCATGACACGGGTGTTGCCCATCTATGAACCATCTTTTAAGCAGACCGCAAACAAATACCGTCTTGATTGGGAACTGCTTGTGGCAATGGGGTACCAAGAATCGCATCTGGATGCAGAAGCCACTTCGCCAACGGGTGTGCGGGGTATCATGATGTTGACCAATGCCACTGCGAATGCGATGGGCGTTGATAATCGGACTGACCCGACGCAGAGCATCCAAGGGGGCGCTAAGTATCTAAGTCAGCTGCAACATGAATTTGCCCAAGTGCCAGCATCAGATCGGGTATGGTTTACCCTAGCGGCATACAATATGGGTCCACAAGCGATTAAAGATATTCAGCAGATTTTGGAAAAGCGCGGTATTGATGGTAACAATTGGGCAGCCGTGTATCAGTATTTAAAAGTCAATAGCCAAAGCAATAGCCGTTACGTGCAGTGCTTAGATTACGTCACCCATATCCGCAGTTATTTGGAAGCGTTAAAATTAGACAAAGTCAATCATCGTCAATTGACTTGATGAGTGTGGATATAAAAAACTACACATTTTCAAAAAAGAATGGTTTAACGCCATTCTTTTTTTTATGCTATCACTTTGGCGTTTTTAAAAATTACTGACTTATTGTTAACATTATTAACCTAAGGATAGCACGTGACCCAGCTCCAGAATCAGCCCCACAATCAATCAAGCAATCAGCCTGTTTATGCCAACCAATACCGTATTTATTTAGAAGATACCGATGCAGGCGGGATTGTGTATCACGCCAATCATTTAAAGCTGTTTGAGCGTTGTCGTCGCGATTGGTTACGTGCATTGGGAATGACCAGTTATTTTTATCAAGCGCATTCAGCCGAGGCTGTGAGTCAAGACGTTACTCACCATAGCGATAGTGGCAAACCTGATATCCAATTTGTAGTGAGCCAAGCCAACATCCGCTATTTGCGTCCGATTCTGCTTGATAGCGAAGTCACCGTTGTGATTGAGACGGCAGACTGCAAATCTGCGTCATTACAGCTTGAGCAGCGGATCTATGATAGCCACCAGCAGCTTTTAAGCCAAGCGGAGATAAGTATTGTATGCGTGGCTACTAGTAAAGATGAAAAAGGGCAAACCCAAGTTCGCCCTACTCGTTTGCCCAAAGAATTTGTACAGCTGCTGCAGCTCGCTCAGTAACTTTTGGTTATTTTGCTTTACAAAGAAAGGTTATTTTGCTTTACAAGTTTGACAAATAACCTGCTCATCTTCTAGGCGGTATGCCATCATACTGCCGCCCCACACACACCCTGCATCCGTGGCTCGGGCATTTGCCAAATCGACTTTGGCTTTTAGCGCCGCCCAGTGACCAAATAAGATTTTACGTTCGCGCGGCACTTGCCATTCAAACCACGGACGAAACCCCTCTGGCATTTTATCATCGAGACTGGATTTAAAGCTAAACTCTAGCGTGCCGTCCATTTGACACAGGCGCATACGGGTAAAATAATTGCAAATCGCCCGCATACGCGCGTAGCCTGTCAGCATATTTGACCAAGGAACAGCCGTATCGCTATACAGGTTTGGCAGCAGTCTATCGAGTTGCCATAAGCTACTTTGCAGCTGAGTTTGCAATTCTGACGCATGCATGGCTGCTTGGGTAATACTCCAGTTTGGTGGGATGCCTGCATGCACCATCACGGTTTTATCATTGGGATAGACAAGCAGCGGCTGGCGACGAAGCCAGTTAAGTAGTTCATCACAATCTGGGGCGTCAAAAATCGCTTGGGTTCTATCCTTTTTTTTGATCTTTATGACACCACGCCATACTGCGATTAAGTTAATATCATGATTGCCCAACACCATTTCGGCAGCCCCTGCTTGGCAAAGACGTTTTACCAGACGTAGCGCACTTAGCGAGTCTTCACCGCGTGCCACGATATCGCCGACAAACCATAATTTATCTTGCTGTTCATCAAACCCAATTTGCTTGAGCAGTGCCTGCAAATCGGCATAACAGCCTTGAATATCGCCAATGACAAATTGATGTCGAAAACCCATAACACCTCATACATCTTCAAAGTAAAATTTTAAAAACCTACAAAAAAATTAACCATTTGCTGCCATACCGTTTGCCGCGATGCCGTTAGCTAAAGTTACAAAATCTTGTACTGATAACGTTTCGGGACGCGCCAGTGGATTGAGTCCCCATGCCACAAGTTGGTGTTCTGTGACCGCAGGCAAAATCGGCGATTTTTTAAAAATCGCGCGCAGTGTTTTACGGCGATGATTAAATGCCTCACGTACCACAAGGGCAAACAGCTTTTCATTGTCAGCCACAATCGGTTTTTGTTGATAAGGTCTGAGCCGAAATACCGCACTCGTCACTTTGGGTGGGGGGTTGAATGCCCCATTTGGCACCGTCAGTAAATAATCAGTTTCACAATAATACTGCATCATAATGGATAAACGACCGTATTCTCGGCTATTCACTTCTGCGGTGATGCGATCAACCACTTCCTTTTGTAGCATAAAATGCATGTCTTCAATGACATCGGCAAAACTTAGTAAATGAAACAATAACGGCGTAGAAATATTGTATGGCAAGTTACCGACAATGCGCATTTTTTTGTCAGCCGTAGCATTAGGGTTGTCGTGAATGATTTGCTTGAACAGCGCACGGTAATCCACTTCCATAGCATTGGCTTTGACAATGGTTAAGCCATCATTGCTATTGGCGCCAATACGAATGCGCAAGCTGTCTGCCAAATCGGTATCAAGCTCGACAACGGTCAAGCGATTGACTTCCTTGAGTAGCGGCTCAGTAATCGCGCCCATGCCTGGACCAATTTCAACCATCAAATCATCGCGACCTGCATGAATACTGTCAATAATTCTCCCAATAATCACCTGATCATGTAAAAAATTTTGCCCAAAACGTTTTCTAGGCTGATGCGATAAAAAAGCAGAGACTGTCACTCAAAACATTCCTATAAAAATGAATAATTATCAATGTTGTGCAGTATACGATAACATTCACCGTCATCAGACACATATCACTATCAAACTGATCATTATAGCATAGCTTGACGCCCCATTATGACAATTTCATGACAACTCGAGACTCTCACAATAGTATAGCAATACTATACCAACAGCATGGTAAGAGTATGACAGCAATCTGCCCAATCGCTCAATTTAAATTTTTGTAGTCTATGTCATGCTACAAATTTTTGATGGGTTAAATTTTTGATGGTTCAATTTTTTGATGCGTCAATCGCCTGTCGAATTCTGATGACTAAGTTGTTATAATGCAACAAATTTAACTAACCCTTTATTTAGTGAGCATTGTATGGGCTTTAATTGTGGTATCGTCGGATTGCCAAATGTTGGTAAATCAACCCTGTTTAACGCATTGACCAAAGCTGAGATTGCGGCAGAAAACTTCCCGTTTTGTACCAAAGATCCCAATACTGGGATTGTGCCTGTACCCGACCCACGTCTCAAACAACTTGCCGATATCGTCAAACCTGAGCGCGTTGTGCCCACCTCAATGGAATTTGTGGATATTGCTGGCCTAGTGGCAGGCGCCTCCAAAGGCGAAGGCATGGGTAATCAGTTCTTAGCCAATATCCGTGAAACCGATGCAATTGCCCATGTGGTGCGCTGCTTTGATGATGACAACGTGATTCACGTCGATGGACGCGTCAACCCATTATCCGATATCGAAACCATCAACACCGAACTTGCGCTTGCTGACCTTGAAGCAGTGAGCCGTGCGATTATCAATGTCGGTAAAAAAGCCAAAGGCGGTGATAAAGACGCCAAAGCCATGCTGGATGTGTTTAACAAAATTGAGCCATTTTTAGCCGATGGTAAGCCTGCGCGCATGGCAAATCTGGATGAGGATGAGAAAAAAATCATCCGCAGCTATGGTTTAATCACCCTAAAACCGACCATGTATATTGCCAACGTGAGTGAGGATGGCTTTGACAACAATCCTTATCTTGACCAAGTACGGGAATTTGCGGCAAAAGATGATGCGTTGGTCGTCGCACTATGCAACCAAATCGAATCAGAAATCGCCCAGCTGGATGACGATGAAAAACAAGAGTTTTTAGAAAGTATGGGTATGACTGAAGCAGGGCTTGACCGTGTGATTCGCGCAGGTTACGAGCTGCTTAATATGCAAACGTATTTTACCGCAGGGGTCAAAGAAGTGCGCGCTTGGACGGTCAAAGTCGGTGCGACTGCCCCTGAAGCAGCAGGCGTGATTCATACCGACTTTGAGCGTGGCTTTATCCGCGCCGAAGTGATTGCGTTCGATGATTTTATTGAATACAACGGTGAAAAAGGCGCGGCAGCGGCCGGTAAATCTCGCCTCGAAGGTAAAACCTACATCGTGCAAGATGGCGATGTCATGCACTTTAGATTTAATGTATAAATTTAAGCAACACAAAAAGGAATAAGCTCACCCTTTCTTTGCTCTTATTCCTTTTTTATACAAATAAAACACAATAAGGCTTACCATCAATAAAATCTTTTCCAAGCAATTTTACGGATTTGAACGTTTCGCCCCCATCGTCTGATACCATAACAATTAACTCTTGGTCTTCGAAAGTTTTTAATTCTTTGATGACCTGCGTGATGGATTTTTCAAGGTCTTCCCATTGACTCACTTCCATATCATCTCTTTAAGCAACTAATAGGTTATAAGGTCTATAATTCATCATAAAAATTTGGAACTTAAACTATGGATAACATTAATATAACTTTACCTCGAAAATTCTGGAGTTTTGTAGCCGAAGCGATTGACTATCGTATTAAAGCCTACCAACAAGAACTAATTGAAATTGACGATGAAGATAGAATTGCTGAAATTCAAAACGACTTGCCTTTACTGGAAATATCTTTAAAGGATATTCAAGAAAAATTGCGATATAACTGAAAAATTTACGAAATATTTTTTTGCCAAAGTGACAAGCACATATTGCAACTTCTTGACACAATCCCTATAATATGCGTTCGTAATTTTGAGAGCCCTCGTTTCCCAGACACTCACTCTCAACTATTAACTCAAAAAGGTTTTTAAACATGAAAACTATCAGTGCTAAACCACATGAAGTGACACACGATTGGTACATCGTCGACGCTGAAGGTAAAACATTAGGTCGCTTGGCGAGCGAAATCGCATCACGCTTACGTGGCAAGCATAAACCTTCTTACACCCCTCACGTTGACACAGGCGATTATATCGTTGTGATTAATGCTGAGAAAGTTGCCGTGACTGGTAAAAAAGCGCAAGACAAAAAATACTACCGTCACACCGGTTACCCAGGTGGTATCAAAGAGACTAACTTTACCAAACTTATCGCACATAAGCCTGCTGACGTACTTAACAAAGCGGTTAAAGGTATGTTGCCAAAAGGTCCATTGGGCTATGCGATGATTAAAAAGTTAAAAGTTTACTCAGGTACTGAGCATCCTCATACTGCTCAACAACCTCAAGTATTAGATATCTAAGGAGTAACACATGGAACGCAATTACGGTACAGGTCGTCGTAAAACTTCAACAGCTCGTGTGTTCTTATCTGCGGGTACAGGTAACATCGTCGTCAACGGTAAACCACTTGATCAATACTTTGGTCGTGAAACATCAGTAATGGTTGTACGTCAACCTTTAGAATTACTAGATGCTGCTAGCAAATATGATATCTATGTGACTGTAAAAGGTGGCGGTATCAATGGTCAAGCAGGCGCGATTCGCCACGGTATTACCCGTGCATTGATTGAGTCAGACGAAACTTTAAAACCAGCGCTTAAAGAAGCGGGCTTTGTGACTCGTGACGCGCGTGAAGTTGAACGTAAAAAATTGGGCTTACGTAAAGCACGTAAACGTCCCCAATTCTCAAAACGTTAATATTTTTCGTGGTCGAAATTCTCGTATCGACCGCGTTTTTTGGCGTTTACAAAAAAGACTCTTGTTTATCGCAAGGGTCTTTTTTATTTACCTTAGGTAATTTATTTTATTGCAAAAATAGCATAAAATAGCAAAATTAGCGTAATTTAGGCACAGCTAAGGTGGCAATTCTGTAACAACTGATTTACAATAGCCACAAACCCAGTGTGGGAATATGATTACCCACTTCATTAATCTGGAGGAGTTCTTAATGAGCCATGCCGAAGGCGTCGACGTTAAGCGTCGAAGAGTTTTAATCGCATCCACTGCCGCTATGAGCGCAGTCGGTGTCGCTGCTATTGCTACGCCGTTTGTGCGTTCATGGTATCCAAGTGCAAAAGCAGAAGCTGCGGGCGCACCTGTTAGCCAAGACCTAAGCAAACTCGAAGCAGGACAAATGATTGTTATCAAATATCGTGGTAAACCGATTTTTCTTGTCAAACGTACCAAAGAGATGATGGATAATTTATCAAAAGTAGAATCATCACTTGCCGATCCAAAATCAGAAAGTTCATTACAACCTGACTACTGCAAAAATAATAGCCGTTCAAAAGACAATAGTGAAGTTCTAGTGTGTGAAGGGGTTTGTACTCACTTAGGTTGTGCACCAGGTTATCGTCCTGATGTCGGCGCAGCAGATTTGGGTGGTAGCAGTTGGTTTGGCGGATTTTTATGCCCTTGTCACGGTTCAAAGTATGACTTAGCTGGACGTGTTTTTAAGGGTCAACCTGCGCCTCGTAATTTGCCAGTTCCTGAGTATAGCATCAGCGGTACTATCTTAACGGTGGGGGCATAATATGAATGCAAAGAAATTTATGCATTGGGTGGATGCGCGCTTTCCAGCGACAGAAACTTATGAATACCATATGTCAAAGTATTACGCACCAAAGAATTTCAACTTTTGGTACTTCTTTGGCGTATTATCGATGGTGGTATTGGTCAATCAGTTAGTGACGGGTATTTGGCTAACCATGATGTTCAACCCAAGTGCAGAAGGCGCATTTGCTTCTGTAGAATACATTATGCGTGATGTACAAGGTGGTTGGTTAATTCGTTATATGCACTCAACTGGTGCCTCGGCATTCTTCGTGGTCGTGTATCTGCATATGTTCCGTGGCTTGTTGTATGGTTCATACCAAAAACCCCGTGAACTGGTTTGGCTCATCGGTATGGGTATCTATCTGTGCTTAATGGCAGAAGGTTTCTTCGGTTACTTATTACCTTGGGGTAATATGTCTTTCTGGGGTGCGCAGGTTATTTTAAACTTACCAGCAGCGATTCCATTTATTGGTGATGCATTGGGAGAATGGGTAAAAGGTGACTATATCATCTCTGGTATTACCCTAAACCGCTTCTTCGCGTTACACGTTGTTGCGATTCCTTTGATTTTAGTGGGTCTGGTATTTGTTCACTTGGTAGCATTGCACCATGTTGGTTCTAACAACCCAGATGGTATCGATATCAAAAAACTTAAAGATAAAAATGGTGTACCCCTTGATGGTGTGGCTTTCCACCCGTACTACACCGTGCATGATATGATTGGTATTGTGGTATTCTTTATCATTTTCTTTACCGTGGTATTTTTCTTCCCAGAAGGCGGCGGTTTCTTCCTTGAGCCACCAAACTTTGAAGCAGCAAACCCACTTAAGACCCCTGCTCACATTGCCCCTGTTTGGTACTATACGCCTTTTTATGCGATGTTACGTGCAACTCCGTCTATGTTTGGTTCAGCCCTGCCGGGTGTTATTGTGATGGCAGCATCAATTGCTATTTTATTTGTATTGCCTTGGTTAGACAAATCACCTGTGCGTTCAATGCGTTATAAAGGTATGTTGTCAAAAATTGCACTTGCTATCTTTGTTGTTAGTTTCTTGATCTTAGGTTACTTAGGGGTAATTCCATCAAGTGATACCGCAACGCTTGTGGCACGTATTTGTACTATTTTGTATTTCTTGTTTTTCTTGCTAATGCCAATCTATACATCGATTGAAACTTGCAAACAGCCACCTGAACGTGTAACTGGAGGTCACTAATGAAAGCGGTTAAAAAATTAGTTGCTGGATTGGGTTTGACAGTTGCACTAGGTTTGGGCGCGACAGCTGCACAAGCTAGCGAAGGCGGCTGTGGCACCTACAAAACGGTTGATGGTAAAGACGCGCATTTGGCGTGTGAAACCGCGCCTGTGGATTTGACCAATAAAGCGTCTATTCAACGTGGTGCCTCATTATTCATGAGTTACTGTGCAGGCTGTCACTCAGCGCAGTATGTTCGCTACTCAAAAATGTACAAAGACTTGGACATTCCAAAAGAGTTGGTGGAAAAATACTTGATGCTGACCACTGACCAAGTCGGTGACCATATCAATGCAGGCGTAGACCCAGAGCTTCAAAAAGCTTGGTTTGGTGCGCAGCCACCTGATTTGTCACTTGAAACACGTCTACGTGGTAACGATTGGGTTTATACGTACTTGTTAGCCTTCTATGAAGATCCAAGTCGTCCTTGGGGTGCCAACAACATCGTACTACCCAATGTTGCCATGCCGTTCGTCCTTCATGATATGCAAATGAACACCTCAAAAGAAGAATATCGTCGTAATATTGGTGATATCGTCAACTTTATGGCGTGGATGGCAGAGCCTCAAGCGCACCAACGTAAAGTGTATGGTTTTTGGGTCATTTTATTCTTACTTGCGTTATTAATTCCAGTTTACTTACTCAATAAAGAATTTTGGAAAGACGTTAAATAAGGGTTGATATAAAAAAAGGTAGCTTAGGCTGCCTTTTTTTATGCGCATTTATTGCTTGGTTGGTATGATAACTTTCACAGTTATTGCTAATTCAGTCATTTTAAGCTAGGCTTATCCTTTACGCTGATACAGCTTATTATTTTTAATTATGTTGACCCCTACTTCGAACACCCCGTTGATTTATGCCGATGATGGCTACCTAAGTCACCAATTAAGACTGGTTTTACTTGAGAAAAAAATAGAATTTAGTGAGACGAACATTCGTGATGATGAGGATTTTGCCGAAGATTTACCTGATATCAACCCTTACAACACGCTGCCGGTATTTATTCATCGCGAATTGATTTTATATAACAATCGCATTATTTTTGAATACCTTGAAGAGCGCTATCATCAGAACAAACTGCTACCTGAAAATCCGATTGAAAAGGCGCAATACCGTCAATTATGGTGGCGCATTGAGAAAGATTGGATTAAATTGGCAGATACGCTATTGACCGATAAGGATACCTTAGATGTCAATCAAGCAAAGATTGCAAGAAAGCAACTGACTGAATCACTGGTTACCATAGCGCCGCTGTTTGCCCATAAAGCTTTTTTTCTTTCAGATACCATGGGTATATGTGATTGCATTTTGTCATCGATTTTATATCGCTTAAAACCCATGGGTATTGAATTGCCGCTGCACCTGTGCCGTCCGTTGTATCAATATATGGAGCGGATGTTTAATCGCCCAACCTTTAAAACTAGTTTAAAATAGTAATCATTAAAATAAGAGAATCACCATGGAAAACGACTTTCAACTAACCCCGACTCGCCCTTATATGGTACGCGCTATTTTTGAATGGCTTGAAGACAATAACCTGACCCCACATATCATGGTCGATACGACGCAGCCCAATGTCACGGTGCCTGTCGAATATGTGCAAGATGGTCGTATCGTACTTAATATCGCTAGCCGTGCTACAGGTAATTTGGTCATTAATAATGATTTTATTAATTTTCATGCACGATTTGGCGGTGTTTCGCAAGAATTATGGGTGCCGATGCAAGCGGTGATGGGGATTTATGCCAGAGAAAATTCACAAGGCATGTTCTTTGACCCAACGGAATACGATAATGCACCGCAATCTGAAATGAATGCCAGTCAACCAGCCGAGTCCACCGATGCACAACGTCCAAAACGTGAAAACAAAGCAGGGTTAAAAATCTTGGATTAGTGCATTGTCACTGGCAATATGGGTTTAATTTTGTTAAAATAATCAATTACTTTTTTAGTTTTGAATAGGATAACCATCGTCATGGCACGTGTCACTGTAGAAGATTGTCTAGAAAATATCCACAACCGTTTTGATTTGATTCTTGTTGCCAGTAAACGCGCGCGCCAAATCGCACGCGGTGTATCAGAACCTATGGTTGAGCGTGAAAATGATAAACCAACCGTACTTGCCCTGCGCGAAATCGCTGAAGGCCTTGTGACTAAAGATATCTTAAATCAACCTGAGCGCGAATTGCCTAACAAATTTCACCATGTCGATTTGAGCATTTCAAATGGTCATGGATTCTAACGATAGCTTAAGCCACTGTTAATAGTTAGCGACTATTATTTTATAAAGAGTCACCTTTTTTAGGTGACTTTTTAATTGAATGAAACGTGGAATTATATGTAACTTAGCTTGACAATTCACGGTAATTTTGCGAATAATTAAGATATCTTTATAATACGTTTTTACTAACTTTAGCTGGTTTGATGCCAGCTATTTTTATCCAACCGTTTTTTATGATAGAGTTACCTGCTGACCAGGACAATATGAATTTTTTAGCAGGTTAAACCTATCGATCGTACGTTGAGGGCACATTTTTGAATATATCAACTTTACCAAAATTAAGCCATCCTGATGTGGATATTGCACAGTTTGACCTAATGCGTGTATTGGATTATTTGGATGATGCCGAACAGCAAATTGTTCTCAAAGCCTGTGCCTTTGGCGACCAAGCCCATATCAAAGATAAACGCAAATCCGGCGAGCCTTATATCACCCACCCTATGGCGGTAGCGGAGATTTTGGGTAGTTTTCGCATGGATGTCGATACCATTGTGGCGGCGATTTTGCATGATACCGTGGAAGATACACCTACCACTGAAGAAGATTTGACCCGAGAGTTTGGCAAGGCAGTTGCCCAAATCGTCAATGGTGTTACCAAATTAAAATCCTCCAATGAAAAACACATCAATAAAGCCGCGACTTTTTATCGCATTATTACCGCAACGCTAGAAGATCCGCGCGTGTTGATTGTCAAATTGGCTGACCGCTTGCACAATATGACCACCATCGAAGCGGTGCCCGAAAAAAAACAACAGGCAACTGCACAAGAAACGTTGGATTTTTATGTGCCGTTTGCTCGTACGCTTGGGCTTAATGATTTAGCCGACTATATCGAAATTTTATGTTATCGCAGCCTAAATGCGCCTATGTATAATAAATTATCCGATAAGCTTATGCAGCATGGCTTGGGGCGCACCTTTCAACAAGAGGCTATTCATAACTATTTAAATATTGTTTTGAGCCGACTGGGCGTTAAAGGTTATGTCAAAGATGTCGATAACCGCGTGACTTTGTTTCGCCAGTTTTTTAAAAACCGCGGCGAAATTACCGATTTGCTGTGGCACTATGAATTTATGCTAGTCATGGATAAAGTGGAAGACTGCGACCAAATCGCCAAGTATTTTATCAATAAATACCAAATTGCGGCTGAGTGTATCGAAGACAATATCCGTCATCCGCGTGCGGGGGGCAACCAATCATTTACCATCACCTATAAAAACGACCATGACACCATCAAAGTGGTCATTTTGACTAAAACCATGCTCAAAACCACCCGTTTGGGGATTTTGATGGGTGAAGCCGCATCGCCTCTTAGCCAGTCGGTGATTCAGGCGTCTCTACGCAATCTGCAAAACTTGATTGCCGACAATGAAAGCGATATCGAAGAGCAGCCGTCTGATGCGGTGACGGTGGTCGATAAACTGATTGATTATCTTCATGAACGTAAAATTATTTGCTATACCCCAAACGGTGATGCCTATGAGTTGCCGCGCGGCTCCACAGCGCTTGACTTTGCCTATACTATCAGTACCCATATCGGTAACCGTGCAACGGGCGCTGAGATCAATGGCGTCGAAGCCAAACTGGGTACGATTTTGAAAACTGGCAATAGGGTCAAAATTCATACCGACCCCAATGCGATTCCAAAAGCGGAGTGGCTGGGTTTTGTGGCAACCAATAAAGCACGGCGTGCGTTGTTTGAATGGTTAAAAGGCTTAAATCCTGAGCAAAAAGAGCACGAAGGTAAAACCGCCTTTGAGCGCGCGCTTAAAACGCAAAATCTTTCACTCGCTGATGTGAGTGATGAGCAATGGCAATTGCTACTTGATTGGCGGGGCTTACAGGATAAAAGTGCGTTCTTTACGGAGTTTACCACAGGTAAATTGCTGCCGCAGATTGCCGTTTCGCGCTTATTGACCCAAGAGCAGCTTGCCAAAAACCAAGCCAGCGCCCATGCCGCTAACCAACCGCAAAGCTTGATTGCGGATGCAGCCAACATGGAGATGACGTTTTCAAGCTGTTGTCATCCGGTATATGGCGACCCGATTGTCGGGCATATTTCAAAAAATGGCTTGGTGGTACATCGACACAAATGTTTTTCAATTGATGAAATTCGCCGTGTCAACGAATACCAAGTGATTCCGCTACATTGGCGAATGTCTAACAGTGAGGATGAGATATCCAAGCGTATTTATTTTGATGCCGCGCTAAAAATTAATCAAAACTTGACCGATGAGCAAATCAGCGATTTAATCTTTATTGTACGTGACACTCAAGCGGGTTTTGAATATATCGAACAGCGTAATGGCTATACCTTGCTGTTTGTGGTGGTGCAAAGCCGTGACCAGATTACAAGCTTAATTCAGCGCCTACGTACCTTCTTGGGCTACCCCAATATTGTAAGACTGTATCAATGGAATGACGAAGTGCTACTTTCTCAGAGCCAAAACACGTCTGCACCAAAAAATAAAGATATTTTATAAACCCATCATACTGTAATAGGAAATAATATGAGCCGTGACATCATTCATACTGACAATGCCCCTGCTGCGGTAGGCACTTATTCACAAGCCGTGAAAGTTGATAAGACTGTTTATATTTCAGGTCAAATCGGACTCGACCCAAACACCATGACCCTAGCCGATGGCTTTGTTAATCAGGCCAATCAAGTCATGTCGAACATCGAGGCTATCTGCCAAGCCGCAGGCGGTTCGTTAGCCAATGTGGTGAAGTTTAATGTTTCACTCACTGATTTGGCAGATTTTACGGCCTTAAATGAGATTTTTGCGGCGCGCTTAACTGCCCCTTACCCTGCCCGTGCCGCGGTGCAAGTCGCTGCCTTACCAAAAGGTGCGGTGGTAGAAATTGAAGCGATTTTGGTTTTAGATTGATTTTGGTTTTAGATGACTGTTAACCCGCTCAAATGGAAGGTGAGTTACAAGACTTGCCTTTTTTTATGTCAAATTTTTGCCCATCTGACCACAGTTTAACGTATAGAATTGGGCTATAATTCAACCCTACAACAATTTTTAAAGGTGTGTTTTGCTGATACAAGTTGCCTTACCTGTCCCCATTGATTCGGTGTTCGATTATCGCGTTGTGGGCGATGCGTTGCCTGCGATTGGCTGCCGCGTCCGAGTACCGTTTGGTGCGCGCAAATTGGTCGGCATTGTGGTGGCGCATATTGAGCACAGTCAGCTTACGCAAAATGCCATTAAACCTGTATTGGACATACTTGATGAAGTGCCGATTATCGATGAGGCATTGCTAAAACTCGCTTATTGGCTGTCTGCTTATTACTGCTATCCGCTTGGCGATGTGTTTTCTGTCATGCTGCCGACGTTAATTCGTCAAGGGATGACGCTTGACTACCGACAATTATGTTGGCAACAATTACGTGATGCCACTGACGAGGATTTTTCCGCCAGTGCCAAAAAACAACGCCAACAATTTGCTTTATGTGAACTGGTCATTAACTCGCATAGCAATTCGCATGGTAATGACACAAAGCTTGTAAGTGAGTTTGCGCTGGTAGACAACGGTGTCGAACCCGCTTATTTAAAAAAATTTGAGCAAAAAGGTCTGATTGCGCCTGTTTATCAAATGCCATCTTTACCCAAGCTTGCTAAGCTTGCCACCACGCCGCTCACCTTAAATTTGCAGCAACAACAAGCGGTGCAAAAAATCACCCATGCCTGCAAGCAGCCACACTATGAAGGTTTTTTGCTCAATGGGATTACGGGAAGTGGCAAGACCGAAGTATATTTGCAAGTGATGCAAACGGTACTGGCGCAAGGCAAACAAGTGCTTATCTTAGTGCCAGAAATTGGGCTGACCCCACAGACCAGACAGCGATTTGCCGAACGATTTGAAGCCCAAGTATTGATGCTACATTCGGGACTTAATGACACCGTGCGGCTTGATGGCTGGCAACAATGCCGACTGGGCTATGCGCAAATTATTATCGGTACGCGTTCGTCAGTGTTATACCCATTTGCCAATTTAGGGCTGATTATTGTCGATGAGTCGCATGACCAATCTTACAAACAGCAAGACTCTCTGCGCTATCACGCCAGTGACGTGGCGCTCTATCGTGGGTTTCAGCTTAATTGTCCGGTGATTTTGGGCACCGCGACGCCATCGCTTGAAAGCCTGTATTTGGTACAACAAGGTAAACTTACCGAGCTTACTTTGACCCAGCGTGCAGGCGATGCCAAACCTGCCATCATGCAGCTGATTGATGCGCGCCAACAGGCATGGCAAAACGGTTTGGCGCAAAGCTTAATTCAAGCCATTCGGCAAACGTTGGATAAAGATGAGCAAGTATTGGTATTTTTAAACCGTCGTGGCTACGCGCCCATCTTATTGTGTGATGCTTGCGGTTGGCAAGCAGACTGCCCGCGCTGTGATGCGCATTTGACAGTGCATTTTCAGCCAGTGGCAATGCTAAAATGCCATCACTGCGATTGGCAGCAAGCCATCCCGACACATTGCCCCAGCTGTGGTAGTAGCAATCTTGACCCTGTAGGCATGGGCACTGCGCGGATGGTTGAAGGGTTAACTGAGCTTTTCCCCGATGCGCCTGTGATTCAAATTGACCGCGATACCACGCGTAAAAAAAACAGTTGGGAGCAAGTGTATCAGCGTATTGCTGACAATCCCAAAGCTATTTTGGTGGGCACGCAAATGGTGGCAAAAGGGCATCATTTCCCCAATGTGACCTTGGTGGCAATCCCCAATGCGGACCGTGGTTTTTTATCCTCAGATTTTCGCTCGCCTGAGCATACCGCCCAGCTGATTATCCAAGTGGCAGGTCGTGCAGGTCGTGCCGATAAAGCGGGTCTGGTACTGATACAGACCCTACAACCTGAAAATCCTGCGTTACTGACTTTGGTACGTGAAGGATATCTAAGTTTTGCCCAGCAATTATTGGCTGAGCGGTGCATGTTGGGATTACCGCCATTTACTTACGCTTGTTTAGTACGGGTGGAAAGCAAATCGTTAGAAAACAATCAGCAAATTTTGCATCAAGCGATGGCGCTGTTGCCATCACGCCAGCACATGACAGCCTTGGGTATTGCGATTAATGGCCCGGTGGATGCGCCGATGGCAAAGAAAAACAGTCGCTATCACTCACATTTATTAATTTTGACCAAAACACGCCACGTTCGCCAGCAGCTATTGTCGGACTGGTGGCGACAGACGATTGCGTTGCCATCGGCAAAGTATGCCAGACTATCGATTGACATTGATCCGATGAGTTGGTCTTAATGGTACTTGCAAAACAATTGATTTTGCTAAACCGTTTATTTTAGGGTGATGTTTAAATGGGCTTTTTTCAACTCGCTGATTGGGTTACAATTTAGCTAATTTTTACCATTGATTAGGGTAAGTAAATAACAATGACACCAAAACCGCTTCAAGATTCAAAGCAGCCTACTGACGCGCACCTTGACGACCCTCATGTGCCACATCATGAGCAGCCTAATGCGCATGGTCATGGCAACAATCACCGCCATGATGACGCTGACCACAGTCATAGTCATAGTCACAGCCATACCGATAATCAGCGTATCATCACCATAGCGTTTGCTATCATTGCAAGCTATATGATTGTTGAAGTCATCGGCGGTTATATTACTGGCAGTTTGGCGTTGTTATCAGATGCAGGTCATATGTTTAGTGATGCGGTGTCACTTGCCATGACTTTGTTTGCGTTTATCATCGGTAAAAAATCTGCTACCTCGCATAAAACTTTTGGCTATCGCCGTTTTGAGATTTTGATTGCGCTCATTAATGGTCTGACGCTACTGATTATCAGTGCAGGTATTATCTATGAAGCGGTGCTGCGTTTTCAGCAGCCGCCACAAATCGCCACTACGGGTATGCTAGTTATCAGTACTATTGGGCTTATTGTCAATTTGGTGGTGGCGAAGCTGATGCACGGTGGTGATACTGATAATCTCAATATGAAAAGCGCTTATTTACATGTATTAAGTGACTTGCTAGGCTCGGTGGCTGCGATTATTGCTGCTATTGTGATTATGCTGTTTGGCTGGGTGTGGGCAGATGCGGCAGTGAGTATTTTGGTGGCGCTACTGATTGTTCGCAGTGGTTATGCTGTTGTCAAAAATGCCGCCCATATTTTGATGGAAGGCGCGCCCAATCATATTGACCAAAGCGTTATTATCCAAACCCTCTCTGCCCACCCAAACGTGTTATCGGTTCATGATTTACATGTCTGGACGATTACCAGCGGCTTACATAGTTTATCTTGTCATATCATTGTCCCAAGCTCGCTTACCCTACAGCAAACTGATGCGCTATTATCAGACTTACAACACGAGTTACAGCATTTAGGCATTGGGCACAGTACCATTCAATTTGAGAGTGATTTGCATGCGCACTCCGCGCAGTTTAATTGTGATATTGCCCGCACACCCCCTGTCCATGCGCACGCGCACTAACCGACTTTTTGACCCGAAGTGCAAAAAGTCGATGTTGCTGAGCGTTTTTAGTTTTTGTTTTGTGGGGTTTGCTGTTTGCTTGCTTAACTTTTCTTACGATTAACTGCGTGATAGTGTCCATTACTTAGGCTAAATATGTTAGGATGAATCAGCACCATACTGTGGCAAGCCTTGTTTGCTAAACGCTTGCTAAACGTTTGCCACACAATTAAACATGTGTATTTAATATCTATATTAGGTTTCTATTAAATCTATATAAAAATCATTAGCTTACTTCGGTTAAACGCGTATGACACACCGTTCTGCACCTTTCGTGGCACCCAACTTGCATCTCACCCAATCTGATGGCTCAGACAACTCAGATAATAGCAATCCCCCAGCATTGCTGGTCGATGAAAAGGCGCATAAAAAACAGGTCAAGTTATTGCTCTCCACCTTGCAAGCCGATATTGCCCAGTTTCGGGATAATTTTTTTCCGCCGCCCTATCTCACCCAAATTCAAGATTTGCCTATTTATGCAGGCAATTTGGCAGAGGTGCAAAGCTATGAGCAAACCTGGCAAGCTTTGATTGACCGCGCCAAAGGGTTTTATCCTTCAGCAGGATTGCCGCCTGATTATCTGCCATTACCCGCAAGCCTTGAGATACCGCAGTTTATTTATCATGTGCAAAAACTACATTTGACCCGTACCAAAGCCAAAGAATCCAAAAATTTTGGCTCGGTGGGTGCACTGGTTGAAAAATGCGGTCCGTATGAGGATGCCCAGTTGATGGCGATGGAAAATGCCCTAGCCAAAGGCGAAGACGTGCGGCTGGTGGCGCATCGTGAATTCATTGATTTACGGGCTTATGTGTTTTGTCGCAATCCTAAAGGTGAATTGCTAGAGCCTGAACGGATTCGTTTTTATCGCACAGGTTTGGTTATTCAAACATTAGCAGACTTTAAAGTGGTGGACAGTCGGCAAACTCCCCGTAAAAAACGCAATGACGCCTATAAAAATGCGATTGCCGATAACGGGATTTGGAAAATTTTTGTCAAAAATTAAAAATATTTGAGGTTTTGTATGTTTGTGCTTGCTGCCAGTGCTGATAGTTCTATGATGCTTGACGCAACTATCTTTTTGGGTGCGGCAGTGATTTTGATACCGCTTGCCAAGCGTTTTGGTATCGCCACGGTATTGGGTTATTTGTTTACAGGCTTATTGCTGGGTCCAAGTTTTTTAAAAGTTGCGGGTAACCCCGATGACTTGCTGCATTTTTCTGAATTTGGGGTCGTGCTGCTATTATTTATTATTGGTTTAGAGCTACAGCCCTCTCGGCTTTGGGCACTTAGGCAACAGATTTTTGTGTTAGGCGGGCTGCAGGTGATTGTCACGGGCGTGGTGCTGATGCTGCTATCGTGGTATTTTTTAGATATTCGGCTATCACATAGTTTTGTCATCGGTTTTGGCTTGGCGCTGTCATCAACGGCGTTTGTGTTGCAGTTATTGGGTGAAAAAAAGCAGCTTGCCACCACGCATGGTCAGCAAGCCTTTACTATTTTATTGTTTCAAGATATCGCGGTTATTCCTTTACTTGCCGCATTGCCATTTTTGTCGGGCGCGCAAGAGCAAAATTACGATTGGATTTATTTTGCCAAAGTCATCAGTATTTTTGCTGGCATGATATTTGTCAGTCGGTTTGTGGTACGTCCTTTCTTTAAATTCGTGGCTTCTAGTAACGCCACCGAGCTGCTCACCGCCACGGCGTTGTTTATCGTACTGGGTGTGTCGCTACTGATGAATTATATAGGCTTGTCAATGGCACTTGGGGCATTTTTAACCGGGGTACTACTGGCTGACTCCGAATACCGCCACGAGTTAGAGGCGAGTATTGAGCCATTTAAGGGGTTGCTGCTTGGGCTGTTTTTTATGTCAGTCGGTATGCTCACCAACGTCAAATTAATTGTCGCCAAGCCCTTACTCATCATTGGCTTGGCAGTATCGCTGATGCTCATTAAGTTTGTGGTGCTGACAATCATTGCACGGCTCATGGGCAACAAAAACGAAAGCAGTATCCGTCTTGGGGTGACGCTAGCGCAAGGCGGGGAATTTGCGTTTGTACTGTTTAGCGTGGCGACCGCCCAGCATCTGTTAACCCGTGAACAACAAAATATCCTAAACCTTGTGGTGACTGTCTCAATGGCAATGACGCCACTGGCATTTTTATTACTGGAAAAAATTGGCAATCCGATATTTGCCAAAGCTAAGCCCAGTAAAGAATACGACAAAATACCCAACCATGAGCACGCAGTGGTGATTGCAGGCTTTGGACGTGTCGGGCAAATCATCGGTCGTGTGCTACGCATGCACAATATTGAATTTACCGCGATTGAAAAATCTGCCAACCAAGTCGATTTCGTCCGCAAATTTGGTAACCAAGTATACTATGGCAATCCCCAAAATCCTGAAATCCTACGCGCAGCAGGGCTTCAACGAGCCAAAGTTTTTATTATTGCCATTGGCGATATTGAGCTGTCTGCAACGGTGGCCGATCATGCCGTACGCAATTATCCGCATCTGACCATCTTGGCACGTGCCAAAAACCGTGAGCATTATTATCGTTTGCGCGATGCGGGGGTTAAGTATATTTGGCGAGAAACCTACCTATCTTCGCTGGATATGTCACGCGAAACTTTAGAAGTATTGGGCATGGAGCCAAAAACCGCACGAAAAACTGTGCAAATGTTCCGCGATTATGATGACGCGTTAATTGAACGGCAGCGCGCCATCTATGAAGATGAAGCCGAGATGATTGCCTCAGCACAATCGGCGATTCAAGAACTCGAAAGCTTATTTGATAGCGATATGACTACCGCAAAAAATGAACTACAAAAAGAAAAAGAGCGATTTGAAAAATTGGCCGATGAACCCAAGCCGCATTAGCCGCATACGAATCATTAAACAATAAAAAAGGGCAATCACGTTCACGATTGCCTTTTTTTCAACCAAATAACTCAAACCTCAATAGCTAAAACCTAAATAGCTAAAACTCAAATCACTAAAACATATCGCGATCAAAGGTAGAGGAGATTTTATGAATCGACAAATCCGCGCCATTGAACTCTTCTTCATCGCCTAAACGTAGTCCCATGAACTGCTTGATAATCCCATACACCAAAAATCCTGTCGCTGTCGCAAAAAGGACGCCCATTAAACTGCCAAGTAGCTGCGCCCAAAAACTCACGCCACCATGACCACCAAGCCAATGTTGCCCAAAGATACCCACGGCAATTCCACCCCACAATCCGCACACCCCATGCAGCGGCCATACGCCAAGTACGTCATCAATTTTTAAACGATTTTGGGTAAAGGTAAACAACCATACAAACAACCCGCCCGCGATACCACCGACCACTAAGGCGCCTAAAGGGTGCATGATATCCGAGCCTGCACACACTGCGACCAGACCTGCCAACGGACCGTTATGCATAAAGCCTGGGTCGTTTTTGCCCACTATCATCGACACCAAAGTACCGCCCACCATCGCCATCAGCGAATTGACGGCTACCAGTCCTGAGATACTGCCGATTTTTTGTGCCGACATGACATTAAAGCCAAACCAACCGACAATCAAAATCCATGAACCCAATGCCAAAAACGGAATAGATGACGGTGGATGGGTACTGGCATAGCCGTGTTTATAGCGGTTACGTCTGACACCAAGCAATAATACCGCGCCCAAGGCTATCCAACCACCAAATGCATGCACCACGATAGAACCCGCAAAATCATGAAATTGCACGCCAAATAGCGACGCAAAAAAACCTTGCAACCCATAATTGCCATTCCATACCACCCCTTCCATCACAGGATAAAAGAAAGACACAATCACAAAGGTTGCCAAAAAAAGCGGCAATATTTTGGCACGCTCTGCTACCCCACCTGATACGATAGCTGGAATTGCGGCAGCAAAAGTCAGTAAGAAGAAAAACTTCATCAGCTCATAGCCATTGTCGAGCAACAAAACATCAGTACTATGAAAAAAATTGATACCATATCCAAGTGGATAGCCAATAAAGTAATAGGCAATGGTGGAAATACAAAAATCGCCCAAAATCTTACCGAGCGCATTGACTTGGTTTTTTGCCCTGACCGTGCCTAATTCTAAAAACGCGAAACCTGCATGCATCGCTAGAATCATCACTGACCCAATCAATAAAAACAACACATCTAAACTTGAATGCAAAACTGGCTGCTGCATTAACACACCTCACTCACATGGTCAAACACTTAGGCAAAATCAAAAACGCTTGCTAAATCAATAAATCTTTTTAACCACTATCCCTTTTTTGCCCCTAAGTGAGGCATTAACAACGCGTGGTCAACTGACAAGCTGGCAATAGTATGCAAAATCATTGCCAATATTTACAAAAATTAACAATTCAATTTTTGATAAAAAAAACAGCCTAATTTTAGACTGTTTTTTACCGATTTATAGCGTTAGCAAGGGCATCGCTTCATGCTACCGCCATTACTCGGGTAGCGCGCATCGACGCAGTAGCGAAAAAAGGTCTTTTCATCCATTGGCTCTAGGTCAGGATGCTGCTCCTGCATATGGCTAACGTAGGTCGCATAATCAGGGACACCGACCATCAAACGAAAGCTTTGTTGCATCCGTTTGACCAGCGTGATTAGGCGGGTCATATTTTTTGGGCTAAAAATTACTTCCTTTTGCGCCTTTAAGGTCATTTTAATCAAGTTAGCGATTAACGCGTTATTACTCATGTGACTCTCCTTCTATCTGCCTAGCATGGTTTTGGTGAAAATTAAGCAATTGCATAATATAAGTGCAATCACTGTTAATTTTTCACTAATGCGGTGCAGAAATATTCAAGGGTTTTGGATCTTCATAAATCGCCTCACCTTCAACCACGGTAGGTTTATCACTTGCCAAGGCTTTTGTTAATGCGCGAATGGTACCAACCATCATCACAATCAACACAATCATAAAGAAGCCACAAAGCACGGCATCCACATAGTTTGAGAATACGATGGTTTGCATCTCATCCAAGGTCTTGGCAGGTTTTAACACTTCACCTTTAGCAATCGCGGCGCTGTATTTGTGCGCTTGCGCTAAGAAACCAATCGCTGGATTTTCATGGAAGATTTTTTGCCAACCCGCTGTCAGACAGGTAATCAATAAGAAAACCGTGGGTGCCACAGTGACCCAAGCATACTTTTGTTTTTTCATTTTGAATAAAACTGCAGTGCCTAGCGTCAATGCCATGGCTGCCAAAATTTGGTTACCGATGCCAAACAGCGGCCACAATGAGTTAATACCGCCAAGCGGATCAATGACGCCTTGGTAGACGAAGAAACCCCAAGCGCCGACTGCAATCAAAGTCGCAAGCAAATGCACGCCGAGATTGGTTGAGCCACGTACCGACGGCACCACGATGCCGATGGTATCTTGTACCATAAAACGACAAGCACGCGTCCCTGCATCGACTGCCGTCAAAATAAACAAGGCTTCGAATAAAATCGCAAAATGATACCAAAATCCCATCATCGCGGTACTACCAAAGATAGACGACAGGATATGCGCCATCCCAATTGCAAAGGTCGGTGCACCGCCTGTCCGTGAGATAATGGAGCTCTCACCCACTTGCTGCGCTAGCGTCGTAAGCGCATCAGGGGTAATTACAAACCCCAATTTTTGGATAGCCGCTGCAGCGGTCTCGGGTGTCGTACCTAAAAGCGCAGCTGGCGCATTAATCGCAAAATACATACCAGGGTCAAGAATGGTGGCACAGATCATTGCCATGATACCCACCATCGACTCCATGAGCATAGCACCATAACCAATGGCGCGAGTATCTACTTCATTGTCCACAAGTTTTGGGGTCGTACCACTCGATACCAACGCGTGAAAACCAGAGATAGCACCACAAGCAATGGTAATAAATAAGAACGGAAATAACCCGCCTTTAAATACTGGTCCCGTGCCATCGATAAATTTGGTAACCGCGGGCATTTTTAACTCTGGCATGGTAAAGATAATCGCCACTGCCAAACCTGCAATCACCCCTATTTTTAAAAAAGTAGATAAATAATCACGCGGCGCAAGCAGCAGCCACACAGGCAATACCGATGCTACCACACCATAAATCATCAAAGCCCAAGTCAGTTGGGTACCTGTCAAGGTAAACAATTCAGCCATTGCCGGGTCTTTGGCAATATCACCACCAAATACAATCGCTGCCATCATCAACACAAAGCCAATGATAGACACTTCCATGATTTTACCTGGGCGTAAATAGCGCATGTAGATGCCCATCAGTAGCGCGATTGGAATCGTTGCCGCGATGGTAAATAGTCCCCAAGGACTGTGCGCTAGCGCCTTCACCACCACCAGTGCCAGTACTGCAAGAATAATGACCATCACGCCGAGTGCACCGAGCATCACCGTAATACCCGTAAAAGTACCCAGCTCGTCTTTTGCCATTTCACCCAGTGATTTGCCATCACGGCGGGTCGAGATAAATAGTACCGTAAAATCTTGCACTGCACCTGCAAATACCACCCCAATGATGAGCCATAGCGTACCTGGCAAATAACCCATTTGTGCCGCTAAGATAGGACCGACTAATGGACCTGCCCCAGCAATCGCAGCAAAGTGGTGACCAAATAAGACGTATTTATTGGTAGGAACATAATCTAAGCCATCTTTTAGGCGGTGAGCCGGTGTCACGCGGCGGGGATTGAGTTCAAAGACTTTTTTGGCGATAAATAAGCTATAGTAGCGATAAGCAATGCTGTACGAACACACGGCAGCGGCGACGAGCCATACGGCATTGATACTTTCGCCGCGGTGCAGGGCGATTGTCCCTAATGCCACTGCGCCAATAATTGCAACAAGTAACCACACTATCTTTGATAGCATGGGGGAGTTACTTGTCATTGCGGAATTTGTCTGCATGTCAACTCCTTTTTATATAAGGTCATCCTGGGGTAGAGATAAAAGCAATTATCTTCAACTGAACTAAATTAACATGTAATTAAGTTAAACAATAATTGCTAGTTTTTTGTAATATTTTGCAAATTGTAACATGGTTTGGTGGTCATTCGTCATTCAATGTATCCCTGTTACCCAATATATACCAAATTTACTGGCTTTAGCCTGCGTCGTTGTTTGGTATAATGAGCCAATGAGCTTAAAAGCCTGTATATTTTAGCCTATATTTTTTGACCAGTTTTACAAACTTAATGGTCTAAGTCGCTACTACAGCATTTATTTTTGCATTTTTTATATATTTTTATGCTTTTTTTAATGAAACATACCCTATGAAACCAACCCAAAATCATAAACCCCAAATGTTTGACCCAACAGCCAAAATGAACTCGGTTGATACTGCCAGTAATAATAGTGCCAGTAATGTCGATGCCAATCTGCTGCATCAGTCAACCGTAACACTTGAAGGCATGCCAAAGGTGAGCGAGTTGCAAAAACTGCAATCAGATAACCGTACAGCGCGTAAGCCTTTTCAGTGGCAGTTTTTGTTGCCGCAATATTGGGGGATTTGGCTTGGGGTTGCGCTAATTTTGCCATTGATTTATTTGCCGTTGCGCTATCAATTTAAAATCGGTCATTTTTTGGGAAAATCGTTATTTGGACTAATTAAAAGCCGCCGAGCCGATACTTTGACCAATTTGTCATTGGCATTCCCAGAGCTCAGCGAAGATCAGCGTTTAGAGATGGCAGAGAAGATTTTTATCAATGCAGGTGTAGGGATATTTGAGAGTCTGTGTGCGTGGTATCGACCTGATGTGTTTACCCGATGTGTCACTGTATCTGGGCTGCACCATGTCAAAAACGCCCAATCGCAAGGTAAAGCCGTTATTTTACTCGGTATCCATTCGACTTTGCTCGATTTGGGTGGACGGCTGACCACCATGTTTACCCCGCTGGATGTGGTGTATCGACCGCAAAACAATGCGCTGCTTGATTGGTTTATTTTTAACGCTCGCTCAAAGGTTTATAGCGACCAAATCAGTCATCGCGATATGCGCCATTTTGCCAAAAATCTTAAAGATAATCATGTGGTATGGATCACCCCCGACCAAGATTTTGGGCTAAAACAAGGCGTGATGGCAGACTTTTTTGGGGTACCCGCTGCCACCTTGACCGCACCACGTCGCATGGCAAAACTCGGCAATAAAGCCAATCCGCCTGCCGTAATGATATTGCATTTTTATCGGGAAACCCCGGATGAGATGCCAAAAGGTCGCAAACCGCATTATCACATCATCTTCTCGCCTATCATTGACAACTACCCAACCGAAGATGAATTAGCGGATGCCAAACGCATCAATCAGCTATTAGAAAATTATATCCGTATCGACCCGACCCAATACATGTGGTTTCATCGGCGCTATAAAACCCAGCCTACTGGTATCCGCTATTACCGCTAATTTTGCTCATATGGCTCAGCCAATTTTTGGCATGAATTTATAGTCAAAAACCGCTATACTAACGGACAATTTTTTTGCCTATTTTGTACTTTTTTTGCTTTTGTTTGGAATTTTGAATATGAATGATAAAACTGCCGCGCCGCGCTGCATTTTAACGGGTATCACCACCAGTGGTATTCCCCATCTTGGCAACTACGTCGGTGCCATTCGCCCAGCCATACAATCGGCGATACAAGGCGCCAGTACGGGAGAAAGCGACGCTTATTTTTTCTTGGCGGATTTGCATGCACTTATCAAATGCCACGACCCTGAGGCGATTCATGCCTCGACCAAGGCAATTGCCGCGACGTGGCTTGCATGTGGTCTCGATCCTGAACGGGTGGTGTTTTACCGCCAGTCGGACATTATCGAAATTCCAGAGCTAACTTGGGTACTCAACTGTAACTGTGCTAAAGGGTTGATGAACCGTGCGCACGCCTACAAAGCCGCCGTAGATGCTAACCGTGAAACGCCAGACACTGACCCTGATTTTGGCATTTCGATGGGATTATTTA
This sequence comes from Faucicola osloensis, assembly GCF_020041925.1. GTDB lineage: Bacteria > Pseudomonadota > Gammaproteobacteria > Pseudomonadales > Moraxellaceae > Faucicola > Faucicola osloensis_D. The sequence goes on along the minus strand of NZ_CP083409.1, from coordinate 1,952,218 downwards.
GTTATCCTGTGCTAATGGCTGCGGATATTTTGATGTTTAATGCCACCCATGTCCCTGTGGGGAAAGACCAAATCCAGCATATCGAGATGGCACGTGATATCGCAGGTACCTTTAATTTTCGCTATTGTGACCCAGAAAAACCGATTTTCGTACTGCCCGAAGCCATGGTAGATGATGACACGCCGCTACTGACGGGGCTTGATGGTCGTAAAATGTCAAAAAGCTATGGCAATACCATTCCGTTATTTGGCGACCCTTCATCAAATCAGTCGCAAGTAGACGGTGAAAAAGCGCTGCGAAAAGCCATCATGCGTATTGTCACCAATTCACAATTGCCAGAAGAACCCAAAAACCCCGATGAATCCACGATTTTTGAGATTTATCGTGCATTTGCTAGCACAGAAGAACAACAACTACTGCGTCAACGTTTTGAACAAGGTATCGCTTGGGGGGATGCCAAAGAAGTGTTGTTTGAAAAAATTAACAGCGAAATTGCCCCTTTCCGGGCTCGTTACAATGAATTGATGGCGAATCCAAAGGAATTGGAAGAAATCCTACAAATGGGCGCAGAAAAAGCCCGCCGTGATGCGCGCAAACGCCTTGAAAAAGTACGAAAAGCCATTGGTATCAGACCCCTTGCCAAACTCAAAAAATAACGAGTCACTCATGTCATTTGCACACTTTAAAGCCTACACCGATAGGCTTTATCAAACCGATAAAGCCTTTGACGATGCGCAGCCCAACCGTCTCAACCGACATCGCCACCTTGAGCCTGATTCAGCCGAGTTTCTTGCCAGTCTGGTTATCAGTAAGCGGGCTAAAAATATGTTAGAAATTGGCACATCAACAGGCTACTCTACACTATGGCTAGGCTATGCGTTAGCCCAAATCAATCGCGCCAATACCGCGGATACTGCCACATTGACCTCGATTGATATTGATGAATGGCGATTACTAACCGCGCGCAATCACCTGCGCACCTTGCAGTTTGACCACAATATCACGCTACAACAAGTCGATGCGAAGGATTTTTTACGTCAGTCAACCGCCCATTTTGATGTGATTTTCTTGGATGCAGAGCGCAGGTTTTATGGTGACTATGTGGCTGACTTTAAGCGATTGCTCACCTTTAGCGATATGCTGATCGTCGATAATGTGATTTCTCATGCCGATGAAGTAGCAGCGTTTTTGTCAGCCTTTGAACAGGACAGCAACTATTTGTGCTCTACCCTATCCATTGGGGCAGGATTGTTTGTGGCGGTTCGACAGTAGTGACCAATTTAGCCATTCGAATTTTTGAGACGCCTGTTCAAAGTCTGCCCGAAGACCTCTATATTCCGCCTGAAGCCTTTGCCATTTGGCTAGAGCAGTTTGAAGGTCCGCTGGATTTTTTGCTGTACTTAGTCAAAAAAAATAACTTTGATATCACCACCACAGCGATTTTGCCGATTACCGAGCAGTACCTGACTTATATTGATGAGCTCGATGACAATCATTTTGAGTTGGCAGGCGATTATTTGCTGATGGCAAGTACCTTAATTGCTATCAAAAGTGAATTGTTACTACCAAGCCCGCAACAGCCAGAGGATGAAAAAAACCCCACCAAGCAGCTGATTGACAGACTTGAACAATACGCCCAAATCAAACACGCCAGTCAGCGTATCGATGCGTTAATGCGGCTTGAGCGCGATGTGTTTTTGGCATACGCCAGTTTGCCAAACCCTGATATATTAGCCAAAGAGATGGCACCCTATCCTGCCACCATGCTTGCCGACAGCTTAATCAAAATGCAGCTAAAGCCCGATTACCAAATGCACCATGTCAAAGCCGATATCGTACCATTAGCAGAGCGTATGGCAAGTATTAGCCGTATGTTGGCAAGTCGTGGTCAAGGCACTTTCCACGACATATTAGATAAATCACAAGGCAAACTGGGTGTGGTGGTGAGTTTCGTTGCCATTTTGGAATTAGCCAAACAGCGGATGCTAAAGTTTGTCGCACAAGATGATGACAACACTTCCGATGTAAGCGAACTAACCTTGATATGGGCGTCGTCATGACCGATTTTAACCAACAACATCAGCTTGCCCAGCAGCATAGCAAATCTATCGAAGCGATTTTACATGCCTCAGAAACCCCGATTACTGCCAAACAGCTATGTCACTGGCTATCGATTAATCCAAACCAACTGAGCATGGCGCTCACGGTCTTGCAGCAGCGTCTATCACAAGGCGCGTTAACCTTAGCGGATACTGCTAGCGGCTACCGATTGCAAATCGCCAATGACTTTAGCCCGCTTATTCAGCAAGTTTTTCCCCAGCGTCAAGAAACCTTAAGCCAAGCGTTATTAGAAACGTTAAGTGTGATTGCTTACAAACAACCGGTGACGCGTGGCGATATTGAGCAAATTCGTGGCGTGACTGTATTGAGCAATATCTTACGGCAACTATTTGATAAAGGCTGGATTATTGAGCAAGGATTTCGCGATACGCTGGGACGTCCTGCACTACTGCATACTACCCCAGCGTTTTTAGCCGCCTTTGGGCTTAAAAACTTGCAAGATTTACCAAAGCTAGCTGATGTGCAACAGCTTGAGATATAAAAAAGCTGCCGACTGGGCAGCTTGTTAAAGACCCTGTTTAAAAACCCTGCCTCAACAACAACCTGCCTCAAGGCAAGCGGCGAGCAGGGGCGCCCCACTGGTTGACATTCGGCTTGGTATCTGTGCAATACCATACCAGCAGCATAATCCCGCCAATGATGGGAATAAAAGCGATCAGCATCCACCAGCCTGATTTATTAACATCATGTAAACGGCGAACACCTACTGCAATATTGGGAATCACTAACGCCAAAGAAATAAGCCCCGCCACAATGCCATCAGTACCAATCATATAATCGATAATTGCCCCACCCAGATACAACATGACCCACGCCAAATAAAAATACCAATATTCTTTACGTCTAGCACGCCCTTTAAAATTGGCATAATTGCTGAGACTTTTTTTGACCCAATCAAAAAAGCCATAATTTTCTTCAATCGCCCATGCTGGATTGACGGCATTCATGCCCACTGCGTGAGTAACTTGACCATAGTTGGCAGTTGTAGGGTTGTCTGTATAGCCGTGAGGGATGGGCGCAATCGTGCTATCTATCGGTTTGTTCAGATTAATAGCATTGCCTGCGGCAAGACCGACAACTGCCACTGCATAACCCTGCGCATCGACACTAAATTCTACTTGTTGTCCTGCCATCGGTGCCGTGGCTTGTTGCCATTGTTGGCTAGTAAATGGGTAATTTTTTCCGTCCTCCGCCATGATGATACCTTGACCATGTTGCGGCGAGAAATTGGCTATTTGCCCTTTCATTGTTATTATTCCTTTTAGTTGTATTGATTCACTTATGTCGATGATTATAACGTAAAATAATTTTTACAATGTGATATTATTTATATTAAATTTTTGGTTAAAATACTGGTTAAAATTTAGCCACATGAGTTTATACTAGCTTTCAATCATCGCTTGTCCTACAATAGGCACAAGCATGAAGTTTCATGCTAGCACAACATTGTGAAATGTTGCTACCTATTAAAGGATTATTGAATGAAAGACGAAAAACTGCAAAAAGCGCTCGCCCGTCTAGGCTTAGGTTCGCGCCGCCAAATGGAAGATGTGATTCGCGAAGGTCGCGTCAGTGTTAACGGGACTGTCGCTACCATTGGTGACCGTGTCGGACAGGGCGATGAAATCCGAGTCGATGGACGTTTGCTACGCTATACCGCAGAAAACGAAAAACGCCGCCGTATCTTGATGTATTACAAGCCAGAAGGCGAAATTTGCTCAGCCCATGACCCAGAAGGTCGTCCCACGGTGTTTGAGCGCTTGCCACCACTGAACCATGACCGCTGGGTAATGGTGGGCCGGTTGGACATCAACTCAACAGGTTTATTGCTATTTACCAATGATGGGGAACTGGCTCACCGTCTGATGCACCCATCAAATGAAATAGAGCGCGAATATGCGGTGCGTGTGATGGGCGAAGTCACCCCTGAGATTATCTTAAATCTCAAACGTGGCGTCATGCTAGAAGATGGTATGGCACAGTTTGATGACATCGTTGAAAAAGGCGGTGAAGGTATCAATAAATGGTACCAAGTCAAACTCAAAGAAGGTCGCAATCGTGAAGTACGCCGCTTATTTGAATCGCAAGGCTTAAAAGTAAGCCGACTACTGCGTATCCGTTACGGCTCTGTCAGTCTCCCAAGGGAGCTTCGCACGGGTCGCTATCTTGAGCTAGATCGCCGTGAGATTGACACCTTAGCAGGACTTGTCAACATTCGCCCGCGCCAAGGCACAGGGCTTTACGGCATTGCCAAACGCCGCCAAGAACGCTTTGAGAAAAAACCGCTAAAAGCGCGCCGCGGCGGTCATCACTTACGCCGCGATAAAGAAAAAAGAAGCAGCTAACCACTATAAAATTTACACAAAAAGCAACTTACAAAAAAGCGTATCAAATTGATACGCTTTTTTTATGTTAATCTACCAATGTTAATCTACCATCAACTACGTGCGATTTTTGACATAGCGGTAAGTTGACGCAAATTGCTGGCTGACTTCATGAAACATCTCATTGAGCAATTCATCTAATTGCAGATTGACCCGAGCCAATACCTCAATTAGCATCTCGCCTGCGGTCATCTCACCCTGAATTTTTTGATTGAGCTGACTGGAATGATATTTGGCAATTTGGTCATACTGGTGTACTGCTTCAGGAATCGTCTGCTCAATCAAGCGATTGACCACAAACTTATTTTCAGTCAACCATTGGGTTTGCGGATGGTCTGCTTGATTGGCTGACTGGCTTTGGTCGCGTTGCCACGCCTGATAACGAATGAGTTTGTCATGGATGGTATCAAGCAGCATTACGGCAGCTGTTGGCATACGTTCAATTGACGCGCCATCAATACCTAAAATCGAAGGTGAAGATAATCGCGGTTGTTGAGTTTTTGCTTTAAACCATTTTTTATTGCGCGCATGTTTGCCAACACGTGGCATCAACTCAAAACGGCTATCACTACCGAAGGTATTGGGAATTGGCAGGTTTGATTGGTACGCCAAGCGCATGGTTTCTGGTTTTGCCGGCGATGCTGTGGGCGGTACAGAATATTGAGACATTCCGACCTCAATACCTGCCATGTCATGCAGTTTATACCAAGCCAGCCTTATCCATCGATACACTAGAAAGCTTATCAATACAGTCAACAATATACCGAGCAAAATATTCATCTATACGCCCTAACAGCTTGTATATCAATAACAGCCTGCCTATAAAAAGCAAATATAGCATTACTATGATTGCAACTGTTTAAAAATTCAAGCATATTAGCGTTGGCTAAGCCTAAAAATTCATCGGTCAAAAAAAGTGTTGCGCAAAACTTTTAGCGATTACTTTTAGCTATTAACTGTTACCCTAAATCGTCATGTTTACATGGTATGCCAATAGCGAAGTTTATTGATTTCAAATAAAAATGCCACAAACATACCGAGATAATACGCCAATTTAAGCTCAAAACTGTCATCCCGTAACTTAAAAGGTAATGCGCAAAGGGTGACGGCAAGCGGAATCCACAATAGCATAAACACCCAATTTTCGATGACATTGAGCCAGCCTTGCATTCCCTTGCTACTGCGTAAAGCCGCCAACCCTAACAGCAAGCAAGCAACTATCAGTGTGTTGATTAAGCCTTTTGGAAGATTGCTGGGATAAATCGATAATTCTTGCTTAGTATAATGTGGCAATGCCATTCAATAAATTCCTAAATAATTACTGAGGATTGGTGTTATGTGTAGCATCAATTTTTAGCGTTAATGTCAATGTCTTGATGGGTGCCGACTCGCCGAGCGAACCGCTAAGAATATGCCGCCATCATCCATAGCATCGCCACACAGCTAAATAACAAACCCAAGGTTAATGCATTGCGATTTTGAATCGGTGCACGCCCTGAGTAGCGATTTAACACCTTTGACCCCACGACAAAAGCCAGTGGAATACCTAGCCAAAAAATCGCAATGGTACTCACCAGTGAGGGCAGCATTGATGATAAACTATCGCCAAACATCAACCTAAACCCAAAACCTGCCAACCCTAGCAACACCGCAAATATTGCCAGCCCAATTGTCAGACCTTTGGGTACTAAAGACGGGGATTGAACATCCATACCAATTTCCTTGTGTATGATTCCTTGTGTAGCATTTACGCTGGCAAGCGACCGACCAAAGCCAGTTCGGCACGCATCGCGTCAATCGCTTGGCGATAATCAGGTTGGTTAAATATTGCTGAACCGGCGACGAACATATCCGCCCCTGCTTCGGCAACCGCACGAATATTACTGGCTTTGATACCGCCATCGACTTCAAGACGAATATTGCGACCCGATAGCCTAATCATTTCGCGCACCGCTTCAATTTTTTTGAGGGTGCCATCAATAAATGCTTGCCCACCAAACCCTGGGTTAACACTCATCAATAAAATTTGGTCAACTTTATCCATCACATAGTCTAGATAGTGTAGCGGCGTGGCGGGATTGAGCACCAGTCCACAGTCAGCACCCCCATCTTTGATGAGTTGTAACGAGCGATCGACATGTTGCGTGGCTTCTGGGTGAAAGGTAATGATGCTAGCGCCCGCTTTTAAGAACTGCTCAATCATACTATCAACCGGTGACACCATCAAATGCACATCTATCGGCGCAGTTATCCCATAATCACGCAGTGCCTGACAAATCATGCTACCAAAGGTCAGATTTGGGACATAATGATTGTCCATCACGTCAAAATGCACCACATCTGCACCTGCGGCGATAACCTTCTCGACCTCCTCGCCCAGACGGGCAAAATCTGCCGACAAAATCGAAGGGGCAATCAGAAATTGGCTATCATTGTTGGGATGGGCAAATTTATTAGGGGCTTGTTTAGGTGAGTCTTCAAGAATTTCAGACTGGTTCATCATCATTGTCCGTCAGCTTTGATTAAAAAGTGCGGATATTTTAGCAAAGATTATTTTAAAAAACTTCGACTATTTGGTGACTAGGACTATTGACAGCGATTATTTGCTGCCCGTGAAAATAACTACCGCCACAAGCCTTGCAGCATTTGCATGTAAGTAGTCAAAACAAGCAAAAAACAAGGTAGCTAGACTATGCTAGATTATGCTAGATTATGATTGATAAGTACCAAAAAAGATAAAACCCAAGTCTTAGGGCAATAGACTTGGGTTTTAGGGCACTTCATGTCAACTATGTTATTATTATTGGCTTTCCATGATATTACTCATCCTGAGCGTCTCAACACTACCATTCCTTGGTATCATCCTTGTGTTGATGAGTTCATTGTAGGTTGTTGCACGGTTGGTTACTAGCCGCAAAAGGCGGAATCTGTTGTAAGCAAATGCTTACATGGGGTTTTAGCTTGCCCGCTGCTAGATTTCTCATGAGCCTTTCAATAATTTGCTAGCATCACTAGCGCTATCACGCTGAGCCTCCGATAGTTTTTCGCCTTCTTTAACCCCTTCTTTGATGGTTTCTTTCGCCTCTTGGTGATCGGCGATGCTTGGCAAAGGTTCAGGCTGCTCATCCATGACTTCAGGTTCATATTGTAACGTAGTGAGCACGGGAAAATGGTCGGAGCCAATGTTCGGCATACGCGCCATCGATACCAGCGTGAAGTGATTGCTGTGAAAAACATGGTCAAGCGCCCAGCGCAAAAATGGGTAACTGGCATGAAAGGTATTGATGAATTTTCGCCCAATGCGAGGGTCTAGTAGTCCTGAGATACGCTGGAACATGCGTGTGGTATGCGACCACGCCACATCGTTGAGATCACCTGCAACAATCACCGTCAAGTCGTTGGCGTTGATATGTTTGCCTACCATTAACAGCTCAGCATCCCGTGTCACCGATTTATCCGCTTCGGTTGGACTCGGTGGCATGGGATGCAAGCAGTATAGCCAAACAACCTTCCCCATGGCTAGGCGAACTTGGGTATGAATCGATGGAATATCATCAACCACCAGATATTTTACTTGGGGATTGATAAGCTCAAGCTTTGAGTACAAATGCATACCATATAAGTTATCGAGTGGCACTTTGACGTTAAATGGATAGTCAGCCTCAATGGCGCTTAAAGCGTCTTGCCACGCTTGGTCAGTTTCGAGTGTCAATACAATATCGGGTTGATGGCTATGGATAAGGTCAATCAAAGCTTGTTTATTTGGATTGGTCGTCAACACATTGGCAACCAACAATTTCACTTGATAATCGCGTGATTTTGGCTGTGCCGTTTGCACTTGTTTCTTCCACAAAAACGTATAAGGCAACACCATGTACGCTTGCATAGCCAGCGCAATAAGCAGCAGTAAAATCAATCCCATCTGCCAACGACTGTCAAAAGCGCCCAGCCAAAGTAAGCCAATGAGCGCCACCAACCCCAAAAAAATCAATTGATTCCTGGGAAAATCAGCAACCCTAAACCACCATTCAAACCTAGGGATGGTTGCCCAAAAAGTTGCAAAAACCACAAAACCTGCTAGCAACTGTAACAACAGCGTCATTGTCTATCCTTTCATGTTATATTGCATTTCACGTTGGTCAATATTAGCTTGTTATCATTAGCTTGTTATCAATAGCATGGCGATATAGTAGCCGCAAAAATAATGCTGATAAATTGCAGTTGTGTTGCCAAACGCTATTTTTCACCCTGACATCGCTATCAGCCTACCATCTATAGCTAAATAGATGCCCCATCTAAAAAAAAATTCACTTGCAAAACCTTACAAATACAGGCAAGGTAACAGGTTACTAATTGAAAAATCAATGTGAATTTTCTGCACTATTTATTTTATTTTGTTTACAGTAAGGAAGGGTTATCATGAGTCAGCTACGCGTAGGTTTGGTCGGATGGCGTGGAATGGTCGGTTCGGTATTAATGCAACGTATGATGGATGAAAACGACTTTGAAGGCATTACTCCCGTGTTTTTCTCTACCAGTAATGCCGGTGGCGATGCCCCTACCCCAAATGGCATTGCCCCTAGCAAGCTTGAAGATGCGCATGACTTAGCGGCTTTAGCGGCTTGTGATGTCATTATTACTTGTCAAGGCGGCGACTATACTAAAGAAGTCCATCAACCGCTACGTGATAAAGGCTGGACAGGTTACTGGATTGATGCAGCAAGCACCCTACGTATGACTGACAATAGCATCATCGTCCTAGACCCAGTCAACCGCAATGTCATTGACGACGCTATCAAAAATGGTCAAAAAGACTTTATCGGTGGTAACTGTACGGTATCTTTGATGTTGATGGCGATTGGCGAGTTGTTCAAACGCGATTGGGTTGAATGGGTATCTGCGATGACTTACCAAGCGGCAAGTGGTGCGGGCGCCAACAACATGCGTGAGCTGATCAAAGGCATGGGCTACATCCATGATGGCGTTGCAGACGAACTTAATAACCCGGCAGGCGCAATTTTAGAAATTGACCGTAAAGTAGCCGAATTACAACGTAGTAGCGAATTCCCAAAACAATACTTTGGTGTGCCGCTTGCTGGTAGCTTAATTCCTTACATTGATGTGCAGCTAGAAAACGGGCAATCAAAAGAAGAATGGAAAGGCTGTGTTGAAACCAACAAAATCTTAGGCAATGATGCAGACAAGACTAATGCCAACATTGTGCCGATTGATGGTATCTGCGTGCGTATCGGTGCCATGCGTTGTCACTCACAAGGCTTGACCATCAAACTAAAAAAAGACATCCCTCTAGAAGAAATTGAAGCTGCGCTTCGTAACAGTGGTAATGAGTGGCTAGATGTGGTAGAAAATGACAAAGCAGCAAGCGTTGAGCGTCTAACCCCAGTGGCGGTCACTGGCACCCTTAAAGTTGCCGTAGGTCGTCTTCGTAAGATGAATCTAGGTGGCGAATATTTATCCGCCTTTACCGTTGGCGATCAGTTGTTATGGGGCGCGGCAGAGCCACTACGCCGCACACTTGCGATTATCCGCAATCAATTATAAACTCAAGGTTTTATAAAAAACACGCTGACTAGGGCGTGTTTTTTTATGCCTGGGTAGATAAATCTGATGTTGTTAATCCGTTATTTACCCCTGAAAAACCCCATGACCAGTAGACAGGGATTGCCGTTGTCAGGGTATTGTCAGGGTATTGATAGTATAGCTTCATTATCCAAGCATCAATCCACGTATCAATCCGCGCGTAAATTGCTATCAATAGCGGGCTTTATCCCAAGCTTTATGCCAATAATAAGCGAGTCAGACTATTGAGAGTTTTGGACAAAAAGTGTAAAGTTGAGCAGATAATTTGACTGAAACTTTTGTCAAGTTGTTGGACTATCGATTAATTTGATATTTGAATATTGCCTGTCGGTATATTGACTACCGTGCGACCACACAAGTAGGCATTTTTTAACACCCCTAACTAGGCTATGATACCTTCAGCAAGGATTTTTTATGTCTTGGCAAAAATACTCTGTACACTTGGTATTGGGTTTTCCCTTATCGCTTCCCATTGTCGCTTATGCCGTCAATATTGGCGATACTTATGTACAAACCCAACAAAACCAACCTTTAAACGCCAGTATTAATGTCAGTGATATCAATCCAAGAACTTTTTCTGTCAAAGTCGCCCAAGCTGATGTCTATCGCCAGCTAGGCTTGTCAAAAGATGCCGATATTCAAATCAAATTTGTCCCAACCAGTAGCAATGGCGGTCAGATTGTATTGACCACCAAACGTGCGATTAATGCCCCATTTACCGATGTGGTGCTCAATATCACGGAAAATGGCGTGACCAAAACACTGCCAAAAACCTTGTTGATGCCTATCGACAGCGCACAAAAAATCACCACGCAAGCCAATACCACGGCTTTGCAATCACCTGCGCAAAACATCGTCATAGGTTCGGCCAATCCTGTGCAGTTGCCTGTTATGTCGCCCGACCCTATGCCCATGCAGCCGATAACGTTGCCATCAACCACCATCAACCAGCTGCCTAATTTACCTACGACTGGTATGCCCGCCGGCGCCGCCCCAATGACGCTGGCTAGCGAAAACAGTGACTACCTGCGTATTCAAGAGACGCGAACGGTTCGATCTGTTCAGCCAAATGGCGCTGTTTATACGCAAGCCGTGCCACAAACGCAAAACCCCATGCAAACAAGCGCCGCAGACAATCAATTGCCAAGCCCAGCAGCTAGTTATGGCAATCAAGCTTTAGACAAATCCAAATCCAAATTTGAGTATAGCGCCAAAAACCCGCAAATCATTGGCCAGACAACTACTTATACACTACAGCGCAATGACAACCTTTGGACCATCGCCAATAATATCGCAGCGGCGAACCGCAAAGATGTGGGTCAAGTGATGGCAGATATCATGGCAGCCAACCCGACCGCGTTCCCCGATAATGACCCAACCAAACTTGTCGCCAATACCCAATTACAAATCCCAAAATATAAAGTAGTCCCTTCACAAATTGGGATAAAATCAGCCAATAAAGCGCGACAACAATATCGTCAAAACAAAAAACGTGTCGCAAGCAAAAAATCTGTCATCGCACCAAAATCTGCTGCCAAACAACCAGCCACCCTAAAAACGACAAAAAAGACACTTAAAGCACAAAAACCACCGCGGCCATACGCAGCGACTAAAAAATCTGAAATGACCATCATCGCACCTAATCATAGCAATGGTTCAGTACAAGGTCAAAGTACCAAGAACAAGGTGGGCAAGGGCATGTCATCGCAAGTGGCGGCTCAAGTGCAACAAAAACGCCAAGCCACCGCCCAGCAAGCCACTAAAGTTAACAAACTCAATCAAGACTTAGTGGGCGCTGAAAATCGCTTGAAAATACAAAACACCAAGCTTGCCCAATTAGAAAAACGCTTAAAAGAGTTAAACAAAAAATAATACAGCGCGTGGATGATATTGCCTGTGTGCTGTGTCATTTCATACCGTACAACAAATTTGTGGTGATTCATTAGTCGCATAAAGCGGTAGCTTATATCTTGCTATGCCCTAATGATAACTATCTACCGTAACGATGAGGTGAAAGATGGATCCGATAATGATAGGTATCGCAGCAGTGGTGATTTTGGTAATCGTTGCTGGCGTTTTCTTGATGAAAAAAGGTAAAAGCCAGACAAAAGTTGATACTCAGACCCAAGTCAAACGTCCAAAAACCTTAGCTGAGCAGCAGCGCGAACTAGAACTGCAACGTCAATCGCAGATGCCAAGCCCAGCTACCGCTGACCTACCGCAAACGACTTTGCAGACTGTTCAAACCCTCAATCTCACCACCCAAGCCAATAACTTAAAAATGCTGGTAGATGAAGAACAATCGATAACTGCACGCAGCACTGCGATGACCCATACCCCTGAAGCTGTTGAATCAGATGGACTTGATTTTGATCTGCCAGGCTTTAAACAAGACAGTGATAAGCCAGCTGTCAATAGCCATTTACAGGTTGCCATGCCGAGTGTGACTGAAGTGGCACAGCCAGCAACCCTAGCTAATGGTGCTAGCAACGATGCCGATAATGAATTAGATTTTGACTTTGCACTCGATGTGCCTGAAACCAAAATTGCACCTGTCCCGCCTGCAACTGAGCCTACTACCGAGAATACAGCGGCGCAATCACAATCAAATGAGTTAACTTTTGACGATTTTAATTTTGATCTGCCTAGCAAAGAGCCCGCGACCGCTGAGACTGTCACTGCCCCTGCCCTACAATCGCCTACCGAAATTTTTGCGCCGATAGATGAACCTGTAACCACCACTTTGGCAAGTAACGTCAATAACGAGGCTATTAGCGACAGCGATTTTGATTTTGACTTTAGTTTACCAGAAACGCAATCAACACCTACCGCTACTGCTGTAGAACCAATGATAACTACCCCAACGGCTGCACCGAGCGCTGACAACAATATCGCAGATGATTTTGATTTCGACTTTGAGTTGAACGCTGAGCCAGCGGTTACTCCAACCAATGACGCTACTACAGAAGCCGACTTAATCTTTGACGCGTCAGATACCAAAGCATCTAGCAATCTATTTTCCGATGCAGCAACTTCTGTACCGGTTGCAAGTGATGAAGCCACAGATATTGCATCGTTTGATTTGGATGATGAATTACTACTCCAAGCAGAAGCAACCACATTAGCCACACCTGTTACCCCATCGGTCGCTGAGCCTGTTGTTGACTTGGCAGAAGTTAGCGCCCCTAGCCAATCTGATTCGCTACTGATCTCAGATGATATGTTTGATTTTGCGCTAGACGATGACACGACCAAAGCGCAAGACGCTACGTCAAATGTCTTGGTCACTGAGCCTACCCCATCGGATGACTTGATTGATTTGTCTTTTGATGATGCAGCTACTCAAGCAACTAATCAGACAACTACGACCCCAACCGCTAGTCTTGAAACGATATCGATAGCAGATGAGGGAAGCCCAACAACGGCACCAGTCGTTGAAGATTTATCAGCGATACTCGATGTGATTAAGGATATCGACACGGATACGTTAAACGTAGATTTGGCAGAACAGTATGTGAATTTAGGGGAATACGACAGTGCCAGACGCTTGCTTGATGAAGTCAAAGACAGCAACAACACGATATTGGTAGAACGTGCTGCAGCGTTAAGACAACGTATTGCTTAATCATGTATTGCATAAAAAAAGGATAGTAAAGTGACTATCCTTTTTTTTGGTCTAATTTTTTTTGAATTACTGAATTACTGAATTACTATTATAACAACTTAATACGCAAAAAACTTAATACTCAATCGCTAGGGCTTTAAGCCCTGCTTTAACAGCATGGGCTTTATCAACATAATGTAAAGCTGATTGTTGAAGCATAACTTCGCGCGCTTGCGGCAAGGTTTTGACAACTTTAGCTGGGCTACCCATCACAATGGAATTATCTGGGATTTGCATATTTTCGGTGACAAGCGCATTGGCACCGATGATGCAATTTTTGCCGATTTGGGCATTATTGAGCACAATCGCACCGATACCAATCAAGCTATTATCACCAACAGTGCAGCCGTGTAGCATCGCCAAATGCCCAATCGTCACGCCTTCGCCAATGGTGACGGCGATACCCTCATCGGTGTGTATCACACTGTTCTCTTGCACATTACTATTTTTGCCCAAATAAATCGGCGCATTGTCCGCGCGTATCACCGCGCCAAACCACACACTGACGTTATCAGCTAAATGCACATCGCCGATGATTTCAGCCGAGTCTGCGACCCAGCCTGTGAAGGGTGCCTGATAAGTGGGTTTTTTGTCTTGCCATTGGTACAGCATATCAAATCCTTATGAAAAAAAAGCGCGTCAACTAAAAAATTGACCCTCTAATTTTAGCAAGTGCGGATAAATTAGCAATGGGTTATTGTGGCCAATGCAGTTAAATCAAAGCCCTGCTTTTAGGCTCGCTTCGATAAATTTATCCAAATCACCATCCAGCACCGCTTGGGTATTGGAAGTTTCCACCCCTGTACGCAAATCCTTAATCCGCGAGTCATCGAGCACATACGAGCGAATTTGACTCCCCCAACCGATATCCGACTTGGTTTCTTCTAGCGCTTGTTGCTTTTCCATACGCTGCATCATTTCACGCTCGTACAGTTTGGCGCGTAGCATTTTCATTGCCGTGTCTTTGTTGGCATGTTGGCTACGTTCATTTTGACACGCGACCACAATGCCTGTCGGTTGGTGAGTGATACGTACCGCAGAGTCAGTGGTGTTAACGTGCTGACCGCCGGCACCGCTTGAGCGATAAGTATCGATGCGTAAATCGGCAGGGTTGATATCAATCTCGATATTATCATCAATTTCAGGCGATACAAACACCGCCGCAAACGACGTGTGGCGACCGTTGTTGCTATCAAACGGTGATTTTCTCACCAAACGATGCACGCCGATTTCGGTACGTAACCAGCCAAACGCATAGTCACCTTTGACATGTATCGATGCGCTTTTAATCCCTGCGACACCACCTGCTGATAGTTCCATGATGTCGGCTTTAAAGCCATGTGATTCACACCAGCGCAAATACATCCGCAGTAGCATCTCTGCCCAGTCTTGTGCTTCGGTACCGCCTGAGCCTGACTGGATATCAACATAGCAATTGTTGCCATCCATCTCACCGCTAAACATACGCTTAAACTCTAAATCTGCGACTTTGGCTTCGGCCTCATCGAGTTCCGCTTGTACGTCTGCCAATAAGGTCGCATCATCGGCTTCCACCGCTAAGTCAATCATGGCTTTGGCATCTTCTAACTTGTCATCTAAAGCGGTAATCACGCCAATGACATTATCAAGCTGCGATTTTTCTTTACTGATTTTGGTGGCACGCTCTGGGTCGTTCCACAATTCTGGGTTTTCAAGCTCTAAATTGACTTCTTCCAAACGCTCTTGCTTGGCTTCGATGTCAAAGATACCCCCGAAGCTGGTTGCCACGGTCAGTTAAGTCTTTGATATGCTCTAAATACGGGTTGATTTCCATGCGTGGTTACCTTAACGTGTTTCTATGAAAAATGCGCCATTATACCTGAATCTGTCACTGGATTCATCTCAGCCGTCGCCCACTAAGCCTGCGCTTTCATCGACCAATCTTCCACTGCCCAATGATGCGCTAAGGCATGCGCGTGTAGGGTATCATCGGGGCAGACTGCAATCGCTACATCCGCCCATTCTAATAGCGGCAAATCATTTTTTGAATCCGAATAGGCATAAGTTTTGGTATAAGTAATGCCTTGCGCGTTTTTTTGAGCAATCCAATTTTTTAAATGCATGATTTTGCCTTCTTTAAAGTTTGGCTGTCCTGCGACTTTACCCGTGTATCCCTGCTCGGTGACTTCAAGCTCAGTGGCTAAAATATTATCTTCCTCTACCAAAAATAATTTGTTAGCAATCGCTTTGACCACAAAGGCATTGGTGGCGGAAATCACTACTACATCGTGCCCTGCTTGTAAATGTGACTGGATAGCGTTAACCGCTTTTGGACGCACTTTCGGCGCGATTTCATCTTGCAAATATTGCTCACGCCATTCATGTAACTGGGTCAAGGTATGCTGTTTTAAAAAGCTTGCCACAAACTCATTATAGACGACCGCATCGAGCGTCCCTGCAATATAGTGCTCATAAAACTCCCGATTTTTAGCACGATACAGCGATTCTTCTACCAGATTATGTTTGACCAAAAATTCGCCCCACATATAGTCACTATCGGTATCGATGAGGGTGTTATCGAGGTCAAATAGCGCCAATTCTTTGTGTAGTACGGTTGACATAGGATAGCCTTTAGCATAGTTAGTGAAAAGTTAAATTGCGGGGTTTTGGTCATCAACGGTTAAGGTATCACCAAATCGCCAAGTACGGATAATACGCAGCTCCAAATAATCTTGCATTTGCTTTGAGAATTTACCAAATGGCGCGGCTTTACGCACCGAATTTTTTGCTGCTTCATCCAAGATGGTAGCGCCTGATGACTGTAAGACCTTGATGGATTTGACTTGCCCGTTAGGCTCGATAATCACCATCAGCATGACATCGCCTTTGATGCCTTTGGCGCGGGCTTCTTGCGGATATTGCTGGTTGCCAATATGGTAGGCTTGTTGGCGAAAATTCTCGATATAGCGCGCGGCTTCACCCGTGGTGGTGGAGTTACTGCTGATAGTTTTGACCGCAGATTTTTTGGCTAGTAATTGGCGATTACTGCTGATTTTGGTTTCAAGAGTGGCAATTTGTGCCTGTACCCGCTGTTCTTGCGCGGCTAGATTTTCGCTATCATCTTGTTTTTTATTATTATTTTCTCTGCGGATTTTTTCAAAGCTTAACGTGGTACGTAGATAACTTTCTTGAAACGCTTGTTGACGCGTTTGGCGTTCTTGACTCACGATATCATCGGTGTCATTGATTGCTTCGTCTTCTAAGGGACTCATAGTATTATTTTCAAGCCGTAGCTTTTCGTTGGACTCACCACCACCTTGCTGGCCGGCATTGGCGATAAAATCGGCTTTTTCATTCTTTTGCAGATTTTCGGTCAACACCGTGGTGACTTCTTGCACTGCTGCGGTTGGTGAGCTTTTATCTTCAAATTGGATGCCAAAAATAACAGCCGCATGAATTGCCACCGCCGTAATGGTAGCAAATAGCATGACGCTGTCTTTGCAAGGCGCAGTATGTGGCATTAACTTTTGAAAAACATCACGGTGACTGTCTTTACTATACACCAAACTATAACCCTTTGAACGATTAGGACGCTATCACTAGGAAACTACCACTACAACCTTGCTAAAAAAATACAAATCACTCATGTATTATAACGCGCAGATATTATAGATTAAATCAAACATTGGCTAAAGCTAAATTCATACGCCAGTAGCAATCAGTGGTTAGCAATCAATAAGTAGCAAGAAATAAGTAGCAAGCAATGTTTACCAATTAATGGTACAAGATTTTTTGTAGACGGGTCAGTGACTTTATGATTAGTGACTTTATGATTAGCAACTTTATGATTAGCAACTTTACAATGCCCAAAAACTGACTACAATAATAGCTTTCAATATAAATATAAAAACTGAGAAACGATAGTGATAACAAGCAAAACGCAACTGGATGAATTTTTTGCCACCCATTCTGAAGAAATCGCACGTGAGCTGGTGCAAAAATCGCAAACGTGGTATGAAAAAATCGAAGATTTTGCCGGTCAAGAGTTTATCGTACCCGCCACCGAAAAACAGCTAAACGATGCCATTCAAAAATTTGTGGTTGAAAAAGTCAAAGCGATATTGAGTATGCATCTGGAGATTCATGAAGGCTGGCTTCGACTGTATGCAACGGTCAACTATAATGGCATCTACGCTGACCTTGCTGTCAATTTAGGTGTGGTGCATGCCCAATTTGACCGTTATCGCCAACGCTTGGTATTTCAGCAATTGACTGACACCGATGTCATTGCCTTGTATTCAGATTCGTATCTAAAATCAAAAGCGATTCGTGCGGCGCTTTGGTTTTTTAAACGGGTGTTAAAAAAAGACCCGCTCGGCATGATTTTGGAGAAAATCAATTTGGTGCACCAAAAAGATGATATCTTGTATCTTGATATTGGTCGCTGGCTGAAGAAAAACGAGAAAATCATGGCGACGCTGCGCAAGGTGCAGGTGAATCATGGCTATCTTGCTGAACAGCAACTACTGCTGAGAGCCAATGCCAACGTCGGTGAAATTCTCAATATAGGTAGTAGCGACCAGTTGATTACCGAAGCGGATAATCCTGCAGTGACCAATAACGCAACAAAAGCGGCTTAGTATTTTTCATGGGTATCAACCCTCATCCTTTACCGCTTTTGTTTCACCAATTTTTTTTACCGATTGTGCTTTGCCAATTAACGAGGTGCTTACCAATAATTTTCAACGGCGATATTGCCTTCGCCGCGGCGATTCATGGTCAATCCAATCGATTTTAAGGCTTCTTTGGTATCTTCGACCATTTGTGGATTACCACACACCATCACGTGACTGCACTCTTTATCCAGTTTTTGCCCTACCAATTGGGTTAACTTGCCCGACACTATCAAGTTAGGAATCCGCGCTTTTTCCCCGGCATAATCCGCTTCCCGCGTGACAATAGGCAAGAATACAAACGCCGCCCCATTGTCGCCATAGATTGACTTAATCGACCCAATCTCTGCTTGATAAGCAAGCTCTTGCGAGGTGCGTGCGCTGTACACCAAAATAATGCGCTGATATTGCTGCCATACATCAATGGTCTTTAAAATCGATAAAAATGGTGCTAAACCCGTGCCTGTTGCCAGCAACCACAAATCATTGGGCAGGGGTAACTGGTAGCGGGCTAAGGTCAAATAGCCAAATGGTGTGGTATTGAGCAATAAACTATCGCCCACTTGGATATGATTAACCTTACTGGTAAATTCCCCCTCAGGAATAACCACCGAGAAAAATTCAATAAATTCATCATAGGGTGAAGATGCGACAGAATACGCGCGAAACACATAGCCATTAAGGTCAACGAGCTGACCTTGCGTCTCAGAAGTTGTTAACTTGGTCTCATGGTTTTGTGCAAAATATTGCAAATCTTTACCATGGATACCGAGCCTAACAAATTGCCCTGCGGTAAATTTAAAGCCATCGGGACGCGTGACTTTGAAACTTAGTAAAGTGGGTGCCCAACGGGTCACTTCAATCACTTTAACGCGAATACTTTTATCATCTGACATGTTATCTTGACCATTTTTTTTGCATCATTATAAACAAAAAAGCGTACCTTAATGAGCTAAGATACGCTTTTTTATGTCGCAGTCTTAAAATTGGATTAATACATACGAACTAGCGTGATAATTTTTGATAACGTTTCGGGGAAAATACCGAAGTACAATACTGCTAGCGTCACCAACAATACCATGATACCGCCTGCTTGAACACCCCAATGATTGACCGCATCGTGCGGCTGCACTGCTTGGGGACGTCTAAACAAGGTGACCATAAGATTTAGATAGTAATACAAGCTAATCGCACTACCCACGATAATCATGGCAGTGAGCCACCAACTTTGCGCTGAAACCGTAGCAAAAATTGCAAAGAATTTGCTGATAAAGCCTGCGGTCAATGGAATACCTGCCAGTGACAACAGCATCACAGTCAATACAGCGGTCAGTACAGGACGTTGCCAAAAAATACCTTGGAAGTTATCAAACAATTCTGCCTCGCCTTGACGTTTATACGGGCTTGACATGATAGTCACGACACCAAACGCACCAATGGTGGTAAACGCATACACTGCCATGTAAAGGCTGACAAAACCTGCCGATTCAACTTTTACGGCGCTGATGATAGCTAACACATAGCCGATATGCGCAATGGAGGAATAAGCTAACAGACGTTTTATATTTTGCTGACGAAGCGCCAGTACGTTACCGATAATCATCGATAAACTGGCAATCACCACAATCAAGGTATTGACTGCTGGCAAGGCTAAGGTTGCCGTCGACAATAAAAAACGTAACCCTAACGCCATCATAGCTACTTTGGAAACACTGCCTAAGAAAGTCGCCACAGGTGCAGGCGCACCTTGGTAAACGTCCGACGTCCAAGTGTGAAATGGTACCGCTGAGAGTTTAAAGGCGATACCAAATAACATTAATGCCGTACCCACCACCAAAATCGGCATAATCATACCATTTTGAAACATGGGCACGATTGCCATACCAATTTGACGGAAGGATAAAGTCCCTGTGTTTGAGTAAATTAATGCCATACCCATCAACATGGTAGCAGAGGCTGTCGCCGATAAAATGAGGTATTTGAAACCTGCTTCTAACGATTTACCACGGGCATAGGTATAAGCCAACATACCATATAGCGGTACCGACAATAACTCTAAGCTGACAAAGAAAGAGGCTAAGTTATCAGCGCATACCATAAACAGCGCGCCCAATGTTGAGATAAGCATTAGCAAATACAATTCTTCTTTGTTGTCGCCATAGCCCTCAATGTAACCATACGCCAAGGTAAAACACGCCAATGAGCTGATTAAAATAATCACCATATTGAACTGGGCAAAGCTATCCACCACAAATAAAGGAGCGATCAAGCCTTGTGATGGCGTAAATAATTGATACAGACCATGCAAAATGCTATCAGGATTGCCACCCAATAATTGTATGAGCACAACAACCAAGGCGGCATTAAGACCAATGACACTAAGGGTGCCTGCCACAAAATTTGAACGCTTCATGGCGATGGCAATCATCACCACCACCGTGGTGATTGAAATTAAAATCATTGGAAACAATGGCATGAGCACATTGCTAGCAAATGGAATAATAGGATTCATCTATTTTACCTCCATATGAGCAAATGGCTCTTGAGAAGTAGGTACAACTTGCTGGACATGATATGCCTCACTAATCCACCGCATACTGTGATCAGAGGTATCTAAGAATGATTGCGGATATAGACCTAACCATATCAAGCCAAACGCAAGCACCAACAAGATTGCCGCTTCACGCGCATTGATATCACGCATTGGTGACATTTTCTCAATCGTCGCTGTTGGCGTACCAAATAATGCTTTATAAATCATAATTAATGCGTATAAACCTGCAACGACTAAGCTAAAGGTGGCAAACACCACTGCCACAGGATGCGAGGCAAAAGACCCTAGAAGAATTAAGAACTCACCAATAAAGTTACCAGTACCTGGAATACCTAATAATGCCGCGGCAAAGAACATAAGTAACGGTGGGTAATAACGCATTTGACCCCACATACCACCCATCTGGCTCAAATCACGGGTATGTAGACGCTCATAAAGCTGACCGCTCATGATAAATAATGCCGCTGAGCTAAGACCATGTGCCAACATTTGAATCATCAAGCCTTGGAAACTAATTAACGTACCGGCATACAACGCAAGTACCACAAAACCCATGTGTGAAATACTGGTATAAGCAAGTAACCGCTTGATATCTTGCTGCATAAACGCAAGCCAAGCCCCGTAGAAAATACCAATACCGCCCAAGGTAATCGCAATCGGTGCAAACTGAGCACTAGCTTCTGGGAATAATGGCAGGACAAACCGCAATAAACCATACGCCGCGGTTTTAATCAAAATACCAGCCAAATCCACCGAGCCTGCAGTCGGTGCCTGCGCGTGCGCGTCGGGTAACCAGCCATGCAGTGGGAAAATTGGTAATTTAACCGCAAAGCCAATAAAGAACATCAGCATGATTGGGTATTGCCATTTACCAAGATCTGTACCTAGCAAGTCCATATAGTTAAACGTTATTTGACCTGTGGTTGATGCATGAATCATGACCAAAATCAAAATACCAATCAACATAATCAGACCCGATGCTTGGGTATAAATAAAGAATTTGGTTGCGGCATATTCTTTGGTTTTACCACCAATCGCATTGTGTCCCCAAATTGCAATCAAGAAATAGATAGGAACTAACATCATCTCCCAAAAGAAGAAGAACAAAAACATATCGATTGCTAGGAAAACACCAATAACACCGCCCAGACTCCAAAGCAGATTAAGATGGAAGAAGCCCACACGGCGAGTAATCTCACCCCATGAACACGCCACCGCCATCATA
Source organism: Faucicola osloensis (assembly GCF_020041925.1). Lineage (GTDB taxonomy): Bacteria > Pseudomonadota > Gammaproteobacteria > Pseudomonadales > Moraxellaceae > Faucicola > Faucicola osloensis_D. The sequence goes on along the minus strand of NZ_CP083409.1, from coordinate 1,930,017 downwards.
CCTAAGAAGGCTGTTAGGCTCACCATCAACAGCGATAACCCATCAATGGCCAGATGGAAACTGACCCCCAATGAGGGCATCCAAGGTAGTTGAAACTCTGCCAACCAAGTCGGTTTAGCAGTCACCTCAGCAATGGTTTGTGCTGCACCAATAAAGTTACCGTTTTGCCAAATAGCTACCGTAATCAAAAACGTTAATAGCATGCCAAGAAACGCAATCCAACGCGGAAAACGTTCATCAACTTTTTCAACCAACCAGCACAGAAAACCTGCAATGATTGGAATAAATATCAAGGCGGGTAATAAGAGATTATTTTGCATAACTGTTACTTCCCTATCATCATCATTACCAACACCAACAATACTGCCATGCCAAGACCGAAGCTTGCAGCATACCCACGAATCGAGCCTGATTGGAACCATGTCGCCACTCGGTTACCTGCCAGCGATAGGGCTGGTAAAATATTCCAAGTGCGGTCAATCGGGTCAATTTTAATCAACTTACCAATCAATAAGAATGGTTTAACAAACACAATGTCATACAAAGCATCAAAGCCTAAACCATGATAGCACCAATAGTTAAGCGCACGGCCCAAACCTGTTTGGTTAAACTTACTCACAATGCGACCTTTATCTAGGGCAAACAAGAAAGCACCAACAATCAAACCCGCCAACATCGCAGCCATCACAATCATTTCTGCCGTGTGCTTACCTGATTCCACCTCAGGATGAATCACGCTAAAACTTTGTGGCAATACGCCTGCTAATGGTGGATGAATCATCGCCCCCACTGCAGTTGATAACACTAGCAATACCGCGAGGGGCAGCCAGTATGTCCAACCCTTAAGATCGTGAATAGGCGTTTTTTCTTCACCAAAGAACACAATCCAAATCATACGAAACGTATAAATCGAGGTTAAAAACGCACCCACCACTGCCATCCAAAATAAATTCATATGACCTGATGCGAAGGTTTCCCAAATGATTTCATCTTTTGAGTAGTAACCCACCGTAATCCAAGGAATCGCAGCAAGTGCACCCCCGCCGATCGCAAACACCGCAAATAGGAATTTATTTTTATAAAACAAGCCACCCATTTTAAAGATGTTTTGCTCATGATGGTAAGCCAAGATAACAGCGCCTGACCCTAGGAATAATAAAGCTTTAAAGAACGCATGGGTCATCAAGTGGAAAATCGCAACTTGCCAAGCGCCTACCCCTAATGCCAAGAACATATAGCCGATTTGACTCATGGTGGAATAAGCTAAGATACGTTTGATATCGGTTTGTGCAAGCGCACAGAAACCAGCAACCAACAATGTTGTTGCCCCAACGATACCTACCCAACTTGCCAATACATCAGGGGTCAATAAGAACACAGGATGTAAACGGGCAATTAAATACACACCTGCGGTAACCATCGTTGCCGCATGAATCAAGGCTGAAACAGGCGTAGGACCTGCCATCGCATCAGCAAGCCAAGAATGCAGCGGAATCTGTGCAGATTTACCCATCGCACCAAGCACTAGCATCACAGCCGCAACTTTGATGGTAGGATAGCTATGACCAAAAATCGTCACCGTGGACCCTGCCGACGTGAGCATTTGCGATACATTGGCATTGATATCTGAGATATTTAACGTACCCAATTCACGGAACAACAAGAATAAGCCAAACGCTAAAAACACATCACCCACACGGGTTACGGTAAAGGCTTTCATCGCAGCACGTCCATTGGCGCGCTCGTGATAATAAAAACCAATCAATAAGTAAGAACAGATGCCAACGCCTTCCCAACCTAAGTACAACAGCACTAAATTGTCAGCAAGCACAAGTAACAACATACTTGCGACGAATAGGTTCATATAGCTAAAAAATCTTGCGTAGCCTGTTTCACCGCGCATATACCATGACGCGAAAATATGAATTAAAAAACCGACACCGGTAATCACGCCCATCATCGTCACGCCCAAACCATCCAGCATGAGACCAAATTTTGGGGCAAAACTACCGACTTGCATCCACGTCCACAATGGCTGATTAATGACAGCGCCTTGTGTGTGGTTCATTAAAAAATCACTGCCTGCCATCAAGGCACACAAAGCAGCCAAACCCATACTGCCGACACCGACCACTGCGGCTGCGTTTTCGCTTAAGCGGTCACGCATGGTTGCTAGAATCAGAAAGCCAATCAGCGGCAGCATAAAGGTTAAAGGTAACATACTCATTTTGATTTCACCCTTTCATCTCATTTGCCGTATCGACATCTAAATGACCACGCTTATGATAAAACTGTAAAAGAATAGCCAACCCAATCGCGACTTCAGCGGCTGCCAAAGTTAGCACCAAAATAAACATAATTTGTCCGTCAGGACTGACCCAGCGACTACCTGCCACTACAAATGCTAAGGCAGCAGCATTCATCATAATCTCAAGACTCATCAACATAAACAAAAAATTACGTCGTACCATCACACCACAAAAACCAATGGCAAACAAAATCGCTGACAAGATTAGACCGTGCTCTAACGGCACATGCTCTAATGGAAAGTGTCCCATTATGCCTTCTCCTCCTGAACTTCGCGTAACACAGCCGGTTGGCTGGGCTCTCTATCAATAAAATTCGTTAAGGCAGGTTGTAGGGTATTACCAAGCTCACTGTTATGACTTTCGTTTTCATCATCCAAGGCAGATTTTGCCAAATGATAAGCCGCCACCAAACCCGCTAGTAATAAAAACCCTGCAATTTCGACCAACAATAAATATTCGGTAAATAATTTGGCACCGATCATTTTTGCCGTGACTGGCTCCACCCCGATAACCGCTGGCATCATTCCTTCAGACCCATGTTTCATGCCAATCAAACTAAACAAGGTCAAACCCACAATAAATGCAAGTCCTGCCGGCACTGCCCAAGCCGAGGATGATAACCAGCTTTCTTCTTCTAAAGTACTTTGGGTGCCTAAGTTCAGCATCATCACCACAAAAACGAACAAGACCATAATCGCCCCGGCATAAACGATGATTTCAAGCGCACCGGCAAATGGCGCACCTAAGGCAAAGAAAATACCTGATAACGCCAGCAGCGTGACAATCATGTTTAATAACGCATGCACAGGATTGGTGCGAGTAATGACGCGTAAACTAGCCAAAATAGCGACAATCGCTAATAAATAAAACCCTATCGTTGCTCCGGTTATCATGGCAATAAACTCCGTAAATCAATCGGTGCAGACTCATTTTGGTGTGCCCCTTTAGGTTTATCTTTGGTCGCCATCCCAGTCACACGGTAATAATTGTAGTCAGGAAATTTACCCGGGCCTGAAATTAACAAATGCTCTTTTTCATACACCAAGTTTTGACGATTGTACTCACCCAGCTCAAAATCTGGCGTCATCTGAATAGCCGTTGTCGGGCACGCTTCTTCACACATACCACAAAAGATACAACGTGAGAAGTTAATACGGAAAAACTCTGGATACCAGCGTCCGTCTTCACGTTCCGCTTTTTGCAGTGAAATACAACCCACCGGACAAGCGACGGCACATAGGTTACAGGCCACACAGCGCTCATCCCCATCCGGGTCGCGTGTCAGTACAATACGCCCCCGAAAACGCGGCGGTACAGGGACAGGTTGTTCTGGGTATAAAATCGTATCACGTTTACGGGTCGCATGGCTTGCGACCATGATTAGGGTGCGCAAGATTGAGCCAAAACCCGTAATCGTGTTTTTTACCATAGTCAAATACATACGTTAATCTCCACCTTACCCTACACCATGGGTGCGCCATAATACATAGGCCGCCGTCGCGAGTAAATTAATCAAGGTAATGGGTAGACAAATTTTCCAGCCAAAGTTCATTACTTGGTCATAACGTGGACGCATCAACGCCCCACGCGCCAATACAAACATGGTCATGAAAAACAGCGTTTTTAACATGAACCAAATAATCGGCGGGATAAAACTCAGTCCATCAAATAATGGCAACCAACCACCAAAGAATAAAATAGTAATCAGCGACGATACCAACACGATATTGACATATTCACCGACAAAGAACATACCAAATTTCATACCTGAGTATTCAACATGGTAACCTTCTGCCAATTCTTGCTCTGCTTCTGGCTGGTCAAATGGGAAACGGTGGGTGACTGCCACACCTGCGACCATAAAGGTTAAAAACCCTAAAATTTGACCAAACACATTCCAGTGCCAAAAACCACCGGCTTGTGAATATACGATATCGCGTAAGTTAAATGACCCTGCCAGCGCTACCACACCCATTAGCGATAATCCGAGAAAGACTTCATAACTAATGGTTTGGGCAGCAGAGCGTAGACCACCGAGCAAGGCGTATTTATTGGCTGATGCCCAGCCACCAAACATCACCGCATAAACTGCCAACCCTGCCATCGCAAAAAAGAACAAAATACCGATGCTCCAGTCTGCGCCACCGAGTGATGGCGTAACTGGCACAATGATATAAGCGGCTAAAGCGGTAAATAATGAAATCGCAGGCGCCAAGATAAAGATAAATTTATCGGCAAATTTGGGTGTCCAGTCTTCTTTAAAGAAGATTTTGAGCATATCTGCGGCAACTTGTAGCGAACCTTGCCAACCTACACGGTTTGGACCATAACGGTCTTGCCATAGTGCTAACATGCGACGTTCATAAGGAATCATCAACGCGGCAAAAATCACCACCGCCAAGAAAATAACAATTGATTGCACTGCCAAAAATACAATTGACCAAGCTTCAGGGGACATTACCCCAGCCAGCCATACAGGTAAATCGGGCATCTGTCTAACAGAATAATCCATTATACCCCCTCCCCTGGAGTTACTTGAGCTGTCACGCCACCATTATTAGCTGCTGGTGGTACGACAGTGTTGGTAGTTGCTGATTTTACGATACTGATGTCCGTATAAGGCTGCGCTAGCAAGGCTTCTAATTCACCCGCCTGACCCACAGGATAGCCCACACAGCTTTCAGCTAAGTAATCGACAAGCTGCACAGGTAATGTAGTTGCTACACCTTTCACTGTGACCGTTAACATATCACCTGATTGCAGCTGCCATTTATCCGCATCATCCGTTGATACACTAAAAGCGGCTGACGTCAATTGTGAGGCGACCACTTCACTACGGGCGGTTAATTCATCACTAGCAAAAATATTATACACCGGCACTAGCTGGGTTGAACCTTGTTGGCTAGCAGCCGCAGGCGCAATATACTCACGTTTTGGCAATGCGGTTAACGCATCAAAAATACGCACGCCTGGATCGCCATGTTTGAGATGACCACCCACTTTATCTTGGTATTTATTCCAAGCTTGCGGTGAGTTCCAACCTGCTGACCAAGCAAATGGAATCATTGCTGAATCCGTCTGAGTGCCCACATAACCTTCTTGTGAGAAGGTGAGGCCCGTATCGATATCTTTTGGCTGCTCTGGCTCATGCACAGAAATCGGTGCACGCATCGCTGTACGACCGGAATAACGGCGTGGCTCACGGGCGACTTTTAGACCAGTAATACGGTAATCGGCTGATGGCGCTGCTTGTCTGATTGCCGCTAGTTGTGGATTGGTGTCTGCGACCGCAGCAATCACATTATCAAGCTGCGTCCAATCAATCGCACGGCCATTGAGCTCAGACTCTATCGCATGTAACCAACGCCAGCTTTCTTTTACCATGCTTTGCGGGCGATAGTAGACAGGATCATACACTTGGAAGAAACGCTGTGCACGACCTTCTGCTGAGATTAATGTACCGTCCGCTTCTGCAAAGGTTGCTACAGGTACCATCACATCTGCATGGTTATGCCATTGGTAAGCTTCATGATCAAGTACAATCAATGATTTGTTGATTAGTAATTGGTTCATTTGCTCAGCGGTTAGGCGGCGGCTGATGTCATTTTCCATGACAATCACCACATCGGCATCATCACCTAATTCATCAATTGCTTTACCACCGAGCAAGTTGACGCCTATGCTATTGGCAGCAGGTACTGATAAGTATAAACCGGCTTTTTGTTGATAGCCTTTGGTCGGGTTCATGCGGCTTGGACGTTTAACTTGCTTGGCTTGTTCAGCAAATGCCGCTTCATCCATCTCTTGTTTGAGTTTGGCTTGCTCTGCATCGATTTTGGCAATTTCTGCATCCACTTGGATGTTGTGGGTATCAACCACGCCTTTTTCATAGATGACCACTTCACCGCGTTTTTGTTCAGCGATATTGGCAATTTGTGCCGCCGCTTCTATGATGGCGGTGTGGTACAGCGACGAGCCTGAGATGATAAGTGGCTTGGTTGCTTTAAGCAGCGTCTGCGCGATATGTTTAGCAAATGCTTGCATATCAGCATTATCGTCTTCATCGATAACCAAATCTTTTGGTAATTGTGAGGTAGCCAACGTTTTCATGTGCTCAGCAATGCTAAAGCCTAGTTCAGCGATGTCGCTTGGCGTAGCAACGCAGCTTACTTCGGCAATATCATCAAGGCGCGTATCTTTCACATCCACAATAAAGATTGGGCTGTAGTCTTTTTGACCGATACGAGCCACAGGCTCTGCCAAGAAATCTGGCGTTTTTAGTGCATCTGCCATTTGTTTGGCGCGATTTTTTGCCGCTTGGCGTACTGCCAGTGCAATACGTGGACTGGTTTGGGTAATATCTTCACCCAAAATCAATACCGCATCATAATCCTCAATCTCACGCATGCTTGGATTATGGATATTTTCTGTGGTCAACACATCGATACATTTTTGTACCACAGTTTTTTCTTGATTGGTAATACCAATGCTAAAATTTTCGGCACCAACTAAGCGTTTTAGGGCATAGTTTGATTCAAGGCTGGCAACCGGTGAACCAATACCGATGGCTTTTTTACCCTGTAAACGGTTTTTGATGGCATCGATAGTATGGTCAATGCTCAGATTGGTTTGTTTACCGTTTAGTGTTTCAATCGCTTGAATTGGGCGGTCTTGGCGGTTGACATAGCCATAGCCGAAACGACCACGGTCACACAGGAAGTAAGCGTTGACTTCCCCATTAAAACGGTTTTCGATACGGCGCAATTCACCATAGCGCTCACCCGCTGAGATATTACAACCTGCCGAACAGCCATGACAAATGCTTGGGGCATATTGCATGTCCCATTTACGATTGTAGCGCTCTGAGTGAGTTTTGTCAGTAAATACCCCAGTTGGACAAACTTCGGTGAGGTTGCCTGAAAATTCACTTTCAAACTGACCGTCTTTATCTCGACCAAAGTACACACGGCTTGCTGATGCGTAAACGCCCAAATCTTCACCACCCGCGTAGTCTTTGTAATAACGTACGCAGCGATAACACGCAATACAGCGGTTCATCTCATGATTGATAAATGGACCCAAGTCTTGGTTTTGGTGGGTACGTTTAGTAAAGCGATATTTACGATAATTGTGACCTGACATGTAGGTCATATCTTGCAAGTGACAATGACCGCCCTCTTCACAGGTTGGACAGTCATGGGGGTGGTTAGTCATTAAGAACTCAACCAAGCTTTTACGGAAGTTTTTGACTTCTGCATCCGTCACTGAGATCCACATGTCTGGGGTCGGATTGACCATACAGGACATGACCAAACGACCACGACCCGCTTCATAATCTTCTTTGTTATTATATTGCTTGACGGCACACTGGCGGCAAGAACCCACCGAGCCCAATGCAGGGTGATAACAAAAATAAGGGATATCGATGCCAAGCGATAAACAAGCTTGTAGCAAGTTATCGGCACCATCAACTTCGACGTCTTGACCGTCTATATGAATAATTGCCATGCTAATTCCTTACACTGATTGCCCATTGGTGGTCTTAACCGGTTGATACACTTCAACTTTTCCGCTGTTTACAGATGAAGGCACGCCCGTTGGGGACAATTGTTCTTCAGGCGCCACATTGTTACCAATTTTGGCTTCAAATTCTGGTAAAAAGTATTTTAACGCACTTTGTAATGGCTCAACCGCACCCGGTGCGTGGGCGCAGAAGGTTTTACCTAACCACAAATCTTTGGTCAATTGGCGCAGCACGTCAATATCGACAGGTTGACCATTGCCTGTATCGATGGCATGCAAGGTTTTGACCCCCCACGGCAAACCATCACGGCAAGGCGTACACCAACCGCAGGATTCACGGGCAAAGAATTTTTGCAAATTGAGCGACAGTGACACCATATCTTGCGATTCATCTACCACCATAATCAAGCAGGTACCTAAACGGCTACCCGCTTTCATGATGGGTTCAAAGTCCATTGGCAGGTCTAAATGCTCATCACTGGCGGTTAAGAAGTCAGTTGATGCACCGCCTGGTAACCAAGCTTTTAATTTACGACCGTCTTTCATGCCTTTGGCATAATCAAAAATAATTTCGCGAGCGGTGGTACCAAATGGCAGTTCCCATAGCCCTGGGTCATTAACTAGACCTGAACAACCCATGATTTTGGTGCCTGGGTTTTCTGATTTGCCTTGTGCCAAGCCTTTATACCATTCTACGCCATGCAGCATGATGCCCGGCATGTTGTTTAAAGACTCTACGTTATTGACCACAGTGGGACGACCCCATGCCCCTGATACTTGTGGGAAGGGTGGTTTGGTACGTGGATTGGCACGGCGACCTTCAAGCGAGTTAATGAGCGCAGTTTCTTCGCCACAGATATAACGGCCTGCACCGGTATGTACATGTAAATCAAAGCTATAGCCGGAACCTAGAATATTATCGCCTAAATACCCTTTGGCACGGCATTCATCCAATGCATTATTTAGGCGTTTAGCGGCTTCAATGTACTCACCACGGATAAAAATATACCCTGCCGTTGCACCAATGGCATAGCCTGAGATAATCATCCCTTCAATCAGCTGAAATGGTAGGCGCTCCATCAATAGACGGTCTTTAAACGTGCCTGGCTCCATCTCATCTGCGTTACAAATCAAGTAACGGGGTCCGCCATCGGGTGGCGTCATAAAGGTCCATTTAAGACCTGCATTAAAGCCTGCACCACCACGTCCACGCACGTTAGCATCTTTAATCATGTTGCCCACTTCTTTGGCAGATTTAGCCAAGGCATTTTTTAGACCTTCAAACCCCTTTAGGCTTTCATAGGTTGCCAAATCTAGCACTGAGTCATAATGCGCCAAACGCCAAGTCAGGGGCTTGGTCTCACTGGTGGCTGTCGCTTTATCACCATAAATAGGAATGCTTTGCTCGCCCAATTGACTGGGTGATTTGCCAATTTTTCGATTATTAATTTGACGGGTTATATTCATGCGTATTGCTCCAGCAATTCAGCAATCTCTTCAATTTGGACAGGACCGTAGGTATCTTCATCAATCAAAACCGCTGGACCTTTATCACAGTTGCCTAAACAACAAATGGGTAACAGGGTAAAACGATTGTCTGGGGTGGTTTGACCAAAACTAATACCTAAAGTGCGCTCAAAGGCTTGACCTAAATTCTCTGCACCTACCAGATAACAACCAATCGAGTCACAGACCAAAATCACATGACGACCAACCGGTGAACGGTAGATACGGTTATAAAATGTTGCAACCCCTTCCACATCGGTGACTGGGATTTTTAAGATATTAGCAATCGCGTTGACTTGTGCATCATCCACCCAGCCATTACGGCGTTGGACAATTTTTAGCGCATCAAGTGATGCCGAGCGGCTTTGTGGGTAGTGATGCATAAATTCATGAATGTCGTGAATTTCTGCTTCGGTTAGAATGCTTGCGACATCCACCTTTGGGGTTTTATCAGTTACAATCTTCATCGGTGGTTTTCTCCTAACGGTCAACGTCTGCCATAACAACGTCAATCGACGCTAGATAAATAATTAAGTCAGAAACCAAGCTACCATTAATGACTGATGGCATTTGCTGTAAGTGCGCAAAGGTCGGTGTACGAATACGGGTACGGTAACTCATGGTTGAGCGATCAGACGTAATATAATAGTTGGTAATACCTTTCACTGCTTCCACCATAAAGGAGGACTCGCCTTCTGGCATAACAGGACCCCACGATACTGAAATAAAGTGGTTAATCAAGGTCTCAATGTCATTTAAGGTGCGGTCTTTGGGTGGTGGGACAGCCAGTGGGTGATCGGCTTTGTATGCCCCCATTGGCATGTTATTAAGACATTGCTCAATGATACGCAGTGACTGACGAATCTCTTCAATTTTGACCAAACAGCGGTCATACGCATCGCCATTAAACTCAATTGGCACTTCAAAATCAAAATTTTCATAGCCAAGATAAGGACGCGCTTTACGCACATCGTAAGGGATACCTGTGGCACGTAGACCATGACCTGATACGCCCCAAGCCAGTGCAGATTTAGCATCGTATTGGGCAACGTTTTGGGTACGCAGTTGTAGCACCTTGTTTTTCATGGTGGCTTTGACGTATTCATCGATACGTTTTGGCATCCAATCTAAGAATTCACGAACCAGTTTGTGCCAGCCGTTTGGCAGGTCCATCGCGGTACCGCCGATGCGAAACCACGCTGGGTGCATACGATAACCGGTTACCGCTTCAATCACATCATACGCTTTTTGACGATCGGCGAACATATAAAACACTGGCGTCATACCGCCCGCATCCTGAATGAAGGTGCCCCAGTACAGCAAATTATTGGTGATACGGAAGAACTCACTCATCATGATACGAATGGTATTCGCGCGATCCGGTACCGTGATGCCTGCCAGTTTTTCCACTGACATGAGGTACGGTAATTCATTCATCACCCCACCAAGATAATCGATACGGTCAGTGTAAGGAATAAATGAATGCCAAGTTTGACGTTCAGCGATTTTTTCAGCGCCGCGATGGTGATAACCAATATCTGGGATACAGTCGATGACTTCCTCACCATCTAACTGAAGCACAACGCGAAAGGCACCGTGCGCAGAAGGATGGTTAGGACCCAAGTTTAGGAACATAAAGTCTTCGTCACGACCACTACGTTTCATGCCCCACTCTTCTGGGACAAATCGTAGGTTCTCCTGCTCAAACATCTGCTTGCCTTTATCGAGATAATAAGGCGGTACTTCAGTTGCACGAGAGGCGTATTCTTTACGCAGTGGATGACCTTCCCAGTATTTTGGCAACAAAATACGGGTTAAATGGGGGTGACCATCAAAGGTAATGCCGAACATATCCCACGCTTCGCGCTCATACCAGTTGGCATTGGGCCAAATGCGGGTTGCCGTAGGGATGTGTAAATCAGCTTCTTTGAGCGCCACTTTGATACGGATGTCCGTATTGCGCTCTAACGACATTAGATGATAGAACACGGTGAAATCACTGTCAGGTAAGGCATTGCCATCCCTGTCTTTACGATGTTGGCGTAAGCGCTCATCAATCGCTGAGATATCCAGTAACATCACGTAGGGCTGTGGCAAGGTGCGAAGGTACAGGAGTACTTCGATGATCTGTTCACGGCTGACCCAAATAGTGGGAAAAGCGTCAAAGGTTTTTTGTACAACAAACTGTCCCTCAAACTTGCGATTTAATTCTGCAATCACTGCTGGGACGTCAGTTTGTGCTTGATTATCAGTTACCGTTACCATGAGTGGCACTTTCCTCATTCACAATTATTAAGAAGGTAATGGAATACCTTTTTTTGTTTTGAACGCAATTCGATAAGCTTTTACTTAGCGAAAATTCATCCTAAATCTATCCCGAGATTGACTCTAGCATTAACCAATCTCTAGCATTACTCAATGTTATCTGGGCTGCGTAGATTTTTGACCGCGATGCGCTCGGCTTGTTTACGGTCACGTTCTGGCTGCATGACAGGTTGGTAGATACCTTGGTCATTGACATGAATACCGAGTGGACGACGTTCTTTAGTAATCGATTCTTGCAGCAGCATGATGGCTTGAATCAAGGCTTCTGGACGTGGGGGGCAACCAGGGATATACACATCAACGGGAATGATTTTATCAACGCCTTGCACCACTGAATATACATCGTACATGCCGCCTGAATTGGCACAGGCACCCATTGAGATGACCCATTTAGGCTCAAGCATTTGCTCATAGAGACGCTGAATAACAGGCGCCATCTTCATAAAGCAAGTACCTGCCACAATCATCACGTCAGCTTGGCGCGGTGACGCACGAATAACCTCAGCGCCAAAGCGAGACAAGTCGTGCACGCCTGTTAATGTCGTTGCGTATTCTACATAGCAGCACGAGGTACCAAAGTTAAATGGCCACAATGAGTTCTTACGACCCCAGTTTGCAAGGCTATGGGTCAAATCTTCTAATCGCGTCATGACGACGTTTTTATTGACTTCCTCTTCGTCAATAATTTGACGGGTTTGGTCTGGAAATCTGTCGGCATCTGGATTGGCTTTGGTTAATGTATATTTCATAATGCTCGATCACCTTGATTTTTAAAGCAGGATTTCGCTCTATGTCACTACAAATGCAAAAGACCTTGCAACATAGATTGCAAAGTCGGGTTATTATTTTATCGCGTTATTGTTTGGGTTTTGGTTCATTGCGCCAGACAACTGGGCAGGGATTTTACCAGTAGGGTCTACTTCTAACTCTTCAATACCATTAAAGCGGGTAATATCCGCCAGATTAAAGCCCGCAGGCGCAGCAGCTAAACGTTTTGGTTTTGGTTTTTTGTCTGCAGGTGACCAGTTAAGTGCCCCTAGTTTGAGCAGATAATATAGACCGATTAATAGCTCTACCACAAACAGCACAACGGTCCAAAATCCTAACCAACCTGCTTCTTTGACCGATACCGCATAGGTATATAGGTATAATGCTTCTAAGTCAAAAATAACAAAGAAGATAGCGACGATATAGAATTTTGCAGATAAACGGATTCTGGCAGAACCAGCACTGACCACACCCGACTCGAAATTTTCTTGCTTTTGAAAGCCTTTAGAAGTACCACCTAACAATCTTGGTACAACAAGCATGAAAATACAAAGTCCTATGGCTGCCAAAATAAATACAATTGCAGACCAATCAATGACTGGAATCATGAGGATACTCCTGGGCAATACGACTAACCGTTACGTAGGTTAAGCAATTCAAGTTGGGACGATATTTTTGATACTTCCACCAAGCCCGTCTGGCTCAAGCGTAATATCACAAAGACGATGGCAGATAACGTCTTAAGAACTATTTTCCTTAAGATTACCTCGTACCAGCTAACAAGCTGCCCCGCTGCACATCCATTGACCATTATTGTAATCGGTGAGTGATTGGCTAGTTACTAAACAGGCTAGTCAAATATATTGCTAAAACCACGATGAAACTCTAATATAAAGTAGCATTACATCACTTTATAAAAATGCGTATTTTAACAAAAGTAACTATATATTGCTGTTAACTGGCTAAAACACGGATAGTTTACTCATTTTATGTAAAAAATGCTAGTAGCAGGCTTCAATCTTCCGTTAATTAACCGTTAATTAAATAGCAACACTTTAGCAAAAAAACCCTGCCGTAAGCAGGGTTTATCAGCCAAAAATCATTTAAATAAGGTATTTAATGAAATAGTTAAATACCTTATTGGTTAATCACATCAACGCCTTTAGGTGGTGTGAAGCTAAATTGATTATTAGCAATTGAAGCATTGCGTTTCACATTGGAGAATCGAATAGTGGTGGTTTGTCCCAAATTATCATTTAATACCATCATGACAGGATTACCGCTGTTAAAAGCGATACCTAAGCTTTTAAAATTGGCATTGCCACTTTTTGGATAAAGCACATAATAATTTTTTGAGGCAATCGGCTGGGTCACGTTAAAACTGTTGGCGATTTTGCTAGGATCACCTGACAAAATCAGTGCTGGGGTATCCCCTACTTGATTGCTCAAGCTTTGCTTGGTCGCTTGATTTAAGTCTTTATCGTATACCCAAAGCGTATTGCCATTGGCAACAATCAACTGCGATGCCGTACCATCAATCTGCCAACGAAACTGGTTTGGGCGTTGCACAGCCATAGTACCTGAGAAATTTCTTGATGCTTTACTTAAGCCCTTGCCGCCTGTGCCAGAGGTGGTTTGACCAAAATTGGCGGTCATGCTTTTGACATTTTTAAGGAGGTTATTTAAGTTTGTTGCCGCGCTTGCTGAGTTGGCGACAGCGGCATTGGCTGATTGCATGGCGACTGTCATCGGCATACTAGTAATCAATAATGCTGCTAATGTACCAGTAGCTAATTTACTGATAATTTTATTGGTAGATGTTGTCATAGTAGGTTCCTCATTCAATAAAAATTGTTAAAAGTTTAGAAAAAGTATTCAAAAATATATTAGCCCAACAGGCTAATCAATAAATTAAAAATTAACAAGTTTAAGCTAAATTCGCTGACAGGTATTGTCGCTAAATTTTTCTTACCCTACTAGACGCCCCATGCAATGATTGTTGTTGAAGTTGTAACAAATGTAACAATAGCTGAGTGATAAGAAAGTTTTGACCAGATAATGACTAACCACTGCTAAGCCATTGAAGACTATCCAAAACCCGTTAACACGCTTGGCTATAAGTAATAAAAAACCCAATAAGTTGCACTTATTGGGTTAATTTGTTTAACAACAAGCTGAGTGATTATTCAGCTGCGCCTTCAACAAATACGTAGCGACGATTGAATTTACCTTTAACAGCAAATTTTACCACACCGTCAGTTAAAGCAAATAATGTATGGTCACGACCCATACCTACACCTTCACCTGCGTGAAATTCTGTACCACGTTGACGTACAATGATGTTACCAGCAACAACTTGTTGACCGCCAAAGATTTTTACGCCAAGCATTTTTGGGTTTGAATCACGACCGTTACGGGTAGAACCTGCGGCTTTTTTATGTGCCATGTCGATGTCTCCTAGAGATTAATGTGTTTGAAATAGTCAATTAAGCAGTGATTGCTTTGATTTTTAACAAAGTATACCATTGACGGTGACCTTGTTCTTTATGATAGTGTTTACGACGTCTGTGTTTTACAATACGTACTTTTTCGCCACGACCATGTTCTACTACTTCAGCTTCGACCACTGCACCGGCAACCACAGGTTGACCAATTTTGATATCGCTGCCATCAACGACCATTAAAACGTCTTCAATTTTGATGGTATCGCCTTTTTCAGCTTTTAGCAATTCAACTTTTAAAAATTCATCTTGAACGACGCGATGTTGTTTACCACCACTTTTGATTACTGCATACATCTTGGTTGCTCCAATAAACCCGTACACCGTGGCTACCAAGGGCGATAACACTTCTACGACGGATACACAGGGAAATATAAGGTCGCGATTTTAACGTTTTTATTGTTTAAAATCAAGTAAAACTTCACGGATACGGGTGCGATTTTGGCTGATAAATTATTGCGCGTTTCTCAACGTAATACCCGCTTAGTAATACAAGTCGCCAATAAAAATACACAGCTATAACTTACACAAAAAACGGCAGTATGGTATGATTTTGCCGACTTTCACCACAAGCCAAATTTCACGAATTTTCACTCCAAGCTTTGAGCCTACCTATGCTAGACAATGAACAATCAAATCCTACATCTACTGCTATCAATGCTGATGTCATTAAAGACAATAACAGCACGCCTGTCACCTATCAGCAGATTCAATCTATTATCGCTGACGATTTCGAGATTATGGATAAGCAGGTGTATGGCAGTCTAAGCTCCAAAGTCAAACTGGTCATGTCGGTGAGTCAGCATGTCATCAACGCAGGCGGCAAGCGTATGCGCCCGCTCATTTCGCTGCTTTGCTCACGTATTTGTAACGATCAGCCCTCGCAAGCTGCCATGCATTTGGGGGCAATCACTGAGATGCTGCATACCGCAACGTTAGTACACGACGATGTGATTGATGCGTCAGGTATGCGTCGCGGTAAGCCGACCGCGAATGCAACGTGGGATAATGCAACGGCTGTACTGGTCGGTGACTATCTGATTGCTCGTTCATTTAATCTTTTAGTAGGTTTTGGCTCGTTGCCGTTATTGCAGTTATTCTCAGATGGCACTTGTGATATCGCTGAAGGGGAAGTATTGCAGCTACAACATCAGCATGACCCCAAAGCTACCGAAGCTGATTATATGAAAATCATCGACGGTAAAACCTCTCGGCTATTTATGATGGCAAGTCAAGGCGTGGCTATTTTGGAAAATCGCCCTGAATACAATGACGCCTTCGCCAAATTTGGTCAGCACTTTGGTAATGCCTTTCAAATCATTGATGACGTGCTCGATTTTGTCGGTGACAGTGAGGTGCTCGGCAAAAACGTGGGTGATGATATTGCTGAGGGCAAGCCAACCTTGCCGCTGATTAAGGCGCTTGAAATGACCACGGGTGATACGCATGAAAAATTACGGATTGCCATTCAAACAGGGGAAGTAAACGATACCCACGAAATTATTGAGATTGTCAAAACCAGCGGTGCTCTGGCGTATTGCCGTGACAAAGCGATGCAAGAAAGCGAGATTGCTAAACAAGCCGTACTGACCTTGCCTGATTCAAAATACCGTCAAGGTTTACTCGATTTGATGACGCTTGCCAGCCAAAGGTTATATTAACCTCATTAATCATTCATAAACCTTTGCTAAATTGAGGCGAAAAATCCCAAATTTGCCATGACTGACCACCCAATTAAATTTAAGCCTTCCAAACACGCGGATTTTATGCAAGCGGCTAAGGTACGCACCCCAAAGTATAAATTCTATGTGGAAGTCGGTGGCGACCCTACTCACCCTACCATCGTACTGATTATGGGCTTAGGCGCGCAAAGCTTGGTATGGCCCAATGAATTCTGCTATGCATTAATCACTGCTGGATTTCGGGTCGTGCGATTTGACAATCGCGACATAGGCAAATCCAGTAAGCTTAAGCACAAAAAACTGACCCCCGCTCATGATTCGCCCATTTATAAAGCCAAATTGCTGGGCAGCTTCGGACTGGGTTTACCGCTTAAAAACCTGCAAACACCGTATGATTTGTACGATATGGCAGAAGATGCCTATCAACTGCTCAAAATGTTGGGCATCAAAAAATACTTTGTGATTGGTCAATCAATGGGCGGTATGATTGCGCAAATCATGGCGGTGCGTTATCCACACCAAGTAGAAAAATTGGGACTATTATCCACCAGTAACAATCGACCCTTTTCGCGCCCACCCGCTATTGAAGCCATCAAGGCCTTTACCCAGCCACTACCCAAAAGCCAAGATGCTGACGCATTGACCCAGCAGTTTGTGCAGACCATCAAGACCATCGCCAGCCCCGATTACTTTGATGAACAAGCGGCGTTCAGCAAAGCTAAAAAACTGTTTAAACGGCGTTTTTACCCAAAAGGTACGCAGCGGCAGTTACTGGCGATTTTGGCGACGGGGTCACTGGTCGATATTGACAAACAAATCCACCAGCCCACCCTCATCATTCATGGCAAACAAGATAAGCTTATCCCGTTTAGCCATGCGTATTCGCTTGCCAAGCATATTGCGCACAGTCAATTAATACTCATTGATGAGCTTGGTCACGATATGCCCGTGGCACTGGTCGAGGTATTAGCAAGTTATTTTATTAATCATTTTCGTTATTATAGCCAACTGGGCTAGCTTTTTATGATGTCCAGCATTTGTTGCCAATCCACTGGCAAGTTCTTCGGTAATGGCAAATCCCTTTCATAAAAGTATTTCAAACTTGCCATAAAAACAGTTGCCATCATGGTGGCTTGGTAATCAATCGCCTCCGCGGTTAAATATTCTGTCGCGTTTTGTTTTTTAGCCAGTTCAATAAAGTTTTGTTTACCCATCAAAAACATATCATGATAAAGATTGTGGTGTTGGGTACGGATTTTCCACAGGACCAGCATCTGTTGGCGGCGTTCAAACAGCTTTTGTGAATGATTTTCCATAATCATTTGTAGCATTTGACTATCGGCATTGAGCCTGTCTTGGAATAACTGGCTGACTTCCTGCTTGAAATCATCAATCATCTTCCCTGCCAAATCACCCTTACCACTGTAATATTTATAAAAAGTAGCGCGATTGACTTTGGCGCGCTCCAAAATTGCTTGGATAGCGATATCGTTGTACTCCTGCTCGGACAACAACATAATAAAGGCTTCACGGATGGCTTTATGGGTTTTGACAACACGTAAATCAGGTGACTTGTTACGACTTAAAGTCATGCGTAAATGTTTCCTTATTAAAAAAATCTATCAATGGCTTTGACATTTTAAAATTTTTATCGATACAAATAGGTGATAATTGTTGCTTAAACACTTACTTTGTTTAATATTGTCGGTTTCGCAATTTAAGATTTTTTTTTAAAATAACCGCTGCCGATAACTGGTAGTAATTTAGCTATCCTTTAGTTATCGTAAAGTTTTGTGTCTTATCGTAAATATTGCGACAACAATGTCGCATTTATTTTATAATATTTTTTCAAAGATTCCCTATTTTTTATGAGGTTGGTATGAGATACCCAGTGTTGTTCATGGTGTCATTAGCGAGTTGTAGCTTATTAATCGGGTGTAATAAGTCAGACACAGCTGCCCAGCAACAAAGTGGCGGCGGTGCAGCAGGTGCACAGGCGCAAATGCCACCCACAATAGTCAATGTACAGCCTGTAACATTCCAGACGATTCCACTTACCAAAGAGTTATCAGGTAAAGTTGTCGCCTATCAAGAAGCCACCGTTACGCCGCAAGTGTCAGGTATTATTGAGCGCCAGTTGTTTCGCGAAGGCACTTTTGTCAAACAAAATCAGCCGTTATATCAAATCAATACCGATAGCTACACCAGTGTACTTGCCGGTAGTCGCGCAAGCCTTGACCAAAGCCTTGCCAGTGTCAATACCGCAAAAGCCAACTATAATAATGCCTTAGCGGTGCTAGAAACCCGCCAAGCCGAACTTGCGCTGGCTCAAACCAATTTAAACCGTCTAAAACAGCTACGTGGTACTGAGGCTATCTCAAGTCAAGAATATGACCAAGGGGCAACCGCCGTGCGTACCGCTCAAGCAGCGGTTAAAAATGCGCAGGCGCAAGTCGGGGTGGCACAAGCCAATATTGATGCCGCCCAAGCAGCGGCTCGCGGCGCACAACAATCAGTGAATAGCAACCAGCTCACCATGAGCCGTACTGTGGTTAAAGCGCCTATCAGTGGTATCACCAGTCGCTCAAATGTCAATGTCGGTGCGCTTGCCACTGCGGGCTCGACGCAGATGGTAACTGTTTCTCAGCTCAATCCAATTTATGTCGATATCAGTCAGTCAGCCGCCGAGTTATTGGCACTTCGTCAGCAATTTGCGGCTGGTAAACTTAGCACACCGCGTACCGCACAGGTTCAGTTAAAGCTCGCTGATGGCTCAACCTACCCGATGGTGGGGCAACTTCGCTTTGAAGAAGCTAAAGTGGATAGTACCACAGGCACGGTCAATCTGCGCGCGGTATTTAGCAATGATAACTTTGTGCTGTTGCCAGGGATGATGGTGAATGCCCAGTTGATTCAAGGTATTATCAACAATGCCGTATTATTGCCACAAAGTGCCATTAATCGTACAGCCAAAGGTGAATCAACCGTGTATGTGGTTGACGCCAATAATAAAATCCAAGTACGCCCAGTTACGGTTCAAGGTACCCACCAAGGTCAATGGATTGTCACTAGCGGTCTAAAACAAGGTGAGCAAGTGGTGATGGTTGGCGGCGCCAAAGTCAAACCAGATCAGCAAGTCAAAGCCATGCCTTATGTGGCATCGCAACCAGCCTCAACCGCGGTACCGACCAATGCTTCTACCACGACGACGACCAAAACGACCATCACAAATAGCTCAACTACCGCCAAAACTGCGCAACCATAAGCACGGGAGATATCATGTCACGCTTTTTTATTGATAGACCCATCTTTGCTTGGGTGATTGCCATGCTCATCATGCTGATGGGTATCTTAGCAATTTTTAAATTACCGATTGAGCAGTATCCACGTATTGCCCCACCTACCATTAGTATCTCAGCCACCTACCCAGGTGCCGCTGCCCAAACCATTGAAGACTCCGTCACTCAGGTGATTGAGCAAAAAATGAAAGGGCTTGATGGATTGATGTATATGTCCTCAAGTTCATCATCAAGTGGCGCTGCGCAAATTACCTTGACCTTTGAGAATGGGACAGATCCTGATACAGCACAAGTCCAAGTCCAAAACAAACTGCAATCTGCCATGAGTTCGCTGCCAGAGATGGTGCAGCGCATGGGGGTCAACGTCAATAAGTCCACGAGTGGCTTCTTGATGGTACTGGCGATGACATCTGAAGATGGCAGTATGGATCGTGCCGATATTGCCGATTATCTCAACTCCAACGTGGTTGACCAGATCAGCCGTGTCGAGGGTGTCGGTGACGTCAATGTGTTTGGCTCTGCGTATGCCATGCGTATTTGGTTAGACCCTGAAAAACTTCGCACCTATGGGTTAATACCCTCGGATATCACCAGCGCAATTCAAGCGCAAAACGCGCAAGTATCAGCCGGTCAGCTAGGACAAATGCCGACTGACGAAGCCCGTCAAGTCATTAATGCCACCGTGACTGTGCAAAGTTACTTACAAACCCCAGAGCAATTTCGTAATATTTTACTTAAAAGTAATACAAATGGCGCGAAAATTCGCTTGGGTGATGTCGCCAAAGTGGAAATTGGTAGTGAAAACTACAGCCAAATTGCCCGCTACAATGGCAAAGATGCGGCAGGTATCGGTATCTCACTGTCATCTGGTGCCAATGCTTTAAGCACACGTAACGCGGTAGAAGCCAAACTTAAAGAGCTTGAACCTAATTTTCCTGCGGGCTTAAAAGCCTCGGTTGCCTATGACACCACGCCGTTTGTACGTTTGTCGATTGAGGAAGTAGTCAGAACACTTGCTGAAGCGATTGCGCTGGTATTCTTAGTGATGTTTTTGTTTTTACAAAGCTGGCGCGCAACGATTATTCCTACGTTGGCAGTACCTGTGGTAATACTGGGTACGTTTGGTATTTTGTACGCATTTGGCTATACCATCAATGTGTTGACGCTGTTTGCCATGGTGTTATCCATCGGTCTGTTAGTCGATGACGCGATTGTCGTGGTCGAAAACGTTGAGCGTTTGCTGGAAGAAAATCCAGACATGACGCCACTGGAAGCCACCCGTGAATCAATGCGCGAAATCAGTAAAGTGGTCATCGGTATTGCCTTGATTTTGTCGGCGGTATTTTTACCGATGGCATTCTTTGGCGGCTCAACTGGGGTGATTTATCGCCAGTTCTCAGTGACACTCATCAGCAGTATGGTACTATCCGCCTTAGTTGCGTTGATTTTCACCCCTGCCCTATGTGCGACTATCCTCAAACGCACTAAAGCCCATGACAAACACAGCGAGCATCAGACCGGTTTCTTTGGCGCATTTAATCGCATGTTTATGCGTCTTAGTGAAGGCTATGAAAAATTTGTGGGTCGCAGTATCAAAATGCGCTGGCTGTATATGATTCCTTATGCGTTGGTGATTGTGGCATTGGTGTTCTTATTTACCCGTATTCCAAGTTCATTTATTCCCGAAGAAGACCAAGGTGTGCTGTTGACATTGGTGCAACTGCCTGCCGGTAGTACCCAAAATCAAACGCAAGCGGTTATCGAAAAGGTCAACGCCTATTATAAAACCCAAGAAAAAGACCTTGTGCAGTCTGTATTTACGGTCAATGGCTTTAGTTTTGCCGGTCAAGGGCAAAACATGGGATTGGCATTTGTGCGCTTAAAAGATTGGGATGAGCGCCCTGGTAAAGAAAATACCGCACAATCGATTGCCAAACGCGCCATGGGTTATTTTATGACCCAAGTCAATGAAGCCCAAGTATATGCCATTTCACCGCCTGCTATTCAAGGTTTGGGTACGGCAACGGGTTTTGATCTGCAGCTACAAGACTCAGGCAACTTAGGTCACGAAGGCTTATTGCAAGCCCGTAACATGCTACTGGGCATGGCGGCGCAAAATAAACAAGTCAGTGGCGTGCGTCCAAATGGACAAGAAGATTCACCCCAATATAAAGTCAACGTCAACTATGATGCTGCTGCTGCGATGGGTGTCGCACCGAGCCTGATTAATAGTGTTCTTAGTACCGCTTGGGGTAGTAGCTACGTCAATGACTTTATGGATCGTGGTCGTATCAAAAAAGTCTATATGCAAGGTGAAGCTGAGAGCCGTACCACCCCAGAGGATATCAACAAATGGTATGTACGTAACAGTGACAATCAGATGATTCCATTTAGCTCATTTGCCACCGGTGAATGGCAGTATGGTTCACCTACGCTGACGCGTTATAACAGCTTGCCATCGATGAACTTGCAAGGTAACGCAGCGCCGGGACTTAGTACCGGTCAAGCGATGGCTGCGATGGAACAAATGATTGCCAAACTGCCAAAAGGCATCAGTTACGAATGGACAGGTTTATCCTTAGAAGAGAAAAAATCTGGCGCCCAAGCACCTATGCTGTACGCGATTTCGATTGTCGTGGTGTTCTTATGTCTAGCCGCGCTGTATGAAAGCTGGTCCATTCCCTTTGCAGTGTTGCTTGTTGTGCCACTTGGGGTTTTAGGTGCTGCGCTGTTTACCGGTTTACGTGGGCTTTCAAACGATATTTATCTGCAAGTGGGTCTGCTGACCGTTGTGGGTTTATCTGCCAAAAATGCGATTTTGATTATTGAATTTGCCAAAGAACGGCAAGATTTGGGACATAATCTATATGACTCGGTTACGGTCGCTGCTCGCCAACGCTTACGCCCGATTATCATGACATCATTGGCGTTTGGTATTGGTGTGGTACCCTTATTCTTGGCAACAGGCGCAGGCTCAGGTAGCCAAAATGCGATTGGTACAAGTGTGTTAGGCGGCGTGGTCAGTGCAACTATCCTAGGGGTGTTCTTTATCCCAATGTTCTATGTGTGGATACGCTCACTGATTAAAGGTAGCAAACCGCATGACCCCAATGATGGTAATGATGGCAACATTGGTGATTTACACCCCGTATCACCCTACTCACCTAATCCTGCTGAACCTGTCGCTGTCACACAGCCCACACAGGTGAGTATCTATAAGCCTGATGATAGTTCACAATCCAACCATCAATAAGACATAAATGGGTAAACATTTTACCCATTTAATCTTTTACAATAACAAACACATTATGTTTATACAGGTAAGTTATATGGATTCTACCTTTCGCCTAGTACCCCTGACCGCTATAGTAGCTACTCTACTATCGCTCACCGCTTGTCAAACCATTCCAAAAGCCAAAACTGAGCCTGTCGTAGCACAGCCGCATATCGCAATTAATCAGCCTTATGAAACCTACGACAGTCAGACTGTTAGCGGCACCAATCAGCCGAGTATCGCGTCTCAGCGTTGGCAGGACTTTTATAGCGATGCCAAGCTAAAACAACTGATTCAATTGGGGTTAGACAACAACAAAGACATCAGTGCCACGATTTTGGCGATTCAAAAAGCCCGCGCACAATACCAAATCCAAGATATCGCCGATGTGCCTACTATCAATAGTTCTGGCTCATATTCTTACGGTGCAACAAATTCAAGAGATGCGAATCCTAGTAGTACTTACAATGTCGGTCTGGCAATGTCAAGTTACGAGTTTGACTTTTGGGGACGTATTGCGAGCCTCAAAGATGCCGCTTTACAAAATTATCTTGCCACCACTGCTGCCAAAGATGCCGCGCAAATTAGCTTGATTAGTAACATTGCGCAAAGCTATGTGGCATACAGCTATAATCTGGCACAACTGCAACTTGCCAAACAAACCTTAGCCACGCGCCAAGATTCACTTCGCATTAACCAGCTGCGTTTTAAAGCAGGTCTTGATTCGCAGCTAAGTACCGTACAAGCCCAAGCTGCAGTTGAAGCCGCCAAAGTGTCTATCGCCCAAGCACAAACCAATTTGTTGACCAACCAAAATGCCCTGCGCTACCTAGTAGGCGCCCCTGTGGATAATAGTCTACTACCTGCAGCGGGCATTAGTAGCATCACCAATAATCGTATTTTTGGCACGGGCTTACCCAGTGATTTGTTATTGTATCGTCCTGATTTGCGTCAAGCGGAATATAACTTAAAAGCCGCAGGCGCAAATATTAACGCCGCGCGCGCTGCGTTTTATCCAACCATTAGCCTATCGGGCAATGTGGGTGCTGCCAGCTCAAGCTTAGGCGATTTGTTTAAAACAGGCGCATTTAGCTGGGGTTTTGGACCGAGCGTGAGCTTGCCGATTTTTGATGCAGGTCTACGTAAGGCCAACTACCAAGTGAGTGAAATCGAGCAACAACAAGCGCTAAATACTTATGAAAAAGCGATTCAAACCGCTTTTAAAGAAGTCAATGACGTATTTGCCAATCGCGCAACGTTAAATCAGCAGTTGACCGCGTACAACCAGTCGCTCGCTGCTAACCAAAAATACTATCAAATTGTTCAAGCCCGCTTCAAGGCAGGTCTGGACAATTATTTGGGCGTATTAGATGCACAGCGTTCGATTTATAGCAGCCAACAAAGTATTCTAAATACCAAGCAGTCGCAATTGCTCAGTCAAATTCAGCTATACCAAGTTTTAGGTGGTGGGGTGAGTCGCGATGTACCGCTCGAAACACCCACAGAAAAACATACGAATTTCAGCACCAAGTTGTCACAGGTTGCCAATAATGCCCAGCAAAAAATTACTGATGCAGCCCATCAGCCTGCCCAAGTGAGCACTAAAACGACCTCAACCTCAACCACCACCACAGTCCAACCCTAATACATTAGACCTAGCCCATTAAACCTAGTGCATTAGATTAGCCATAAGCTGTTATAGTAAAAAACCCACACTGATGTGGGTTTTTTATGGGGTTTTTTACTATAAATGGCTGCTCTAGAATGCATAACTGGCGATGCCATGCGCGATGAGTTTTCCTTCATCATTGACCAACATCATCCGCGTGGTGCAGCCTTTGCGTCCCATACGAATCACTTCGGCTGTGACCATAAACTCATGACCGCGACCAGGAGCTAGATAATCGACGCGCAAATCGACGGTTGCCATGCGTTTGATTTTTTTGGTCTGCTCTTCAAACGTGCCTTGGTCACGGCGATAGATTTCAAGCATGCCCTCAAGCCCGCCTATGGTATCTAATAGCGTCGCCGTCATACCGCCATGCAGAATCTCAAAATTTGGATTGCCGATGAGGGCGGGATTGGATTTGACCTTACCATATACTTTGCCATCTTCATAATGATAGGTAGTAAAGGTATGCGCCACAAATGGGCTTTGGGACATGATGCTAGCAAGCTGCTGCCCTAGCGCATCAATACTAGGTTTGCTGATGGCGTGATGCTCACTGTCTTCATTGAGCTGCAGTTGCGACTCGTTTGCCAAATCAGAATGCTCATCATTTTCTTTAGACGTCGTGTCAGTCATGTTAGTGCTGTCAGTCGATGACTGAGCGGCTAATTGATTGGCATTTACAGGGTTTAAACTCACGGTGCCCTCCATGCGTAAGTAGATTGTGGTAAGATAGCTTTTTAAAAAATTATCATTCTAGCAAATTTTGCTTATTTATCCTTATACAATTTCTGCGTTACTTGATAACGTTATTTGATAATAAGCTTCACTCGATAATAAGAGGTCTTCATGAGTTATATTTTTAACCGTTCATTCCCCAATACTCGCTTACGTCGACTACGTTACAACGACAATATCCGCGCTATGGTGCAAGAAACCAGCATTGAACCCAAGCATCTGATTGCACCCGTGTTTGTTATTGAGGGTAAACAGCAGCGCCAAGCTGTGGCAAGCATGCCAGGCGTTGAGCGTTTGAGCGTGGACTTGCTAATTGAGTATGCCAAGCAACTACTCAGTCTAGGCGTCACCACCATTGATTTATTCCCTGTCATTAGCCCAAGCCTCAAATCGCTACAGGCTGAACATGCCTATAATGAGAAGGGTCTTGCCTGCACTGCTATCAAAGCAATTAAAGACGCCCTACCTGAGATGGTAGTGATGACCGATGTGGCGCTCGACCCCTATACCACCCATGGTCAAGACGGTATTGTCGATGACAACGGCTACGTGCTTAATGACATTACCGTTGAAATCCTCGCCAAACAAGCCTTGAGCCATGCCCGTGCAGGCGCGGATATCATCTCGCCAAGCGATATGATGGATGGTCGTATTGCCGCGCTTCGTCAAGCATTGGATGGAGAAAATTTTATTAATACGGCGATTATGGCGTATTCTGCCAAATACGCGTCTGCTTATTATGGACCGTTTCGTGATGCCGTCGGCAGCGCAGGCAACCTTAAAGGCGGACACAAAAAACAATACCAAATGGATTTTGGTAATCGCGCTGAAGCCCTGCATGAAGTCGCTCTTGACATCCAAGAAGGCGCGGACATGGTAATGGTGAAGCCAGGTCAGCCTTATCTTGATTTGGTACGCGAAGTCAAAGATACGTTTGGCGTGCCGACTTATGCGTATCAAGTATCAGGTGAATATGCCATGCACATGGCGGCGATACAAAACGGCTGGTTAAGCGAGGACGTTATTTTGGAATCACTGTTAGGGTTTCGCCGTGCAGGTGCCGACGGCATCTTAACTTATTTTGCAATGACGGCTGCCCAAAAGCTCAATCAATAATGTTCTAAAACTTGATTAAAACTAAAGGCGACACTGGTTTATCAATCAGTGTCGCCTTTTTTTGATGTTACATTTATTAACTTAAAAGCATCGAGCACGCTAACGAGCGTGATAAAAAGTTACTTAATGTCATAGAGAATAACAAATCTGCTAACTTTTATTATTTTTTTATCCATTTATTTACTAAATAGAAACTTAGTTAATCAGTCAATTTCATGCACAATAAGTTAAAGTAAAGAAGCTAAAGCAAAAAATACGCACTCTTATTTACCCCTATCGACTAAGCTTATTAATTTGGGACTCGCCTTTTTTGGCGTCACTTTTAGCATTTTGCAATAATTGATTACTTTTTGGCATTATATTTTTGAAAAGAATAAGCAGATAATGGGGTTAATAACAAATAAAAGACGAGAGTGGTATCTGCTAGCTGATTAATCGAGGATAAGATGATGAGTAATGCACCAATTGTTAATAGTTCGATTGCTAATAGCCCAATCAAAAACGCCATGATGGCAGTAGCTATGATGTCATTCTTGGCACTCAGCTTTAAACTTTCTGCTGATTTGACAACCGATACTCAGCCATCGATAAGTCCGACTGATGCGGTTGTCAGTACCTTAAATCAGCCGAGCCAACAGGTGGTATTGTCTACCCATAATTAATATATTGTTATTAGTTCAATTGATAGAAGATGCGATGCCGCATCTTTTTTTTATGGCAGCAATTGATGGC
This sequence comes from Faucicola osloensis, assembly GCF_020041925.1. Classification (GTDB taxonomy): domain Bacteria; phylum Pseudomonadota; class Gammaproteobacteria; order Pseudomonadales; family Moraxellaceae; genus Faucicola; species Faucicola osloensis_D. The sequence continues at coordinate 1,902,575 of NZ_CP083409.1, read as the reverse complement.
CACTGGCTTATAGATTCTTACATTGATTATTTCTCAAAATTTTACCGCCAACTATGTCCTTATCTTTTGCGCTTTAGACTATAATAGTCGATTGTCCATTTTTTACTGAGCAACTTTTATTAACGGTGGAAGCGACTATGAGCCAATTAAACCCTCGCCAACAAGAAGCCATGCAATATGTCTCTGGACCCTTGCTGGTACTGGCAGGTGCAGGTTCGGGTAAAACATCGGTGATTACCCGTAAAATCGCTTATCTGATTGAAGAATGTCAAATGCCAGCCGAGCGTATCACCGCGGTCACCTTTACCAACAAAGCGGCTCGCGAGATGAAAGCCCGTGTGCAAAAATTGTTACCGAGTGACAAAACCAAAGGCTTAACTGTCTCGACTTTTCACCAATTTGGCTTGCAGTTTTTACGTTACGAGTTATTGCATACGCCGCTTAAAGGCAATTTTTCCATCATGGATGCCGAAGATAGCAAGCGGCTGTTGATGGATTTGATGGTGCGAGACAACATGAGCGGGGCTGAGAGCCGCGAATTGGTCGGTAAAGCTATCAAAATGATTTCGGATTGGAAAAACGACCTCATCCCTCCTGAAAAGGCAGCGGATACGCTGACCGACCCTGAAGATATGCTATTTGCCACGCTGTATCAACTCTACGAGCGTAACCTACGTGCCTACAATGCGGTGGATTTTGATGACTTAATTGTAATGCCGACACGGCTGTTGCAAGAAAACAGCCAAGTACGTGATAAATGGCAAAATCGCATACGCTATCTATTGGTAGATGAATACCAAGACACCAATACCGCGCAATATGAATTGATTAAACTGCTCGTTGGCGTGCAGCCGCGATTTACTGTGGTGGGTGATGACGACCAATCCATCTATGCATGGCGTGGGGCAAAACCTGAAAACATGGCACTGCTGCAAGAGGATTTTCCCAAATTAAAAGTGGTTAAACTTGAGCAAAACTATCGCTCTACGTCGCGTATTTTGCACGCTGCCAACTCAGTAATTACCAATAATGAGCATTTATTTGAAAAAAAATTATGGTCAGATAAAGGGCATGGCGAGCTGATTCGCATCATCAATTGTCGTAACGATGATGATGAAGCGGAGCGCGTTGCCAAAGAAATCATCACCCACAAACTTCGCAATGCCAATGAATGGCAAGATTATGCGGTACTGTATCGTAGTAACTTTCAGGCGCGTATGTTGGAGGCCCAGCTACGTCAGCTGCAAATTCCTTATAAGTTATCAGGCGGCACGTCGTTCTTTGCCCGTAGCGAAATCAAAGACATTATGAGCTATTTGCGCTTGATTCTAAATCCTGAGGACGACAGTGCCTTTTTACGCATTATCAATACCCCAAAACGTGGGCTTGGACCTGCCAGCCTTGAAAAGCTTGGACTATTTGCCCAAGAACACCAAGTCTCGCTGTTGATGGCAAGTGGTCATAGTGGGCTTACGCATGTGTTACCCAAAAAAGCCAGTGGCGAGCTTAAAGAATTTGCTGATTTTATCGAGCGTTATACCCAAGAGCTATACCAGCATCCCGACCCTGTGCCGCTGGTCAAGCAAATGATTGATGAAACTGGCTATATTGATTTGGTACGAAGCGAAGCAAAAACCCCACAGCAAGAAAAAATTCGTATTGATAATATCGAAACCCTATACGCCAGTATCCAAAACCTAATTAACCGGGCGGATGATGACGATGATCGCACCATTGATGCTGTCATTCGTAAGCTTGTGTTACTTGATATGCTAGAGCAGCAGCAGGAAGAGGAAAATACCAATAAAGTCAATCTGATGACGCTACACGCCGCTAAAGGGCTTGAGTTTGATTATGTCTATATCATGGGACTTGAAGAAGAACTATTACCGCATAAAAACTCCATTATTGCTGAATCTATCGAAGAAGAACGACGTTTGATGTATGTGGGGATTACCCGCGCCCGTAAAGAGCTGACCATGACGATGGCTGCACAGCGCCGTGCAGGCGGGCAAATGAAAACCACCACCCCTAGCCGATTTATCGACGAGTTGCCGACAGAACATATCGATGCGCCTGGCATGAAAAAATCAACGGCAGCGCATCAACCCAAGAAAACCGCAGAGGATTATTTGGCCAATATCCAGGCGTTACTCAAAAGCAAAGCCGCCAAATAATTACTTGATCATAAAAAGGCATAGAAGAAAGGGCGTAAAAAAAAGGGTAAAAAAGGTAACTTTAAGCCCTTTTTTTATTGCAAAACAGCCTGTATGACAAATATTTAACCCAAACACCCACGTAAATGTAACTAAATATTTCTTGGAAAACAGGTGTTTGATAGGAGATGTAACAAAAAATTTCAAATAGGTAGCTTAGTTACCTTTTTGGCAAATTTCATTTCATAACTTAACGTCCGACCTGTTAAACACAGACAGTAATCCAAATTTATTTTGCTATGATGGCTTTAACAAAACAAGCAGGGCAATATTTGAATTCCACGGATTCAAACTAACTTAACTAATAATTTTACATGGCTTGTTGTGATACTTTTCAAAAAACTTCTAAAGGAGAAGACGATGAAAACTTTAAATAAAACCCTTTTAGCTTTAATTGCAGGTACAGTTGTGACTGCAGGTGCAAACGCTGCCTTATATCAAACCAATACTGTTGGCTACACCGGGCAACCCTATGTAGGTGTTAAAGCGGGTCAATTCAATACTGATGTTGACTATTATGATGCTGACAACCAAACCGCTTATGGTGTATATGCAGGTTATAATTTTACCCCTAACTTTGGTGCAGAAGTTGAATATGTGGATTCTTCAAAAGAAGATCTAAAAGTTAACGGTACGAAAGTAGGTGAAATTAGCACTAACACGGCTGGTTTATATGGTACTTATAAATACCAATTTCCAGCATCGAATGTTTACGCCAAAGGTAAATTAGGTATTGCGCAAACCCAAGTTGATGATGGTGATGATAAATATGATGAGTCAGGTCTTGCAGGTGGTGTCGGTTTAGGTTATAACCTTTCACCAAATGCATCTGTAGAAGCTGAATATACGCGTCTGCCTTCAGTGGACGTAACAAACAATGTTTCAGTTGACTCAGACTTAGTCACTGTCGGTGCTCACTATAAATTCTAATTGAATTGATAGATGAATACTGGATATCAATACAAAAGAGTAGCTTATAGCTGCTCTTTTTTTTGGTTTTTTTTTGGTATCTTTTTTTGGTCAAAAAAACTTACTTAGGTAGTTGCTCAGTATTGTGCCATTTAGGTCTATAATATAGTGGTTTTTATACATTTTTTTATAAATTTAAGATAAGTTGGTAAGCATGAAGCAAGTACAAGTCAAGATTTTAAACCCCAAAATTGGTAATGATGATAAATTTCCCCTACCTCATCGCGCGACAGACGGCTCGGCGGGTATAGATTTACGTGCTTGTGTCGATGAGCCTATCAGCATAAAAGCTGGTGAAAGCCAATTGATTGGTACAGGACTCGCCATTTATATTCAAGACCCTGATTATGTTGGCTTTATCATGCCGCGCTCAGGACTAGGGCATAAGCATGGCATCGTCCTTGGTAATTTGACGGGCGTGATTGATGCTGATTACCAAGGCGAATTAATGGTCTCTATTTGGAACCGTAGTCAAACCGATTATGTGTTACAACCTGGCGAGAAAATGGCGCAGTACTTGGTGGTGCCGATTGCACGTCCGACTTTTGAGATTGTAGCAGAGTTTTCTGATATCAGTGTACGCGGTGAAGGCGGTTTTGGCTCAACAGGCACCCATTAATTGTTACTGTTTTATCATTTTTTTTTAACAATTTATAACAGAGTATTTGATTATTTTGCCAAATTTCAATGCTATGATTTTGGTAGTATAAAATCAGTTAGATGTTTTTTTTATGAATACTCTGTTTATTCATCCTTTTTTTCCGCAAAAATCTCTTTTTAAAGCTTACGATATTCGGGGTGATGTCACCTTATTTACCGATGATTTTGTCTGGTCATTGTCAAGGGCGTTTGCCGAGCTTTTTGTCTATGCCCAGCAACTGGCAGCCACAACGCCAACTTTAGCGGCGAACAAGCCTACGGTTGTCATTGGTTATGATGCTCGCCACCAGAGCCAAGAAATTGCCAAATATATGGCGTATGCTTGCCAGCAATCCGGTCTAGTAGTGCAGTGGTTGGGATTGACAACCACGCCGATGATGGCATTTATGGCACAGCAATTCTCGGGTAATGGGCTGATGGTCACCGCTAGCCATTCGCAAAAACATATCAATGGCATTAAATGGCTCATCAATCATGAGTCGCCAAGCGGTGATGATGTGCAGCGGCTTTATGAGGCTTTAATTGGCTACAAAGCCATGGTGCCTGATGACAGCCTCATTGATGCCATCAGGCAAACCCACTATTCAACACCCAAGGATTTTTTTGTAACTTATACCCAGGCTGTCCAGCAGGCTTTTGCTCACATTAATCAAGCTAAGCGCACTCAAACCACCTATTTTAATGCCCCACAGCAAATTGTCATCGACTGTATGCATGGTGCGACCAGTGATTTTGCAGAGGCTCTATTTAGCCAGCTTGGCTATTATTGCATCATGCTAAACGCCTCCCCCGATGGCAATTTCCCCCAAGGTAACCCAGACCCAACGCAGTCCAATCGCTTGACGCAGTTAGCTCAAACCGTCAAAGCTACAGGCTCAGATATCGGCTTGGCTTTTGATGGTGATGGCGATCGGGTGATGGTAATTGATGCACAGGGTCAGATGATTAGCCCTGACAATTTGCTTTATCTACTCTCTCGCATTGCCATTGAAGAATTGCCCAGTGCGCATACATCAACTGATAAAAAAGTCATTTTTGATGTCAAATGCTCGCATCATGTACCCAATCTCATCGCTTCGCATGGCGCCGCCCCGATGATGACCAAAACTGGCAGTAGCTTGATGCGAAAGTCGCTACAAAACAAATCAGACAACGCGATTTTTGCAGGTGAGTTATCAGGGCATTTTATTTTTAACGATGGCTATTTTGTGCTACATGACGATGCCATGTATGCGGCTGCCCGCTTGCTCAATTGGCTAAGCCATCAACCTATCAGCCTTAACGATATCCTATCAAGTTTGCCCACTTGCATTAGTACGGCGGATATGTACTTACCTATTGCGGATAACCATTATGGTCAAACCGTGATTGCTCGTATCACGGCACTGGGTAAAAAGCCATTTAAACGGTTAAAATCGTCATTTGCGGTCAAAAATGTCAATACGATTGATGGGTTACGCTTGGATTTTGCTGAGGGATTTGGTATTTTACGCAAGTCAAATACGGGCAGTTTTTTGACCGTGCGTTTTTCTGCCAATGACATCGCCGAGCTGCGGCATATTCAATCTATTTTTGTTGATTTATGTCGTACGATTGATGACAACCTTGCCGAGCAAGTTGCACAAATTCAGCCTGTATAAACACCGCTTGTAAAATCGCATTTTAAAAAACGTCTCTAGCAAAATTATATAAGGATTTGAAATGGCATTAGATCTTGAGCAAGCCATGCATACCGCTGACGTATTGACCGAAGCACTACCCTACATCCAGCGTTTTGAAGGTAAAGTAATGGTAGTCAAATACGGCGGCAATGCCATGACTGATCCGATATTAGAGAGTTCTTTTGCCAGAGATATCGTCATGTTAAAAACCGTAGGCATTCATCCTGTGGTCGTCCATGGCGGTGGTCCACAAGTCGATAACTTGCTTAAAGAATTGGGGCGCAGCTCTGACCGCATTGATGGCATGCGAGTGACCGACAAAGCCACCATGGATGTGGTGGAAATGGTACTTGGTGGTAGCGTCAACAAATCTATCGTCAATCTCATCAACAAACACGGTGGTCGTGCTATTGGCTTAACCGGTAAAGATGCCAGTCTCATTCGCGCTAAAAAATTACCCATGACCAAAACGGATAAACAAGGCAACGAACAACAAATTGATTTGGGATTTGTGGGTGATGTGGTCAGCATCAATCGCGATGTGATTGATTTGATGATTGCTTCTAACTTTATTCCTGTCATCGCACCGCTTGGCGTGGATGATGAAGGCAATACTTACAATATCAATGCCGATGTGGTGGCAGGGAAAGTCGCTGAGTTCATGCTCGCGGAAAAACTGATTTTACTCACCAACATCAAAGGGGTGCTTGATAAAGAAGGCAATGTTGCTACAGGACTTACTCCTAGCAAGGTGGATGAGATGATTGCCGATGGCACTATCTCTGGCGGCATGATTCCAAAAATCAGCTATGCGCTAGAAGCAGTAAAAAACGGGGTAAAAAGTGCGGTGATTGTCGATGGTCGTGTCCCGCATGCGACTTTGCTAGAGGTCTTTACTGATAAAGGCGTTGGTACTCTCATCAGCCGCCATCCTTGAAGTAACTTTTGCGTTACTTCTGGATTATTTCTGAGTTGTTTTTGGGTTGCTTCTGGGTTAATAAGCCGCTGATTCAGGCGGTTTTTTTTCGCTCATGATATGGGTCAAATATAGGATAGATTTTAGAATTACAACACAAATGTAATTGGAATTCTTTCTAATATTGACTATGATGGCTATTTGATTTTGCAAATTTATATAATGTTGCAAGCGGCTCTAGGCGATAGTAGCAATTATTTGGAGTTGATATTCACGTACCACTTACCAAGGACTATTGGGATGTCACAAAAATACTTTATGGCTTATTGTAGTGAGATAACGCTGACTGCGGCGTTAAATCAACATACATTTACCCACATTCTGAACCAATCTATCAAAAACAATACCAACTCTGGTATCACTGGTTTTTTGCTGTACGATGCGGGTAAGTTTTTTCAGTATTATGAAGGCGATGAGTTAGCGTGTGCAAACTTGCTGCATGCTTTAAAACAAGATAATCGCCACACCCATCTCAAACTCATTGGTCAAGGCTATATTTCAAGCGCCGTATTTAACAACTGGTTTATGGGCTGTTTTGATTTATCCAAGCATTCCTATCTCTTTAAACACCATGCTTTTATAGAATCATTTGATGTCTATAGTTGGGACATGCAAGAAGTCGTTAAGCTGATTAATATCATGTCAGAGCAAAGAATCACTTACATCACGCCGCAAAAACCTATCAAGTCACTGTTTAGTAAACGCTTTATGCGTATTCGAAATTTCACCCTGCCGTTTCAAGGTTAGTGGCTAATGTCAAATCTACTAATTCGGAAAGTTAAAACGGTATTATTGCCACCCGTAAAAATAAAAAACCTATTGATAACAATAGGCTGATTAAAATAAGCATGGCAAACCGATAAGCCATGTTTTGATAAAATCTGATAAAACGTGATAAATATATAACGACCCGCAAACCTTGTGTTTATGCGGGTTTTATTATATTCTTTGCTTACAGGTTATCAATATTTTATCACTACTTAGCGCAAAAAGTGGCTACCAAAGTGGCTACCAAAATGGCTACCAAATGAGTAGATTTTATGGCTACCTCATCTATTACTAGCGTTACCCAAATTGAGAAGTATATTAAAGCAAGGGTAAGCAAAGATACTAGCTACCCTATTACAGGGCATAAGGGGCTAGAGTTACGCATACGCCCAAACGGTAAAGCAGAATTTAGACACCGTTACACGCACCCTATCACAGGCAAACGCCCTTATATGAGTTTGGGGACTTACCCAGCCTTTACCCTTGCCCAAGCTAAAAAAGCCTACAATGACAACTTAGCTTTACTAGCCAAAAATATAGACCCTATCGAATATCGCCAAGCCGAAAAGCAAAGAGAAATTAACGAGCGCAAAAACACGCTAAATTATTTCATTGATGAATGGCAAGCGATACAAAAACAAAAGAATTTAGCCCCCGACACCTACCGCAAACAACGGGATAATATCGCCTATATCCAAAAAGGTTTAGGCAATATCTTAGTTACCGATATCAAGCCCGCCACAGTGATAGATTTTGTAAGCAATATCCAAAAAGAACACCCCTATAAAGGGTTAGAAGTTAAAGGGGTATTAACGTCTATTTTGCAAATTGCATTAAGCCACAGGGTTATTGAAAGCAACCCAGCGCACAACTTAGCAGGGACTTTAAAGCCACATAAACAAAAACATTATCCGTCATTGGCAAACAGTGAGCAGGATTTTGCTAGATTAATGCAGGATATAGACCGCCTACCCGCTACCAAAGATTATCTAAAGGAAATTATGCAATTAATTGCTTTAACTTTCGTAAGGCGGGGTGATGTTTGCGCTATGAAATGGAGTGATATTAATTTTTTAACTAAGCAATGGATATTTAGACCACAAAAAGCGGGTAGCCGTGAGGATATGACCGACCTAGTAACGCCACTTGCACCGCAGGCAATGGCTATTTTAGAGCGTATGAAAGCAATTACAGGCGGGCAGGAATATGTTTTTTACCACCCTACCCGCAAACTAGCCAAACACACCGACCCGCAAAGATTAAATTCACTATTAAACAATGAAGTTAAGGGCATTACTTTAAATGATGGGCAAAGCTACAGGGGATTACATACCCCGCATGGGTTTAGGTCAGTAGCAAAAACTATGTTAAAGCGTATGTTAAAAAATAACCCATTGTGGCGAGATATGACCGAATTACAATTGGGGCATAAGGTAACGGATAGGTATGGCGGGGCTTATGATAGATGGGATATTTTAAGCGAAAGAACTTTAATGATGAATGAATGGGCGAACTACTTAGACCAGCTTAAGGCGGGCAAGATAGATAATGTTATTTACTTAGATGAAGCCAAAGCAAAATTACAAGTTAATGAGTAGGTGAGCCATGAACACTACCCCAGCCAATAAAAACACCTTGCCAGCATTGGACAACAAGCCCACCCAAAACGGGCATATTGTAGTTATGACCCGTGAACAAATAGACCAATTAAGCGATATTTTAGACAACCCATTTTTACCACTTAACGACCTACAAAAGGCGTTATTTATGCGGGGTTATCGCTTGATAAGGCTATGATTTAGGACTGTAAAAAGTGGGGGTTATAACACGTTACAGATGAAAATTACACATTCAAAAAAACGCTAAATTTAGCGGGTTTTGACACAGTTTGCATGGCTAGGAGTAGCTACCGAAGGCGGTTATTTTCGCACCTTGACCGCCACGCCATGCCCCTACTTTAAATTGGTGCGATAGGTGCGAACAATGGGTTTATTAGACCAATTAAAAGAGCATGATAAACGATATATTTCTTTATGGGATTTGATAGAGTTTTTTGAGTTTTCAGAAAATGTTAGTGAAAAACTAGCAATCGAATATATCTTATCTAATGAAAATTTTTTCTATCTTGACTTTTATTTTAAGCATGAAGCATACGATAGGGCTAACGATAAACGAAAAAATGACATAAAAAATTATTTAAGAAAATATCATGCAGATACAGACAATCCATATTTTTTAAAAGAGAAACAATCTTTATTAAGTGATTTTTGTTTAAAAATAGATGATTTATTTATTATTAATATCTTTTCAGAATTAGATTTTAAAGCAAGGCTATGTTTCTATGTTTCTGTAAAAAACAATCTTTTCAATATAGTCATTAAACCTTTTTCTATTTTTGAGAAAGGGAATTTTGCTATTGGGCTTACCCAAAAAGAAACCGAAAAGTTTTTAAATGATGGAGTTTTAATTCATTTAGCAGATTTAGAGAAAATCAAAGATACAATTCTTTCAGATTTAGAGACCTTTAATAAATTTGTTTCAGAATTTCATGAGAGGGTTATCAACCCAAATCAAAACAGCGAAACAACTGAAAACTATATCACACTAAATGAAACTTTAGGCTATTTGAAAAAATCCCTAGACCTATCTATTAATGACCCAATTAATTTTTTAGAAAAAAATATCAAGCAAGGAATAATCATTCCTTATTTTGAATTCTTTGGATTTATTAATTTTGAAACGCCAACCAATGATTATACGACTGTAATACAGATTGATGAGGTACATGGGTATTTTAAAGATTGGAATTACAGCCTACCTAATAATGAATTTACTAATTTATCAAAAGATGAATATCAAATAGTAAACGGTTTTGTAGAAAAATTATTTTTTGCTGATTGTCATAAATTTTATGGGCGTTCAAAAAATGGCAATCTGCATTATGAACCTAATACAGCTATAGAACTACCTAAGAATACTAACGTAACTTTCCATAGCATACGCCCTAGTATTGACTATGAAACACTACTAGTACGTGATAATTTGCAAACTAGAGAAAATGAAAAAGTATTTATATCAAACAATGCTATTCATTTTAAATTAACTGAAATTGATAATTTAATAAGCCAAAATTCACACTTAAAAGTTAAGCAGATTTCACAGAATGACAATGATTTACTTAAAAAAGTGGAAACCCAACAAATAACTATTAATAACCTTAATCAAGAATTAGATAAGTTAAGAGCAGAATTATCAGCCATACAACAGGTGAGCAAAGAAACCAAGCCAACCCAAAGCGACACGCCCGCAGAGGGAAAACAACTTTCAAATGTAGAAATCAATAATATTTTTACAAAAGCTATTTTAGCAAATAATAATATTTTGGCTAAACTCATCAAAGCATTAGATTATCGAGATTTAATAAGTAGAGATGAAGTAGCAAATTTTATTAACCCCTATATGTGGGAAATGGCATTAGTTTTAAGTGATGGTGATGAGCAAAAAGCCGAAAACCTTTTAGTAACTAATAAAACTATAATGGACAACCACTTAAAAGGCGTAAATTTTAAAAAAGGTGCAAGAAGTAAGCAAATTAAAGAAAAATCTAGCATTGATTTAATAATTAACCGTGACGAATTAAGTTAAATACCTATCACGGTAAAAAACCTCGTTAAATGCCTTTTACGACCCCGTAAGCCCGCTATTTTGCGGGTTTTTTAATGCCTACAATTCCTATTGTCAAACGTGATAACAACCGACAAATAGGAGTTATTTTTTATGTCAATGCAAGTTAAGCCCGCTACTACTAGCGACCAACCCACCCAACCACTAGACACCTTACCCACTGATGGATTTATCCGAGTAATGCCATTAGCCCAGCGTTTAGGCATACACCACCAAACATTACGCAGATGGTGGAAAACAAATAAATTCCCACACCCGCAAACACGAAACGGCATTTTGCTATTCAGCAATGCAGATGTTAAAGAGTGGATTAACAACCAACCGCAGATTATTGCATAAGGGGCAGCCATGACTACTAGCAAGGATACACAGCCAAGCAAACCAAAGCGCATAACCAAAATTCAACAAGTCAAAAACCGCCTTTTAGCGGGTGAAGTTTTAACGGTGCGTGACATTATCAAAATGGGTATTAACCGCCCAACCGATATCATTTGGAAGTTACGCACAAAGAATATGGACATAGTAAGCCTTGATTGCAAAGACCCAGCCACAGGCGAACCGTTTGTTAAATACTACCTACAGGAAACCACCGCATGAAAGAACAATCTAGCCCCGCCTTTAAACGTGCCTTAGCTGAATATGAACGCATTGCCAGCCTACACGGTGAGGACAGCGAACAGGCTATAAATGCCTTTATGAAATGTTATGACCTTGCCCCGCAACATTACCGAGATGAAGCGGGCAAGATGGTAGAACAAATGGGAATGATACCAAAGCCAAGCGGTTACACAGATAACGGGCAACCCGTATTTAGTGCCAGCGATTTAGCAAAGCATTTTGGGGTAAGTGAAAGCGAAGTTATCGAGCGTTTAAACCAGCTAGACCCGCAGCATAAAAGCCTATATCACGGCAATATTAACCGCATACAGTGAGGTACCCATGCAAACCAAACTTTTACAGCTATCTAGCCAGCTAAGTGATGTTATGCACCAAGCCGAATTTATGGCGAATTGGGCGCAGGACAACCGCCTAAACCGTCAACAGATGGAAAATGAATTTAACATTTTGATTGCTGAAATATGGGACACCCAACAACAGGTTAAGGCAATCATTGAACAGGAAACCACCGCATGAATGAGCCAGTAGCTACCAAAGATTTATTGCTTCATTTGCTATCTATCACAGTGCAGGCAAGCGACACCACCGCCCAACTTTATCGAGAGATAGAGAAAGTCACTAACGGCATATCAGCCACGTTACAAAGCGAGAGCCACGCTGAATATATCAATAATGCCACCTATGACTATGCAATATTTTGTGATGGGGAAATGGTGGCAGATGTTGAGGGCGATATGCTTTTAGATGAAATGACAGCCGAAACCGTCAAGGATTTTTTGCAAGCGGTGAACCCAAACAAGGTAATAACCATTGAGCAAGTAACCATTAAAAACGACACATACGGACTATTTAAAGGCGGTAATGATGAACCAGTATAAAGACACCACCCAACAGCCAAACACGCTAGAAACGCTTAAAACAGCGCAAAATGATAATCATACAAAGGTAACTTTACTCGATATGGTAAAAAGCATATTACTAGCGGTTTTGATTATTGGTTTATTGCTACTCATTAGCAGTTATCACCAAGCCCACCCAAAAAATAACTTGCAAAGTGTGGCGGGCGTGATTGATAATAAAGAACTCTCAAAATCTACTAGCGGACAAGCCAGCCGTTACCCATTGGCTTTTTTTGTGCCTAAATTTCGCTTACTCTCTCAAAGTGGCGATAACAAAGCACAAATCCACCTACCCCCATTCACAGGGGTAAACCGTCATATCATGCCAGCATTGGCAGCCGTTTATGATGGGGTGACATTGCAAAACAGCCCTTTTTGGGTAATATGCAGGGCGGTATCTAGTAGAACCGAGAGTGAACCCCATCACCCTATGACTTTTCATAGTGTGGTATTAACTCAAAAATTACTAGGAGGCTACCATGCCTAATCAAAACCACACCCCACGCCCACAGGCAACCACCCAAGCCGAACTACAAAGCCAAATTGATAGCTTAAACAGTGATGTTTACGATTGCTTAACCTTGAACCGTGAGCATTTGCTTATGCTATGGAAATTGGTTGATACGGCTATTGACGATTTAAGCCCAGCGCATGACCCAATACACGCTATCAAACAGGCAAAGCGGGCGTTATTCATTGCTCAACATTTAGCCATTGATTTTTTAGATTGCATAGATGGGCAGATTGAAAAACACCCATGCCATGAAGCGGAGGGCAACGCATGATTGAACCTACCGCTATTTATGTCACTTTGGATTATCTCAATGATAGCTTAGGGGCGTTAAACGTCAAACTAGGCAATATCAAAGATGAACTTAACCGCCAAGCCTACAACGGCAAAGACAGCAACCTAGATTTACGCTTATCAGCCGATTTAATCGCCTATTTATCTGATGATTTAGAACACTACTTAGGTGAAATTGACGAATTACAAAGGCTTATTGAAAAGGGCGTTAAAAGTGACAGTTAAAGCCATGACACAACAAAAAATAAGGGGCTTTATGCCCTTTATTTCGCTAAGTGGTTCAAATGTACCAGCCACGACACAAAACGCCTACAACGCAAAATTACAGCCATTGGCAAGGGGGAATAATGAATAGTTTAGCAATCATGACAAAAGAAAAAGCCCACACCGCTACAGACGGCATGGACTTCTTAAAACTACTAGCAAGTTATCCGACAGCAACAACGGAAAACCTACAGGACAGCAAACACACACAAACGCTGAATAATTTAGCCTATATGATTGGCTATGACAATCTTTATTTTGTGACTGATGACATAAAAATAAATGGCGAATTACTATCAAACCATGATGGCTATATTTATACCGCCAATACTATAGCAACGCTTGCGTATGATGAAAGTTTTTTGCCTAGCGGTATTGTGTTTTTTCCAACCAAAGCCACACAAACCACCCCACTAGACCCAAGCCCACACCGCCCCAAATTATTTAGTACGAATGATGACGTATTACAGGCGTTTATGATTGGTAGCGGGCAAGGTGATATTATCGCCACTGATACGCTAGACAATGCAGAAATGTTATTTACTTTAGTAGATGATTACGACATGAAAAACCATACCATCATTGCCCCGTTTGATAAAGGGCATTATGAAAGTATGGTATGCAATCTAGCGATTAAACGCCCTATTTATGCCACTTGCACCAGCAAACAGGAAAGCCGATTATTAAAGGTATTCAAACACAGCGATATAGCCTTAATTAGCTTTATGAGTGAAATAGCCGATTATGTGGGCGATTATTCATCATGGCATGACCTTTTAACCAACGGGTTAAGTGATGGGGAAATACGAGTAACCCAGCTATCTAACTATATCGCATGGCATGACGGTGAGTTATTGGACAACCCCGTTAAATACATGGGCGGGCGTTTTGAACTCTATCATGATGGGCTTTATTTTGTACGATATGAGCATGACACCGAAAGCAACCAATATTCAAAACAAGGCTACCCTATCCGAATTTGTGACCCGCTTTTTATTAAGTCATCAATACGCAGTAAAAATAGCACCGATTGGGGGTTACTACTGCAATGGAAAGACAAAGACCACCACGCCCACGAATGGGCAATGCCAGCTTCACTACTGCAAGGCGATAGCAAAGAGTTACGCCAAATCTTGGCCGATATGGGTTTAGGCATTGCAACCAGTTTAAAGGCTAGAAACTTATTAACCGCCTATTTGCAAGCATACGACACACCCAAACGGGCGTTAAGCGTGAATAAGACAGGGTGGCATGATGATAGCTATGTTTTGCCCCATTGTGTGATTGGTGGCAATGAAAGCGAACCGATAGTGTTACAGACCACCGCCCCGCTAGAACATGGCTATGCGACCAAAGGAACGCTAAAAGAATGGCAGGACAATCTAGCCATACCCGTAGCAGGTCAAAGCCGTATAGCGTTTGCGGTAGCGTGTGCGTTTGCAGGGCAGTTATTAGAACTCATAGGTGAAAAAGATGGGGGCGGCTTTCATTTCGTAGGTAATTCAAGTATTGGCAAATCAATAACATTGCGAATTGCGGGCAGCGTATGGGGTAATGATTATATTAAGTCATGGAATAGCACAGGCAACGCTATGGAAAACATACTGCTATTGCATAATGATGGTTTAGCTTGTTTAGATGAAATTAACGAGGCTGATTTAAGAACCATTGATAGAACCCTCTATATGCTAGGTAATGGCAAACCTAAAGAGCGTATGAGCAAAACCCTAGTTAATCGAAACGCCCCTAAATGGCGAGTTAATGTATTATCCACAGGTGAGCAGACCATTGAAAACTATTTGCGATTAGCAGGCGTAACCATGAAAGCGGGGCAGCTTGTACGATTGCCAAATATTGAGGCAAACGCAGGCAAAGGATTGGGAATTTTTGACAGTCTAACGATAGCAGACACGCCCGCCAAACAAGCCGAACTATT
The DNA here is from genome assembly GCF_020041925.1 of Faucicola osloensis. Lineage (GTDB taxonomy): Bacteria > Pseudomonadota > Gammaproteobacteria > Pseudomonadales > Moraxellaceae > Faucicola > Faucicola osloensis_D. The sequence goes on along the minus strand of NZ_CP083409.1, from coordinate 1,887,119 downwards.
GAAAGCCAACACTAATAAATATTATGGGGTGGCAGGTATTGAATGGTTAAATTATCTGACCCAAAACAAAGATACCGCCACCGCCCTAGTAAACGATTATATCCGAGCCTTTTTAGCACAATATCCAAACCTTGACGGACAAGCCAAGCGAGTAGCAAACCGTTTTGCATTGGTAGCCAGTGCAGGCGAGTTAGCAACCAAAGAAGGTATTACAGGGTGGCAAGCGGGGCAAGCCATGACCGCTACAAAGGCGTGTTTTGATAATTGGCTTGATAATCACGGCATGACAGGCAACCATGAGCAACGCCAAATCATTAAACAGATACAGGCGTTTATTCATGCCAACGGTAAAAGCCGTTTTTCTGAATGGGAGCATGACGGATATACTAGCACCATGCCAAACCGTGTAGGCTATTATCGAGCAGACAATGACAGCTACTATATTTATTCATCATTGTTTGAAAAAGAAATTTGCCTACCCTTTAACAAAAAACAGGTAGCAGAAACGCTAGATAGCATGGGGCTATTGTTAAAGAATAAAGGCTACCAGTTAAATGTTAATTCAAGCGATAGAGATAAAAAAGGCTATTTCTACTGCATTAAGGGCGAAATATTACTACACGAAGTTTAATAACGAGCCCTTGCCACATGGTGAGGGTTTTTTATAGTAAAAATTAGGATAGTGTTTTTATCATTACAACAGTTACAACAATTACTACACACCTACAGCCATAAGGGTTTGCTATGTTGTAACGCACCAAAAACCCATTACAACACGTTACAACAAATTAGAAAATTTTTGTTTACTAAACCTATTTTGTTGTAATTGTTGTAACGGCATTTTTTACTATTACAACACGCCTAAGCCTTGCTATTACTAGCGTGTAGTAATTGTTGTAATTGTTTCCACTTAAAAATAGCTATACGGATTTTTATTTTAAGATTGGGCGGGCATGATGGGGTATGGTTATTTTAGCCATGCCCTTTTTTATTGCCCCATATCGCCACGTTAAGCCATTGGACAGGCAAATTACCACCAACACCACAGGCGAGCGCATAGCGCAAATGGTGAGCGTATAGCGGAATTTTGCGAGTCCATAAAAAGACAGTAATAATTCTTGGAGTCCATAAAAAGGAGGTTTTCGGAGCAGTACGAACACGCCAAAAAACTGAACACCACCACAGCCACCAAGCCAGCAATAACAAGCCATTGGCAAAAAGTGAACAGCGAATTGAACACCTAACCGCCTATGGTTCACTTCAAAAGTGGAGCAGTTAGCCACCGCCAAGTATTGATAGTTCAAGGTTTAATAATAAAACGGAGCAGAAAACCGAACACCCAGCAACAGACAAAACCGCATTACATGGGGCATTGGTGAGAACCGAACAGCAAACCGAACACCCAAGCCGAACGATAGGCGGGCATGATTGATTTTATTTATTGTCATTGGTTCGCAGTACGCAGGCAAGTTCGCACCAAATGAGCCGTTATTAAATGAGAACTTTACGCACTTATTACGCACCAAAACCGCCTTTTGTGAGTGCGTAAAACGCAACACCTAGCCAAATACAAAGCCAGTCATATCAAGCCATGAGCATAGAGTGCAACAACAAACGCAACAGATAAAAGCCAAAACGCAACAGGCGAAAACTTGCCATGATTTAAAATCTAGGCAAGATTTTAGCCCGCCCTATGTTGCCAAATGTTAACCTTGAAACCTGATAAAACCTGACATTGACCCATCAAAAACAGGCAAAAAACACCAATTTTTAGCCAAAAATGTAGTAAAAAGCAGTATTTTTACCCTAAAAAGCCACTAAAAACGCCCTTTTTACGTTGACAAAATGCCTTTTTCTAACACCTTCTAAAATACCCTTGTAACCCTTTCCAGTGGCGGGCTAGAGCCTTGTTTTATGGGCTTGACGTTGCTATATTTGCTTAATGATTTAGATTAAAAAAACAGGAAACCCTACCATCATGCCAAGAATAGCCATGACACACAGCCTATCAGATTATGCTAAATGCCCTATAAGCCAGCATAGGAAAGGTTTAAGAGATGCCACGCCAAACACAACTATTCACTTTCAATACACCTACAGGGGCAAAGATTATAATTACCATGTGAAGCTAGATAAAACGCCTTGCCATTATGGCGGGTATCGCTATTGGTATGTATGCCCGCATTGTGGCAAACGTACCAGCGTTTTATATCAAGCGGGGCTTTACGTTTGCAGGCATTGCATAGGGGCAAACTATCAAACACAGCTTAACCAGCCGTTGGATAATGTAAGGCGTAAAAAATATAAGGTAGGTAAAAAGCTATATTGGTGGAGTGGTGAAATTGGTAAAAGTTTTCCTATGAAGCCTAAAGGTATGCACCAAAAAACTTTTGATAGGATATGGACAGAATTTAAAGCCCTTGAGAAACAAGAGAATAATTATTTGATTGCTAATTTTGTGAATTTTGCCAACCGTCATAATTTAGATATTAGCGGGGCGTTTGGTGAATGATTAGACCCTAAGATTACCCTAAGGAATTACTAAGGTTTTTCGGAAGTCAGTAGAGTTTTTGGGCATTATAAAAAGGGAGTTTTCGGAACAGTATCGAGAACAGATAAAAAAGTATTTCCCTACTATAAAAAAGAGTTTTCGGACAAGTTAACCCTACTTTTTGCATACGTTAGGCGGTGGACTTTTCGGGACAGTACGAGCAGGAATTTTTGCACACGTTAGAAAGTGATTTTTCGGAGCAGTAACCCCTACTTTTTGCATACGTTAGGCAGGCACGATTTAAACAGTTACAAAAAAAATTTTTTAATGGAAAAAAAGGGGTATATTGATTAAACGGCTACCAAAATGGCTACCAAATTTAATCCACAAAATATTAATAGATTTAAAATCAAAAACTTATATAGTAATAAGATGGCAAACCGATAAGCCGGGTTCTGTCTAGGACGAACATTCATCTAGGCGTATCGTTACCAATACGCTCAAGCAACCTACCCGTGTCCAACGCGGGCAACGCCATACGGACACCTATTTGGTCTTGCTACGAGTGGAGTTTACCTTGCCATGAGCTGTTACCAGTCATGCGGTGGGCTCTTACCCCACCCTTTCACCCTTACCTTATTGCTAAGGCGGTCTACTCTCTGCTGCACTTGTCGTAGGCTTACGCCCCCCAGCCGTTAGCTGGCACTCTGCCCTGTGTAGCCCGGACTTTCCTCCCCTTACCCACTGTAAACAGGGGCAAGCAGCGTTCGTCTGGTCTGCCAAGGCAAGCATTATAACAGGCTTTATCTATTTAGTCACGGTCAGCAGGCAACGCATATGTACCGACTGCATGCGCCACAGGTCTGTCATCACCTTCTGAGTAAATCAATACATCGCCTACCGCAAGCGTGCGCCCTACTTTGATAAGCTGGCATTTGGCGATAAGGTTGGCTTGTGCAGCCGGTTTTCGTAGAAAAGACACGTTAAGATTGGTAGTCACTGCCAATGGCACGATACCGATTTCGCCCAAAATAGCCACATATAGCGCAACATCAGCCACTTTCATCATCACAGGCCCTGATACCGTGCCACCGGGTCGTAACTCATCATCACCGATAGGATGCGACACAATGGCTTGCCCGTTGCCCACCGATTCGATATGGCAGTTGGCTTGGGGGAAAGATTGCTTCAGAAAAGCACTCAGTTCAGCTTTATTGGCGGGCATAGACATTCCTTATCTACAATAGCTTTGTTAAAAATCGACGTTGTGAAAAATAGCGGTTATAAAAATTTATTGACTGGTTTTAGTTTGGGTGAGGCGCTCAAATTTGAGCAGCAACTGCGCTGGCGTCTCCAGATAGTTAGGATCTTTTGGGATGCAATCAGGTACGGGACAAAACAGCGAACACTGCGGCTCATCAAAATGACCGACACACTCGGTACACAGCGCAGGGTCAATTTCATAAATCAACTCGCCCACATAAATCGCATCGTTGGGGCAAAGTGGCTCGCAGACATCGCAGTTGATACATTCATCAGTGATTATTAATGCCATAGCTTTTAAAACGTTTACCAAGAAACGTTTATTTTACCACGACTTACCAACCCTGTTGTTTTTTTCGTTCAAATGCCTCTTCGACACACGGCGGTACAAATTTACTCACATCACCCTCTAATTTGCCAATTTCGCGCACCAGCGTTGAGGAGATAAAAGAATATTGCTGCGATGGGGTCAAAAACACCGCTTCAAAGTTTGGGTCTAGTTCACGATTAAGATTAGCGAGCTGAAATTCATACTCAAAATCTGACATCGCCCGCAGTCCACGCAGTACACCGGTGGCTTGTTGATTTTTTGCCAAATCCACCAACAACCCATCAAAACCAATCACAGATATATTGCTCAAATCTTTATCATGACAGGCTTTTTCTACCAACCCAATCCGTTCCTCTAAAGTAAATAGCGGTTTTTTATGATGACCAATCGCCACCGCGACAATCACCTCATCAAACAGGCGGCAAGCGCGTTTAATCAAATCGAGGTGCCCTTTGGTAATAGGGTCAAATGTACCCGGATAGATAATTTTAGTATAAGGGGTGGCAAGTGGCTGGCTGGCTGCTGACATGGCTGTCTCTTTATGATAAATAATGCGCTATTTGGTGCTAACAATACAGCTAAAACAAAGATTGCTAGTTTGTTGCTAATCCTAGCAAAATTTGACCCCAATTAACAATCAAATCTCACTATCAATTTATGTTTAGCGTGTTATCATGACAGCTTTGCAGCATTTTACCCAAAGCCTAATTAAAATTTAGGGTAAAGCCTAGCAATCAAAAACTTAGTAATGAAAAACCTAGCAATAAAAAGCTTAGTAACCCAAAGCCCAATAATCAAAAACTTAAACTTAGTAATCAAAACCCAAGAATTGATTTATTGGGATTTATCGCCATATTAAACGGCTTGTCATACTGATTTATGGCAACCCGAATCTTGTAATAAGATTATGGCAATAAGATGATTAAAACACGCTGTGCAGCATTGGGTACGTCCGCGATGTTGCAGCAAGGAAACCTAAATGACTAAAAAACCAAAAATGCCTAGCCTGATTGCTAGCAACAAAAAAGCGCGTCACGAATACTTTATTGAAGAAAGCTTTGAAGCGGGGCTTGAGCTACTCGGCTGGGAAGTCAAATCCATCCGTGCAGGTAAAATGCGTATCACCGAAAGCTATGTGATTTTTAGAGATGGTGAAGCCTTTTTGTTCGGCGCGCACATTCAGCCGCTGTTATCAGCATCGACTCACATTGTCGCTGACCCCCTTCGCACCCGTAAGCTACTGCTGCACCGCCGCGAAATTGATAAGCTCTTTGGGATGGTCAACCAAAAAGGCCATACCTGTGTAGCGCTCAAAGTGTACTGGAGTCATGGACGCGTCAAATGCGAAATTGCCCTTGCTAAGGGTAAAAAACTGCACGATAAACGCGCCACTTTAAAAGAGCGTGATTATCAACGCGAAAAACAACGCGGACTGAAAAATCTTGTATGATGAACCAAGACCGCAATTTTGATGACATCAGCGCGCATTTTGAAAAAAAAATATACGGCGGCTTAAAAGGTGAAATTCGCCTTGCCGTGCTGCGCCATGATATTTTTGGCTGGGTAAAGTCATGGCAACAGACACACATCCGACCGCTTCGCGTATTGGATGTTGGTGCAGGCTTGGCGCAAATATCCATTGAGCTTGCCAAAGACGGGCATAACGTCACCATCAATGACATCTCTGCCAATATGCTTGAGATTGCCAAACAAAACGCAGGCGAGGCGGCACAAAATATCACCTGGCATACCTGCCCTTATCAGCAATTGGATGATAAATTAACGGGCAAATACGATTTAATTCTATGCCATGCCGTACTTGAGTGGTTGGCTGAGCCAAAACTGATTATGGATTTTTTTGATCGGTGGCTTGTCGATGATGGGGCTGAAAAAGGGGTGCTATCGCTGTGTTTTTATAACCCTGCTAGCTTTGTGTATCGCAACTTGGTGATGGGCAATTTTAATCTACTACATAACAAAGATTTTAAAGCCGATAATGGCAGTTTGACGCCCAATCACCCGGTGGCAAAAGATGAGGTGATTGCTTGGATTGGTGACCATCATTACCAAATCTTGCATACCTCAGGGTTACGGGTGTTTCATGATTACTCACCACTTAAGCGTGGTGGACATACCAATCCACAAGCGGTGATTGATATGGAAGTCGCCTATAGCGGACAAGACCCATATAAATGGCTAGGGCGTTATTTGCATTTTTTGGTAAGCAAAGCTAATTAGTAATAACCCGCTTGCTGCATTGAATCGACTGCCAGCGCTTGTCTTTCGCCATAAAATCTGACAGGTATCGGGCTGACTTCGATATCCCCCCAAGACTTGAGTAATACTGAGGCTTCGGCATTGGGGTCAATCGGAAAGGTATTGCTCAAACTGGCATACAGCGATTGCTGATCTTTGGCAGCGAGCCATTCAATCAGCCCCAGCGCCAACTCGGTATGCTTGGCGGCATGCGGAATGCCAACCCCTGTGATGTTAGTACTGACGCCGCCGTAGCCCTTATTGATCCATTTGATTTTAATCGGGGTATCGGGGTGCGCTTGTAGATAGCGTCCGTAGTGGTTGCTGTTGACCAGACCGATTTGGCATTTACCGCTTTCTATGGCCTTTAACACTTCACTGTCATCAAGTAACAGGGGTACACTTAGATTGGCAAGCCAGCCTTGCATCACTTCTTGGGTGCGTTTATCGCCCAGATTATTGATGAGATTGACCACCAGTGATTGATTAGGGATGTATTTGCCTTGGCTTAGGCACAGTTTTTGTGACCATTTTAGTTTAGACAAGTCGGCATAGCTTGAGATATCATTGCTATGGAGTACACGACTATCATACACCGCAGTACGCGCGTAGCTAGATAACGCAATCCAATTGCCATCAGGATCACGATAACGCTCTGGGACATGCGCCACTGCTTTTTCGGCATTAAAGGGTTGTAACAGCCCTTCTTCGACTGCGGTACTAAAAATACCCGCATCTTCAGTCAAAATCACATCCGCAGGGCTATTGTCACCTTCTGCTTTTAACCTTGCCAAAATTGACATTGGTTCATCTTGCACGATATGAATCGGCACATTGATTTGCCTAGCATAGCTAGTTAATAACGGCTCAAGCGCTGCTTTGTCAATAGAGGTGTAGATCGTGAGTTGGTTGGGCACTGCTGCAGTCGCACTCGCAATGCTTGCATTTGGTGTCGCATTGGTATTACTGGCATGATTGCTATTAGCGCTCGAAGCGGTGGTCGAAGCCGATTGTGACGTTGTGGATGGCGGCGTCGATGACGGACTACAGGCAGTTAACGCACCCGATATACTGACCAAGGCAATTAACAAAGCGCTGATGGCTGATGATTGCGCATTGACATTGGTACGCACCTTATGACCCATCATACAACACATCCCATCACTTGCTTTCAACACAGCTTAACCTTCTTCAACAGCTTTGCCTGACCATCGCTCAATGGATTCTGGCTAAATACATCATCGCTCAATACAGCGCCTAAAAAACTTTGGATGATTATAGCATTTTGCCCCAACATAATTCTTAAAAAAACTTTGAATTGACGGGTTTTTAATCCTAGTTTTTCTCAACAATTTCTTGTATGCAAAAAATGCCCTTGTTGCAAAAAGTGATGGATTTGTATCGCCACTTCATCATTTATCAGGAGTCCCGTATGGGAGGCATTGATGATGATATGGTCTTTGGCAGCGGCAAGCTGGGTTTCATGCACAAATACCGTGCCGTCATTGGGCTGCAGATGCGGCTCAAGCTTGGCAAGCTCACGGTTACGGGGCAATACCACTTTGCCGAGCCCCACCGAACGCACCCCCGCAATACTGCCTAGCTGTACTTCATTGTTGAGTACCGGCACATTGCCATCTAGCCCCTGCAGATACGAGCGACCAACGAATTTGGGCAGGATTTTGACGATGTTATTGGCACTGATGCTACCATTATGGGGTGTACCAAGTGTGACACAGCGAGTAATCTGCCACTGTGGGTAGCGCTGCAAAAAGTCTCGAATGACCAGCCCACCCAGACTATGACCGACCAAATAAATTGGCACACCCGCTTTTTCATGTTTGGTCAGCCAGCGGTGCAAACGGCGGCTATGGTTGGCAAGATTATGCGCGACGCTAAAATACCCAAACCTGTGACATTCGTAGCCAAGTTTGCTGAGTTTTTTGGCAAGCGGTCGCATCGCCCAGGCATGCATGTGCAAGCCGTGAATGAGGATGACAAGCGGTTTGGATTGGCGTTTTATCATAAATCCTTTTGTATCTATGATTTGTATCTATGATGCTAAAAATTTGGCGAAAATGCCTTCCGCTTAGCTTATCATTTTTTGCATTCAGCAAACGAGTTTGCAAAACATTGTTACCATTTCATACTATAATTGCGATTTGTGAATTGATGATAATGATTTTATACAGGCTTTTTTCTTTTGAACTTTTGGCTTAAATTGGTTTACACTTAAATTGGTTTACATAAGGCGCGCTATGGCATTTGAATCCCCAATCCAACAAGCTTTACACCATTATCCTATCACGTTGGCGTTGGTGGTAATTTGTGTTGGGGTGTTTGCCTTACAGCTATTTTTTGGCGTCAATCCGACCAATCCGACCAACCAATCGTTAATTGCTTGGGGTGCCAATTTTTTACCCTTTTCACTGGGTGAAGCCCCCTGGCGATTAGTGACCAGCCTGTTTTTGCATATTGGTTTTATGCATTTGCTGTTTAATATGTTTGCTTTATATTATTTTGGACAAGTGGCAGAGCGGATGTTTGGCGCTGTCAATTTTTTAGCGTTGTTTTTGTTATCAGGGGTTGGCGGTAATCTGCTCAATAACTTTTTGGGCTTGCATAGCGTGATGGCAGGTGAGCCGCCGATTATTAGTGCCGGTGCGTCAGGCGGTATCATGGGTATTGGGATGGCGCTATTGGTCGCAGCGCTAACTAAAACATCATTCAATAATTTTGCATTAAATTTTCGCTCGTTACTGATAGTGATGGCGATTAATTTGAGCTATGGTTTTTTGGTGGGCGGTATTGATAATGCCAGTCATGTGGGCGGTGCAATTATAGGTGGCTTGCTGGGTATAGTGTACGTCATGCAGTATCGCGTTATCCGCCAGCAGCAGCTTGGCGATGAACCCATCTCTGGCAGCACTGCTCCATTCATCCCGCCTTCTTTAGTTGTGTTAAAGGGTAAAATCATCACCGCAAGCTATGTAGTGTTGATAGTGGGATTTATGGCGATATATGGCTGGCTACATATCAGTTTTATGCAATTACTCAATCTTGCATTACCAAGTATTATCCACTAACTGTTAATAATTTTTTAACGGGATAAAAATTTTAGCGGTTGACCATTTAAAACGCTTATTCCTGCGCCCTTTTGCCAATCTTGTTTGCCAATCTAGCAAGTGACAATGCTATAATAGCGCCACTATTTAGCCAGTGAAAAGGACTAGCCAATGACCGTCATCAAGAAAGACGACTTTATCAATTCTATCGCCAACGCCTTTCAATACATCAGTTATTATCACCCAAAAGACTTCGTTGATGCTGTATATGAAGCATGGCAAAAAGAAACCAACCAATCTGCCAAAAACGCCATGGGGCAAATCCTCACCAATAGCCGTATGTCAGCGATGGGTCATCGTCCGATTTGCCAAGATACTGGTAGTGCGGTGGTGTTCCTTGATATCGGTATGAACGTGCAATGGGACTTAGAGGGTGACACTGAGATGAGCGTTGAAGACATGGTTAATGAAGGGGTACGCCGTGCTTACAACAATCCCGACAACCCATTACGGGCATCTATCCTAGTAGACCCAATTAGTAAACGTCAAAACACCAAAGACAACACGCCAGCGGTGGTTCACATGAGCGTGGTACCGGGTGACAAAGTTGATGTGATTTGTGCCGCAAAAGGTGGCGGCTCAGAAAACAAAGCAAAATTTGCGATGCTAAACCCCTCAGACTCGATTGAAGAATGGGTGTTAAAAACCGTTCCACAAATGGGGGCAGGTTGGTGTCCACCTGGTATTTTAGGTATCGGTGTCGGCGGCACACCAGAAAAAGCCATGATGCTTGCCAAACGCTCACTCATGGAACACATCGATATCCATGATTTACAAGCCAAAGCCCAAAGCGGTGCCGAGCTTGATAGCGTTGAGCGCTTACGTCTCAATATGTACGACAAAGTGAACGAGCTTGGCGTTGGCGCCCAAGGTCTTGGCGGCTTGACTACGGTACTCGATGTGAAAGTACTAGACTTTCCTACCCATGCCGCAAGCAAAGCCGTTGCCATGATTCCAAACTGTGCGGCGACTCGTCATATTCACTTTACCCTAGACGGTCAAGGTGAAGCAGCCTTGCCGGTACCTTCACTATCAGATTGTCCAGAAGTGTCCTTTGGCTCCGATGATGTGATTAAAGTCAATGTTAACGACTTAACCAAAGAAACCTTAGGTCAGTTTAACATCGGTGATACCTTACTACTTAGTGGTAAAATCTTAACGGGTCGTGATGCCGCGCACAAACGCATGGTCGATATGCTTGCCAAAGGCGAAGCGCTGCCCGTTGATTTACAAAATCGCTTTATTTATTATGTCGGTCCTGTTGATGCAGTGGGCGATGAAGTGGTCGGTCCTGCAGGTCCCACTACCTCAACGCGTATGGATAAATTCACCGACACAATCTTGGATCAAGGCTTGATTGGGATGATTGGTAAATCCGAGCGTAGCCCTGCGACCTGTGAAGTCATTGCCAAACATGGCGCAATTTATCTCATTGCAGTGGGCGGCGCCGCCTATTTGGTATCGAAAGCTATCAAAGGCGCTAAAGTACTTGCCTTCCCAGAGCTAGGTATGGAAGCGATTTATGAGTTTGAAGTAGAAGATATGCCTGTGACCGTCGCTGTGGACAACCAAGGTAACAGTATCCACCGCTTTGATAAAGTCGCTGAACGCGCCCAGCAAGTGATTGCCGAGCCTGTACGTTTTGTGCCTTAGTCAATTTTTTCAAGATTTTTAATATGAACAAAAGCCTTAAGCATTTCCTTAAGGCTTTTTTTAGGTTAAAAAAATACCCAGATAATGTATTATCTGGGCAGGAGGAAAAGTGGAGAAGTTTATAGTTATTGTTATAGCTAGTTGTTATTATTCATAATATTTCTTTTTTTAATTGTTTAGCTGTGCTACAAATACGCCTATACACCCATCAAACCGCACGATAGGAGCTTTGGGTAGCATTTGGCATGACAATCCATAACACGATGTATATCAAAATACCTGGCACTGCCACACTCGCAGTTGAGATAATCACAAACAACAAACGCACCAATGTTACATTCCAGCCTAAATACTCTGCAATACCCCCCATCACACCTGCAATCATACGATGATTCTGAGAGCGATGAAGTTTTACCAGTTTATTTGCCATTCAATTTTTTACCTGTTAAAAATAAAGAAAACCACTTAAGACTTAGTTAAAACCTAACATCTTTGAAATTTAACGCCTTTAAAACTTAATGCCATCAGCTAAAATTATTAATTAAAAATGCTATGTTTTGGTTATGACTTATTATAAGCAAATGCAGGGTTTAGTTGGGTGACAAAACGTAGAATGATGTTTCTTTTAGTAACTTTTTCTACAGCATTCTTATTACGAACAGTATTAACACAGGTAAGTAGCGTATATCCGATATAGGATAGATACGTCAAACTTTACGAATTGTGATACTAGCGTTACAAACCATTGTAACTTCGTAGCAGCTAATCGACTATCATAACGTTACTTTATACCCTTATTAGGGGTATCCATCCAAGTAATCAAACAATCAAGTCAATAAAAAATAGTTAAAAAAACCATGATAAAGTATTGAGGACAGCATGATGCAAGATGTGGGTATCATTATTGGACATTTTGAGCCGCTGCATTTGGGGCATGTAAGAACGATTTTACATGCGTCTGGGCAAGTCAAAGAGTTATATATTTTTATTACCGCTCACCCTGCGCCAAATCCAAATTTTTCCATTGATTTAAAAGACAAAGCGCGCTGGATGACCATGGCATTTGCTGATTTGCCATTTGTGCATATAGAGATTTTACCTGATTTGGTAAGCCCTTCTTATGAAGACAATTATCAAGATTTAAGCGTTAATGAGGTCAATGCGGTATTAGCGGATTTGCAACAACGATACCCTAAGTTGAGCGTGTCCAATAATAAAGGCGAAACGGTGATGCCCGTGGTGTTTATGGATGAAACCCATCCGTTTGTCGATTATGATTTACAGTTACCTGTGGTGACCACGCCACGCCAGCACGGCTTTGATAGCCGCAAGATTCACAATAACCCCGCGCTGTATTGGTCAGCCATTCACCCGCAAGCGCGAGGTGACTACACCAAAACTGTGGCTTTGGTGGGTGGTGAAAGCTCAGGTAAAACCACACTACTGCATAAGTTAGCAAACTATTATGGTGCAAGCTATGGCTTAGAAATGGGACGGCTGTTTGTGCAAACCGATTTGGGGGGTACTGAGCTTGGTATGCAATACGATGACTATCCGCTCATGGCAACTGACCATGAACAAGCGATACGCGCCGCCAAACGCTTTGCCCCTGCCCCGATCACCTTGGTGGATACAGATTTTGTGACCACGCAAGCATTCTGTGAAGAATACGAAGGGCGTACCCACCCGTTTTTGACCGCCTGTATCGATGAGTTTCGCTTAGATTACACCCTGATGCTTGCCAATAACACCCCTTGGGTTGCCGATGGGATACGCTCTTTAGGCAGCGAGTCCCAGCGTGAGCGTTTTGAAAACCGTTTAAAACAAATCTTTGCCCGTCATCATATTGCGCCGCTGTTTATTGATAGTCCAGACTATCATCAGCGATTTTTGGATGCGATTGCGCTTATTGATGCACACGTTTTTCACCACTATCAAGATATCGAGGCATAAAATAATTTTCTAGACATACTTAGTAGACATGCTTGATAAATATATTAAAAATTTTTGGTTTTATTTTTTAAACCTTAATTAAAAAAATGTTGTCATGGTTGTATTGACTGTTGGAGGCGAAATGCGAATTGCAATTTTGGATAAAATTACCGGTGAATGGGCACAACAATGGACGGTGGTATGGTTCTTTTTTGGGGTGGTGGCATTGACTACAGTCTTTTGGTTGACCACAGAACATCGAGCGTTAGACTGGTTTTATTTGGGGGTGTCTTTTATCGGGCTATTGTGTGTGGTATCGCTGAGTTTTCGCCGCAATATCGCAGGTAATGGCTTTGGTATGTTGGCAACGGCAGGTGAAACCATTGTACAGGGAACTGCAGGTGCGGTGGGTTTGATGCTTGCGCCGCTGTTTAACTTTTTTACCCATTTATATGGCATTTTTTATTGGTCAAAAAACACCGATGGCGATGGCAATATGATTCCCAAATCAGCCAATAAAATTGTTTGGTTGGTAACCATTGCCTTTATCGCGATTGGCTTGGCATTATTTCCAACTGTCAATAATTGGCTAACGTCGATGGGTTATGGCGTGGTCGCCGACGATGGCAGTAAATTTTTGGGCGTGATTGATTTTTTTTGGATTAACGTGTTGGCATTTGTGCTATCTATCACAGCGCAAGCCACGATGATTTTACGCTATTCATTCAACTGGTGGTTATGGATTGCGGTGAATTTTGTCTGGCTGATTGTCAACTTGATGTCGCAAAATTATATTTTTGCCATTCAAACGATAGTGTACCAAATCAATGCGTTTGTGGGTCTGTATGAGTGGTATCGCAGTGAGCAAAAAGCCAAAGGCTTGGCGTAATAGCCACTGATATCAAAAACCATTGATATCAAAAGCCATTGATATCAAAACCTATCAGGGTAAATTCGGATATCAAAACCTATCAGGGTAAATTCGCTGGTTTGACAAACGACTAGGGTGTGATACGATTCAGTGGTAACTGATGGGATTCACACCCATTTTTTATCAGCAATTTTTTTCATTGTGTTTATTATCTTTAAGGAAGAAGATTATGGCAACCGTGACCCTGCTTCATTCAAAAAAATCCTTACAAAGCTGGCTGGCTGACTACGCCGTGAGCCACCAACATCCCATCAATAAAAAAATTCATTGGTTGTGCGTACCCACGATTTTTGCCAGTATCTTAGGCATGGGAATGTCATGGCAGGCGGCGTTTACCTTGGTATTGATTGCTTTGGTAATGCTGTTTTATCTACGCTTGTCTACGCAATTATTTATTGCTATGGGCATGTTTGTGCTGTTTTGCTTGGCAGCGATTGCTATCTTACCAGTTGGGTTTAAGTTTTGGTTTGGCGTATTTGTGGTGGCGTGGATTGGGCAATTTGTCGGTCACAAAATTGAAGGCAAAAAACCGTCATTTTTTGAAGACTTACAATTTTTTTTGATTGGGCCTGCCTGGGTCGCGAATTCGTTAAGTGAAAAATTGGCAAAACCTAAAACGTCATAAAAAACTTCATATTCACTAAGAAAACCCAACATATTACAGCGGCTATTTCCTAGATAATAATTGCAATGGCTTTGACTATCGCTAGGTTTTTGGCGATGTTTGGTCGACCTACTCATTTTGAGTGCCATATCACTTGTTAGCTTGCTGTTATTATGATTAAAAAAGTATCCAACCGCTGGCAACGTATTGACGTGCCGCAAACATTCCCGACTATTCGCGCGGCTTTGGCTTACTGTAAAAGCCAATTACATAATTTGGGGGATAAAGGCTTTATCCAAATTAAAATTGCCGATGGCGAGTATTATCTAGACCAAGTTGAAATTGATTTTTTTAGTGATCGGGTAGAGATTATTGGCAATTTGGACGATCCTGATAAGGTGCAATTATATTTTGATGATGCCCACAACCGCTGTGGCTTTTTGATGCAGCGGGGCAATGGTATTTTTAAAATCGATGGCATGACTATCAATGGGACTAAGGCGTTTTTGGGCTATGGACAGTGGCAAGATGAAGGCTATGGTGCCGGTATCATGTGTAATTACAATAGCCAAGTGCTCGTTGGGTCAAAGGTCCGTATCAATAAGTTTTATTATGGGGTTGCTGCCCGCTTTGGCTCAAGTATCCGCTGTGAACCTGGGGTGATTGTGCAGTTTGCGGGGGATGTTGGGTTTTTCGCGTATGGGGGCTCGATAGATGCCCAGCAATGCGAGGCGTATCACTGTGCGCATTTGGATGAAGGTCTGGGATTTGGATTTTGCGCGGAATCCAGCGGCTTTATCAATGCCGATAACAGCGTGTCTGCCCACAACCATATCGCAGGGTTTTATGCACTCACCAATGGCTCGATGTGGTGCCATGATACCAGTGCCAGCGAAAACAAACATGGCTTTTTGGCGCTGCACAATGGCATGCTAAGCTGCAATAGCATCAACCGACGTACCAATGCCTTTCGCAACTATGGCTACGGCTATTTTGCTGACAATGGTGGGCGTATTTTAGCCAATCGCAGTCTTGGCAATGAAAACGTGGTCGGTGGCTATTTTGCCCGTCATCACGCCAGTATCGATATCACCCACGCCAATGCCAACCACAATCAAGGGCATGGCTATACCGCAATCAATGCTACCTTGCTCGGTAACGGTGCTGAAGCGCGATTTAATCAAGGTAATGGCTTTGTCATAGGGCAGTCAGGCTTTTTGGATGGTAGTTTTTTGATGGCGTATGGCAATGCAGGCTATGGCTATCACTTAGATCATTGCCAAGCCTTTACGCCCTATGCCCGTGGTTGGAAAAACGCACTGGGTCGTATGTACAAAGTCCATAGTCACGTCGCTATCAAATAAATTTTAGAATCTTTGCTACTGGTTTTTGCTTACTGTTCTTCTAGCTTTTTCGCCTTTTAATCTTTTATCCTATTAATCTATTATTAGTAAAAGCCAATCTTTTATTAAATCATAACCTATTTCATTTAGATTCATCAGCCTCTCACCCGCTTTTTACTGCATTTCTCGTGCTATGGCTTACTCTCAAAAATTGTCAACATCGATTGATTAATTGGTTAAAAGCGATCTAGCCAATATTAAGCATTGTGATTAAGCACTATAATCGATTTTTTTCTTGTATTCTTACCTAAAATTACAATAAGTAATGAATAAGTAATATCATTTGGTAGGGATTCGTTTTAAGGTATTGAAGTTAAAATAACAATCAAATACTTGATTTTATTAAGAATACAAAAATTTTTAGTTTAAGTCTATCACTGCAATATTAGGAACATAATAACAATGAAGCGGCTAATCTTTGACCTAGATGATACCCTATGCACCACCCAAAATGGCGACTATGCAAATGCCCAACCCATCACCGAAGTTGTCGAAAAACTTAGAGAATACCATCGACAAGGGTTTACTATTGTCATCAATACCAGTCGCAATATGCGCACCTATCAAGGCAATATTGGCGCTATTAATAAAAACACCTTGCCAATTATCATCGATTGGCTGGGACGACATGATATCCCGTATGATGAATTATACGTGGGTAAGCCTTGGTGCGGCTTTGAAGGGTTTTATGTGGATGACAAAGCTATTCGACCCGACGAATTGGTCAAGCTAAGCTATGCAGAGATTTGCCAGTTACTTGATTTAACACCTTAATAAAAAATAAAAAATAAAAACAACAATAACGACAGTTAAGGTAATTTAACGCCATGATACTCATTAACGCCTCTTCATATGTCAATGCCGAATTCGAAGCAGAAATTGGGCGTATTCCGCCTTGCATGCTGCCCATTGGCAATAAAAAACTATTACAGCTTCAAGTCGATGTGGTGCGCCAACACTTTCCCAATGAAAAAATTCTATTATCACTACCCGAAGCTTATACTTTAACCATCAATGAAAAAGCGGTGATTGAGTCACTGCCCATTGATGTGGTGACAATCCCTGAAAATTTGGCATTGGCTGAGACCATTTTATATGTGCTTAATCTAGCCATTGATAAATCATACCAGCATATTCGTATCATCCAAGGGGATGTATTTTTACCACACTTAGTTGATTACTCAGATTGTATTGGTGTGTCAGATAAAACGCGCCAATACGACTGGCAACAAACCAAAAAAATGAAAGAAAACCCCACCGATTGGATTGGCTATTTTGCCTTTTCCTCACGATTGGAGTTGATTAAAGCGCTAGCGATTAGTAAGAAAAATTTTGTACGGGCGATTTATTTGTACCAACAAGCTATCGCAATGAAATCGGTCAACATTGAGCCGTATTATGATTGCAGTAATTTTGTCCATTATATTCATGCCCGCGCCAATATGACCACCGAACGCGCCTTTAATTCACTACAGATTCGTGAAGGTATTGTCACCAAAAGCAGTGATGACAACAACAAAATTGAAGCGGAAATTTATTGGTACACCCATATCCCTGCGCCACTCAGACGTTTTACCCCGCAGTTGATTGATTATCAGCAAGTGGACGGGCAATTTAGTTATAGCTTAGAGTTCTTGCCATTGTTACCGCTCAATGAGTTGTATGTGCATGGGTTAAATACCACTGAATTTTGGCAACATATTTTTCAGCTATTAAAAGAATTTTTTAGTATGGCCAATCAGTCCGACGTGCATCGCCATATCGAAACCGGGTTTGCCAAATCGTATGCCGAAGATTTGTACCATAAAAAAACCTTAAAGCGCTTGTACGCGTATGCCGATGATGCCGATGTCGATTTGAACAAAGCTGTAATATATGATGAAACGATGCTTGGCAGTACGCTAGAGATTGCGCAGGACTGTATCGACAAAGCATTGGCACTGCCAAACACCGTGAGTGTCATGCATGGCGATTTATGTTTTAGCAACATCATGTATGACATGCGCGGTCGCCGGGTAAAAGTTTTTGACCCACGCGGTACGGATTCTAACGGCAATTTTAGTATTTTTGGCAACGCAAGCTATGATTTAGCAAAGCTCACCCATTCTGTGATTGGTATGTATGATTTTATCATCGCAGGGCGTTATGAAATTATCGATAGCCCTAGTGGTAGCAATATACGATTTGATATTGATAAGCGTTTGGAGCAAATCCAGCAAGAATTTTTTGCCGGCACCTGGGTCAATGGTATGACCACAGAATCTATCATGCCAGCGGTGGTGTTATTGTTTTTATCCATGTTACCTTTGCATGCAGATAGACCCGATCGCCAGCGCGCCATGCTGCTCAATGCGTATCGTCTATACAAAATGTATGTGATGGAGGCGGTAACATGTTCGTAATTCCGATGGCAGGGCTAAGCAGTCGTTTTTTTAAGGCGGGCTTTGATGTACCTAAGTATCAATTGTCGATTGCCGATACCATTGTATTTGATTTGGCAATCAAGTCGTTTGAGCGCTATTTTAGTACCGATTTATTTTTGCTTATCGTGCGTGATGTGTATGATACCCCGCAATTTGTTGCTGAGCGATTAACGCGCTTGGGTGTGCGCAATTTTATGATTCATACCCTTGATGGCGAGACAGCAGGACAAGCTGAAACAGTAGCGCTTGGACTGGGACTTGAACAGGGACTCGGTGATACTAGCATTGATGACGATGAGCCGATTTATATTTTTAACATCGATACCTTTCGCTATGGTTTTCAAAAACCTGACTGGGTAGAGTCTGTTGATGGCTATTTAGAAGTATTTGAAGGCGAAGGCGACCATTGGTCATTTATCGCCATCGATGACGATGACAGGGTGATTAAAACCACCGAAAAACAGCGTATCTCCAATCTTTGCAGTGATGGTTTGTATTATTTTAAATCCAAGCAGCAGTATCTATCGTTATTTCAACAAGCGATTGCGCAACAGTTGACGGTTAACAATGAATATTATATCGCCCCGATGTATAATTTATTAATCGCACAAGGCGGCAGGGTTGGCTATGTCAAAATCACGGATGACGACATTGATTTTTGTGGTACGCCGGATGAATACCAAGCGCTTAAAGCCCAGGGTTTAAAGATTGATGTTTAAAGGTTGATGTTTAAAAATTGGCGTTTAATTGTTTAACTGTTGGAAAAAAGCTTACCATCTGTTGGGTAAGCTTTTTTATTTAGCGGATTTAGGGATAAAGACGCGAGAAAATCTGCTGTTGATCAACTGGGCTATTTTGATAAAACTCTGCCGCGGCAACACTTTTCATCACCGCTCGTTCATCCGCATGCGCCAAGCGGGTTTCGTCAACTTGGTTGGGATACCAATATTGATAAAATAGCTGATACCAGTCATCATGGCTGATGCAGTTCATCGCCATAAAAGCATC
Organism: Faucicola osloensis; assembly: GCF_020041925.1. GTDB lineage: Bacteria > Pseudomonadota > Gammaproteobacteria > Pseudomonadales > Moraxellaceae > Faucicola > Faucicola osloensis_D. Next base: position 1,867,699 of record NZ_CP083409.1, on the reverse strand, counting down.
GGTCAATGTCCACTCGTATTTGGGTAACCGTAGTCCGTAGTCTGTCATATCAAGCACAATCACTTCACTCGCCAAAAATGCCTTGTGCGCGTCTAGAATCTGCTCGTTGAGCTCATTGTAATAGCTTGGTGTGGCAGCGTAGCCGATTTGATTGGCATAATGACTGGCAATATGCTGCTCGACAGCCAACCGCGTGCGAAAGGTATTGTCGGCAAATTTGGCATCGATGTCTTGTGCATGCGACTCAAAATAAGTGGCATTGTCACGACTCATCAGCGGTGCCGACCAAAACGCCTGCAGTCGATCAGTCTTGCCAAATTGCGCCCAATCGCTAATATGAAACGCCATATGCTCAAACATACTGGGGTCGATGGTAAAAAATGACGGCACCACAATCGGCGAATAGTCGGTTTCTTTAGTTTTTGAGGATAAATGGCTCTGCGAGTGCGACGTTACTTGCTGGGTATAATAGCGATAAAATTGTAGCAGATTGTCATTGAGCAAGTAGCTATCGGTGCGTAGTTTGAGCGCATATTCGGTGCTGACTTGGCTTAGACCCGCTTGCGTGGAGATGATTTGTCGATTGACGTTGTTAGGGGCGTCGTAGCCAAATTTGATATTGGGTAGCCCACCAGGATCTGGGTTTAAAATCAGCTGATCGATACCCAATTTGTCGGCGCTATCAAACTCGGTGGGCAACGCAAGCGTATCCCAAGTCGATAATACAATGGTTGCATGGGGCAAGGCTGCTCGGGTTTTGGCGACGTTAGCTATGAAATCACTGCCGTCATCGCCGCCCTTCCCTAACTGGTGAACGTTAATGCCACCTTGAAAAATAACCGTCACTGACTGACTGGGGAGAGTGTTTGCTTGCATAGGTTTCCATGATGCTGGTTATCAGTTAAATTGTTATCATAAATTATTGTTATCTGCTAACCCGTCATCATAGCGCAATTTTGTTCAATTATCGGTCAGTGATTTGTTATCTAACTTTGATATAACAAACTGTTAGACATTGGCTGTTAAACCTTAGCTTTTAGACATTGGCACGAAGCATCACACTGGTCGCCCACGCGCGATGCGTGGCTGGCTCAAGCATACTGTTGTCTTGCTTGAACACCGCCTTGGCATCGGCGGCAAGAATCGCGGTGGCTTGACTGCGCTCTATGTCGTTGACATAAAAAGCGTGTTTGACTGCAGCAATTTGCTCAGGGTGAATGATGGTTTTTCCCACCAGCCCCAAGGCGACATCTTGCCGCAATTCTTCAGCAAACAAGGCAGGTTTATCCAAATACTCAAACACGGGCGCAGTCAAATAAAAACCTTGCGGCACAAAACACGCAATTAACTGATAGATGAGTATGCCGACTGGGGTTTGATAGATCGTCACATCGGACGGGCGACGCAAGCGCAGCGAGGCAAATAAATCATTGCCGCCAATACGCAGTGCCAAAATCGACTGGCTAAACCCTTCGCTAAACGCTAGCGCCAGTTCTTGGTTGTGTATCGGGTTAAAGATGAGCCGAGTCTCAAGGGTCGGCATCAATAGCTGTGTCGATGGCAATGCCTGACAAGCCAATCGCCAATCGGCAAGACTTTGCATATCGATTTTTGGTAGCACAAAGCCATCCACTAAGGCAATCGTCTGCCAACTGGCAAGCTCGGTGAGCATCAAGGCGTTGCGCGGTCGGATAAACACCATGGGGCGTGAGACTCGCGGTGAAATTGGACGAGATTCATCGCCAAAACCATGCGTCTTGGCGTGCTGAGCCCATGTCGCAAGCAGCTGCTTTAAGTTTGCGAGCGCGGCAGGAATTTCACTTTCACTGACCGCATCTTCCAAACAAATTACGATACTGTCAATCTCAGCCAATTTTTGCTGGCTAATAATTTGCCAAATATCTTGGCGCGTGGCTGGCATATAAAGCGTCGCACCCAGCTGGTAGGGATTGATAGTCGGCGCAACAGACGCAGCCAAAAAATGATTTACAGGGTGTAATAGTGTCATAAAAGTACAATGTGCGTAAAAGAGCGGTTAGGATAAATGGGCGGCTAACAAGGTCGATGAGCGCAAAGATGCGGTTATCATTGGCTTCTATCCTTAATAATGGTGACAGCTTGGTAAGGTGCAATGCTAGTATCTTCAATTAGTTGAATATTTTTTTCCTCACAAAGATGCCGCAGTAATGCTGTATCTTGTCCGTCTGCCATCTCATTGACCAACACACATTCAGGGTCGCGCCGTAATATCGCGCGGGTCGCCTCGGCAATGGTGGGTTTGATACGGTTGCGATTGCGGATGGCAAAGCGCGCCACCAAGTCATCTATCACCGACTGGGTGGCAAAATTCGGCAACAACTTGCCTGTTAGTGGTGTTAGTAAGGGCGTTTGCTGACGCAGCGCATCAATGGTTTGGATAAACTCGCCACTGCGATCCCAACGCTGTAACTTGTCATAATACACTGCTTGGTGCAGTCCATCACTGGGCTCACGATACAGGGTGCGCGATATCAGCCCAGAGACAGTGCTATTGAGCAAACTTGCGGGCATCAGCCAATCATCATCACTTGCCGATAGCCAAGCCACCCCAGCAGGATCTGCCAACGTCACCAGTGGAATCACCCCGTCACCTTGGTGAAACAGTTGCGCTTGTTGCCGCTTATCAGTGATTTTGGCTAAACTTCGTTGCAATTCACCATAGATAGCCCCTTTACCCGTCCAACCATCGACAAACACAATCGGACTATGGGGATGCTGCTGCAAAATATATTGCAAGGCAACAGGGTCAAGCCCGCGGTCACGGATGATACTCACCCCGTAATGCTGACTGGCTAACGCATAGCTGGCAGATGCATCACTAAGCGCTTTTTGTAGCAAAACCCCAATCGGCAATCCTGCCCGCACGAGACTGACCAATATCAGCGGCTGCGAGGCACTCACACAAGCATGAAATAGCTGATGTAAGCTAAAGGCAAGGCTTGTGACATCATTTGCCATGCGCTGCTTGCCTGCCGCCAATGCTTGATTGTACAAGGCTTCATGCGTGGCGCTAGGCGGTTTTTCAAGCGTCAGCATATCTGAATAATGGCGCTGACCTGATTGGATTAACGCTTCTTTTTGCGTTGGGCTGATATCATGGACGCTATCAGCACTGACGATATCGAGCAGCAAGATAACCTCAGCAGGTAAATAACTACCCGAAAAATTAGCCTGAGTCATCATGATTATAAGCACCCTTGACTGATAGCATCATGCAGTTGCCCTCGATTGGGCGTGCCATACCAGTCCAATAATTGTAAAAACGGCAAATCCGCCAAACTATCACCAAAACCAAAACAAGGGCGGTTTTTATCCAAATGATAATCGAGCAAAAAACGCATCGCGTGATGCTTGTTGACGACGTGCGGCAACAATGCCAAGTTATTGGCATTAACATGGATATAAAACTCATCGCCCAAATCAGCCGCCTCATTTAGCACACTCGGCAGCTGTGCCGCAAACTGCAGCAAAGCATCATGGTCTTTATGCTGATGTTTGATGGCGACATACACCATCAAATCCGCCGCGTTATTGTCTACTATAAAGTGTTCATAATGTGGGGTAATGCGCAGTGCTTCAAACCCTGCCAATCGCGCCATAAGCTGGGTTAGTTTGGCTTGTAGCGCCACCAATTGCCCTGCCATTAGCCGCTGCCAACGCGCACACAGCTGCCCCGATGGTGCTACAATCACCGCACCATGGGTCAAAACTTGCCAACTATCAAACGGCAGTTTGACGCGCATAATCTCAGTGGTATCTCTTGCGGTGACGGGGATGAGCTCCGTTGATTGGGATAACCAATTAAAAAAATGCCGCTGCTTTGGCGTCAAAAAGCTCAATGGCGCATTCTGCTTATCGACGGTCGCCACCACTAACCCATCCATTGGCAATTGCCAAGCTGCAATTTTTCGCTGGGTTTGAAACAAGGTATCATCCAAATCCATCAACGCATAAGGCTTGACTAGCGCGACTTTTGATTCAAAAAAACGGGCTTCGGGTTTAAAAAAATCGGTCATTCACACTCACTTTTATCAAACTTAACTTTTATCGATTTTGTGGCTGATTGGGTTTTGGTTGTCGGATTTCAGGTATCGGACTTCGGTTGTCAGGTTTAGAATGTCAGATTTCGAGTCTTGGTGAAATTACCATGACATTATCAAAGCGCTGCCAAATCTCATCCACGCTATCTTGGGGGGTTTCCACGCACAATAGCACCCAATCCCACGCCTCAGGCGTCACGTTGTAAACAAAATTGGTCATGCCCAAGCCATAATGATCAAAGAACTTGATAACGCTAGTCACGGCGCTATCAGCATGGATGGCGATGGGTGACCGCGTTAAGGCAGAAAATTTGACATCCGCTTGATACTGCGCCAAACATTCGGCAAGCAGCAATGGCAACCAAACAAACTCATTACTGCCCAGCACCAAGATTTTTTGATGGGCGAATGACGCTAGGGTCAATTGTCTTTGGCGAAGCGTATGATGCAAACCTTCTAGCAAAAAATCCAATCCCGATGTACTATCGCGTGTCGGTTGCCTCCCCCAATTGCCGGTAGGTAGCAGTGGCTGACTGCCTGCCTCTGTGGTTGACACATTTGGCATGGTAACCGCCGGCGCATTTATCCTATCTGTCCACGTCCAATCTCCTGCCAGCAAATGATGGCGAAAAAAGGCGATGTCATTAAAAATATTATTATCCGTTTTGCCCAGTTTCTTGCCCAGTTTTTTGCCCAGTTTTTTGCCCAGCGACCAATCAACCAACGTCGCCAAATGCACTTGCTCAAGCTTACTCATTCCTGCTTGACGCAAGGCGTTGACCACATTTTGGCAGGTATTACCTGTGGAGGCTTCGTCATCGACCATAATCAAGGTTTTGGCGTTTTCAACGTGCGCTTGTAGCGCGCTGTCATCACTTTGGTAAATCAAATGCACGCTGGCATGACTATGATCTTCGCTAAACGTGGTGAAAAGCTCTGCTGCCTGTGCATGCCGCGTCGAGTTGAGCAAAATAGCCTGCGGATAACGCGCCTGCAGCACTTGATGAACCCCTGCCGACAGTCCGACTGCGGTCTCTGCCATACCAATCACCACAATCGGCTCGGGCAAATCATCGGGTATGAGAGTCGCCAACTGGGTGAAGGCTTGTCGCATCTTATCGGGGGATACCGGAATATGTCGCCCCAATACTTTGGATACAAACAAAAACGCGCGCTTGGGATTGATACGCTCAGCAAACCCCAACAAATCATCAAGCTGATAATCCGCAGTGGTTTGATAGCGTAAAGTAAGCTCGCCACGCGATAGCGAAATGGTTTTTTGCTCGGTCATGGCGTCTATTATCCTATTATTTTTGCGTTAACCGATTTTGACACTGGTCATCAGCGGGCGCACGATGCAAGGGGTGATGGTATCACGTACCGCTGGCAGATGCGGTTTGGTAATACAGCCTGACCAATAGGCAAAAGCTAATTGGGTTAGATTCATCGTGCCGTTGTCAAAGGCGTGATCGGTGTAACCAATCCCACCTGACGCGCGGCTATTGATTTCCAATACCTTGTGCATCCCATTTTCATCAGCTTTGGTTTGGATGCTCACAATACCATCGGCTTTTAGGGCTGCCACCAGACGCTTGACAAGTGCCATCACTGCCTCGTCATAGCCCACATGCTGCTCACTGCCTTCTTTATAGCGCGTCACTGCGGCTAACACTTCCCCTGTCTCACATACCACATCAATCGAATATTCTTTGCCTGCTAGATATGGCATCAATAGCATGGCAATGGGTTTGTCAGTTATCATTTGGCTATGGTTATAGGCGTGTAAAAATTGCGCAAGATGAATTTTTTTAGCATCGGTGAAGTATAAATGCTCAAAACTATCCCACGCATCGACCGCTGCGGTATCGAGTCGCCAAAACCCTTGCGCAAATATGCCTTTAACGGGTTTTACACATAACGGCTGCCCACCATGCAAGGCTAGCAGTGCCATTAACTCATCTGCATTAGCAAACTGCCAGCCACTTGCCACAGGGATGTCATGTTGCTGGCAAAAGGATGTAAAAGCGGCTTTATCATCCATTAATTCAAGCGTGGCTGTGTCAGTTGCGCCTGTCAACAACCGAATACCGGCTGCTTTGAAGTCTTGACGTCTGGCTTCGTAATCTTGGCTATTGCGCCCTGTGAGTACCACTTTGCTATTGTGCTTTTTGGCCTGTGCAAGTACAAACCCAACCCGCTCACTTGGCTCGGATAGCTCTTGGTACGCTATGTCGGCACAGTTTAAGATTTCTGGTCGTGGTTGTCGATGGGATGCCACGATGGTCATCGGTAAGTTATATTGGCATTTCATGGCTTGCATGGCACGTAGCATCTCACGCTGGCTTGACTGCCCTTCTGCCAACCAAATTGAAAACGGGGTATTACTGGGGTTTAAAATCATTCAATTTCCATTGGCAACGCATCATGCCATTTAACTTATTATCAACTGGATGAAAAGCCGTATCATAAATAAAATTGGGTTGGATGAATAGCATTTTTAGCATTTTATCCACTAAAAAATCTTGGGCAAATTAACGAGTGAGTAACGCAATCATAATTTTTTTCCTTTACCGCTTAAATGCTGGCTAAATCAGGGATAAAATCTGCAGACTGTTGTTAACTTAACCACCGTGATTTTAACCGTTTAACAAAGCTGTCTTCATCACCATTCAAATGAATTTTAAAGCCGCAGACAATTTTTACTTTGTCAGTGCTATTTTTTACTGACATAAGCGGCTTCATTATCTTAGGTATTAGATGATGCCGATATTCAGACCCGTAGTGTTTCGATGTTTCGAGGGTGAGGGTGCTAGATAAAAGTTATTGTTTTAGCAATAAAACGCAGTATAATCCATAATATTTTTTTTACTCACCATCAACTTTTGCTTTTACATGGAGATTTGCCCATGCAAGTTCAGCCTATCGGTGATATGTATGCCAATCACAAAGAATTGACGCTAAGGGGCATTATTCTTGGGGCATTAATCACTGTCATATTTACCGCGTCCAATGTATATCTTGGACTTAAAGTCGGTTTAACGTTCGCCTCCTCCATTCCGGCGGCGGTAATATCAATGGCAGTTTTAAAATTTGCCAAAGATAGCAATATTCTTGAAAATAATATTGTACAAACCCAAGCTTCTGCAGCAGGTACTTTATCGTCCATTATCTTTGTGTTGCCAGCGTTATTGATGCTCGGTTATTGGACAGGGTTTCCGTTTTGGCAAACCACTATTTTATGTATCGCTGGCGGTATCTTGGGGGTGATTTTTACTATTCCACTTCGCTATGCGATGGTGGTAAACAGTGATTTGCCCTATCCTGAAGGCGTTGCAGCTGCTGAAATTTTGCGGGCAGGCGAACAGGACACAGCAGCTGATACCCCCGCTCAGTCAGATGCCTCAACAGGTGCCAAGGATATTGTGATTGGTGGCGCGTTATCAGGCATTGTAGCGTTTTTGACCGGTGGACTTAGGGTATTGGCAGACTCGGCAGGCTACTGGTTTAAAGCAGGGTCGGCGATTACCCAATTACCCATGGGGTTTTCCTTGGCACTACTTGGGGCGGGCTACTTGGTTGGCGTAGCGGGTGGTATTGCTATTTTGCTGGGTATCTTTATTGCTTGGGGTGCAGCGGTGCCAATATTGACGAGCATGACGCCTCAGCCCAGCGACATGGAAATGTCGGCATTTGCCATGAAAATCTGGAAAGAAAATGTCCGTTTTATCGGTGCAGGTACCATTGGTGTTGCCGCAATTTGGACGCTACTGACGCTAATGAAGCCAATGATTGAGGGATTAAAAATTTCCATGCAGGCGCTCAAAGGTGGCAATTCATCAAACCTCAGTCGTATGGAGCAGGATTTATCGCCCAAAGCCATGATCGGTTGGACGGTGGTAATGACGTTGTTATTGGCGGTTAGTTTCTATCAGTTTGTGGCGGATGCGAGCTTGCCAGCGGGTTTGGCATGGTTGCTAGTATTGGTTTGTACCGCGGTCACCTTTATCATTGGTTTCTTGGTAGCGGCAGCGTGTGGTTATATGGCGGGCTTGGTTGGATCGTCTTCTAGCCCAATTTCAGGTATTGGTATTATCTCGATTGTGGTGATTTCGCTCATTTTATTGCTCGTTGGCAATGCCTATCCGCAATTGTTAACCACGGGCGATGGCAAATTTGTCACCGCGTTGGCGTTGTTCTGTGGTTCGGCGGTATTATGTGTGGCGACGATTTCAAATGACAATTTGCAAGACTTAAAAACGGGTTACTTGGTAAAAGCCACACCTTGGCGTCAGCAAGTTGCGTTAATGATTGGCGTCGTGGTAGGTGCATTGGTAATCTCCCCTATCTTAGAACTACTGTACAAAGCTTATGGCTTTACTGGGGCATTGCCTCGCCCTGATATGGATGCCTCGCAAGCATTGGGCGCACCGCAAGCAACCTTGATGACCACGATTGCCAAGGGGATTTTTGCACATAATTTGAACTGGGACTTTATCCTTATCGGTGTGCTGATTGGTGTGGTATTTATTGTCGCTGATACCTTATTACGCAAAACTTCAGCGGGTAAATACAGCTTGCCAGTTTTGGCAGTGGGTATGGGTATTTATTTGCCACCTACCATTAATATGCCAATTTTTATAGGCTCGGTGTTGGCATGGTGGATTAAAAACCATATCACCAAAAACAGTGCGGCGGCGCAACGTGAGCGCAACTTAAAGTTTGCAGAGCGCAAAGGTACGTTATTTGCTGCAGGGTTAATTGTGGGCGAAAGCTTGATTGGCGTTATTATGGCGTTTATTATTGCCGCGTCAGTCACGACGGGCGGCTCAGATGCACCGCTCGCGCTTAAACTTGCTAATTGGGACAACATTGCCCAATGGCTAGGGTTATTGGCATTTGTATTGGCTATCGTGATACTAGCCAGACGCGTATTGAGCAGTGCCAAAACATCGGCATAACAAGCATTAAAACCCAACATTCCTATAAACTAAACCCTTGAAAATCAGTGTTTTCAAGGGTTTTTCGTATCGCAGTGTAAAAAAATAGGCTCAACACCATAGGTTTAAAACCTTAAATTCAAAACCTTAGCGACGACATTTTTTCACAACTGTGATAGCAGCATAAGCAATCATTAGCAATTACAAAACTTTTAATAAGTCTAATAACACCTGCCAAGTTTTTGCCACGCTGCCGATTTCTACGCGCTCTTTGGGTGAGTGTGCCGCACGGATATTTGGACCAAAAGAAATCATGTCCATGTTTGGCGCTTTACCTTTAAATATGCCGCATTCAAGACCGGCATGAATCACCTGCAGCTTTGGCTCGCCTGCAAAATGACTTGCCATCACAGATTTTGCCACTGCCAATAGCTTGGAATCTGGGTCAGGTTGCCAGCCTGGGTAATCATCGCTTAACTCTAGCGCCGCCCCTGCCAAATCTGCTAAAGCTTGTAGCCGCTGGGCGATGTCATCTTTTGGGGTTTCACCCAAAGATCGCATCAGACAACGTATCTCAAGGGTGGCGGTTTGATCATTGTCATGAGTTTGGCCAAGCTTAACCACACCCGTGCTAATTGATGTATCTACCACGCCGGCAAAACTATCGCTCATCCGTATCACGCCATTGGGTAGGCTACGCAGCAAGTTAAGCACACGCTGACTGTCGGCTATACTAAGGGCGGACAGGTTGGTAGATGCCGGTGACAGCGCGTCCGTGTCGACTAGTTTTTCAACAGTCACGGTGAGGTTGGGTTCCGTGATTTTATATTCAGCTTGTAGCGTTTGCAAGATAGTGGGAAGCAACTGGCTGATACGCTCAAAATCACCCAACACCGCCGCAGAGGCTTCGCGCGTAATCACATTTCGCAGTACCCCACCTGTCCAGTGTTGTAGATAAAAAGGCGATGAGCCAAACAGGCTTGCCAGCACGCGCGCCAGTAATAAGTTAGCATTGGCTAAGCCTTTATGAATATCAATGCCAGAGTGCCCACCTTGTAAACCGCTCACCTTAATCACCATCGGCGTGACATCCTCGGTTACGGTAATGAGCGAGGAAGTTAACTGAAATGTTGCATCACGCCCGCCAGCACAGCCAATAAACAGTTCACCTTCATCTTCTGAGTCAAGGTTAATCATTGCAGGTGCGGTCAGCCACTCAGGGTGAATGGCTTGGACGCCGCCCATGCCGATTTCTTCTTCACAAGTCAAAATCAACTCAAGTGGTGGATGGACAATATCATTACTAAACGCTACCGCCAATGCCATAGCAAGCCCAATACCATTATCTGCCCCAAGCGTCGTATCGCTTGCCCAGACCCAATCGTCTTTAATGACAGGCTTGATAGGGTCAGTGATAAAATCATGGTTGGTGGTTTCCCCTTTTTGTGCCACCATGTCAAAATGCGCTTGGATAGCCACCGCAGGATGGTTTGCCATATTGCTATCAAGCTGTACGCTTGCTGGCTTATAGATAAAAATATTGCCTTTTTCATCTTTTTTGACCGTTAACCCGTATGGCTGTCCGCGGGTTTGTACTGCTTGAACAATAAAGTCACCCAATGCGTGTTCATGAAAAGTAGGATGTGGAATAGCACAAATTTGATCAAACCATTGCCAAACAGCAGTGGGTGACAGTTGAGAAAGATTGGTTGTCATGGTATTGCCTGATTTTTAGTGTATTAACTATCAAAGGCAATATTGTAGCGAATTTTACCTACAAATGGTCAGCTTATTTCTGGTTAGCTTAGTTATAGCGTGATTGGCAAATGCACAGTAATATTCCATTTTAGAAAATGGAATATTGTTAATATTATTTTACAGAATATACAGGTTTTTACATAATAATTCACATACAGAATATCTATGATGAATTAAGGGGTAAAAATGACTAAGCAAAATAAATTATTCGCGGCAGGGTTGACCGCAGGGATTGCGGCGATTGGCGCGGGCTATGTTTATTCTCAATCAAATTCGCAGTCACAAGCTCAGTCGCAAAATCAAGCAACCTCCAACAGCGCATCTTCAACGGGCAACACATCAACCGCAGATAGCAAGCAAGCCGTTACCATTGCTTATCAAACCGGGGTTGACCCAGCCAAACTTGCTCAAGCCGATAAAACCTATGAGCAAACCACGCAGCGTGATATCAATTGGCGAAAATTTGATACCGGTGCAGACGTCGTTGCTGCCATTAGTGCCGGCAGCATTGATATTGGCAATATCGGCTCAAGTCCATTGGCAGCCGCTGCCACCAAAGGCGTACCGCTTCAAGTTTTTTTGGTGACCAGTGAAATCGGTGAAGCGGAAAGCTTGGTCGTCAGAAATGCTAGTAATATCAAAACACCGCAAGATTTAATCGGTAAAAAAATTGCCGTACCCTATGTTTCTACCACCCATTACAGTTTGCTTGCCGCGCTGAAGCATTGGAACATTGACCCAAACAAAGTCACCATTATTAATCTTCGTCCACCGGAAATCAATGCAGCTTGGGAGCGAGGAGATATTGATGCCACCTATGTTTGGGAGCCGGTTTTAAGTAAAGTCAAAGCCACTGGGCATGTTTTGACGACTTCAAAAGAAGTGGCTAGCTGGGGTAGTCCGACCTATGACTTATGGGTGGTGCGTAAAGATTTTGCCCAAAAAAATCCTGACTTCTTAAAACAGTTCGTCAAAATCAGCACCGATGCCACCGGCAAATATAGCCAAGACCCTAAAGCCTTTATTGGCAATGCTAGTAACGTGCAAAAAATTGCGCAAATTACCGGTTCAACACCGAGCGATATCAGCACCCTACTGGCAGGCAATCGTTATCTACCGGTCAGTGAACAGCAGACTTTGCTACAAAAACCATTTGCCGACAACATCCGCAAAACGGCTGAATTTCTTAAGTCACAAGGTAAGGTGGATACTGTATTAGCTGATTATTCAGATTTTGTCACCAATCAATATTTGGATAGCAAGTAGTAGCAAGGCTTAACAAGGAATGAGATAGCATGAGCGGATTAGTGATTGAAAATTTAAGCGTACAGTATCCAACTACCCAGTCCAATAGCCACCCCACGTTGGCACTTGATAAGGTGAATTTATCATTGGCAGCGCAAAGTTTTTGTGTGGTGCTTGGGGCATCAGGCTGCGGTAAAAGCACTTTGCTCAACACCATTGCAGGCTTTATTCCTGTGACCCAAGGCGCGTTAAGCCTAGACGGTCAAGCCATCACCAAACCCAGTGTAGATAGAGCGGTGGTATTTCAAAACCATGCGTTATTCCCTTGGCTCAATGTCGCTGACAACGTCAGTTTTGCCGGCAAATTAGCAGGGGTCGATGCCAAAACCCAAGCCAAACAAACCGAGCAAATTTTGCAGTGGGTAGGACTAGAACATGCTGCGGACAAATCGATTTGGGAATTATCAGGCGGGATGCAACAACGTGTGGGCATCGCTCGCGTATTGGCATCAAAAGCCAAAATGTTGTTACTAGATGAGCCGTTTGCTGCCCTCGATGCTTTTATGCGCGAATCCATGCAAGAGCTACTGCTCAATATTTGGCAACAAAGCAAACGACAAATATTGTTGATTTCGCACGATATTGAAGAAGCGTTATTTTTGGCAACCGACTTGGTGGTGATGGGTCAAGGAAAAATTCTGCACCATTACCAGCCGACATTTAGCCAACGCTTTGCCCAAGGACAAAGCACTCGCGCCATAAAATCAGACCGTGAGTTTATTGAATGGCGAGAACAGTTATTTCAGCAAATTGTGGCGGGTCGTATTTGACAGCCAGCTAAAACTGCGCCAATTCATCATAATAATTTAACAGGAATTAGGTCATGACAAGCCAAACAATTTCTAAGATTGATACCGCAACACGCGCCGCTGATAAACCAATCGACCATCAGTCAGTGCCAACTGCAGCCGTTATTGAGACTACCATGACAACACCCCCTACCCCTGCCTCATCTTTTGTGTCCCAACATCATGGGGTGGTCTGGGGCTTTATCAGTGTGGTTACTGCCTTGGCAATTTGGTGGGCGGTGACTGCGACAGGACTGGTGCCAAGTTTATTTTTGCCAAATCCTACCAGTGTGTGGCAACAGTTTGTCAAAGTCTCCACGGAAGGCTATATGTCGGCGACCTTGATACAGCATACCTTTGCCAGCCTAGGACGAGTATTTATTGCCTTGGTTTTGGCAGTGGTTGTGGGTGTGCCTATCGCTATTTGGATGGGAACCAATCGCACAGTTCAGGCTATTTTTGACCCGTTACTCGAGTTTTATCGCCCAATTCCCCCGCTCGCTTACTTGCCATTATTGGTGATTTGGTTAGGGATTGGGGAGCTTACCAAAATCACGCTTATCTTTTTATCGATTTTAGCCCCGATTATTATCTCAACATTGCAGGGTATTTTGACGGTTAATAAAAGCCGCCAATTTGCCGCGCTATCGCTCGGTGCGACCCCATCGCAATTACTTTGGCATGTGACATTGCCATCGGCTTTACCGCATATCCTAACAGGAATTCGTATTGGTCTGGGTGTGGGTTGGTCCACTTTGGTGGCAGCTGAATTGGTAGCCGCAACTAAAGGGTTGGGCTTTATGATTCAGTCAGCCGCGCAGTTTCTATCGACGGATATTGTCATTCTAGGGATTATAATTATTGCGGTGATTGCGTTTATTTTAGAAATTTTATTAAGAAAATTACAAGCCAACCTTGCCCCTTGGTACGGCAAATATTACAGCTGTAACAAGTGATAACTGAACAATTTGGAGATCATCATGACCACGTTAACAATCGAAAAAATTACCCCAAATATTGGCGCGGTGGTAACAGGTGTCCACTTTAGCCAACCTTTGGTAGACACTCAACAACACGAAATTGAGCAAGCATTATTGACGCATCAAGTCTTATTCTTTCGTAAACAGGCAATTACCCCAAAACAACAAGCGGATTTTGCGCGTCAATTTGGCTCACTGCATATTCACCCGATTTTCCCTCAAGCCGATAATCAGCCAGAGATTGTACTGCTTGATAATCATAAAACCGATTTGCGAGACAATGCCATTTGGCATACCGATGTGACTTTTAGCGAAACGCCACCGCTTGGCAGTATTTTGGCAGCCAAACAAGTCCCAAGCCTTGGTGGTGATACGCTGTGGTCAAGCAGCTATGCGGCGTATGATAATTTATCGCCTGCGTTTCGCGCTTTTTTGGCAGGGTTGACGGCAACGCACAATATTATTCAATCCTTCCCGCAAGAGCGATTTGGCAATACCCCCGAGGGCTTTGTCCAGTGGCAACAAGCGCAAATTGACAATCCGCCTGTGGTGCATCCCGTCATTCGCACTCACCCTGTCACTGGTAAAAAATTGATTTTTGTGAATGAGGGCTTTACTACAAAGATAAATGAATTGTCCGACTCAGAAAGTAAAGCGGTACTCAATTTTTTATTCCAACATATTAGCAAACCTGAGTTTACGGTAAGATGGCACTGGCAAAATGATGACATTGCCTTTTGGGATAATCGCGCCACGCAGCACTATGCGACCCATGATTATGGCGATACGGTACATCGTGTCATGCACCGTGCCACTATTAATGGGGATAAACCGTTTTATCATTCAATCTAATTGTTGCTCAATTAATAGATTAAACAAACTTTTTATTAAGGATAAAACAATCAATGACAATGAGGTAAACTAAAAGGCAGATGATAGTGAATTTATCAATAGAATTAATGTTTTATATTAAGGATAAAATCAATAAAATGGTGCGCTCGGCGGGACTCGAACCCACGCCACAGGCTTCGGAGACCTGTACTCTATCCAGTTGAGCTACGAACGCTTATTGGCATTGAAAAAAAGCAGTGGGCTATTTTAGCAAACTTTTCGTGCAATAAGCAAATCATCAAAATCACTGCCAAAAACTGCTTGGCAAAGTTGATAGCACATATCAAATAAGCATAGCTTTTTCAGATAATTTTCCCTTATAATAGTATGGAAAATAAATCTATGTAACATTTATCGCATCAACGGATACAATCGAGCAATCTAATGGCTCATATTATCCGCTTTAAAAGTATTACGATAATTTAATTCACCTGTTTGAGAGAACGTGACGAATGAAAAAAGTAGTGATGTTATCAGCGGTTACTATGCTAAGTCTTGCTGGTATCGCTGTCAGCCAAGCTGAGGATAAAGCCAGTGCCCCCGCAGCGGCATCAGCTACCGCTAGCGCTTCAAGTACCGCGACTGCCTCAAGTACGGCAACTGCTTCAGCGCCTGCATCCTCTACCGCTCCCGCAAAAAAGGAAGCAGAAAAAGCACCTGAAGATCCACCTCAAGTTGCAAAATTGGTTGCATTATACCCAAATCTAATCGCACGTATTGCCCCCCAAGGTAAAGTTTGTTTTGAAGGTAAAGAGTGTGATATCACTATTGCCGCTGCATTGGGCGCCGCTGATCCAAATAAACCACGTGAAGGCAAAGTAATTTATGAAGGTGTGTGTCATACTTGTCACGCAGCAGGTCTGTTAGGTGCACCAAAATTTGGTGACAAAGGCGCTTGGGGTCCCCGTATCGCTAAAGGTACCGCTACCCTTCACCAACACGCGCTACAAGGCTTTAACGCCATGCCAGCCAAAGGTGGTAACGCTGATTTGCTCGATGTGGAAGTGACCAACGCGGTTGATTATATGGTGTCTCAAGCCAAATAGTCATTTTTAGCCCAGATAAAGCCTATCAACTGATAGGCTTTTTTAATTGTATCATTGATATAATTTAACTTAACTTAGTGCAGTCAAATCTTTAAACTGTCCAACCCATCCCCATTAAGGTCTCACCTTTAACCAGAACCTGCATTGCTATGGCAAACTTTGACACTACCATCCCTGCTCTAAAAATTACCCAGCTTACCAAAACCTACCCAAATGGTTTTGCCGCACTCAAAGGCATTGATTTGACCGTACCCCAAGGTGGATTTTTTGCCCTACTCGGTCCCAATGGTGCGGGTAAATCCACCACCATTGGTATTATCAGCTCGCTATTTAAACCCACCTCAGGCTCGGTAGAAATTTTTGGGGTAGATTTGCTTAAACAGCCTGCCAAAGCCAAGCAGTTTTTAGGTGTGGTGCCGCAAGAATTTAACTTTATGCAGTTTGAAAAAATCGAAGATATTTTGATTACCCAAGCGGGCTATTTTGGTATACCTGCCAAGCAAGCTCGCCCGCGTGCCGAAAAACTGCTTAAAGCATTGGGGCTTTGGGAAAAACGCGACAACAAAGCACGTATGCTCTCTGGCGGTATGAAACGCCGTTTGATGATTGCGCGTGCTTTAATGCACCGTCCCAAACTGCTGATTTTGGATGAGCCGACTGCGGGCGTGGATATTGAACTGCGCCGCTCAATGTGGGATTTTATGCAGCAAATCAACACCGAAGAAGGCACGACCATTATTTTAACCACCCATTATTTAGAAGAAGCTGAGCAGCTGTGTAAAAACATTGCTATCCTTGACCAGGGTGAAATTCGTATCAATACCGATATGAAAAGTTTGCTTACCAGCCTTGATGTGGAAAGCTTTGTGTTTGATTTGTCGCAACCTTATCTGTCATCGATTGTGTTAACCAATGTGGTAAAAACCAAGCAACTAGACCCGTTGACCCTTGAAGTCACACTCAAAAAAGGCGAAAGTTTAAATGATGTCTTTGCCCAGTTAACTGCTCAAAATATTCAGGTAGCGAGTATGCGTAACAAAGCCAATCGCCTTGAAGAGCTGTTTTTGGGGATTGTTGAAAATAATTTGACTGAAAAATTGGAGAATTAACATGGATTTTCAGCACCAGTTGGTTGCATTTAACACCTTGTTAGTCAAAGAAATCCGCCGAATTCTTCGCATTTGGCCGCAAACGCTATTGCCCCCTGCCATCACCATGAGTTTGTATTTTATCATCTTTGGTAAAATGATTGGCGCTCGGGTTGGCGATATGGGCGGTGTCTCCTACATGCAGTTTATCGTGCCTGGCTTGATTATGATGTCAGTGATTACCAATAGCTACTCCAATGTGGTATCGAGTTTTTTTGCCACCAAGTTTCATGGTAATATCGAAGAGATGCTGGTCAGTCCGATTTCTAAACATACCATTTTACTGGGTTTTATCGCGGGCGGTTTGTTTCGGGGGTTGACCATTGGCGCGATTGTGACGGTGCTCGCGTTGTTTTTTACTCAGTTATCACTGGTGCATGCATTTGTCACGATTTTTACCGTGGTGATGACCTCAGCATTGTTTTCGCTGGGCGGTATGATTAATGCGGTATTTGCCCGCTCGTTTGATGATATTTCCATCGTACCCAGTTTTGTGTTGACACCCTTGACGTATTTGGGCGGTGTGTTTTATTCACTTAAAGATTTATCAGGATTTTGGCAAAACATATCGCTACTAAACCCCATTGTTTATATGGTCAATGCTTTTCGCTATGGTATTTTGGGTCATTCAGATGTCAATGTATGGTCATCTTTGGTAGCGATTGGGATTTTTACCGCGATATTTTATGGCATTGCGTATTATCTTTTAGCAGATGGCTCACGCGTTCGTTTATAACTTAGATAACTTAGTTAAATTAAAAAAATATGAAACCACTTGAAACTCACGGTATTTTGGGTCAATCCACCCACTATCCAAAAACCTATGCTCCCGATATGCTCTACCCCATTCCGCGCGCATTAGGACGAGCAAACCTAGCGCTGCCTGCTGACGCCTTAAGTATTGGCATGGACTGGTGGCAGGTTTTTGAGATGTCTTGGCTGAATTCGCACGGCATATCACAGGTGGCAATGGCGCGCCTTGCCATCCCTGCCACATCAGACTACATTGTCGAATCAAAATCGCTCAAACTTTATTTTAATAGCCTAAATTTCACTGAATTTGACAACCAACAAGCTGTTAAAGCAACGGTGGAAAAAGACTTATCGGCTTGTATAAAAACCGATGTGACGCTTGAGATTTTTGAGGTAAACATCGCAAATAGCTTACCTATCAGCGCGCCACAGGGTGACTGTATTGATAACGCGTTAGATAATAGCGGTAAAAAAATCGCCATTGTCAGTGATGTCGATTCCTCAAGCTTGACCGTTGCTCATCAAGGTACCTCGGATAGCCAGTTACAAATTTTGCATTCGCATCTACTGCGTTCAAACTGCCCTGTCACCAATCAGCCAGATTGGGGAACACTGGAGATTCAGATAGATAGCCAAGCGATTGACCGAGCAGGACTGCTTGAGTATATTTTGAGCTTTCGTCAGCATAATGGCTTTCATGAACAATGCGTTGAGCAAATTTTTAGTGATTTAACCCAAGCCTTTGCGCCAAAAACGCTTATGGTACGCGCATGGTACACACGCCGCGGCGGGATTGATATCAATCCTTGTCGGGTGAGTGATATCAGTTTGTTGCCGTCACCGTCACGGCTTAACCGTCAGTAATATTCGCTAATAATAATCGCCAGTAAGCTAGTCGCATTTTTATCAAAAAAAGCGTATGCTATGTTTTTTCAAAATTTTTCTGCCGCCAACTATATCTAACAGTTGACGGCAAGCAATACCCAGAAGGATTACCGCATGCAAGCAGTCGGTCAACTCATGCTTGATATTGAAGGCACAGCGCTTAGCCTAGCAGACGAAGCACTGCTACGCCAACCGGAAGTTGGCGGCGTGATTTTGTTTGGG
The DNA here is from genome assembly GCF_020041925.1 of Faucicola osloensis. GTDB lineage: Bacteria > Pseudomonadota > Gammaproteobacteria > Pseudomonadales > Moraxellaceae > Faucicola > Faucicola osloensis_D. The sequence goes on along the minus strand of NZ_CP083409.1, from coordinate 1,848,907 downwards.
CGTAATGTAGAAAGCCCTGAGCAAGTACGCGAACTGACCGATAGTATGCGTGCTATCAAGCCCAATATTTTAATTGCGGTTGACCAAGAAGGTGGACGTGTCGCTCGCTTGCGCGCGGGTTTTTCGCCGCTACCTGCAATGGGTAAACTTGGTGAAAGGTTTGAGCATGACCCTATCACTGCGCTTGACCTTGCTTATTGTGCGGGCTATTTGATGGCAAGCGAAGTACTAGCAGTTGGGATTGATTTTAGTTTTGCGCCTGTACTTGATATCAATGGGGAGAGCCGCGTGATTGGTGATCGCGCGTTTCACGCCCATCCGATTGCAATCACCGCCTTATCTGCTGAATTCATGCGTGGCATGAAGCTTGCCGGAATGGCAACCACGGGTAAGCATTTTCCTGGTCACGGCTCAGTTGCACCGGATTCTCATGTGGATGATGCCACCGATGAGCGCAGTTATGATGAGATTCGCCAATACGATATGCAGCCATTTATTCGCAACAAGCCGCTACTAGATGCGCTCATGCCCGCTCATGTGGTATTTAGCAAAGTTGATAACAAACCTGCAGGGTTTTCATCGATTTGGCTGCAACAGATTATTCGTGGCAAATTAGGATTTAATGGGGTACTGTTCTCCGATGACCTGTCGATGAAAGCGGCACATGTTGCCGGTGATGCAGGCGACCGTATTGCGGCTGCCTTAACGGCAGGTTGCGATATGGGATTATTGTGTAATGACCGCCCTGCCGCGTTGGTTGCGCTTGAGCGTTTGCAAAAACAGCCGACACTGCTCAATACCACCAGCCAACATCGGTTATCTAGCATGAAAGGCAATATCAAAGGTTGGCGGGGCTCACTGGCCGACTCAGCCAAAGACTGGTCACATTGGCAAAGCAGTCAGCGTAAGGTGCTAGAAAATTTCTTTGCATGAATTTGCTTAAAACAAGAAAATTTAAAACGAGCAACTTTAAAAAAAAATTTAAAAAAAGCAACGCGGCAACGTTGCTTTTTTTGTGGCTACTTTTTCATAGCTATTTTTTTAACTATATTTTGATTCATCAATTGACATAGCGTAGTTGACCAATCATTTTTTGCAGATGCTCACTACTTAACTGACTCCAGATGTTATAAAAACAGCCATTGTTCAGCACTAGGTAAGCCAGCATTTTACCCTGTGGGTTATTGCCTTCTCGCCCAAGCGTCACATAACTGCCATCGGCATAGTTTTTACGATATGCCCAGCCCTCATACAAGTCACGTTTAGACGTCGTACCGGCGTTGGCTACGCCATAAGCACTGCGCAAAGGCTTGCCTTTATAGTTCTTCAAATCATACGCCACCGCAAAGCCACCTGAAAAATTAGCAGCGCGTGATTGTGCAGTTTTGATATTCGCTGATGAATGATTAGCAATGGCTAAAATTGGGCAATATTGATAATCAGATTGCCGCCATTGCTGTTGATAAACTGGGCTAACTTGGCTACTTTTGAGCGGCGCATGCGATTGCCAAGGGGATTTTGGCAGCCTAGTAGCCGCTTGGGCAGTATTGACAAATAAGTTAACAAGTAAGCCAGCACTTATAGCAAAGCTAGTCATAGCGAGTTGATGACACATAGCGTTACGTCGTCTCATATTCAGGGTCTCACGCGATTTTATTTTATGTTTGTTATTAGGTAAAATCGCATTATTGGCAATTTACCTTTACTAGCTTATCTTTTAGTACACTATATGACCCTAGTATATAAAATAGATAATTGTTCATCATAAAAAGGTGTAGCAAAACCGTTGTTTTTGTATAACAAATTTGCAAACGTGATAAATAGATAAGGGAACAGGCAAGGCATAAAAAAGCCCTTAATTCATTGAATTAAGGGCTTTTTTAGAATATGGGGCGAATGATGGGACTCGAACCCACGACAACCGAGATCACAACCCGGGGCTCTACCAACTGAGCTACATCCGCCATAAGATAGGTTTTACAGACTAGCAAAATGCGCGCCTGACAGGATTCGAACCTGTGACCACCCACTTAGAAGGCGGGTGCTCTATCCAACTGAGCTACAGGCGCATAAAAAAAGCCTGCTCGGCTCTTGATTCATTTTTTTAACTTGGGTAAGTTTAAAGAATGAATGGTCGGAGTGAAAGGATTCGAACCTTCGACCCCCTGGTCCCAAACCAGGTGCACTACCAAGCTGTGCTACACTCCGATTGCCTAACTAGGCTTAATTGTTACTTCAACACCTTAGCAATGGTAAGCTTAAAGGCTATCATCGCTAAGTGGTGCGTATATTAAAGCAAGTTAGTTAGGCTGTCAACGACTTTTTTCAATATTTTAAAAAGAGACAATGGTTATTAACGCCTATCTTTTGAGTGTGGCGCCAAACGCGAGCATTCGATCTAGGGGTTTTTTAGCTTGTTCGATTAGCTGCGCCTCAACAAAAATCTCATGCGGTACGGCATCAGGCGTGCCTACTTTCTCCAGTGCATGGATGATTTGGTCTAAATCATTCATCGCCATCCACGGGCAGTGCGCACATGAGCGACAGGTTGCACCTTCGCCACGTGTCGGCGCTTCGATAAACACCTTATCTGGCGCGGCTTGCTGCATTTTATAAAAAATGCCGCGATCGGTCGCGACGATGAACATCTTGTGCGGCAGGGTTTGCGCCGCTTTAATCAGCTGACTGGTGCTACCGACGGCATCTGCCATTTGGGTCATCTCAATCGGTGATTCTGGGTGCACTAGCACCGCCGCATCGGGGTACATCTCTTTCATGGTTTTTAGGCTGCGGCTACGGAACTCTTCATGCACGATACAAGCGCCATCCCACAGTAGCATATCTGCACCCACTTTTTGCTGGATATAACGCCCCAAATGCTGGTCAGGTGCCCAAATGATTTTTTCACCTTGGCTGTCTAGATGGTCAATGAGCTCAACCGCGATACTCGATGTCACCACCCAATCTGCCCGCGCTTTAACAGCCGCTGAGGTGTTGGCATACACGACCACAGTACGGTCAGGATGTTGGTCACAAAACGCGCTAAAGTCTTCAATCGGACAACCCAAATCTAGTGAGCAAGTGGCTTCTAGCGTTGGCATTAATACCGTTTTTGCAGGACTTAGGATTTTAGCGGTCTCGCCCATGAATTTGACACCTGCAACAATCAGCACATCAGCATCACTATCACGCCCAAACCTTGCCATCTCTAAACTATCCGACACAATACCGCCTGTGGCTTCGGCAATTGCTTGGATTTTTGGGTCGGTGTAATAGTGAGCAATTAACGTGGCATTATGCTGTTTTAACAAATCAGCAATGCGCTGTTTTTTTTCTGCAAATTCGGCATCGTCAATCTGAATATCTTGAGGTATACCGAGCTTATCGAGATGTTGTTTGACAATGTCTTTGGCAGACACTGCTATCAGTTGCTCATTATTCGCTAATAGAGGATTGGCTAGCTGGGTAGTTGCTTGTGGCGTACTTGATTGTTGCATGAAAAACTCCTTCTCATGAGATGACTTACCCATGTCTATCACAGGTAAGTAGCAATTCATTGATTCTCCTGCTGTTACTATAGCAAACTTTTTTGCGCAAGGTGAATCAATTGCGACTAGTAACTGATATAAGGATCATTTGGCTAAATTAAATACTGGGACCCATTAAAATCTTATTATGGCTCAATCATGACGCTTTTGCTTTTACCAAACGTTTTAATAGCGAGCGCTCGCTATAGCCGATTAAGCCAATATAGACCAGTAATAAGGTATTGGATAACCAAAAATTCATTTGAAAAGCACTGACGATTATCACGCTAAACAGCATCAGCGTACCCAAAAAGAAAACGATTTTTTTGGTTTGGTAAGGTATCGGATAAAAATGCTGTCCAAGCGCGTACGATACTATCATCATGAGGAAATAAACAAAAAGCGTCACCCATGCCGACACCATAAAGCCGTATTGTTTTAAAAACAGCATATGGAGCAAAATAGTCAGCCCCGCCCCAAGCCACGAGATGGCTGAGCCAATCTCAGTACGGTCAGTTACCTTATACCAAGTTGATAGGTTGTAATAAATCCCAAAACATAGGTTCGCAATGACGATAATCGGCACGATATTAATCGCTGTCCAATAACTGGGATCGGTGATAAATAACCGTTTGAGCCATGAAATATTGGCAATAATCCCAAGCGCCACCACCGATGCAAATAAAGCAAAGTACTCTGTCATCATGGCATAAGTATGTTTGGCATTGGCGTGGTGCATTTGTTTGAATAAAAACGGCTCAATCCCCATCCGATATGCAGTTACAAACAAAGTCATTAACACCGCCAATTTGTAGCAGCCACCGTATGCGCCCGCATCGCCTTTATCAATCATATAATATTGAATGATTTTATCGAAATTTTCATTCACCATAAACGCCAACCCTGCCAGCATGACCGGATAGGAATAACGAATCATACGTTTAAACAAGGCTTTATCAAAATGTAAGCGTACTTTTTTGATAATTGGAAACAGCATCATAAAAGTGGCGAGACTGGCAACTAAATTGGCAAAGAACGGATACGCCACTTGCTCGCTCAAACCGAAACTTTTGGCAGCCTCAATGGGCACAAAGCGAAATAGCGCAATAACCACCACAGTTTGTATCAAAATCGACACCACGCGCACCACCGAATACTTCACAGGCTGGTTGTGATAACGTAGCCAAGCAAACGGAATGGTACAAATCGCATCAAAAAATGCAATCCAAGCAAACCAGCGCAAAAATTCAGGATGACTGCCATAATCCATCAGAATTGATAGCGGATTGCTAAATAGCAACACCATGACCAAAAAACCGCCTGCCAACATGGCAATAAACCAAAACGCCGTGCTAAACACATTTTTTTCGGCGGCGCCTGTTTTATCTTCTCCTGAGAAACGAAAATAAGATGTTTCAAAACCAAAAGTGAGCACAATATTGATAAAAGCAATCCAGGCATATAAGCTGGTAAAGATAGCAAAGGCTTCTTTATCGATGTAATTGATATACAACGGATTGAGTAAAAAGGTAATGACACGGGGTAAAATCGCACCGATACCATAGATAATGGTTTCACCTAACAGTCGTTTGATATTCACAGGCTATCCAAAGTTAATGTCGCTTGATGGGTTTTAAGGTTGGCTAATTAATAGGCTTTTGGCGTTGTAGCGCTAACAAAGCGTGTTGCACTTCTTGCACTTTTTTCTCGGTCAATAAATTACTGATATTAATCCAAATCCAGTGAAAGCCATACCCGCCGTCCTGCATTTCAATTTTGGCATGTTCAATCGTCCAGTTTTGTACCAAAATGCGATACATAGCAACGGTGATACCCGTACGATCTGAGCCATGATAACAATGCACGAGCACCTTGTCGCCACGCGCTTGGTGCCACAAAATATCATACAAAATTTCAGCAAGTTGCTGCGGCTTAATCGCCCAAGTCATCAATGGGTGATTGATAAAGGTTAGCGGTAAGTTGGCTAAATTTTCTTCGTTATCATCGCGATCAAAAAATCGTAAATTGATAAGGGTATTGATGCCGTATTGCTGGATAATACCTATATCATCGGGCGTCAGCTGCTCACTACGAAACAGCTGCTCATCGATTTGATAAAGATTGGCATGTTGACACCGTAATTTTGCCCAAGTAGCGGGACGAAAATGCTGCGCAAATGGCATGTCATTGACCTAGTAGTATGATGAATTTATGCGACATAATAGCCCAAAGTGGACAAAAACGCACCGAAATTTACCTGTAAAAAAACCCAATCAATATTGGGTTTTTTTGGCGTAATTAACAGCAATTCTTAGCTAAAGAAGGTTCATGCTTAAACATCTAGGTAATCTAGAATACCTTTAGCGGCCTCACGACCTTCCCAAATCGCGGTTACCACCAAGTCTGAACCCCGCACCATATCGCCACCTGCGAAGATTTTTGGATTCTTAGTTTGGTATTTATAGGTTTGTAACTCAGGTGCAATCACCCGTCCGCTATTATCCATCTCAATGCCTTGAGTGGTAAACCAATCAGCAGGGCTAGTACGGAAACCAAATGCCATAATCACCGCATCGGCTGGCAAGATTTCTTCTGAGTTGGGAATAGGCTCTGGGCTACGACGACCGCGGTTATCAGGTTCGCCAAGTTTAGTGGTCACCACTTTAACGCCCGTTACTTTACCGTTTAAACCGATAATTTCAATCGGCTGACGGTTAAATAAAAACTGTACACCTTCTTCACGCGCATTACGCACTTCACGGCGTGAGCCTGGCATATTCTCTTCATCACGGCGGTAGGCACAAGTCACAGAAGTTGCACCTTGGCGGATACTGGTGCGGTTACAGTCCATCGCGGTATCACCACCGCCAAGGACAACCACTTTTTTACCTTGTAAGTCGATGTACTCTTGTGGGTTCGTTTCCCAACCTTGGCAGCGGTTGACGTTTGCGATTAAGAAATCAAGCGCATCATACACACCAGATAACTCTTCGCCGGCATAACCGCCACGCATATAGGTATAGGTACCCATACCCATAAACACCGCGTCATACTCAGAGAGTAATTCATCAATGGTGACCTCTTTACCAATCTCGGTATTTAAACGAAATTCAATGCCCATGCTTTCGAAGACTTCGCGGCGACGACGCATGACATTTTTTTCCATTTTAAATTCTGGAATACCAAAGGTCAGTAGTCCACCAATTTCAGGACGTTTGTCAAATACCACAGGTTTGACGCCATTACGGACCAATATATCAGCACAGCCAAGACCGGCAGGACCTGCGCCAATCACCGCAACTTTTTTATCCGTCCAAGTCACGCCGCTCATATCTGGACGCCAGCCTAGCGCAAACGCAGTATCGGTGATGTATTTTTCCACATTACCAATTGTGACCGCCCCAAAGCCATCATTGAGGGTACAAGCCCCTTCACACAGACGGTCTTGAGGACATACTCGCCCACAGACTTCTGGCAACGTGTTGGTTTGGTGACACAAATCTGCCGCTTGGAAAATATGACCTTCGGTAGCCAGTTTTAACCAGTTTGGAATGTAGTTGTGAACGGGACATTTCCATTCACAGTAAGGGTTACCACATTCAAGACAGCGGTGCGCTTGGTCAGTTACCTTGTCTTGCTCAAATGGATAGTAAATCTCAACAAACTCGTGAGTACGGGTATTAATGTCTTTTTTTGAAGGGTCGACACGTGCGACGTCTAAAAACTGAAAATCGTTGTGTAATCGTTTTGCCATGCCCCAATGCTCCTAAAGCAATGCTCCTAAGTGAGTGGTATCCAGCGATTCACTGTATACCGACCTGCTTGACAGCGAACTTTTAAAATTTAAGTTAAAGGTAGAGCGCTTGTCACGCGCTACCTTTAGCAATCCAATATCATCAAATTATGCGACACAATCGCTTATTGTGGGTCTGCCATGGTCGTTTTTAGTAGCGAAGTAATGTTCGCAGCTTTTGGTTTGACCAAATAGAACTTACGAACATAATGCTCAAAGTCGTCAAGGATGGTTTGACCCCATTGGCTACCTGTTTTTGCCACGTGTGTTTTGATAATCGACATCAAGTTGATACGGTGATTTTCTGTTTGCTCACTTGAGATACGATGCATATCGATAAGCTCATGGTTACAACGATCAAAGAAATCGCCATCTAAATCAAGCACATAAGCAAAACCACCTGTCATACCAGCACCGAAGTTTAGCCCTGTTTTACCCAACACCGTCACCACACCACCCGTCATGTATTCACAGCAGTGGTCACCGGTACCTTCAACCACCGCAAAACAACCTGAATTACGAACCGCAAAACGTTCACCGGCAGTACCTGCTGCATATAGATGACCGCCTGTCGCACCATACAGACAGGTGTTACCGATGATAGCGGTTTGCTGGCTAGCAAACGTCGAGCCTTTTGGTGGGTAAATCACGATTTCACCCCCTGCCATGCCTTTACCGACGTAGTCGTTGGCATCGCCTTCAAGCTTAATGTTCAAGCCGCCTGCATTCCACACACCTAAACTTTGACCCGCAGTACCGGTTAAGTGCAAGTTGATTGGCGCGCTTGCCATACCATTATTGCCATGCAGCGCAGCAATCTCCCCTGAGATACGCGCACCGATAGAACGGTCACAGTTGCCAATACGATAACTAAAGTCACCGCCTTTGGCTGATTTGATGGTATCCATCATATCGATAACCATTTGTTCAGCAAGCAAGCCTTTATCAAATGGCTCATTGCGCTCAACTTGGCAGGTTTGTGGTTTGCCATCGCCTTTACTATGGGTAAATAATAGCGGCGCTAGGTTTAGGTGTTGTTGCTTGTTGGTAGTACCTGACATGACTGATAGCAAGTCGGTGCGACCCACAAGCTCTTCCATTGAACGCACGCCCAATGCCGCCAACCACTCGCGGGTTTCTTGTGCCACAAATCTAAAGAAATTAATCAGCATGTCGGCTTCACCGATAAAATGCTCATCGCGCAGTTCTGATTTTTGCGTTGCCACACCCGTTGGGCAGTTATTTAAGTGACAGATACGCAGGTATTTACAGCCCACGGCAATCATTGGCGTGGTACCAAAACCAAAGCTTTCCGCCCCCAATATTGCCGCTTTAACTACATCTAAACCAGTTTTTAAACCACCATCCGTTTGCACGCGTACTTTATGACGTAACCCGTTGACACGAAGCGATTGGTGCGCTTCAGATAAACCTAGTTCCCAAGGCGAACCGGCATAGTGAATTGACGACAAGGGTGACGCTGCAGTACCACCATCATACCCTGAAATGGTAATCAAGTCGGCATACGCTTTTGCCACGCCTGTTGCAATAGTGCCTACACCTGGGCGCGACACCAATTTGACTGACACCAGCGCGTTTGGATTGACTTGTTTTAAGTCAAAAATTAGCTGCGCCAAGTCTTCAATCGAATAAATATCATGATGCGGTGGCGGTGAAATCAAGGTCACACCTGGCACTGAGTAACGCAAACGAGCAATTAAGCTATTTACTTTACCACCGGGCAACTGACCGCCTTCACCGGGTTTTGCACCCTGCGCGATTTTAATCTGCATCACTTCTGCAGAACGCAAGTAAGCCGGCGTAACCCCAAAACGACCTGAGGCGACTTGTTTGATTTTTGAGTTACGAATCGTGCCATAACGTGTGGGATCTTCACCACCCTCACCCGAGTTTGAACGTCCGCCAATCGTGTTCATCGCGGTTGCAATCGCCTCGTGTGCCTCTGGCGACAAGGCGCCTAATGACATACCTGCTGAGTCAAAGCGTTTTAGAATTTGTTCAATGGGCTCAACGTCATCAACACTGATGGATTTACTGGTATCTAACTGCAGCAAATCACGTAACGTCGCTACAGGGCGGCTGTTGACAATCGACGCATATTCTTTGTAGTTGTCGTAGTCGCCCGTGCGTACCGCTTTATGTAGCGCTTGAATCACATCTGGGTTAAAGGCGTGGTATTCTTTGTTAAAGACGAATTTTAGCAAGCCGCCTTGGTCAAGCGGTACACGTTTGGTAAATGCGTTTTTTGCCAAGATTTGTTGGTCAATCGCCAAATCGTCAAACGTGGCACCTGAGATACGGCTTTCAACACCAGTAAAGCAAAGCTCAACCACTTCTTCTGATAAACCCACGGCTTCAAACAATTGCGCGCCGCGGTAAGAAGAGACAGTCGAAATACCCATTTTTGATAGGATTTTTAATAAGCCTTTGTCCAAGCTTTTGCGGAAGTTATTTTTGGCGTAAAGCGGATCACCCAACAAGTCGCCTTTATCGACCAAGTCTGCAATCACATTGTAAGCCAAGTATGGATAAACCGCGGTAGCACCAAACCCTAACAAGACCGCTAATTGGTGCGAATCACGTACCAAACCTGTTTCGATGATTAAGTTGGCATCTGCGCGTAAACCCACATTAATCAAGTGATGATGCACCGCACCCGTCACCATAATGGCATTGGCAGGTACTTTACCTTTTTCAATATTGCGGTCAGATAATACAATCAATACTTTACCTGCGCTTACCGCTTGTGCAGCTTGCTCACAGATGTGTTTGATGGCATCTTCTAATGGCATTGATTCATCATAATTTAAATCAATGGTCTCAATTTCAAAACCTGGTTTTGTGACGCTGCGTAGTTGCATCATTTTGCTCGATGACAACACAGGCGATGACAACACGATACGGTTGGCGTGGTCTGGCGTGGGTTCAAAAATATTCTTTTCGCTACCCAAACAAGTTTCCAATGACATCACAATCGCTTCGCGCAGAGGATCGATTGGTGGGTTGGTAACCTGAGCGAATTGTTGACGGAAGAAATCAGCGACGTGACGAACTTGTTTTGACAGTACTGCCATCGGGGTATCATCCCCCATCGAACCAACGGCTTCTTGACCGTTTTCGGCTGAAGGACGGATGATTTCTGTACGTTCTTCATTGGTGATATGGAACATTTTTTGCAGTGCTAGCAGATTCTCGCCCGTTTCACGTTGCTCGTAAGCTTTTTCTTCTAGCTGTTCATCATCCCGTAGACGTACCGCATTCTCCCGTAACCATAGGCGATATGGATGGGCTTTTTTCAGCTGACGACCCACTGCTTTGGTGTCCATGATGTTACCAGTTTCGGTGTCAATCACTAGCATTTGACCCGGTCCGACACGACCTTTAGCAATCACGTCTTCAGGCTGATAATCCCAAGTACCGATTTCTGAAGCGACGGTGATATAGCCATTTTTGGTAGTCACCCAACGTGAGGGACGTAAACCATTGCGGTCAAGCATACAAACCGCATAGCGACCATCTTGGATCACTAGACCGGCTGGGCCATCCCACGCTTCCATGTGCTGTGAGTAAAACTCATAAAACGCGCGTAAATCCATGTCCATGGTGTCAACATTTTGCCATGCTGGCGGCACAAGGATAGAAAGCGCACGGAATAAATCCATGCCCCCTGACACCAGTACTTCAAGCATATTGTCTAAGCTTGATGAGTCAGAGCCCACACGGTTGACTAGTGGTTGTAATTCTTGCAGCTCTGGAATCAAATCGGTGACAAATTTTGGCGTACGAGCGACTGCCCAGTCACGGTTACCATCAATCGTGTTTAATTCACCATTGTGGGCAAGATAGCGAAAAGGCTGGGCTAGTGGCCATCTTGGCAGGGTATTGGTTGAGAAACGTTGGTGGAATACCACAATGTGTGACGCCAAACGTTCGTCTTGCAAATCCAAGAAGAATGCGGGCAAATCGGCAGGCATGACCAAGCCTTTATAGATAACCACTTGTGAAGTCAATGACGTCACATAAAACAACGGGTCATCTTTTAGTGCGATTTCTGCTTTGCGGCGTGCAACGAATAATTTACGGTTAAAGGTTGCCTCGTCCATATTGATTGGGCAATTAACTAAAATTTGTTTAAAGCCTGGGAGTGATTCACGGGCAATGTCACCCACGATACTTAAATCAACCGGCACATCACGCCAGCCAGCGACTAGCAAACCTTGTGCTTCAATCGCTTGGCTTAGGGTATCTTGGCTATGCTGTGCTAATGCTTTATCAAGGTTAACAAATACTGTGCCGACGGCAAAAATTTCGTTTAGGGTAAAGCCATTGTCTGAAGCGATTTTTTTAAAAAATACTTTGGGCGTCGCAATCAATAGACCACAACCATCGCCTGTCTTACCATCGGCTGCTACGCCACCGCGGTGGGTCATACAGCTTAAACTATGAATCGCTGTTTGTACTAAGTCATGACTAGCTTCACCATGGGTATGCGCAATCAAACCAAACCCACAGTTGTCTTTGAACACATCGGGTTGGTAAAGATTATGCTGATCTGAATACTGATTTAAAGACATAAGCGTGTTCCCTTAACAAGCTGGTAGCAAAGAAATGGGCATACTATAAATATGTGCAATGTTTGCTATTGAATCATAAAATATTGGAATAGATAACCGTCATGTTTGTTATCTATATGTACCATAAGAAATAAAAATGATACCCTTCGTTATATTAACGAAAAAGGGTGAAAAAATCCACTGTTATTTGAATCCCAAAACTAACCAATTCGTCTAAAGTCACTAGTTGGCTTGGGACTTCTGCTTGATTAACTCGCCCATGCTATCCTTTGAGGCATCTTTGGATTTTGGCTTTTCTTCAGACGGCTTGCTGTGGGTTTGTTTGGGTTTGACGTCAGCATTATCGTTCTTGCTATTGATAACTTTTGGTTCTGAACGGGTAACATTTGAGTCGTTACTGTTGCTTTCAGCAATCACTTTACCTTCTTGGATAGAAAGAGTCTCTTGCGGATTGACTGACTTTTCAATGCTAGTTTTTGGTGCTACGCGTTTTGGTTCTGCTGCTGTGGAAGTCGCAGCTTGTGGTTGCCGTTCAACTTTGGCTTTTGGCGCAGGCAATAATTTTGGTGTGGCGTTTAGTTTGACTTCTCGCGCGGCTGTCTTACCCACATCACGAAGGGGCGGCGCGACTTCATACTCATCCATTTGCGGGGCATACATTTTAAATTCTTCAGGAAATGCTTTGACCTCTTTTGGTAAATTAAAATTCACTACTTTAGCCGCGCCAACCGCTTCTTGTACTGAGCCAAATACGCCATAGGTGACGACAAAGCGTTTTTGGTTATGGGCATCGACGATACGAAAATAATTAAATTTATCACGATCGTCACGGCTATTTAGGTAATCGGTGACCACTTCGTGCTCCACCACGTTCATGACTTGAACTGTCCATTTGCCGTTATTGGCCTTGATAAAGCGACTGTCCTTGAATTCTTTGGGATAGTTGCGCATATCACGAATCACCGCATCAAATTTGAGGGGTCTAACTTTGGTATTAAGCTCTTCAGGTGGTTTGGCCAATAGTAGCGCGGTGGGATCTTGATTTAGATTAGCATTACTCGCCGCTTTCACCGCACTTTTGGCAGGCTTTACCGCAGAGGCAATCCACACCATGACCGTCAAGCCGCCTGCAATCGCCGCTAAAATCAGCCAAGTGGTCACTTTAAATGCCCATGAACGATACAGCGTAGATAAAGAATGCACCATAAAACAACCTTCTGTCCGAGGTAAGATTAACGCCCGATAGGACGCTTTAACCCATCTATAAAATTTATATCAATTAGCTTTATCAGTCAAAGCCAGCACGTCTGTCAGTAACGCTGGATCGTACGCTGAAGTCAATACCGCTTGTCCCAATTTTTCTAGTAATACTAGACGAATTTTGCCGGATTTGACTTTTTTATCATGACCCATCAAATCCAGTGCTGTATTGACCTCAATGACTGGCGGATGGGTGGGTAAATCAGCACGAGCGATTAAAGAGCTAGCTCTGTCAACATCATCCGCGCTGAGCCAACCTTGTTTTTGTGACAACTGCATCGCTTGAATCATACCTACCGCGACTGCTTCACCGTGCAGCCAATTGCCATAACCTTCATGCGTTTCAATCACATGCCCAAAGGTATGACCAAAATTAAGTAGCGCACGCGTGTTGGCTTCAAACTCATCTTGCGCCACAATATCTGCTTTATGCTGGCAAGAAATCAGTACAGCTTGGGCTAACAAATTCAAATCGAGCGCGCGTAACGATGTCATATGGGTTTCAAGCCAAGCCAAAAACCCCACATCGCCGATTAACGCGTATTTAATCACTTCTGCTAACCCTGCTGATAGTTCACGCGGTGGCAAGGTTTTTAAGGTGGTCATATCTGCCAAAACAAGACGCGGCTGCCAAAACGCGCCAATCATATTTTTGCCCAAGCGATGATTGATGCCTGTCTTGCCGCCCACGCTAGAATCCACTTGCGATAACAAAGTTGTGGGAATTTGAATAAAATTCACACCGCGCATAAAACTTGCTGCCGCAAAACCCACCATATCACCAATGACGCCACCGCCAAGGGCTATCAGCGTACAGTCACGATTAAAGTGATTTTCCATCAACTGATCATAAATATGATCAATGCTTTGCTGGGTTTTATATTGCTCACCATCAGGTAAAATACAAGTTTTAATGAGTTTATCGGCAGGCAGACGTGCAACGAGTTTATCAAGATATAAGGGTGCAACTGTCTCATTGGTGACAACCAATACTTGTTTGCCGCCAATATAGTCAGCAAAATCAAAGGTTTCGATGAGGTTTTCCCCAATAAAAATGGGATAGTCGTGTGAACGTGTATGGACAATTAACTCACGGCGCATGGCAGTACTCATATCAATGTTATCTTTTTGTCATCTAGCAGGTTGTCATCAATTAGCTTGTCATATCGAGAGTGCTACATTTAGACGGTTATATTGGCGTCTTGCAATTGCAGCAAAATGTCATGCACCATTTTTTTTGGGGAACTGTGACCCGTAACAATGGTGATGTCAGCAAGCTGCTGATAAATTGGGTCACGTTTACAAAACAGTTCGGTTAGCTTTTGCTTAGGATTGTCTATTTGTAATAACGGACGGTTGCGGTCACGACAAGTGCGTTCATATTGAATGTCAACTTCTGCCCGCAGATAGATGATTATACCACGTTTTAAAAAATGGTGATTTTCAGCGATAGTAACTGCGCCACCGCCTGTGGCTAGTACGATATGATCGAGCTGGGTTAGTTTATCAAGCACACGTGTTTCGCGTTGACGAAACCCTACTTCACCCTCTTTTTCAAAAATCCAGCTAATACTCGCGCCTGAGACCCGTTCTATTTCCTGATCACTGTCATAAAACGTAAACCCAAGTTGCTGCGCCAACAGTTTACCAATTGTGGTCTTACCCGCACCCATCGGACCAATCAAAATAATTAACGGCTTAGGTTGATTACACTCCATAAAAAAACCACAAATCACTCTATAATATATTGAAAACATTATACTGTGATTTGTGGCAATGCGCTATAACACTATTTTGTTATGCAAAACGTCTGTTGAATTCTCAATTAATTGATACGACCCGTGTCATTCACCAATTTTGGGGTCACAAAAATCAATAATTCTTGCTTGTTATTGGTTTTTGAGGTGCGTTTAAAGAAGCGATCAACATAAGGTAAATCCCCTAAGAAAGGCACTTTTGTAACATTATTTCCTAGAATATTTTTAAATATTCCACCCAAAACCACAGTCTGACCATCATCGACAACTACACTCGTATTAATCGAATCCTTATCTATAGAAACTGGATTAGTAGAATAATTAGGTGTGCCATTCTCAATTAATAGCTCTAATCCTATCTTTCCTTCAGGTGTTATATTTGGAGTAACTTCTAAGCTAAGTGCGGCATCTTTAAAGGATGTAGAGGTTGCGCCACTAGCCGACGCCTCTTGATAAGGGACTTGCGTGCCTGACATGATTTTGGCGGTTTGTTTATCAGAAGTTAGCACTTTTGGACTGGAGATGACTTCACCCTTGTTATCCGCTTGCATGGCTGACAATTCTAAATCTAATAGTAAATCTGAAATGCTCAACAAGCCAAAGGCAATTTGTCCTGCAGGGTTAGCTGCACCTAAATTGACACTAAGGTTGTCAGGTCGTGTAATAGTGTATGAAGGATAATCAACAGTTTGCCCATTTACGGTCATTGATTGCATACTATATTTCTTAAGATCCCATATGGTCTGCTCAGAACCACCCACTAATAAATTACGATTACTGTGCACGCCTTGCGATAAAATGCCCCATTTCACCCCAAGCTCTTTGGTGAAAGCATCACTAGCGGTCACAATGCGGGCTTCAATCATCACTTGTTTGACAGCAATATCGATTTTGCTAATCAAATCACGGATGTTGCTGATGGTTTCAGCGGTGTCTTTAACAATCAAGGTGTTGGTTCTGGTATCGATTGTGACTGTACCTCTGTCTGTTAACAGTGATGTACTGCCGCTGGAGCGATCGGATGTTGCTCTGCCTGCTTCAATCAATGTTCGTACATTTTCTGCTTTGGCATAGTTGAGTCGAATATATTCGGTACGCAGTGGGTCTAATACTTTTTTCTCTTGCTGGGCTTTTAACTCATCGGCTTCTTGTTTGGCAAGTTCTGCCGCGGGTGCCACCCAAATTACATTACCATTAACCCGTTTATCCAAATTTTTACTTTTTAGGATAATATCTAAGGCTTGATCCCAAGGCACGTTAATCAGACGCAAGGTAATGTTACCACTGACGCTGTCACTGGCAACGATATTGGTATTGGTATGTTGTGCCAACACTTCTAAAATCGTCCGCACGCTGACATCTTGAAACTCTAGTGATAAAGGTGCCCCGCTGTAGGTACGCTCTTCAATGGTCGGCTCGCGCAGACGTTTGGGGGGATCGATATTGATATTTAGCTGATTACCTGTTTGAAAGGCTTTATAGTCATAATCGCCTGTCATGGCAACACGAATCACACCATTGCGTCCTTGGTTGGTTGCGATAACATCACGCACCAAGCCATTACCTACGGTCATTTGTTTTTGCAGGCGACTTGGAATGGTGGCGCCTGTCAGACGAATGACTAACTCATCACCCATGCGCTGCACATCCACAGGGATGCTGTCATTTACCAAATTAACGCTAATATTACCGCCGCCGTTCGAGGTACCATTAAAATTAATCGCTGCTAGACCATCATAGTTGTATTGTTGAACAACGGCGGCAGCAGGATTTAATAAAGGATTGACTTTGACTACCATGGTATTGGCGGGTGGCGCGACTTTTGGTGTTTGGGTCACGACGGCAACGGGTGGCGGCGTGACAATCACAGGAACAGGTTCAGTCACGACGACAGCAGGCGCTACTACTGCGGGCTGACTCACAACGACTGGGGTAGTCACCACAGGTGTAACGATTGCTGGATTGGTAGCTACGGTGGTTACTGCAGGGGTGCTTCCCTTCGGCTGCATGGAGACAACGAGGCGATTATTGACCACACGCGTACTATAGGTCGCTTGATTTGACAACTCAATAATCATACGTGTCATACTGTCATTGGTCAGCGTGGTGACATTGTTGACATAGCCTTGGTTATAAGTTTGCATCCGTGATGAAATTTGATTATTCACATTGGGAAAATCCAACACCAGTCGTGTGGGTGAAGCAAGTTCATAAGCCGTCGGCGTCACAGCACTATTAGCAAAGTCGATATTGAGTTCTGTTAGCACAGCGCTCGGCGTGGTAACTGAGATATTTCTAATCGTATCAGCTGCAAACACGCTGCTAGATACTAACATCGCACTCATCGCTACCGCTAGCTTAGACGTTGAAGTTCGAAATGGATAGGCATTAAAATTCATTGAGTTATCCCTTTGTTTTATTGACTAACTGCGGCAACAATTGAGTTTGGTTTTTCGACATAGCCGACACGACTGTCTGGTATGATTTCAATTAAGTTAATTTGGGTTGGCGTAATCTCTGCAATACGCCCATCATTTTTACCCATATAATTACCCACTTTGACACTGGCAATGCCCCCATCTGGGCGTTGAACAAGACCATATACCTCGCCAGATGATGACACCATCGTACCTTTATAGGTAAGCTCATTCAACTCAAATTGTTCAAGCGGTTCTTTGAGTCGGGTCACATCAGGTCTGACCCCTTGCATGTGCTGTACTTGATTGGCCTGCAGCATTAAACTAGGTGGCATAAATGGGCTACGCAGCTGTGAAGCGCTGTAATTAAACTCTTGTACCACTTCAGGTGTCGGTGGTGGCTTTACCGGTTGCGCGGGCTGTTGACGGATGTCCTGCATTTTTTGCTCTGCCAAACCGACACGGTCAGTACAGCCAGATAATAGGGCTAATAGCGCTAAGCAAATAGTGAGCTGTTTTTTATTTATCGCCATTATTTGCTTCCTTATTGTCAGACCCAGCGGCATTTTTTTGATTATCTTTTTGTGCCTTTTTCAATTCTTCTTCATTTAGCTCTTTTGAACGATAAGTTTTAACGTTCAAAACAAGATTGGTTTCTGGTAGCTTGTCTAAGCTAGGACTAGGGTTGGTGACTTCAAAGTCATGCAGGGTAATAATGCGAGGTAATTTAGCAAGCCCACTAATGAATGACCCAAATTGGTGATAATCCCCTAAAGCGGCAATACGAATTGGCTGCTCAATAAAGAACTCTTGGGACACTTCTGGCTCAACTTTAATATCCTGAAATTTGACATTACTGCCCACACCAACCATATTAATCCCATCCACTAGGTCAGAAATACGGGTGTCTTTGGGTAATTGATTGAGCAGTTCTTTAAAATCAGACTGCATTTTTGATACTTGGGCTTGATATTCTTTTAAATGACGTGCTTTGGATTCTTTTTGGCGATATTGATCGAGCAAGGTTTGCTGCTCGGCTTCGGCAGCGGCAATCTCCTCACGTTTGGTACTAATCGGTAAAAACCAAGTTAAAAAGGCGATAACAGCGACCATAAATAGCAAGACGGTAACCTTAACAGGCACAGGCCAGCTACCATAATTATTTTGGTCTAGTGATTTAAAGCTCTCGGCGAAGGCTTTAACATCAAACGATTTTTTTGCAGTAATTTGAACAGGTTTTTTGACAAGTTTCGGTCTTTTTAGCGGATTGGTTAATTTCACCGTTATTTCTCCTTACTCGCACTTGCCGCAACGCCACTGGCAGCGGTGGCACTGGCGACGTCGGTTTGCTTAACCATGGTTGTTACCACAAAAGTCACGTAATTGGCTTCTGGTAATGTTGCGCTGGTACTGCTAGCGCTGATGTTACCGGCAGCAGGTGCGGGTGTGGGGGCTTGATAAGCCACTGCATTGGGCTGCTGTATACTGACCACAGCCGATTTTTCTAACCACTGCGTCCCATCAAGACTGCGTATAAATGTTGAAATCACATTTGGATTGTCGGCTTGACCGGTAAAGGTGATGGTATCAGCTTCTCGCTTCATGCTGGTCAAATACATTTGTGCTGGGATAATTCTGGCAATATCGTCCCAAATACGAACAGGCACCGGGCGACGACCTTGCAAGTCTTGAATCACTTTCATACGCGCGATGATATCATCACGCTGCTGCTCGAGGATTTCGATTTCTTTTAATGCCTTGTCTAAATTAGCGTTTTCTTGTTTGATACGTTCATTAGCAAGCTGCTGGTTTTCTAGGGTATTTTTATAGTAACTCCATGCTGCAAAGGCACCGAGTAGCGATAAAAACAATACCGCAACCACTAAAGTCATAAACTCACGGTTTCTACGTTCACGAAGTTCTTGACGCCACGGAAGTAAATTAATCTTTGCCATTAATCAAAACTCCGTAACGCCAAGCCACAAGCCGCTATTAAGCTTGGCGCGTCCATAATCAGTAATTCAGTGTTGATATGGTTATTAATCGTCATATTTGAAAATGCATTGGCAATGCCTGTGCGGGTACCAAGTTTTTGTTCAACCATGCTTGCTAGACCCGCAATGCTGGCACTACCCCCACCCAACAAAATATAATCTACTTGGCTATTTTGGCTGGATGAAAAATAAAACTGCAGCGAGCGGGTGATTTGCTGCACAATGGCATCTAAAAATGGCATTAATACATCCGTATAGTAATCATCTGGCAATGACAGGGTGCGCTTATTAATCATCGCCTCCTCGAACGTCAAACCATAACGACTTTGAATACTTTCAGTTAACTGGGCGCCACCAAAAAGCTGTTCACGGCTGTATACAAACTCCCCGTCCTTTGCAATATAAAGCGTGGTTTGGCTATGCCCGATATCAATGAGGGCTACATGCTGAGGTTGACCTGGCAAGCTATCGACCATCAATTGAAAGGCGCGTTCAACTGCGTAAGCCTCTACATCCACAATTTTAGTATCCAGTCCCGCTAAAGCACCCGCATCGACACGTTGGTCGACATTTTCAGTGCGAGAGGCAACCAACAATACCTTACACATATCAGGCGTGGCTGAAGGACCTATCACTTCAAAATCTAAATTGACTTCTGATAAAGGATAGGGAATATATTGGTCAGCATCCAGACGGATACGAGATTCTCTTTCAAGCTCTGTGAGATCCGCTTCCATCTCAATAATTTTGCTAATAACCGAAGACCCAGATACGGCTGTCGCGATATGTTTACTAGAAAAGCCTCTACCACGGGATAATCTTGCGAGGGCGTCACTAACCGCGTCAATATCTACAATATTTTTATCCACAACTGCACCGCGGGGTAACGGTTCAATGCCATAATTTCTTAAATGAAATAGACCTTGCTGCCGTGTTATTTCAACCATTTTTATCGCAGTGGTGGTGATATCTACCCCAACGACCAGCTTGTTGTTTTTTGTAAATAACCTCACAAGTTTGTTCCTTGTATACTAAGTTCGGTAACGTGATTTTTACTACGCTACAATACTTTAGAAACTTTAGAGATTCAACCTTTAGTTAGGACTAATTTATTAGGTTGTTTAAAAACAATATAAAAGCAAAATAGATTTTTCACAGAACTCAAATTTTTTTAGGTATAATGGGGCTTTATTTTGCTTTGAGCTAATGACTTTATGACCCAGTCGACTGCTGCGACCTTTACTTGGATGAAATTTTTACTCAATCTCTTGGTTGCAATTTTAGCGTTTCTTTTTATTTTGGTATTAGCTTTCCCCATCGGTTTTTATGGTATGGCGATGTATATCTCACCTAGCCTGCCAAGCTTAGATGATCTTAAAAAAGCCAAGCTGTCAATGCCACTACAAATCTATACCGAGGACAACCAATTAATTGGCCAATACGGTAATGATATGTCTCTGCCAGTGACTTATGAGCAAATTCCCAAAAATATGGTGAATGCTTTTTTAGCAGCCGAAGATTCGTCATTTTTTCAGCACAGCGGTATCAGTATTAAGGGCATTGGGCGCGCACTGACCGAAGCGGTGAGCGAGGATAGCCAGACAGGTGGGTCAACGATTACCCAGCAGGTTGCCAAAAATTATTTTTTATCCTCCGAGCGTACCCTTAATCGTAAATTAACGGAG
The DNA here is from genome assembly GCF_020041925.1 of Faucicola osloensis. GTDB lineage: Bacteria > Pseudomonadota > Gammaproteobacteria > Pseudomonadales > Moraxellaceae > Faucicola > Faucicola osloensis_D. The sequence continues at coordinate 1,827,879 of NZ_CP083409.1, read as the reverse complement.
TTATTTTTAGCCCGTAAAATTGAAGAAAAGCTGTCCAAACAAGACATCATGACCTTATATGTGAATAAAATCTATTTGGGTCAAGGTGCGTATGGGATTAAAGCCGCCGCTAAGCAATATTATAGTAAATCATTAAATAACCTAACCATTGCTGAAATGGCAATGATTGCCGGTCTGCCAAAAGCGCCATCCAAATACAATCCTGTTGCCAACCCTGAGCGCGCGTTAGAGCGGCGTAACTGGATTTTGGGTCAGATGCTTAAAAATGGCGCAATTAGCCAAGCGCAACACGACGAAGCGGTTGCCGCACCCATTGGACTGCGCCTATACCAAGCAAAACTTGATAAAAACTTACCGTATTTGGCGGAAATGACCCGTGCCTCATTGGTAGAGAAATATGGCGAAGCTGTCATCAATTCGGGCTGGCGCGTAAAGCTTACCATTAATAGTGAAGCACAAGAAATTGCAGAAAACGCCATTAAACGCGGTTTATTTGCGTATGATCGCCGCCACGGTTGGCGTGGCGCTCCTGCTAATACAAAAGATAAAGAAAAACCTGGCAAGCTTGCCAACTTTCCAGTTATCCATTCTTTTTATCCGGTTGAAGTCACCAAAGTCTATCCTGGCAATGGCTTTGATGCGGTCATGAAAGACGGTACTCAGATTAAAGTGCCTTGGTCAAACATGCGCTGGGCGACCCTGCACTATCGCAATCCCAACTCAGCATTTATCTCCAACAACATCGTCAATCTGCATGATATTGTGTATGTCACATCAAATGCTGACAACAGCAGCTGGAGCTTGGTGCAAATTCCAGCCGTTGAAGGCAGCCTAGTATCGGTCAATCCAGAAACTGGCGCGTTACTTGCGGTCGTTGGTGGCTTTGATTTTAATAAAAGTAAATTTAACCGCGCCATTCAAGGCTATCGCCAACCAGGCTCAACCATCAAGCCATTAATCTACACCGCTGCCCTAGAAAAAGGCTTTAGCCCAGATACCCTGATATCTGATGATCCATTGACCATCGGCTCATGGAAACCCAAAAACTCAGACGGTCGCAATTTGGGGATGATTCCACTGCGTAAAGGTTTATACCTATCACGTAACCTAGTATCGATTCGGGTACTACGTTCAGCAGGTATCTCTGATACGCGTGAGCTACTTAATGAGTTTGGGTTGGAAAAAGAACGCATGCCAAACACGTTATCATTGGCACTCGGTTCGGGTGAAGCAACCCCATTACAGATGGCGACGGGCTATGCGACCTTTGCCAACGGCGGTCACCGTATTCAACCTTATTTTATTCAGCAGATTTTTGACTACAACGGTAAGCTGCAATACCAAGCTAACCCAAAACAAGCCTGTGCGGTATGCTTTAACAATGATTTACAGCAAACCAATGAAGACAACTTAACTGCCTTCCAAAAACAACGAGCTGCCTTGTTAAGTGGTCAGAGTGGCGACGCTGAAGCGGGCGATAAAGCGACTGAAAAATCGGATTTATTCAACGCAAACCCACTGGCTAAAACCAAAGAACCAGACAGTTTAGACAAACAAGATAAGAAAAAGCTCAGCAAAGAAGAAGCGGCATTAGAAGCCAGCACTCAGCAAATGCTAGCACGCCAAGCGTCCCTTGAAGCGCAGTTATATGATGCAGGTCCCGACACTGATAAGCTAAAACCTATGCCTATTCAGTATATTCCAGCGCAGCAAGCGCCGCGTATTATTTCTTCTAACGTGGCATTCCAAATGGCGAATATCTTACGTGATGTCATCCAGCGCGGTACCGCGATTAAGGCGCGGGCGTTAGGTCGCTCAGATGTAGGTGGCAAGACAGGTACTACCAATGATGCCAAAGATGCGTGGTTTGCTGGTATCCACCCTAGAATGGTGACGACAGTTTGGGTCGGTTTTGACCAACCTATCGGTATGGGTAAAAAAGAATTTGGTGGCGTGGCGGCGCTACCCATTTGGTTGGATTTCACCTCTAAAATGCTCAAAGGTCAGCCTGTGGAATGGGTGTCAGTGAATAATCGCGCCAAATCCAAAAAACAAGAGCAGGAAACCATTGAGCTTACTGACAATGGGACTAGACGCGTCGATAGCAAGGGCAATGAAATCGCCAGTGATGACAGTAAACCCCCGCAAGCGGTTACCCAAAAACGCCCTGAGGAACAAGCATCCGTGCCGATGCCAACGACGGGTAACAATATCAATTATGCTCAGTTAAATAACAATAAACCACTGAATGAATGAGCCGTTAATAAACCTTAGTTAATAAACCTTAATAAAAAAGCTCGATTAATTATCGAGCTTTTTATGGTCTTTGATAAGTATTAATGGGATAAGTAACAAGGTGATAAATACCAAAATTGATTAAACGATTAAAACTCAATCATCCCTTCTCGCAAACTATCAATGGTATCCACCAAATCACCACGCCATTGGCGAATCATATCGACTGAAATATTAGTACTTGATGGACTTGCCATAACATCAATTACCGGCAATTTGGCATTTTTATTGCTTTCATCACTCTCATTTCCAAGGTTTTGTGGCACAGGTTTATAGATAATTTGCTGCCATGCTTTCTCGATATCACCTAAATAATCATTAGCTAATAGTTGCTTTAACCGCATGACTTCAGGTGATACTTGGGTTTTAGCTTCCAAGGCATCACTAATTGATTGCAGACTCGGATTTGGCATAGTTAAATTATAATAGCGCGCTACTTCTTGTAAAAATGCCAAATACCCGCCGTACAAATGCATGAGCGCGCTCTCTATATGCGCCTCTTGTAATTGCCCTTTTGGCGTCTGTTCAGCTTGCTGACAATAAATTCGACAAAAATACATTTTTTGATTGGTTCTATCTGCTTGATAACGTGCAACACGACCTGCCATATTTTTTCCTTACACATTTGATACGGATATTTTGATGAAAAAAAAGGCCAGTTGCAAGCACTGACCTTTTTATGACTGATTAACGATTATTTTGCATCTTGGCTATTAAACTCTTCGGCAAATTGGTCTTCAAATGACATTGACGCAGGTTCCATGGTTTCGGCAAACAAGCTGTCTAACGCTTCTAACTGGTTTTCACCAGCTTCTGTCGCGGTTGTTTTACCACCCTCTAGACGCTGTGAATGGTAAGCTAAACCAGTACCTGCTGGTACCAAACGACCTACTACCACGTTTTCTTTTAGACCACGTAAGTCATCAATCTTGCCAGTAACCGCTGCCGCCGTCAATACACGCGTTGTCTCTTGGAATGACGCCGCTGAAATAAAGCTTTCAGTTGCCAATGACGCTTTGGTGATACCGAGCAATAAACGGTCAAACTTGACTGGGAATTTGTTTTCTTCGTCGAGTTTTTTGTTCGTGGCTACGATATCAGCGTACTCAGCTTGGTCGCCTTTAAAGTGACTTGAGTCGCCGCCATCGGTAATTTCAACTTTACGTAGCATCTGACGAATAATCACTTCAATATGCTTGTCGTTGATTTTTACCCCTTGTAAGCGGTAAACGTCTTGTACTTCATTGACGATGTAGTTGGCAAGCTCAGTTTCACCTTTTAAGCGTAAGATATCGTGTGGGTTTTGTGGACCATCGGCAATCACCTCACCACGTTCAACACGTTCACCCTCAAACACGTTGATTTGACGCCATTTTGGAATCAACTCTTCATGCACTTCGCCATCATCATTGGTGATGATAAAGCGATTTTTACCTTTGGTATCTTTACCAAAACTCACTGTACCACTCATTTCCGCCATAATCGCATGGTCTTTTGGACGACGCGCTTCAAATAAGTCAGCGACACGTGGTAGACCACCGGTAATATCTTTGGTACCTGATGATTCTTGTGGTACACGACCTAAAATCGAACCTGTTGTTACCTCATCGCCTTCACGCACACGAATAATGGTTTGCTGTGGTAGGAAATACACCACTTCTTTACCCTCTTTGGTATCAAGGATAATCGCAGGACGTAAATCTTTACCCGAACTTGGGCGGTCTTTGGTCGCCAAGATTTCGTATGAGCTCATACCTGTTGCTTCATCGATTTTCATGGTGGCCGTTAAGCCATCGGTGATTTCGCTAAAGCGTGCGGTACCTGATACCTCGGTAATGATTGGATGGGTATGCGGATCCCATTTACCAATGGTTTGACCTGGGGTAACTTCAGTGCCATCAGCTACTAGAATTGACGAACCATACGGTGCTTTATAGCGCTCACGCTCACGGCCTAATTCATCGGTAATACTAATTTCTGCAGAGCGAGAAACTACCACCAAATGACCATCGGCATGGCTAACAGATTTCAAGTTTTGGAAGCGAACAGTACCGCCTTTATTAACCTGAATGCTGTTTTCCACAGCGGCGGCACTCGCAGCACCCCCCACGTGGAAGGTACGCATGGTAAGCTGGGTACCTGGCTCACCGATTGATTGCGCTGCCATGACACCCACAGACTCACCAATATTGACGCGGTGACCACGTGCTAAGTCGCGACCATAACATTGTGAACAGACACCATGTGGCACTTCACAAGTAATCACTGAACGCACCCAAACTTCGTCAATACCATGTTCATCAAGGACTTTTACCCAATGCTCATCGAGTAAGGTACCTAATGGAATGGCTAGTTCGCCTGTTTTATTTGACACCACATCTTTAGCAGTGACTCGGCCCAGCACACGGTCAGCCAATTGCTCAATGATTTCACCACCCTCGATGTGTGGCTTCATCAAGATACCTTTATCAGTACCACAATCAGGCTGGGTGATAACCAAATCTTGCGCAACGTCAACCAAGCGACGGGTTAAGTAACCTGAGTTTGCGGTTTTGAGTGCCGTATCTGCTAGACCTTTACGGGCACCGTGCGTCGAGATAAAGTACTGTAAAACGCTTAAGCCTTCACGGAAGTTGGCTTTAATTGGGGTTTCAATAATCGAGCCATCTGGTTTTGCCATCAGACCACGCATACCTGCCAACTGACGGATCTGTGCGGCACTACCACGCGCCCCTGAATCCGACATGATATAAATCGAGTTAAACGATTTTTCTTTTTCCGTTTCACCTTGGCTATTGACAACGGTATCTTGTGACAAGTTATCCATCATCGCTTTGGCGATTTGGTCATTGGTACGTGACCAAATATCAATGACTTTGTTATAGCGTTCACCCGCGGTCACAAAGCCTTGTTCAAACTGGCTTTCAATCTCACGAACTTCTGCATCAGCCGCTTCGATGATTTTGTTTTTGGTAGGTGGAATCACCATATCTTCCATACCAATGGATACACCTGACAACGTCGCTTGGGCAAAACCCAAATACATCAATTGGTCAGCAAACATGACGCTGTCTTTCACGCCCATTTTGCGGTAGCAAGAATTGATAAGGCGAGCGATGTTTTTCTTGGTCATTTCTTTGTTGACTTCGTCAAAGCTCATGCCTTTTGGGGTGATATTCCAAATTAAACAGCGACCTGCAACGGTATCAACCATTTTGGTAACGGTATTGGCATTGCCTTCTTCGTCATACGTGGTTTCTTCAATGCGTACTTTAATTTTGGCATTGACGCTTAAATCACCGGTACCTAGCGCGCGATACACTTCTTTCACGTTTGAGAAAGTCATGTTTTCGCCTTTGGCATTAATATGCGAACGGCTGATGTAATATAACCCCAATACCACGTCTTGTGATGGCGTGATGATTGGCTCACCATTGGCAGGTGACAAGATGTTGTTGGTTGACATCATCAAGGCACGGGCTTCAAGCTGGGCCTCCAAAGTTAACGGTACGTGTACCGCCATTTGGTCACCATCAAAGTCGGCGTTGAACGCGCTACAAACCAGGGGATGTAGCTGAATCGCTTTACCTTCAATCAGTACAGGCTCAAATGCTTGTAAACCCAAACGATGGAGGGTCGGTGCACGGTTTAGTAGCACTGGGTGTTCACGAATCACGCTGGCAAGCATATCCCACACTGCCGGTTCTTCACGTTCAACCATTTTCTTAGCGGCTTTGATAGTGGTCGCGATGCCATTTTGCAAAAGCTTGGCATAAGTAAATGGTTTGAACAGTTCAAGTGCCATTTTTTTAGGCAAGCCACATTGGTGTAGACGCAGGTATGGACCCACGGTAATGACCGAACGACCTGAATAGTCAACACGTTTACCCAGTAAGTTTTGACGGAAGCGACCTTGTTTACCTTTAATCATGTCAGCTAAAGATTTCAACGGACGTTTGTTGCTACCGGTAATCGCACGACCGCGGCGACCATTGTCAAGCAGCGCATCCACTGACTCTTGTAACATACGTTTTTCGTTACGCACGATGATGTCAGGCGCATTGAGCTCTAACAAGCGTTTTAAACGGTTGTTACGGTTAATGACGCGGCGATATAAGTCATTTAAGTCTGAAGTGGCAAAACGACCCCCTTCAAGCGGTACCAATGGACGCAAATCAGGTGGCAATACAGGTAACACCGTCATTACCATCCATTCAGGCTTATTGTTTGAATCACGGAATGACTCAAGCAATTTTAGGCGTTTTGACATTTTTTTAAGTTTGGTTTCTGAACCCGTGTTAGGAATTTCTTCACGTAACTGGTCGATTTCCAAATCTACGTCAATATCGCGCAGCAAGTCTTGAACCGCTTCAGCACCCATTTTTGCGGTGAATTCATCACCAAACTCTTCAAGTGCTTTGAAGTAATCTTCATCATCGAGCAACTGATATTTTTCAAGGGTAGTTAAACCTGGGTCAGTCACTACATAGCTTTCAAAATACAGTACGCGCTCGATATCACGCAAAGTCATATCAAGTAGTAGACCAATACGGCTTGGTAATGATTTTAAGAACCAAATATGCGCGACTGGGCTTGCTAGCTCAATGTGACCCATACGATCGCGGCGTACTTTAGCGGCGGTCACTTCAACGCCACATTTTTCACAGATCACGCCTTGGAATTTACGGCGTTTATATTTACCACACAAGCATTCGTAGTCTTTAACAGGTCCAAAAATTTTGGCACAAAAAAGACCATCACGTTCTGGTTTGAAAGTACGATAGTTGATGGTTTCAGGCTTTTTAACTTCCCCATGCGACCAAGATTTGATGGTGTCAGGTGAGGCAAGAGAAATTTGAATGCTGTCGAACTCTTGGTTACCAGAGTCGGCAGGGCTTTTCATGATGTCTAATAAGTCTTTCAAACTGCTTCTCCATCGATTAAATTGAAAGCCGATACAGATTGACTTTCAATTTAAGGTTAATTTTTATTCGTTTGTCATTAAAAAGGTAAACTATTGAGTTTGAGTATGGCGACGTTATTAAAGCCGCCATACTCACAATCATGACTTAGTTTTTACTTTTGCTATGATCTTTTAACTCAATATTGATACCCAATGACTTAATTTCTTTGGTCAATACGTTGAACGATTCTGGCATACCAGCTGACATGTTCTGTTCGCCATCAACGATGTTTTTGTACATGCGGGTACGACCTTCAACGTCATCAGATTTCACCGTCAACATCTCTTGCAATGTATAAGCAGCACCGTAAGCTTCAAGCGCCCAAACTTCCATCTCACCGAAGCGCTGACCACCAAACTGGGCTTTACCACCCAATGGCTGCTGGGTAACCAGTGAGTAAGAACCCGTTGAACGTGCGTGCATTTTGTCGTCAACCAAGTGGTTGAGTTTGAGCATGTACATATAACCCACGGTCACCGGACGATCAAACTGTTGACCGGTGCGGCCATCAAACAATACTTGCTGACCTGAGGTTGGCATACCTGCCAATTCTAGCAAGCCTTTGATTTGCTGTTCTTTAGCGCCATCAAATACTGCAGTACCCATTGGTACGCCTGCACGTAGATTTTTTGACATCGCAATGATTTCCTCATCACTAAGGCTGCCTAAGTCCACTTGCTCGCCGCCAATTTGGTTATAAATTTTGTCTAAGAAATCACGCAACTCAGCAACTGCCGCTTGTTGTTTGATCATCTCGTCAATTTTGATACCCAAACCACGTGCTGCACCGCCTAAGTGCGTTTCTAAAATCTGACCGACGTTCATCCGCGATGGTACGCCTAGTGGGTTTAGTACCACATCCACTGGATTACCGTTTTCATCGTATGGCATGTCTTCAATCGGCATGATACGTGATACCACCCCCTTGTTACCATGACGACCCGCCATTTTGTCACCGGGTTGAATACGACGTTTTACTGCCAAGTACACTTTGACGATTTTTTGCACGCCATGCGTTAAGTCATCACCTGCCGTTAATTTGCGTTTTTTCTCAGTGAATTTTTCATCGATTTCTTTTTGTTTATCGGTTAAAAAGTCACCAATTTGTGATAAACGCTCTGCGGTATCTTCTTGGGTTGGCTGAATATCAAGCAATGTTTCAAGCGACATATCTTGCATTGAGTCTTCACTCAACACTGTACCTGATTTTAAGCCCGCGCCACCACTGACAGTTTGACCGTCAAGCAATGAAATAATGCGACCGCGTGCGGCGTTTTCAAAGATACGCAATTCTTCTTTTAAGTCTTTACGATAGCTATCAAGCTGTGCTTTTTCGATAGCTTGCGCACGGCTGTCTTTTTCTACGCCATCACGGGTAAAGACTTGGACGTCAATCACCGTACCTTTGGTAGAAGAAGGCACTCGCAACGACGTATCTTTCACGTCCGCGGCTTTTTCACCAAAAATTGCACGAAGTAGTTTTTCTTCAGGAGTAAGCTGCGTTTCACCTTTTGGTGTCACTTTACCCACCAAGATATCGCCACCTTGTACTTCCGCACCAATATAGACGATACCTGCTTCATCTAGATTAGCTAGGGCTGCTTCACCCACGTTTGGAATATCGCCAGTGATTTCTTCTGTACCCAATTTGGTATCACGCGCCACACAGGTCAATTCTTGGATATGAATGGTGGTAAAACGATCTTCTTTAACCACACGCTCCGATAACAAAATCGAGTCTTCGAAGTTATAACCGTTCCAAGGCATAAACGCCACACGCATGTTTTGACCCAATGCCAACTCACCCAAATCGGTTGATGGACCATCTGCCAAGATATCCCCGCGCGCAATGACATCACCTTGGTTGACGATAATGCGTTGGTTAATACAGGTGTTTTGGTTTGAACGGGTGTATTTGATTAAGTTGTAGATATCAATACCCGCTTCGCCCGCTTGCATTTCATCTTCATTCACTTTTACAACGACACGGCTCGCATCCACGTCCATAATGACGCCGCCACGTTTGGCAGTCACACACACACCTGAGTCACGGGCAACGTGACGTTCCATACCTGTACCAACCAGTGGTTTATCCGACCGTAAAGTGGGTACCGCTTGGCGCTGCATGTTTGAACCCATCAAGGCACGGTTGGCATCATCATGTTCCAAGAATGGAATCAAGCTGGCTGCCACAGATACAACCTGACGCGGTGATACGTCCATATGGGTCACTTTCTCTGGTGCCATACGCACAAACTCACCATAGTTACGCACAGAGACATAATCTTCTGTCAACTGACCGTTTTCATCAATCGGCGAATCCGCTTGTGCAATTACAGTGCCCACTTCTTCAATCGCTGATAAGTACTCGATTTCATCCGTCACTTTACCGTCGACTACTTTACGATACGGGGTTTCTAAGAAACCAAATTCATTGGTTTTAGCATAGACGGCTAGTGAGTTGATCAGACCGATGTTTGGACCCTCAGGGGTTTCAATCGGACACACACGACCATAATGGGTTTGGTGTACGTCACGGACTTCAAAGCCTGCACGTTCACGTGTTAAACCACCTGGGCCTAATGCAGAAACACGACGCTTATGGGTGATTTCTGACAACGGGTTGTTTTGGTCCATAAACTGTGACAATTGTGATGAACCAAAGAACTCTTTAATGGCGGCTGCCACAGGTTTTGAGTTGATCAAATCTTGTGGCGATAAGTTATCTGTTTCAGCTGAGCTTAAACGCTCTTTAACAGCACGCTCAACACGGACTAGACCCACGCGAAATTGATTTTCTGTCATCTCACCGACTGAACGCACACGGCGGTTACCTAAATGGTCAATATCGTCCACTACCCCACGACCATCACGAATTTCAATCAACATTTTTAATACGTCAATAATATCTTCGTTGGTCAACACACTGCGTTCACGCTGCACATCAGGGTCATTGGTTGGCTCATAAGCACGGCCCAAACGACGGTTGAACTTCATGCGACCCACATTTGATAAGTCATAGCGGTCTGCGTTAAAAAACATCGATTCAAACAGTTTTTCAGCCGTATCGAGTGTTGGTGGCTCACCTGGACGCATCACTTTGTAGATTTCAATCAACGCTTCTTCACGGCTCATCGCGGTATCCGCGCGCAGTGTATCGGCGATGTATGAACCATGATCGATATCGTTAGTGAATAAAATATCAAATTCTTTAATACCGTTATTGCTGATTTTGACCAAAGTCTCGTGATCGAGCAATTGGTTAGCGCGTGCAATGACTTCATCATCCACAACGATATCTTGTGCCAAAATACGTTCATACAAGTATTCATCAGGCACAGGCAATTTTGTCATACCGGCTTGTTCGATTTTACGAATCGCGCGCGCGTTGATACGTTTGCCCTGTTCGACAATCACTTCGCCATCCGGTGAAACGATTTCAAACTGCGCCATTTCACCGCGTAAACGGTCAGTGACAAGATCGATTTCAAACTGCTCATCACCCTTATACACATGGGTTTTTTCATAAAACGCATCTAAAATTTGCTGTGTATTCATCCCAATGGCATGCAAAATCACCGTTGCCAATAATTTACGGCGGCGGTCAATACGAGCAAATACCAAGTCTTTGGCATCAAATTCAAAGTCTAACCATGAACCACGGTAAGGAATAATACGGGCGTTATACAGCACTTTACCACTTGAATGTGATTTGCCTTTGTCATGGTCAAAGAATACGCCTGGTGAACGGTGTAATTGCGATACGATGACACGCTCAGTACCATTAATCACAAAAGTACCGTTTTCGGTCATCAATGGGATTTCGCCCATATAGACGCTTTGTTCACGGATATCTTTAATTGCCGCTTTAGCATCTTTGTCTTTAACATCTTTATCTTTGATGACCAAACGGATTTTGACACGTAATGGCGCTGCATAGGTTGAACCACGTGAAATACATTCACGCACATCAAACTCTGGTGTACCTAGATAGTATTCAACAAATTGTAGCTCGGCATTGCCAGTATGGCTTTCAATAGGGAAAATAGAATTAAAAGCAGCTTGTAAACCAATGTTTTCCCGACCTTTTGGCTTTTTATTTTCTTGCAAAAATTGCTCATACGAGTCAACTTGGATAGCCAATAAGTATGGCACGTCCATGACGGTGGGCAACTTTGCAAAACTTTTACGAATGCGTTTTTTTTCAGTATACGAGTATGCCATTAAAAGTCCTTAAACATTCAAAGCGTTAATGCCTACCCATCTATCAATACTTCAGTGCACTAATACCGCTATGCACTGATAAAGTCACAAATCACCATGTTTCCTGTTAGGAAATTAAGTTTTTTGCGCAATTATTAACGATGGAATCTATTTTTAAAAGATTTGATGACCCAATCCCTACAGTCTTAAGTCACCAATTTAAATCCAACTTCCTAACGGAAATCTTAAAACCTTGCTAAATCAGCGGATAAGTTAATCATCACAGGATGCATAACCCAATCAGCGCTATAATATAAAATCGATACAAACAAAAACTGTAGAGACGACAAAAAGCCAAACACCTTTGGGGTATTTAGCTCAAGTTTTTTTACGCATTACCAGACTTTCTAACTTGCATGGAACAATTCTGTCCTTGGTGCGTGTGCCATCTTATGTTCAATCAGACACGAAAGGTCAAGAGAATGATTATAATAAAAAAAAGCTATTATTGCAAGCGCAATAATAGCTTTTTGAAGTTCAGAAAACTTAAGTGCGAGAATTATTTCAATTCTACTGATGCACCTGCTTCTTCTAATTTTTTCTTCAATTCTTCAGCTTCAGCTTTCGCTACGCCTTCTTTAACTGTTTGTGGTGCGCCTTCAACTAGGTCTTTAGCTTCTTTTAAGCCTAAACCAGTGATTTCGCGAACTGCTTTAATAACAGCTACTTTCTTGTCGCCAGCGCCAGTTAATACAACGTTGAAGTCGTCTTTTTCTTCTGCTGCAGGTGCGTCACCGGCTGCTGCAGGTGCTGCTGCTAGTGCAGCGGCTGATACGCCAAATTTTTCTTCCATTGCAGAGATAAGATCTACAATTTCCATTACTGATTTTTCAGCGATTGCATCAAGAATTTCTTGGTTAGTTAATGCCATGATGTGTATTCCTAAATAAGTGAATTTGGTTTAAAAAATGCTAAGCGTAGCTAAGTTTGCTTAAATAAATTAAGCGACTTCGCCTTCGCCTTGCATTTTGTCGCGTAATGCTGCCAAAGTACGAACAAATTTGCCTGCAGCGGCTTCTTTCATCGTACCCATTAAGCGCGCAATCGCTTCGTCGTAAGTTGGTAAGCTTGCTAAACGATCGATATCTTTAGCAGCGATAAACTCGCCTTCAAAAGCTGCACCTTTAATTTCAAACTTATCGTTTGTTTTAGCAAATTCTTTGAACAAACGTGCTGCAGCACCTGGATGTTCAGTTGAGAATGCGATAAGTGTTGGACCTACAAATACGTCATTTAACACAGTGTAGTTAGTGTCTTCTAACGCACGACGTAATAAAGTATTACGCACGATACGCATATCAACACCCGCTGCACGAGCTTCTTTACGTAGTTGGGTCATTTTACCTACTGTCACGCCACGAGCATCAGCAACAACAGCAGAAAGGGCACCTTTGGCAGATTCACTTACTTCAGCAACAATCGCTTGTTTGTCTTGAAGATTTAATGCCATGGGTTGTCTCCATATTATCAGTTTCCTAGTTATGATTAACTTAGGGCACCAATAAACCTAGTTAATATAATAAGTTAAAGTACAACTTATTATCACTCCGATACGGTGGCAGTCAATAATAAATTAAACTGCCATCCCGTCTGCGTAGGCTGTGAAAAATTTTCACAATTAAACTATTTATGATTTAATTATGATTAAACCAATAGAACCTACGGTCTTAGACAGCACAACCCGTTTGTGCTGAACTAAATTTAAAATATGTTAAAAATTCACCACTAAGCGTTTAAGCTTACGCATTACGATAAGGAACTGCATCTAAGTTGATGCCAGGACCCATCGTGCTTGATAGGGTGATTTTTTTGATATAAATACCTTTTGAGGTCGCAGGTTTTGCTTTTTTCAAATCAGCGATTAATGCAGATGCATTTTGCTCGATTTGTTCAGCACTAAAGCCTACTTGACCAATTGTGGTATGGATAATACCCGCTTTATCAACACGGTAAGTTGCCTGACCCGCTTTGGTGTTTTTAACCGCTTCAGCAACGTTAGGGGTCACTGTACCTACTTTAGGGTTTGGCATTAAACCACGTGGACCTAAAATTGTACCTAATTGACCGACAACGCGCATAGCATCAGGTGACGCAATCACAACATCAAAGTCCATATTACCCGCTTTGATGCTTTCTGCTAGGTCTTCAAAACCTACGATATCAGCACCCGCTTCTTTTGCTGCGTCAGCTGCTGCACCTTGTGCAAACACGGCAACGCGTTTGGTTTTACCAGTACCTGCAGGTAGGTTGGTAGCACCACGAACCACTTGGTCAGATTTACGTGGGTCAACGCCTAGATTGATAGCAATATCGATTGACTCTTTGAATTTTGCAGGTGGTAATTTATTTAGAATTTCCACCGCTTCAGTCAATGTGTATTGTTTGTTCGCATCATAGCTTTCAGCGATTGCTTTTTGACGTTTAGTTAATTTAGCCATTTACACGCCCTCCACGTCAATACCCATTGAGCGAGCAGTACCCGCCAATGTGCGAACCGCAGCTTCTAAGTCAGCAGCAGTTAAGTCAGCATTTTTAGTGTTAGCAATTTCTTCTAACTGTGCACGGTCGACTTTACCTACTTTAGTTTTATTCGGTACGCCTGAACCTTTAGCAGCACCTGCAGCTTTGCGAATTAAAAACGCCGCTGGTGGTGACTTCATGATGAAGGTGAACGATTTGTCGTTGTAAACAGTGATTTCAACGGGAACAGGTAGACCTGGTTCCATGCTAGAAGTAGCTGCGTTGAACTCTTTACAGAATGCCATGATGTTCACACCTTTTTGACCCAATGCTGGACCGATAGGTGGTGATGGATTAGCTTTACCAGCTGGCACTTGTAGTTTGATGTAACCATCAATCTTTTTAGCCATGATAGACTCCTGTTATGGGTAATAGCGCTAGACTCCCACTCATCGAATGGCTCTCTGGCTCCCCGGGTGATATTGTCAATCTTACAGACAACAGAAAAAATAAAGTGCCATATTATAAGCGAATTTTTACTTAGGTAAAGCAAAAATTGCTAAATTTGGCACTTAGTTACAATTTTAAGATCAAAAACCCCTGAAAAAGCAAACTTATCAAAAATTAGTTAATTTTTTCTACTTGCTTAAATTCTAACTCAACCGGTGTTGGACGGTTAAAGACATTGACGGTCAACTGTAAGCGTGATTTTTCGTAATCCACTTTTTCCACCAAGCCTCTAAACTCGGTAAACGGACCATCGATGACCAATACTTCTTCACCTGGCTCAAATAAGGTTTTTGGACGCGGTTTATTTTCGTTGGTATTTAAACGATTTAAAATAGTATCGGCTTCTTTTGGGGTAATCGGCGCAGGATTTTCTGGCGTACCCCCAATAAAACCCATCACACGTGGACAGTCTTTAACTAAGTGCCATGTGTTGTCGTTCATATCCATTTCAATCAATACGTAACCTGGGAAGAATTTACGCTCAGATTTGCGTTTTTTGCCATCCCGCATTTCGATAACTTCTTCGGTTGGGACGAGTACTTGACCAAACGATTCTTTGTATTCGCTGCGATTGATACGTTCAATCAATGAACGCTGCACTTGTTTTTCAAAGCCTGAAAATGCTTGTACGATATACCAACGCATGGATAATCTTCCTCTAATTCATTGCTAAACACATCGCCTACTATACCAAAGATGAGCAATGCAGGTAAAATATTGATATTGCTAGATAGATAAAAACCCACAGATGTGGGTCAAATAAAAGGGTTTGGCTAAATTTTTGCTATTGACCAATGACGTATTGAATCAACTGGCTAAATACGGTATCTAATAACCACACAATAAAAGCTAATATCCCAGCCACTACTGCAACTTGCCAAGTGTATTCAAGGGTTTCTTGTTTGCTAGGCCAAGTCACACGGCGTAATTCAACGCGGGAATCTTGCAACAGTGTCTTAAAAGCACTGCCTTGGTTGGTCAACGCCAGTGCCAATAATGCAGCAATGATTAGTCCAGCAATAACAGCCACGCGCGTCCATAAACTGCTAGCGGGTTGCCAATATGCGGGTAAATATTGATTAACTAAAGTTGCGCTGATTAATGCGACAAAAGCAAAAATCCACAGGGCAAAATCTTTAGGGGAGTGTCGTTTGGCAATCTCAATAGCAGCAGGTTCGTGGACAACCACTTTTTCACCAGACATCCTTTTGCCATTGAGCTCTGCTAGTTTGTTCTCTAGCATTTGTTTCATAAGGCTGCCCTGTCTATCATTAAAACGTATTTTATTATTAGAATACAGCGTACACGCTAAACTAACTAAAATGTGGCAGGCGATGAGGGACTCGAACCCCCAACATTCGGTTTTGGAGACCGACGCTCTACCAATTGAACTAATCGCCTATGTTGAGTTTGAGTATTATAGCGAGTTTTTTTTTGAATGCAACACTTTCTACAGTTTTTTGCGATTTTAATCTTAGCCTAGCACCGCTAATATTTTGCGGCGTAAAAGCGCAGCGTCCGGCATGGCTTCCCCATCGATTCGTAATATCGAAATGCCTGCACTCAACAGCGCTTTGTCTTTTTTTTCATCTTGCTGCTGACGGCGGCGAGTATTGTGCGTCCAGTCGTCTAATTCAATTGCCAATAGTACGGTTTGCTTGTCTTGATCGACCAGCACATAGTCAACACTCATACGGCAAATACGATTGAACCAAAAACCTTGGTCAGTATCGTCATCGTCATTTGGCATGATAATACGCGATAACTGTACTTGCCCAAAAATAATCAGCTCAGGCACGGCTTGCTGCAAGCGATTAAAAAATATCACTTCGGTCGGCGTCATGATCGGCATCGGCTCAAAAGGCCATACCGCTAATTCATCTCCCCGAACGGGCTTAATAACCTCTTCACGGCTACTACCACTACTACGAAAGGCAAATACTAACAGGATAAACACCACAAACGCTAATACTAAAAAAATTGTCACACTAACCACACACTCGTATCTATAGGATAACTACCACAAGGCAGCATTATTCCCCTATTGGGTGATTTTCACAAGGGCATAAATAAATAACGCGACACAAAATGTCGCATTATTTGGATGGTTTCGCCTTATTTGGATAATTTGGCTTTAAAAGGTCAAATAGACTTACCAGTAAAGCACCCAGCCGCTATTAACATCCACACGGCTATCGTTATTGAGCTTGTCTTTGAGCGCCAAGGCAGCGACTTTGCCTTTTTCTGGACCTACGACGATACGTACCCCTTTACTCGTTTGGGTGGTTTTGACTTTGTAGCCTGCCGCTTGTAATTTTTGGGTAATTTCACTGGCTTTTTTTTGGTCGGTTGCCAATGCAACTTGTACCCCAAACGTACCTTTAACATCCGTTTGTTTCACCGTCTGACGCGCCTGCCTTAAATTATCTTGTGCCGCTTGGAATGCTTGTTTTTTCTGGGCTTGTTGCTGAGCTTCTAATTTTTTCTGGGCGATTTCTTGTTGACGTTTTTGCTCTTTTAATTGCTCTTTTAACTGGGCTTCTTGCTTTTTGCGAGCGATTTCTTGCTGTTTTTGCTGCTCTTTTTGCGCGGCTTCTTGTTTTTTACGGGCGACTTCTTGCTGCTGCTGCAGTAGCGCCTGTTGCTTTTTTTGTTCAGCTTCTTGCTTTTTGCGAGCAAGCTCATTTTGACGTTGTTGCTCTTGCGCTTGGGCTTGCTGGGTAATACGGTTGACTTGTGCCGCAGTCGGGATGGTGATAGTTTGCCCGACACGTAAGCTGCTGGTGGTGTTGAGATTATTGACGCTTGCCAATACGTCGACTGGCACATTGTAGCGACGTGACAACCCTATCAACCCCTCGCCTGCCTTAACCTGATAGGTACCAGGATTGTTAGGGATGGTTTTTGCCGCGGGCTGCGGCTGTGCGACGACGGGTGCTGTCACTGTGGGCTTTGGCGTAGCTACTTGTTCTTTAGTTTTTGCAGCGCTTTGGGTCTGTGCAGTATTTTGTACGCTATTGGGTACTGCAGCTTGCGTTTGTGGTGGCGCGGCGACCGTGTCAACGGGTCGGGGCTTTACCACAGGTTGGGTAATCGCGGTCACTGAGCTGGCAACCACCGAATTGGTATTGGCGGCATTTTTGTTGGCATACAGTTGATTTTCAGCACGGCTACGAGCTAAAGCTTCGGCTTCAATTCGCTGTTGTTCGGTCATGTATTGCTGGGCTTGTTGTTCTTGCGCAGCGACCCGTTGCTCCCGTTCTTTTTGTTTTTGCGCCAGTAAATTTTTTTCGGTTGCGACATCGGCGGTGAGTGGCTCGTTGCTGATTGCTGTTTGTTTATCTGTCGTGGGTTTAGCGATAACTTGTTGGCTATTGGCTGCAGGTTTGGCAGGCGCATTCAAGACTTGGTGCATAGTGGCATATAACAACACGCTACCGCCTAACAATACCGTTGTACCCAATAATGCTTGCTTAGAAAATTTCATGCCAATTACCCTAGTTTATGTGTCTTGATAAATGATTTTTTCAACCTATAAAAATCAACGAATTTTGACTAATCATAGCAAAATTCGCGTTAGCAGTTTTCACCATTATTGAGATATTAACTGAAAATTTTGAAAAGTAAAATCATTTGACGCACAAATTCGTTATTCACTGAGTGATTGGCTGGTCAGTACACCGCTGATGGTATAAAAAGAACCACACACCAAAATCAGGTCATTATCTTGGCTGTCGTCAATCACCGATTGGGTCGCTAAATTCAAATCCTCAAAAATAGACACAGAATTAAAATAGCGTGGTAACAGCTCAGTTAAGCGTTCTTGACTACTGGCTCTAGGGTGAGAGATAACGCCGCTGTGAACACTGTCAATCGGCATCACCGTCTGGGAGAATTGCTGTAGCTGCGCGAGTACAGGCTCGATGTCTTTATCAGCGAGCATGGATATCACCAAATGCAATTTGGCGGTTGGATGCTGGCGTTGGTAAGCATGTACATGCGGTGTCAACTGCTTGAGCAAAAACTGCATCCCATGCTCATTGTGGGCAACGTCAAACACCCATTGACGAGCTGACATCCCTCTGCTGTCAAAACGCCCTGCCAATTTTACCTTTGGTAACGCAGCTTGGATGTGGTCTTGGGTTATGGTCAATGGGCTGGCTAGGAGGGCGGTGATAGCCGTTGCGGTATTGTGCAAAGACAAATTGGGCATAGGCAACGATAAAGTCACCGCGCTATTGCTATATTGCCATGTCATTGCACCGTCAGTATGGCGATAGCCATAATCTTTGCCATACTGTAGTAAATGGGCATGGTGCTGTGCAACCAAAGGCGGAATGGTCGATGGCATATCCCTTTCGCCATACACCAATGTCAGGTTATCACGCAAAATACCGGCTTTTTCTGTGGCGATTTTTTCACGGGTGTCGCCCAGCCATTCGACATGGTCGATACCCACATTGGTAATCACCGCAAGGTTTGGCTCGATGACATTGACGACATCGAGGCGACCGCCTAAACCCACCTCCAATACCCATACATCACAGTGGTTTTGGGCAAAAATTAAAAACGCGGCAAGCGTCGTCATTTCAAAAAATGACAGCGTCAACCCACAATCCACTCTCGCCTGCTCAATTTTGGCAAACGCATCAATCAAAGTTTGGTCATCGACCATTTCTCCATTGATTCTGACACGCTCATTAAACACCAGTAAATGCGGCGATTGATATAAAGCGGTTTTATAGCCTGCTTGTTGACAAATCTCGGCAATAGTGGCGGTGGTTGAACCTTTGCCATTGGTGCCTGCCACGGTAAACACAAAGGCATCGGTTTGCTTTATACCCAATGCTTGAAATACGGGTATCACCCGCTCAAGCCCCATATCAATCGCAGACACATGGATGCCCTGCATGTAGTTTAGCCACTCGGTTAACGAGCTTAAAACGCTAGGCGGCAATGGGGATGGTGAGAGTGCGGGTGGTAAGCTTGACTGTTGCATGGATAAAACCGTGATAATAATGAATTAGTGAGCCTGACGAAAATAGGTCATTTTTTTGAGTAAGCGATGAATCGTTTCTTTCATTTGTAAACGATGGACGACTTGATCGACCACACCATGCTCTACCAAAAACTCAGCGCGCTGGAAGGGCTCGCCCAGCACCTCGCGAACGGTTTGTTCAATCACTCGTTTGCCCGCAAAACCAATCATGGCTTTGGGCTCCGCCAAATGGATATCGCCAAGCATAGCCAAGCTTGCGGTCACACCGCCATACACAGGATTGGTCAGTACCACAATATAAGGAATATTGGCGTGTTTGAGTTTCTCAATCGCTGCGGCAGTACGCGCCATCTGCATGAGTGATAACAAGCCCTCTTGCATACGGGCGCCACCCGATGCGGCAAAACACACCAGTGGGATTTGTTCTTTGAGCGCTGTCTCGGCAGCCAGCACAAATCGATCGCCTACCACAGAGCCCATTGAGCCCCCCATAAAAGCAAAATCAAACGCACAAGCCACCACGGGTAGCCGCTGAAGTTTGCCTTTCATGACGATAAACGCTTCGGTTTCGCCCGTCTTGGCTTGCGCTTCACTCATCCGGGTTGGGTAAGGCTTGCTATCGACAAAGTCTAAGGGATTGCCTGCTTGGTATTGCTGCCCCAGCTCGTCATCGACTTGGTCAAAAAACCAGTTCAGACGTGTGCGTGCGGTCATGCTAAGATGTTCATCACATGATGGGCAGACATAATTATTGAAAATCAGCGCCGTATTGGTGATGATTGAATTACAGTTGGGACATTGAGTCGATGGTTCGGTCTCAACCGCCGTCAATATTTGCTTGGCACGCGGCTTGATGGTGGGTAATGGGCGTTTTAACCAAGTTTCTTCCAGTGTCTGTCCCATCGGTTGAGGCTTCATATCAGTGCTCATAATAAATCCCTATTAACAGTGCAATTTAAGAGTGCCATTGAATAGTAGTTGTTTGAGTGTACAAGTACAAACTCATTTTATAATGCGTATGCTAACTGATTTTAGCAATAAATGAAATGATTAACCTCAAATACCTCAACCATTCTATCACTCAAGACTGTCAATCGCCTGTCTTAGCTCATCCATTTTATCTAAGATAGCTTTTTTGGCATGGGCGATTTTTTGTTCATCATTGCCTACATCCGCAAAGTTTTTCACCAGTTCACTACCGACAATCACGCCATCCGCATATTGTCCGACTGCTTTTGCCGATGCACCATCACGAATACCAAAACCGACACACACAGGCAAGGCAGTTTGTGCTTTAATCGCTTGGACGTGTTCGCCCACATCTTGGGCATCCAATGCTTTTGAGCCTGTTACGCCTTTGACCGATACATAATAGATAAAACCACCGCCATGTTTTAACACTTGTTCACGGCGTTCTGGCAAGGTGGTTGGCGCAAGTAAAAAGATTTCGTTCATCGCGGAATTGGCAAGTTTTTGGGTAAAATCGCCCGCTTCTTGCGGCGGTAAATCGACCATCAAAACACCGTCAATCCCGGCATCTTGACAAAGGCTGATAAACTTGTCATAACCGATGATTTCAATCGGATTTAGATAGCCCATGACTAGCACTGGCGTGGTGGTGTTGGTTTTACGAAACGCTTTTACCATCTCAATCGCTTGGCGAGTACTGGTGCCGCCTGCTAACGCGCGCTCGCCTGCTAGCGCGATAGTCTCACCGTCTGCCATGGGGTCAGAAAATGGCAAGCCAACTTCGATGACGTCTGCGCCGTGGTCAACAAGTTCATGCAGTAAGCTGACGGTAACAGTTGGGTTTGGGTCACCTGCCATCACATAAGGAATTAAAGCTTTTTTGTTTTGCTCTCGCAATGTGTTAAAGGTGGTTTCAATTCGGGTCATAGGTTTTCCTAATATTAGCGTAAATTTATTGGGAAGTTTAAATAGCTTTCCATTTCATTAAAATCTCAGCTTTCGGCTTATAGAATATTTTCAAAGGATTGTTTTTTGCCATTTGCTGTTTATTGTTTATCTGTTGATAAGTGCCACTATTGATTCTCACTTTATATTGATATTTGCACTTTTGTATATGACTATCGCAAGAGCTTGGATTTTCTTTATCATCAAAAAACAAATAATACTGTTTCGTCCCACGATAGTCTTTTATTTGGGTTGTGTATTCATCAGCAATCGCTGTTTTGGTGGGCTCAAAAACAGCATAAAAGCTCTGTTTAAATTCAAATGAACCAAGAAATAATATAATTGCTAAAAATATGATGACCAGAATGCCACTTCTAATATCGGCTAAAACACTATCATTCCCTTGTCGCATTTTTTGAAATATAAAATAGCTAGCTGGCATTATTGAAAGAAAAACCATACTAAAACTAAGTTGGTATAAAATCTCCCAAATACCTTCGTGAAAATTGGCATAAATACCGATTAGAAAGTAAAAAGCAAAAGCCATGTACAAATAATAAATTATTTTGTAGCTATTAGTTGGCAGTTGCATTTCAGTATTATTTGTCATCATCCCCATTAATTCGCTAAACTGTATCTCTCATAACTATAAATGTAAAACATAGTGAATTTAATCCATTCCAATTGAGCAGATTATCAATCAAATCTCAATCCCTTCACGTTTCATGACGGTATGCAAATCCTTATCTCCACGACCCGACAGATTAACAATAATCGACTGGTCTTTGCTCATGGTTTTGGCAAGTTTCAACGCATACGCAATGGCGTGCGAGCTTTCTAGTGCAGGAATAATCCCTTCTTTTTGGGTGCATTCACGAAAGCCAACCATCGCTTCTTCATCGGTACAAGGTACATATTGCACACGGTCGATATCCTTTAAGAAACTATGCTCAGGACCCACGCCAGGGTAATCAAGCCCTGCTGAAATAGAATGGGTGCCCAAAATCTGCCCATCATCATCCGCCATCAAATACGTGCGGTTGCCATGTAATACGCCCACTCGACCGACGGTAAGCGGTGCAGCATGGTTGCCTGTCTCGACCCCATCGCCGCCGGCTTCGATGCCATACATTTTGACGTCTTTATCATTTAAAAAGTCATAAAACAGTCCGATGGCATTACTACCGCCACCGACACAAGCGACCAACGCATCGGGCAGTTTGCCTGTTTTTTGGTAATGTTGTAGTTTGGCTTCTTTGCCGATAATAGCTTGAAAGTCACGCACCAGCATGGGGTATGGGTGCGGACCTGCGACAGTGCCAATCACATAATAAGTGCTATCGACATTGGTGACCCAGTCACGCATGGCTTCGTTCATGGCGTCTTTGAGCGTGCGAGTGCCCGAGGTGACAGGTACCACTGTTGCCCCAAGCAAACGCATACGATACACGTTCATGGCTTGGCGTTCGACATCATCTGCGCCCATATACACCACGCACTCTAAGCCTAGACGCGCCGCGATGGTGGCAGTTGCTACGCCATGTTGCCCTGCGCCTGTCTCGGCAATGATGCGTTTTTTGCCGACCATTTTGGCAAGCAACGCTTGACCGATGGTGTTGTTGACTTTGTGAGCGCCTGTGTGGTTTAAATCTTCACGTTTAAGATAAATCTGCGCGCCACCGATATCATCACTTAGGCGCTTGGCATGATAAAGTGGCGTTGGTCTGCCAACATAATTGACCAAGTCTTCTTGAAAAGCTTTCCAAAATTCGGGGTCAGCTTTGGCAGTATTGTAGATATTCTCAAGTTGTTCTAATGCCGCCATCAGGGTTTCAGAGACAAAGCGTCCCCCATGAATGCCAAAATGTCCGCTGGCATCTGGGTATTGCTTGAAGTCTTTTACTTCAGTTGGGTTTTGAATGTTCATTGTTGTTCCTTTATTTAATATTGCAATCTATAACTAAGATTAATGTTTAAGATTCGAATTTCGGTTTGGATTCGTTACATAGTTGTAAACCACTAATTTCTTCAAAACAACGACCTTTATCCCAGCGTACATCAACACAATCTATATCATCAACAGGGAAAGGTGGTTCAACTATAGTTCCAACGCCCTCACCTCTACCCCAACTATCAAAATCATTTTGTTTCCAAGTCTTAGGGTTTTTAATGACTTTATCGCCAACCTTAAACATTACAAATCCTTCACTACTTTTAAACCTGCAAAGGTCTGTGCGGTTGGCATGACTTCGATACGGTTGATATTAACGTGTTTGGGCTGTTCAATCAGCCATGCCACCATATTGGCGATATCTTGTGGGGTGACATATTGCACGCTATCATAAACTTGCGCGGCTTTGGCGTCATCGCCATGAAAGCGAATATTGCTAAACTCTGTGCCACCACATAGTCCTGGCTCGATATTGCTAACGCGGATATTTTTACCGACCAAATCGGCACGCAAATTTAGACTAAACTGGGTCACAAAGGCTTTGGTGGCGCCATACACATTACCACCAAAATACGGATAACTGCCTGCGGTTGAGCTTAAATTAATAATGTAGCCATCGTTGTTGGCGACCATGAAAGGTAAAATTTCATGGGTTAAATGAATCAAGCCTAGAATATTGGTATTGACCATTTGTTGCCAATCGGCAAAGTCTGTTTTATCTGCGGATTCAAGTCCCAGTGCCAATCCTGCGTTATTGACCAGTACATTGATGTGGGTAAGCAAATCATTTGGCAAAGTTTTCAATGCGGTTTTAGTGCCTTCTAAATCGGCAACATCGAAGGCTAATGGAATAAATTTATCGCCATGCTGTTGTTTGAGTTCGTCCAGTTTTTCTTGGCGTCTGCCTGTGCCGATGACGGTATGACCTTTTGAGATGAGTAATTCGGCAATTGCTTTGCCAAATCCTGCGGTAACGCCTGTGACCAAGATATTCATATTGTTACCTATAATTTTATGTACTAATATACTAGTACGTTAGTATATAGAATTTTATTAATTTTGCAATGTTAAATTAATACTTGATTGAATTGACTCATTATTCACTTTTTCCTAGAATCCATTTATCAAATTCTTCAAAGTTTAGTTTCATCAGTTCTGTGTTGATTTTTTTCTGCCAATTGTCATTATCAATCACAAAACTATAAATTTCATTTATTTCACTTAGAAACATAAATAGATTGTGATTATTTCGCCAATGAATAGTGAATGAAGAAAAGTCTCCAACCAAACTGTTAATTTCATAAATATCTTCTTTGTCCAATTCATCAATCCAATTGCTGAAGCTTTCAATGTAAAGAAAATCATTTGGATTATTGGTAAGATTTTTTATTTCACCATTAACATTCCTTTTATCACAAAGCCATTGATGAAAACTTTCAGTTTTTTCCTTAGGAATATATAAAGTAACGAGTTTCATTCTGTTCCAAATGACTTCTAATTTGATTTTACAACGTTTAAAAATGCTGACATTTTCTCCAAGCTTTTCACCCCTTTTGCTGACTCAATCCCGCCACTCACATCCACGCCATACACGCCCGTTTGCCTAATCGCTTCGCCCACGTTATCCGTCGTTAAACCCCCAGCCAACATAATCGGTAATGGCGAGTGTTTGGGGATTTTATCCCAATCAAAACTATCGCCCGTTCCGCCAAATTTATCGGGATGATAGGCGTCAAGTAGCACGCTACACGCGCCAAAGTCTTTAAGCGCTTGGATTTGGGTGACAATCGTCTCCGTGGTGTCATCATGGCTGATGCGTAATGCCTTTATCCAGCGTTTATTGATTCTATCCGCCATCAGCTTGCATTCTCGCGGCGTTTCATCCCCGTGAAACTGCACGATATCAAACGGCACGTGATGCGATAGATAAACCAATTCTTGCTCGGGCATATTGACCACCAATGCCACCACCGTGGTAAACGCAGGCACCACTTTGGCAAGCTCACAGGCTTGCTCGGGGGTCACTGCTCGCGGACTTGGCTCATAAAATACAAAACCCACCGCATCCACGCCAAGATTGACCGCATTTGTAATATCTTGAAGTTGGGTAAAGCCACAAAATTTGACCGCTGTATTTTTCATTGAGTTGTGTTTGTCTTGAGAATGATAAAAGCTAGTATAACGAAAAAAGACACCCAAACGGATGCCTTTTCTCAGTCTTTTATTAGGCTATAACGAATGTCACATTCGCTTAAATTAAAGCCGCCTAGATTAAGCCTCTTTTTTTTCTGATTGTTCTGACTTTTTCGCCTTGTCTGCATCGTCAGCTTTCTTGGCGTCTGCAAGTTCTTCTATTTTTTCCTGAGCAGTCTCTTTAAGCGTGGCTGCTTTTTCTTGAACTGTTTCTTTTAAGGTTTCAGCTGTTTGCATGACACTGTCAATCACGGTGCTTTTGTCATCAGCGCTATCTTTCGCATGATCTTTGGATTGCGCTTTAGAGTGCTTTTTGCTATCTGCTGCTGATTTGGCGGTGTTGATACCTAGCATGCTATAACAAGGACAATGACCCGTCGCACCCGATACTAAGGGTATTAAGCCAAGCATTTTCATCTTTTTGCTTTTCGCTGATTTTAGTAAAGCTAGACCTGCCACAACACGCACGACTCTTTCTTTGTTGCCCACATTGGTTTTCATTTATTATTCTTCCTTATTTTATGATAATTGATTTAAGGGAATTTTAAGGTAGCGAACGCCATTGTCTTCTGGTTTTGGCAATTCACCTGCATTGATGTTAACTTGTACTGATGGCAAAATCAAACGTGGCATTGCAAGTGTTTTGTCACGTTGGTTACGCATTCGTACAAATTCTGCTTTAGGCGTCCCTTGTTTGACATGAATGTTGCGTAATTTTTGCTCACCGACATAAACCGTTGCGATATGCTCACGCCCGCCCTTGGGTGGGTAATCATGGCAAAGATACAGCAGGGTATCATCGGGCAAGGCTAATAAACGCTGAATCGAGTCATACAAATCCTCGGCACTACCATGAGGAAAGTCACAGCGTGCAGAGCCGACATCAGGGGCAAAAATAGTATCACCGACGAATACCGCCATTTTTTCATTGCCTGCGCTTTTATCCGTCACTTTATATGCCATATCGGCTGGGGTATGACCCGGTACATGCATGGCTGTAATGCTCAAATCACCCAGTGTTAACTCGCTGCCTTCCTCAGTCAAAACATCAAATTGACTGGCATCGGTGGCTAGGTCGTCAAAGTTAAAAATGGTTTTAAAGGTTTTTTGCACCTTATCGATATATTTACCCATCACTATTTTACCGCCTAATTGCGCTTTGATATAAGGCGCGGACGATAAATGATCGGCATGGGCGTGGGTTTCGATGATATAGTCCAAGGTCAACCCTTGTGATTTGACAAACCCAATGACGTTATTGGCATTATCATAGCTAATTTTGCCGGCTGCGGGGTCAAAATCCAATACTGGGTCGATGATGGCACAGTGTTTGCTAGCTTCATTAACTAGGACGTGAGTAAAAGTTTCAGTGTCGTTGTCTAAAAAAGAATGAATGTTCATAAGTTTTCCTGTTATCTAAAAACGCTTTTGGCATATCTTTATGGCAATTTCAACTGAAAAAACACTTTATACTTTTGTATAATAGCCGCATTGAAAGGCGTTGCTCAATTCATTATATTATTTTATAATATGTTTTTAAATATATTGTATTGGCGCAAACGTTTATTGATTTTAAAATTATGTGATAAGTTTGATGGTAGCACCAGTTAGTATCAGCCATCAAAACACCTTGGGGGGAAAGCCATGTCTGAAATTGCCGAACCGCAGTCCGATGCGCCTGTGTCGATGGATGCAACCATGCTCGATCAAATGCACGCTGCGGCAGGAAAAGCCAGCCAGTTGTTAAAGTCGTTATCTCATCCTGACCGCTTGATGCTGCTGTGTCAATTGACGCAAGGTGAGCATTGTGTGAGCCAGCTTGAAGAGAAAGTGGGACTGGGTCAACCAAGCCTGTCGCAGCAATTGGGGATTTTGCGTAAAGATGGTTTGGTCAACACCCGCCGCGAAGGCAAACAAATTTATTATTCAGTCGCCAGTGACGATGCCTTGGCAATCCTCAATGTACTGTATGATCGCTTTTGTCAGACAAAATAATTAAGTCTATAACTGACCAGTCCGCTAATTTATTGGAAGGTAATTTATTGGACGCTAATTTATCAGAATAACCACTGTATCGGGATAACCACCTTGCCATTACATTTAGCCAACTTGCGACGCTTACCCCACTGGGTAACGCACTATAACAAGGCAAATCTCAGTCAAGATTTGTTGGCGGGTGTTATCGTGGGTATTTTGGTGATTCCGCAAAGCTTGGGTTATGCCATGCTGTCGGGTTTGCCCCCTGTATATGGGTTATATTCAGCGATTGTGCCGGTACTGGTGTATGCATGGATTGGCGCAAGCTCGGTCAATGCCGTCGGTCCTGTGGCGATTACGGCGATTATGACCGCACAAGCGCTGCAGCCCTATAACGAATTACCGCCCATGCATTATGCCATTATGGCGTCGTTTTTGGCGCTGATAACAGGGGCACTATTATGGCTAGCAAGCGTATTTCGGCTCGGCTGGATTACCCAGTTTATTAGCCGTGGCGTGACGGCAGGGTTTATTAGTGGCGCGGCAATTTTGATTTTGGTCGGGCAAATCAAATATGTGACGGGTATCGCGATCAGTGGCAATTCACTGCTAGAGAATGTTGAAACCTTTTTGTTTCACCGCCGTGAGTTGCACGTGCCTACCTTGATGGTCGGTGTTGCGGCATTCACCGTACTGTTTATCAACCGCTATTATCTTAAAACTTGGCTCAAGCCTTTATTGGCTGCCAAAGTCATTGAGATCATCACGCGTATGTTACCCCTTGCGGTGCTGGCAATCGGTATTATCGCCAGTCAAGTTGGCAACTTTGCCGCTATCGGTATTCGCACGGTGGCGGATATACCCAGTGGTTTGCCGCATTTTGTGCTGCCGTTTTATCAGATTTCGCCCGTTGAACTCATTAATTTATTACCTGCAGCCGGATTGATGGCGCTGATTGCGTTTGTCTCTAGCAACTCGGTTGCCAGCTCATTTGCGCGACAACGCCATGAAGCTTACGATGCTAATTTGGAACTCAAAGGGTTGGGTTTTGCCAATATCGCAGGTGCGTTTTTTCAGTCGTTTAACATTGTCGGTGGCTTCTCACGCACCGCAGTAAATGTCGATGCGGGCGCGCAAAGTCCCCTTGCCAGTATGTTATCGGTACTGGTGATGGCATTGGTGCTGCTGTTTTTTAGCCAAACTTTAGAGCCACTGCCCTACGCGATATTGGGTGCTATTATCATGTCAGTGATTATCAGTATGATTGACGTACAAACACTCAAGCAAGCGCTGCGCTATGACAAACTCGATGCGCTGGCATTTGGCGTGGCACTCACAGGTGTGTTATTGTTTGGGCTAAATGTTGGCTTGGTGGCGGGGCTGTTTGCCTCCTTTGCAGGCCTGATTTGGCAAACCAGCCATCCGCATATCGCGATTGTGGGTCAAATTGGTGATACCGGGCATTTTCGTAATGTTGCACGCCATGCAGTGACCCAGTTTGATGATTTGTTGATCATTCGCATTGATGAAAGCCTGTTTTATGGTAATGCCCATTCCGTACTACAGTTTATTGAGCAGGCGATTGCCAGTCATTCACAGACCAAAAATCTGGTGCTGATGTTGTCGGCAGTCAATCATATTGATTTGACCGCACAAGATATGCTCATCAATTTAAACCAAAATTTGGCAGCTCAAGCTATCACCCTACATTTTTCGGAAGTCAAAGGGCCTGTGATGGATGTGATTGAAAAAACCAATGTAATTCAAAAATTAACAGGCAAGGTATTTTTAAGTACGCAACAAGCCGTTAAACAATTAACCCAATAAATATACTTGTCGCAGTCAGTAAAAACATGAATAATCAACGCTAACTTTATCGCTAACTTTATAAGGAAACACAATATGCCAAACAATACAGTTTTTTATGGTCAAATTGAGCCACAGCAAGTTGAAAAAATCGCGGCGCAGGGTTTTAAAACCATCATCAACAACCGCCCCGATGGCGAAGAACCCAACCAACCGCTGCAAACGGATATCGCTACTAAAGCACAGCAAGCAGGGCTCGCCTATCATTATCTACCGGTCGTTGGTGGTCAATTAACCCGTGAGCAAGTTGAACAGTTTGCCGAGATTTTTAATCAAGCAGAAAAACCCGTGTTTATGTTCTGCCGTTCGGGCAACCGCTCAAATGTGTTATTCCAGTCTGCCAAACAGCTTGATTTGCTAGACGACTAATCCTTTTTAGTGAAAGCCATGACAGCAAAAATTACCCTGTGGATAGACGCTGACGCAATCCCGAATATTGCCAAGCAAATCATCATCAAAACCGCGGAACGCACGCAGACGACCACAATTTTTGTCGCCAATCGTGCCATTGCTTTGCCGCGGTTGCCAGTTTTGCAGATGACAGTGGTCGAAGGCGGTTTTGATAAAGCAGATGACTATATCGCAGCGCACTGTGTAGCGGGCGACGTGGTCATCACCAGTGATATCCCGCTCGCCAATGACTGCATTGAAAAAGGCGCCAAGGTAGTCACGTCTCGCGGTTTTGTGTATGACAGAGACAATATCAAGCAAAAGCTTAATATGCGCGATTTTATGGACACCATGCGCAGTACGGGCGTGTTAGAACCTTCACAGCAAGGTGGGCAAGCACCCTATAGCGACAAAGACAAACAAGCCTTTGCCAATATTTTGAACGCTTGGATTCGCTAGTTGATTATGCTAAACCCTATTAGTGCTATTAAGTTATTGTATCAACTGGAGAATCACCCCGAACCGCTGGGTGTCAGTCAGGCGATGATTGAGCAAAATGAGCAGGGCTTGGGCTTTCAACTACCTGCAGGTTTGTATCATTATTTATTGACTTTAGGCAATATCGCTAGTCTCAATAGTGGCTTTAATTATCTTGGTTTATTGCCGTTAGAACGCTTGGGCGACCATCTCGTCATTGGCAAAACCTGCGATAATGACGGCGTTTGGGGCATTCATGTAGATGACCTAAGTCCAAAAAAACAGCATAACCCGATGGTGCAAATGAGCCGCAACTTTGATGCGATTGAACAAAGCGAAATTCATTGGTTTGATGAATTGCCACTGGCTGAGTTTTTGCTGGCGCAAGCGATTATTAATGGCGTCAATGGTGGATTGAAACACCATGCACAAATTTATGATTTTGATGGCATCACAATCCCACAGGATTTGGCACAAAAACTACAAAGTTTAGCCAGTGAAATCACCGAACTGCGTCAACCGCATGAGCGCTATTTTCAAGCTGAGGATTTTGGTGTGGTGATGTTACTGGGTATGGATGAGTCTATTCCCAATGCCTTTATGATTGCTTCGCAAGATGAACACAAATTCAATGATTATATCCAGCAATTAGCGATTGGATTTGAACATTGACCTAAAAATAGCCTTATGACGACTTAGCAAACCATTTTTGTCCAAACATAAAAAACGATACGCCCACCAGCATCAATACAATCCCCAAAAATTTACTCCAATGCAGCGTTTTAACAGGCATACCAAATAAACCCAAGCTATCCACCACCATGCCCATGACCAGCTGACCTAAAATAAATAAAAACACCGTATTGGCAACACCGATTTTTGGCGCTAAAAAAATCGACGCAAAAACAAAAAACGCGCCCAGTGCACCGCCAAGCCATTTCCACCAATCACTGATTTGCATGTCTGATAAACCCGATTGTACCGCTTGCCAATCGACAAATAGCAAAGACACCAATAATAATAATAGCGCGCCAACCGTAAACGATACAAATGCTGCCATTAACGGTTGACCACCAAACATTGCGCCCAATCGGGTATTAATCGCCGCTTGAATCGGGATGCCCAAGCCTGCCATCAGCCCCAAAAATAAATGCCAAATTTTCATATCAATTCCTATTTTTTGAGTTCACTGCTGTTAGGCGTGAGGGGTGGGTAAAGCGATGACATCGCGGATATGGGTTTTGCCCGTTTTAATCATCAGCAATCGATCGATGCCAAGCGCAATGCCACTACAAGCTGGCAGGGCATCACAAGCTGCCAGCAGATTTTCGTCAATTGGCATCACAGGTAGCCCGCGTTTTTTACGCGCCACATTGTCTTCATCAAAGCGCAGACGCAGCGCTTGTCCATCAGCCAACTCATCATACGCATTGGCGATTTCAAGACCATTGATATACAGCTCAAAGCGTCTAGCTACCCGATTGCCGTCTTTGTCTGTGACTGTCTTGGCAAGCGCGGCAGTGGCGACAGGATAATCATAGATAATTGTCGGTAGCGTTTTTCCCAAATTAGGCTCCACCAAATGACTAAATAATAAATCTAACCAGCCTTGGTGATCCTCCCCCAAATCAATATTAAGACCATTATCTTTGGCGATGGCTTTGAGAGTATCGCAACTGGCATTGAAGGGATGAATTTTAACAAAATCCATAAAGGCATCGACATAGCGATAATGGTCAAAAATCACCGGATAGCCGAGTACCGCGGACACCAAGTCATTGGTTTCTTTTGCCAGTTCATCCAAGCTAAAATTGGGACGATACCATTCAAGCATGGTAAATTCAATGTTGTGACGGCTGCCAATTTCGTTGTCGCGAAACACGGGGCAAATCTGGTATATCGGCACTTGCCAAGCTGCCAATAGACGCTTCATGGCAAATTCAGGTGAGGTGTGTAGATAATAGGTTGTTGGATGGTCGGCCACAGTGACATTGCTAGAGACGGATTGCAAAAATATATCGGTGTTGCCCGCCTGTGACATCACCGGGGTTTGCACTTCTAGCACCTGTCGCTCGGCAAAAAACTGGCGAATGGTGGCGTACATCGCAGCACGGGCTTGGGCGGTTTGTAGGGTGCAAGTAGGTTGAT
This sequence comes from Faucicola osloensis, assembly GCF_020041925.1. Lineage (GTDB taxonomy): Bacteria > Pseudomonadota > Gammaproteobacteria > Pseudomonadales > Moraxellaceae > Faucicola > Faucicola osloensis_D. The sequence goes on along the minus strand of NZ_CP083409.1, from coordinate 1,795,472 downwards.
AAGTGGTTGACATAGCAGTTTGGATAGGTGGATTTGCGACAATATTAGCAGACCCAAAAAAAATAGCTAGTATTTTCCCATACTGGCTATTTTTGCTTTATCTCACATTAAACATTTTTATCAAATTTTAAACACGTATGATTGCCATTCACGGCGCAGCGGGTAATTTTTACGCAGGTTATCAAAGTCTTTGCCTTCAATATCACCGTTTGCATTTGCCACACTACGTAAACGCTTGTCATCGGCTTTGATGTCATACATCACAGGAATTTTATTGAGCAGTTGGTGGCGCTCGTGGTCTTTGAGTGGATTATGCACTTCTTGAAACAGCGGCACTTCAGCTGGCATCAAGGTATGAAAATCAACCGTTGGGGCAACCTGTAAATATTTGCATAAGGCATTATAGACAAACTGTGTGCCCCTAAGTTTGCCTTCTAGGGTATAACCGGCGATATGCGGGGTGACGATACTACAGGCTTTGAGCAGCTCTGCATCGATATTGGGCTCGTGCTCAAACACATCGAGCACACACACATTCGGGCTTGCGACAATATCGTCACGACCGAGCACTTCACCGCGTGAGGTATTGATGATGATGGCAGTGTCGGATACCGTTTGCCAACGTGCTGGGGTCATCAGATAGTCGTGATGGGTGGGATATGAGCTGTTGTGCGCATGCGTGAGTGGCACGTGGAAGCTAATCACATTGCTTTCTTGCAGTACAGTTTCAAGTTTGGCGTTGTTCACCACCGACGGTGGTTTGAGTGGGTCATAGCCCAGCACATTCCAGCCATAGGAAATCGCATATTGCGCGAGGGTATTACCGATATTGCCCACCCCAATAATGCCAAGGTTGATGGGTTTGAATAAATAGTCAGGGCGCAAATTGGCAATCGCTGCCACCACATATTGTGCAACCGAATGCTTACTACAGCCAGCGGCATGGGCAAAAATGATACCGCGCTTGGCAAGGTACTCCACATCGACATGGTCGATGCCGATGGTGGTACTACCGACAAATTTGACGCTTTTATTGTTGTCTAATAACAGCTTGTTGACAGGCGTGACGGAACGTACCAGCAAAATATCAGGCTGATGCTCATCTATCACAGCCGCGTCAATCTCACGCCCTGCCATCGCAATCAATTCGATGGGTCGCCCTAAAGTGTGTTCATTAAAAAAATCGCTTAAATGAGCAATATTGCCATCAGCAATAATTTTCATATTGTATCCCTATCTTTCTTTTTGTTGTCATCATCCAACTTACAGACCGTTAGCATAACAAATTTTTATGACCTTTTGATGCGTATGCTGACTTTTTTCAAATAAAAATCGGGCAAATTTATCGCATCAATTTGACCAGTATCACCATGATAATCAAAATTAGCACCCCACCGATAGCAATCAGCAGGAATTTTTTTTCTTTGGCTGTATCTTTAGTGGATAATTGGGTTTGTAAGCGCAGCTTGTCATTCTTGAGTTGCTGCGCCAATTCATTGGACAGCGAAGAGGGCGGCATTGCCTTTGGTGTCTGTGATGTCTGTGATATTTTGGCTGCCTGTGCTGTCTGGGGTGTTAACTCTGTTGATGGCTGTGAAACTGGCTTTACATCAGCAAGTTTTTGCCCAGCTGTTTTTTGAATATTCGCTTGTTGAATAGTCGATTGTTGCAAACTGCCCTGTTGCTTAGCAGTAGCTGGCATTGGATTTTCTAGCTTGTCTGACATCAATCCGATAGCTGAACTTTGTTCTCGGCTGGGTGCTCGGTTGGGTTTAAATTTTGGCCATAGCCGCTTTTGGGTTGCGGCATCGGTGCTATCCTGTGCGTATTTTTGCTGCCAGTGGATATAGGGAAGTAAATCATAATCTTGCCCAAATTGCTCATAAGCCAAACTTAGCCAATAGTGATAATAGGCTTTATCCCATAATTGGCTAGGCAATACCATAATTTCGCCCTGCTCGGCTTTATTTTGGTAAGCATTAGTATGAATGATAATGGGCACTATGCTGTTTGATAACATGCCATTGGGCAAATGACGCCGCCAAATCCAACTGTTAGTTATCCGATAGTTTGTCGCTGCGATACTGGCTGGATAAGCCAAATTGAACACCCTAGATGTGTCGTCTTGGCAATGTAATTGATAAAACGACACATCAGGCGTAGTATTTGGCGGCTGATTGACTGTACTAACCGCATCCATTAATTGACTGGCCTTGGCTTGCAAATCTTCTACCCTTGCTTGCCCGCTTGGATCAAACAAAATGTCGGCACAACTTACCCGATGGTTGGCAAAAGGCGTGTCTCGTTCCTCTTCTGACATAGGCTGGGTTAACGCCGCATCAGATTTTATCACAACACCCCACACTACTTTGCCATAGCGATATAAATCCTCAGTCGCTTCTACTTGCCGATACAGTTCATCTTTAATCAAGTTATCACTAACGTATACTTGCAAATAGCGTTGTTCATGGTGGCTGGCTTGCAAAATATGTTTCGCCAAATCAAACCCGCGCCAATCAATGCTGGTATAGTCAAAAGCTGCCATATTCACATTGGGTTGATTATCGAGTATCGGTAATAGCGCAAAATCAAAATGCGTCACCAGCTGCGCGTTTTGTTGCTGGATACGCTGGTCTTTGGGCGGCAATACCCAGCTATCAAGTTGATTGACATAGGCATCTTGCCACAGCGTTTTGACCGCGGTATTTTGTGTTAAAGGTGTGCTTAGCAGTGCTTGGTAAAAGTCAGTGGTTAACGCGGTTATTTGCTCTGACGTAATCGCTGTTTGTGCGCTGTTTTGATGACTGACTAACGGATAAATTTTTAGACTGTGCCAATCATTGGCAGACTGATACGGCAACACAAGCTGCAGCTCTAAGCGAGGGTTTTCATACACCCATATCTCAATCACGATCCCTTCAGTACGCCCCATCGGCAAATTGGTATAGCTATCAAAACAGCCGACGATTATGGGGGCTAATTGTGGATTTTGATGCAGCGTTTGGTAGAGGCTATCAATCAGCTTATCTGTATCTGTGGCTGTAACTGTGTCTAAATCCGTATCGCTAGGTGATAACAGCTTAATATTAGATGGATTAAATGCGGTTAATTCATCGGCTGTATTGTCGCTGGTATAGGCTTGATACACACAAGGTAAAATTGGCTCACCTTGTGATAGCCTTGATAGCACAGACGCCACCAACGCACTCGCCGCCTGCATGGCTGACGTCCAAAGCGCTGGCAAGTCAGTGGTAGCGCTCACAGCATCTTGATAAGGATAAACCGCTAAGTGACCTGCATTTTGCCGTTGCACAATATCCGCAAACTCAGCAGCGGTGGTCGGAAAATTGCTAGCAAGTCCAAATAACCGATTGGTCACTACCAGCATCGGCGTGCGATAGCAGTCCTCAAACAGCAGTACAAAACTATGCTCAAGGCATTCAGCAAACGCCTCGCCCAAGCTATCATACATCTGCGCAAAAGATACCCAGCGCACGGGCGCATTTGCCAAGCGACTGCTGGTCACGCCAATATAAAACCCCAGCAAATAACAAAATGCTTGACGTGAGGTGTCTTGCAAAAAATCCAGATAATCCGCTTGCGTAAACCCAAACGCCTGCTGGATAGCCGATAATGCCTCATCAATTTGCACTAAGCTATCACGGCTATGATCAAAATTCACTGCTGCCAGATAGGTAGAAAATGCGATAGCAGAATCCTGTAGTTTACCTGTTTTCACTTTTGCCAAATAGCCTTGACACACCGCCTCAGGCGATTGCAATAAGTTGACTTGCGATTGCTGATAGAGGGTTTGTGTCATCTGGGCAATAAACTGTGGCAACACCTCCTTACCCTGCAGCAAATCTGGTAATAACTTGAGCGGTTGGCAATAGACTGTGTGCCCGATACGCGCGGTGAGTGAGCTGTAAAAATCGGCAGGTAACTGTGACTGGGTGGGGTGCTTATTTTGCCGTGCCAGCTGCGCTGACATCCTGTCATAGTCATACCAAGCAATCGGTTGCCCGGTGGTTTTGGCTAAATAGTCTGCAATATAAGCGGCGAGCGCTACTATAAGTGCTTGCCCGCTTTGTTTTGCCAATAATTGTGGCAATTGAATGTGGCGTTTTGCCATTGCTGCAAAAAACCGACTGAGTTGTTGTAGGCTGTTGGCTGAATAATCAAAGTCAATCTTTTGCAAGTTTTCCCAAAACAGAATCTTAAACGGCGGTGTCTGTTTGGTCTGCAAATAATATAATAAGGTGTTGACTTGTTGGGCGGTGGTCGGCTTCATCGGGGATTTTTGGCAACAATTTTTTATCATTTTGGGGTAAATTGTTGGCTTTGGCAAGTGCTAGGCGTGGGTGCTGCCGCAATAGAAGATAAAAAACAAAGCCCATTTTGGGTCAGTGGGCTTTTGTCATCCACTGACTTTTAAATACTGACTTTTAAACTTTTTTGACGCTTATTTTAAAAAATCAGGGTCTTTATAAGCCGGGTTTGGATAATCATAAAAACCCTTCCCCACTTCAAACCCTGTGCGACCTTTATCAATCAGTTCGGTTTGCAGTTTTTGGATAAATCGCTCGGCAGTTTTCGAGCCTGTTTTGGCTTTTTGCTGGCTGATATTAACAATGGTATTAACTCCTACGATATCCATGATGGCAAACGGTCCCATCGGTGCGCCTGTACCAATCATCCAAGTTTTATCAACGGTCTGCGGATCGGCAATGTCATTGGCATACAAGTGCATACCGGCATTTAAGAAAGGCACTAATAGGGTATTTAAGATATAGCCAGGCTGTTCTTTATTGAGGGGTAACGCCACCATGCCAATGGCTTTGGCATAAGCAACAATGCTGTCAAATACCGCAGGGTCAGTATGTGCTGAGCCCATGACTTCTGCGGTGTTGTTCACCCAGATACGGTTGGCAAAGTGTAATGCCAAAAATTTATCGGGACGACTTGTGGCTTCGACCATTTGGCTAGGAATCAACGTTGAGCTGTTACTGGCAAAAATCGTGTGACTTGGCGCTAGCTTTGCCAGCGTCTTATAAAATTCATTTTTGATATCAAGGACTTCTGGTAAGGCTTCGATGACCAAATCAGCCTGTGCCACCGCTTCGCCTAAGTCAGTCACATAGCGAATCGCATGGGTGATTACTTGGGCTTGGGCTGGGCTTTTGTCATAGAATTTGGCATAGATGGGCATGAGTTTTGCGATGCGCCCTTTGACTTTTTCAGGTTCTTGATCAAAGATAGTGACGTTAAAGCCAAAAAAGGCATTTTGCATGGCGATTTGAGAACCCAGTACGCCGCCGCCCGCTACTGTCACCTGCTTGATGGATGAAGTATTTGCTGTTGTCATGATTTATTCCTTTAAATCGCTATTAATAGCTTGCAAGTTATTGTAGCGGATTTTGGGTAGTATGCCTACCTCACCAATATAGACTGACAAGGCAACACAATATTAGCCGCCAAAAAAAGTTACCTGCAAAAAAAATTACCCGCCAAAAAAAGCCAAACTATGAGGTTTGGCTTTTTTTGAAAAATAACTAAAAAATTATTGCAACATGAGGTATTCAAACGCACTGAGTGCCGCTTTACTACCTTCGCCCATCGCAATATTAATTTGCTTAAATGGCACGGTAGTCACATCACCACAGGCAAAAATTCCGGGTTTGTTGGTTTGGCATTTCTCATTGATTTCAATTTCACCAAATTTGGTCACCTGTACCAAATCTTTGACCAATTCCGAGTTTGGCACCAGTCCGATTTGCACAAAGATAGCAGATAGTGGCAATTCTTTGTTTTCACCGGTGGTACGGTCTTGGTAAATTAGCGAACTGACTTTACCATCAGTTGCTTTAACCTCTTGGCTCGCTACACTTGTCATGATATCGATATTATCGCGCTCTTTGGCTTTATCAATCAATACTTGGTCTGCTTTGAGCGTGTCAGCAAATTCTAACACTGTCACGTGTTTGACAATGCCTGCCAAGTCAATTGCCGCTTCAATCCCTGAGTTACCGCCGCCCACAACTGCCACGTCTTTGCCTTTAAAGAAAGGACCATCACAGTGGGGACAATATGCGACGCCACTACCGATATTTTCGTCTTCACCTTTGATGTTAAGTTTACGCCATTTTGCCCCTGTCGCTACGATAATCGCACGAGTGCTAAAACTTTCACCGGTATTAAGCGTGATTTGGTAGGTTGGTTTATCCTCGCCTTGCTCATTCATTTGTGCAGAATTTTCGCTGATGGATGTCACGCTTACCATTTCTTTGACCGTGATATTATAAGCGGTGATATGTTTGACAAAATTGGCAGATAATTCATTACCATTGGTCAATGGGATTGAAATCAAGTTTTCGATATCTTGGGTATCTTTCACTTGTCCACCGATACGATCAGCCACCATGGTCACTTTTAAGCCTTTACGTGCCACATAAATGGCTGCCGCTACGCCCGCAGGTCCGCCACCGATGATAGTTACATCTTGCTGCTCAAGCTGTTCGGCTGCTGCTGCACTCATCAAATCTGGATATTGCTGTTGCAGTTTCTCGATAAGTTTGGCAGTGTCAATTTTACCATTGGCAAAAGGTTTGCCATTTAAATATACTGCAGGTACGCCTTGGATATTGCGCTCGTTAATCATGTCTTGGAACACGCCACCATCAATCATTTCATTGCTGATGTTGTCGTTCAATAACGCAAATTGGTTCAGCGCTTGCACCACGTCTGGACAGTTGTGGCAAGACAACGAGACGAACGTTTCAAATTTTAGCGGCTGTTTAATCGCCTTAATGATATTTTGAATACCTGGGTCAAGTTTGAGTTCACTACCACCTGATTGCAAAATCGCCAAAATCAATGAGGTAAACTCGTGACCCCCTGGAATACCACTAAAAATGATACCCGTATCTTTGTCTTGGCTACGGATTTTAAAACTCATCGGTGATAGATTGGCATCGAATTGTTGACTCAAACTAATCTTGTCAGTAGTGGCTGCAATTTGGGTCAAAAAATCCACCAGTTCAGCGCGCTGTTCATGCTCACCTTCACCCAACACAAACTCAATCGGGCGAGTCATACGTTCGCTATAACTTTTTACTGCATCTAATAAACCTTGATCTAACATGGTATTTTCCTTCTAGTTATTGGGTAAGTCATTTTGTTAACCTTATTATTGTGATTTTTGTGGGCTTTGACAATGTGAGAAAGTTGATAGCTATGTTTTAAAAAACAAAACGTTTATTATTTTATATAACAAAATATTAATACATAAATTGCCATAATCCATTGATGGTGTGGCTTTTTCCCCCTCACCAATTGTTACCGATTAGCGTATAGTCAACTAGGCAATTTTTAGTTACAATGCTAATAAGACAAATGCAATATACCAACTCAATCAAATTTGTCTTATGTATTGACCCCTTTGCATTATTTTTCACATACAACCAAAAAAAGGAAAAAACTATGTTTCCAGAACATCGCGAACTTATTAGTAAACTAAAAACTTCTGATAAATACTTTGAAAAACTATTTGATAAACACAACGACTTAGATGCTCAAATCATTAATCTAGAAAAAGATCCTATTGCAGCGGGCAGCCGTGATGACGAAATTGAAGCATTAAAAAAACAAAAACTACAATTAAAAGATGAAATCTACAAAATCTTAGAAGACAATAAAAATAAATAAGTTCTAAGCTAAATTCGATTTTTTTGATTAAAGCCCTGTTCTCTGTGACAGGGCTTTTGCTATTGATAGCAAGCTTAATGGTTCAATCAACCAATCAACCCTACTTTAAGAAAATTGGACTGTAAAAAAATTGGTTTAAGCGTGGCTGACGGCACTATTTTTTTGTGAATACATTAGCCAAGAAGCATAACAGCATCGTCACCATAATCACCGGCAAGGTATTCCCGATATCGAGTGGATGGGCAAGCCAATAACGGTACAAGCAAAAACCAATCGCCCAGACAATCAAATTTTTGACATTAAAACGCTGTTTGATACCGGTATTTTTTAGAATAAAAAAGTCCACAATTTGAATGGCTGCCATTGGCGCAAACACCGAGCCTAAAAAGTATAAAAATTCAGTGATATCATCCATGGGAAACAGCATCGCTGCAATGGTACAGATGAGGGTAATGCCAATTGCCAAGCCTTTTTCTGGGAGTTTTTGCCACAGTGAGACACCCGACACGCCTGCCGAGTACGCATCCAAAAACGTGGTTGTCACCGTTGCGAGCACAATCAACAATAACCCAATCACGCCCAATCCAAGCTGTAACAGCATTTGGGCAAAATCCGACGTTTGGGTATACAACGCCATGCCCAGTCCAATCGCATACATCCACGCACTCATCACCCCATAGCTCACGGTGCTCACGAGCGTCGCTTGCAAAGGTTTTTGCGCATGGCGAGTATAATCACTCACCAGTGGCAACCATGATAATGGCATAATGACCGCGAGCTCCACCGCTGCCCCAAAGCTCATCGCTATTGCCACGTCTTTTGTCGCTGCCACATCCCCAGCGCCTAACTTAAATAATTTAAACGACAAAATAAGCGTTAAAATAAATAACCCAGCTACCGCCAACGCATTGATTTTGCCAAAGAAGCGGTTGCCCATCCATAGCCACAGCACAATCAGCGCGCCAATTACACCACACCAGGCCGCTTGCCCGATAGCCCAAATCCCATTGACCGCCAATGCCCCATCATAAATCATGATGGCTGTCCAGCCGACCAATTGCACAACATTTAGCAAAGCAAAAAGCATCCCACCTTGAAAACCAAAATTACCCTTCACCGTTTCCATGGCACTTTTGCGTTGGGTTGCCCCAATATAGCCGACTAAAAAAAATAGCACCCCACCTATCATATGCCCAATGACAATCGCTAACAAACCACGCTCCCACCCCAACGGCGCAAGGTAGGTGCCCGTCAAAATCTCAGCGATTGAAACCGCTGCCCCTGCCCACAGCAAGGCGTAATGGCTACTTGTGGTCTGACTGCCAGTTTGGTGGGTGGTTTGTGCGCTATCCATGGTCATTTTCTCAGTTATTTTCTCAAGCTTCAAAGAAGCTGATTTTATCATTGTTAACAACAGTAGTTGAATAAAAAAAACCCCAAATCTTTCAATTTGAGGTTTTTAATTTTATCTAATTGTCAGTCAATGAAACATTAGACCATCAAGATTAGATTTTACCTACTAAATCTAGGCTTGGTTTTAAGGTTTCTTTACCTTTTTCCCATGCCGCTGGACATACTTCACCGTCATTGTCACGCACATATTGAGCTGCTTCGATTTTACGGATTAAGTCTTTAGCAGAACGACCGATACCTAAGTCATGAATTTCTGCTACTTTGATTTTACCGTCTGGGTCTACCAAGAAAGTACCACGAAGCGCAGCGTTGTCTTCTTCAATCATCACGTTGAAGCCGCGAGTGATTTTACCAGTACCATCGCCAAGCATTGGGTATTTTACTTTAGCGATTGCAGGTGACGCATCTGCCCATGCTTTGTGTACAAAATGGGTGTCTGTCGATACCGCATAAACTTCCGCGCCTAATGCTTTGATTTCTTCGTAATGGTCTGCCATGTCTTCAAGTTCAGTTGGGCAAACAAAGGTAAAGTCATGTGGGTAGAAGAAAAACACTGCCCATTTGCCTTTAACGTCATCTGATGAGATTTCTTTGAATTCACCATTCACAAATGCTTGGGTTTTGAATTCTGGAATGGTTTGGTTGATAATTGCAGCCATGGATTTTTCCTTATATAAGCTATTGTTGTGGTTAAAAATTTAGCAACATCACCATTTGACAAAGCCAAATCAGTGAGTGCTATATTGATAACACAAATTTGATGTCATTGGCAACCTAGCTTTTTAGGCTTCTAGCTTGTTGGGCTATAGTCGGTTGCTGTTTTTTAATCATCAAACGTTGTTATCGATGGGTTTATCTTAGTACAATTTAAGATTCAGTCTAGTTTAAAGTTTTTAATTTATTGATTAATTTTTTAAATTAACCTTGCTGGTTATGTCTTGTAGTTTCAATCTTTAGGCTATCTTGTAATTATTTTGAAAGGCTCGATAATGAGTTTACTGTCAAGACCAAATTAATGATAGATTAAAAAATATTCCACTCGTAAAAGCACACAAAAATGGTAAACTAAATTTGAAATGATTCGGTTAATTGAAGTTTTTAACATGCATCTTTTGCGTGTCTTTTGCTAGGGTAGCCGTCAGTTTTTTTACCCTTTTATCTTTTTATTTATCTTTAACTAAAACGCGTTAGCGAAGATTGTACGCTATTTTAAAGGTTAAAATTCAAACCATGATTACATTACGACAATTAGAATTTGCATTGGCAGTTGCCAAATACAAGCATTTTAAACGGGCAGCAGAAGAGTGTAATATCTCACAATCTGCTTTAAGCTTAGGGATTGCAGAGCTGGAAAAACAGCTTGATACCCAAATTTTTGAGCGTAACAACAAACAAGTGCTAATCACCCCGATTGGGGAGGAAATTCTTGAGCGAGCCACGCGGATATTTGCCGAAGTCAATGATTTGGTAACCCGCGCCCAGACCCACCAAACCCCACTCGCCTATCCGATGACGATTGGTATCATCCCAACCATTGCGCCGTTTTTGCTGCCCAAAGTATTGCCGCTACTGCGCCAACAATTCCCACAGTTTCAGCTCAATGTGGTAGAAGAACAAACTGAGCGACTGCTTGAAAAAGTCCGTTATGGCGCGATTGATACCGCCATTATTGCGCTGCCTTACAATACTGACGGCTTGTTATCATTTGAGTTTTGGTCAGAGACGTTTTTGGCGGTATTTGCTAAAGACAGTAAACATGCCAACTTACCCAGCATCAATGCCGATGAGTTAGCCAACAGTAACTTGATGCTGCTAGGCGAAGGACATTGTTTGACCGATCATGCGCTATCGGTGTGTCATCTGGATAAAAGCCGCGTCAAACACGCCTTTAGTGAAGCAAGCCTGCATACGTTAATTCAAATGGCTATCAGCGGTATGGGCACCACGCTAGTCCCGCAAATGGCAGCTGGGCAAGTGCGCCAGCAAACTGCCAATGTGTCGTTAGTGCCGCTCAATGAAGCCGGTCCGCATCGCCGCTTGGCGTTTGTCACCCGTCTCAACTATGCGCGGGTCGATGATGTGAATCTATTGGGTCGCTTGTTTGCCCAAGGGTTACACGATAGCGAATTGGCGTCTACCCCAGCTACCCCATCTACCTTAGACGCTGAGCCCATGACTTCAGCGAAGCCCGCCACAGAGGCATAATTTTTTATGCTCACTTTATTACATACATCAGATTGGCATTTGGGGCGTAGGCTTTATGGTAAGCCACGCTACGATGAATTTAAGCAGTTTTTAGACTGGCAGTTACAGACGCTGCGTGAGCAAAAAGTCGATGTGCTATTAATTGCAGGGGATATTTTTGATACCACCGCACCCAGTAACCAAGCGCAAAATTTATATTATGATTTTTTAAGTCAAGTTTGCGATACCGATTGCCGCCATGTGATTATCGTAGCGGGCAACCATGATTCAGCCAGTTTTTTGGAGGCGCCCAAACAGCTACTCAAATCCTTTAACATCCATATCATCGGTAGTATGACAGATACGCCGACTGATGAAGTGATTACGTTATCAGATAAAGCAGGGCAAGCTGAGCTCATTGTCATGGCAGTGCCTTACTTGCGTGACCGTGATGTGCGCACCGTCGGGCATGGCGAACGCCTTGATGATAAAGAACGCAAACTTGCCCAAGGTATCAAAGCCCATTATGCACAGATTGCCGATATTGCCATTGCGCAACAAGCGCAGCTCAAAGCCAAATATAAGCGTAGCATTCCGATTGTGGCAACGGGACACTTATTTACTGTGGGCGGGCAAACGATGGAAGGCGATGGGGTGCGTGATTTGTATGTCGGCTCACTTGGTAGTATCGGTGCTGAGATTTTTCACCCACAGATTGACTATGTGGCGCTTGGGCATTTGCATATCCCGCAAGCGGTTGGCGGACAACCACACATCCGTTACGCTGGTTCACCCATTGCCATGGGCTTTGGTGAAAGTCGCCAGCAAAAACAAGTGCATTTGCTGCGATTTGATGCCAATCCTGACTTACTGTCTCAGCCATTACAGACTTTAACCATTCAAAAAAAAACCGCTTGTCTCTGCGCCAACCCCTATCAAAAAACGCAAAAGGGTGAGCCATACGTCGATGGATTTATTTGCCGATGAAGAGTTGCCTGAATCATCCATGCTTGGCGCGATAAATGCAGAGGCTGGGATTAACGCAGAAGTTGATGCACAAGCGAGCCATAAAGCAGGATATGATACACCCAGTGCTCATCTAAGTGGGCAAATGAGTGTGCAGCCTTACAATGTAGCCAAGCTTAACGATACTACCCTCCTGCAATCACTGCCTGTCCCTGTATTCCAATCCATACAAACGCTCAAAGGGGATTGGCAAACCATCAAAACCAGCTTACACAGCCTAAAAAAATCCCAACAATCGGTTTGGCTCGAAGTGGTATATGACGGGCAAGAAGTCGTGGGTGATTTATCAGAAAAAATTGCAGAACTGGTTAAAGACTCTAGGCTTGAAGTACTACGCATCAAAAATCAACAAAAACGCGATCAGGTGATGCAAAGCCAGCGCATGGATGAATCACTTGAAGAGTTAAACCCAACACAAGTATTTGAACGCTGTCTAATTGCCCATCAAGTGATGGAAGAGCAAAAACCCATGTTATGGTCGAGATATACTGAAGTGCTTGAAAGCTTGCAAGGGGGGCAGCAATGAGAATCTTAAAGCTACGCTTTCAAAACCTTAATTCATTGCAAGGCGAATGGGAAATTGACTTTCGTCATGCCGCGTATGCCGATGAAGGTATTTTTGCCATCACAGGTTCGACAGGTGCGGGTAAAAGCACCATTTTAGATGCCATTTGTCTTGCCTTATACGGTGCGACGCCACGCTTGGGCGAGATTACCCAAAGCAAAAATGATCTCATGTCACGCCATACCGGCGAATGTCTAAGCGAAGTAATTTTTGCCACCAAAAATGGCAGTTATCGCTGTACTTGGCTACAAAAGCGCGCCAGAAAAAACCCTGAAGGCAATTTGCAATCGCCGACGCACGAAATCGCCCCTTTTACCGATGATGCTACAAAGTTACCACCGCTTGAAACCCAAACCAGAAAAACTAGAAAACTGGTCGCTGAATTCACCGGCATGGATTTTGACCGTTTTACCCGCGCCATGCTACTGGCGCAAGGCAGTTTCGCCGCTTTTTTGCAAGCCAATAGCGATGAGCGCTCCAACCTGCTCGAAGAAATCACTGGCACCGAAATCTATGGCGATATCTCAAGAAAAGTACATGAGTTTAAAACCCAATCAGACGCTGAACTTAAGACCCTCACCGATCGCTTATCGGGCATGACGGTGTTATCTGATGAACAAGTACAAAGCCTAACCTCACAAAAAAACGCTCTAGTGGACATCGTCAATGAAACCAAAACCGCCATGACTAAAATTGAGTCTGATAAGCTATGGCGACAAAACCTTGACGCATATACGCGCCAAATCCATAAGCTTGAGCAGGAAGCACGCGACCTTGCCGAGCAAGAAAGCCAATTTGCCCCACAAAAAATCCAACTACAGCGCGCACTAAAAGCCCTTGAAGTGTCGGGTGATATTAAAAAACTTGATTATCAGCGCGATTTGTTGAGCACACAGCTCAGTGAGCTTGCCAGTTATCAACACCAGCTACCCACCGCCGAACGCAATTGCCAACTTGCTCAAAAAAACCAAGATGAGCGTCAAGCACAAGCCCAGCAAACCGAAACTAACTGGCAACAAGCCCAACCGTTATTAAACCAAGTGCGCAAGCTTGACACTACCCTTGGGCAAAAAAATCAGTACGCCCAAGAGATTGCGCAGCAGTTGTCACAGCTTGGTGAGCAATTGGCGCATAATACCCAAAGCATTGATAGGCAGCAGCAGCAGCTTGTTAGCCAGCAAGTAGAGCGTGAACAGCTTACCCAAGCGCAGCAGCAAATCCCCCATGCAACAACCTTGCCTCAAACATTGGCCTCCCTCACCCAGCTACAAGAAACTAGCCAAGCACTCAGTGAACAAGCGCAGGCTTTAGTCAGCCAGCAGCAGCAGTTACAAGGTGATTTTCAGCACAATGAGCAGCAAGCCAGCGCGCTGCAATCACATCTCACGCAGTTGCAATCACAAATCTCTGAGCATCGACAAAACTTAGACAGCCAAACCAGTCACTTACATCATCTGACACAAGGGCAATCAGCGGCAGCATTGCGCCAGCTGGTTGAAACTTATTGGCAAACTGACCAGCAGCTTTCCGCCATGCAAAGCGATGTGCAGACTTGGCAAACCAACCTGCAACACTATCAGCAATTTGTGCAGCAGTTAGCCGATGGTCAAACTCAATTGGCTCAGATTGCTAACCAACGACTAACTAGCGAGCAGCAGCAACAAGCCGCCGAGCAGACTGCCGAATTGTTAAACCGCAACTTGATTTTATTGGCAAAAATTCAAGATTTGACCGAGGAGCGCGATAAATTACGCCACGGCGAACCTTGCCCGCTGTGTGGCTCAGCCGCGCATCCTTTCGCCACCCATCAGCCCTACACACCTGATGATACAGAGCAACAATTAGCGATTGCCAAACAACGGCTTGATGACATCAATCGCCAATTACAGCAGTTATTGCTTGAAGAGCATGCGCTCACAAATAACCAGCAACAGCTCAATGAGCATTTGCAGCACCTACAGGCACACAACCAACGCTTATTAAATCAATTACAGCTTGCCAGCCAACACCTTATACATGCTAAGCCCGTACAACAGGCAATTGAAGCATTGCCGCTCGCTGCAGCCCCTAGCACCGATGACGATATAGACCGCCAAGCCCTTCAAACATTGGCGACGATAATCAAGGCTGAACAAACCAACAATCAGCAGTCTTTGGCAGCGCTGCAAGATTCACTGACGCAAATCGAAGCCGTACAATCCGAGCAGCAGCAAACCCAGCAGCGATTAGCCACATTAAGCGAGCAATACCATGATGTTTTGCAGCAACACACCGTGTTACAAAATCAGCAGCAACATCGCCAAGACAGAATCCGCGATATTGATGCCCAGCAATTGGTTATCGCCGAGAAACAACATCAAGTAATGCAGCGCATTGACACGTTACTGATGCCGTTTGCAACGCGCGAACGCACTTTTAGTTTTGCTACCACACAGGATGCGAATGCCCAATTAAATCAGCATATCGATACCCTTGCGCAACTTTTACAGCGCTATCAAGGATTAGAAACTAAGCTTAGCCATATCAATGACACCATCACAGGGATTGAGCAAGCGCTCACCCGATTGGTGGCAGACCAGCAACATCTAACCCAAAATCAACGCCAAGTCCGTCAGCGACAGCAAGCATTGGCGCAAGAAATTAGCGAGCTACAGGCGCAGCGATACGCCTTGTTTGGCGAACAAGCGGTAGACATCGTCTCTCACGCGTTAATCCAAGCAAAAAATCAGGCTTTGCAGGACTATCAAGCCAGCCAAACCGCCTTTCATGAGCAGCTAAGTCAGCTGCAGATTTTGCAACAACAGATCGCATCTTTGACCACTAGCACCACCCAACTAAAAACTGCCCAGCAAACGCTACAAGCCGATATTCAGCAGCGTTTTGCGACATTGGGTTTTGTAGATGACGCCGATTATCGCGCTGCGGTTTTGGTTGATACCGAGCGAGAACGCTTACAACAGCTTGCCAGTCAACTCCATGATAGCCAGCAGCGCAATCATAACCTACTGTCTGAAGCCAAACGCATACAGCAGCAGTTACTCGATCATCCCCAAACTGCGCTGTCACTTGAACAATTGCTCGATGCGCTTGGGCAATTGCAACAGCAATTTAGCGAGCAGCAAAAACAATTGGGCGCCGTTGAACAGCAGCTAGCAGCCAATGAAGCCCTTAAACAAAACCAACAGCAACTATTAGATGCCATCAACCAACAGCGCAACCATACCGAAGAATGGAAGGTATTGCATCAGTTGATTGGTTCAAGCGATGGCAAAAAATTTCGTAACTTTGCCCAAGGCTTGACCTTTAATATCATGGTTGCCCATGCCAATGAGCAGCTCAAAAAAATGAGCGACCGTTATTTGCTGATAGCTGATAGCGAGCAGCCCTTGATGCTCAACGTGATGGACAATTACCAAGGCGGGCAAATCCGCACCAGTAAAAATCTATCAGGCGGTGAGAGTTTTATTATTAGCTTGTCGCTTGCATTGGGACTGTCAAATATGGCCAGTCACCGCATGCAAGTAGATTCGCTGTTTTTGGATGAAGGCTTTGGTACGCTCGATGAAGAAGCACTCGATGTAGCGCTCGACACCCTAACCAACCTACAGCAATCGGGCAAGCTAATTGGCGTGATTTCCCATATTCAAGCGCTGAAAGATAGAATCAGTAGTCAAATCCAAGTAGTGCCGCAAACAGGTGGCATCAGTAAAATTATCGGTGCCGGTATTACCAAGCTTAGTTGACGCAGGCTAGCTTTGGTTTGGTTAAGCCAAGTGAAGCCAAATCAAATTAAGATAAGTTAAGTTAAGTTAAGCTAAGCTAATAAATTAAGCAGCGCGGCAAACACACCGTAACAACCGATTCATCTTGCTGTCATGTCATGGGTTCATACTACTGTTTATGTCAATGTTTAGCGCTCGCTTAATCAAAACCTAAGTGCGCAGGGTTATTTATGTCAACTCATAAGGGCAACACGATGTTAACCAAACTTTCGCAGCTTTTAGCGCAAGGGCGCTTTGTCTCGCCTGTCCCTGCCGTGGTGGTGCACCCTACTACCGATATCATTTTGCAATCTTGTATTCAAGCACATCAGCACCACATCATCACCCCGATTTTGGTCGGTCCAAAACACAAAATCGAAAAAGCCGCTACTGACGCCAATTTAGCTATTTCAGACTTTATGTTGGTGGATGCTGAGCATAGCCATGACGCAGTTGAAATCGCCGCAAAAATGGTTCGTGAACAGCAAGCCGACTTTATCATCAAAGGTTCGGTGCATACCGATGAGTTAATGGGTGTCCTGATCGATAAAACCCAAAACCTACGCACCGAGCGTCGTATGAGCCACGTGTGGTTAATGGAAAGTCCCACGTATCACAAGCTTTTGACCTTGACCGATTGTGCACTCAACGTGGTGCCAGATTTGCTGACCAAAAAAGACATTTTGCAAAATGCGATTGATTTTGCGCACGCGCTGGACATTGAGCAGCCTAAAGTAGCCATCTTGGCAGCGGTTGAAGAAGTCAAACCGCAAATGCAATCGACCATTGATGCCGCGGCGTTATGCAAAATGGCAGACCGTGGTCAAATCACCGGTGCCTTGCTTGATGGACCACTAGCGTTTGACAATGCGATTAGCCAACAGTCTGCGGATATCAAACATATCCACTCACCTGTCACCGGCGATGTCGATATTTTACTAGTACCTGACTTAGAAGCGGGCAATATGCTAGGTAAACAGTTAATTTATTTGGGCGAAGCCAAAGCTGCTGGCATTGTCATGGGTTCAAAAGTGCCGATTGTGTTGACCAGTCGTTCGGATGATGAACTCGACCGCCTGTATTCCATTGCCCTTGGCGCCTACGTTGCGCAAAAGCGTAAATAAGCTTGATGTTAATTGTTAATTGAGGTGACTAGCATGAACGATTCTGTAATGATGCATACTGACTCGACTCACCCGATTGTGGTGACCTTTAACGTGGGTTCAGCAACTATCAAAATGGCAGCGTATGACACGACTAAAGCAGTTGACTCATCCCCCCTTGCGTGGTCACCCTTGTTTGATGTCAATATCAACCTAAAAACCAAAAACAAAGTCTGGCACGCCATGCCCCAATCTTTGGCCGATTGGGAACCCCAAGACACCTTGACAGATACCGCGGTAAGCTTGTTTACTCGTGTTAGACAGGCCTTCCCCGCGCGTGAGATTGTCTGTATCCACCGCGTGGTTCATGGTGGCAAACACTATCATGTTCCTGTGGTGATTAACGAGACAGTGATGGCGCATTTGGTGGAGTTATCACCGATTTGTCCGCTACATCAGCCCCCTGCATTATCTGTGGTCAACGCGCTGCAAGCCATTGATACAAAACTGGTGCACATTGCTGCCTTTGATACCGCCTTTCACTACCATCGCCCAGAGATTTGGTCTAGCTATGCGCTGCCAAAATCGCTGCGCGATCAAGGCGTGCGCTGTTATGGCTTTCATGGTTTATCGTATCAGGCGATTATGCGCAAACTTGAAACCTATCTCCCAAAGATTGCCAAAAAGCGCTTAATTATCGCGCATTTGGGTAGTGGCTGTAGTATCACCGCGGTCGACAATGGCGAGTCAAAAGACAGTACCTTTGGCTTTAGTGGATTAGATGGCGTACCAATGGGCACCCGTCCGGGTCATTTGGATTCTGGGGTGATTTTATATATGGTTGAGCAAGGTTGGACGCTCGAGCAAATGAACCAATGCCTATATAAAGAGTCGGGCTTGCTTGGTTTATCTGAAATTAGCAATGACGTGCGTGATTTGCTCGCTAGCGATGACCCACGCGCCAAATTTGCACTAGCGTATTTTGCCACGCATGCCGCCAAAGAAATCGCAAGCCTGATGGTTAGTATGAAAGGCTGTGATGCGCTTATCTTTACCGCAGGAATAGGTGAACAGTCAGCGATTATCCGTCGGATGATTGTCGAACAACTCGATTTTTTAGGTTTTAGTTTGGATGCGGATAAAAATATCGATGGCCGTATTGACGTTCCGATTTTACGAATCAACTCAGACGATGACAAACAAATTTATGTCATATTGACCGATGAGCAACTTGAATTAGCTTTATCATTTGAGCATGCAATTACGATAGAAACCAATAATTAAAAGTGACAAACCTGTCAACTATTTTAGGATAAATGGTAAGATATAACCGATTTTTATCGGTTATCTGCTCTTACTGTCTAGTTGATTATACTATTACAAATATTAACATAAATAGCGATTGTTTTTTACTTTTAAGCTCCTCGCAAGGTTTAATTTAGCCATTTTTCATGATATTGTAATATCAAGCAAATAGACTATGCTTAAATCTTATCGCATTCATTTTAGTCATATTTTTGATTAGAAAATGTATCGCAAATTGGTATTCTAAAATACCCTTCTTGTTTTTTCTGGTAGCCTAATGAGGTCAATTATGAACAACGATTTTATGGATAAAATGAAAGATGGTTCACGTCAAATGTACGCACCATGGTCACGCTTCAACCAAGCGATGTTACGAAATGCGGAAAAAATGACTGACTTTTCTTTAGAAACAATGCGTCATTACTCAGAAATGGGTCTTGAGCAACTTCGCAATGTTTCTTCTGTTGACTCTCCGGAAGCGGCTTCAAGCTTCAACCAAAAACAAACTGAACTGCTTAACCAATTGGGTCAAAAAATGTTGTCAGATGCACAGCGTTTGACTGAGCTTGGCAATGAAATCCGTAATGAAGTCATGTCAGCGATGAATGAAATCTATAGCCAAAATGCATCAAGCATGCAAGATGCCATGCAAAGCGCTGCTAGCAACGCATCAAAAACGGCAGAAGACTTTAACCGCAAAGTAAACGAAAACATGCACAAAGCGGCCAACCAAATGTCAGAAGCGGTTAAACAAACCACCCAAAACATGAACAAAGCTGCGACTAACGTGACTGCTGCGGCAACTCGCACCGCTAATGATGTAGCACAAACACAAAATAGTGAAGCGGTAAAACCTGCAGCAAAAACAACCCCTGCGGCAAAATAATTAGTTTGATGCATCGTAGTCATTCTTAAAACTGTATCATTTATAAATAGCTATTTATGTTTTACCTGATAGATGAATGGCGGCTTATGAATCTATAAAAATGGTGGATTAGACAGATGCCTAATCCACCATATTTTTAAGTAAGCATGCATATTCACAGCGAATTCTTATCAAGGCACAGCATAATAACGGGACTTATCATGGCAGACAATAAAGACACCCAATATCAAGGAACGAACGCCCAGTTCTCAAGCGACAATGCTTCAAATAACAATACTTCCAACACCCAAGGCGCAGAGAATACCACTACCAATGCTTTTGGCTACACGCCATTTGCCAATTTTCCCTTTGGCAATAATGCATTTGGTTTTGATAGCAATCCTTTTAACAACTTCGGAACCAACGCCTTTAATCTGCCGCAAAATCCGCTGGATTTTTTGAACAAAACCAATCCGTTTGCTCACATGGCCTCTAGTATTCCGCCTTACAATCCTGCGGTCGGTGAATTCTATAGCGAATTTTTTGGCAATATGACCAAACTGAGCCAACAGATTGCACAGCAATCGATGCGTGCCAACCAAGCGCCGCAGTACACCAATACCTCCATCATGATGGACTTAATGGATGGCTGGCGTAAAATGGGTCAAATGGTGACCAATCACCCAGGCACGATGGTTGAAGACCAATTGCAGTTGTTCAAAGACCAAATGCACTTGTGGCAAAACACGCTACAACAATTTGCCGGTAAAAAAATCGACCCGGTGGCAAGCCCTGAAAAAGGCGACAAACGGTTTAGTGATGAAGAATGGGAAGACAATCCTATTTTTAACTTCCTAAAACAGTATTATTTATTAACCACCCAAGCCATGATGGATGCGATTGATGGCGTTGAAGGCATTGATGAAAAAACCCGTCAACGCTTGGCTTTTTTTACCCGCCAATGGATCAATGCAGTAGCCCCAACCAACTTCTTAATGACCAACCCAGAAGTACTCCGTTTGACCATCGAAAGTCGGGGGCAAAATCTGGTTCAAGGTATGAAGCAGTTAGCTGAGGACATGGGTAATAGCGCTGATACACTCAATATCCGTATGACTGACCAGAGTGCGTTTCGGGTAGGTGACAACATCGCCACCTCAAAAGGAAAAGTGGTATTTGAAAACCACATGATGCAGCTCATCCAGTATGACCCTTCAACCGAAAAAGTAAAACAACGTCCGTTGCTCATGGTGCCACCTTGGATCAACAAATTCTACATCATGGACTTACGTGAGAACAACTCGTTTGTGCATTGGGCAGTCAACGAAGGTCATACGGTTTATGTCATCTCTTGGGCGAACCCGACCCCTGAGTACAAAAATGTTGGCATGAGCACTTACATGAAAGACGGTGTGCTTGCGGCGATGGATCAAATTGAAGCCATCACGGGTGAAAAAACCATCAATATCACAGGTTATTGTATTGGGGGTATGTTGACCGCATTGACGTTAGGCTATCTTGCCGCGACTAAACAAGAAAGCCGCATTGCCAGTGCGACACTTTGGGCGACTATTATTGACTTCTCAGATCCAGGTGATATCGGCGTATTTATCGACGATAAAATCGTTGCGGCGATTGACAAGCAGAACGCCGACAAAGGCGTGTTTGATGGACGAATGATGGGCGTGTCATTTAGCCTACTGCGTGAGAATAGCCTATACTGGAACTACTACGTACAAAACTACCTCAAAGGCGAACGCCCTGTACCTTTTGACTTGTTATACTGGAATTCAGACTGTACCAACGTGACCGCTGCGCTGCACCATTTTCTACTGCGTGAGTTCTATATCAACAACTTACTGCGTAAACCGGGCGGGGTTGAAATTGACGGCGTGAAAATTGACTTATCAAAAGTCAAAATTCCCGTGTTTATGGTCGCAACTTTGCAAGACCATATCGCAAAATGGAAAAGCTGTTACCCAGGCACGCAAGTATTTGGCGGTGAAAAAGTGTTTGTGTTAGGGGAATCAGGTCATATTGCAGGTATTATGAACCCGCCAGGTAGTAAATATGGTTACTACACCAATGATAACTACACTGCGGACGCTGACCAATGGCACAAAGACGCCACCTATGTTAAAGACACCTGGTGGACAAGATGGCATGACTGGATCAAACCATTTGAGGGCAACGAAATCAATGCCCGTGTCGTCGGTCAAAATAGCCAAGGTAAAGAAATCCCGACCTATGGCGATGCCCCAGGTAGCTATGTCACGGTCAAAGCGACTGAAGCCTTAACGGGTCATAACTTTGCAGAAGCTTACCGTTCACAATTACCACCGGTATAATATATCGTTATTACAACATCCCGTGATTGCCTAGCCTCTCACGGGCTTTTTATAAAATAGCCAAATTGCCCATCAGCTATATAGATTTGCTAGTCAAAAGTTGTGATATTGAGTAGAATTAACGCCATATTCTGCGCATAATAGCGATTGGAAACACTTTGAACAGAGCGCCTATGTCGATTGAACCAGCACAAAACAACCTATCACTCAGTAAGCTAGACCGCAATATTGTCTTCTTTGATCGGGCGATTCGCTCGTTTATTCCAAACAGCAATCTTAGCACCCGCCCATTGCCTGTCTCTAGCCCCGATGTGCCAAAACTGTCCGTGGAAGAAGCGCGTCATGTCGCAGGTCTCATGCGTATCAATCACACGGGCGAAGTGTGCGCGCAAGGACTGTATCATGGTCAAGCATTTACCGCTAAGCAAGCAACGGTCAAAAAAGCCATGCATCAATCTGCGCTAGAGGAGATTGACCATTTGGTATGGTGTGAGACACGGTTAAATGAATTGGGTAGCCATCCCAGTATTTTTAGTCCGCTTTGGTATGGGCTATCGTTTGGCATGGGTGCGGTAGCGGGATTGATTTCTGATGAGTTTAGTTTGGGGTTTGTTGCAGAGACGGAAACCCAAGTCAGCGAGCATTTGCACAGCCATCTTGGCAAGCTGCCTGTACAGGATAAACGCAGTGCTGAGATTTTAAGCCAAATGGATAAAGAAGAATTACATCACCGTGATAAAGCAGTCGAATCAGGTGCCAGCCCATTGCCACTACCCATCAAAACCACGATGCGTTTTTTGGCTAACTGCATGAAAACGGTGGCGTATCATATTTAACCGAGCATGTTTAGCCGAGCATGTTTAGCCGAGCGTGTTTAACTGGGCATGGCTGACAGCCTCAATCGTTTGCTAGCGTGTTTATTGCTATAATCTTGCTTAAGCGCGCTGTTTTCGCGTAAAAATATAACAATAACTTTATTATTTTTTGATAGTATTTTTAGATTATTGCTTTACATTGTTACTATGGGATAAGCTGATTGATTTATGCAATTAATCCCACCCAATTTTTTAAGGAAATTTCAATGACTCATATGGTAAAACCCCTAACCTACACCTTAGCTATTTTGATGGCAACCAATGCCACTGTAGCGATGGCTGCAACGGCAACCGCAAAAACAACGACCAAGACCACCACCACCAAAACCACCACGGCAAAACCCGCTACTCAGACAACAGCCACTAAAAAAACCACGGTCACCAAAGCCAAAACTACCAACAAATCAACCGAAAAATCGGCTGATAGGGTCAGTAATAGCGTGAAGAATACTACCCCGCAAATGACACCCCCGTCAGCCACCTCAAATACAGGTTCAGTGATAGTGCCTGTTTTGACCGCCCCAACGGTTGCCAACGTGATGTATCCATCTACCAACAGCGTACAATTGGTAGGCACGGATATTTCAGCGCAAAATCTTGCCAATATCCCACTGCCGACTTTAACGCTTAGTAATATCTCAACAGTAAAAACCGTTTTGATTCCACGAACCACGGATAACAGTACACAGTTAGATGTCAGCGTGTTAGACGATTTTATTACCTATGCTACCCCAATGGCACGCCACTATCCCCCTGTTTTTTCGAGCCGTACTGAGCGCTACAATACCACTGAGCGACTCAAATCCTTGACCGCATGGATTGAGACCTACGCACAAAATCCAAATGCCTCTTATGAGGTGCTACTGCGTGCAGCAAAACTCAATGCGATGGGTCGCAATCTGGATTTAGGTTCTGATTATGCCGTGCGTGCAGGCAATTATATCGCCCGTGCCGTGAGGCTCAATGACACGGCAGAAGCCAACTTCTTATATGGCGCAATGCTCGCTGAAGGTGGCGGTTTTAAAGAAGGTGCCAAATACTTAGAAAAAGCCGAAAAAATGGGCTATCTAGAAGCTACGCAAAGTTTGGCGCAAGCAGATTTATTGGATGACAAAAAAGACCGCGCCATTCAACGGTTAACGGAATTTAAAGCCAAAAACCCAAACAATCCATATATCGATGAGCAATTACGCATCGTCAATAGCGGTAAATACTACATTTGGGATATCCCTGCAAAAGTCGTTCAATAATTTTTTGCGTTCATACCCTAGCCGTGGTTTAATATCACTGCTAAGTCACCATGCTAATTCACCATTATAGTTGAATTTTACCATGGTGATTTTTTTCAGCCTATCATTCAGTGATAGGCAGATTTTTTGCGCTACATTTTTTTGTGCTATCTATCGTTGCTCTATTCTTTTTTGCGCTATTTTAGCCGAGTAAATCATCATGCCGCTAACAAACCAATCTACTAGATTTTGTCAAAAGTCTCTCATCACGGCGACGACATTGGTTACTATCATCACCCTTACTGGCTGCGCCACCACCAAAATCGGTAGCCGCGATACTGCAAGAGCCATCATGGATCAGCGCGTCAGCGTGTTATCAGGCAGCCGCTTGAGTTCTGACACCAAAAGCCGTTTAGTGCAGGCAGGTTTAGATGAAGAAAAATGCTTGGCAAATATGCCTGCCTGTGTAGTGACGCTCAAGCAAGCGGATCTTAATTCCGATAAAGGGATTTATGGCGCAATTAGTGAGCTGTTTTACGCCTCTGCCCAGCAGCGCCAGCAAGCCAAAACTTGTACCAATCCGCCAAAAGATTTGGCCACAGACTATGCCAAAAATTTGGTTGGCAAGACCGACATTGTAGCGCCCAAACCCGATGAAATTTCTTGTACTATCGCCTTTCAAGACGATATGCTGCAATCGATTCGGTTTTCTTACATTTATTTGATGTATGATATCCTCAATCCAACCGTCGTCAATCAACAACCGTCACAATTGTATTATCTGCCAAAACAACGCGATACCCAAATTCAGGACTTGTATTACGCTGCCATCGATGCGTTAGGTGATCGCTTGTATCATCAAAAAATGGCAGAAAATTATCAAATCACTCGCAACAACCTGCGTGTCAGTATCAATGGACAGCCGTTTACTGACAAATCGGCATCGATGAAACTGATTTCAAGCTACCAGATTAATTTATCAAAATTTAATACCATCAGTCGCCGCGATGGCTTTGGTATCAATTATGTGGCGCTACTCAATAGTCGCATCAATAGGGCGGTGATTATTGACTTGTTGCAACACTATGCCAATGATACACCGTTAGAAGAACGTATCCACCAATCAGGGCATTTGCCTATGACCGCGGTGTTGGTGCCCAAAGGCAATAGCATTGATGAGTTGCAAAAAACCACCGATTTTTCGCTTAATATTTATAATCCCTATCAGTTTAAAAGTGTCTCTATTCTCAACAAAGATTTTGCGCTATCGGCGAATTTTTCGGCAGCCTACGGCTTGTGGTCACAGGACAATCGCCTAGGCAATATCAGTTATTTTAGTATGTTTTCCTCGCCGTATCAGCAAACCCAGCCGCATTTATTTATGCTTGAGCCTTACAATCCTAATAAACGCGTGATTATCATGATGCATGGGTTGGCATCGAGTCCTGAAACTTGGATTGGACTGACCAATGACATTTTTAATGACCCAAAACTTCGCGAAAACTTCCAAGTTTGGCAGATTTTTTATCCCACCAATATCCCGATGCTAGAAAACCGCCACCAAATTTATGACTTGATTGAACGCACTTTTAAAATTGTCGATCCTAAGCAGCAGGACGTTGCCAGTCAACATGCGGTGCTGATTGGTCATAGTATGGGTGGGGTGATTGGGCGTTTGTTGGTATCAAATGATGACTTAACGCCCAAAGTCGAATCGCTGGTTGCCAATTACTCACAGATGAATAATTTTTCAGCAGGCTACGCGGCATTTGTCCGTCATGCGCAAAATAAAACGCTCAGTGACCGCTTCAAACTTCAAGCCCTGCCGCAAGTCGATCGCGCGATTTTTATCTCTTCGCCATTTCGCGGTACCGATTATGCCGATCGCTGGTTTACTCGCAGTTTGCGCCGTATCATCTCACTACCGGCAGGATTTATCCACACCGTGTATGGCAATTTAAACTCCCTATTTACTGAAGGCGTGGTTTCAAGCAATCCGCTGGCACAGCTATTTTTGGAAAATGGCGCCAGCCAGTTGAGCAGCCGCTCTTACTTTAACCAATTAACGGCAGATGTCACCATCGCGCCCAATGTTGCCGTCAATAACATCATCGCCACTGATGATAAGGATTTGTCCAATGCGCTCAATCAGCTTACCGCTAAGGCAGCCAATAGTACTACTGATGATGTATCGGCATCCATAACATCTTTAAAAAATGACAATACAACCACGACCGTGAAACCCGCCACAGAGACCAAGCTGTATAACACCACGAGTCTGGCGCAAGCCAAACAAAGCCTAGATGAGAAAAAGCAACTCTTAGAATCGGTGAAATATGGCGCAACCGACCGTGTCTCTGATGGTATTGTGCCGTACAACAGCTCGCATTTAGAAGGCGTGGAATCTGAAAAAGTGCTTACCGGTCGTCACAATGTTCATACTAGCCCGCAGGCGATTTTGGAGTTGCGTCGCATCCTGCATCAACATCTCGCTCGCTATGGCGTCACCCAAGCGCCGCCTGACAGACAACCTTAGCGGCTATCAGCCTCAATAAAAAAGCGAATAGCCTTCACTATTCGCTTTTTATGACACTGTTTTTTATTTAACTGTTTATTGCTACTAATTATTGGTACTACTGACAGTCCAACCGCTAAACTTTAGCAAAATACTTGGTCAACACTTCAAGACAGCGCGTCACCTTCGCAGGTTGTTGTTCATGCCGGGGTGTTACCGCATACAGCATATAACTTGGTAATTGGTAACCTGGCAATACTTCCACCAAATCGCCATTTGCCAATTCTTTTTGGATATCAAGTGACATAATACGGGCAACGCCATGCCCTTCTTTGGCAAGGGTCGTGGCAAGCATAATGTTGTTGGTTTGAATACGTGTTGGCATACGCACGCGTGATTTTTTACCTGTTTCCACATTCACCATATCGACTTGATTGGGGTCTTTGACAAGACTAATGCCAATCATATTGAGTTTGGCCAAATCTTTTGGCTCGGTCAATTTTTCATTTTGACGTAAAAAATGCGGTGAAGCCACCAGCAACTGACGTATCTCAGTCAAAGGAAACGCCGATAAACTACTGTCATTAAGGTTTGGTGACATCCGAAGGGCGATATCGATACGCTCTTCAATCAAGTCAACGTACTGATTATCCGCTTCAAAATGGATGGTTAAATCATCATGCGCCGAAATCCAAGTCGACAGCGCCGGTAAAATATGATTCACACCCAATTCTGGTGTGGTTGCAATGCGCAAGTTCCCTGCTAACTCATCGCGTAATTGATTGACACGGATACGACCTTGTTCGGCTGCCGCAACCACATCTTTGGCACTCTCATAGAAACTAGTACCTGCTTCTGTTAAGCTTAACTTACGAGTTGAGCGATGCAATAACACCACACCCATATCGTTTTCTAACGAGCGGATTTGTTGACTAACCGCACTTGTTGTTATGCCCAGTTCTTTTGCAGCACCACTAAATGAAGCATGACGTACAACACTTGCAAAAACCGCCATGCCTCTTAAATTATCAAGCATATTTCACCCAATTTTATCACTTAATCAAAGTCACTTTTAAAAGCTGATGTATTATACGTTATTAGCAAGATAAATTAAACGACATCGGGATTTATTAACTAAAATTATTAATATTTTTTCAACTATTTAATATTGTATTTTATTGATTTTCTTAACAAATATTGATTTTCTTCAATTATTCGTCTGTTAAAAAATTGAAAACTAGAATTTATATAAATTAAATTGACTTATTGAATTAACTTAACACAGCTAATTGAGGCGTGTTGCTGCAACAGCGCCTGCGTAACTGCTTGTTGTTCAAGCTGGTGGGTAGCTTGTTGTAACGCTAGTTTTTCGCGGGCTTCTTGTAATGCTTCTGGTTTTAATTGCTCTAGCGCTTGAAAATTACTTGCCGACTCCGCCAAACGAATATCAATCCCCTCAAAAAGCTGTCGAAGTTTTTGGCAAAAATTATCAAAAGTTGCGGTATGGGTCAAAAAGCTTTGTTCAGTGACAAATTGGCTAATCCCATGAATCTTCCCCGTCATAACCCCGCGTTTGGCAAGCACTAATTCATCATCATCGAGCCAGCCTTGTTCACGGGCATTAAACACCCAATAATCCCATTTGGCAGGCGTCCACTCGCCTTCAAGTGGTACATCAGTGGGTTTGAGCAATGCCAGTGGCGATATATCAGTAATATCACTACCTTCTGCCACCCTAATATGTTGGGAATTGTCAGCATTTACATTAACATTGGTAGCTACGGCGACTGGCGCTGGCTCATTTTGTTTTATCGGGTTGCTATCCTGTGTAACCATGACAGGTGCGGTAACAATATCAGATGCGGTAACAATACCATGCACGCTAGTTTCATGATGACTGTCACTGGGTTGCACGTCAGATAAGCGATTGGCATCGTCTTCTATGGTGGGCGTTTGCTGTGTGGTGGTATTGAACGCGGCTTCATCGATAGATATTAAATGGCTATCATCAAATGCCTGTTGTTCAGTGCCTTGTTGAATGCTTTCTTCAATGTTTGACGCAGATTTGAGCAGATTGTCATCCGATAAGTTGTCATCATTCTGCGAGTGTGGCACTCGCTCTGCATCAATGTTATTGTCAGACGGTAGCGAGGCTGATGACTGAGACTGTGCTGCATCGCCAAAAAATGCGCTATTATCAGTTACCTGATTATTCGCTGCCTGATGTGAATAATTTGAGTCATCAGCGACAGTTACTTGTACGCTATCTTCAGCCATCACTGAAGACTTTGTACCTTGCATTAATTCGCTAGGCGTTGTGTCAACAATTTGAGAATCAGGACTTTGAGAGTCAGGGTTACTAGCGATTGGCGGACGAAGCGGGATTTGATTACGATGCAGTGGCTTGAACGCCATCAAGCGTAGCAAACACATCTCGAGCGCTTGCATCGGCGTATTGGCTAATGCCAAGTTTTCACGGCTTTTTACCACAATGTCATAATATAGCTGTAATAGCTCTGCGGGTAACTGCTGAGCCAGTTGTTGCAATTGCTCGCTTTGCTGGCGATTGATTTGCAAATCAAAATTTGGCAAAGCCTGCAAAATTGCTAATTGATGTAGCGTCTCAGCCAACCTGTCAAATACGGCTTTGGCATCCACCACCTGCTCACGCAGAAGCTGAATAGCCTGCGTCAATTGCTGAGTATTTTGCTGGTAAATATTGGTAAGGATAGCGATGACATCGGCTTGGTCAATTAAGCCAAGCATCTGGCGAATCACTTCATCTGTGACATTGCCATTGCCAAACGCAATGGCTTGATCAGTGAGTGACAACGCATCACGCACGGAGCCTTTGGCACTGCTCGATAGCTGCCATAAGGCATCAGGCTCGTAGCTGATTTGCTCTTTGTTAAGAATCGTACCAAGATATTCAGCGAGCGCGACTTGCGGCAAAGGTCTAAGGACAAATTGCAGACAACGCGAGATGATGGTAATGGGCAGTTTTTGTGGGTCTGTGGTCGCAAGCAGAAACTTCACATGCGCGGGGGGCTCTTCGAGGGTCTTGAGTAGCGCATTAAAACTATGCGTCGATAGCATATGCACTTCATCAATTAGATAGACTTTGTAGCGACCTTGCGTTGGTGCATACGGTACGTTGTCGAGTAATTCACGGGTATCTTCAACTTTGGTACGTGATGCCGCATCAATCTCAATCAAATCAATAAATCGACCGCTATCGATGGATTGGCATACACCACATACGCCACAAGGCTCGCTTGTCACCCCTGTCTCACAGTTAAGGCATTTTGCCAAAATACGGGCAATGGTGGTTTTGCCGACGCCGCGCGTACCTGTAAACAGATACGCATGATGCAAGCGCTGGTTATGGATGGCATTGATTAATGCTTTGGACACATGTTCTTGTCCCAGCAGCTCATGGAAGTTTTTTGGACGATATTTGCGTGCTAGGACTTGATACATGGTTATGGATACATGACAACAAAAACGTTAAAAAAAGAAATAACCTTAACCCGCTAGTAGTAAAACTAAACCGCTGGGCTATTGGCTTCAATTAGGGGTTGTAATTCACCGTCTTGGAACATTTGATAGATGATATCACTGCCGCCAATCAGCTCACCTGCCACCCATAATTGCGGGAAAGTTGGCCAGTTAGCAATCTGTGGCAAAGTTGCACGGATTTCTGGGTTTTCAAGAATATTGACAAACGCAAATGGGCGACCAATTTGGGTTAGCACATCCACCGCACGCGCAGAAAAGCCGCATTGTGGGAACTGTGGCGTGCCTTTCATGTAAAGCAATACGCTGTGTTGAGCGATTTGGTCACGGATGGTTTGTTCGATGTCAGTTTGGTTCATATCAGTCATATGAAATTCCTTTGTCAGGCCCTTGTTAAAGTAGAGCGCTATCTTCACAGCTAGAATTTGACTCACTAATGATGAGTGAGGGTTGCTATTATACGCTATAATGGTTATCGAAAGTAAGCATTCAAGATGCCTACCCCAAAAAAGTCAGCAGCAAAACCGCCCGCAAATTCCATTAATCTGATGAAGTCACTTGTTCAAGTAACACCACGCAGCTTACCATAATCCCTTCTTGACGACCGGTAAACCCAAGCTTCTCAGTCGTGGTGGCTTTGACGCTGACTTGGTCAACCGCGCAGCCCATGACACCGGCAATACGCGATTGAATCTCGGTACGATAAGGCAATAGTTTTGGACGCTCCGCCATGATGGTGATGTCGGCATTGATAAGCGCAAAGCCTTTTGATTGGATAAATTGGTACACTTGGTTTAGCAAAATGGTCGAATCTATATTGCGAAACCGCTCATCAGTATCTGGGAAAAACTGCCCAATATCGCCCAGTGCCAATGCACCAAGCAACGCATCACACAACGCATGCAACACCACATCGCCATCAGAATGCGCAAGCAAACTGTGGGTATGGGGAATTTTCACCCCGCCTAAAGTTATAAATTGGTTTTCTGTGCCGTCGTTGACAAAGGCATGAACGTCAATACCCTGACCGATTCTTATCATGGTTAATCCTATTTTTTTATCTTGCTGTCGTGATTTTGGAAGCTATTGTGTTTGGTTTAGTGGTGTCTATGATAACATTGACTGTTTTAATGGACTCTATTTTAACGGTTAAAGTATGATTTACAAGTAGTTAGGCTGCCTTAAATAACAGCTTTGAATAACAGCTTTGAATAACAGCTTAGAATAAAAACTTTGCATAACGACTTTGAATAGCATTCGAATAACGACTTTGAATAAAAACTTGGCATAACCAGTTATTATCAATGCTTGAATTCGCTACTTGAATTAAAAATTGGGTGTCAATCGAGATTTCCCGTATAACGTCTAAAAAAATTGATAAATCCTAGTAAATTGCTATGGTATTTTATTATATAACGTTATATAATATAAAAATAAACCCATCAAGTGGGGAACTTGATGGGAGTGGGTAATGCACTACTTGTTTTTATTTTTATTGTTTCTTTCTTCTTCTTTGTTTTACTGATGTTAGCCATAATGCCAAATTATGGCTTTTTTATTTTTATCGTTTTTTATTTTATTTTTTCTTTTTGATTTTGTCTTATTAATATCGTAGTCAACAAAGTTTGTATTTATGTCGTGATGAATTTATTTTAGCGGATTTACGCCTGTGCTCTATGGGCTCTTTGTTATGAATTGTTAAATTAAGTTTCTTTAGTTTCCTTAACAAAACTATTAATATTGATTTTGCATCCTTATTTTTGCATTGCTACTTTTTAATGATAGCTCAGCCGAATGATAGGCAGTAAAAAAACGGCTTAAAATTTAAGCCGTTTTTTGTCATATTAGGATTAACGCGTACGTGGACAAACTTCATTGTCATTGAAAAAATAGCTGATTTCACGGGCTGCAGATGTGGTTGAGTCTGAACCGTGAACCGCGTTTTCATCAATGCTGTTAGCAAAGTCACGACGGATAGTGCCTTCAGCGGCGTCTTTTGGGTTGGTAGCGCCCATGATTTCACGGTGGTGAGCCACTGCGTTTTCCCCTTCAAGTACTGATACTACCACTGGACCTGAAGTCATGAAAGAGACTAAATCATTGTAAAATGGACGCTCTTTGTGCTCAGCGTAGAAACCGCCCGCCTTTTCGTTGTCTAAATGCAACATTTTTGCTGCCACAACTTTTAAGCCTGCTTTTTCAAAACGGCTGTAAATTTCGCCAATGTGGTTGCCTGCGACTGCGTCAGGTTTGATAATTGATAACGTACGTTCAATGGCCATGTTAAATTCCTTAAAAATTGAAGGGGATTATGATTTTAAGTGTGAGAAACTGTAAAAACAGCCCTTACCCTACCCGATGGCTCTGTCAAATCGCGATTTGAATATTTGAATAAACGGGGGTGCTGTTCTTAGTTGCCTATTATAATGATATTGAGGGCAAAAACTAGTTTAATTCATCACTGTTAAGTCGAAATTGCTAGAATATCAAGTTGAACAAGTTTTTTGTAATAAATGGCGGATATATTCTGTGATACGCAACTATGGTATAGTAGCCAATAGCTTAAATTTTCTCTCAATGGTATGACGCTCTTAAATATCACAAAAACACAAGCGGCTGTTGTCAGCCTATGCTTGGCGCTATTATTGGTGGCAAGTATCGGTTTGGCACGTCAGTTTACTGTCAAAGCCGTGCCAGATTGTCAGCGAAAAAGCCAGCCGTTCGACTATAGTATCTGCGAGCTTGATGCTAAAAACGCGGCGAATTTTTCACTACAGTGGCAAAATCCCTCGTCCACGAGCCAACCATTATTACTGACCTTTACTGCCCTGCGCGATTATTTGGCAAGTGAGCAACCTGCCAAAACCTTGTTATTTGCGATGAATGCAGGGATGTACGATGGCAACTTTGCGCCGATTGGGTACACGGTCATCAATGGCAAGCAAATCCGAGCCCTAAATCTCAAGCAGGGCGGTGGTAACTTTCACCTAATGCCCAATGGGGTATTTTGGCAAGACCGCCAAGGTTTTCATATCACTGAAAGTCAAAGCATGGTAAAAAAACTGGCAAACGGGGCAAAACCGACCTTCGCTACCCAATCTGGACCCATGCTGGTCATCGATGGCAACATCCATTCGGCATTTGATGCCAATAGTAGCTCGAGAAAGTACCGCAATGGTGTTGGCGTGTGTGGTCGCAATCCTAGCCGCGTCAAATTTGTGATAAGCGACACGTCTGTCAGTTTTTATGAGTTTGCCGATTTGTTCAAATCGCAATTGGGCTGTGACAATGCGTTGTTTTTGGATGGCGGTAGCGCCTCGGCATTGTATAGTCAGACGCTGTCACGCAATGACAATAAATATATGGGTGTGATGATTGCGGTGACACAAGACAAATAAGGCGTATTCTATGAGACAAGTTTATGCTGATTTAATCAGCGTTTTGCATAAAATTATCCATTTCCACATTGCAAAAATAATTTTTTAAGGTATTATAATCAGCCTAGTTTTGACAAATTTGCTTAGCAATATTTGTGATACTACCCTTTCGGGCCTATAGCTCAGTTGGTTAGAGCAGAGGACTCATAATCCTTTGGTCCACAGTTCAAGTCTGTGTGGGCCCACCATATAAAACAACCACTTAGGTGCATTAATCCTCAGTGGTTTTTTATTTTTTGGATTGTAATAATCAAATAGCAATTAGCATCAATCCCTATTTTAAAGCTATACTTTTAAATCCGTACTCATATCATTCGGTTTTGACTGTTACGTGGTCTCGACTGTCTGAATCAATCATCCAATCCTTATCTAGTTTTATATAAATACTTGTTTTATATTGAATTGTTGTGGTTAATAGTTAACACCTTCAATGAAAATTTCTTTACATTCATTGTAGATAAGTTATAATAAAAACAATACGACTGGTCTATTTTTTATAATAGCGTGTACAATAACTATGGAGCCTGCCCCTATCAAGAAGTCTGAAGCAAAACGCTTACACATTCTTAACACCAGTTCTGACCTGATTTTGCGTAAAGGTTTTAGTGGTGTGGGATTACAAGAAATTTTACAAAGCTGCGAGATCCCTAAAGGTTCATTTTATCATTACTTTAAATCTAAAGAGTCTTTCGGCTGTGAGTTGGTACAGTATTATGTAGATAATTACCAACGCCGTTTAGATGAACTCTGGCGTAGCGACCAATCCGCTTATCAAAAACTCATCGGGTATTTTAACTTATGGATTGAAGATCCTGATGCGCCATGTAGTTGGGCAGATAGCTGTTTAATTGTAAAACTTGCTGCAGAAGTCGCTGACCTATCTGAAGATATGCGCGCTATTATGTCCGATGGCGTCGATAAGGTAATCCAGCGGATTGCTGAGGTCATCGTTTTGGGCAAGCAAGATGGATCTATCCAAGCAGATACTGATGCCTTGACGGTAGCCCAAGTGACTTACCAAATGTGGGTGGGTGCGGCGTTATTAAGTAAGCTGCAAAAAGATAAAACACCATTACATGAAGCCTTAAAAGCGACGGCGTTTTTATTAAAAAGTGGAAAGTCTTAAAAGTTAGCTTTGCTGGCTTAATATCACTATCTTAGTTTTACTATCTTGGCTTCACGACAATGATAGCTGCAAAAATTGTCATAGCAGCCCAGTCATTATGTATGACTGGGCTGCTATGACATTAATTTGATAACAATGTTTATCAGTCATGTACTAATTTGTAGGTTAGCACATCTGATAGCAGTGCTTTTTCTTAAAATGCTTTTTTTAAATAGCGTCTTCAACACCTTCAATAATAAAGGCACGATAATTTGCCCCTTTTAGACGATGTTGTAAGGCTTCTTGATAGACGGGACTGTTATACCAGTCTCGCGCGGCTGCCATATCAGGAAAGCGTAGAATAACAGCGCCTTCAATTTCATTGCCTTCAAGCACTTCTAATTGACCATAAAAAGCCAAGGGTGTTAGCTCACGACCTTCACGAGCAAGCGGCGCTTTTTGTGCATATTGCGCCAGCTCCTCAGCATCTGTAGTTTGCTCACGGGTAAATACCACATACGCAGACATGGGCTACTCCTTATTTAACAATTCAAGCAGTGCGCTGGCAGTTGCAGCAGAAGACGCAGGATTTTGTCCGGTAATTAGTAAGCCATCTACTTGGACATACACTTGCCAATCACCCGCTTTAGAATAGTGACCACCTTTTTCTTTGAGCATATCTTCGACCAAAAACGGTACAACTTCGGTCAATCCTACCGCTTCTTCTTCAGTATTGGTAAAACCCGTCACGGATTTACCGCTGACCAAAGGCTTGCCATCACTGGTTTTTACATGACGAAGAACACCTGGGGCGTGACAAACTGTCGCAACGGGTTTTCCTGACTCAATCGCTTGTTCAATCAGAGCAATTGAAATCGGATCTTC
Source organism: Faucicola osloensis (assembly GCF_020041925.1). Taxonomy (GTDB): domain Bacteria; phylum Pseudomonadota; class Gammaproteobacteria; order Pseudomonadales; family Moraxellaceae; genus Faucicola; species Faucicola osloensis_D. Next base: position 1,759,636 of record NZ_CP083409.1, on the reverse strand, counting down.
TGCCAAATCCCACAATGGACCATGCCCGCCTGGGTAAAACACGGCATCATAATCAGCGATAGAAATTTCGCTAAGTTTATGCGTCTGTGCCAACGCTTGCATTGCCACGGGATCGGCTTCAAAGCGATGCGTGGTTTCAGTTTGTGCATCGGCTAATTTACTTTTTGGGTCTAGCGGTGGCTGCCCCCCTTGAGGTGATGCTAGGGTAACTTCAACACCCGCATCAATAAAGGTATAATACGGTGCTGCAAGTTCTTCTAGCCAAAAACCTGTTTTCTTACCAGTATTGCCGAGTTTGTCATGTGAGGTCAGAACAAGTAAAATTTTCATGTTATTTTCTCTGATAGTTTTTAGAATTAAGGTTATTGCTACATGAGCACAGCAAGAAGTCGTGTGCGCAATGTACAAGATGTCGAACAAATCAATCCTTTATTTAATAGCATTGATTGGTAGCATTGAAAAAGATTGCGCGACTGATATCTAGGCAAACATTATCCGTCCAACAAACTTAAAAAATTACTCAACACTGCAAATACTAGTCAACGCTAGTCAACACTGGGATTTTGCTGTCATCATGCCGTCACTATACACAAAAATAGACCAGTCGTCTATTTATTTGTAGTGTAGATTTATTGATAGTGTAAATAACAAAATTTAATCCATCGGTAAAAGCAGTTTTTATCAGTAAGATAGCTAGCTTAAAACTTGATTTAAAACTTGGTAACGATTAAAACAACAAAGTAATATGATTAATTGCAGGGTAAGTAATTAAATGGCGCAAAATCTAAATTTGCACATTGCTTGCTATCAGCAAGTTAAGAAAATATTGTAATTGAATATATATAGTCAAATAATCGTCAATGATACAGTATGGGATGACCGGTTAGCTAAGTGACTGATTTAAGTGAAGTGATAGAATTATAATAAAGAGCTGCTTTTTAATTAATATTTTAGGCAGCTCTTTAAAAGCCTTAAGCTCAAAAGAATTGGGCTTCAATCTAAGCTGGTAGTTTACTTGCCAACACCTCTACTTTTTCAATAGAAGGCGGTTCTGAAAATAGTTCATCTGCTTGAGCCATCAAAGCAGCGGCAACCTTGCCCGATAAATGAGCCTCGCGACCTGCTTCATCAGGGAATGCATCAAAAATACCAAAGGTTGAAGGTCCAAGGCGTAGACCAAACCATGCAACTGTGGCGGGTTCTTCATTGACGATAGGCAGACCAGCTTTTAGGAAATCTTCTACTTGTTGTTCTTTACCTGGTTTAGCTTCAAGACGGACATATAAAGCGGTTTTAAGCATCACTAATACTCCAATATTGACTAGCCGACATTGACTAGAATCAAAATTGAGTCTAAACCACTGTTATATTCATGTCAAACCGCTTTACCGCATAGCTTTGTTGTATAAAGGTTACATAAACATTTGCGCTTTAAGCCGTAGAGAATGTCTGTATCCGCTTAAATTTGATACTGATATTACTCCCTTTATGCTTGCTTTAACCATAACAAAGAAATAAGCATAAGTGACAAGCTGTAAATGATGTTGCACTCGCTACCTTTGATTGGGTACACTGGTACAATAAGAAATGACGGGAATTTACCAAGGGCTATTTTTCGCGCAAACACAGCCGCAAAATGTGAGCTTAGCTCGCATTCTTAACCTTGCGCCCTTGACCTTACACCTTTAGCATAGACTCAGAATATCGACTATTTTTCATTAATTCTATCAGATTAGGCTGACTGACCCAAGCCAGCCTGTCTGCAATACACTAAAAACACGGCATTTAATTAAACTACCCCGCTATTAAACCCACTATTACAAAAGGACAAATCCATGAAAGCCGTATCATATGTTATCAGTAACCATGATGATTTTAAAAATTCATTGGTAGATATTGAAAAAGCGAAGCCTACGCTTAAAGAGCGTGATGTACTGGTAAAAGTTCAGGCAATCTCTGTAAACCCCGTTGATACCAAAGTGAGAAAAAATTCGTCTGAAGCAAATAATCGTATTTTAGGTTGGGATGCCGTTGGGGAAATTATCGAAGTTGGCTCAAAAGTTACCTCGTTTAAAGTAGGAGATTCTGTTTGGTATGCTTGTGATTTAACCCGAGATGGTAGTAATGCTGAGTTTCAAGCAGTCGATGAACGAATTATCAGTCTTAAACCCATTACAGTATCTAATGCAGAAGCCGCAGCATTGCCATTGACTGCAATAACGGCATGGGAAATGCTGTTTGATCGGTTTCAAATTTCAGAAACCGACGTTGGCAGTATTTTAATTATTGGTGGTGCAGGCGGTGTAGGATCAATCGCTATCCAACTCCTAAAAGCAAAAACAAATCTGACCGTGATAACCACAGCGTCACGAGAAGAAACCAAATCTTGGGTAAAATCATTGGGTGCCGACCATGTGATTGATCATAGTAAAGATTTAAACGAACAAATCGAAGCACTAGGTATTGAAAAACCAAAATACGTCTTCTCTACCAATCATACAGACACCTATATCAAGCAAATAGTTTCTCTGATTGCACCACAAGGTAAGCTTGGATTGATCGATGATCCACAAACCTTTGATATTATGCCGTTTAAGACTAAATCAATTTCTATCCATTGGGAGCTGATGTTCACCCGTTCAATGTTTGAAACCGATGATATCGAAAAGCAAGGTGATCTGTTGCAACAGGTTGCCCAGTTAGTTGACCAGCAAAAAATTAGAAGTACGCTTAACCAAAATCTAGGCAAAATTAACGCTGCAAACTTGGAGAAGGCGCATAAGTTGCTTGAATCAGGTAAGTCAAAAGGCAAAATTGTACTAGAAGGTTTTTAAAACATCTCTTGTAAAACAAATCTTGCAAAACACATTTTGACTAAAAACAGCCTCTTAACACAACTCACCAAACGGCTGGCAGAACGAACACTGCCAGCCGAAATCATCCATAATCTTGGCTATACCAATATGCCAAACACGACAACTACAACGACAATCAGTAAATCACTGCCACTAAGATAATGATAAGCCATGCCATCAGTATAGAGATGACAGAAATCAACGCGGCTTGCGTATATTGATGGTTCATACAGTTATTCCGACACGCTGATACGCTTTATGAATCTAATAGACTTTGCGTATAATTTTCGATACCCATCGAGGTCACCAGTTCCATTTGCGTTTCTAGCCAATCAATGTGCTCTTCACTACCGTCTTTGAGTTTGACCAATAATTTGCGAGAGACAAAATCGCGTTGCTGCTCACATAAAGCAATCGCATTTTTGATGATGTCAGTTTTTTGATACTCCAACTGCAAATCACAACGCAAAATTTCAGCGACATTTTCACCGATTAAAATTTTGCCAAGCTCTTGCAAGTTTGGCAGACCATCTAGCATTAAGATACGCTCAATGAGGTCATCTGCCCATTTCATCTCATGAATCGACTGATGATACAATTTTTCATTGAGTTCACTCAGTCCCCAGTTTTTGGCGATACGCGCGTGTAAGAAGTATTGGTTAATAGCAATCAATGCTTGACCCAAAACTTGGTTTAGCGCTCTTAGAATTTCTTTATCGACTTGCATAATGTTTACCTTAGTTGCCTTATTGCTTTGTCGCCTTATTCAGAGATGTCACCGAGCTGAGATTGCAGATAATTGGCTAGTCCCATCATATCAATCAGTCTTAACTGCTGCTCCAACCAATGCGCATGGTCTTCTTCGGTATCGACCAATTGGGCGACCAAAATCTCACGGGTTACATAGTCTTGCTCTTGCTCACAAAGCGCAATGCCGTCTTTGAGATGTTGACGAACCGCGTATTCAAGCTGCAGATCGGCTTTTAGCATACTTGGCACATCATGACCGATGTTGATATCGGCAACTTTCATGTTGGGCGTGCCTTCTAGCATCAACACACGATTGATTAAGGCGCGCGCATGATCGCTTTCTTCTTCCATTTCATGATGCATACGCGTATGAAGTTTTGGATAATGCCATTCATGATACATTTGCGCATGAATAAAGTACTGGTCACGAGCGCCCAGTTCACCACTAATTAAGAAATTTAGATAATCAATAACAGCTTGGCTGCCTTTCATGGGTATATCCTTGAAAAATGAACAGAAACAAAGGTTGGGTATTATCTGAAATACTAAATTAAAGTGACGTTAAAAACAATTCACCGCAGCAAATAATTTACAATATTTGTCAGTCGCTCATTCATTGAGATTAATGAATAAGTTTGGGTGTGTACGATAACAAGTTAGTAGGCAACGTTAATAAACTAGGCAACTTCAATAAATAGGTGCGTATAATTATTGATGCTCTGGGCGTACTCTTCGAGATAACCTTCAATCATTGGCTGACAGCCGCCACAACAAGTAGCTACATCAAGCTCAGCTTGTAATGCCTCTAAGCTGTCATGACCTTGTTCAATGGCTGTTTTGATTTGACTTTCTTTGACCGCATTACAGATACACACAAACATACGCACCTCATTGATAAATTTTCTTATATAATAATGATAATTATTCTTATTATCAATAAAAATTTTCTCAATCAGGTTATTCACTGACAAACGCAATTTTGGTTAGCTTGTTTTCGCTCGCTATTGCTAGGATTTGTGCGACGGTATCATATCGACTGTCTTTATCGACGCGTAGCTGAATGCTTGGGGTCTCGCTTAATTTGCCTTGTTCGGCAAAGCGTGTGTTTAATTGCGCCAAACTGATATCGGCATCGTCCCAAAAAATCTTGCCATCTTTATCAATGCTTACTTGTATCACTTTGGGCGGGGCTTCATTGACTTGTGCCGAGGTTTTGGGCAAATTTAGCGGTACACTGGGATTGATTACCGTTGCCGTCACCAAAAAAATAATCATCAAGACCAGCATGATATCAATCAGTGGAATCAGATTGATTTCATTCATGCCCGTCGACGCGTCATCACCGAGTTGAAATGCCATAAGTTATTCCCTGTTTATCTATTTATCTGTTTAGCGATGGGTCAAGGTTAGGCGTTTTTCAGCATTAAGTCAGCGGCGGTAGTTTGTTGCTTGGGCTGCGAGCTGGTTTGCAAATGAGGTTGAGCGGCTAAACTAGTTTGCGTAACTTGGCTGGAAGAATTAATTAACACGTTGGCAAGCAAGGTATGCGCCGTGTCATTCGCTTGGTGCATGGCTTTGCGATTGATTCGCACGATGACATTGTACATAATGACCGCAGGAATCGCTACCGCAAGTCCAAGCCCAGTCATAATCAAAGCCTCCCCAACCGGTCCTGCGACTTGACCAAGTCCTGCTTGACCTGATTTAGCAATGCTATCTAAGGCATGAAAAATCCCCCACACGGTACCAAATAACCCAATGAAAGGGGCAATGGCAGCGGTCGTGCCAAGGATATTTAAACCCTGCTCACTGGCAAAACGGTAGCGATTGAGCTGTTGCAGTAACTGCTGCTCAGTGACTAATTTTTGATTGTCTAGGGATAAGGTGGTGAGTTGAGATTGCTGTTGGTAAATTTGCTGGGTCAAATCTTGCGACACTGTTTTGGCAATTTTTTGGCTATTTAAGATACGTAAAATGCCTGTAATCCAAGACAGCATCGATAAAACAATTAACACAAAAAATAACGTCTTGGTCACTACATCTGTATATTGCCAGTAATTTGCAAAATCCATAATCATTCCTATAACACGATAAATATAAAAACTAGCTTTAAATGTTAGTATAAATGATAATCATTATCAACAAAAATATTAAAAATTAGGCTAAATTGAACAAGCGACTGCATTAAATCACTTTAATTAAGCGAGTTTAAAATATTAAGCAACTTTGATATCAAATAGCTTTGAAATTAAGTAACTTTAAAACCTCATACTTTTTTATCTTCGCTTTGTGTTAGCTTTATATTAGTCAAAATAAAGTTTTGTCACATCGCTATCTAAAATTTATAGGTTAAATTTGCCCGCAGGGTACGGGGTTCACCAAACATAATCATAGCGGCATTCGGGCTTGTGCCTGAATAATAGGCTTTATCGGTTAAGTTTTTGACCGACAGACCCAATTGCCAATGGTTGGCACTATAGCCTGCTTCAACATCATATAGGGTATAGCTTGGTAAATCGACCTTGGATGAGCCACGCTCAGCATGATGTTGCCCTTCATAACGCGCGCCTGCCCCGACATACCAGCCCAAATGCGATGGCGCAAAATAGTATTGTGTGCTGATATTGAAGGCTTGTTTGGGTATGTGGTTGATACGCTGACCGACAACATAATCAGATTTGTTGGACGCTTGGGTGATTTTGGCGGTGGGAATATAGCTATAGCCTGCGCTAACGTTCCAGTTGTCATTGACTGCTGAAGTCAGTTCAGCCTCAAAACCTTTGGTTTGTTGCTCGCCAACCGCCACATTATAAGTCTCTGTGCCATCAGTATAACTTTCGCTGACGTTTTTGCGCGTCAAATCATAATAGCTCAGCGAGGCTTGGGTGCGTTCGTCTGGCGTTTGCAGTTTGACGCCAATTTCGTATTGTTCCCCTTTTTCTGGGTCAAGCAAATCGCCATCTTTGCCCGCGTCGGTGGTCGCCAAAAATGCGGTGGCATAGCTGATATACGGCGCAATTTTGTCATTGACTTGATACATCAATGAGGCTGAGCCGGTGAAAGCATTGTTAGAATTTTTGACGGTGGTATCTTTTTTTACATCGTTGCTTTTGACATCTGACCAATCATGACGCCCTGCCAAGTCGATAATCCAGTGAGAATTCACTTTGATGGTATCTTTGGCATATAGCCCCAGATACTGTAAATAATTTACACTGTGCTTGTCGGTGGTGGGTGTGGTGTTGGTGATTTTGCCTACACCATACACAGGGTTATTTAAGTTTAAGGGGCTATAAGCATACACTTGTTGCTGATAATCACTACGCTCATGAAAGGCGTCTAACCCCACTGAAACCGCGTGACTGACGTTACCATGACTAAAGGTTTTGTCAAAACGATTGTCCATTGACACGATAGTATCTTGCTTATCGAGCAAGCTTAACTGGCGTTTGATATTGCCCGTAGTGGTTATCGGCGAGGTACCGCTTGCCAAAATCGCATCGGCATCGGCGATGCGTCTTGACAGCGCAAAGTTTTGCTTGAGACGCCAACCTGAATCAAAATCATGGTCAAGCTGATAGCCGAGACGATATTGCTCATCTTGCACAGTATATGCTGGTTCACCAAAAAATAAACTCGATGCGTATGTCTTGTAGGCATTATTTTGTAACGGTAGCCCTTGTTGGCGGACGTAATCATGTTGTTGGTAACTTGCCAACAAAGTGACATCCGTGTTATCGCCGAGCGCAAAACGATAAGAAGGCGCTAGATAGTAATTTTTGAAATACACATAATCGGTAGAATCTTTTTGGTCAGAAACACGCCCATTGAGACGAAACGCCCCATCGGTTGAGCCATTGGGAGCATAGTTGATATCAAAGGCTGCTTGATAAAAATCGTCACTGCCTGCTGAGAGTGTGAGATTTTTGAATGTTTCGTCTTTGGGTTTTTTGGTGGTTAAATTAACCACACCGCCCGGCATCATCTGCCCAAAGCCGACGCTGTCGGGGCCTTTGACCACCTCGATTGATTCTAGCCCAGAGATATCCATACTATTTAAAAAATTGCTAGAAGTCGCTGTGCGCATCCCATCAACCAGGATTTGTGAGCTTGCTAATTGTCCGCGAATCGCAATATCATCCCAACCACGACGACCATACTGCCCTGTCGTTACCCCTGCCACGCCTTTGAGCGCATCGGCTAACGTGGTCGCCTGTTTTTGTTGCAACTGATTTTGCGTGACCACACTCACCGATTTTGCGCTATCAAATAATTTTTCATCCGATTTTAAAATACTGGTCGCTTGGGTAGCAGCATATTGCGGACTGGCATCTTCTGCTTGAATGATAATGGTGTCAAGCGTGGTAACGGCAGGCTGTGGGTCATTGCCATTATCAGTTAAAGCCGCCGTACTCACTGCACTGGCAGTCGTATCCGTCTGGGCATAAGCCATGGTAGTGAACGTAGAAAATACACCGATTAATACCCTAGGCAATTGTCTTGATACCCCGCCAAACCTTGTGGTAGTAGGACGGGTAAAAAATTGGATTTTAGACATAAGCAAAATTTTTCTGCAATATTTTGTGAAAATATTAAACCGCAATGGGCAAGCCATCATACTGATGGTTATCACCCATTGAGTTTAAAACTGATAACTTAGGGCTACTTTGACATTGCGTCCCATGGCTTTATCACCGGTATTGGATACGTGCTCATAGTAGTAGGCATCTGTAAGGTTATACACGCCAGCATCCACGGTTAATTGCGGTAACGCGCTTGGACGATAGCTACCAAATACATCATAGGTGGTAAAACTTGGCAACTCAGCCACAGCAGTAGCGCTGGTGCGACGCGTTAAACCTTTGACATGGCGGATGGCACTTCCAAGGCTAAATCGGTCATTGATGTCATAATTAAAGCCAAGGTTTAACTGATCGCCTGAGTCTTTATTGAGTTGGTAGCCTTGCTCGGTGTTGCTTTTGGCATGGGCATAGCCTGCATTCAAGCGCATATTATTTAGCCGATATTTTGCGCTCAGCTCGTAGCCTTTAATGGTAGTCTCGCCGGCATTGATGTAGCTAGCACATTGCCCGTCTGTCACTGAGTTGCCTGTGGTACAGTCAATGCCTGTTATGCGGTCGATTTTATTGTCATACTGGGTATCAAAGACTTTGGCTGTCAGCGACATACTGTCTTGACTGTCAAACACGCCTTGAAAACGGCTACTGATACCTAGCTCTGCGTTTGCGCCTGTTTCTGCTTCGATGTCTTTATTGACGAAGGTTTGTCCAGATTGGTGAATGGTTTCTGGCAAGGGTGGTCCATTAAACAATTGGGTATAACTGGCAAATAAGCTGTGGTTTGGCGTCAGTTTAAATTCTCCTGCCAATGCGCCCGACAGTTGATTATAGTCGTCACTGCTTAAGCGCTCTGACGGCTTATAATGGTCGAAGCGCACGCCAGGCGTCAGCGCAAATCGTCCCAATTCGATTCGGTCTTGTAAGTACACCCCTACGCTGGTAGCGTCTTCTGTGATATCACTACTCTCTAACGTCGCTGATTTTTTATAGCCTTCTACCCCATAGTTGAGCGTATGTGTCAAAGCATGGTCACCATGATGTTGCGTCAGTTGCTGTTTGATACTTGCCGTCATGCCATCGGTTTTGCCTGACGTGGCTACACGCATAGGTGTCGTTCCGCGCAGTCCTTGCGACAGCGATTTATTGGTCAAATGATAAATTTTGCTGTTTAGCTCAAAATTGCTATGCGGTTTATACTCATAGCCGAGTGCATAGGTTTCATTATTGGTGTAGCCAGGATGAATATTATCGGGTAAATTGGCTTGGTAGCCGATATTGGGGCGAAACGGATAGTTGCCGTCATTGTCATAGCTTTGGTAACTGGCAGTAATTTTGTGACCTTCTGCCGGCATCACATTGACTTTGGCTAGTATACTTTTGATAGTAATATCATCACCTTGGATATGGTTGCCTTTGCCATCTTCGCCGCCATCGCTGTCACGCTCACTATAAGACACAATCATGTCCAATTGCTCATTGGGTTTGGCATAGGTCGTTAGGCTTCGCTGAAATTGCTGATCGTTACTGGCATAGCCCAGTTTAACTTTTGCCCCCATTTTTTGATCTGGTAGTAGCAAGTCCTGTGCATCCACCGTGGTAAACGCCACACCGCCACCGATGGCATTATTGCCCAAAGTCACCGAGTTATTACCCACTGACACCTCTGTTGTTTTATACAAATCTGGGTCAAGTCCACTAATTCCGGCATGGTGAAAGCCGCGCGTTTCCGGTTGGCGCACCCCATCCACGGTGATTTTTAAGGCACTGCCGGCATTGTCTGAGCCCAAACCGCGAATATAAATATGCTGATCCATCCCCGAAGTGCCACCGACATTCACCCCAGCAACCGTCGGTAAATATTGATTGAGTAAATCAGATTGCTGTACCTTGACTGAGCTGTCATGGCGGACGTTCTCAGTTTGTTTGGCTGGGGTATATTGACGGGCATTAAAAGTAATGGTCTGCAAGGTAGTGACGGGTTCTGGCTCACTCGCTGTTGCCAACGGTGAATAAAGGGTGGTTAATACACACAGACTTAAATAGCGCAAAGCACCACGCGGCGGTAAACTAGCATTGGCAGTATTCATAAAATCACTCAGATATATAAAAAAAGAGAAGCGTTACAAAGCGGTAAGAATGATAATATAAATGATAATCATTATCAATTAATTTTTCCAATTATTTCCCTTTTTTTTGAATATCTAACGCTATTTATCAATAAGTAGCCAAGTAAAATCAGGCAACATCAAGCGAAATGATAAAGTGGCTTAAAGTTCGCCCAATAATCCTTTCAACAAGTTATAACAATGTCACCCCGCTAAAATTTTGCTAATCTCTCCTAGACAGGAGCCACAATTGGTGCCTGCTTGGCAATGTTTGCCAACCTCAACGACGGTTTTACAGTGATATTTTTTTATCGTCTCAACAATGGTATTTTCACCCACGGACATACAAGAGCAAACAATCCGCCCTGTATCAATAAAACCGGTGGCAGGTTTGCCCATTAGTAGCCATTTACGCGTATGGCTATCAAGACTTCTGCCAAATTGGCTATCTAGCCAGTTATGGGTGGGTAGTTTATGCTCGTGGGTGCTCAAAAATACTAGCGCATGGACTTGCCCATTTTGCAATATCGCAAGTCGTAAATCCTGGCTAGTGTTATCGGTATCAATATGTTGATAATGGATAATATCAAAGTTGTAGGCTTGCGCTGGTTGATTGAGCCATACACTTAACTGCTGTTGCCAATATTGCTTATCAAACCAAGTTGTCATGGCCGCAGACTGATTATCAATGGCAAAAAAATACTGGCTACTGTTTGACTGGCGATTACGCACCCAATAAGTCATATCTGGCGATTCGAGCCAATTTAGCAGGTTTTCATCACAGTGTTTATCAATCAATAACCATCCAAATGCTTGCATGGTTAGCTTTTGCAGCCTAACAGGTTGGTGCTTGAGCTGCGGTTGCTGTGAAAAGGGGTCATGATGATTGCTAATAAGCTTACCGACACGCGCATTGGCGGCAAAGTGCTGATTCCAGTGCATGGGTATAAACACATCGCCTTGGCGTTGTTTTTCGGTCACATCCGCTCGCACTAAGATAGTACCGTTGGGGCTGTTAATTTGCACAAAATCGTTATTTTGTACACCCAAAGGTTTGGCATCACTCGGGTGAATCGCAACCAGTGGGTGCGGTAAATGCTGATTGAGCTGTGGGGCAATCCCTGTGCGGGTCATGGTATGCCATTGGTCACGCGAGCGACCTGTGTTAAGCACCAGTGGATATTGCTCATCAGGCAATGACTTGGGTACTGCAGGAGTAACGGTGACAAAATGCAGTTTTTGGGTATCGGTATAAGTGGTGCCGATAGTGGTATGTGGGTCTTGTTTTTGTAGTCCAAAATAATGCGGTTGACCCCACTGAAACGGTGCCAAATTATCATACTCGTTTTGGCTAATATTGGCTAAATGGCTGATGTTAAAACTTCGGCTATCTGTATTTTTTTCACCGCCATTCTTTTCGCCACTAAGCCGAGCGTGTTCGGCAAACACTTGGTAGTCGTGGGTGTAATCAAAACCCACAAAACCCATTTTCTGTGCCACTTGGCTGACTATCCACCAGTCGGGCTTGGCGTCAGCAAATGGGGTGACTAAGCGGCGCTGGCGAGAGATGCGGCGTTCGCTGTTGGTGACCGTGCCTGATTTTTCACTCCAGCCTTGCGCGGGCAAAGCCACATGAGCAAAGTCGAGCGTGTCGCTGTCTTTTGAGCAGTCAGACACGATGACCAGTGGGCATTGCTGTAACGCCATGGCAAATTTGTCTGCTTCTGGCAGACTGACCACAGGATTGGTCGCCATAATCCAAATCGCTTTAATTTGCCCCTCCAAAATAGCATCGGCACATTGGGTTGCCTTGATACCATCTTTACCACTAATACTAGTCGGTGCTTGCCAAAAGTTGGCTACTGTTTGACGATGGTCGCTGTTTTTGAGTTCAAAATGACTGGCAAGCAGATTGGCTAACGCCCCGACCTCTCGCCCACCCATGGCATTGGGCTGTCCTGTAATTGAGAATGCCCCTGCCCCTTCATAACCCAGTTTGCCTGTATAAAGGTGGCAATTGATAATGCTATTGACCTTATCGGTGCCATTACTGGCTTGATTGACGCCCATGGAGTAAAAACTCACGGTTTTCGTGGTAGTGGCAAACAATTGATAAAACTCGGTTAAATCACTTTCGTTGACACCGCAGATTTTGGCAACTTTTTTAATCGTCCAACTGTCACTGGCTGCAAGCGCATCAGCAAGATTGTCACAATGCCTAAGATAATCGTGATTGGCATAGCCGTTTTGGTGCAAGTAATTGAGTAGTCCGACAAATAAATGGGTATCTGTGCCAGAGCGAATCGGCAAATGCAAGTCAGCAATCGCGGTGCTGTCAGTGGCTCGTGGGTCAATCACCACGATTTTTTTGTTGGGATTGGCTTGTTTGCTGGATTTTAACCGACCAAATAAAATCGGATGACACCACGCCATATTCGAACCGATAATGATAAATAGGTCGCTGTTTTCGATGTCTTCATAATTACAAGGCACAGTGTCCGAGCCAAATGCTCGCTTGTAGCCAGCCACCGCTGATGACATACACAGTCGAGAATTGGAGTCCAAATTATTGGTACCCAAAAAACCTTTAGTAAATTTGTTTGCCACGTAATAATCTTCGGTGAGCAGTTGCCCCGATACATATAGCATAACGCTGTCGGCGCCATATTCATCAATGGTCTGTTGCAATGATTTAGCAACAAAATCGGTGGCGGTATCCCAATCGACTGGCTCGCCATGAATCATCGGATGAGCCAAACGGCGGTCACGATCAAGCGTATCGCCCAACGCTTTGCCTTTGGAGCATAATTTGCCAAAGTTGGCAGGATGGGTTGGATCACCGTCAATGCTGACGTGTTGGGTATTCTCATCAATCGTCGCCAACACGCCACAGCCAACACCGCAATAGGCACAGGTGGTCTTGACTTGGGTCAGGGGGGATTTTTGTGATGCTAAATGTTGTATAGTTGTTGTCACACGTTAACCTTTTACTATTTTTAATTTCTACCAGTCAGATCAGCCCGCCAGCAACTCTTCACAAAACGCTTTGCCAAACAGTAATTTATCTTTGATGGCTGAAATATCTTGTTGATTTTGAATCAGTTCAAAAAACCAACCGCCCTCTTGTACATCACCATATAGCACTGCAGATAAAATACGGTTGTCTTTTACGGTGATTTTTTGATAGATGCTATGGCTAGGGTCTTGATAAATCAATTGCTCGCAGTCGTGACTCACATCGATATCACCTGCCGAAAATAACGCCACGCCCGAGACCTTTAGCTTGGTTGCCGTTGGTTGTACGCTAAACACGGGCGAGGTGCTACCTGGCTGCTCGTTTAAGGTATGTAGCAGAATATTGGCTTGCTCATACACAGGTGCGACGAGCCCAAATAGCTGGTTGTCAAACTGTACACACTCACCAATCGCATACACGTCTGGGGTATGGGTTCGCATTTGGTTATCAACCAAAATCCCCCGCTCGCAAGTGATACCGACCTGTTGCGCAAGGGCAATATTGGGTCGCACGCCGACGGTCATGATAATGCAATCGCTGTCAATGGTTTTGGCAGGGATGGATGTGTCGACATTATCCGTGTAAGTTAGTCCAGTAACCTGGTTATCCTTATCTACACAAATCGCTTGGGAGTTGGCATTGAGCACAAACTCAATACCTTTGTTTTCAAAGTAAGTTTGCAGTAAATCGGCAGCGGTTTTATCCAGTTGGCGATTGAGTAAATAGCCTGCCCCATGCACCACAGTGACTTTCGCTCCCTGTTGTACCAAAGCATTAGCAGCCTCAAGACCGAGTAATCCACCGCCGATAACCAGACATTTTGGAGATTTTTTGCCATTATGATTGTTTTTTGCGATATCTAGCATAGCATCCACATCGGCTTTGGTACGAAAACCCATGACGCCTTTTGCGGTATGGTTGGGCAATGGCAAAATAAATGGCGTTGAACCTGTGGCAAACACCAATTTGTCATAGCCGATAGTTTCGCCACTGTCGGTGATGACCTGATGAGCAGCAAGATTGATATCGCTAACAGTGCAGCCTGTCTTTACAGTGATGTTATGGTTGGCGTACTCCTCTTGAGAAAATAGATAAATCTCAGCGAAGCGTTTTTCCCCTGCCAATACAGGCGATAGCATAATACGGTTATAGCCTGCATACGGCTCGCTGTTGATAAGCGTGATGGCAAACTCATCTCGACTTTGTTCGCCTTGGCTGTCAACCCCCAGTCCGCTGTGGGTACTCAGTCTGCTTTTGGCATACTGCATGGCAAAGCGTGTCCCTGCCATCCCTGCCCCTATGATAAGAATGTGTGTGTTGCATTATTTGGCTGACCTTGCTTATCCGACCCGATATTTAATACTTTAGAATCTAGCACTTTAAAATTTAATAATTCAAAATCTATGCCAACCGTTTTAAACCGTTGTTTTTTACTGTTTTTTATGGTGTTTTAAATTTTGGCTATTATTTGTCGGACAGTGTGATGGATGTTGACCACTCTTTGAATTTAACCTCTTTAACTGTAGATAACTGTTTGAGGGTTTTTAAAATATTTTTAGACATTTTTTTTGCTTATTTATTTGCATTATTCTTTTACCTTATCGATTACTTACCAAAATAGTGCAGTACAGCATCAAATTTTTATCATTTATGCCAATCGGTGAAAGTTTTATCACAGCAAAATAGCTAATTGATGGGTCATTCAAAAAAATTATTGCAAAAACAAAAGCTTATGATAATGGCATAAATATTGCTTTTGCCTTGTTACCGTGAACCGTACAGGCTTACTTAAAGGAGAAGCAGATGCCCCAACGTTTACCGCTGTTTGCTATGAAATTACCCCGTATCAAGGTGTTACATTACACCTGGTTTGCTTTTTTCGTCACCTTTTTAATTTGGTTTGCTCATGTGGCATTGATGCCAACTATCAAACAATATTTTCATTTGAGCGATGGACAAGTCAAAGCGATCTTGATGCTCAACGTGGCTTTGACCATTCCTGCTCGTTTGCTAATCGGCGCGATGGTCGATAGATACGGCCCCAAGCGTTCATATAGTGCTGTGTTGTTGATTAGCGGTTTTTTGTGTTTTGTGTTTGCTTTTGCCCAAAGTTTCCAAATGCTGGCGATTGGACGATTTTTGCTAGGTTTTGTCGGTGCAGGATTTGTGGTTGGGATTCGTTTGATTTCAGAATGGTTTCCTGTCAATGAAGTCGGCTCGGCAGAAGGGGTGTACGGCGGTTGGGGCAATTTTGGGGCGGCAGTAGCATCAATGTCGATGCCGATTCTTGCCTTAGTGTATGGCGGTGCAGACGGTTGGCGGTATGCGATTGCGACCACAGGCGTGATTGCGATTGTTTATTCGGTCATTTTTTATCGTGGCGTCAGTGATACACCCAAAGGCGCGACTTATTTTAAACCAAAAAAATCAGGCGGTTTGGAAGTATCAAACAAGGCAGATTTTTACTTTTATGCGGTGATGATTTTACCGGTTTATGCGATTTTGTTTTTGTTGGCATGGCGTTTGTCACCTAGCGGATTAAAATTATTAACCGCTAATCAAACCATGCTGGCATATGCGGTGGTGGCGGTGCTTGTAGTCTATCAATATATCAAAATCTGGTCAGTCAATAAGCATTTATTTGATACATCTCGCCCTGCGGTAAATCCAGAATATGGTTATCAGTTTAAACAAGTGGCGATTTTGGACATGGCGTATTTAGCATGTTTTGGCTCTGAATTGGCAGTGGTGTCGATGTTGCCGCAATTTTTTATTACCAACTATGGTGTATCGCATACTTTAGCAGGGTTGACTGCAGGCTGTTTTGCGGTGATGAATTTATTTGCTCGTCCTGGCGGTGGTTTTATGTCCGATGCGGTCGGTCGTCGTAAAGTATTGATGATTGCATTGGCAGGGCAAACGGTGGGTTATCTGCTAATGACGCAAATGACCAAGTTACCATTGGCGGGTGCAGTGGCAATCGTGCTGCTTACTTCTGTATTTGTGCAAGCAGCATGCGGTGCAGTATACTCAGTGGTTCCGCTAATTCAACGCCGTATGACAGGGCAAATTGCTGGTATGGCGGGTGCGTATGGTAACGTAGGTGGGGTGTTGTTTTTGACTATTTTCTCTATGGTATCGCCAACAGGATTCTTTATTACCCTCGCGATTTTTGCAGGGATTGCCTTTATTGGTGCGACCTTCTTGAGCGAGCCACAAGGACATATGATCGAGGTGCACGAAGATGGCACGATTGAGCGAATTGCGGTAGCCTAATCGCTCTTTAAATCCAACCAAAAAATAGTCAACCAGTGGACAAGGAAATCTAGTTAGTAAGGCAAAAAAGGGTGTATGCCCTTTTTTCATTTTTGCACAATGCGTAGCAACCGTGCTAGTAAGGAAAAACCCATGTCAAAAGCCATTCAGCAAAATCCCGCCAGTTTTCAATCCTTACCACAATCCTTGCCGCAACTGCTGACCCGTGCTGCTAGTCATGCAGGGCGCAAAGCGGAAAATCAAGATACCTTGACAATGCAAACGTTGGTGCCAACAGGGAATAGCTGCGCCGCTCAGCTTGCATGGCAAGTCACCGCTTTAGCTGACGGCGTTAGCAGCTGCGGACAGCCAAAGCTCGCCAGTCAATGGGTGATTGATACGCTGATCGACCAATTAACCATGCACCAAGCTGACATGGTGACTACCCCAGTTACTACCCCCATTACTAGCGCTGTTACTAGCGCTGTGACTAGCGATTCATTGAATAACAACAGTGCCGAAATGCTGGCACAAATGCTCACCAAAAGCGTGCATATTATCAATGATTTTTTGTATTTTAGTGATCACCATGACAGCTTTGATTCAGCCTCGCAGCGATATTTGCCCAAATTACTCTCAACCTTATCTGGGCTGCTGTTTACCGAGCCGCTATTATCCGAGCACGCGGCAGTGTTATTCCACACGGGCGACAGCCGTATCTATCGGCTACGACACAACAAACTGCGCGTACTCACCCAAGACCACAGACACAAACGAGGGCGAGACAAAGGCGCGTTAGCCGCTGCACTTGGCGCAGATGCCCATGTGGAATTACAACTTGCCCAAATTGATGTGTTGCCCGAAGATGTGTTTTTGATAATGACCGATGGCGTATATGAATTTATCGGTGATGATGAATTATTGTTACTCACCCAATCGGCATTGGGCAAATTGTTGGCGCTGGATAATTCCACCACCTTAGACTTAGAAAATTTGCCAGAAAACTTGTGTCAGGTGGCATTGGAAAATGGCAGTAATGACAATGTCAGTTGCGTGATGATAGCGGTTTTGCCAAAAGTTGCGAGAATTTTGGCGAATGCAGATTTTGACAAAGCTGACCTTGCCGAACATACAGACAGTCGTCATGCCGTTACCCGTTTACGCATTCCGCCTGTGCTGACGGTCGGCGATAAGCTTGATCATTTTACCATTGACAAAGTAGTGCAAAACACGCCACGCAGTAGCGTGTATTTGGCAACCGACAGCACCGCTGACACAGGCGATAATCAGCGTATTATCAAAGTGCCGTCTGCCTACTATGAAGACGATAGCGGATTTTTACGGCTGTTTTTAAAAGAAGAAAAAATAGGGTTAAGCCTCAATCATCCAAGCTTACTAAAATTTTACCCTAAACCGATGAATAGCCAGTATCTGTACCATGTCACCGAATTTTTGCAAGGCATGAGCTTGCGTGAATTTATCGACACCCAGCCGCCGTTATCGGTTGCCCAAACTTTTGCTATTGTCAATCAAATTGGCATGGCGCTGCGAGCCATGCACCGTAATTATTTACTCCATCAAGATATCAAGCCCGAAAATATCATGCTGCTGCCATCGGGTCATATCAAGCTCATTGACTTTGGTTCGGTTGGCTCGTTACTCCTAAAAACAGCGCATACACCACCTGTGGGCGATTTGCATTACATTGCCCCCGAATATTTTAGCGATGCACCAAAAGGGGTGTATTCCGATATTTTCTCGCTGGGTGTGGTGACTTATGAGATGCTGACAGGGCTACAGCCGTTTGATGTCGACACCTTGACCACTGCGATGACCGCCCAAACCACCCAAAAACTGGCGTTCAAAAACGTGCGCCAATTGCGCACGGATTTACCATTTTGGGTCAATGACGTGCTGATTCGTGCTCTGCAAGCAGATAGCAACCGCCGCTATCAGAGTATTGGCGATTTTCTCACCGACCTTGACCCCAAAAGCCATGCCGACGATAAAGCCAAACAGCCGCTGATTGACAAACATCCTGTACTATTTTGGCAATTGGTAAGCGGGATATTAACGGTGCTGTTGCTCATCACTTGGCTACTGGTTGCGTTAAATCACTAACAATGTGATTTATTTTTCTTAACAGACAATTAACCTATATATTTTAACCCATTGAAATTTATAGTTAATTTAAATATTGGCATAAAGTTTGCTTATTAACAGTATAGAAAAACTTGGGATAATACACGCCAAAAGCCAGTCATTATCCTAGTC
The DNA here is from genome assembly GCF_020041925.1 of Faucicola osloensis. Taxonomy (GTDB): domain Bacteria; phylum Pseudomonadota; class Gammaproteobacteria; order Pseudomonadales; family Moraxellaceae; genus Faucicola; species Faucicola osloensis_D. The sequence goes on along the minus strand of NZ_CP083409.1, from coordinate 1,740,801 downwards.
AAAAAGCCAATGTTTCGTCAGAAGAGATAAATACATGAAAAATCTTATCGTCATCGGTAATGGCATGGTCGGGCACCACTTTATCGAAAAAGCGATTGAAAAACGCCTACACCAAACTTACCAAATCCATGTGTTTAGTGCTGAGAGTCGCCCTGCGTATGATCGCGTGTATTTGTCCAGTTACTTTGAACACAAAGATGCCAGTCAATTAAACTTGGTGGATTTGGCGCACTATGAGCAAGCGGGCATTACTTTGCATTTGGGTGAAGGCGTCGCAAGTTTTGATGCACAAACCAAAACCCTTATCACCAGCAAGGGCAACACCTTAGAATTTGAAAAATTGGTGTTAGCAACAGGCTCGTATCCGTTCGTACCCCCCGTACAGGGCAATGACCATGCCCACTGTCATGTATATCGCACCATTGATGACTTAGACGCCATCATCGCCACCGCCGCCAATTCTCGAGTACAGCGTGGCGTGGTTGTGGGTGGTGGTCTGCTCGGACTTGAAGCCGCAAAAGCCTTGGTCACTTTGGGGTTAACCACGTATGTAGTCGAGTTTGCACCCCAACTTATGGGCGTACAGCTAGATGCCGCAGGCGGAGAGTTGCTAAAGAAAAAAATCGAAGACTTGGGCGTTACGGTACTAACCGGTAAAAATACTCAGCAAATCATCGACAACCATGACGATGATGCCAGTTTTTTAACCATGCAATTTGCTGATGGTAGCTTGCTTGATACCGATTTGATTCTATTTAGTGCCGGGATTCGCCCTGAAGATACTATAGCACGAGATTCTGGGCTAAAACTTGGCGAACGTGGCGGTATCGTCATTGATGACACATGTCAAACAAGCGAGCCAGATATTTATGCGATTGGAGAATGTGCATTATGGGATAACAAAATCTACGGGCTGGTTGCTCCAGGCTACACCATGGCAAGCGTATGTGCGTCACAAATAGCAGGTGAGCATGACAGCCTATTTGACGGTGCCGACATGAGTACCAAACTCAAACTGATGGGCGTCGATGTCGGCAGTATTGGCGATGCCCATGGCAAAATCAAAGACAGTTTAAGCTTTGTCTACCAAAACCCAAAAACAGGCGTGTATAAAAAATTAGTCACCTCGGACGATGGCAAACGCTTGCTCGGTGCGGTACTTGTGGGTGATACGGAAGATTACAGCAACTTGCTCCAGTTATTTTTAAATGGTATTGATTTACCATTACACCCAGAAAGCTTGATTTTACCAAATGTCGAAAAACCTGTGATGGGCGTTGAAAATCTGCCCGATACCGCTACCCTATGCTCATGTTATAACGTCAGCAAAGGTCAAATCTGCGCAGCAGTGGACAATGGGGCCATGACTTATGAAGACATCAAGAGCTGCACCAAGGCCAGTACAGGCTGTGGCGGCTGTGCTCAAATCGTCAAAGATACCTTAGTGTCAGAACTCAAAAAGCGCGGTATCGAAGTTAAAAACCACATCTGCGAGCATTTTGCTTACTCTCGCCAAGAGTTGTATCACTTGGTGCGTGTCGGCAATATCCACACCTTTGAAGAGATGATTGAAAGACACGGACATGGTGACGGCTGTGAAATCTGTAAGCCTACCATTGGCTCGATTATGGCATCATGTTGGAATGACTATATCTTAGATAAACCACTGGTTGCGCTACAAGATACCAATGATGCTTTCTTGGGGAATATCCAAAAAGATGGTACTTACTCAGTCGTACCAAGGATTGCAGGTGGTGAAATTACCGCCGAAAAACTCATCGTACTGGGCGAAGTGGCTCGGGATTTTGGACTTTACACCAAAATCACTGGTGGGCAACGTGTGGATTTATTTGGTGCACGTAGTGACCAATTGCCCGATATTTGGGAACGCTTGATTAATGCAGGGTTTGAAACAGGTCATGCGTATGGCAAATCACTACGGACTGTTAAGTCTTGTGTCGGTAGCACATGGTGTCGCTATGGGGTTGATGATAGCGTTGGCTTGGCGATCGAACTGGAAAACCGTTATAAAGGCTTACGTGCCCCTCATAAAATCAAATTCGGTGTATCAGGCTGTACCCGAGAGTGCGCCGAAGCCCAAGGCAAAGATGTTGGTATTATTGCCACTGAAAACGGCTGGAACCTTTATGTCTGTGGCAACGGCGGTATGCGTCCTAGACATGCTGAGCTGTTTGCCAGTGATTTGGACACAGCCACGCTGATTAAATATATCGATCGTTTCTTAATGTTCTACATAAAAACAGGCGACCGCTTACAACGCACGTCAGTCTGGCGTGAGAAAATGGAAGGTGGTCTTGAGTATATTCAAGACGTGGTTATCAATGACAGCTTGGGCATTGCTCATGAGCTTGAAACCCAGATGCAAGCGGACATTGATGCTTACCAGTGCGAATGGAAAACCACACTGTCTGACCCAGAGCGCCTTAAACGCTTTAAGCACTTTATCAACAGTGACAAAGTCGATGACAACGTAGTGTTTGTCGAAGAGCGGAGCCAAATTCGCCCTGCAACGGCTGAGGAAAAGCAAGAATTGGCTTACAACGCCATTGCCGCCCAAGCGGACATCGAGCTTGCTTAATGGTTAACCATAGCAAAATGGCGCTAATTTAGCATGCCATTTTCAATCAAAACAATGGAAAATTACGATGAACGAAATCTGTAAAATTGACGATATCATCCCCGAAACAGGCGTTTGTGCGCTAGTCAACGGCGAACAAGTTGCCATCTTTCGGACCCATCATGACGAAGTATATGCCATGCATAACTTTGACCCATTTAGCAAGGCTAACGTCATTTCTAGGGGGCTACTTGGTAGCTGTGAAATTGACGGGCAAAAAGTGCGTTATGTCGCGTCACCTATGTATAAACAACGTTTTGACTTGGCAACAGGTAAGTGTCTTGATGATGAGCGAGTTTCGTTAAGATCGTATCCAGTTAAGGTCAATCATGGCGTGGTGTTTATTTAACTAAATGCCGACAATATATAAAGGGGTATAGAAATCATGCCCCTTTATCTTTACCCCAATCAAACTACACCACTAATTGTTGATAATATTGCCGACTGGCATTTAACTCATTATATAGTGATACGACTTCGCCCATGATCATCACTGCAGGGGAAGGCAGTTTGGCAATATTTTGTAGGGTTTGAATGGTATCAAGTGTCCCGATTAATACCTGTTCATTCTCTCGGCTGACATTGGAAATAATGGCAAATGGAGTATCGGCTGATTTACCTGCTTGCAACAAGCCTTGTGTCAGCGATGGCAAGGTATTTAACCCCATATAAAAAATCACCGTTTGATTATCCGCTAACAACTCAGCATATTGCTCATTCGGCGTATCCGTCTTTAAAAACCCTGTCACAAACTTAACGGATTGCGCATAGTCGCGATGGGTGAGCGGAATATTGACGCTATTGGCAACCGCTAATGCTGTGGTAATGCCTGCAATTGACTCACATGCAATGCCGGCGCTCACTACGGTCTGCATTTCTTCACCACCACGACCAAAGATAAACGGATCGCCTGATTTTAGCCGAATGACGATTTTACCTTGCTTAGCAAGCGTTACTAACAAGCCATTAATATCTTGTTGTGGCATACTGTGCTTTGCACATTTTTTTCCAACGTAAATTTTCTCTGCTGTTGGGTTAATCGCCAAAACCTCATCACTAACCAAATTGTCGTAACAAATCACATCCGCTTGCAAGATGGTTTTATAAGCTTTGATGGTCAAGAGTTCAGGGTCGCCTGTACCTGCACCAACCAGATACACTTTGCCCTGATTTTGTACAGATTTTGCATGTTTGGGGGCTGTAAGAAGGTCAAAACGATTTTCTTTCACGCTGTCATTGGGAAAAAATTCAACACTCACAGGGCTACTGATTGAAGGCATAGCAGTTTTCCAACATAATCAAACAAGGTAATTTAAAAATGCAATTACCATGCCTAAATTTTAACTCATACCCTTAATTGATGAAATTATTTTATATCCTGTTAATGTGAATAATTTCCCAAAATTTGACCTATTTATCCTATGTCATTGAGTGAGTTCAACGCCAAATCAAATTCATTTTTGGTATTAAAATTTGCTAAAGCTATCCATTCATTTGGCAATGCAGCGGTTTGTATTTTTTTATCCGCCAAAAACTTCATCACTGCGCGCTGACCCTTATCCAAATAATCGTATAATTTTATTAATAAATCCGTACGATACAAACCCAACAATGGATAATCCTTTTCAGCTTTTAAATAAATCACCGCTTCATTATCGGTTACCGGATAATGCAACTTATCAAAAACTTGATGGGCATGAACCAAACTATCACAGCTTATCACCAGTAAATAATGGTAAGGAGACATGACTTGATTCATGGCACTTGCCATGGCTGATAACGCCCCTGCTCCTTTGCCATTTTGTTGATTTGGCAGATAATCATCAATGATTTTGACGGTTGTATCATGACATAAGCCCTTACCATTATCCGCCACCATGACAGGGACATTTAAGCATTTGGCATGACGAATATGAAAATCAAGCAAAGTTTCGCCATTTGGCAAGCTTAATAGCGCCTTGGGCAAACCCATCCGAGATGATTCACCCCCCGCCAAAATCACCACCCCTGCCAATTTAATGGTCATGTTTTGGGTTTTCACGCATCAGATGCGGCACAAAGTTACATGGACGGGTACGGTTGTCGAGCTGTTCTTTGATGATGCCTTCCCAGCCCGTGCGACAGGCACCCGAGGAGCCCGGTAAACAAAAAATCACCGTATTATTCGCCATGCCTGCTAGGGCACGAGATTGCAAGGTTGACATGCCGATTTCATCACGAGATAACGCGCGGAACATCTCACCAAAACCTTGTACTTCTTTATCAAACAGCGGGCTTAGGGCTTCAGGGATTTGGTCACGGATATAAAAACCTGTCCCGCCGGTAGTAATGATAGCGTGAATCGCGGGATCGGCAATCCATTGACTCACGATAGCACGGATTTGATAAATATCATCGGTGCGTATGGCTCGCTCTGCCAGGGCATGCCCTGATTCGACAAGGCTATCGGCTAGGTATTTACCAGAGGTATCTTCTTCTAAACTGCGGGTGTCTGATACAGTTAAGATTGCGATATTAAGCGCAATAAAAGGTTTTTCAGCTTTGCTCATTGGGGTTTCCTCATTATTTGATGGGCATACAATTTTATGGGCATATCAAATATTGCCATAGATTAGGCGTTTGTTATAGCATTTTTCTTTGTAACGCATGTCTAGGCTGTCAATCTGTCAATTAACGCCCATTGCTTGACTGCCTAGACGGGCATCAGCTTTGCGACGCTTGCACCCGTCCATTTATGTTAATCAAGAAAAACAATATTACTCATCTTTAGCCACCACGGGCGGACCCAGCAATAAATGCTCATCAATAAACTCATTCGCTGAATTATGCTCAGCAGACTCTGCCGTGATATACCACTGTTGATTACGGTACAAGGTCAATCTATCGCGTGTTAGCCCTCGCCATAGACAATACATCATCACAAACACCACGATGGCAAACGGGAAGCCTGCAATAATCGCGACCGCTTGCAACGCGGATAACCCCCCTGCCACCAATAATACCGCAGCGATCACCCCTTGGCTCAATGCCCAAAATAACCGCTGGATTTTTGGCGGATTGGTATCGCCGCCTGCGGTGAGCATATCAATCACAAGGCTTGCCGAATCTGACGAAGTGACAAACCACAACATAATCATCACCACAATCACCAACGTCAAAGGCTTGGTTAAAGGATAATATTCAATCAGTTTAAAAATCGCACTACCATAATCGGCTTTGACTGCTTCTATCAACCCATAATTGCCCATCAATTCCATATGTACCGCGCTGCCGCCAAAGGTGGTAAACCAAAAGAACAACAACAGCATCGGGATAAATAACACCCCAAAAATAAACTCTCTGATAGTACGACCCCGAGAAATACGCGCCACAAAAATTCCCACAAATGGTGACCAACTCACCCACCATGCCCAATAAAAAATCGTCCAATTTGCCTGCCAATCCGTATTGCTATACGCCTCACTCCAAAATCCTAGTGGAATAAGTTGACTGGCATAATTGCCGATATTTTCAATAAAACTATCGATGATAAACTGGGTGGGACCAAAAAATAACATAAAGCCAAGCAGCAACACAGTCAGCACAATATTGATATCGCTCAAGCGTTTAATCCCTTTATCCAGCCCCATCATCACTGATAACGTCGCCATCGCGGTAATAATCGCAATCAAACAAAGCTGTACCGGGACATTATTGGGAATACCAAACACATTGCTAAAGCCTGCGTTGATTTGCATCGCACCCAGCCCCAAGGATGTTACCACCCCAAACATCGTGCCAAACACCGCAAGGGTATCAACCACATGCCCCCATTTGCCATAGATTTTTTGACCAATCAACGGGTACAGCACCGAGCGAATCGATAACGGCAAGCCACGGCGATAATGAAAATATGCCAATGACAACGCCACGACACAATACAATGCCCACGCATGAATTCCCCAATGCAAAAACGAAATACTCATCGCTTGTTTAGCTGCTTCTACGGTTTCGGCTTGCCCCATCGGAGGCGACATAAAATGATATAACGGCTCTGCCGTCCCCCAATACAACAGACCAATCCCAATTCCCGCACTAAACAGCATCCCAAACCATGACAGTAAACTATACTCAGGATGCTCTGTCTGATGGCCAAGCCGAATATCGCCATAACGACTCAAGGCAATATATAGGCTAAACACCACCGTGACATTCATCAAAATGATAAAAAGCCAACGAAAACGGTGGGTAATAAAAGACTGCAGTTGGTTAAAAACCTCCCCTGCCAACTCACCAAATAACGAACCAAAAATAATAAATCCGACAATCAGCAATGCGGAGGCAATAAAAACAGGGCGATTAACCCGAGGAAAAGGGCCGAATTTTTCGACTTTCACAAAACTCATAAAGATATCTTTTTATTAGATTAACTGGACAACAACCTTAACAAATTATTTACAATATTTCAAATTACAGCAAGATTTAACAACGTCTATATATCATAAAAATAAAATTAAGTTTTTGATTATGAAGGATATATATCTTAACATACTGTAACATTTTAGTAGAATATACAAAATAGGATTAATTAATTTTATTTAATAAATTAGTATAATTATAAATTTTATAATTCAACATTTGTTACCTATCTATCTGCTTTAATTTGATTAACTGACGCCTCATTTGGACTACGACCCCGTTGGATAATAGGATGCTTTCAATGATGGGCTTCGGGGAAAACGCACTGGCAAGTTGGTAGTGGGGCGATGGGGATATTGCGGTATAGCTCATGCGATAAAATACGAGACTTTGTTGTTCGATTGCATGAATTTTGGTTGCCTGACAGCTTGTAATGAAATCCGCCTTTTAATTTTTACTGTACTTTTTGTATTTTAATCATTGGCTTTAATAATTGGCGGGTGACCCTACAGACCGTCAGCCAAAATTTTTGCTCACAAAATGGTCACGTTTTGGTCACAAGCGTTTGGTCACGTGAGTTTTACTTAAATATCAAAAATAGATATCTTTTCAACTTAACAATTAAAATCAATTTTCCTAATCACATCAAGATAAAAATTTATAAAACAATATATTTTTTAAAATCAATAACTTAGTATAAAATTTAAGCCAAAAAAAACCTCAAATCAGGGGAGATTTGAGGCATAAAACTTTAAAAGTTTCGTTTTTAAATCCACTAAAATAAGTGGCGCAGCGGACGGGACTCGAACCCGCGACCCCCGGCGTGACAGGCCGGTATTCTAACCTACTGAACTACCACTGCACGGTAGCTGATGACGATGACCCAAACTTGTCAAATTGGTGGGTCGTGACGGATTCGAACCGCCGACATTCTGCGTGTAAGGCAGACGCTCTACCAACTGAGCTAACGACCCATCGTCTGTGGAGGGTATTATAGAGAATTTATTTTTGCTGTCAACGATTTTTTTTAGCAAATGTTAAAATTTTTTAAAAATTTTACTGAGTATGTCATGTGGTTGTCACATAAAAAACCTATCATACCTACATGGCCAGCAAGGTCATAGCTAACAATAAGAATAATAAGATAACAATAATAACAATGTCTCTATCGCTTGTCACCCAAAGGATTTAATTCCCCCAATTAAATCCTTTTTATTTTTTCTCTCAAGCTTTTTCTCACGGTTGCGCCAGTAGTGCTTTGATATCCGCTTCAAGGTCTTGGGGGGCTTTGGTCGGTGCAAAACGATCTACGACTCTACCATGTGTATCAACTAAAAACTTGGTAAAGTTCCATTTGATGGCGTCACCCAACATACCCTTACCCTGTGGCTGTGATTTTAAAAACTGATAAACAGGATGGGTGTCTTTACCATTGACGTCAACTTTCGCCATCATCGGAAAGCTCACGCCATAATTGATTTGGCAAAACTCACTAATTTGCGCTTCACTGCCAGGATCTTGCTGACCAAATTGGTTGCAGGGAAAACCCAACACCACCAACCCTTGGTCTTTATAAGCTTGGTATAGCTTTTCTAAGCCCTCAAACTGTGGGGTAAAGCCGCATTTGCTTGCGGTATTCACAATCAATACGACTTTACCTCTAAGGGTGTCAAAATCAAATAGCTGACCCCGAATATCGGTCGCGGATAATTGGTAAAAATCTTCCATAGCAAATCTCCTTGTTGTTAGTTAAAAAGTTGTTAGTTAAAAAATTGTAAGTTTTTCTTGCGTTATTATGCTGACAAGCGTAGTTTATCTATTGGCAGTTATCTGCAATATTTATACTTTAAATTTGTCAGTATTTCTGACAAAAATTGATATGATTTATTAATACTCAAACGGAATTCCCCCGCTATGCTCACTGACGTTAAACTATCGGCTGGACAACGCTTGACGCAGCTGCGTAAAAGCAAAGGTCTGACCACTGCTGAACTTGCCGATTTAATGACCCAAGCTGGTGCTAAAGTTAGCCGTGCCGCGATTTCTAATTGGGAGCGCGGCTCCAATGGCATCGTGTCCAATAAACTGCCTGTGCTTGCCAGTCTGTTAGGGTGCAGCGAAAGCTATTTGCTATCAGGTACTGGGGTGGAAAGTCATAGTCATAACGTCAGTGTCAACACCCAAGCATTCGCAGCGCATATGCTCAATGATACTACTGTAGCACAAGCATTAAGCGATGCCAATCAAGCGAACCCGCTGCAGGATCAAACCACTCAAGCGATGATGCCTGCTGCTACCAATTTTCAACCCAACCATCCCAAACCTAGTAGTGATGTATCTACCATGAAAACTTTGAACAAATCCAATAAACTGCAAAACGTGTGCTATGACATTCGCGGTCCTTTGCTACAAACTGCCAACCGCATGGAGACACAAGGTCATAAAATCATCAAACTCAATGTTGGCAACCCTGCCCCATTTGGGTTTGAAGCGCCGCAAGAGATTTTATCAGATGTGGCGATGAATTTGCCCAATGCGATTGGCTATTCGGACTCTCAAGGGATTTTTGCCGCGCGTAAAGCGATTTTGCAGTATTACCAAGCCAAAGGATTGTTAGAAGCGGTAGACGTTGCCGATGTGTATTTGGGCAATGGCGTCTCTGAACTGATTGTGATGACCATGCAAGCGTTACTGGATGATGGCGATGAAGTGCTGATTCCTATGCCTGACTACCCGCTTTGGACAGCGGCGACGAATTTGGCAGGGGGTAAAGCGGTTCATTATTTGTGTAATGAAGCAGACAACTGGCAGCCAGATATTGCCGATATCGAAAGCAAAATCAATGAGCGCACCAAAGGCATTGTGGTCATCAACCCAAACAACCCAACAGGCGCGCTTTATTCTACCGAAAATTTAAAAAAAATCGTGGCACTGGCAGAAAAACACGGGCTTGTGCTGATGGCGGATGAGATTTATGACCGCGTGCTGTATGATGATGCCGTGCATGTACCGTTGTGCACCCTTGCCAAAAACTGCTTGGTTATCTCCTATAATGGCTTGTCAAAGTCGCACCGTATCGCAGGTTTTCGCTCAGGCTGGATGATGTTATCGGGTAAAAAACACCATGCGGCTGATTTTATTGAAGGGTTAACCATGCTATCATCGATGCGGCTGTGTGCCAACGTGCCCTCACAATACGCGATTCAAACGGCGATGGGTGGCTATCAAAGTATGCAAGCCTTGACCGCACCAACAGGTCGCCTGTATCAGCAGCGTAACATCGCTATCGAGCGCCTAAACGCCATTAAAGGTATCTCATGCACCATGCCACAAGGGGCGTTTTATTGTTTCCCAAAAATTGACCGTGACATTTATCCAATCGAAGATGATATGCAGTTTATGATGGAATTATTACTGCAAGAAAAAGTCTTGATGGTACAAGGTACGGGTTTTAACTGGCATGCGCCTGACCATTTTCGCGTGGTATTTTTGCCCAATGCATCAGATTTGCATGAAGCGATGGATCGACTTGAGCGCTTTTTTGCCACAAAACGCCAAGAATATGGCACCGATTAATGTTTCATTGAAAGAAAAACCCCGACGATTCGGGGTTTTTTATTGTGAGCCAGTAATTACATAAAGCTATTGAGATAAAGCCATTGGGATTAACCCAGTAACTCCGTTAAAAATACAGCGATGATACCAATCGGTGCGACAAATTTTACCACAATTTGCCAAATAGTCCATTTCATGCCGTCTAGCCCCAATTCACGTTTTACCGATTCTTGGTTGATAAACCAGCCAATGAAGATAATGGTACCCAAACCAATCAAAGGTAGCATGATTTTACTAGAAGTATAATCTAGTGCGTCAAAGATACCTTGTGGGATGTCTTTACCGTTTTTGTGGATAGTAAATACCGCAAAATCAGACAATTTATTGAATGACAATAACGCAAGTACACCCACTGCCCACGTTGCCACTGCCCCTACTAGCGTGCAGATTTTACGGCTCATTGGGGTTTTTTCTTCCAAGAATTCGACAATGGGCTCAAGAATTGAAATCGACGACGTCAATGCCGCAAAAGTCAATAACAAGAAGAATAAAGTACCCACCACCACACCTAGGCTCATTTGACCAAAGGCGATTGGCAAGGTCACAAACACCAAACCGGGACCTGCCGCTGGATCAAGATGATTGCTAAATAAAATCGGGAAAATCGCAAGACCTGCCGCCAATGAAAAGATAATATCCCAGATAATCACCGTGCGCGCGGTTGCCAATAAATCCACATCTTGTTTTAGGTATGAACCATAACTCACCATGATCGCCATACCCAGTGACAGACAGAAGAACGCATGTCCTAGCGCCGCCATCAGCACTTTACCCACGCCAACTTCCTGCATACGCTGCAAGTCAAACTTAAACAAAAACTCTGCGCCTTTGGCAAAATCCATATTAATCGCGTTATATCCCACGATAAATAATAGGATAAAAGCCAACGCAGGCATCATGATTTTTGATGCTTTCTCAATCCCTGCTGATACACCGCCTGCCACAATTAGCGCCGTCAAGCCCATAAATGCCGTGTGCCACAACGTCATTTCGGTTGGACTGGCTAACATCGTCTCAAAAATTTTGCCAGTGGCATCGGCATTGAGACCACCAAATGCATTGAGACCAGCTTTTAAAGTGTAATTAAGCGACCAGCCGCCAATCACACTATAAAATGACAAAATCATAAAAGCGGCTAAAATACCAAAGTAGCCAAGCAGACTCCAAGCCGGTGAGGTGTTATTGGCTACTGCCACTTTGCGAAAACTTGCCGCTGGGTTACTTTGACCACGGCGACCAATCAGCCATTCAGTGACCAGCACTGGAAAACCGATGAGCGCGATACTGATGATAAACACGATAACAAATGCCGAGCCACCGCTATCGCCTGTCATGTAAGGAAACTTCCAAATACTACCGAGACCGACCGCAGAACCCACGGCCGCCATCAAGAACCCAATCTTTGAGCTCCACTGGGAATGAGACGACTTGTGATTAGTGCTCATAATCCCTCCCTAATCGAATGTAAATAAATGAAAAAATTGCAACGAGAATCTTGCAGTATGTAGATTTTTCATGAATCAATAGTTAATGTCAAACTTTCTTTTCACAAAACCCAACCAAAAGTTATACAAGCAAGTCATTATTTTTCTGCATTTATATAAAATACAATAAAATCAAATATTTAAAATGGTTATTTTTAAAATTCATTAAACGCAAATTATTTTTATACTAAATATTACTTTTTGGAATAAATAATTTTTTCACCTATTTGATGGCGAATTACTGGCAAAACTTAGCGGTTAATGTCAACGGTTTAAACTCGCACAATTGTGGGGATTTTGATAGCAATTTTTTGCTATTGAAGGTAAAATTTCATTCTCAAAAATTGCACGCCCAAACGTGCCGACCGTTCGCAGAATGATGACAAGGGACTTATTGATGACGCAGCCTTATAACGTGTTATTCCTATGCAAGCACAATGCTAGCCGTAGCCTAATGGCAGAAGCCATTTTGAATAAAATTGGCGGTGACCGTTTTGTAGCCTATAGCGCAGGCGTTGAGCCATCCGCTAGCGCGCATCCATTCACGCTTGAGGTGTTAAAACAAGAAGGTTATGATGTCGCAAGCTTAGCGCCCAAATCCGTCAATCAGTTTTTACAACACAACGCGCCAAAGATTGATTTGGTGATTGGGCTGTGCAATTCTTTACAACAACATGCCGACATTGATGGCAAATTCCCACTGACCGCACATTGGCATATCAATGACACGGACAGTGTATCAGCCGATAATGAGGTGGAAAAAGCCGCCTTTAGCCAAGTATTGCGCCAACTCTCTCAGCGCATCCATTTATTGACAAACTTGCCCGAAGATAAAATCGAACATTTGGCACATCCATCAGCGGATGCCTAAAGCACCTATTAGCAATTGACCACAAAAAGAGCCCAACAGTCTTGGGCTTTTCTTTTTTCTATTTTTTTTCCTTGCCTCTATATATAGATGTGCCTCTATAAATCTATCTATAAATCAACTTTTTGCTGCATTAGTGCTTCAATCGCGTCCGTTGTCTTTGGTACGTCACAGGTGAGAACCAGTGGGTCACCGTCGGTAATGACCACATCATCCTCAATCCGAATGCCAATACCCCGATATTTCTTGGGTACTAATGCATTGTCATGCGCAAAATACAAGCCTGGCTCTACGGTAATCACCATGCCTTTTTCAAGCTTTCTGGGTTTACCGTCGTCGCCCGTATAGCGCCCTGCATCGTGTACATCTAAGCCAAGCCAATGCCCTGTGCCGTGCATATAAAACGGCAAGTAGGCTTTATCAGCAATCAACTCATCGACATCGCCTGTCAAAATCCCCAACTCAATCAAGCCTTGGGTCAGGACTTTGAGCGCAGTTTCATGATGGATTTTGCCATGCTCGCCTGCTTTTAGGCTGTTGATGGCGGCGATATTGGCATTGAGCACAATATCATACACCTGTTTTTGCACGTCACTGAACTTGCCACTCACAGGAAAAGTACGGCTGATATCACCGGCATAGTGTTGGTATTCGGCGCCCGCATCTATCATCACCAAGTCGCCATCGTGCAGCGGTTGGTCGTTTTCGACATAGTGCAAAATATTGGCGTTGTCGCCGCCAGCCACGATGCTATTATAAGAGGGTACGCAGCCGTATTGGGCAAAAGCATAATTAACTTCAGCTTCCAGTCGGCTTTCATTGCCCTGATTTTTCTGCATCAAGGGTGCCACACTTTGCATGGCACGAATATGCCCGTAAGCACTGATTTGGGCGGCGACTTTCATGCGTGCAATTTCAGACTCATCTTTTATCAGCCGCATTTCATTGATAAGGCTGTCAATATTGGTGACGGTATCGACTACACCTTCGCCGCGCTGCAGTTGCTTGGTTTGATTAAGCCAGCCAATCAGCTCATTATTAAAGCGGGCAAACACGTGTTTTTTACCAAAAATTAAGGTCGGCATCACCTCATCAATTTTGCCAATGGCAATCGCTTTATCCGCGCCAAAATCTGCGGTTGCCCCCTCAAGCCCTACCCGTTTACCATCCCAAATCTCACGTAGTTTGTCTTTCTCACGTAAAAATAACGTGTAGTTGACGGCATGGTCGGTTTTTTCCAAAACCATGACGGATTCTGGCTCGGTAAAGCCAGTCAGGTAAAAAAAACTGCTGTCGGCGCGGTATTTGTACTCAGCATCGTTATTGCGGATATGCGCGGGAGCCGTTTGCAAAATCGCAATGCTATTGTTTGGCAAGGCTTCAGCAAGTTTGGCACGGCGTTTGGCAAATTCGCTTTGGGGAAGCTTTGGCAACAACTGTATGGTTAATTGATTTGACATGATATTTCCAAAAAATTTAATGGCTGTCACAGCATTGTTGAAGAATTTGCTGTAAGAAGCTTTCGCATTTTGCTAATTGGTTTAGACTGACAAACTCATTGGCTTTATGGGCATTGCCAATATCGCCAGGTCCACAAATCACCGTCGGAATACCTGCATTGGTAAACTGCCCGCCTTCGGTGGCATACGCTACTTTATGACGATGTTGTTCATCTACCAAATTTTCTATGAGCTGTTGCAAGGCTTGGCTATCTTTATCGGTCATCGCAGGGACATTTTCGTTGCGAGTTAGCTCAATGCCCGTGTCGCTGTCAATCGCGTGCATCTTAGGCTCAAGGGTTTTGATAAAGGCGCGAATCGGCTCAATCACTTGGCTTTCATTCATGTGCGGCAAATTACGGTAATCAAAGGTGAATTCGCACAGGTTGGGCACGATATTGGTTGCTGTACCGCCGGTAATAGTGCCCACTGACAAGGTGGAAAATGGCACATCAAACGCCATGTCTTGGTCGTTACGTTGTTGCAATTGTTCGGCAAGTTTATCAATAAAATTGATAATTTTACTAGCATAGCTGATGGCATTGACGCCTTGCGGGGTCAGCGATGAATGCACCGATTTGCCATGCACGCGGCAGCGATACACTTGGATGCCTTTATGCGCGGTGACCATTTTCATCATGGTCGGCTCACCGACGATACAGTAGTCGGGCTTAATCCCTTGCACTTTTAAATCCGCAAGCAGTAATGGCGCACCCAAACAACCCACTTCTTCGTCATACGACAGTGCCAGATGAATCGGTTTGTTAAGCATCCTATCGCGGCTTGCTTGCACCACAGTGGGCAATAGGGTTAAGGCGCAAGCAATAAAGCCTTTCATATCACAAGCCCCACGCCCGTATAGCTTATCTTCCACAATGGTCGCCACAAACGGATCGGTATCCCATGCCTGCCCATCAACGGGCACCACATCGGTATGCCCGGAAAACACAAAACCCCCTGTCGTTACGGTATCACCCTTACCCATCGCAGGTACAGTCACAAAGAGGTTGGCTTTGGTATTATCGGCATTAAAGGTCAAACGTGGCGACAATCCCAACTGCTCACAATAACTCGCCACATACTCAATCAATTGCAAATTGGAGTAGCGACTGACAGTGTTAAAACCAATCAGCTTTGTTAACCAGTCTACGGCATTGGATGGATAGCCCATAGTCGTTCCATTTTTCTCAAATTTTAAACCATTAAAACACCCTATCAGGGTAAATCTAGTCGAAATAGGGTATTAGCATCAATTCGGCTTTTTACCTGTCATGGCATCTATGACCATATGGGTAACAAAATCATCATTGGTCTCTTTTTCTGCTTCCCAATCGAGCTCGTCATCGCGTAGCTGCTCAATAAAATCCAAATGCTCCTCATCAACCCCTTGGGCTTTACCCACAGGGCGATTCATGGCAAATCCTGCGATGAGCGGCAACTTGGCGACTGATTTACGCACTCGCCCTTGTGACACACTCACAGGAATCATACGCACAAACTCAAGTAACTCCATATATTCAACTTCGCCTTCAGCATTGTCCGTGCCTTGCAGCGCCTCATCATACGCATCAACCCGCAGCGCGCCGATTTTTGCCAAGTCATTAAATAGGTTATTTTCTTCAGGGCGCAGCGCACTATCGGTGATGCCAAAGCCTGTCAAAAAGCCATTTGCCCAGTTCTTAAGTGCCATCAAACGCTCATACAGTGGATGGTCATCATCGGGCAACAACGGCATAAACTGGTAGCTATCGGCATCATCGGTTAACACCGCCACCATATCCTCGCCTTCTTCGGTCACTATCTCTAACGCTTTTGGCTCAAGCTCGGTAAAGCTCAGCTCAGTCAGTAGCAGTTGCCACTCTTGCTCGATTGGCGCATTACATACACTGAGCACCCCTGAGATTAGCCCATGTAACTCACTAATTGTGATGTCGTGCCAATCCTCAAATGCTTGTGTCCAATCTTGCCAACCCGAAATATAATCATCCATCGCTTTACCCTTTTTTCACAAAAAATTATATCAACATTGAGATAATACTAGCCTTAATGCGGTCAACTATGGCATTATTAAAGTGGTAAAATAATATAAGTATCACTCAAATTTTAAGCCTTCACGCTATAGTTATACCAAAAAAACCTTTTGCTATTCATGTCAATGAGCGCCCATCACGTCGCTCTTGATGATTTACTTGATTATTCACTCGATTACTGACTAGACATCATATCATGAGCACCCTAATTGACCAACTGACCCAGCTACAAACCGCATTGACTAAGCTTCGCGATAAATATCAATTCGCCAGTAGCGAGCTAACCCGTATTAAAGCACAGCCAACCATTACCGCAGATCAACTGCAGGCGGTACAAGCTGAGCTCGATAGCAGCAAAGAACTGCAGCAAAATTTGCAACAACAACTTGCCAGACAAGCCGAAGAGTACCAAGCACTTGAGCAGCGCTATCAGTCGCTTGCCGAATCTCACAACATGCTAAGTACCGAATACGAACAAACCCAAAACCAATTACAGATTTTTACCGCACAAAATCAAAAACTGATTGAAAAAAATCGTGTTGCGGCAGAGCATACCAAGCTTGTGTTAGAGCGCTTGGCAAAAATTGACAGCGAAAATTGACCCGCCCTTATTTAAGCCAGCCTTACTCATGTTTAAAACATTTGAATACGTTAGGAAAATCTTATGGCATCTGCCCAAAGCATTAAAAAAGTTGATATCCTGATCAATGGTCGTAGCTATACCATAAACTGCCCAGAATCGGAAGAGCCTGCGTTGCAGCGTGCGGCAAGCTATATTAACCAGTTTATGCAAGATGTACGCCGCCAAGCGCCTCAGCTACCCCAAGAAGAATTATTGGTACTGTGCGCGTTGACGTTGTTTGAAAAATCAGAAAACTTACAACGCTATCAAGAAAACGAAAGCCAAGCGCAAGACCTGGTGGGTAAAATGTTAGAAGACGTTGCGCGTTTTGCCTAACGTCTTTAGTGTAAAATAAGTGTAAAATAAAATTCGACTAATTTTGGGCGCGCTGGTAGTGTTTGCCAGCGTGAAAATCCGCTTGGTGTTCTTGATTACAAAAGAACTTATCCCCTTCTATAATCCCTCGCCACTCTGCTAACGTATGATGGCAAAAATCACACGCTCGCAGCTCGGTACTCTCGCCTGGCTGCGGCTGTAAATAGCCTTGTGGTGGTCGCGGATACATCCATTTCATCCCAACCCAGCTAAGCCCCATAATCACCAAAACCACAAAAATTGCGGTAAACATCGCTTCACCTCATTGTCTAATGAACGAACCATCGTTGCCAATTAACAATTATGACTGCCTGTTAATTAGCATTGTAAGGTTTGATTATACGGCAAAAAATCGCGCATTGATGGGTTATTCATGCTATGTTTAAGCTAATTTTACCAGTTGCAGCGTTTTTCGGTTGTAGCGTCTAAAGATTGCAATTGTAAACATATCATAAAGCGATATAATGTAGAATAATTTTATCTTGTAATGTCATCGCTGTTGCCACCCATAATTATAATAGCGGCGTGATGCTTGCATACCGTTTTAGACGGATATGACTAAGGGACGACCCCATAACAAATTTTTACTGAAGGATTTTTCATGTCACACCTTGATTTAACCCCAGATAATAGCGTACCAACGCAGCTGCCGAGTGAGTCAATGACCGCCGAAGCTACGACGCCAAACCAACCCGCAAACCCACAGCCAGTTTCTCAAAAACCTGCTCAGCCAACTTCTCAATCAGTTTCTCAGCCAACCTCTCAGTCATCAAGCCAATCGACTAGCCAAGCAATTAGCCAAGCAGATTCTATGGTGGGGCTAAAAATTGCGGTGGCACAGCAGCAATTTATTGTCGGCGATGTCATCAACAATGCCAAAAAAATGGTAGAGCTGGCTAAAGATGCCCGTGATAAGGGTGCTAATATCATTGTCTTTCCTGAGTTATCACTGCTGGGTTATCCGCCTGAAGATTTGTTATTACGTCCAAGTCTTGCCTCACGCGTGAAACTTGCTTTTGAATTGCTCTACACTGTCAAAGACATCGTGATGCTAGTGGGTTATCCGCACATTGACCCCAATGGCACGTTTAACTCAGTCGCTATCATTCACAATGGTCAGCAAAAAGGCTTTTATCACAAACAATGTTTGCCAAACTATGGCGTGTTTGATGAACGCCGCTATTTTAATACCGGTCACAACCAAGTGTTGTTTGACTATCAAGGGCTGACCATCGGACTACTTATCTGTGAAGATTTATGGCAAGACGCTCCCATTCGCGCACTCAAAGAAAAAGGTGCAGAAATCATCATCAGCCTCAATGCCTCGCCCTTTGAGCAAAATAAGCAAGAACAACGTAAGGCTTTATTAAAAAGCCGTGCCACTGAGCACAATATTCCGATTGTGTATGCCAATAGCGTGGGCGGTCAAGATGACTTGGTGTTTGATGGCGGCTCGATGGTCGTCAACGCTCAAGGTAAAATCGTGCAAGAAGCGCCAAGATTTTTGCAGCATACCCTGTATGTGGTTGCTCGTCACGATGCCCAAAGCGGTCAAGTGATATTATCAGAACAACGCAAATCACCGCTTGCATTGAGCCAAATCGCTGAGACTTATCAAGCGCTGGTTGTCGGCTTGCGTGATTATGTCAATCATTCTGGCTTTAAAGGCGTATTGGTTGGGTTGTCAGGCGGGATAGACTCGGCGCTCACGCTATGTATCGCCGTTGATGCACTGGGTGCAGATAAAGTTTATGCGGTCATGATGCCCTATGAGTACACCTCGCAAATCAGCCTACAAGACGCGCAAGCACAGGCGCACCGACTCAACGTGTCTTATACCGTGTGCCCGATTCATGCTGCTGTTGAAGGCATGCGTCATACGCTAGAGCCGATGTTTAGCAATACCACCGCCGACACCACAGAAGAAAATATCCAAGCCCGTGCGCGTGGGATGATTCTTATGGCATTGTCCAACAAATTTGGTCATCTAGTCATCACTACTGGCAACAAATCAGAGATGGCCGTGGGCTATGCGACATTGTATGGGGATATGGCAGGCGGATTTGATGTCTTAAAAGATGTGTATAAAACCCAAGTATATGCTCTCGCCAACTATCGCAACCGACTAGAAGAAACGCCGGTGATTCCTGAGCGTGTGATTACGCGTCCGCCTTCTGCCGAGCTTCGCCCTGACCAAAAAGACCAAGACAGTCTGCCTGATTATGATACCCTCGATAAAATGCTGGAGCTGTATATCGATCGCGACTTTGGGTATGATGCGATTGTAGAAGCCGGTTATGATAAAGACGTGGTGAAAAAAGTACTCAGTATGGTAGACCGCAATGAATACAAACGTCGTCAAGCAGCGATTGGCACCAAGATTACCCACCGTGCCTTTGGGCGTGAGCGTCGATATCCACTCGTCAACCACTGGTCGCTAGAGTTTCCAAAAATCTAATTTCCAAAATTCTAAGGCGGGACAACATAAAAAGACTGCGATTTGGCAGTCTTTTTTTTCATCTGTCGCAAAGCATGTATTACAAAGCAGTTATCGTGAAGCTTGCATGACAGTTAGGTCACTGTCACATCCAAATGCAAGCTTTCTTTAATCTCTTCCATCACAATCAAACTGTGGGTCTCTACCGCCGCTGGCAATTGTTTTAAAATATTGCCCAGTAACTTACGGTAAGAACTCATCTCTTTTAGGCGCGCTTTGACCAAAAAATCAAACTCACCCGAAATCAAATGACATTCCAGTATCTCTGGAATTTCTGAGAGTTTTTTGCTCACTTGTTCAAAGACATCGCCTGACTTGGTGGATAGCTTTATCTCCAAAAATACCAACAAGCTTTTATTGACCAAATTTGGATTTAACCGCGCATGATAACCTGTGATAATGCCTTCACGCTCCAAGCGCTTAACCCTGTCTGAGCAAGGCGTAGTTGATAGGTTAACTCTGGCGGCCAATTCGCTGATAGAAATTCTGGCTTGCTGTTGCAAGATTTCAAGGATTAAACGGTCGGTACGGTCTAAAGTACGCATAGCAAAATGAAAATCCTGTTTTTTAATCATTGACATGATAAAACCGATAATATCAGCAAAATTCTAGCATAAAAACAGCAAAATTCACTGCAAAACTTTGCTTATACTAGCGAAATTAACTGATAATTAAGCAGATATTTGGGGGTGGGTATGCGCGTATTGGTACTGGGTAGTGGCGTGATTGGGGTGACAAGTGCCTATTATTTAGCCAAGCAAGGCGTAGAAGTCACGGTGATTGACCGCCAAGCGGGTGCCGCACAAGAAACCAGTTTTGGCAATGCTGGGCAAATCTCCCCAGGCTACTCTACCCCTTGGGCAGCCCCTGGTATTCCATTGAAGGCGGTTAAATGGTTATTCCAACAACACGCCCCTTTAGCCATCAAGTTAGATGGTAGTCTGTGGCAGTTACAATGGATGCTACAAATGCTCAAAAACTGTAATGCCAAGCGCTATGCCATCAACAAAGAGCGTATGGTACGAGTGGCAGAATACAGCCGCGACTGTCTGCAGCAGCTGCGTCAAGACACCGGCATTCACTACGAAAACCGTTCACAAGGCACCTTACAAGTTTTTCGTAAAGCCGCCCAACTAGAGGCTGTACAGCAAGATATTAAGGTGTTGCAAGATTCAGGCGTGCCTTTTAAGCTGATTGACAACAGCAAGGCGTTGGCTGATATTGAGCCCGCGTTGGCAAATGCCACTGATAAACTGGTTGGCGGATTGCATTTGCCGCATGATGAAACAGGCGATTGCTTTTTGTTTTGCCAAGCATTAGCGCAGCAAGCCAAAGCGCTGGGGGTGAAATTTTTATACAATCAAACCATCGAAAAACTGGTAGTCGACGCTGGGGCGATTAAAGGGGTGATGGTAAATGGTGAGTTATTAACGGCAGACCAGTATGTATTGGCGTTGGGCAGTTATTCGCGGGCGCTTTTGCAACCGCTACAGCTTAATCTGCCTGTATACCCTGTCAAAGGCTACTCACTGACTGTGCCGATTATCAATGCTGATTTAGCGCCCCAATCAACGGTGCTTGATGAAACCTATAAAATCGCCATTACTCGCTTTGACAACCGCATTCGCGTAGGCGGTATGGCAGAATTAAGTGGTTTTGATTTAAGTCTAAACCCGCAGCGCCGTGCCACACTCGAAATGGTCACGCAGGACTTATTCGCAGGCGGTGATTTGCCAAACGCAAGTTTTTGGACAGGGCTACGTCCGATGACCCCAGATAGTACCCCTATCATTGGCGCGACTCGGTATCGCAATTTATTTTTGAACACAGGACATGGCACATTGGGTTGGACAATGGCGTGTGGCTCTGGCAAATTAATCAGCGATTTGGTGCTCGGCAAAATGCCTGATATTCGCATTGACGGCTTATCATTACAGCGTTATTCCTAATATCTACTTGCTATTAAAAGTACCTGTAAATAGTATTTGTAAAGACTACGCATAAGTAACATTTATCCGTTCACAAGGAAAACACCATGACCGCACACATTCAACGATTTGATAGCAATGACTATCTAAGTGAAATTACCATTTTTAACCAAGTAGTGTATCTCGCAGGACAAGTGCCAAATACTGATACTGCCGATATCCACACACAAACCAAAGAAGTGCTAGACAATATCGACGCCATGCTCGCCAAAGCCAATAGCGACAAATCACGTCTGCTAACCGCTCAGATTTTTATCAAGGATTTGGCGGATTTTGCAGTGGTGAATAGCATGTGGAGCGATTGGTTAGCCGATTGTCCAAAGCCTACCCGTGCGACAGTCAAAGCTGAGTTGGTTAATCCTTTGTGGAAATTAGAAATTGTCGTAGTCGCAGCGCAAAATACCCTAGAATAAATGAACCCATAGCTACTCAAAAGGTTAAATAAAAAAGGTGCCTGAATCGCACCTTTTTTATTTTGTCTAACCTCTACATTAATAGCTCACGTTTACCGCTTTTGGTCATGCCGCTCACCAAGCCCGCCTCTTCCATGGCATCAACGATACGTGCTGCGCGGTTATAGCCGATACTAAATTTGCGCTGAATACTTGATGCAGAGACTTTACGGGTTTCGAGCAAAAACGCCACTACATCATCATACAGCGGGTCTTCTTCGCCATTGCTAGACCCACTAGCATCGCCACCACTTGGCGCTGAGCTTAACTCAAAGTTATCGAACATATTATCAATATAATTAGGTGCGCCACGCTCGCGCCATGCATCACACACACGGTTGACTTCCGCATCGCTGATAAAAGCACCATGTACACGGTTAGGCTCGATTTGACCAGGTCCTAAAAACAGCATATCCCCATGCCCAAGCATATCCTCTGCGCCACCGGCATCCAAAATGGTACGCGAGTCGACTTTTGAGTTGACGCGAAGCGCGGCACGGACGGGAATATTGGCTTTAATCAAACCAGTAATCACATCCACTGAGGGACGTTGGGTCGCCAAAATCAAATGAATCCCTGCGGCGCGCGATTTTTGCGCCAAACGGGTAATTAACTCCTCGGCTTGTTTGCCCACCTGCATAATCATGTCGGCAAACTCATCCGCCACAATCACAATTTGCGGTAACGGTTTTAACTTTGGCGCTCTATCTTGGCTGACACTGTCATTGGGTCGCCACAGTGGATCTAGTAACGGCTCACCATTTTGTTCGGCTGCTACGATTTTTTTGTTGAATTCATCCAGTTTACGCACTTTGAATAATGACATCAGCTGATAACGACGTTCCATCTCCGCCACACTCCACGCTAAAGCACTGGCTGCTTCGGTCATATCGGTGACTACGGGGGTGAGCAGATGCGGAATATCGCCATAGTTGGCAAGCTCGAGCTGTTTGGGGTCAATCAAAATCAATCGCAGCTGCTCTGGTGTGTATTTGAGCAGCATTGACAATAACAGCGAATTCACCAACACTGATTTACCCGAACCTGTTGTACCTGCTACTAGCATGTGTGGCGCTTTGGCTAAATCCGCAATAATCGGTCTACCTGCAATATCTTTGCCCATTGCCATGCTGATTAAGCCATCGGGGTCTTGATAAGCCTCTGTTTTCAGCAGTTCGATGAGTCGTACCATTTGGCGCTGCGGATTGGGCACTTCGATACCGATATAAGGTTTACCTGGAATGACTTCTACCACACGCACCGATGCCATGGATAGCGACCGAGCCAAGTCTTTTGCAATGCCCGTCACCTTGCTTGCTTTAAGCCCTGGCGCCAGCGACACTTCAAAGCGTGTCACCACTGGACCCATTTGCGCATTGACCACTTCTGCTTTGATATTAAACTCTTGTAGCTTGATTTCTAATAGCGCTGATAGCTGCTGCAACTGTTCGCGGCTGTAGCTTGGCTTGCGGTCAGGGTCAGGCAAATCAAGCAGCGATAATTCCGGTAACGGGCTTAAATTGGCACGATAAGCGGCGGTTTGCATGGCACGCGATTTCTGACTAAACAGGCTATCATCATTGATGTCGAGCGGCTGGTTGACCTGAGGCGCTGCGGGCTGTTCGATTTGGTCGAGTAGCTCAGACTCTACTGAACGACTATGGGTCGGTATTGAAGACGTTATCTCGTTGCTATTAATCTCGGTGGCATCAATCTCGTTACCATCAATCTGGGTGACAGCTTGCGCTGGGATTTGTCGCATACCCAATAAGGATGCGACTGAGCTGGGCGGTGTTTCAATGCCTTCTGCACCTTCTGCTTCAATGCCTTCTGCTTCAACGCCGTCTGTTTTAATGCCCTCTAATGGTGGCTCTAGCACAGGATTTTGTGATAATTCATATCCAGCATCTACGCTATCTGCTAAATGATCCAAATTTGACGACCCAATAGCCGCGTCCTGTTCAGCCATCTCTACACCCGTCATAGGCTCGGAGATTCGTTTATCCGCTAGCTCCCCTGTGCCTGCGGCAGACATTATAGATGCGTCATCGATAGTTGGCATAGCTTGCGATACGTCTACACTATCTACACTATCTACACTAGGCTGCGTTGTCTGAGTTGGCTGAGTGAGTTGCGAAGCTACCTGTATCGAATGCGGTCTGTTCAAGGTAGGCATTTTAAACGGTTTTTTAATGATTTCACTTTGCAGTTTTTCATCCAGTTTTTTGGTCAGCTTGGTGTTTGCTACATAGGTTGAGCTGACGGGTTTAAATGGATTGCTGGCATCGTTTTCTTCGAGCCATTCATAATCTTTAATTTCACTAAAACCCGTTTCATCCAAAAACGCATCGAGTGGACTACCGACAAATCCCTCATTATCCGCTAGATGACTACTGTCATAAGCAGCTTGTTCTGTGTCAGGGGAGGCTAATGGCAAAGGCAGTTGCGCGGTATCGTTTGGTTTTGCTTGGCTTGCTTCTTGTTTGAATTCAGTATTGGTTTCTTCTTCATCTGTAGCTTCAGCTTGTAGGCGGCTGCGAATAGCTTGACCTGATAAAATCTCATGCCAATGTAAATCAAAGGTAAACGTCACGGTGATGGCAATAAACACCAATAAAAACAGCAAAGTCCCCCAGTAGGTTAATAAACTACTAAGCCCGTTGCCAACGATTTGCCCAATCATGCCTTGCGCCAACCAGCCAAAAGATAACATGCCTGTCAGCCCTGCGGTGGCAATGATTAAAAAAATATAACCCAAAAAACGTAACAAGCCATTAGGCTCTACATCATGGCGCCATACATTCCAAGCTTCATAACAGGCAATAACAATCAGCCACCAGCTCGCTGCACCCAAAAACGCATACAAAATATCAGCCAGCCACGCACCCCCCGTGCCTGCCAAGTTACTGACTTCATTTGCTGCACTACTGATATGCGACCAACTAGGATCATTGGCAGAATAACTGATGAGGGACATGACTAACAACAATGCCACGATTAGCCAGATAATCGTAAGCACACTTTGACGAATATAATAAGACAACGCAATTTACCTTTGAATTTGAACCCACTTTGGATAAGCCGTAAGCCAACGCTTTGCTGAGCCATGACTGACTGATAATGATTGTGAAAAACAATGATTTTGGAAAAACGTTGATTAAAATCACCCTTTTAATCGACTATCATATCAAATCTAAGTGGTGAGTTGCTGAGCTTTTTTTGCGAAAAATTGCTTTGTGAAATCAGCCAATTCAAGCCTTATGATAAATGCGGTTTGTGCCAACAAAGCCGAAAGTTAGGGTATTTTTTGATAAAGAGCTAACGCAATTTTTGAGCGTTGCTTGAGCTTTGATTGCGCGATGAATCTGTTATAAAAATAACATTTACTTGCTATTTTCGATGTTAGCCCCTATCTTACTTATGAATCAAAAATTAGCCTGTTTTATTATTTAGTTTATTATTCAGCGATTGTTAGGAAAGATGTATGTCAGAAATTATCCATCACCAGCTTATTATTTTGGGTTCAGGTCCAGCGGGTTATTCTGCCGCCGTGTATGCAGCGCGCGCTAATTTAAAACCAGTCATTATCACGGGTATGCAGACTGGTGGGCAGTTGACTACCACCACTGAAGTTGATAACTGGCCTGGCGATCCACAAGGCTTGACAGGACCTGACTTGATGGTACGCATGCAAGCCCATGCCGAGCGTTTTGGTACCCAGTTGGTGTATGACCATATCCACCAAGTGAACCTAACTCAGCGACCCTTTACCTTAGTGGGCAATAGCGCCACTTACACCTGTGATGCACTCATTGTAGCGACCGGGGCATCAGCGCAATACTTGGGTCTCGCCTCTGAACAAAAATTTATGGGGCTTGGCGTTTCTGCCTGTGCGACCTGTGATGGGTTCTTCTATCGCGGCAAACCTGTGGTGGTGATTGGCGGTGGCAACACAGCGGTTGAAGAAGCTTTGTATCTATCAAATATCGCAAGCCACGTCACCCTAGTGCATCGACGTGATAAATTAAAATCAGAAAAAATTCTGCAAGACCAATTATTTGAAAAACAAAAAAATGGCAATGTGACCATCGAATGGAACAGCCAAGTCAAAGAAGTGGTGGGTGATGACGCAGGTGTGACAGGTGTGGTGATTGAAAATCTCCAAGACCAGTCTACCAAAACCATCAACGCGCCTGGTATGTTCGTGGCGATTGGGCACAAACCCAACACCGATATTTTCCAAGATCAGCTTGAGATGAATAATGGTTATATCGTGGTCAACAGCGGTTTAGATGGCAATGCAACAGCGACAAGTGTCGAAGGCGTGTTTGCCTGTGGGGATGTGGCAGATCATATCTATCGCCAAGCGATTACCTCGGCAGCTACGGGTTGTATGGCGGCGTTGGATGCAGAAAAATATTTAGATATCGTCAATCTAGCGAATGCCAATACTACGGTATCAGCCAACACCTCTGCTGTTTAGCTAATGCCTTGAACGATGCCATTGCCAAATCACCCCCCATTACAGCGACCTTTCGATTGCCGTTATCAATTTCCTGACCCGATGGTGACAGACCCTGACGGTGAAGGGCTAATTGCGCTGGGGGGTGATTTGGCGCCTGATACCTTAGTGTGTGCTTATCGCCAAGGCATGTTTCCTTGGTTTAATGAGGGCGAGCCCATCGCTTGGTGGTCGCCTGACCCGCGCTGTATTATTTATCCTAGCGATTTTTGCGCCAGTAAAACCTTAAAACGGCGTATCAAAAATGTAGGTTGGACGTTTTCCCTCAATCTTGCCTTTGCTGAGGTCATTACTGCCTGTGCCGATACCCGCACCTATGCCCAACCTTCTGCATCAGCCACTTGGATCAGTCACGCTATGATTGAAGCGTATATGGCGCTCCATGCCGAGCAAGTCGCTTACAGTGTGGAAATTTGGGATGATGATGAGCTGATTGGTGGTCTCTATGGGCTAAAGCTAGGACAAGCTTTTTTTGGTGAAAGTATGTTTCACCGAGTGACAGATGCGTCTAAAGCGGCTTTTTTTGTGTTAATGCAGCTGTGTGCACACTCCCAATTTGCTTGGGTGGACTGTCAGTTGCCTAACCCACATTTGATGCGTTTAGGTGCATCCATCGTACCCAGAGCGGAATTTTTAGATAAGCTCGCGCAACAATTAGCGCTACCGAGTATTGATTGGTCATCGATTTGCGGTCAAAAATTGCCACTCAATCAACTGTTAAATGAGGATTTGATGACTTATTACCTACCTCCAACTACGCAAGCTTAGGTAAGTTAAGGGTATTTAAAAGCACCAATGACGTTAAAACCACCCCACCCCCCTACCAGTCTAGCATTGACCAGCCAATTGACGCCGCTGCATCAATGTACTTATTTACCGGATCGTGCAGCACGTTTAGAGCTGATTGAATTAGCAAAGGATGAACGTTTAAGTACGCCTATTTTTTCTCAGTTTTCACGGCTCGGGTATCGGCGTAGTGGACAACATCTATATCGCCCTGTATGCTTTCATTGTCAACGCTGTATCTCTACGCGTGTAGTAGTTAACGATTTTGAACCCAATCGTACCCAGCGCAAACTGTGGCAAAAATCGCACGAGATGGATGTGGTAATTACGGCTTGTGATGATGCCGATGAATCGCATTTTATGCTATATGCTCGCTATATCTGCGCTCGCCATAGTGATGGCGATATGTATCCACCCAATTTACAAGGGTTTAAACAGTTTCTACAATATAGCTTTACCCAGTCATTTTTTATGGAGTTTTGGCTTCATGATGAATTAGTCATGGTGGCAGTTTGCGACCAATTAGATGACGGCATATCCGCGGTCTATACTTTCTATGATCCCGACGCAACCATAAACAGTTTGGGCACCCTTGCGATACTTACCCAAATTGACTATGTTAAACGTCTTGGACTACCTTATTTGTATTTAGGTTTTTGGGTACCAGATTCGGATAAGATGGCGTATAAATCGCGTTTTTATCCCACTGAGTTATTAATCAATCAACAGTGGCATCGTTTCGATGAGGCTGTTACAGCCGCGCAAGTTGAACCACTGCTTCAACAGGCGATAAAAGCGCATTACCTAAACATGTGGAATACTACTTAGCATTTAATTTAGCATTGAATTTGCACTGCATAATTAACGCATGGGTTTTGGTCATGTCATGATTATCGTAGTAATTTTTGCGAACGGCAATCTGTTCAAACCCATGTTTTTGATAAAATGCAAGGGCAGCATGATTATCTTCTCTTACCTCTAATAGCATCCGCTCGGCACCCGTTGCTTGGCATATTTGCGCCATAGCCGTTAGCAATTGGCTTGCAATACCTTGCTGTTGATAATCAAGACAAGTTGCGATTCTTAAAATTTCACTATCTTCAAATATATGGCTGTAAAAACAATAGCCGACCAATCGCTGATTTAGCTCGTCTGTCGCATAAATTATATGGTTAAATGGCTGCACGAGCAGTGAATTGATTTGCGCAGCCGACCAAGCATCGTGGACAAACAGCTCGGATTCAATTTGTGCCAGCTGCGCCAGTACCTGCTCCGAAGCATTATCTTGTGTACTCGTTTTATCTAAGTTATATATCGACATCACCGTCATAATTTATTTCCATAAAAAAAGAGCCACCGGAGTGACTCTTTTTATGTGTTTATGTGCTAGCTAACGATTAGTCGTTAACTTTAGCAACAACACCCGCACCTACAGTACGGCCACCTTCACGGATTGCAAAGCGTAAGCCTTGGTCCATTGCGATTGGGTGGATTAGCTCTACGTTCATTTCAACGTTATCGCCAGGCATTACCATCTCTGTACCTTCTGGTAATTGGATTGCGCCAGTTACGTCAGTGGTACGGAAGTAGAACTGTGGACGGTAACCATTTAGGAATGGAGTGTGACGACCACCTTCTTCTTTTGATAGTACGTATACTTCTGCGTCAAATTTGGTGTGTGGTTTGATTGAACCTGGTTTAGCCAATACTTGACCACGTTGTACGTCTTCACGTTTGGTACCACGTAATAGTACACCACAGTTCTCGCCTGCACGACCTTCGTCTAGCAGTTTACGGAACATTTCAACGCCAGTACAGGTGGTTTTGGTGGTTGGCTTAATACCAACGATTTCAATTTCTTCACCCACTTTGATGACGCCTGATTCTACACGACCGGTTACGACTGTACCACGGCCAGAGATTGAGAATACGTCTTCGATTGGCATCAAGAATGGTTTGTCAATCGCACGTTCTGGTTCTGGGATGTAGCTGTCTAGGGTGTCAAGTAGTTCTAGTACGGCTGGTTCACCGTATTTGCCTTCGCCGCCGTTTAAGGCTTCTAGGGCAGAACCTTTGATGATTGGGGTGTCATCGCCAGGGAAGTCATAGCTTGATAGGAGTTCACGTACTTCCATTTCGACGAGTTCTAGTAGTTCTTCGTCATCAACCATGTCACATTTGTTCATGAATACCATGATGTATGGTACACCTACTTGGCGTGATAGTAGGATGTGTTCACGGGTTTGTGGCATTGGGCCGTCAGTGGCTGATACAACTAGGATAGCGCCGTCCATCTGTGCGGCACCAGTGATCATGTTTTTAACATAGTCAGCATGGCCAGGACAGTCTACGTGTGCGTAGTGACGTGCTTGGGTGTCATATTCAATGTGTGAGGTGTTGATGGTGATACCACGGGCTTTTTCTTCAGGGGCTGAGTCAATTGACGCGTAGTCTTTGGCTTCACCACCGTTGTGTTTCGCTGCTACGGTTGCAATCGCAGCTGTTAGGGTTGTTTTACCATGGTCAACGTGCCCAATGGTGCCTACGTTAACGTGTGGTTTAGTACGTTCAAACTTGGCCTTTGCCATAATTTAATCCTCTGATCATTGTTAAACTGTTAGCAATACCCTAGCTCAAAGCTATAAACCAACTGGTGTATCTGTATTGCCAGTGCTGGTGTTGCCAATGTGAGTGTTGCTAGGTCACTAAAATAGCAAATTTAACATAAATTTCAAGTTTTTTCCATAGCCTTCATCTTTATGGTCAAACTTTTTTGTTATTGTTAAAACAAAAGGCAACACATCTGTGCTGCCTCAACTATTTTTGGTTTCTATCAATGTATTTTCTATGAAACTGGAGCTCATACCGAGAGTTGAACTCGGGACCTCTCCCTTACCAAGGGAGTGCTCTACCTCTGAGCTATATGAGCAAAACTTTGGTTTAGAATAATGGAGCGGGTGGCGGGAATCGAACCCGCACGATCAGCTTGGAAGGCTGAAGTTCTACCACTAAACTACACCCGCAATGCGACCCGCCCAAGCATACTGGACTTACTGTTAACGTGATTAGGGAATATTCAGATAACAATAGCAGGCAAATGGTGGTGGGGGAAGGATTCGAACCTTCGAAGCTCTCGCAACGGATTTACAGTCCGTCCCCTTTGACCGCTCGGGAACCCCACCATAGTTGTCTTTCAAGGTACGCTTAACACGATGTGTTAAAGGATGGTGCCGGCTGCCGGAGTCGAACTGGCGACCTACTGATTACAAGTCAGTTGCTCTACCAACTGAGCTAAGCCGGCGTATCGCTTGAAAGTGGTGAGCATTTTAGCAAATATTTTTAATCTTGCAAGCCTTTTTTTAGTTTTTTTTCATTTTTTTTGCTAAAACGTAAATTTAATGATTTAAATTCGCATTTTAGGCGCTTTGCACCGCCTATTTGCTACCTAAACCTAATACATTAACAACACTGATGCAATAATCAGCGCAATAATTACCACGATTATTATCGCGACTGTGGCGTTTTTCTTTGCCGCAGGTTTGATTGCATCAGCTTCTACTGTGCTAACTGGCGATGATTGCGCTGGCTGAACGGGTGAGACAACGGGCTGTGATGATACTGCTACTGCCTCAGTGACAACAGGCGGCTGAGCCGGTGTATTAACTATCGGCGATGGTGGGTTATCAACGCTTACTACATCAACTGTTGTTGTCGGTGTAGAAGGTACGGATTGTTCGACGTTGGTGTTGGTCAACTGCTCGCTAGGTAAAAAATCTTGCGTGGTAACGACATCTATTACAGGCGCGGCGTTGGCTGCAGCGTTCGGTGATATGGGCTCAACCGATGCAGTCGATTCAGTTTGGGTATGAATGTCAGTGGTGGGTGTGAAATTCTCAATGTCTTGTAAACTATCGAGAAAACTAGCATCATCCAGCGCGTTGACTGGGGCATTTACCACCAAAAATACCAAGTCAGCAAAGGCGAGTTCATCGGTGGCTTGCAAAGCATGGGCGTCTGTACTGATACGCTCACCATTGATAAAGGTACCATTGCTTGAGCCTAGGTCTTGCACATACAACTGCTCACCAATACGGTTAATCTTGGCGTGTTGGCGAGAGATTTGTGAGGTTGCTAATACCAAATCATTGCTATCGCTACGTCCGATGCTTAAGCTTTTATCAATATCTATGGTTAAATCTGCCAACGCTGGTGACAGCCCAATGAGTTGCCATAAAGTGCCTTGTGATCTGTCGGTAAGGTTCATCGTATTCACTGCATTAGTTTGCTGATTGTCCATGCAAGTCTCCTACTCCTAAGGGGTATTTAATAGTATCATTATGCTTGGCATTATGGGACATTTTTAGGGATTTGTCACGGTGATGGTCTGCACCGCAGGCGGGGTCGCAATCACCACAGGCGTTTGCGCCATTTTTGCGCCCTGCCCTGTCTGCCCTGTAGATTGGGTGATGGTATTGCTCGCTGGGCGACTCACGGTTGTGGTCGATGAACTGCCTGTGCGAGACACGTTTGATGACACGGGCGTGACGATATCGACACCATTGGCATACACTCTTGGCGTGTTTGATAAACTTTGCTCGGCTGGGGTAACCAAGTCGTCTGTTGGCAATTTTACGCCATTTTGCACCGTATTGGTATTGGGGAACATGGCGCTGATATTAAGTGGGATTTTTTTGAGCGTACCGTTTTTATCAATTACCAGTTGCATGGTACGAATACCGTCTAAGCTTTTTTCGGTCACGCTTGCCACCGCGCTACCATTACGCAAAATGGTCGGCTGTAAAAATACAATCAGATTGGTTTTGTCCGAGTTTTTGCTTTTTGAGCGAAATAAATTACCAAGAATCGGCGCATCACCCAATCCTGGGACTTTTTGCTGACCATAGGTGCTGTTATCACGCATCAACCCACCCAGTGCCACGGTTTGTTGGTTATCCGCTAAAATGGTGGTTTTGATTAAATTCTTGTTGGTGACGACACCGCTCACATTATTGAGGGTGCCATCGACAATGGAGGACACTTCCTGCGAAATCTCAAGTCGCACTGAACCATTATCACCAATATGCGGAATGACATTGAGATTGATACCGACATCTTGACGGCTCACAGTTTGAAACGGCGTGGTTGATGAGTTACTTGCCGTGGTATAAGAGCCGGTCACAAATGGGACGTTCTGCCCTACCAAAATATTGGCTTTTTCGTTATCCAACGTCAAAATAGAGGGCATGGATAACAGATTGGCATTGTTGGTTTTATTGATGGCTTGCAAAATCGCGCCATAAAACTCACGATTCCCGTTACTATCGGTTTTACTAGTACCAATCCCCAATAGCGCGCCTGCCACGGAGGCTGCCGCCGTACCTGGGGTTTTTCTTAATATCTCAGATGCCAGACCTACTGCAGATGCACCGATGTTATTAAAGTTAATCACCCCTACGCCGCTATTGGCATTGCCCATTGCCCATTGCACGCCAAGTTGCTGGGTATCATTGCCTGAGATTTCCATAATCGCTGCTTGAATCAACACTTGGTCACGGCGGGTATCTAGCTCATTAATAGCGTTTTCGATTTCTACCATTAACTCTGGGTTGGCATTGACGATGACGGAGTTTTGGGTTTGGTCAGCGATAATGCTAAAAGGTCTACCTTGATAGCCGCTGTTTTGCGTAGTCGTTGTGTTGCTGGTGGACGAGGTATTAAGCGGTGAGCCTGTGGGTGACGCTGCAGTATTGGTGGTCGCTGCGCTGTTATTACTGGTATCGCTACTAGATTGAAACATTGAGCTTGCTTGCAAGGTGGTTTGGTCACCTGAACTATTGATGGATTGATAGGCAAGCAGTCCGCGTAGCATTTCTGCAATATGGGTGGCACTGGCATACTTTAGACGAAATACGCGAAGACCACTTAAGCGCTGCGTCGGCACGGTGTCTAACTGCTCTACCATTCGCTGTACTTTGGCTGTCATCTCGGCACTACCTTTGACGAGCAGCCTATCAGAAATCGGGTCGGCAATGATATTGATCAGGCTGCCACCGGTTGATGCCACAGCAGGTTGCCCTGATTGACCCGCAGCAGCTGGCGCTGTACCACCGCCCGTACCTGTCAGTGAGCTTAATAAATCCATCATGCGCTTGGCATCGACATGACGCAGCGGAATAATGGTCAGCTTGTCATTCATATTGCTATCAAGATCGCTAATCAATTTTGCGTATTGATTGAGGCTGTCGGCGCGGTCAGATAGGATAATGGCATTGACATTTGGCACCACAGCGGCATTGGCATACGGCGGCATCATCGGACGGATGACGTTTAAGATGTCATTGGCATTGGTATTGGTGAGATAATAGATGCGGGTCGCCATTTGGCTACCTGCGGTATTACCCCGCAAGTCCACATCTACCCCTGCTTGCTTGGCAACGGTATCAGGGACCAGCTCTGTGGTCAGCCCGCGATCAATCGCTACAATGCCATTGACTTTCATCACGGCTAAAAACAAGTCATACACTTCTTGACGGGATAAGGGTTTGTTTGAAATCACCGTCACATTGCCATTAATGCGTGGGTCTAGCACAAAGTTCTTTTGCGTGATGGTGGCAATTTGGTCGATAAACGCCTTGATATCAGCGTCTTGCAAATGCACTTTATAGCCAGTGGCTGCATGGGCAGCTGACAGACCACTGCTAAGCAAACTGATACTCATAGCCAGTGTCGTGCTCAAAAATAGTGGCTTTAGCATGGTTGGGTATTTCATAATTTACCTTATCAATTTTTAACGCATATCACCGACTTGTGTATCAGGTAGCGATGACGTCTGTAACTTTTTACTATGTTTTATCAAAATGACTGGCGTACTGTCACGACTTGGTCGCCGCGCTGAACTTGGATTTGCGCTTGTCCTGCTTGTTGCACTTGACGTAGTAGCTGGGCATCTTGCGTTGGGTTTTGACCCACGTTTTGTCCATTAACGGAGAGGACTTTATCCCCTGTTTGTAGCCCTAGTCGATTTTTTAGTCCTGCGGACATCGCATCGGTCACCAAATAGCCTTGCCCTGTCGCTGCCACACCCATTTGGCTTAGATACCCTGAGGCATTTTGCTGGAGCCCTTGAATCGCCCCACCAATGGCTGACGATGCACCGCTTGGCGAGGTATTGGCAGCATTTGACGTCGCCATAGTAGGCGCAGAATCCTCTCGATCATGCGGATCGCCTGTAGCCACTGGCGCGCCGCCCATCGCTTGTGGCGCAGCCCCGCCTAAGCTCGGTGTGGGGGTCTGT
This sequence comes from Faucicola osloensis, assembly GCF_020041925.1. Classification (GTDB taxonomy): domain Bacteria; phylum Pseudomonadota; class Gammaproteobacteria; order Pseudomonadales; family Moraxellaceae; genus Faucicola; species Faucicola osloensis_D. The sequence goes on along the minus strand of NZ_CP083409.1, from coordinate 1,705,733 downwards.
CCCATATTTGAGCCATTACCCACGCCGGCTGCACCGTTGGCTTGCGCTTTGGCTCTGATAGCCTCGCTTTGGTCAAGAAAAAACGGTTGCCCAAATGGCACTTTACTGGTTTGACCACTTGCATCTGCCACTATTACAAAATCGGCTGCGACTTTGACCAATTTATAACCACTGCCATCAATCATGTCGTTGATACGATAGCTTAAGGTTTTACCATTGGCGGTCAAAATTGCATACGATTGACTCTCTGGGGTGGCAATGGTCACGCCCACCACTTTAATATCTGGGGGTGTCGCTGCCGGCGCTTGCGGGGCAGTTGGCTGAGCAAAAAAATCTAACGCATTGCTATTGGCAGATTGCGCGACCAAGTTCGGCTGCAAGGGGACTGGGGTGAGTACAGGGGCTTTGGGCGGTGCAACCACCAGCCAAATTGCTTGGCTTACTTGCCACACCAACCAAAAAATAGCTGCCAATAGCAACCAAGGATACAGTTTTTCTAACACCGCCATCGGCACAAATTTACCAGTCGTTGTTTTACGGCTCAACGAGGGGCGCTGGGTGGCTTTTATCATATCTGCTATCATCGCTGCGTCTCTAATTACCCATACTGGTCAAAGGTTGGCGAATGGACACCACCACACTGTCATCAGCCCCTTTGCCTTGGTACGCCGGCATATTTTTGAGCAATCGCTGTGTCAATGACACATCTATCATATTATCTTGGTCAAGATAAAAATCCCCTAATCGCTCACCTTGCGGTGTAGTAAGGGCTAAATGCAAGCTTTTACCTTGCGCCGCCTTGTTGCTATTATTATTACCATTGGCGTTGGCTACTGGCTGTACACTGGCTTTATCCGCGCTTAAGTTGCCTTGCATGGTGGGGAGTTTGATGAGGTAGGTTTTGCCGCCTGTGGGATACCCCAAATCACCGCCTGCCCAATTCATGCTACCTTCGGCGGTTTGATAGCCTTGCTTATTTTTTTCAATCGACACTTCTTTGATGGTAATCGGTGTGTCGGGTAATTGCCAACTGACCAACTGCGCCAATGTGTCATGGCTGATTTTGCCGTTAAAATCATTGGCTTGCCAGCTGGTTTTATTGAATTTGACCACCCCTTGCAAGTCGGTTTTGCCAGAGCGGATATCGACCGCCATACCCAGTTTACCCATCAATAAATGCCACGGCTGCCAGCGCCAATTGACACTACCTGCCAGCGGCGTATTGGGGCGCGCATTGATTTGCCAATTGGCTTGACCTTGCCAAAGATTGCCCGATATTTGCTGCAGGTACGGGTTGTTTGGGGCAAATTTTTGCAGTAACCACGCTGCAGGTAGCTGAATCACCAAGCTTAAGCAAAGCAAAACCAGACCTACCAGCCACCATAGTTTTGTCGGACGTAATGAATTGACATTTGCCAAACTTGAATACCTTTTACAATGATTTTTGACACCGATAAAGTGACGCAATCCACAAGCAAATTAATCAACAATCAAATAATTCATGCAGGATAAAAATTGCCATTAGCGCAAAATTTTGTACCCACTCTGCGCCAACACTCAAATATTTTTCTAACTGCAATGAAACGCTTTATCATAACTGATTTTTATTGCGTTGTAATGTCAATCCATAAAAAATCAAAATTTTGCCAGACTTGTTTTGGGCGGACTGTTTATTGCGGCTGCCTGCCACACTCACTACAATTTACAACCGACTTTATCACCATGAGTTTGCTACAATCACCTCACTAAGCTGGTTAAAACTATAATGCAAAACACAAGGAAAATAGCATGCAATTTGATACATTGCCACAACTGGGCGATAGCGTCTCCAAAATTTGCTTAGGCACCATGACCTGGGGACAGCAAAACAGCGAGCAGGATGCCCATGAACAAATGGATTATGCCCTTGCCCAAGGTGTGAACTTTTGGGATACCGCAGAGATGTATCCGTCACCCCCTGATAAAGACAAACAGGGTGATACCGAGCGCTTTATCGGTAGCTGGTTTGCCAAGACAGGCAAGCGAAATGATGTGGTATTGGCGAGTAAAATCTCTCGCAATGACTTTTTGCGCGGTGGCAATACCAAGTTTGATAAAAAAACCATTCGTGCGGCATTAGATAGTAACCTGCAGCGCTTGCAAACCGACCATATCGATATTTATCAGCTACACTGGCCAGAGCGTCAGACCAACTTTTTTGGTCAACGCGGCTATACAGAAAGTATGGCGCAGCAAGATACCAAAGAATTGACGCCATTTTTGGAAACCATCGAAGCACTCAATGATGAAATCACCAAAGGTCGAATCCGCGCTTATGGGTTATCCAATGACACCCCTTGGGGGGTCATGCGCTACTTAGCAGAAGCCGATAAACATGGGCTTGCTAGACCTATCACCATACAAAATCCATATAGTCTACTCAATCGCTTGTATGAAGTGGGACTGGCAGAAATCAGTCACCGCGAGCAAATTGGACTACTTGCCTACTCACCGCTAGCATTTGGGGTGTTATCAGGCAAATATTTGGGCGGTAACAAGCCTGCCAATAGTCGTTTGAGCCTTTATAGCCATTTTACCCGTTATTTGAATGCGCAAGCGCAACAAGCTACCGAAGCCTATGCCGAGGTCGCCAAAAAACATAATCTAGATATGGCACAAATGGCACTGGCGTTTGTCAATAGCCGCTCGTTTGTGACTGCCAACATCATTGGGGCAACCACCATTGAGCAGCTAGCCAGCAATATCGCGTCCGTAGACTTGGTATTATCCCAAGAGGTATTGGCTGATATCGAAGCGGTGCAGACCTTATACCCTAACCCTGCGCCTTAAACCTCGTAGCTTAAATTCTGCACCTTACTAGCAGGCTACTAGCTACTATCAGAAAAAACGGCATAAAAAATCCTTGCAACAGTATGACCATGCAAGGATTTTTTTTAAACCTAATAAAAGTTATAGTCTAGAACGGTTATTTATATAATAAAAATTAATTTATTAAAAATTACTATATAAATCAATATTTATAATGTTTTTATTTCCAACTTTTTAATATTATATTTAATTTATAGCGGGATTTCAATCTTTTTAGTTTATATTTTTGGATTCTATCTAAGGCTAAATTCTCTATAATTTAAGGAACTGATAAAATTTTATATTTCACGAAAAACATTTGTTTTTCGTGAAAAGGAATGTAAAGAGCTGAATGTATGCTTTTGTTAGTTAATTCATCACGATAAACCCAAAAAAATTAAATTCTCTAAAAATCTCAAGAAAACAGTTTTTCGTGATTTTGCTTGTAACTATATTTTCAGTACGGATTATATACAGCAATTAATGTCTTTTATATTATCTAAAAATCTTGATTTTCTTTGTGTTTTAACATCACCCCAAGGCATTTTTCTTGTTTTTGGATAGGAAATGAACAACCATCGTTTAGCTCTTGTTATTGCAACAAAAGCATTATTTTTCTCTTCTTCTATTTCATCAGGCGTGGTTGCAAGGTAGTATGGAAAAATACCTTCACACATACCAATTAAAAATACGATGTCTTTTTCCAAGCCTTTCATAGTGTGAACTGTACTTAGTGTAATACCTTGCTCATTGCTATCATCATTCAGCTTTCCTAACGAAATTGCGTTTTTAAAAGCAGATAAAGAGTTACCTAGTCCTTTTCTTTTGAATTTAGTCCATTTTCGATTTAAGGAATCTAATTCATTAGAATTGGAAATAAGATATTCATCCTGCTTCGACATCTCATTATTACTATCATCATTCGCCATACTTCCAAGATAGATAATCATATCTTTGACTAATTTAGGAATATTTGGTTCACTTGGGTTTAGTTCATTTACTTTAGAAAGCAACTCTTTGAATAATGCTTGCTCAATATTTTCTATTGTGATTTTTTGAATAAAATCATCTAACAAAAACTCATCTTTTTTTCCTATTTCAATACTAAGAGTATTAAAAAGTTTCTGAGCATCTATCCAGTTTTTGGGGTTAAGCTTAATATTTATAGCGTAATTCAATACCTTGCCAAATCTACTTAGATTTTCAACATTTCTCTCTGATTTTTTAAAATAATATGATAAATTATTTTTAGACAACTCTTCTGCAACCTTGTCTAGTACAAACTTTGTCCTACCAATAATTACAATTTTATCCAACGAAATTCCACCTTCAATTTCATTGGTTTGGTTATCCAACATGATTTCTTTTATCTTATTAACTACGCCCAAAGCCTCATCTTCTTCACTTTCGTAACTAGTAATACAAACTTTACCCTCTAGGGCATAATCAGATGACAACTGTTTATTAGGCTTTAGTATATTTGCAACCTCAACAACTGCTTTTGTACATCTGTAGTTTTCCTTTAAGTGAAATTTATCAGGTGAAAAATCAATGATAAAATCCTCACATAGGAACTTCTCGGAAGAACTATTAAAACCGTATATCATTTGGTCAGGGTCGCCCACCATTAATAGGCTCTTTATTACATCACCACAAAAAGTTTTAATAAAATTATATTGAGATTTATTTAAATCTTGTGCTTCATCAACACATATATGTTTATATTGAACTCTATAATTTCTTGCTACATTTGGATTTTCTAATAGGATTTGTTGAGCGTAGATAATGATATCGTCATAATCTATTCCATTACTCTCTAACAATGCTACTTGATAATCTTTAAATTTTTTCCATACAGTTTTGTTGCTATACTCTTTGATCACATCTGATTCAGACAAGTTTTCACGCTTTATCTTTGAAAAAGCACTCATATAATCTTTTAGTATTTTATCGACTTTTTTCCTCTCATCTTTATTTTCGATATTTAAATATTTATCAATATCTATTCCCCCTTCTCTCAAGGACTTGATAAACATTTCCATTCGGTCTCTGTCGTTTTCATAGATGTGCAAATCTTTTGGCAACCCAATTAGATGCCCATACTTTTCCAAAATACCTTGAGCTACTGAGTGTATTGTTGCAATCCACACTCTATCCTGTACTTCAGGAATATTCGCAAGCCTATTTTGCATTTCTTCGGCAGCTTTATTTGTAAAAGTTAAGGCAATGATTTTATCTTTTTTGGTTTGATTTAAGATAAAACGAATTCTTTCTGTTAGAACTCTCGTTTTACCTGTTCCTGCGGTGGCTATGACTTGTATAGCACTACCAATAGGAAAATTTACTATTTCTGCTTGTTTTTCAGATAGTTGTATCATTTTTTAAGCCATTCTTCTATTTTTGCGAAAGTTTCAGACAGTGCAGGTGATAAAATTGTTTTAAAGTCTTTATCGTAACGATTCTCTATAATGGCATCTGCTAAAAATCCTGAAAAAGTGGATTTAACCCCCTTTCTTGTCATCTCAGTATATAATTCATTGTCAGATAATTGGTTGAGTCTATTCAGTTCATCTTGTTTAGCTTGCTCTAGTGCATCAAAACCTTTATTTGTTAGTAGCAAGGAATCAATTATTTCTTCTTTTAAATCCATGCTCATTAATTCTTTTTCTAAATCATTTCCACTATTTAAGAATTTCAAGGCGAGTTCACTTGGTTCTAATTTCAACCCATATTCATTTCTAATCTTTTCTATTTGATTATTCACTTTTTTATTAGTTATTTCTTCATTATCACTTAATATACAGACTGGTATGCCAAAACTAACTGCCATTTTAATAAATGAAGGATAGTTTGACCCTCCTGTTCCAACGCAATTAATGCCTAGTGCTGAGCAAGACCTACCGAAGTAATATTGAATAAGAGCAGGTAATACTTGCTCTTCTGTCACACCCTCAGCTAAAACTATTACCTTTGAAAATAATAACTCACCCCTAGAAAGCAATACTGCTCGCTTTAAAGCATTCTTTTCACCTTCATTTAAATTTTCTAGTATCTTATGACTTGCAACATCCCCATTTTTTTTATACAAAGCTCTCAATTGAGAAAAATCTGCCATGCTAATCAAGTAAGGTGAATGTGTACTAACAATGACCTGATTTTCCATACTAGCTAGTTGATTGTATAGAGTACGTTGTGCATTTGGGTGTAAATGAGCTTCGGGCTCTTCTGCTGCAATCAATGAAAAAAATGCCTTAGATTCTTTTTCAAAGCTATCTCTGAGCATCTCAGTAAAAGCTTTAACGGTAAGCATTGAAGCCCAACTACGAGTTCCCATTCCATGATATTCCATAGAAAATGAGCTGTTGGCATTATCACCAAAATGCAAACTAAAATTTTTTGATAGATCTCTGATTTTCTTTGGAAAAGGCATAATCTCAGTTTTTCCACGTCCTAATGTGGTTTCACTGAGTTTATCAAGATGGGTTTTTAGGTGGGTTAGATTAGCGCTTTTATCAACTGCATTCTGATTTATCTCGGCAATCTTTTCTTCAAGTTCTTCGATTTCAGAACTGCTATAGTTTATGTTGGATAACACTCGTCCGATAAAGGAATATTTTTCTTTAATTTCACTATGGATATCACGTTGAGCATCAATAGGAATGAAAGTAATTTCATCCAGTTTTTTAGTTAATTTTAGAGTGTCGGAATCAAGCCAATTGTCAAAGTCATTCCATTCAGTCAAATACTCTCTCTCAGTAATATATTTGCCCTGCAATGTCTCATGTTGCTTTGCAATGGCTCGCAAAGCAACATAGTCATACTCATCAAGATCAGGTTGGATAATCTCACCAAATACATTTACCCAATCATCTTCAAAAGTTTTAACCCTACCATTCTCATCAATAGGGATGATTCGTATATCTACTGTGATTTTATCGATTTGTTGGTCATTATCCGAATTAATAAAAAAATCTTCACTAGATAAATAACGACCATAATCGCCTAGAACCAATTGCAATGCTTTGATAATAGATGTTTTACCTGCATTGTTTTGACCAAATAGAATCATTACTTTGGGTAAGGTGATTTCAAGGTTTTGGATTCCTCGAAAGCCATTTATTCTTAAAACATCGACTTGAATGCCCATTTTTCAATCATTCCCCGAAAATGAATTTTATATAATCAAATAAAAAGCAACTAATACCAAATAACCTTAGCTGCTCCTAAAACGCAATAAAAAGCCTATCAGTTTTTCTCAAGCAACTCACGGCTTACTTCGGTATTGTATAAGAACACGGTTTCATGCCGTTCCCAATCCATCGTATGATAACTGGTACTAGCGTCTTCATAGCGTTTAAATTTATAGACAGCATCATTCATCAATGATTCGTTAAATAAGTTCAAGTTCACTAGCAGTCTAAAATCTGCTTGTGTTAAACCTGTGACACGCTCGAACAGTTGTGGCTCAAGTTGGGTGATGACATCATGTAGGGTATGTTCTCGATAATCGGTCAAATACATAAAGATTGGGATACGTGTAGCAAATTTAATGAGCTTCTCTTGAATTTTTTTACGAAGGTCTTTCATTTCTTTTTCTTTAGCTTTAAGTTCATCTTTCTCGCCTTTCGTCATTGTTTCATCATCATTTTTATCCTTTTTGCTTTTTTTAACTTCGTTTGAGCGATTGATAATGGTCTCGATGTCTTTGTTGATAGAGCGAAAACCCTCGATTTTTTGCAACGTTTTCATGGCATTTTCATCATCCAAGAACCGTTGTAAGGTAAAATTGTCCACGTTGACCAATAAAGCACTTTCCCAACGTTTAGCAAGTAAAGTAGCGGTTGTACCTTGCATGGCAATATCAAGCACTCCAGCAGCGTCAATCTGACGCATACTTGAGCCATCGTAAGCTAACACTGGCAAAAATTGGATAAAGTCTTCTACTTTCCTTTCGGGACTTTGCTCGCCAACATTGAGACGACAACTATAGTCTGAAATTTGCCGTAACGCTCGTGTTGGTGCAAAATCGAAGACATAACAAAGTTCTTTAATTATTTCTTCATTGTTTGGGTCATTTGGATTATGACCTCGCATGACCCAAGGTGTTTGCACCCTAAAGGCTGCCTGAAAATAGCCTTCAGGACTGGTCATGTTGCGTAGCATAAGTATGCCCGTCCAAGGGGCAATAGAGACACCTGTGGTTAATTTACCGCAAGATAGCGTTATACTTTTGCTTGCCAATGGATTTTTACCCATTGCTCGCTTAACAGGTGGAATAGCTTCACTACCAATACCTGCCTTTGTACCTGACGCATTGACAATTTGATAATCTTGATAAAACACATTTTGTCGTTGTTTTAGTAAATTCTCCATTGCATCACATGAAGCAACTGACGGCAAAAACCAAAAGGTATGCAGTAAGTTACCTAATAAATTGACATCAGAGAAAGGCATAGGCGGTTTTTGTCTGCCTTGCTTTAAGCTATCGACATAAGCATCAGGCAGAGCATTACGCATTAAATCAAGCCATTTTTGCACATACTCTTCATGTTTAAACTTAGCATCATTACCTGTACCTTCTGCAAAGAAAAACTCGTTTAAGTCAAATTCGTTAAATTCCCCTTGCTGGGCGATAGTTTTAACAGCATCAGGTAGCTGATAAGTCATCATGACCATTTTTGGCAAACTAGCATAAGGATTTGGCTCATCAGGGTGCTTGTCGTGCCATTCTTCCTTGGCTTTTTGCTCGTCTGAGTAAGTCCAGTTATAGATTTGCTCTTCGATAAATTCGCCTGAATTTAACGCTCTAAATGGCGTACCTGATAAATAAAGATAATGCTCTGTAGTAATGGGTAGTAATTCTTCATCGAAATTCTTCAAATCACTCGATAATGCGTACTCCTGCTCACCTTTGGCTTCATCATTATCAAATAAGTCTTTGGCGGTTTCACGCCATGCCCCATAGTGATATTCGTCAAAAATCACACAATCCCAATTAGTAACATGTACCCATTCGTTTTTGGTTTTAATACCACCTGTGGCTTTATTTTTACCAAGATAGTCTTGGAATGAGCCAAAGCAAACGATAGGTTTAGTTTTATCTGCTTCTTCATAGGTTAAGGTATTTTCGTTATTACTGACGAACTGCCAACCTTCAAAATCAATATGATTTTCTAGGTCTTCTTGCCATGCGTTATGCACCGCAGGTTTGAAAGTCAAAATTAGTATTTTCTTCCAACCCATTTTTTTTGCCAGTTGATAGGCGGTAAACGTTTTACCAAAACGCATTTTGGCATTCCACAAAAAATGCGGTTCTTTGTTACGATAGGCTTCATCTTGCTTTATGTTGGTAAAATACTGAGCTGTACGTTCAACGGCTTCTTGTTGCTCAGGACGCATTTTAAAACTTTGGGTGCGATGTTCGATGTTAGGCTTACCAGTACGGATTTCCATGAGTGCTGCTTGAACGGCTTTTACATCACAATCAAACCACTCGCCTAAGTCACGCTCAATACCATGTTTTTTGAGTGCTTTATGTACGTCATGGTCGGTAAAGAATGAGCCATCATCACGGATTGCAGGTTCATCCAATACGATAGTCCAACTTTGGGTTGGTGTGATGACTGGAAATTGTTCCTTAACACGCTCTTCTGCTGATTTGACAGCAGTGTAGCCGACCTTAAGTTTACCTTCGTATCGGGTATCACTATATGCGTAAATAGTAGGCTTTTTTAGTTGGGTAGTGAGTAATTCATTGCTCATAGTCTAATCCTGTTCTGAATCCATTGGACGAACCATTTTTTCGATAAAGGCGATTTCTTTTTTGGTTAGTTTATATTTTTTATAAAGTTCTTCATCCGTCCAAGGTTTTGAAAAGTCTTGCATAGGTACAAATTGATAAGCTTTTTTCATAGTATTTTGAGTTATTTTCCCAAGTGATGTCATAAAATGAAAAAATCTAGTGTTAATATAAGTTAAAATATTTTCACATTCGTCCCTATTATCAGTAGGATTAATTACCAAATAAGTTTCTGTACAGCAAGAAGGAACTTCAGCAATAAAACCTCTTAATCTGTCGGTTTTAGAATCACCTTCACCCCAAGCTTTTGGAATCAAAATTTTATATTTATCCACCCATTCAGTATTTTTAGTAATTTTATCTTTTTCCATATAACCTAATCCTTCTCTTTTCCAGCCGTTATAATAAAACTTAACTGAACCTTCAAAAAATTCTTTCTTGAATTTAGGCTTTACTCGTCTATAGCTTCCTGTAACCCTTACATCAAAACCAAAAGGGTCATTTGCACTGATAAGTTCGTTAAAACTAGGTTCTTGGATCTTTTTAATTTTCTTTAAGATTTCAATACCTTCGTTATAACGAATCAATATATCAGAATCTTTTTCTCTTAAAGCTCTCTTCATGCTTGAAATACATTTATGATTTTCATAAGTATTAATTGTACAATCACCTTGGTAAGCTTTTTCCCAATGGAAATAATTTACGCCACCCTTAATCTCTGGTCCAGGAAAACATTCTGAGGCATTGGGGTAATCATGAATTTCCTTCATTCGGTTATCATCAAGCATTTCATCACGGAATTCATCTAGTCCTTTACCTCCTGAAAACCAACGAGAGGGCACAATCATCACTAAATGATTGGGATTTAATTTCTTCGCTTGTTGAATAAATAGTTGATATATTGGTTTTGCACTTGAACCAACTCCACCACCATCATTTAACTGGTAAGGTGGATTGCCGATAATCACATCAAATTTCATTTCTTTCCCCAATTCTTTAAAACGACTTTCTAATAATGCCAAAGGATTGCCATGAATAAAAGCATACGCATGGTTCTCTCTATTTTCAGAGATAATGTCATATTCTGCCCTAGATGCACCACATTCTTCACATTTACCATCATTGCTCCAACGATGCTCTAATCGCTCATAAAAAATATTGCCGTTTTCATCTTTAAAAACTGTGCAAGCAGATAATTTACCATTCGCTTGTTTAGTGCAGTACACTGTCCTACGAGAAATCAATGCTGTTAGCTGTGTAATACCAATGCCAAATACCTGTGTGCTCAAAATATGGTTAAAGCGTTCCTGTTCATCAGGTATTTGTGACTTCAGACCTTCATTGAGACGTAATACAATTTCTCTTAAAAATACCCCTGACTTGCAAAATGGGTCAAGAAAAGTTGCATCTTTATTTGACCATAGCTCTTTTGGCAATAAATCCAACATACGGTTAGCGATATTAGGTGGGGTAAAAACTTCATCACTTGATAGATTCGCCAAGCAATTTAGGACATCAGGATTATAATTAACGAATAGACTTAGCTGACCTTTATCTTGATTCTCTGATAATGCTTCGTTAAATGGATTTTCAGTTACCATACGACTGTTCCCATAGCTTTAAAAAATGTGTAGGCGCATATAATTTAAACGATTTTGGAAAAAATTTTCGCTCGCCTGTTTCTGAATACACATAAGAACCCCTTTCTTCCTCAGACAATAAGTTTTCGGATTCTGCTTCTGACGGCATTAGATACTCATATACAAAGTCGTGACGTTGAACCAAATTATTATTGATGAAAGCCCATTGGGGAAAAACAATTGGTTCGCCATTGTTTTGCTTTAGTGACAACGCATCACCATGCAAAATATTGGTTCTCAATAAGTATTCAATTGTGTTCATAAAATCTTCTTGGATTTTGCTATATTTGCTTTCATAATCTTTTACCAAAATATCGTACAGGCGTTTGCGACACTCGATAAGATTATCTTCAAGCAGCTCAATGCCATAAATTGAAGATATTGCTAAAATAGCATATCTCTCGTAGTTTGTTTGATTCTTTCTACTTAAACGGTTGACTGTTTTAAGTTTACGTTCCAATATTTTTGCCAAAAAATTCCCTGTACCACAGGCAGGTTCTAAAAATCTTGAATCCACACGCTCGCTTTCATCTTTAACCAAATCAAGCATCGCATTGATTTCACGGTTATTGGTAAATACCTCACCGTAGTCACGAGTACGTTTTTTTGATTTTATTTGGGATATTTCTGCCGACATATTTATTATTTACCTAACTGTTTATTCTGATATAGCTATTTGCTCATAGGAAAGCGTGTATTTGATTTTAAAGATGAGATAGTACCAACATACCATCTCGAATTTAAATCGCTAGAATAGCGTTTTTTATTGCAAACAACACAACCATAATTTAGTCATGGTCAATTTTGGGTAAAGGGTCGTTAAGTCTTGACATATCAACATTTGGCATCAAACTCAAGTTATATGCCCACGTTCTATATTTATCTGCATAATTTGTTTCTAAAATTTTGATGTCGTTCTTTACCATTCTTAGCTGTTCTTTTAAAGCTTCATTTTCCTTGATTAACATCTCAATAGTCACGTCTTCACCTGACTGTGTAAATACAATGGTCTTGATGTGAACTTCTTTAAGGGTTTGTTTTCTTGTAAGAAATGCCTGTTTTATCTCAGGATAACCCATTAGTGTAAATTTTGACAAAGAAGGTAAATTAAGCTTTTTGGCAACTTTGCTAGTAAAGTCATCCCAAGTCAATTTACCATTCCATCTAGCTAAAATGTCCTCGATTATTTTGAGTTCTTTCTCATTGATTAATTTTGGTTTCATAGCCCACCCTGTAAAATAGCTAAGAAATTTTGTTCTGTGGTTTCAAGAATGTTTCTAGTGATTGAGCTTTCTTCAACTTTTGATTCTAATCCACGCTCTTGCAAGGCTGTTTTAATCATACTCTCGTCTAACTCTTCAGGAATGCGAATAATATATCCATCAGGTAAGCCGTCAGATTCCATCATAGTAATCAGTGTTTTTATAATGGCTAATTTTCTCGCATGGTAGTGATACCAAGCCTCATTTCCTTGTTTGTTTATAATGACTTGATCATAAGCTCTTTGTAGCTCTTTTATTTGAAACTGTTCAAAATCTTTCAATCTCTCCAATGATTTTGGTAAACCTTTCACGCAAGCGTGTTCTTTACAACTCAAACACTCACCTGATTTTGAACAAGGTATCATCCACCAATCATGCTCACAAAAACCAAAGGCAGTCAATTGTACAGTACCAATACGGTTTTTATTACCTAGCATTTCAAAAGAAACAGGTAAACTCCGCTCTACAGCATCTAACGCTTTTGTACCATCTTCTCGTTCTGTTGCAATCGCTAGAATTTTTCTTGATTCATTAAGTTTTTCCTTTATCGTTCTTAAATCATACGCTTTGTTATCTGCAATTCTCGCCCTACCTGCAAATCGTGCAAGGTCATGTGCATCCATACCCCCACGTTCTGCTTGCGTTGATAACCACACTCGAATTTGATGACTGGTCAAAACCAATGGTTCACCATTTTCATCCTTAATACCAAGACTACTAAATAAAGTTTCGGACTGACTTTTCTTTGAGTCTATTTTGAGTCGGTCATGCTTTGCACCTAGTGCCTTATTTAATACATTCAGATTTGGAATCTCAAAACTATAATGTTTTACACCAAACTTAAGATGAAATTCATTTTCTCTAACTAAACATAATGCTTTTGAGATATATTCATTTGACTCACTAAGTTTGGGATAATTCTTAAATTTTTTGCGATATTTTTCAATCGTGAATTTAGCTAAATCTCGATAGGTGATGTGTTTTCTACCTTTGATTAATTCAAGAATCCATTTTTGCTTTCTAAATGATTTAATGTCTTGTATATGAATGCTATTTTGAGTAACAAGAGAAATATTATCGTAAGCAATATCCATAGCCGAACAAAATTCACTAACAGTTAAAGGGTCATCTTCACCATGATTACTAGTTGTTATACAACCATCATGTCGGTAAAATTTTTCAGGATTGTCAATCGCCCACTGAACTGCTTTTCTAGCAGGTTCACCAATTTCAACTAAGCGTCTTACAGCTTCTTTTACAGTATCCTCCATTATCGGATGTATCGGCTTTGAAATAAATCCGCCATTTTTTTCAGCATACCAATTGATTTTTAGGACTTTTTTATTAACAGGTTCTAGCTCACCACTATCTTCATTTTTTTCCCATACCATGCCTTCATCTTCAACTAAACAATCTGTCGTTAAAAATTGTAGCTCTCCACCACGACAAGGTGTTGCCATCAGTAGAACTACCAAAGCAGAATAATACTTTTGATAAGGTGTTTCTGCTCGAAGAAAGCTGTCAGCTAATCCGTGAATTTGAGAATCACTTAATAGTCTATGTTCTTGCCACTGCATTGATTCCAAATCAGTTCTTATAGCTTTTTCTTTTGGTCGTTTCCAATGGCTCTTCCAAGTTGAAATTTTATAACTGATACCATATTCTGCTAGGTCAGCTATGAGCTTTTCTAGTGCTTGCCCTGCTCTATACAACACGTCCTTACCGACCTTTGATTCTAAATGTTCAATTGCCTTATTTAACACCGCACCGTCTATGAATAATATATCTGCTTTTCCATAAACTGCTAGAAGTGCTTCATAAACGCATTTCAGCACTAGCATGTACGATGCAGGGGTTCTTTCCTTCCAAGTTTGCAAATCACGCATATAAGCTCTAGCGAAATCTAAATAAGGCTGTTGCATAGGCAATCCATTTTTCTTACCTTTAGGAGCAAATCCTGTAAATTCCATAGATGACCTTCTACCATTACTTTGCATCATTTTCCAGTTGGTAACATCAAATCCACCTTGTTCTTCATAAATAGTTAGGTCATTTTTTGCACGATTAATAAAATCCTGTAGGTTTTTTTCGCTTTCCAACTGGTGTTTTGGCTTAAATGCAATAATATTAGCCATAGCTTTCATCCACCAAAATCTTATTACATGATTGCATGATGGCAGCCGTATTTGCTAAAGGTAAATCATAAGAACTTAAAACTAGCTCACTTGCCCCATTTTTACTTTGAAATAAACGTTCTTGGTTTAAATCTTCTAAAAGCCCATTCCAGTCAGCATCAAGTAATGGCTGAAAACTAGAACAAATTAAACAAGCTTTTATACCGTTTTGACAGGCAGGACTTCCACCACAGTTTCCAATTTGCTTAACATCACTCTTAAACTTGCGGCTGTTAATATCATCAGCTCTTATTGCTTCTGATTCATGTCGAATAATTCTCCCTGCGAACATATCAGCTAATAGATTCATCGGCTTATCCATTGCTTCAAATATACGCAGTGATTGTTCAATGGTATCTTCAGTATAAACATCCACATTTTGCGTATCGGTATGGTCTAACAAATGAGCAATTTGCACACCTCCAATTCCTTGTCGTGCCAAATCTGTTCCTAACGTTCTTCTAGCTCTATAAGGAAAAAAATTGATAAAATCCTCTGTTCTTTCGGAAACAGCTTGACACTTATCAGTGATTTTTTGCGAAATATTATTAATCTTGGTACTAGTAATGTGAAAAAAATCAGGTTGATATTTTAACTTGTTACGAAATTCGGCAATGCTTTTTACTGATAACAAGTTTTCCTTATTGATAAAGACTGGCAATTGGTTTACGTCATTTTGTTCTAAATTTTGGATATGACGAGTCGCAAATTCTTGCACAGATTTCATTTGATTTTTAATAATCAAATACAAATCTTCGTTAATATAAAGCTCTCTAAACTCTTGTCTAAAAAATGAGTTTTTTTGTTTTGCACGAGGAATGTTTAGACTATATTCAATTTTACCCTGATTATTTTTTACCAAAACATCGCCATGCCTTAACATAGAAATTTGGATCGGTCTTCTACCTGTACACATAAGCAGGCAGAATAATGTAAATTCTTCTAGGTTCAAAATATTGTCTTTAAAGGCATTGTTTGCCCAGTTCATTAAAGATTGCTTTTCAGTAACTGTGTATGCACCTTTGAAGGGGTCTTTGGTTCTTACTGCTTTACCTTTCACTACTCCTTTAATTGTTAATTTATCCAGTGTATCAGTAATATTATCTTCTATCCCAACAAAACCGAGCTTCTGCCATTTCTTTAATAAAGTCCTAATCCCACCAAGCTTATAGTCCTCATCTTTATTCATACCTGACCTAATATTCAAAAAAAGCAAGCCAGTTATAATTTCACCTTTGTAAGATGGATTTTTTAAAACCACACTCTTAAATAAATCATAATAACGCATCGCTGTGCTTGCAGAGTTTCTTTCAGCAACTACAGCAATAATTTGCCTTAACCCAACTTTAACATCAGGATGAACACCTTTAATTGCTTCTAGCAATTTCCAATTAATACTTGTATTGCTTGATAACTTCCACACATCATCATTAAAATTAAAAGCGTATCCCATTAAAGAGTATCTGATATCACTTTGTTCATATAAATTATGTCCATCAGACAATTCGTTGGTCACTTCACCTTCAATTAGCATATTATTTAACATATTCAACTGTCCTTAAGGTTCAATAACTCTGTATTGTTATCAATCTGTTGTTTCATAATTTTTTCGGCTTGTTCTGCGATGTGTCGTAAATTATAGACTTCCGAAGATTCATCACTACTATGACCGTTCAAAGTTTTGCGTATTTTGATTTCTTTTGCTTCAGTAATTAGTTCATCCTTCCTTCCGTCTTGAATTGCTTTCTTATTATGAGCATCAATTTTTTGAGACAATTTGTTGTTGAAATTGTGTCTAAAACCGTGTCTTGTAATAAGCTTTTCTAATTTAATATTGTTTTCTTTTAAGTATGTTTTTAAGTGTTCATTATCATTCAACTTATCAACTAAATAACATAACTGCATGACTGAGAGCGGTTTACCCGCATTAACCCCTTTGTGAGAGACAAATAAGAAAGGGTGCTTTTTAGCAAGAGGAATAACAGAACGTTCTTTTAAAATATAATCTCTTATGTTGTTCGCTAAATCTTCTGATATCGGAAGCTCTCTCTCTAATGTTTTCGCATTAGGTTCAATCGTTCTGTATTTGTCTTGAGCATCATTGTGCCTACGCTTAATTTTTATCGTATTTTCAGGCAAATCAATATCTTCTATTCTTAACTGCAATAGCTCCCCACTTCTCATGCCTGTTTCATATAAAATCGATAATATAATGAAGTTTCTATTTCTGACTAAATCAGTATAAGGGTTAGATTCACTATCAGGTCTAACCAACTGCATAACTTGTTCAAAAACCTGTGGTGGCGGTGACTTAGCATCAGGATTTATTATACTTCTTCTTACCTTATATTGGCTTATTTGGTCTGCTAGATAATTAACTGTATTGTCGATAACTTTTTTGTATTCAGCAAAACTAGGGTCTAATTTAAGTATTTGATATGCACTAAATGACAAATAATCGGAAATAATTTTTACCCGAATTTTTTGTTCATTAACCTGTACCCTATCCCTTGGATGTTTCTTGATTTGAGTATGAAGCTCTAAAACTGTATCTGATTCTTTACTTTTTGAATCTTCTAACTTTCTAAGCTCTTTTGTGGTTATCCCACACCAATCAATTAAACTTGCAATCTCTGAAACTGTTAAAAGCATTTTGGATTCTAAAATTCGTTTCTTTCGATTAGATTCATTTTTTAAAGTAAATATTATTTGTGGAATGCTTTCTTTAAATATCAGCTTTTCAATCAAATTTAAATGTATCAAGGTATCTGCGTGTTTTCTTGCTGTTGAACTTGATTTTTTTCGTGAAACAGAAGTTAAAAATAATGTTGTCCAAAATTCAGGAAGTCCATCATTCTGAGTCAATAAAACAAATCTTTCACCTGATTTAGCTATTAAATTTTTTCTACTTAACATCCCGAATATCTCACATTAAATACATATTTTAAACTAATTTTATTATATAACTATTATTAAAAATAAATCAAACATTTTATTCATTAATTTTTTCTTACTTAATAAAATAAAAAACGCTGATATTATTTATATATCAGCGTTTTAGTAGGTATTTTCTCTTAGAATTATATTTATAAATACAGCATATAAATATTATTTAACTTAGAACGGGATATCATCATCAACTGCGCCTGGTTTTGGCATTGCCATGGCTGGGTTTTGTTGGGGATTTTGGGCAGGCTGATTATTTCCTGTATTTGCCCCTTGTGGCGCTTGGTTGCCATTCATAAATGGATTATTGCCAAATCCTGCATTTTGACCCGCTTGTGGCGCAGCTTGGGCATTATTTTGGTTTGGATAGCCGCCAAAATGATTGGGCGCTTGGTTGCCACCTTGGTTGTAGCCAACTTGATTATAACCACTTTGGGGCTGGTTTTGGTAGATTGTGCCGGCATTGTTGTTGTTAGGAATACCGCCTTGAACGCCGCCTGCGGTACCAAGCATTTGCATTTGGTCGGCACGAATCTCTGTGGCATAACGCTCTACGCCATTTTGATCGGTGTATTTACTGGTGCGAAGGCTACCTTCAATATAGACTTGGCTACCTTTACGCAGGTATTGCGCTGCAATTTCACCGAGTTTATTAAACAATGAAATACGGTGCCATTCGGTTTGCTCACGGCGCTCACCTGTTTGTTTGTCGTTCCACTGCTCACTTGTCGCCACGGCGATACGCGTCACGCTACCGCCATTGGCAAATTGTTTGACTTCAGGATCTGAACCAAGGTTGCCTACAATGATTACTTTATTTACGCCGCGCATAGAATTTCCTTGATAACTTTTTTGATGAATTTTTTGATAACTTTCTTGATGCCTTTCTTAATAGTTTTCTAGTATTTTTAGCCAAATCTTTGCGGATTTAGCGCAACTACAATGCCATTACTTTACTAGACTTTGCATCAAATTGCTAGCGTCTGACCGGTAAGATGTGACAAATGCCGTCGCGTGTCATCGGTCAATTTTTCTTTATCCAGTTTGAGATAAGCAATGTTTTCTTTTGGCATCATCACTATCTCATCCACGCCGTCAATCGCCAAAATTTGCTGTGACCAAGCAGTTGTGTCGATACCTGTTGGCAGGGTAATCGTTAGGCTGGTCAAATACGGTGGTGATGCAATCGGCAGGATAAACAATAACGCAATGACGGTCACGATGGCGAGCACTGTCCACGACAACCACATCGGTTTGGTCAGCAAAATACCGCCCATGGCACCGCCCACAAAAGCACCCAAAAACTGTGCCGATGAATTAATACCCATTGCCGTCGCTTTGTTGGCAACGGGCGCGCGTTTGGAAATCCAAGACGGAATAGTCGCCTCAAGGCTGTTAAAGCCGATGTAATAAACCGCAAGCCCAATAATTAAACCCACGATGGTCTGACTAGCCACCGCCAAAAATACCAATCCCGCCACCAAGGTCGCTAAAGACGCCAAAAACACGGCGCGCATTTGCCGTTTTTTTTCTGCGATGATAATCAATGGAACCGCAATGATAAAGCCCAATAACAGTAGCGGCAAATACACAAACCCTTGCTGCGCCACCGTCAAGCCGAGCACATCATGAAACTGATGCGGTAATAAGGTAAACATCGCTGTCATTGACAGATGCAGCGCAAAAATCGCCAAATGCAAGCGGTTAATATCGCCAATTTTTAATACTTCAGCAAACTGTGCTTTAACTGAGTGATTATTGAGATTGTGCTTTAGCACCCGATTTGGGGTGGGCACGATCCACAGTAAGCCAATGGCGAAAATAGCGGACGCCACTGTCACCCAAAACAAGCCTGAGATATCAAGCACATGCGTCAAAATCGGACCGAGCCCAAATGCGACCATCACCGACATGGCAATGGTCAGCCCCATGGTTGCCATCGCTTTGGTGCGATGCTCTTCACGGGTCACATCCGCAAGTAGTGCCATCACTACCGCTGAAACCGCGCCACTGCCTGCAATCAAACGCCCCAATATCACCATATAAATATCTGTTGATAAGGCGCAAATGGCTCCCCCAAGCGCAAATACCAATAACCCTGCAATGATAATCGGTTTACGCGGATATTTGTCCGCCAAAAAACTCATGGGAATCTGAAAAATCGCCTGCCCTAAGCCATAGATACCAATCGCCAATCCAATCAAAAACGGCGTGGCGTGTGCATATTGCGTGCCATACACTGCAAACACAGGCACAATCATAAATAGTCCAAGCATTCGCAAGGCAAAGATACCGCCTAACCCTGCAATCGCTTTCTTTTCGGACGCATTCATGGAGGAGTTATGACTTATATTTCTCGACGTTGATTTTACTGACGTTGATTTTACTGACATGGTGGCTCACAAAATTTTGCCAAAAACGGCTTATTATATGCCTAATTTTTATCACAGAGAATTTATTGGCAATAAAAATTATTTTAGCCTTATTTTTTTGGCTTTATTGTTTCAGCCCCATTATTTTAGCATTGCGTAAGCGGTTACCATGATGGCTAAAATCACCGCGATAGCAATCATCAGCCACATCACATTTTTTTGGTTGTCAAAAAATCCTTGCGGTGACTGCTCGATAGATGATGATTTTGGGGTAGCCACTAGCGTGCCATCTAACGAGCTATGCTTCACTTGGGTGGCGATTTTTTGCTGTTTTTGTGCTTTTTTGGCTTCAAGTTGCTGTTGGCGTTGTTGTTTTTGTGCCAATTTTTGCTGTTTGGCTTGTTGTTGTAGTTGGCGCTGTTCTTCAAGCTTAGCCTGTTTTTGTCGTGCTTGTTCGGCAAGTTCTGCTTGTTTACGCGCCGCCTCTTCGATGGCTAACTGCTCAGTTTGCTGCTGCTCGCGAAGCTGTCTATCGCTATAGCGGGCGTGAAAATCGTCCATCACCGCGTTATCAATTTCGCTTAGGGTAAAAGGCATTTCATTCATTACTTCAAGCGCGTCATGTACATCGACGTCGTACACGCCCGAGGCTTTGGTGGTTTTGCCATCGGCAGTGAGTTTTCTGGGTACTTGGTAATCGGCAAGGCGCTGCTGCAAGTGGTTTTCCATTTGTCCGATGGAGTCGGTGCGACCTGTCATCGCTAATGCCCAATCGTTGATTTCGGCATGATTTTCACTATTTAATTGCGGGATGATATCGCTCGCGTTTTCAACAAGGCTGATTTTGGCAAGCAGCTGACTGGGTGAGACGGCGATATAGACCTCCCCTGGGGTGGCTTGGCGTTTGAGCGATGCGATGGCTTGGGGGTTGCATTGTAGGCAGTTGGCTTGTTTGTTTTTTAGGGTATGACCTTTTGGGCAGGGCGGCACACCGTAAGCAACGAGCGCGCCATTTTCTTTCATTTTGGCTTTGTATTCTTTGCTCGATAGTCCGCTGGCGTCAAAGGTTTTGTCCATTGGGATATGGTGGCTTTTTAAGAAGTCGGTTTGTTCTTGGGTTAACGTTGCCATGTTATTGTCTCAAATTTTGCAGTCACAAATTTTCTAGTTCCTTGATTCAATCCAGTATAGCAAGGTTTAACGGTTTTATAAAAAAGAAAAAATCGCGTGATTAATAGTTGCCACAAACTATCAAATTCACAATTTTCCTAATACACTGCAAATAAGATATATTTATTGAACAGTCCATTTATAAAACAATAAGCTTGAATTTTATGTTTGAAGAATTTTCAGAATACCTTACCGTTAATATCAAAAACGAAAATTTTTGGTATGATTATGCCTGTAGCGAAGCCAATAACATGTTGCTAAGTTTTAATAAGCAAGATTGGGATAAATTAACTGAGTTTCTTCCCAGTCAAAATGTAGATTGGCAAAAAATTTGCTTTGAATTGGTCGCCAATGATACAGATTGGTTTGCCAAAAAATTTGTTATCGATTTTTTGTGTTACGATAACTTTCTTCTGCAATACTTTGCACTTGACACATTAAATGAGCATTTATTCAGCAACTTTTTGAGCAATAATGAAAAATATTTATTTAGAAATATTTTAAGCGACTTAAACTTTCCGCAAAATGAATTAGGCGTTCAGTATCTTTTAGCGTCCGTTTTAAACAAACTAAACAAGTAAAAGCTTATAGACAAACTTACCCATTAGTCTTGAAACCCCTACCCAATTCCCCCATTAAAAACCCATCTTTTTACCCAAATTTCCCACTCAAAAACACACAATAAGAAGCTCAATATGGCACAGCACGACGCAATCAAAATCCGTGGCGCACGCACCCACAATCTCAAAAATATCGACATCGACATCCCCCGCGACAAACTCGTCGTCATCACAGGTTTATCAGGCTCGGGCAAGTCTAGCCTAGCCTTTGACACCCTATACGCCGAAGGACAACGCCGCTACGTCGAGAGCTTATCGGCTTACGCTCGCCAGTTTTTATCACAAATGGAAAAGCCCGAAGTCGATAGCATCGAAGGGCTGTCACCTGCCATCGCCATTGAGCAAAAATCCACCAACCATAACCCCCGCTCCACGGTGGGTACGATTACCGAGATTTATGACTATTTGCGTCTGCTGTACGCCCGTGTCGGCACGCCCATGTGCCCAGAACACCATCTGCCGATGGTCGCGCAAACCGTCACCGAAATGGTCGATACCGTCATGGCATTGCCCGAAGACACCAAGTTAATGATTCTCGCACGCGTCGTCGATGACCGCAAAGGCGAGCATATCCAGTTGATGGAACAGCTGAAAGGGCAAGGCTTTGTGCGGCTGCGGGTCGATGGCGAGATTTATGACATTGACGATGTGCCACCGCTTGCCAAAACTTTTAAACACACCATTGATGTGGTGGTTGACCGCTTCAAAGTGCGGGATGACTTGGGGAATCGGGTTGCCGAAAGTTTGGAGACCGCCTTACGACTCGGTAGCGACATTGCCATCTTGCATGACATGGACGCTGAGTTTGAGGATAAAATTTTGTCCGCCAAACATAGCTGCCCTGTCTGCGATCGCTCGGTTGCTGAGCTTGAACCAAAATTGTTTAGTTTTAACAACCCTTATGGCGCGTGCCCCGTGTGTGATGGCTTGGGCAAACGCCAATATTTTGCTGCCGAAAAAATCATCGGGCATCCTGAAAAATCGCTTAACCAAGGGGCGATTCAAGGCTGGGATAAGCGCCATGCCTACTATTTTGGCTTGCTGACCACCGTTGCCGACCATTACGGCATTGATATGGAAGCGCCTTGGCAACAACTGGATAAAAAGCACAAAGATGTCATTTTACACGGCTCTGGTAAAGACAAAATGACTTTTAACTTTGTCGATGAACGGGGTCGCAAATCCACCAAAACCGTGCCATTTGAAGGGGTGTTGCCGTATATGGAGCGCCGTTACCGCACCACGCAAAGCAACATCGTGCGAGATGAGCTTGCCAAATACCTTGCCGATGCTACCTGCGATGCCTGTCACGGCTCACGCTTAAACGAAATCGCTCGCCATGTCGAAGTCAGCGACCGTACCGTTGCCGAAATGGTCAAGCTATCGATTGGCGAAGCGATGGCGTATTATGAGCAATTAAAACTCGATGGCGCAAAAGGCGAAATCGCCGCCAAAATCATCAAAGAAATCCGTGAGCGCTTGGAATTTTTGGTGAGTGTGGGCTTGGATTATCTCACCCTTGCCCGCTCTGCCGAAACCCTGTCGGGCGGTGAAGCTCAGCGCATACGCCTTGCTAGCCAAATCGGGGCGGGCTTGATGGGCGTGATGTATGTACTCGATGAGCCATCAATCGGCTTGCACCAACGTGACAATGACCGACTGCTGCAAACGTTGACTCGGCTCAGAGATTTGGGCAATACCGTGATTGTCGTCGAGCATGACGAAGATGCCATTCGTCTAGCCGACCATATCATCGATGTGGGCGTGGGCGCTGGTGTACATGGTGGCAGTATCATTGCAGAAGGGACGGCAAAAGACATTGCCAAAAATCCCGAATCATTGACGGGGCAATATTTATCGGGCAAAAAGAAAATCGCAGTGCCAACCGTGCGTCACCGAGCCAAACTCGCCAATGACGATAAATATGAAAAAATGCAAGACTCCGCCATTCCCTTAACCAAAAACCAAGCGAAAAAAGCGGAAAGCGAGAAGAAAGAAAAAGCCAAAAAAGGTAAAGTCGAAGCCAAACCCTTGATGCTGACTTTAACAGGGGCAAAAGGTAACAACCTTAAAAACGTGACCTTAAACTTGCCGATTGGTGTATTTACTGCCATCACAGGCGTGTCGGGTTCAGGTAAATCGACCTTAATCAACCGCACCTTATTGCCACTAGCGACCACGCAGCTCAATAACGCTACCACCCATGTTGCCGAAGAGTTTGACAGTATCACTGGGCTAGAACATTTAGATAAAGTCGTCGATATCGACCAAAGCCCGATTGGGCGTACCCCACGCTCCAATCCTGCGACTTACACGGGGGTATTTAGTCCGATTCGTGATCTATTCGCCCAAGTACCGGAGTCCAAAGCTCGTGGCTATCAAGCAGGACGCTTTAGCTTCAACGTAAAAGGCGGGCGCTGTGAAACCTGCCAAGGCGATGGCTTGATTAAGGTTGAGATGCACTTTTTGCCTGATATGTATGTGCCTTGCGATGCCTGTCAAGGCAAACGCTACAACCGTGAAACCCTTGAAATCAACTACAAGGGCAAAAATATCAATGACGTGCTCAATATGACGGTGGAAGATGCAGCGGAATTTTTTGAGGCGATTCCGGCAATTTACCGCCGTTTGCACGCCTTACAAGAAGTCGGCTTGGGTTATATTCGTTTGGGTCAGTCTGCGCCAACCTTGTCGGGTGGTGAGGCGCAACGGGTGAAACTTGCCAAAGAGCTGTCCAAACGTGATACCGGTCAGACCTTGTATGTGCTCGATGAGCCGACGACAGGTTTGCATTTCCATGATATCGCCAAGCTCCTAGACATCTTGCATACGCTACGTGACCGAGGCAATACAGTGGTGGTGATTGAGCATAATCTCGATGTGATTAAGACAGCCGACTGGATTGTCGATTTGGGTCCTGAAGGCGGTTCGGGCGGTGGTGAGATTATCGCTGAGGGCACGCCAGAAGAGGTAGCGCAAAACGCGCGCTCACACACAGGGCGATTCTTAAAACCGATGTTGCAAGCCTAAGTTTGTTACAAGTATAAGTCTGTTACAGGCATAAGGTTAGCGGTGAGGGTTAGTACGTTGTCGTCTAACCCTTTTTTAACCAATCATCGCTCTATGACTTGATATTCATTGATAATACTTTACATTTCGCCCCAATATTCACACAATGAAGCGAGATAAGGATACTACGATATTATCCAAGGAAAAAACCGTTATAGAACGATAAGGATGCTAGGATGATTTTATTTAAAGGAAAAACCAACGATCTTGAAACCCTATTTCCCCCTACCCTAAAACTAGATGGTCAAATCTGTGTGCGAAATGGTATTAGCGCTCGCAGTAAATTTATGATTGGTATCTATGATATTGCCCTATATTTGGGTGAAATGACTGAAGATGCCGAAACAGCCATTACTTCACGCTATGCCAAGCAATTGCGCATGGTGTCTCGCCGCAATATCAAAGGCTCGTTACTGGAAAATGCCTTCAAAGACGGCATCAGAGCGAATAGTAGCGAAGAAGAATATCAAAAAATTGCCTCAGTGATTGATGACGTGTTTGGTGAGTTGTTCAAAACCAATACCATTAAAGAAGGGGCAATGTTTACGATTGAGTTTTCGCCAGAGCATGGCGTTCGCTTAAATTATGATGAGGTTGGCGATCTTCCTTATATCAAACAAGAAGGCTTTGACCAAGCTATTCTTCGTGCTTGGCTAGGCGATAATCCCATATCACTTGAGATGAAAAAGGATTTGCTGGGTCAGCACTAATGTTACACTGCCTATTTTTACACTTCCCATATTTTTAGACTTCCCATCAAGCATGGGAAGTGAATCTAGCTAGTTGATAGTACCAGTCACTTTTTTGCTAGGTTTACTACGGTTGTATTTATTGCAACCCTATTTTAAAGATGAATAGCGACATTATTGATATGTTTGGCACCATTCATCACGATAACTCAGTATTCATTCCTTACCTGTCTAGCTTTCTTTGATTCGATAACAAGTAAGTTGGCTTTTTTCATTTTTATCCCAATTTTTTATCCCAATAGCGGCAAGTTTTTTGGTTTGAGCCCTTTATCCTGTCGTCCATCAGGGGTTACTACAATACTATGTTTCTTTTTGAATGGGTATGCTAGTCTAAAGCAAAAAAATTAGGCAGCTTATGAAACCACTTGCGCAAAAGCCCACTAAACCAATCCTATCAACCCGTAACACCCCACAAACCTTTACCCTCAATAAGCTTGCCAAACCTATCGTGCGCGATGATATTTTTTCGTTGCCGCCTGCTGTGTATGGCACTATCTATTTGACGCTGATTCCGCTATTTGGCTTTTTGTATAGTACCTTGCCAAATATGCAGTTTAACCATGACGACGTGGGATTTTTGGAAGCCATGTATTTTAGTACCATCACGGTGACCACCACTGGGTTTGGCGATATCACCCCAACCAATACCTTTACACGGGCGTTTGTGATGATTGAAGCCACCATTGGGGTGGTGTCCGCAGGTTTGTTTTTAAATGCGATTACCTATCAGCGTGAAGAAAACATGAGCAATCTGATGGACGCCTATGAAACAAGAAAAGAAATCTCTTATGCCTTTGCGCGCCTGCACAGTCATGATAGTTTGATTACGCTTAACATGAATACTTATCTAAACCGCGTTAATCAACTGTTGGGCATAGAATCAGAGCAAACCCCAGTGGCGCAATCTGACCGTGAGGGTCGCGCTAATTTAACTAGCTCGCCTGATTTGCCCAGTACCCCTGACGCCAAAGTCCCCCAGCAGCTTATTGGTATTCATGAGCCTATTCCCGAAACGCTAGCATTCACTAATTTACAGCATTTATTTAATGCCTCGGCGCGCTTGACCGATGACCCGCGTAAGCCGTTGATTTGGTACTATTATCAAGCTTTGGATGAATTGGTCAATAGTATTGAGAATTTGGTGCGTGAAACCGAAACTTATCGCTGGGCAGATTTGGAGTCGATTTGTATTCAATATTTAAGTGACATCAAATCCTATGACTCTAGCAGCTATATTTTGGCAGAGCCGAATTTTGAAAAGCAGCTTGCGGATATCCAAGCCCAGCGCCAGCAAGACATGTTACTTATCAGTGAATATCCAAGTGATAAAGACGTTGAGCTGTCGAACGAAAATAGCTTAAACCCGTATATTATTTTGTTTATGGGTATTCAAACCACCATTGATTTTATCAAAAAATTCCAACTTCGCTATCAAGAAATTATGCAGACCATTTAATTTTATCCGCTCATAAAAAAACACCTCACATGCCGTGAGGTGTTTTTTTTACTCAATCAATCTATGATGAATTAGTGACCAAATTGGTTGGCAGTGTTTTTGGCGCCGCCCGCTTTAAGTGCCATTTCACCTGAGAAGATTTCTTTGTGATCATCACCGATGTCAGAACCTGCCATGGCTTGGTGCTTAACCGCAGCAACGCCTTCGCGAAGTTCTTTACGTTGTACTTCTTCAACGTAAGCTAGCATACCTTTATCACCGAAGTAACCTTTTGCCAACTGGTGCGTACTTAATGCCGCAGTGTGGAAAGTAGGTAGAGTGATCAAGTGGTGGAATACACAGGCTTCACGTGACGCATCAGCTTGGAAGGTACGCGCTAGTTCATCAGCCGCGGTATTCAACTCAGTGTTGTCGTAGTCAGCAGACATTAAGTTTGCTTTGTCATAAGCTGAGATGTCTTTGCCTTCTTTTTCCCATTTTGCGATGACTTGTTTACGGAAGTTAAGCGTCCAGTTGAATGATGGGCTGTTGTTGTAAACAAGTTTAGCATCTGGCACTTGTGCAGTGATACGGTCAGTCATTGATTTGATGTGCGCGACGTCTGGTGTTGGTGTTTCAATCCATAGTAGATCAGCACCGTTTTCAAGGGCAGTCACACAGTCAAGTACCACGCGGTCAATGTTGGTGCCTTCGCGGAATGAGTACAAGCCGTTTGGCATACGAGTTGGGCGAACCAATTTGCCATCACGTTTTAATAGAACATCGTACTCGCTTGCATTTTCTAAAGTTACTTCTTCAACTTCTAAGAAGTCTAAGTATTGTGAAGCAAGGTCGCCTGGCTCACGTGACACAGGAAGTTTTTGCGTTAATGATGCACCTTCAGAGTCAGTACGGGCAACGATGATACCGTTGTCAATGCCAAGCTCTAAGAACGCATAACGAATCGCGTTGAGTTTTGAGATGAAGTCTTCGTGTGGTACGGTAACTTTACCATCTTGGTGACCACATTGTTTAGCATCTGATACTTGGTTTTCAACTTGGATAGCACAAGCACCTGCTTGGATCATTTGTTTGGTGAGCAAGTAAGTCGCTTCTTCGTTACCAAAACCTGCATCGATGTCAGCGATAATTGGCACAACGTGTGATTCAAAGTTGTTGATTTTGTCTAAGATGGCTTTAGTATCTTGACCTGCTTCTTGCGCCGCATTTAATTCACGGAAGTAATCGTTTAATACTTTTTCGTCCGCTTGACGTAAGAAAGTGTAGATTTCTTCGATTAATTTTGGCACAGCGGTTTTTTCGTGCATAGACTGGTCAGGTAGTGGACCGAATTCTGAACGAAGCGCAGCAACCATCCAACCTGAAAGGTAGATATATTTACGTTCAGTAGTACCGAAGTATTTTTTTACTGCATACATGGTTTGTTGACCGATAAAGCCATGCCATGCACCAAGAGACTGGGTGTATTTTGATTTGTCAGCATCATAAGCTGCCATATCACGACGCATGATGTCGGCAGTGTATTGAGCGATTTCTAAACCTGTTTTAAAACGGTTTTGGGTAACCAAACGCGCAGCATCATTTTCGCTGATGTTTTTCCAGTTACCATATTTGGCTTTTAGTTCGCGGATATGGTCAATCGCTGAAACGTAAGTTGACATAGCAGTCTCCTGTTGAGGACGGTGGGATAAAAAAACTTAGGATGATTGTTGTATTGTGATAATGGCAAAAGTCTTAAGTAAGCCAATATTTAGCGAGCGTTAAACACCGAAAATATAAATAATCTTTAAGACACAAACTAAATATCCAAAATAGTCTAACAATTTTTTTAACAAAATACGTGATATTTCTTACAGTGATATTAAATAGTCTGTTAAAATTAAGAATTCTATTTTGGCACTAATAAAGCTTTAAGTTGGCTTAAATAATGGAATGAATGCACTATACCCTTTAATTCATAATTTAGCTATTTAATGATTCGTATCTTTAGTATTTATTTAAAATATAGTATAATACAATCAATAACTTAAATTTTATTGCTAGGTTTTAGCTCTGTTAAAACTAGCGGTTTTAGCCTTTTTTTCTTAACTTTTAACTAGACAAACAGTAATTTATGGATTTACAACGTGTGGATTTGAACCTTTTGGTGCATCTTGATGTGTTACTTCGAGAAAAAAACGTCACCAGAGCCTCTGAGCAACTCGGCATTACCCAGCCAGCCATGAGTAATATTTTACGTCGTTTGCGTAAGTTGTTTAATGATCCCTTGTTGATTCGCTCATCTGAAGGCATGACGCCGACGGAGCGGGCGCTTGAATTACAGCCGCGCGTACGCGAATTGTTAGCGGATTTAACCCAGTTATTAGAGCCACGTACTGAGTTTCGTCCTTATACCTCAAGTCGTGTGTTTCGGATTATGACGTCAGATTATGCCGAAGCGACGCTGGTGCCTAGGTTGGTCAAAGCGCTGCGCAGTGAAGCCCCAAACGTGATTTTGGACTTTTTGACGCCCTCGGATGTGTCGTATCGAGATATGGAGCAAGGGCGTGTTGATTTGGCGATTAATCGTTTTAACGAGGTACCGCAAAGCTTTCACCAAGTGTTGATTTGGCGTGATACTTTTAGTTGTTTGTTGTCGGCTGACAGCCCGTATGTCAATCGCTTTAACCTAAAAAATTATCTTAAAGCTCAGCACGTTTGGGTCTCTAAAACAGGCATGGGTGTGGGTTTTGGCGTCAATCCCGAAAAATCTGGTGGACTTGGCTCGATTGATGCGGCGTTACAACGCCTCGGTCAGAAACGTCAAATCAGTGTCTTTACCCGTCATTATCAGATGCCTGCGATGCTCACCGCCAATAAAGATTTAATTGCTACACTCCCGACTCGGGTGGCGCGTATGCAGGCAAATAATGATGATATCGTGATTAAAGAGCCGCCATTTTTTATTCCAGAGTTTGAATTGACGATGGCGTGGTCGCCACTATTACAGCATCACCCTGCGCATCGTTGGTTACGTCAGTTGATTCAGCATGTGTCGCGACAAATCATCGCCGAAGAGCGCATCAAGTATCCACTACAAACCGCGATTCAAGACGGTTCGCTGCATACCCAGCCCATTGATTTGGTTGAGATTGATCCTGATCGTCAATGATTGAGGGTCAGACAAGCTGCTTATCTAGCACTGGTCTAGGACTGGCAAATTTTATCCACCCACAGCTCATACGGATATTTTCCTAAATGTCCGTAACGTCCTTTTTCAGTCACCCGCCCTTCAATGCAGACAGGTAAATTAATCGACACGCCCGTTTGACCTTGCGCTTTTGCATACTCGGCTAACAGGTTGTTTGGGTCAAATACATGGTATTTGGTGGTACCGTCATTAAATTCAGATTGCTCTAAGCTTTGGGTAAATGTGCCTTTTAGGGTCAGCGTTTTTTTGGGTACACTATCAATGCTTTCTTTGATATCGCTTAACTTACCATTTTGCAGCGATTGGTACGCCACGCCGGCGCAACTTGCCAATAGACCAATTATTGCCACACCACCGCCCAACCATGCGGCTTTTTTACCCTTTATCTTATTAGTTGTCATGGTGTTTTCCTTATTCCTGATCACAAAATTATTGGTATAAAAAAATGATAGCAATATTCGTTGCTATCATTTGTAGATTTTATTTATCGTTACAATGCCCTTGGGTGAATAGTTTAGCGAATATAGGTATGGTCCTCAGGATTACTCACCTGCTGTGTCAGCGCTTGGGTTGGTAAGACTTTCTTGAGGTAAAAATACCCCAACATACCTGCCAATAATGACCCTAAAATAATGCCGAGTCGTTCGTCAAACGGTTTGACTTCAAGCCCCGCAAAGGCAAGCCCGCCAATAAACAAACTCATAGTAAAGCCAATACCACATAAAATCGCCACGCCAAATACTTGTCGCCAATCAACATTGGTAGGCAAGCTGGCTAACCCAAGCTTGACGCCAAGCCAACTAAATAACATCACCCCAATCGGCTTGCCCAGCAGCAGCCCTAGGGCAATGCCGAGCGGTACCGTATGCAGCAGCGAGGATATCCCCGTACCACCGAGATAAATGCCCGCGTTGGCAAACGCAAAAATCGGTAAAATAATAAAGCTGACTGTGTCTTGCAAATCATGTTCAACCGATTCGAGGGGTGAATGCTCAGGGTGCTTGTTGTCTGTCATTGGGATGAATAGCGCAAGCAGCACACCGGCAAGCGTCGCATGTAGCCCCGACTTTAACATCGCCGCCCATAGCAAAACGCCAATCATTATATAAGCGGTGGTACGGGTCACGTTAAAGCGATTCATGAGCCACAATATCACCAAACATACCCCAACCCAAGCCAGTGCCGCCATGGACAGACCCGATGAGTAAAATAACGCAATAATGATAATCGCACCAATATCATCAAAAATAGCAATCGATGCCAAGAATACTTTGAGCGCGGCGGGCACGCGATTGCCCAGTAAAGTCAGCACTCCTAAGGCAAACGCAATATCTGTCGCGGCAGGAATCGCCCAACCTTTCATTAAATCTGCGTGCTGATAATTGAATGCGGCATAAAAAATTGCCGGTACCATCATACCACCGACCGCAGCAATTGCAGGCAAGACGACTTTTTTGACGTCTGATAGCTCACCCACTAGCATTTCCCGCTTGAGCTCAAGCCCCACTAAAAAGAAAAACACCACCATCAAGCCATCGTTGATCCAGTGTAATAAATGATGATCGATACTAAAAGAGCCGATTTTTATCGAAATAGGCAGATGCAAAAAATGCTCGTATATGTCACTCATCGGAGAGTTTGCTACCAGCATCGCCAACACAGCGGCAAACGCCAACACGATACCCGCCGCCATATCGTGTGCCAAAAATTTTTTAAATTGGTTAAATACTATCATCCGTCTAAAACTCTTTTTAATACCACTTTTTATTTATGAAACATACCACACTTAAACCAAGTAAAATAGCCTAAAATACCATCATAGCACATATTTTATTATATCATACAATCTATTTTTATGATAAATAATTTCATAATTTTAGGTTAATAGAAAATTTTATTCATTTATTAGCAGTTTTAGATAAATTAATTTTTTAGGCGTATGTTTTGCTGACGTTGATAGTTAAGATTCTAAACACGAATGATTGATAAAGTTGTTAACACCCCATCGCTATTTTGTATTATCATTTTATGGCTACTCTCCTACCGATTTAGAATCAGCCTTTCAACAGTGTGGATATTTTGCCAACTTCTCTTACCGATCTTGATTTAACCCCGCTCAAACGTTTCTCTCATAACGTCATCGCCAATATCCGTGCCACGGGTCACATGCTAATAGGTTCAAAACGCGCGTTTTATTGGGTCAAGCCCACCGTATGGCAGTTTTTGTTGTTTGGATTGACGGCACTGGCGAGTAATTTGCTGTTTTCGTGGCTCGTTGCTGAAGATGCCACCCATTTTAATCCACAAGGGCTGATTAGTTATTTGGTGTGGCCGATGGTGATGTTGGTGGCGGGATTGATTCTTGCCAAACGGCATTTTAATGCCATGCTAATTTTTGTGCCGGCGATTTTGTGGCTGTGTGCT
Source organism: Faucicola osloensis (assembly GCF_020041925.1). Lineage (GTDB taxonomy): Bacteria > Pseudomonadota > Gammaproteobacteria > Pseudomonadales > Moraxellaceae > Faucicola > Faucicola osloensis_D. The sequence continues at coordinate 1,673,015 of NZ_CP083409.1, read as the reverse complement.
GATACTTTCATGATGCTAGTGCAAAGCTTGATTCAGTTTATATCAGACTTGGGCTGGCTACCTGAATGGACGTTTGATACGATTGGTATTGTGTTCGTATTAGCGTTTGTCTGGCAGTCATTATCGCTGCTGTGGATTTTTGGCAATCAATTACGCTGGTCATGGATTGAGCGTGTCCTGATTATGCTGGGTGCGTTTGCCGTACTCAGTGTGTGGCAAAAAAACGTGCAATCTGAGCCGATTTTTCAATCTGACCCCGTCGCACCCGTGGTCACTGAAGCGGCATTTTATGCCCAGCCTGAGCTTCTGGCTGATATGCTAAATAACGTGCAGCCGCAACGCCCGACTATACATGATTGGTACTTTATGGGTGTCGCAGGTCATGGCGAGCAAGACGTATTCCGTTCGGAAATTGAGCTGACCAAAGATTACTTTGACCATCAATTTGGCACAGCAGGACGCTCGGTGGAACTCATTAACAACGCCAATACCCTCTCTGCGCTACCGATTGCCAGTAAAACCAGTATTGAACGCGCTTTGCAAAGTATCGCCAAAAAAATGGATGTCAATGAAGACGTGCTATTTTTGACCTTAACCTCGCATGGGGGTGACAAGGTGATTGAGATGTCGAACCCACCGCTAGCGCTCGATAATGTCGATGCCAAATGGCTACGCCAATCATTGGATAAATCTGGCATTAAATGGCGCGTCATTGTGGTATCAGCCTGTTATTCTGGCTCATTTATCAATGATTTAAAATCGCCGTACACCCTAGTCATTACTGCCTCAGCGGCGAATAAATCATCGTTTGGCTGTTCTAATGAAGCCGAATATACTTACTTTGGACAAGCATTTTTTGCTGAAAGCTTACCCAAGCTTCGCCGTTTTCAACCTGCGTTTGAAGCCGCCAGCAAACGCATTGCTGAACGGGAAAAAATGATGGGCTTTGAGCCGTCTGAGCCGCAATTGGTGATGGGTGAGGCTATTAAAGCGATATTGCCAGAGTTTGAAAACAGTCTGAAACCCTTACCTGCGGTTGTCATATCCCCATCGACTGCCGCCAGTGCTACTAGCGATGCCCATAGCTTAAGTAGCCACCAACTGCACAAGTAACATAAACTGTTTTGGCTGTTTTGGCTGTTTTGGCTACCAAGACGCCTTGTAATTCGTCTTACCATCCATCATGGTAGCGATTGGGAGCAACTGATATTTTCTGCCAATTTTTTAGCGATTTTATAATTTTTGCACATAAAAAAAGTGGGTTAACCTAAGTTACCCACTTTTTTATCAAATAGCGCGTCAAATAGACTGTGTCAGTCAATTATTTGATTTTAGCTTCTTTGAATACAACATGTTGACGTACCACTGGATCAAATTTTTTGATTTCCATTTTGTTTGGCATAGTACGTTTGTTTTTGGTCGTGGTGTAAAAATAACCCGTACCTGCAGTTGAAACTAATTTGATTTTATCACGCATCGCAATTGCTCCCTAAGAATATGAAAAGGCAAAAATTAGATTTTTTCGCCACGAGCACGCATATCAGTTAAAACTTGGTCAATACCAACTTTATCAATGATACGCATACCTTTGGTAGTCAAGCGAAGCTTAACAAAGCGGTTTTCGCTCTCTACCCAAAAACGATGGGTGTGTAGATTTGGTAGAAAACGACGGCGGGTTTTGTTGTTTGCGTGAGAAACATTGTTACCTACCGCTGGGCGTTTTCCAGTCACTTGGCATACTCGAGACATGGCTTACTCCTAATCGGTGTGCATGAGGGCTGCTCATGCCTGTCACAACTGATACTCGCACATCTCGCATATCATTGAAGCTAAAAAAAGCTAGGGTTTCAACGATTCTAATGTTGAGTATCTCAGTTTGAATCAATAATTAATCTTTTGGCGGCGTACTTAAAATTAGCTACTCACGGCTAGTAACTTGACTTGCGTCAATCAAAACCATTTTAAGCAAGCGTCAAAAAATCGCTAGTAAATTTAAAGCCGCTATTTATACCATAACTTATGCCAAAATGCAATGTGATTGGATAAAAATTTAATGGGTTAAAACGCCTTGTTTGACCATCAAGGGTGGCTTGTTTTGATACCCAGGATACTTGCGTAAAATTTGCTGACTTAACCAGTCAATTTGCGCATCGACAAACGGCGTGTCTGTCTGTAATTGGTTAAAAACAACCAAAGCGACTTTCAGCCCTGATTGCCAAATTGCTTGTAGGGTTAGCATGGCATGATTAAGGCTACCAAGCTTGATACCGACGACCAAGATGACAGGGTATTTGAGCGCGGCTGCCACATCAGCAAGCGTTTCTTGCTCGTTAATAGGCGTAAACCAGCCGCCTGCCCCTTCAACCAAAATCACATCGGCAGGATAAGCTGCGATGGGCTTATGGATGGTATCGACTAATTGGGTGTTGGTGAGTGTCACGTTATCAAGCTGCGCGGCGATATGTGGTGAGCAAGGTGTCGCTAGCTGGATAGGCGCAATGGCAGAAAGCGGCGGTTTGACATTGGCAAATTGATTGATGCGCCTTGCATCATCGCTATAGGTTTGCCCGTTGTCATCGGTTTCTAGACCTGCAGTGACTGGCTTGATGGCATATACACTTTTGCCTTGCTGAGCTATATTCTTGACCAATTGCGCAGTGGTGGTGGTTTTACCGATTTCGGTGTCGGTACCTGTGACAAAATACGCGCCGTTTAGTACAGATGCAGCATCGTTAACATTGGATAGATTCATTATTTCTTACTTGCTTTATGGTTAATGATTTGGGTGGTTTTTTGAGCTGATTGGGTAATTTTTTCAATTTTTTGCTCAAATGCTGGCATGAGTTCTTGCAAAGTTTGTTGCTGATTTTTCATAAGCAGCCCATAAACAACCCATAAGCACAGCCATTTTTAATAATTTCATTGTGTTTCCTTTTTTAAAATACGAGCAAAAATCTGCTAAACTTTATCATAACTCTAATCAATGTCGCAAAATAACAGGAAAAAAGATGAACGATTCACCGATTATTGCCATTGTTGGATTTGGCGCATTAGGGGCGTTATTTGCCAGTCTATTAGCCCCAAATATGCCTTTTGAGAACCTGCGTATCGTCGCTGATAGTGACCGTGTCAACCGCTACCAACAGCAAAGTTTATTGGTGAATGGCGAGCCATTACAACTCAACTATGTCACACCCAACGCCATCACCACGCCCGCCGATTTGGTGATGGTGTGTACCAAATTTTATCAGTTAAACGAGGTGTTACCGCTCATCAAAAGTCAACTTGGCGACAATACGCTGATTGTTTCTGCCCTCAACGGTATCGCCAGCGAAAAAGTGTTGGCAAACGCCTTTGGTGACGAGCGCATTGTGTACTGTGTGGCGCAGCAAATGGACGCCATGAAAAATGAGCCGCATGAAAAAAATGGGCAAAATGGTAGCCAACTGATTTATCGCGATCATGGACAATTGGTCATTGGCACGATGACAACTGATAGCGCTGAACGTGCACGCGTGCGACAAGTCGATGCCCTCTTTAATCTAGTGAATTTTCCGCATTCAGTGAGCGATGATATGCCGCGCCAGCTGTGGGGCAAGTTGATGTTAAATACCGGCGTCAATCAAACCGTGGCATTGTATCAAGGCACCTTTGATACCGTGCAACAAGCGGGTGAAGCGCGCGACATGTTCAAAGCCGCCATGCGTGAAGTAATGACAGTGGCACACGCTGAAGGCGTAACTTTGACCGAGGAAGATTTCAAAAAATGGCTGGCGATTATGGATGCGCTAGATCCCAAAGGCATGCCCTCGATGCGACAGGATTTAAAAGCAGGGCGATGCTGTGAGCTTGATTTGTTTGCAGGGACGATTCGCGAATTGGGTGATAAGCATGGCATTGACACCCCGGTCAATGACACCCTATATCATGGCATTAGTGCATTAATGGCTAATAATCAGTCGTGATCACAACCCTAGCGCTATTGAAAAAAGCGCTGCAAAAAACGCTGCATAGAAGCGCTGAATAAAAGCAATGAATAACCACTACAAATAAAAAAAGGGCATATACCTTACCCTTTTTTATCTCAACAACCGTTATTTTTTACCAAAACGCTCACTCATTTGCGCATAAAAACGTGCCACATGGTCACCCACCACACTGGCATCTTTTGGATTAAACTTCATCACTCGCCCAAAATCCAAGCCAACATACAACACGATATCAGCGAAGGTGAGTCGATCACCGAGCAAGTATTTATGACTCGATAATAGCTTGTCAAAGTATGGCAATGCTTTTTTAACGCGGTTGATGCTCTCTTCTGCCATACCAGGCACTTGGTTGCCCACCGAGGCGCGAGATGGATGTCCATGCTGGAAAGCCAACATCATGTTATATAGCACGTGAAACTCCGCATTGCGTGACATGGCGGTGATTTTGGCGCGCTGTATAGGGTCTGAGCCCATCACTTGCTTACCATTGCCTGCGAGTCGACTATCAAGGTATTCACAAATGGCGTGTGAATCATTGAGCACAGTGCCATCATCAAGCACTAATACAGGCAACAGCCCCAGTGGATTGACCGCCAAAAACTCCGGTGAGTTTTGCTCATTTTTGCCAATATCCACGTTGATGACTTGTAAATTATGAATATCATTGATATCAAGTTCTTTGACTTTTAACAATAAGTCGACCTTGCGGGGGTTTGGCGGGGAATTCATGGTATATAGTTTCATCACTTGTTCCTTATGATGTGTGAGTTTACCTTTAATATACTTGAAACCACCGATTTACGAAATAGGGTTTTTAGGCGCAAAGGAAATTTTGCTGATAAAAAATCCCCCTATCGGCAGGAGGATTTTTCGGCTTGATGACAAATGTTTATCAAAGCTTATTTTTTATCCTGCGCTTTTTGCTCATCTTTATGGCCTTCTTTATGCCAAAAGGCTTTGACTACTTCAAATTGCTCGGCAAGCGTCTGCATCAAGGAGCTGTCTTTGTGCGCTTTTTTGGCGACGGGTGGCAAGATATGCTCATAATAGGTATTGGCGAGCACTCGGCGCAGTATGCCCTCCCCGATAAAGCCTTGGTCATCGTTGAGTGTACTGGCAGAGCGGAGTATGTTGCGAATATCGTATTGGGTTGGCACGATATCAGGCACTTGCTTATTGCTATCTGTGAGGGTGTACACCGCGACCCGCGCCGAGCGTACCGAAGTTTCAACGGTGAACACCACATCATTGTTGGTTTCAACAAATTGACCGATGAGACCTAAATTGGTGCAGCCTTCGGGTACAATTTGTGGACGGTCACCTTTGGCACGTGGCATAAACATCGAAGTAATATACGGCATATAGGCGGTGTTGGCGATGGTGTTGGCTAAAATATCATCTTTTTGCTCAAGCAAATCTAGGTGGTATAGCAGCTCCGTCACAATTTCATGCCCGGTACATTCTGGCATGGTTTTTGGCACATAGTTGCCTTTTTTGTCCATCAATAGCCCATACACCCATATCACCACCACGTCTTTAGGTTGGTCAGGGAATTGCGGTTGGCGGTTAATAGTAAAACTCATAAGCCAGTTGGAATCGGTGATAGTAACAATACCGCCTGTGACTGTTTTGCCTGATAGTGGCGGATTGACACAGTATTTTTCGCTGATTTTGCGTAAAAGCGCCGAGTCTTTGCAGGTTAATGTTGCTGACATCCAGGCAGATTTGGGTACATGACGGTTAAATTTTTCTGGACGACCAAATACAGCGGATTGTTTGGCAAGGTCATTCCACAGTACCCAACCTTTCGTTTTTCCCATGTTATCATCAGTTAGACGGACATCAGGCGCAGTGTCACTGGTGCCATAGCGCGTATCTTCCGTCATTGACCCTGTGGTAATAATCACAAAATCATTGTCCCGTACAGGGATATGGACTTGTTGACCTTGTTGGGTAGTTGTCAGCCCTTTAACGACTTTTTTGTCGCCTTGCTGCTCAAAATCAACCGCGGTCACTAACGTGTCACTTTGTAGTTTAACGCCTTTATTGAGTAAAAATTTTTGCGCAGGTACCACAAAGCTGTCATATTGGTTGTATTTGGCAAATAACAGGGTCGACATATCTTTGATGCCATCTAAGGCTTCCAAAAACCGGTGCATGTAAAGTTTGCACTCAAGTAAGCTGTGCCAGTTTTCAAAAGCAAACATACTACGCCATAGCGTCCAAAAATTACTGTCCAAAAAACTTTGGCTAAAGTAATCTTCAATGGTGAGATCATCGAGTTCGTCTTGATTTTTTAGTAATAAGCGGACGATGGCAAGTTGATCGGCTTTGTTGAGATTAAACTTGTGGAAATCTTTGATTTCGCCTTTGTTATGAATCAACCGTGCTTTAGAATAGTTGGGGTCATTGTCATTGATCAGGCGGTATTCATCAAGCACTGAATAAGGCTCTGGTAATTCTAGCGCAGGTATATCTTGGAACATATCCCAAAAATTCTCATAGGTGGTAATCATCTCACGACCGCCGCGCATGATATACCCGTCTTTGGCATTACCAGCGCCATCAAGCGAGCCGCCTTGCACCGCTAGTTCTTCTAAAAAGGTAATATTCTCGCCTGGGATATGGGCATCTCGGATAAAATAATACGCGGCTGCTAAACCGCCAATACCGCCGCCGACGATATAGACTTTACTGTCTTTAAAACGTCCGGTATCAAAGCCGATATTACGCTGATAGTTACCACGGGCGTCACTAAACGGCATCGAATTACCAGGTTGGTTGGATTGATAATCCGCCCGCTGTGGTTGGTGCTCGACCTTTTTAAAAACCATATTTTTCAAAAAATCACTGTTGTTCTTAGCGTTGGTTGTCATAATGAAGTGCCCTATTTTGAATAAGATTAGTATTGAATAACATTAGCGTTAGCTAACTCTTTAAACCGCGCTGCTACCTTTTGACATTGATCTTAACTGCCCATTCTTAATTGCCCATTAAGACTGCTACACAATAACTAAAGACAACGGCGCGGTTATAAAATTATGATTGATAGTCATTGTTCATAATTAATAAACTCAGTTAGATTTTTAACTAAGCAATTTTATTATAACCATATTGTATGACCTCGCTAAAGCGACTTTGTGTCGACTAAGCTTTGATTAAATATTCAGTTATTTGCGCTTTTGTAATCAAAAGTAACCAGTTATCGCACCTCTTTAGTTTTCTAAAGGGATAAAAATCGATTGAGTTCACTTGCTAAACTTCGCAAAATGTATCACTATACTAGAACATTGAAATGCGTTACTTGTCATCTTTTACTTAAAAAAACTACTATGCCACACACTTCGCCATCATCCCTACCCGCCTATGATTATTTGGTTGAGCTATTGAGCCAAACCAATGATAGTGACTTTATCCGCGAAATTTTGGCAGCGCTACTGACTGAAAAAGAACAAAAAGAAATCGCCAATCGCATCCAGATTTTTGCCTTGTTTCAGCAAGCGCTACCACAACGCGAAATCGCGGAGCGCTTGGGGGTGGGCATTGCGACCGTATCACGGGGCGCAAAAGCGTATGGTCAACACGATATCAACCAATTATTGCCAAATCTGAGTCATTTAACCCAATAAGTCTTTGATAATGGGTTCAAGCGTAAATAAGCCCATCACAGTATCATACTTTGGGGTGATTAGAAGAGTGACGAAAATCAGTGAGAAAATAACTGGCATGCCATAAAAGAGTTGCAAGCAGGGGTTAATCTGATTACAATGTATCATCATACTAGAACACTGAAACATTGATTAAAATTTAAGATACGGTAAATTTAGCATACTATAAATTTAAGACACCATGATGACTACTCACGCCGAACCGCCCAAAATCGCCCTTGCCAGCAAACCAAGCCTGATTAAACTTGCACAAGACATTGATTTTTTTGAACTCTTTAAACGCATCGAAGCCAAATACGCTACCTGTTTTTTACTGGAATCGTTGGGCGAAGAAAGCTATATTTCACGTCATCATGCCATCGGCTTTGACCCTGCGATGACGGTGTTGGCAAAAGACCGCCATACCTTAACTATCATCAACAATCGCACGGGGGAAAGCACGGATTATACCTGTGACAATCCTTACCAACTACTGCGCGAAATCACCCCACAGCATGTGATTTCACGTAGCCATACCGGCGGATTGGTCGGTTTTTTGGGATTTGATAGTGTCAATTTTTTTGAGCCGACCCTTAATATTCAAACCAGTGATGATTTCGAGCCGTTCAAATTCGGGGTCTACTTAGATGGGTTAAGCCTTGATAAGATGACCGGTGAAATTTTTTATTATTATTACGATACCGACCACCAAAGCAATCGTATTGACGAAATCAAGTCATTATTGACTGCTATTTCGCCTGACTATACCCAGCCAATTGCTGAACATTTAGGCGATGGGATGAACCGCGAGCAACATGCGGCAGCGGTGATGAAAGTCAAAGAAGACATTAAAGCTGGGCTGATTTTTCAGTGTGAAGTGGGTTTCAAGTCGCATTATCGCATCCAAGGCGATAGCATGCCAATTTATAGTAAACTGCGCGAAGTCAACCCGTCACCGCATATGTACTATGTCAAATTTGGCGCCCAAAAAATCATCGGCGCATCCCCTGAGTTGTTGTTCCGATTGCGCAATGGTGAGATGGAAACCTTCCCACTGGCAGGCACCACCAAACGCGGCAAGGATGAGACCGAAGATCGCCAATTAGCACGCGCCTTGCTCAATGACCCCAAAGAAATCGCCGAACATAATATGTTGGTGGACTTACATCGTAATGATATCGGGCGGGTGGCACGCTTTGGGACGGTAAAAGTGCGTAACTTAATGGATATCAAGCGCTTTTCACATGTCCAGCATATCTCCAGTGAAATCGTCGGTATTCTTGACCCTAATCATGATATGTTCACCGCGCTTGCCAGTAATTTTCCCGCAGGCACGCTATCGGGCGCACCCAAAATTGAAGCGATGAAAATTATAAATACGCTAGAACCCGATGGTCGCGGCGCTTACGGTGGCGCACTCGGTCAGTTTTGTTTTAATGGGGATTGTATTTTTGCTATCCCGATTCGCTCGCTGTTTATCAATGGCGAAAAAGCGTATGCGCAAACTTGCGGCGGCAATGTATATGACTCCAATCCTGAAGACGAATATGAAGAAATCCAGCGTAAATTGTCTGCGATGAAAGTTGTACTGTCCAATTTTGCGCCAGTGCAGTAAAGTCTGCTCCATCATGACGATACACCAACTAGATACGCATGATAGCAAGGGATATCAGCAGTATTTTAAACGTTTAGAATAACCGCCAAACCTATTTTTAGAGTTGACTATGCAAGTGTTAATTATTGATAACTACGATTCTTTTACCTTTAACTTATACCAATATATTGGTGAGATTTTAGCCGCAGACAATCAACCTTTTAACGTGGTTGTGAAACGCAATAATGAGATTAGCTTGGCGGATATCCAAGCCATGAATCCTGACCGCATTATCATCTCCCCCGGTCCAGGTTCGCCCGATGACCCTGCGTATTTTGGTGTGTGTGGTGAGGTCATTACTGAGCTTGGCAAAACCATACCGCTACTAGGCGTGTGTCTTGGCATGCAGGGCATTGCGCATTTTTTTGGTGGTCAAGTGGTGCGAGCCAATGTGCCCATGCATGGCAAAACGTCACCGATTCGCCACGATGGTCAAGGCGTGTATCAAGGTTTACCACAACAGCTTGACATCATGCGTTATCATTCACTCATGGTCGACGCCGCCTCACTCCCCGATTGTTTGGTAGTGACCAGCGTGGTATCTAGTGAGCAACATAGTGATAAAAACCTCAAAGATGCCAGTCTAGCAGGCGATGAAATCATGGGCATTCGCCACCGTGACTATCCGATTCAAGGGGTGCAATATCACCCAGAATCCTTCGCCACCGAAGGCGCCAAAACGCTGCTGAAAAACTTTTTGTTAGGGTAATTTACAACATCAACAAAATCACCGACAACACCGCCCCAACGGCAACAAACGCCAAGCCACGCTTAAAAATTTTGGAGCTTGGGGCGAATAAAAATAAACTCGACACCACAAAAAACAATAAACTCATGCCAAACAATACATTGAGCCCACCCATGCTACCTTTAGAGGGCGCTTTATGAAAATTCACCATTTTATCTAATACCACAGGCAGTTTTTTGCTAGTATAAGTCACCTCACCGGTTTTAACATTGTACTGTCCATCTTTAAAAACCTGTATATCACCCTGCTGCTCCCTAAAATCGATGTTTTTCATTTTTAGGGTTTTGGCTAAATTTTTCTCATCAAGATTAGTCGCCACGACTTGCTTGATAGTTTTTGAAGATTTTAAAAAATCAGTGTCGCGAAATACCAGCAACATGCCACTTAGCGAATAGACCAGCATAATGCCAACCATAAAGAATCCAACATAGCGGTGCCCAAGCCTCATGTAGATACGAAAATCTTTCATTGTCATTGTTTGACTGCCTCTTAAAAAATTGAGCCGTCATTATCCAATAATAGATTGAGAATGTAAATAATAATGATTATCATTTAATTAAATAACATCGCACCTACCTATACAGACCAATTTTTGCGGCATTGGTTACTGCTGCAAACGCGCCAAACATAGACTTCACCGAGAAAGCCTATGAATCAAAAACCGTCAATCAAATTTGGTGAGACTGTTTTAAAACATAAGCATAGGCGACCTTTTTACCTTGGTCATCATACTCCCAGTACACGCCCTGCACTTCTGGCTCAAAGCCTGGCAAGCGATTAACCCCTTCTTGCAGTGCCAAGAAGTAGTCCAGCACTGCCCCATCCCACACTTCGCCAGGTACGATACAGTACACCCCCGGTGGGTATGGTAGCGCCCCTTCCATAGCGATTCTGCCTTTGATGTCATGCAGCGATACCAGCTCAACCTCATTACGGATAAAGGCGTTATGGGCATCAAACGCGCTTATAGCAACTTTGGGGCGATGTTCGCGCTCAAACATTTGTTTTTGTCGTTTGTTCAGCTGATGCTTGGCATAGAAGTTATGCATGAGTTGGCACAGCTCATTGATGGTCAGTTTGCGGTACTGCGGATATGCCTTAGCCAGCGTCGGTAACACTTGGGTGACGGGGCTGTTTTCGCGAATGTGCTTTTCAAAACGGACGATACGGGCGACCAAGTGCTGGAATTTTGCCAAGGTTTCGGCAGGCGTCAGTAAGAATAAAATTGAGTTTAAATCGGCTTTTTCTGGAATGACCGAGCTTTCACGCAGATAATGTGCCAAAATCGCGGCAGGAATCCCTGTCGCTTCATACTCGCCCGTTTGCATATCAATGCCTGGCGTGGTCAGTAGCAATTTACACGGGTCGATAAAGTATTGGTCATCGGCATAATGCTGAAAATCATGCCAACGCGCCCCCGCCTCAAAGCGGAAAAAACGAATATCATGGGCAATGGTTTCGGTATCGTAGTCTTGCCAAGCTTGCCCATCTACTGTAGGCGGAACAAATGGCAAAATCATGGTACAAGTGTCTAGCAGCATTTTACGTGCTTCGATACCGCCGATGACACACTCATGCCACATGCGCTGACCGGCTTTTCCTTCATGCATTTTGGCATTGACATCAAGTGAGGCAAACAACGGGTAAAACGGCGAGGTCGATACGTGCATCATAAACGAGTTGTTAAAACGTTTATGATTGACATAACGGGCTTGCCCGCTGATATGGTTATCTTTTTTATGGATTTGTGAGGCTTGAGAAAAGCCCGCTTGTTGCTTGTGTACCGATTGGGTGACCAAAATTCCAGGATCATTTTCACCCAGCTCAAGTAGCAGGGGCGAGCAATCACGCATCATCGGGATAAACTGCTCATAACCCACCCAAGCACTGTCAAACAAAATATAGTCACACAGATGCCCGATGCGATCGACCACTTGGCGGGCGTTATAAATAGTGCCATCATACGTGCCCAGCTGAATTACCGCCAAGCGAAATGGGCGGACATTATCGGCTTTGTCGGGCGCAACTTCACGAATACGCGCGCGTATTTCGGCTTCATCAAAACAATGGGCAGGAATGCCGCCTATCAAACCATACGCATTGCGGTCGGTCTCTAAATACACAGGCGTACCACCTGCCATGGTTAAGGCGCCTTGGTACACAGATTTGTGATTGTTACGGTCAAACAGCACCAAATCACCATGCGCCACTAAGGCACCAATCGCAATTTTATTGGAAGAGGAAGTGCCGTTAAGCACAAAGTAGGTTTTATCTGCATTAAAAACTTTCGCCGCATGCGCTTGTGCCTCAAAAGCTGGGCCTTCATGAATTAGCAAATCGCCAAGACGGACATCGGCATTACAGGAATCGGCACGAAAGAGCGTTTCCCCAAAGTATAAATAAAAGCGTCTGCCCGAAGGATGCTTACGAAAAAACTGTCCGCCTTGGTGCCCGGGACAGTCAAACGCCGCATTGCCATAGTCGGTATAGTCCATCAAGGCTTGGAAAAAAGGCGGATCGAGCGTGGCGATATAATCCGCCGCCGCCGCATTGACCAATTGTCCGTTATAAAACTTTTGATCATCTGCCAGCTCTAGCACACCATACACATTGGGTAGCCATTCATCAGGCACTACATCACCATATTCAATCGCCACAAATATCGGAATGGCAAAACCTAAATCTTCAATATCTTGATACACACGCGGCAAGTCTGTCATCGTGACTACAATTGCTGCAATATTGGTATAGTCGGTCGATTCAATATCGATGGTACGATAATTAAGATTTAGGGCATATTCGATGCCATCACTGATGACTACTTTCATAATTATTTTCCTTGCTGCAACCGTGTCAGTTGCCAAAACGCCATCATCGTTGTCATAAAATGGCATTGATAAAATAAGCGGTTGAAAAGATGAATAGTAACGTAAAACTAGCCTAAAGTGCGAAAAAAGTATCGCTGCTTATTTTCTATTTGCTACCGCTATTTCATACCACGATTGGCACAAGCAAAATAGCCAGTAACATCGCTACCACACATCATTACGTGAATGGCTCAATACTGTTAGCTAGACCTGCTACACTAAACCTGAACAATATTTGATAAAAGCTAATGCCACTTGATAAAAAAAGGTGATAAAAGAAAAGGAGATCACTATGGGCGTACAAATGAATATTTGGATGACTATTTTGGGTTTTATCAGTTTATCGATTGTGATTAGCATCGTAACCCATTGTTGGATTCGCTATCACTTAAAAAATAAAGCCGCTAATCTGCCGCCGCAATCTCATACGACGCATGCTCACACAACAACTGAGTCGCATCAAAATAATCACTCATAAGCAAGGCGTAAAATTTTTAGAAAATACTTTTTAGAAAACACTGTAATTAAGCGCATTAGTTGTCTAATGCGCTTGTCCTGTCTCTTTACCAACTATCTTGAGTCACCGTATGATGGGCTAATTGTTAAAAATATAAAAAAATACATAAAAAACAGTTGACGGCAAAAATAAAAATATATATTATACGCTCCACTTCGACATTAACGGTGAAAGCGGTCGAGGTCACGCTATAAACTAAGCGTGCTAGTGTCCCCATCGTCTAGAGGCCTAGGACATCGCCCTTTCACGGCGGTAACCGGGGTTCGAATCCCCGTGGGGACGCCAATTTTTTTAGTGTTAGCTAAAAAATACAGTTAAAAAGCCATGCTAATTTAGTATGGCTTTTTTGTCTTTGTGGCTTTATAAATTCTCTTTGCCGTTTTTTGCTCGTGCGCTTCTTTTCTTATGCGCTCTTTAGCGGTGACCTCAATTTGTTACCAAGCCATTTTTGCTAAGGTTTTGCCAGATACACCTGCGCAAACTGCAAATCCTCTGGAAAAGTCAGTTTGATATTGCTATGACTGCCTTCCACCAATAACGGCTGTTTGCCAAAATGCTCAAATAAACTGGCTTCATCAGTAAACGCAATCGTTTGCTCAATAGCTTGGGTTAGATAATCATACAATGTTGCCAATGGGAAAATCTGCGGGGTTTGTGCTAGCCACAACTGACTGCGATCAAGCGTTTTTTGTGCCAACACTTTGTCTTGTGAATGGATGATGTGTTTGACCGTATCGCGCACCGGTACTGCTAGTAAGCCACCCGCTGACTCCTGCCCATGCTCTTGCTGTGACTGTTGAGGCGACTGTTGCAAAAATTGCTGCGTGGTCTGCGTGATCAATTTTTCTATATCGCTTGGATTGACACAAGGACGCGCAGCATCATGAATCAGCACCCAATGATTACCATACGTATGATGACTATTCTTATCACTGAAGGCTTTGTTACGGATGGGATTTTGATATTGTTGCCAGATCGTTTGCACAGCGTTAAACACTGAATTCATTCGCTCTTTGCCCCCCACTACCCACTCGATTGGCATGCTAAAGTTAAGTGTTTTGGCAATCGTATCTTCTTCAGAAATTACCAAATAGCAAGTATTTAGCTGGTGGACTTTGCTTAGCGCCGATATGGTGTGTTGGAGCACCGTCTGACTGCCAATATGGCTGTACTGTTTTGGCATCTGGCTCCCAAAACGTTTGCCAACGCCTGCAGCGACGACCACGGTGTCAATCGTAAAGTTGTTAGATAAATTGGCAGGTATCGCATTAAGTTCTGACATGGCGTCTTTTCAACAATAAAGTAAACAGTTGACAGTAAAAATTGAGACAAATATAACTTTGGTAGTTTTTATGGGTGAGGCGTGGCGGTGTTGTGGGCGGTCGGTGTGATGATATCGGTACTGTACACACTGCTAGCGGTCGACATTTGCACAAAGGTTTCACCTTGTTTGATTAAACCTAAATCAGAGCGAGCGTGTTCTTCCACCGCTTCAAGTCCGTTTTTTAAGTCTTTAACATCGGCAAGCAATACCTCATTGGCTTTTTGCTGATCACTATTGATGGATTGCTGTTCGCTGATTTGTTTATTTAACGCTGCCAAATCGCCACGACCATTGGTGCCAAACCAATACTGGTATTGTAGACATACCAACACAATCACCGCAAAAATAATCATAAACAGTTGACGCAAATAAGTCATGACAGCACTCAATAATAAAAACTTTTGGCATAAAAAAACCTTACCCCACGCATTGTAGCAAATTCAATGTCATGGGTTAAGGTTTTTATCACTTCAATGCTTTATCAAGCTTCAAAATTTAAGCTTTTAGAGTTAATCTTTTGTAGCTAAGCTTTTAAAGTTAGGCTTTTGGGTTACGTAAACCGATAAACTCGTCAGCACCGTGGTAGCTTGCAGTAACCATCTGCTCGATACGAAGCAATTGGTTATATTTGGCAACACGGTCAGAACGGCACAGTGAACCTGTTTTGATTTGACCTGCAGCTGTCCCCACGGCTAAGTCAGCGATGGTGCTGTCTTCAGTTTCACCTGAGCGGTGTGAGATGACAGTGGCATAGCCATTTTTCTTCGCTAGATAAATGGCGTCTAAGGTTTCTGATAAAGTACCAATTTGGTTGAATTTAATCAAAATCGCATTGGCAATGTGTTTGTCGATACCTTCTTGTAGGATTTTTGGGTTGGTCACAAACAAATCGTCACCCACGAGCTGTACTTTGTCGCCCAATTTTTGCGTTAAGTACGCCCAGCCATCCCAATCGCTTTCATCTAGACCATCTTCAATCGAGATAATTGGGTATTGACTCACAAGACTGGCTAAATAATCCGCAAAACCTTCTGAACTAAAGGTTTTATTGCCTTCGCCTTCAAGTACGTATTGACCGTTCCCTTGCTCGTTTTTATGGTAGAACTCTGATGAGGCACAATCAAGCGCTAAGTAAATGTCTTTACCTGCGGTATATCCTGCTTGCTCAATCGCTTGCATGATGACAGTAATCGCTTCTTCGTTTGAGCGTAAGTTTGGTGCAAAGCCACCTTCATCACCGACTGCGGTGTTTAAGCCTTGTTTTTTTAGCACAGATTTTAGGCTATGGAACACTTCTGTACCTGCACGCAAGGCTTCACTGAAGCTGGTAAAATTAACAGGCTCAATCATAAACTCTTGGATATCAACGGTGTTGTCCGCGTGGGCACCGCCATTTAGGATATTCATCATCGGTACAGGCATCGATAGTGATGTTTGCCCACGCAGGTTGGCAATGTACTGGTGAAGTGGCAGTTTTTGTGATTGTGCGGCGGCACGGGCTGCTGCTAAAGATACTGCTAAGGTCGCATTGGCGCCCAATTTTTCTTTGTTTTCTGTGCCATCAAGCGCTAATAATTTGTTGTCAATGTCTTGTTGTTTTGATACGTCCATATCAACCAGTGATGAACGAATTTCACGGTTGACGTTGGCAACGGCTTTTTTAACCCCTTTACCCAGATAGCGTGATGCGTCACCATCACGCAGCTCAAGCGCTTCACGTGAACCTGTCGATGCCCCCGATGGCGCTGCTGCACGACCGATAGTACCATCCGCTAAAATCACATCGGCTTCAATGGTTGGGTTGCCGCGTGAGTCCAAAATTTCGCGGGCAATGATATCTTTGATTTGGTTATTGGTGGTGGTTTCTTCAGCGTACATGGTATTTTCCTTGGCTGTCACAATCAACAATGAGATTGTTAAAATACAAATGGGGTGGGTTTATCATAGCATATTTTAACAGGTTTTAGCAGCTTATCACTATCGCCTATAGGTCATGCATAGTCATACTTAGCCAAGTAAAATCAGCCTCAATAGGTTGTCAAAATAACCATAAGCCGTTAGGAAATAACCTTCATGCGGGTGAGACGCAAGGCATTGAGTAGTACAGAAATCGAGCTCAGCGCCA
Organism: Faucicola osloensis; assembly: GCF_020041925.1. Classification (GTDB taxonomy): domain Bacteria; phylum Pseudomonadota; class Gammaproteobacteria; order Pseudomonadales; family Moraxellaceae; genus Faucicola; species Faucicola osloensis_D. Next base: position 1,656,144 of record NZ_CP083409.1, on the reverse strand, counting down.
TCGCCGCTGCCGCAATCATCGGATTGAGTAAACCAAACGCCGCTAACGGTATACCAAGACAGTTATAGATAAACGCAAAAAATAGGTTTTGCTTGATATTACGCAGGGTTGCGCGGGCAATTGTAACCGCATAATCGACATGTTTGAGCGACTCGCCCATTAGCCTTGCCGTCGCGCTATGCTTGGCAATATCGGTTGCGCCTTCTACCGCAAAACTTGCGGTCGCCGTTGCCATTGCAGGCGCATCATTCACCCCATCCCCCACCATTGCTACCTTTCTGCCTTGTTGTTGCAGTTCATCAATGCGCTGCGCTTTGTCACGTGGTGATAGCTCGCCAAGTGCCTTGCTGGCGTTAATCTGCTGACCCACATAATCCACCACCGATTGCTTGTCACCACTCATCACTACCACATCTAGATGATGGGCTTGCAGCGACGCAATCACCTTAACACTGTCTTGTTTGAGCTCGTCGGCTAGCGCAAAAGCTGCCACAGGGGTGTCATTGATACTTACCGCCACTTGACTGGCAATTTGCCAAACGGGATTGGCTTGGGTAGTCGCTGCAGGCAACTGAAGATTGGCAAAACTTGGCGTGCCGATTTTCACCCGCCCAATCGTGGCTACCTGTGCCTGTATCCCCTGCCCGAGCACTGTTTCCACATGGCTTATGGTAAATGCCGCTGGACTTTGAGGCGTATCGGTCTGTTTATTGTAGGTTTCAGCATAGTTCACTAGCGTGGTCGCAAGCGGGTGGTTCGCATGACGCTCGACACTGGCAACGAGCTGCAGCAGCGCTGCTTTATCTAAGTTAAACAGTTTTAGATTGTCATCTATCAGGTACGCTGCAGATAATTGGGGTTTACCTTGGTTAATGGTGCCTGTCTTATCGAGTACTACCGTATCAATTGCGCCTGCCGCTTCTAAGGCTTGCGCATCTTTAAACCAAACCCCTGAGCGTGCTGCCACACCCATACCCGCCATGATAGCTGCTGGCGTCGCCAGTCCCAATGCACAGGGACAAGCAATCACGAGCACCGCCACCGCGCGCATGAGTGCCGTGTCAAACGCGCCTAAGAACCAATAATTGGCAAAAAAAGTCAACAAAGTGATGACAACCACCACCGGCACAAAAATCCCTGCAACTTTATCTGCGATACAGGCGATGTGAGCTTTACTGCCTTGCGCGTCGTTGAGCGCTTGTATCATATCGCCAAGCCGTGTTTGGCTACCTTTGGCGGTGACTTGGTATTCAAAGCTGCCGTTTTCTACCATGGCACCGGCCAGCACGGGACTACCCACTTTTTTGCTCAGTGGCACAGATTCACCGGTCAAATGGCTCTCATCACACCAGCCTTCGCCAGCGGTGACGATGCCATCAGTGGCAATGCGAGTACCTGCTTTAGCACGTAAAATTTGACCAGCCGTGACTTGCTCAAGGGGCATAGTTTGCCACTGCGCATCTTGGCTTTGTGGATTGGGGCTTTTAACTTCCACTTGCTCAGGGGTGAGCGCTAATAGCAAATTGATGCTATTTAGGCTATGTTTTTTGGTACGGGCTTCTAGGTATTTCCCCATTTTGACAAAGGCAATCACCATAACGCTAGCTTCAAAATACACATGGGGCATGCTATGCGCCATCCCATCATGCCCCATTTGGGCTGTGGTGTGCAGATAGCTCAACCAACTATAGGTCGAATACGCCCAAATTGTCAGTGTGCCGAGCACCACCAGCACGTCCATATTGGCAAGACCGCCTTTGATACTCGCCCACGCACTTTTGTAAAACGGTATCGCCAAGCCAAACTGTACGATAGTTGCCAACACAAATTGTAGCCATAGCGGCGGCATCAGTGCGTGATTGCCCATCATCATGCCTGCCATGCCAATCAAAAAAGGCAGCAAGCAAATCCAGACCGCAATCAAGGTGTAGGGCGCTTTTTGCTCATGGGCTTCATGCTCAAATAGGGCGTTCTGCGGCTGTACTTTTGCCTCATAGCCTGTCTTTTTCACCCATGCTACAATCTGCTCGGCGTTGGTTTGTGATGCATCAAACTGCACCTGTGCCACTTCATTGGCATAATTGACATCGGCTTGCACTATCGCAGGCTTTTTATTAAGCACTTTTTCGATGCGGCTGGCACAGGCTTGACAAGTCATGCCATCGATATCAAGAATGACTTGCTCGGTATGGGCGTTGTCTGACGCGTGGATCGATTGGGTAGTCATGATAGTGTCTGTCTTGTATGGTGTCTTTGTGTGGCGTCGTTATACTACGTCAAAGCCAGCGTCTTCAATCGCTTCTTTAAGCGTGCTTTGTTGTACTTGGCTGTCATCAAAGCTGATGGTTGCGTTGTTATGGTCAAGGCTGACTTCGACAGATTGCACCCCTGCCACTTGATTGAGGGCATTGGTCACGCTTTTGACGCAGCCGCCACAAGTCATGCCTTGAATATTTAAGGTGATGGTTTGGGTTGTCATACTACGCTCCTTTTTTACGTTTACGTGGCTATTTTTTTAATTAATGGGCTTGTTTGCTAAGCCAATCTTGCATTTGTTTGATTTCTGGCGTTTGTGCTTGTTTAATCTGCTTGGCGAGTGTTAGCATCGCTGGATTTTTACCATAGGTTTGCTCTATCGTTGCCATATCAATAGCGCCTTGGTGATGCGGTATCATACCCTTGGCAAAAGCGATATCAGGATTGGCGTCCATAGTTCCTTGCATCATGGCATCGTGGTTGCTCATGTCTTTTTGCTGATAGGCTTGCGTTATTTCTTTGGCATTGCTCGCCGCTGCCTGACTTGATTCGTTTTTCTCCAACCAGTTTTGCATCACGCTGATTTCACTTTGCTGGGCATCGACGATTTTTTGCGCAAGGGCTTTCATCTCGGCATCTTTGCCATATTGCAGCTCCACTTTTGCCATCGCAATTGCGCCTTCATGATGCGGTATCATGCCTTTGGCAAACCCGACATCGGCATTCTTAGCTTGCACCCCTGCTGACATGGCTTGGTGCATTTTATTCATGATATCCATATAAGCCATGATATGCGGCGGCTGCGATTGTGACTGCGTATCCGCTGCCGAAGCCATATGATGCATTGATTGCGTTTGTGTCATGCTCGCATTGGTACTTCTCGCATTGGCACTCGTAGCATGGCTACTTGATGCCGCCCTTGCAGTTTGGGTAGTGTCATTTTTTGTACACGCCGTCATACCTAGCGCCAATGCCACCACCCATGGCAAACCCATGATGTTATTCATATTCATATCCTTCAGGTTGCTTTTTTTACGTTCTTTGAAAAAAAAGATTGATTTATCACACTGTGGTATTACTATAAACCTTAACATTAGGTCAAGGTCAAGCAAAAAATGAATATTAATGAAGTCGCTAAATTGACTGAGTTATCGCCTAGGCAAATTCGTGAGTACGAAAAACTCGGTTTATTACAGACCATCCAGCGCACGGACAGTGGTTACCGTATTTTTAGCGATACCCAATTACAGCGTCTAAAATTTATCAAACATGCCCGTGATGTGGGATTTTCGTTAGCGCAGATTGAAGCGTTATTGGCTCTACAGGACAACAAGCAGCGTAGCAATGCCAAAGTCAAAGCATTAACCCGCAATCACATCGATGAACTAAGCGATAAAATACAGCGGTTACAATCAATGAAAGCCACGCTACAAGCATGGCACGATAGTTGTTTGGGAGATGGCTCTCCTACCTGTAGCATTCTAGATGGTTTACAAAATGGCGTGCAAGATGACTCAGTGACCAAGCACACTTGCCGCACCGAGCGTAGCTAATGAACAAACAATTTAGGAAAGTCTACCATCTTTTGCCAAATCACCCATTAAAGTGCGATTATTGGCAGGGTTGGCAGGTGCTTCAATCGGGAATGGCTCGGTGATGTAGTCAACATTGGTCAGCGCAGCTTTGAAAGCAAAAACTGACGTCTGGGTATCATCAAAGCTGACAATCACCCGATGATTTTCAGGCTCAAGATGCACTGCCTGCACCCCGCCGATGGTGGTTAACGCTTTCATGACTTCCTCATAGCCTGCAGGGTCATTAATGCCTTTTAAATCATACGCTACTGTTTGAATTGCCATGGTTATTCCTGTATTTATGCTGTGAGTGATAAAATATTGTTCCAGTCCCATAACCTAGCACTATAACATAGCCAAAAAAAAGCCTCGTTATCGATTGATAACAAGGCGTTGCAAATTTGTGTTAAAAGCTTGAGTAAAAATTAATGGGTATCTAACACCTCAAACCCTTTGACTAACGTATCAAGCTGTTTTAACTGGGCTAAAAACGGCTCAAGCTGACTCAGCCGCAGCGCACAAGGACCATCGCATTTGGCAACATCAGGATTTGGATGCGCTTCCAAAAATAACCCTGCCAATCCTGTTGCCATGCCAGCACGTGCTAACGTGGTAATCTGTTCTCGGCGACCGCCTGCACTATCTTCACGCGCACCCGGCTGCTGCAAGCTATGGGTCACATCAAAAAACACGGGAACCTGCATTTTTTTCATAGTGTCAAAGCCAAGCATATCGACAACGAGATTGTTATAACCAAACGCGCTACCGCGTTCACACAAGATGATTTTATCATTACCGGCTTCAAGGCATTTATTGATGATATGCTTCATCTCATGGGGTGCCAAAAACTGTGCTTTTTTGACATTAATAATCGCACCGGTTTTTGCCATCGCTGCTACCAAGTCGGTTTGGCGGCTCAAAAACGCGGGCAACTGGATAATATCCGCCACCGCTGCCACAGGCTCAGCTTGATACGGTTCGTGTACGTCAGTGATAATGGGCACATTGAACGCTTTTTTGATGTCGCTTAGCCATTCGATACCTTTTTCCAGACCTGGACCACGAAACGAGTACAAGCTTGAGCGATTGGCTTTATCAAAACTTGCCTTAAACACATAACCGATATTCAAGCGCTTACAGATGTCAATATAGCTTTCAGCAATTTCAAATGCCAAATCTTTACTTTCTAGTACATTCATGCCGCCAAACAGCACAAACGGTTGATCATTGCCGATGGTGATATCGTTAAGCTGAATATGGGATTGTGGTGTCGGTAAGTTGGTGGTCATAGGGCTCTCAGTATGTTGTCAAAGTTTTTATTGATTATCAATATAGCATAATTGGCTAGATACACAGCGGGCTAAAAACAAAAAACCACCTGTAACAGATGGTTTTTTGTGCGCCATAAATACTATTTTTTGGCTTGTTTCGCCGCTGCAACAAAGCTATTGAACAATGGATGACCACCGCGTGGCTGGCTGGTAAATTCTGGATGGAATTGTACCGCCACATACCAAGGATGATTGGCAATTTCTACTGACTCGACCAAATGCTGTTTGGCTGAATAACCAGAAATTTTCATGCCGGCATTTTCCAGCTGTTCGATATAGCGACCATTCATTTCATAGCGGTGACGATGACGCTCAGTAATCACAGGGCTGCCATAGATTTGACGCAGTTTGCTGTCTTCCACAAGCTCGGCTTTTTGGGCGCCCAAACGCATGGTACCGCCCAAATCTGAGGCATCACTACGCACTTGTAGTTCACCTTTTTCATCAAACCATTCTGTAATCAAACCAATCAATGGCGCTTTGGTTTTTTTATCAAACTCCGTTGAGTTGGCGTCAAGACCTAATACATTGCGCGCAAACTCAATGACAGCTAATTGCATCCCCAAACAAATCCCCAAATAAGGCACATTGTTTTCGCGGGCATAGCGAATTGCTTTCATTTTACCCACGGTGCCGCGCTCACCGAATCCACCAGGAACAAGCACAGCATCGGCAGATTTAATATGCTCAAACAGGCTGTCATCGTTTTCAAGTTTTTCGGCATCCACATAGTCAATCTTGACTTTGACATTGTTTGCCACACCCGCATGTAGTAAGGCTTCATTGATTGACTTATAAGCATCAGGCAGTTCGACGTATTTACCCACCATCGCCACAGTTACGGTTTCTTGGGTATTTAACAACGCTTGGGTAAACTGGTGCCAATCACTTAAGTCCGCCTCTGGGGTATCTAACCCAAAGCGTTCACAAATCAAATCATCTAAATGCTGCGCGTGCAGGATACTTGGAATTTGATAAATAGATTTGGCATCTGGGCAAAGAATAACGGCACGTTGCTCAACATTGGTAAACGATGCAATTTTTAGGCGATTATCATCGCTAATCGCGTGTTCACTACGACAAATTAACACATCAGGCTGCAAGCCAATGCTGCGTAATTCTTTGACTGAGTGCTGTGTTGGTTTGGTTTTGCTCTCGCCTGCACTCGCGATATAAGGCACTAGGGTTAAATGCATCAGCATCGCATTGTTGCGGCCGAGCTCAACTTGCATTTGACGCACCGCTTCCATGAATGGCAAGCTTTCAATATCACCAACAGTACCACCGATTTCAATCATCGCAATATCGTAGCCTTCGCCGCTGGCCCGAATACGCGCTTTGATTTCATCAGTAATATGCGGAATGACCTGTACCGTACCGCCCAAATAATCACCGCGACGTTCTTTCTCAATCACCGTTGAATAAATACGCCCACTGGTAAAGTTGTTGCGTTGCGTCATTTTTGAGTGGCGTAAAAAACGCTCGTAATAACCCAAATCAAGGTCAGTCTCTGCGCCATCTTCGGTAACAAATACTTCACCATGCTGAAACGGGCTCATTGTACCTGGATCAATATTGATATAAGGGTCCATTTTGGTCATGGTGACTTTCAGACCACGTGCCTCGAGAATCGCGGCTACCGATGCAGCGGTGATACCTTTGCCAAGTGAAGAAACGACACCGCCAGTTACAAAGATGAATTTTGTCATGTTATCTATTTCGCTCGTTGGTAAAAAAGAATTTTACTCGAAAATGCCTAGGTTTAGCAAAAAATTATTTTTATCAATAAATTGCTCACTCATAAAAAAATCCACTCAGCGATGAGTGGATTTTTTTATAGCAAATTCTAGTAAAGATTAGAATTTGTATTCGATACCAGTACCGATACCAAAACCGTCAATATCTACAGTAGTGTACTTATCAGGATGATAATTGTCTGATTTTGCATATGCACCGTATACATGACCAGTGGTATGGTCATTAAAGGCATATTTACCACCTAGTGTATAACGTTGTTTGTCTCTACCATCTTCACCGCCTGCATTATTCACTACATCCACTTGTCCATAAGCAGTCCAAGGAGTAGCTGTTTTGTAAGTAGCACTGACTGCAAATGCTTGTTCATTATCATCTGTGTCGAAATCAGTGGTTTGGTACAATGCGCCGATTGTAGTAGCAGGAGTAATGTCATAAGCGCCACTGACACGAAGGTCTTTTATACTATTACCATCTTGGTTCGTTTGCATATAAGTTGCACCAGCACGGTATGGCTGAGCATTTGGCTCATATTTTGCACCTACACCCCAAATATCACTGGTAAGACCTAGGTCAGAGGTGGCAGAATTTGCACCTTCATCCATTGAATACATACCCATAAAGTTCAAGCCATTGTATGATGGAGAGATATAGGCAAGTGCATTATTGGCACGTGGAGCAGTGATAGTCGCTAATACATCATCCGCACCGTGGTTACCTTCAGCATCAATAATACCTGCTGCAGTCACGTTAGCGTAATTGATTGAATCATCAATTGTAGTTAAACGACCTGCTAATAAAGTACCATATTGTTTGTTAGAGAAGCCAATATAAGTATCACGTGAGGTAAATTGTTGTTTTCCACCATCATCAGGATGAACACGATATTCTAACTGGTAGATTAAATCAGTGTTGGCGGTCAAAGCCTCAGCACCTTTTACCCCAATTTTTGAACCGTTATTGTTCAATGAAGTAGTTGAGTCATCATAACCGTTGTCGCCTGAGAAATCTTTATAGTCTAAAGATAGCAAAACTTTACCATAAACGGTAGGAGCAGCATGGGCAGCAGAAACTGAAAGTGCAGCGACGGCTGTGGCTAAAAGTAATTTTTTCATAGGACATCTCTATCAGGAAAAATAAATTTTAGATAACTGGTGACTTGTCAGCACCACTACCTCTCCGAACAACCAAAGCAAGAAAATTCTTACTTTGATTACTATTAATAGCATCAACTATTAACTGTATAAGTTTAGCAATAAAGTTTGAATATATTTACAATTTATTCTTACTAATTACTAAAAACATACTTCTAAATACTAGGATAACAATTTTGAAATATTTTGCAATAGTTTTTACACTTTTTATATCACTTGTGATTTATTTTTAATCAAATTGATAATTGTTGATTTTTTTCAACCAAATAGCGAACTTCATTCTGCCAATGAAAAAGCTAACTAAAAAATTAGTTAGCTCGTAAAATCATTGCAATTTTCATTGAATTAGCATTAGCATCAGAACTTGTATTCGATACCCGTCCCAACAATCGTATCATCTTTATATTTATCCCGACTGATTCGCCCCGCGTAGAGATGACCTATCGTTGCTCTATTAAATTTATATTCGCTACCCATCGCTAATTCACTCACCTTTTGACTGCCAAAATCCGTGCGGATGAATTGCCCTTTGATTGCCCAAGGGGTATTTTGTATATCGTACTTACCTGATATCAAAACGGTTTTTGCGTGTTGATTGGCATCATAAATATTGGCACGTTGGTACATTGCACCCACAGTAAGACCATCGATAGCCTTTAAGGCTTTGCCTGTATCAAGGGTTGTGACGATCCGCCAGGCACTGTCTTCCACGCCCATATTTTTATCATAGGCAACAGCCGCATATAGCCCATGTTGCTCATACGCTACCGACGATGAATAACCATTTTTTGATTCGTTTTTTTTAGTATTGCCATTATTTTGATTATCATCAACTTCCGATAAACTCACGGCTGCCATATAAGTAATGGGTGTATTTTTATTATCAGGCGATTTGTACATAACGACATTGTTAGCGCGATACCCTCCCAAATTGCTATAGCCCTCTGGTCCTGCATGGTCAATACTTAAGGTTGCACCATGATTACCGAATTTATCCACACGCATTTTTAGTAGTTTAAAGGGGGTGTCATACCGCCCTAACAGCAAGGTACCATACTGCTGATGAGACAAACCCAGATAGGTGTTGCGAGAGTAAAACTGTCCCTTGTTATTTTTACTATCGGTATCGACATCAATGCCATATTCAAGCTGATAAATTAAATCCGTATCATCAGTTAAGGGTTGCTGTCCTTTGACACCTAAATAAGAAAAGTTGGAATTGAGTTCAGTAACTTTTTCATCCTTTGGTGACTGAGTATCGGTTTTAGTCGCCCGATAATCCTTGTCATAATCGGTTTGGACATAATCTGCGGTCAAAAAGACTTTACCATAAATGAGTGGCGCTGCTTGGGTATTGACGATTGAGACTAATAGCCCGATTGGGACAAACCATAGGTGTTTTATCATGTGCTTGCTACTCGCTATTTTTACATTACTATTTTTACATTGATGGCGCTATAAATACGCTGGGTTAGTATTTAATTTTACGAAGGAAATGGATAATAACAAAAAAGACTAACCAGTCAATCTGATTAGTCTTTTTAAAGGCGTCTAATTTAGATAATTAAATTAGAATTTATACTCTAAGCCACCACCGACGATCGTTTTATCTGAAACATTATCAGTATCGATTTGTGCAGCGTACAAGTGACCTTTGGTAGCTTTATTGATAGTGTATTCAGCCCCTAATGCAATTTCTTGAGCATCACGGTCTTTCACACCACTTTGGTTTGAAGTGTCAATATATTGTGCTTTAACCGCCCATGGCGTTGCCCCAATTTTGTATTTACCACTTACTAACCAAGATTTTTCATCATCTGATTTATCAGCCACATCTGTTTCTTGGTACAATGCACCTAAAGTGAGGCCAGGCACCATGTTGATTTTACCCATGTCTACAGAGCCTGCTAATCGCCATGCACTATCAGTTTTACTACTTTGAATATTATTGTCGTAACCTGCTGCTAGATAGACACCATTTTGATCATAAGCTAACGATGCAGAATAACCGTTTGCACCCTCATCGATATCAGTATTATCAACATCAGCATCTTTATCTTCTTCAGATAATACTGCAGCAGCCATAAATGTAACTGGCACACCTACCAATGTTGGTGATTTATAAGCAATCACGTTGTTAACACGGTTTTCACCCACCATTAGCTTGCCTAGCGCTACGTTATCGTAATCATTGAATACATCAACACCGCCTTTAGCTAACTTGAAAGGGGTGTCATGACGACCCGCAATTAAAGTACCCATTGTATTGTGCGCTAAGCCAATAAAAGTATTACGTGAGTAAAATTGACCTTTACCATTTGTATCAGCATCAACATCAATACCGTATTCCAATTGATAGACTAATTTAGTCGTATCAGTAAGATCATCTTCACCTTTAAAACCAATACGCGAAGAGTTAGAAACCAATTTTGTGGTACTAGTATCTTTATTTGCAGCAGTTTTATCATCAACATCTGTATATTCGCCAGTTAATAAGACTTTACCATATACAGTAGGGGCAGCATGGGCAGCAGTAATTGAAGCTAGAGCGATAGCAGAAACTAGAGCGATTTTTTTCATAAGGATTTCTCCACAATATCCTAGGTAAAACTACACAGATGCGTAGCAATTCTTTTGTCTAGATATATTTTGCCAACAATTTGTTACAAAACAATGAAACGGTTAACAAAATCTAAAACTTTCCTTGTGAAAGTAGAGTAATTCACTCTGAAACATTTTGCAATATTTTTATGTCATAAAAAAACCACCAGTTACAAATCTGATGGTTTTTTGAATAATTGATAGGTTTGAATGGCTAAAATCTAGTTAGCTTTGAGATTAAGACGGGCTTGATGCAACAATGGCTCAGTATATCCACTGGGTTGTACTGTACCTTTGAAGATAAGATCGCGAGCTGCATTATATGCCCAAGTATTGTAGTCATTTGCCATTGGGATATAAGCAGGATCGTCTTTGCTTTGCTCATCGACCATTTTTGCCATACGTTTGAGTACGTCATCCACTTGTTGTGATGTCACAACCCCATGCGCTAGCCAGTTGGCAACGTGCTGGCTAGAAATACGTAAGGTAGCACGGTCTTCCATCAAGGCAACGTCGTCAATGTCGAGCACTTTTGAACAGCCCACACCTTGGTCGACCCAGCGCGCTACATATCCTAAAATACCTTGAATGTTGTTTTCAAGCTCGGCAGTTTTTTGCTCATCTGTCCAGTTGGTATCCGTAGCAAGTGGCACGGTCAAAATGTCATCTAGCTTGGCAGGCTCGCGGTCTTTGATATTATCTAACACGTCCATGACGTTGGTTTCATGGTAGTGCATGGCGTGAAGCGTTGCGCCTGTTGGTGATGGTACCCAGGCACAAGTCGCGCCTGACTTTGGATGATTGGACTTGGTGGCAACCATTTCTTTCATGTTGTCAGGTTTTGCCCACATGCCTTTACCGATTTGCGCTTTACCAGGTAAGCCCAATTTGACGCCCATGTCTACGTTCCAACGCTCATAAGCATTGAGCCAATCGGTATTTTTCATGTCGTTTTTACGGACAAATGGACCTGCTTTCATACTGGTGTGCATCTCATCACCGGTACGGTCCATAAAGCCTGTGTTAATAAAGATAACGCGGTTTTTAGCAACACGGATACATTCTTTTAAGTTAACGGTAGTACGGCGCTCTTCATCCATGATACCGACTTTTAAGGTATTCTCAGGTAGGTCTAACGCTTTTTCTACCGCTGAGAATAAATCTACCGTAAATTGCACTTCTTCTGGACCGTGCATTTTTGGTTTTACGATATACATTGAACCTGTGCGTGAATTGCTTAAGCTGTTTTTACCCAAAATATCTGGCAGGCTACACAGTGGTGTGATTAGCGCATCCATGATACCTTCATAAATTTCTTCTTGTTTGCCGTCAAAATCGACTAAAATCGCGGGATTGGTCATCAAGTGACCGACGTTACGAATCAGCATCACTGAACGGCCGTGCAAGGTAACTTTACCACCATCTGGCGCGGTGTATTCACGGTCGGGGTTCATGGTACGGGTGGTTTGTTTGCCATTTTTTTCAAAGCTATCTTTCAGGTCGCCTTTCATCAAACCAAACCAGTTGCGATATACTTCTACTTTCTCTTCAGCGTCAACGGCAGCGACTGAGTCTTCACAGTCTTGAATGGTGGTAACCGCGGCTTCCATCAATACATCTTTGATGCCTGCAGGGTCATCTTTACCCACATGGCTTGATGGGTCGATTTGGATTTCGGCATGTAAGCCATTATTTTTCAGTAAAATACCTGTTGGATTTGCCGCATCGCCTAGGAAACCTGCGAATTTTTCTGGCTGGGCTAGTGAGGTGGTTTTGTCGCCTTGGCGTATCACTAATTTACCGTCTTCAACTTTAAAACCGGTAACGTCAGCATATTTACCCTCCGCTAAGGGAAAGTTGGCATCCAAGAAGTTTTTGGCGTATTTTACGACTTCGGCACCACGAACAGGGTTGTAGCCTTTGCCTTTTTCTGCGCCATTGGTCTCATCGATGACATCGGTACCGTATAGCGCATCATACAAGCTACCCCAACGCGCATTTGCTGCGTTTAGCGCATAACGGGCATTACGTACGGGTACCACCAACTGTGGGCCTGCGATATGGGCGATTTCGTCATCCACGTTTTGGGTTTCAACCAAAAAGTCATCGCCTTCTGGGACGATATAATTGATGTCTTTTAAAAATTGGGTATAAGCGGCTTTGTCGATTTGACCGTTGCTAGCGGGGTTGTTGTCATGCCAGTCATCGATTTGGGCTTGAATCTCGTCACGTTTTGCCAACAATGCTTTATTACGGGGTTGGAATGCTTTGACAATTTTTTCAAATTCTTGCCAATATTTTTCGTTATCGATGCCCACGACTGGCGTAACTTCATTGGCAATGAAGTTATAAAGCTCTGTATCAATCGCTAGACTACCCTTTTGAACGCGTTCTGACATGGCATTTTCCTTATATGATGACCTAAAAGAGCAAAAAACTCACATTTGATTATACGAACATCATTTATAAAAATAAAGAAATAACAACTATTTATTTTTTAAATAATTGTTGGATATAAAATTTTGCATTACATGTTTTATCGCTGATTTTTGTTAAAATATTGCTTCATTAACGTGCCAATAAGTGAGTAATCCCTTGTCAAATTCCGCTCTTATCAATACCACAGTACAAACAGACGGCAGTTTTGATGAATTAGCCGTCATCGACTTGGATAATGATAACTCTGTCTATCAGCCAAAACCCATCGACATCACCCCTGTTTTGGCGTTTTTGGGTTGTACGACGTCGGATAAATGGCTCAAAGCTGCGATGGCAGATTTGCCGACCATCATCCAAGATCATGCCAATTGTGAAAAAAAGGCCGCAGGCACCGCGATGAATTTGATTTTTCGCTATATGTCGCATACCGAGCTGCAATTAAAGCTTGCTCAGCTGATTCGAGAAGAAATGCTCCATTATGAGCAAGTGATGGGATTGATGGCAGAGCGTGGACAAGCATGGCAACATATTGCTGCAGGTCGCTACGCCGCAGGTATGCTCAAACATAAACGCACTTACGAGCCGCAAGCGATGATAGACACGTTAATTATTGGTGCTTTCATCGAAGCCCGATCGTGTGAACGTTTTTGGGCACTGTCACAAGTGATTGAGGATGAGCGTTTAGCAAAATATTATCGCTATTTGCTAAAATCAGAAAGTCGTCATTTTGAAGATTATTTGGCATTAGCACAAAGTATCAGTGACGAGCCTATTGATGCGCGGGTGGTGTTTTTTCGTCAAGTAGAGGCGCAGCTCATTGATGAACCCGATGATGAATTACGCTTTCATAGTGGGGTACCCAGTTGGATTGCATGAGGTTGGATTGCGTGAGGTTTTTATAGACTGTAACGATAAAAAAAGCTAACCATCAAATGGGGTGGATGGTTAGCTAATATAGTTTAATCCTCAGAGTTACTCACTGCCACTTACTGTCACTCACTCCCAACACTTGGAATAGAGCCATCAGGATTAATAGTGCGTTTTTGGGCATTTTCTGGGGTAGTATAAAGATTGCGCTCATTAATGGTGTCGCTTTTTAGCTGTTCGTTACCAACCGCGTCCCTGCCAATGGTATGTTCATTAACATTATCATCGAATGCTTGTCCCGGTTGGTCACGACGATCAACAAACTCGGCGGATTTGTCCCCTAAATTAACGTGTTTGGTTTGTGCTTCTGGTGAATTCATGGTCATTCCTTTTTCGGTATCAACCCAATAAAATGCTTAAACTTAACTTAATGATATCGAAAATTAGTGATCTCGGTCGATATCTACGCTACCGTCTGATAACGTATGAAGTGAATTTTCTGCATTAAGATTGGCTTGGGCAGTTTGCTGTAATTTCTGCGCTTCTTCCTCGGAAATACGTACTACATTTTCATCCGATAATTCGCCATTCGCCACATCTTCTGCGGATTGGACTTTTACCGCCGCTTGTGGGGTATTATCAAAAATATCAGGCGTTTCCATTGAGGGTGACATGCCTGTAGTGACACCATCCCCTGATTGGTGGGTGACACTGTCTTCTACTATAACGGCTTGCGGGGTCACGGCGACACCCGTTTTTGGATCTACAATCTCTACATTATTTTGATTTTGCATTTTTTATTCCTTTAATTAATTGTTATCGCTCAATCAGTTATTATTTTTATAGGCTGAGCTGTATAAATTAGTCAATCAAAATTGAATGATTAAAAGCTTAGTATTCAAAAGCTTAACAATTAAAATTTTAATGGTTGTCAGTACGTAATGACTCGTCAATAAAAGGGGTGTTTTCACTTTTGTCTAAGTCTTGTGGCTCGCCTTTCATGCTATTTTGTTTATCCAAATTTTCTGATAATTGACTGAGATCCACATTTTCTGTTGCTTTTTGAATCTCGGTTTGGTTGCTTGGTTGATTCTGTGCTTGGTTTTGTGCTTGATTCTGTGACATGGTAATTTTCCTTATGATTTTTTAGTATCAATTTAAGTCAAAGATTTTAATCAAAGACTTCTAATCTAAATAGAGCGCGACTAAATTTATGTAAAAAAATAGCCAATTCAATCGCTTTCATACTTTTGCTTTTATAAGTTTGATAGTAGCAAATAAAGCCAGTTTATGATAAGTGTTCGCGTAACAAGCTGTTATCACTATGTGATAAGTGTTTAGCTGTGTGAAATTTTAGCAGATTTATTACTATTCGGTAAATTTCGGAAATTGGGTTCATGTCAGCGCAGCACTCATCAAAAAAACCGCCATCTTCTATATATAGATGGCGGTGTAATTGACTCAAAACCTATGACTAGCAAAATTAGCTTTTTCTGGTGATTTTGGTCAATAAATAATCTTGTGCCGAGAATGCTGCTTCACCTTCACCAGGGGCAATCGCTCGCCATGTGCCTTTGGCATCAAGCTCCCATGCATTGACATTGTCTTTGAGATAATTGTGCAAATCTTCCATAATGCGTTTAAAGACGATGGGATCTTCAATGGGGAAAGCCACTTCAACACGGCTAAATAAATTGCGATCCATCCAGTCTGCACTGGCGCAATATAAACGGTGGGTGCGTTTGCCATTAGCATTGGGATTTTGATGCCCATTGGCAAAATAATACACGCGGGTATGCTCCAAAAACCGCCCAACAATAGAGCGCACGGTGATGTTGTCAGATACGCCGGGTAATTGCGGACGAATACAGCACATCGAACGAATAATCAGATTGACTTTAACGCCTGCTTGCGATGCTTCATATAGCTTGTCAATCAATAGTTTTTCGGTCATCGCATTGACCTTGATGATGATATGCGCCTCTTTGCCTGCTTTGGCATGGGCAATTTCGTTGTCGATAAAACCCATGAGTCTGTGATGCAAGGTGAAAGGGGCATGCAGTAATTTTTGCACTTTGGCTGGTTTGCCCATGCCTGTGAGTTCGTTAAAGATTTTATGCACATCTTCGGTGATTGCTTCATTGGCGGTAAATAGACCATAGTCGGTATAAGCTTTGGCATTGCCCGCATGGTAGTTGCCCGTGCCCAAATGCACATAGCGGCGAATTTTGTCTTCCTCACGGCGCACAATCATCATCAGCTTGGCGTGGGTCTTGTAGCCGACGATGCCATACACCACTACTGCCCCAGCCTGCTGCAGAAAGTTTGCTACTTCGATGTTGGATTTTTCATCAAAGCGCGCACGCAGCTCAATCACGGCAGTAACTTCTTTGCCTTTACGGGCAGCTTCAGCCAGCGCTTGGACAATTTCAGAATTTGTCCCCGAGCGATAAAGGGTCTGTTTGATGGCTAATACATGCGGGTCATTGGCGGCTTGGCGC
Source organism: Faucicola osloensis (assembly GCF_020041925.1). Classification (GTDB taxonomy): domain Bacteria; phylum Pseudomonadota; class Gammaproteobacteria; order Pseudomonadales; family Moraxellaceae; genus Faucicola; species Faucicola osloensis_D. The sequence continues at coordinate 1,639,666 of NZ_CP083409.1, read as the reverse complement.
AAAATGTTGACCACGGGTGAAAACGAATGAAACGGATGATGCACCAATACATCTTGCTTACGAATGGCATGAAATACGTTTTCATTTTTGTCCAAGCTATCACGGCGAAACGCTTTGGGAATGGCATGATTAAACGGCTGATAACGCAAATTTGGGATTTTAAAATCAAACAACAAGCGTGTCAAATTGACAGGACCATTGACACGGTATAGTTGCTCCGGGCTTAAACCAAACTCTTCAAGCAGATAATCTACCATCGGCTGTGGGCAATAGGTCGTCACTTCTAAGCGCACTTTGGCACCAAATCGGCGGTTCTCTAACTCACCTTCCAACGCTTTCGCCAAGTCTTCGACATCATCGGATAAATCTAAATCGGCGTTACGCGTCAAACGAAATTGGTGGCAGCCAGTGACCGTCATGCCAGGGAATAAGTCTTCGATATGCCCGTGAATCACTGCGGTTAGCATGATGTGATGTTCTTTACCGCCTGTCAGTTCATTGGGTAAGCGAATAACCCGCGGTAAGCTTCGAGGTGCAGGGACAATCGCCATGTTAATATCGCGACCAAAGCCATCTTTGCCCTCTAAGCCCACCATAAAATTCAAGCTTTTATTGACCAATCTAGGAAAAGGATGCGCAGGGTCAATACTAATTGGCGTCAGCACGGGCGCGACTTGCTCAGCAAAGTATTTTTTTACCCAGGCGGCTTGCTCTGGGGTCAACTCATCACGTTTTAGGTAGCGAATGTCTTGCTCCGCCAGTGCAGGCAGAATTTCATCGTTCAAAATACGGTATTGCTCATCCACTGCATGATGGGCGATTTCAGAGATATATGACAAAACCTTACTGGGGCGCATACCATCGATACTGCTCACCACATCGCCCATTTGTACTTTTTGCATCAAGCCTGCGACACGAATTTCAAAAAATTCATCTAAATTGGATGAAAAAATGATCAAGAAAAACAGTCGTTCAAGTAGTGGGTGGCGGGGATTGGTGGCTTGGGCGAGTACCCGCTGATGAAACTGTAACAGTGACAATTCACGATTAAAATACAGCTCGCTATCGTCTTGTTGGTATTCAAACACGTTTGGGTAGCAAATGCTGTTAAAGCCTAGTATCGGATTGATTTGTGATACATGCTCTTCGCTGGGTTTATCTTGTTTGGCAGTGGTTGGCATAGCACAGTCCTTTTATGGTCAAGCATTTTTAACAGTGTAAAGTTAACAATGTAATGATAAGCGTGTAATGATACATGAGTTTTTTGACTATTCCGTGTCGGGCAAATCTGCCGCACCCATGCGCCGTAAAATAATTTGGGTTTTGTTAAGCAGGCGGCGGTCATTACGGTTTTCTTCAAAATATTTGGGATTAGGTAACATGGCAATCAAAGATGCGGCTTGTCGCTTGGTCAAATGCGCTGCCGACTTATGGTAGTAGTGCTGAGCGGCTGCTTCAATGCCATAGACGCCTTTACCAAACTCTGCGACATTGAGATAAGCAAGCAAAATCCGCTCTTTGGTCCACAGATTTTCAATCATCAAGGTAATTAACGCTTCTTCGCCTTTGCGAAAATACGAGCGATTGGGGTATAAAAATAAATTCTTGGCAAGCTGTTGGCTAATGGTTGAGCCGCCCGCGCTGATAGCACCCGCTTTTTCATTTTTCTTAATCGCATTCTCAATGCCCTGCACATCAAAGCCAGCATGATTGACAAAGTTGGCATCTTCGCTGGCAATCGCCGCCCGTTTTACATTCACCGAAATTTGATTATCATCCACCCAGGTCTGGCTAACAGGGGCAAAATTGCCCAAGCGATACAGTATCATGAACATGCTGTTGTTGATAGGCTGGGTTTTCCAGACAACCAATAAGGCTGCAACTATTACATGAAACGCAACAAAGCAGGCAATGACTATGAGCAAAATACGCTTAAACCAGCCGCCAAACCCGATACCGCGGTTGGTGGGTGGTAAAGCTGTGTTGACACGTTTGGGCTTTATCGACATTTTGGTAGCGGGTTTCTTGGTAGCGGGTTTGGTCACGGTGTATTCCTAACGGCGGGGCAAAAGCAGCGATGGCTTAAGCTAAAAATATAACGTATTATGGCATTTTTGGCTATATGCTAAGGCAGAATATGTCCGACTTTGACGCGCAAAACATCACAAATCCGCACGATCACATTATGGCTGACCCAACTACTTGGCGATTATATGGCACAGTCGGGTGTCATCTGTGTGAAATCGCTGAAAGCTTATTGCGTCAAGCACAAGCCGTTGCCGATATACGCTGGCAGTCGATTGATATTGCTGAGTTACCAGAACAAGAGATGCTGGAATTTGCTGATAAAATACCTGTGCTAGTCACCGCTAGCAAGACGCTATCTTATCCTTTTTCCATCATGGATATTATGGCGTTAAGCTGAAAAGACAATATAGATTATTGGCATAATATTAAAAATTTAATTCATTATGTCTTGGCAAATTTTTTTTATAATCAACTCCCTAACGCTTATTGCCCATTGTTCGCATCGCAACTTAATAAATGGCAACCTAATAACCCTTGTGCTTATTACTTCAATAGCATAGCTATCCCCTTTGCAAAGGACACACCATGAAAGACTTATCCAAAATGACGCATATCGAAGACTTACGCCGCGTGGCAGAGCGTAAAGTGCCGCGTATGTTTTATGATTATGTAGACTCTGGGTCATGGACGCAGACGACCTATTACAACAATGAAACCGATTTTGACCGTATCAAATTACGCCAAAAAGTGCTCCGCAACATGGATGGACGTAGCCTAGCCACCACTATGATTGGTCAACCCGTCACCATGCCCGTGGCCATTGCGCCCACAGGATTTACTGGGATGATGTGGGCAGATGGCGAGATTCATGCGGCGCGGGCAGCAGAAAAATTTGGTATTCCCTTCTCGCTATCCACCATGAGTATCTGCTCGATTGAAGATGTCGCCGCCCATACCACGGCGCCTTTTTGGTTTCAGTTGTATGTGATGCGCGACCGTGAATTTATGAAAAATCTTATCGCCCGTGCCAAAGCAGCCCATTGTTCGGCATTGATTTTGACCGCAGATTTACAAGTGCTGGGACAACGACACAAAGACATTAAAAATGGCTTGTCTGCGCCACCCAAGCCCACTCTCACCAACCTACTAAACCTCATGACCAAGCCTGAATGGTGCTTGCATATGCTTGGCACCAGACGCCATACCTTTGGCAATATCGTTGGACATGTCAAAGGCGTGGAAAACATGTCATCTCTAGGTGCTTGGACGTCGCAGCAGTTTGACCCGACGTTAAGCTGGGATGATGTGGCATGGATCAAAGACTTATGGGGTGGCAAGCTTATCATCAAAGGTATCCTAGACCCTGATGATGCTGTGATGGCGGTACGCAGTGGCGCCGATGCCATAGTGGTGTCAAATCACGGCGGACGTCAGCTTGATGGCGCGGCATCGAGTATCTCAATGTTGGCAGATATCGTGCAAGCCGTACAAGCAGAAAGTGGCACCCATGCCGCCAGCTGCGAGATTTTCTTAGACAGTGGTGTACGCTCAGGTCAAGATGCGCTCAAAGCCATTGCCCTTGGCGCAAAAGCCGCCATGATTGGTCGGTCGTTTTTGTATGGCTTGGGGGCGTATGGCGAGGATGGTGTGCGCCGCGCGCTTGAAATTATCTATAACGAAATGGACATCAGTATGGCATTTGGTGGCTATACCAATATCCAACAGGTGAGCAAAGATATTCTCATCAAAGGCACGTATGAAGACTTGCTGACTCGTCCCTTCATTGTGCGAGAGCGTAGTTAATCGACCGTATTAAACAGAAGGACGGATGTTAAGTGTTTGCGCACTTTACCCGTCCTTTTGCTAACCTCTTGTTAACAGCTTTTTTTAAAGCTGATTTTAAAGCTTAGGTAATTGTGTTTGAAGCAGGCTTGCATCCATTTCCCGCGCTTCAAAAACCTGCGCTTCTTTCCAGCCTGCTTCATCGCCAAAGTACAAGCGATTAAATTGTTCATCACGATAAAACCGCATTGGCTGACCACTATCGCCTTGAATCACAAAATTTTGTACAACTTCGTGAAATTTGGCACGGATATTGGCTTCATTGTGGTCGCTTGCGAGCGTCGGGGTGATGATATAAGCCAAATCATTGTAAATCTCAGGGCTTAACTGTTTAAACACCGCCTTGTTCTCAAGTAACTTGTGGACGATACGCTTCATATCCTCCAAACCAATCGTGCCTTCATGAAGTTCAAGAAACATCATTTTGATTGCCTCAATGTGTATCAGTGTGTATCGCCAAAAAAATGCTAGCGTAACGATTAGCAGTTGAAAAATTAGTGGTTTAACGATTAGTAGTATAAACCCTTAAAAAATACGTGCGTTTTCTACCTTCTTTTGGCTTAGGATAAAAAATAATTCGCTGCCCTGTCTGGGCTTAATTGAATTATAGCAAGGCGCCAGTTTATCAATGGTGAAAAACTGCTGAAATAATGTTTCATATTCTTGCTTATCCCCACCAAACGGTGGACTGCTTTCAAAATGTTTATCTAGCAACAAGCCCACCAATTTACCCGTGGGTTTGAGGAGCTTTTGCATTTGCTTGGCATAATCGCTGCGTCTACTGGGGTCAATCGCGCAAAAAAACGTCTGCTCAAGAATATAATCAAACTGATACTGCGCAGGGTCTAAGCCAAAAAAATCCGCTTGTAGCAAGTGCGTTTTGGGAAAACTGGGATAGCGCTTGGCAAAATTATCCAAAGGGAGCTTGGCAAAATCCACCACATAAACATGGCTAAAACCTTGTTCATGAAGATAGCCTGCTTCGTAGGCGTTGCCCGCCCCAGGGATTAAAATCTGTACCGATTTACTCACGCCGTTGTCGAGTAAATGCTCGATATAGGCTTGCAGGGGTGGCGAAATTTTACCGATGTCCCACCCAGTGTAGCCATCGTCATAGCGTTTTTGCCAAAATTCGGCGTCGTTGACCGAGTGTTCAGTTAGCGTGTTGTTATCTTCCATGATTGCTGCTCCTGATAGTTTTTTAGGCTTTTCGAATGGTTAAAATTTGCTCGCTACGACCAAATGCACCGTGTGCGTCATGCAGCACGCTACTGGTCAGACCCACGCCATCGCCCCCAAATTGTTGCACGGTCTCAAGTCCCAGCCAACGCCCAACAGGCATGCGATGCAGATGGATTTGCAAATCTAGGTTGGGAAAAAACCATTCAATGGTATTGGGTTGGTGAATACGCGGTACCACGCCATTGGCGGTATCGACCATGCCCATCAAATGCACAAAGTCGGATGTGGGCTTTGTTTCGCCGTTTTCTTCGACCATGTCGATATCTGTATTGATCCAGACGATGCCATCGCCTTGGCGGTTGTCGGGGTCGGCTTTGAGATAAATACTGTCGATATAGCCACCGCCCCAATGCTTCATACCGTCCCAGTTCGGGTAGCTTTCTGGATCACCGATTCGCTCATCTTCCAGCCCTGCAATCTCTGATGTGTCGCTGGTTTGCATACGCCACGCACGGGCAACGATACAGGTTTTGCCATTGGCTGCCATTGTGGTTTCGACCAGTTCGATAGTGCGACCCGGGCGGATGATGTGGGTGGTCACGCTAACATCGCCAAAATGAATCAGCCCAAAAATATCCAGACTGATGCGCCCGATACGCATATCACTGCGCGGTTTGAATTGTTCAAGCTCGTAAGCCAACAGTCCTGTCGCTGCCGCCATGTGTTGTTCGTTGTCATTCCATGCACCTTGGCAGTGGATATTGCAGCGGTAGTTTGATGTGGTGATATCATCGGTCATGGTTCGGTCAAGCAGTGTGTAATAGGTATTGCCCATAAAATTCCCTTTTGTGCCTAGAAATTGGTTGTGCCTAAAATTGGTTGTGCCTAAAAATTGGTAAGACACCTAAAATTGCTAAAAAATTGTAGCACATTGGCTATCGGCTATTGGTGGAATTTTTGCAAAGTTGCCACCATGACCAGCCGCCAAACTTCGCACTTGCTTAGCATATACCCGATTGGCATCCGTCAAAATCTATCCACCTTCTGCCAATGAATGAGTTTGAAATGCTTAACGATTAGCCGTAAAAAGCCAGTATAATACGCGGATAATATAAAATTTTTCCCTATATTTTGACACTGTCTTATATTTTTATACTCGCCTGTATTTTGACAGCATATTTTAACAACATAAAGATAAGTAATCCTATGACTGCAACTGCCCTACTTGATACCGATCACATCAACACCGACAAGCCGCCGTTTATCTTGGTGGACGGCTCGTATTATATGTTCCGCAATTTTCACGCCTTGCCTGTCACCATGCAAACCACCCAAGGCTTGCACACCAACTCCATCCGCGGCACGCTCAATGCCCTCAAAAAACTGATGGAAAAATACCGCCCGACGCACATGGCGGTGGCGTTTGATACCAAAGCGCCCACCTTCCGCCACAAGCTTTCCCCCATTTATAAAGGCGACCGCCCAGAAATGCCCGCCGAACTTGCCGAGCAAATCCCTTACATTCACAAAATGATACAAGCGATGGGCATACCGCTACTCGCTATTGAAGGTGTAGAAGCTGACGACATCATCGGTACACTCGCCCACCGTGCTTGCCTAGAAGGTCATCATGTCATCATCTCCACAGGCGACAAAGATATGTGCCAATTGGTCAATCCCTGCGTCATCGTGGAAAACAGCTTTGATGACAAACGCTATGACATCGCAGGGGTCAAAGAAAAATTCGGCGTCGAGCCGCGTCAAATTATCGACTATCTCACCCTCATGGGCGACGCATCGGATGGTATCAAGGGTGTCGCAGGCATCGGCGCAAAAACCGCGCAAAAACTGCTTGAGCAATACGACAGCATTGACAATATCCTTGCCAATGTCGACCAGTTAAAAGGCAAGCAACAACAAACCTTTTTACAAAGCACCGACGGCATTGCGCTCGATAAACGCTTGGCGACCATTATCACTGACCTTGATATCGTGCCTGACTGGGAGACGTTGCGACTACCGACTGACCCAAGTTTTAACATAGAAGAAAAACGCGCAATTTTTACCGAACTGGAATTTAAAAGTGAAATCGCGTCGCTCAACCATCCGTTTCACCCATCCAATAACGGCAATTTTAAAGCCGCTGAGCCTGCTCAAAATGCTGTGGTGGAGGCGATTAAAACTAGCCAAGATAGCAAAAATACGGCCAACAAGCAGTGGCACACTGTCACCACCCAAGCCGATTTTGATAAATTAATCCAACGCCTTGGCGCATCAAAGCATTTTGTCATTGATACCGAAACCACCGATGTGAATTGGCAACATGCCGAGCTGGTCGGCTTGTCGTTTGCGCTGCAATCGCATGAAGCCTATTATGTGCCTGTTGCCCACGTTGATGAGATGGGCAATCGGATTGAACAACTTGCCCGCGAGGATGTTTTAGCCCAGTTAAAACCGATTTTGCAAAATCCACAAATCGGCAAAATCGGTCAGCATTTAAAATACGACGCGCATATTTTGGCAAATTATGATATCGACTTAATCAATGAGCCAAGCAACTGGGCAATGGACACCATGCTTGCCAGCTATGTGATTAATGCTGTTGCCACCCGCCATGGCATGGACGACTTGGCACGCCACTATCTACACACCCAAACCATCACCTTTGAAGATGTGGCAGGCAAAGGCGCCAAGCAAATCACCTTTGACAAAGTCCCTTTAAATGTGGCAAGTGACTACGCCTGTGAAGATGCCGATATCACCTATCAGCTATTTGAACTGTTTAGCGAAAAACTCAACGCCGAACCGAACAACGCCAAGCTACTCCATGAACTAGAAATCCCTGTTGCCCAAATCCTGTGCCAAATGGAGCATGATGGGATTTTGCTCAATAAAGCGTTTTTGGGGGAATTGTCCGCGCGCTTTGATGAAAAAATCCAAGCCCTTGAAACAGTCGCCTTTGCGCAAGCGGGCGAAACCTTTAACCTTGCCAGTCCAAAGCAGTTGGGTGAAGTGCTGTTTGACCGCTTAGGCATTACAGGCGGTAAAAAAACCAAAACAGGTCAATACTCCACTAGCGAAGCGGTGCTTGCCACCATCGACCATCCGTTAATTGAAACCGTTCTTGAGCATCGCAGTCTGTCTAAGCTTAAAAGCACCTATACAGACGCGTTGGCAAACGTGGCAGACAGCAACGACCGTGTGCATACCAGTTATCATCAAGCGTTGACGACCACAGGACGGTTGTCCTCCACTGAGCCGAATTTGCAAAATATCCCGATTCGCACCGATACTGGGCGGTTGATTCGTGGCGCGTTTATTACCCCCAAAGGTCGCAAAGTGCTATCGGCGGACTATTCGCAAATCGAGCTTCGGCTGATGGCACACTTTGCCAATGACCCTGTGCTAATCCGCGCGTTTCAGGAAGGGCATGACATTCACCGCGCCACCGCCGCTGAGATTTTGGGCAAGGCGTTTGATGATGTCACCAGTGAAGAACGCCGCCAAGCCAAAGCGGTCAACTTTGGGCTACTCTATGGCATGAGTGAATTTGGGCTTGCTAAGCAGTTGGGCTTTACTCGCCAGCAAGCGCAAGACTATATCAAGCTGTACTTCGCCCGCTACCCTACGGTACGTGCCTATATGCAAGCCACCCGCACGGCTGCCCAAAACCAAGGCTATATCACCACGATTTTGGGGCGTAAGCTATTTACCCCCGATATGCAGCACCCCAACCGCGGCGTGCGCCAAGCGGCAGAACGCGCGGCGATTAATGCGCCACTACAAGGTAGTGCTGCCGATATCATCAAACTTGCTATGATTGCGGTGAATGAGGTATTGCCCCAAGACCATGCTAAAATGCTACTACAGGTGCATGATGAGCTGGTGTTTGAAGCTGATGAGGATAAAGCCGAGGCGATTGCCGAGTTGATAAAGAACGCCATGCAAGAGGTACTATCTAAGACAGCCAAAGATAAAGGCTGGGATGTGGATTTTGCGGTGCCGCTTGTGGTTGAAGTGGGCATTGGCGATAATTGGGATGAGGCGCATTGATTTTTGCCAAATATGTACCAGTTAAAAGAAAACCCACAGATTTTGTGGGTTTTTTATTAGGTTACAAATTATCTACTAAAACTTAAACGGTGCTTTACTCTATTTCGACGATTTAACGCTTCTGCTCGATATACCGAAAAGGTACGCAAAGCTAAACGTTTTGGCTTTTTGGCGGTTGGAGTTGAGCGTGAAAATGCCGAAAGTTCATTAATTGATTGAGCAAAAGCAGATTGTTCTGACTGTTGAAGTCGTTTTTCTAATTCATCTGCTGGTGTCGATTTAATCTCTTGAACAACGGCATTTAAGATTTCTTGATTAATCATCATGATATCCTGTAATTTATGCCAATTGATTTAACTATTAAGACATTCTTTGATAAAAATATCAATAGGCTTTTTGATAATGAATGCAGGAAAGGCATTTGCAAACGGTACTTTTCTTAAATTTGGTACTGATAAATTCATACGACAAACGCTAAATTGTTGATCCGATACTCGTTCTAATACGTTAATAAAATCGTCCAACTTTGCACCATAAGTTGCTTCATTATATAAGCCGATTGGATAAGCGTCTAAAAATGCTTCATATAATGCGATATCTCTCACAAAATCCAATAATTCTTGTTCGGGAATATGTATTTCGCAATCATATTGTACTAATGAACAATCTTGACTTTTGTCATATAGATTGGCTTTATTTAAAGCAAAGTCCCACCATTGTTTTGATAATTCTAAAGCGTTTTTGCGATTACTTTCATAGTTCCAAAAATATAAACCACTGCCCGCTTTACCAGAATTTTCTTGGGGCACAATAAACCCATTTTTATTGATATTTTTCGCATGGTAAGTGGTTGTGGCATGAATGCCTTTTAGTATTATCAATTCCTTAGCCTTGAAATAAATTTTAAAGATAATTAAAAAACTTGAATTCTAAAGTTTATCACTTTTTATGATTTAAACTACCCAACTTACTTATTAAACCAATCATATCATCGGATTTTTGTGGATTATCAAGTAGCTTTTCTATAAAAATCATACCTAGTTTGTCTTCCATGGAAATAGACTCATTTAAAGTATTATGTTTGACCATTTGCTCAAGCCTACCTGCAAGTTTATGCTCTAAATTATTGATACTTTGATTAATACGTTGTAACTCCTCAATTAATACATTAGAGCCATCACTTGTATTTGAAGGTTGAACAATATTCAAACTAGATAAAGCCACAACTTCTGTTACTGGAGTTTCGACCCTATCTAAACCTTCTAATGATTTTGCAAATTCTATAATAGATTGTTTGGCTTTTTCTGCTCCTTCTAAATCTAATTCATACTGTATTGTTCTAATATCATAGATATCAAATGGTATTTTTTGAGATTTCTGGATTATTTGTATAAAGGGTTTTGCAATAGCGTGCCTAATGGCTAACTCATAGAATACATTTGGGTTATGATTCGTTAAATCAGCGATTACTAAATCACTTTCAATAACACTTTGAATAACAGATTTAGAAATTGAACCTGCTTCTGTGCTTTCATCGGCTCTAACAACTTTATACCCTAATTCTTCTAGAGAAGGTTTAATTACATATTTTAAAACTTTGTCGGCTTCAAGTCTCTGTGTGCTATTCTCTTCACCAATTTGTGAAATTACGAAACAGGTCTTCATTTAAACTCTCCATTTTTAAATTTATTTTAATCAAATCGCCTTTAACTGCTCAATTTGCTTATTCATTTCCGCCAATTGCGTATCCATTTCCGCCAATTTCGCTTTCTCGCTTTCCACCACATTGGCAGGGGCTTTGCTCACAAAACTCTCATTAGACAGCTTACTACGCAGACTTTCCGATTGTTTGGTAAGTTTTTCTTGCGCTTTGGCAAGACGATTAAGCTCCGCCGTTGGGTCAATCAAGCCTTTCATCGGCACTAGCACTTTTAACTGCCCGACCATGCTCGATGACGACAACGGTAACGCTTTATCAGCGCCGTCACCCGCATTCACAATAGTCAGCGTATCGACTTTGGCAAGCGATTTAAACTGATTTTCAATACGGCTTAGGCGCGCGGTTTCCTCATCGCTGATGTTATCAAGTAGCACAGGCAGACGCACCGCATTGCCAAGCTTCATCTCACCGCGGATGTTACGAATCGCCCCAATCAGCGCTTGTAGCCACGTCATATCATGCTCAGTCTGTAGGCTGATTAGGCTGTCATCCGCTGTTGGGAAGGCAGCCGTCATGATACTGTCAGTCGCTTTTTTATCGATGATAGGGGCAATGGTCTGCCAAATGCTCTCAGTGATATACGGCATAATCGGGTGGCTAAAGCGCATGGCGACTTCAAGGCAGTTAAGCAGCACATAGCGGATTTGGGCTTTACGCTCGGCACTCACCGACTCATCGTTTAGGCTCGATTTGGCAAGCTCGACATACCAGTCGCAGTATTCATTCCAGATAAACTCATAGATATCTTGGCTCACCAAGTCAAAACGGTACTGGCTCATGTGCTCATGGATGGCTTTCACCGTGGAGTTTAGACGGCTCATAATCCACTGCTCTGGCAATTCCCACAACTCAGTATTGGCGGTTTTGTCGATGTTTAGCGCATTGCCTTCCTTATCGACGCAGTTCATCAGCACAAAACGGGTGGCGTTCCATATCTTGTTACAAAAATTGCGATTGCCTTCAATGCGCTTGAGGTCAAAATTGATGTCACGTCCCGTACTGGCAAGCGAGGTAAAAGTAAAGCGCAGCGCGTCCGTGCCAAACGCAGGGATACCGTCGGCAAATTCTTTGCGCGTGGCTTTTTCGATTTTTTGCGCGTCTTTGGGGTTCATAAGACCTGTGGTGCGTTTGGCGACTAGGGTTTCTAAATCAATGCCGTCAATCAGGTCAATCGGGTCAAGTACGTTGCCTTTGGATTTGGACATTTTTTGCCCTTGACCATCACGCACCAAGCCATGCACATACACAGTCTTAAACGGCACTTGCGGGTTGCCGTCTTTGTCTTTGATGAAGTACATGGTCATCATCATCATACGGGCAACCCAAAAGAAAATGATGTCAAAACCTGTGACCAATACGCTGGTTGGGTGGAAGGTTTTGAGCGCTTGACTATAGTCGTCAAAGTTTAGCTCACCTGTCCAGTCAAGGGTGCTAAACGTCCACAATGCCGAGCTAAACCAAGTATCTAGTACGTCACTATCTTGGCGCAGCGCTAGGCTATCAGCAAGGTGGTATTTTTGGCGGACTTCCGCTTCATCACGCCCGACGTAGATATTGCCTTCGTCATCGTACCACGCAGGGATACGGTGTCCCCACCAAAGCTGACGGCTGATACACCAGTCTTGGATATCGCGCATCCACGCCATATACATATTTTTGTACTGGGCAGGGACAAACTCGGTGCGCCCGTCTTCCACCGCCTCGATGGCAGGTTTTGCCAGTTTCTCAATAGACACATACCATTGGTCAGTGAGCCACGGCTCAACGATGGTGTTACTGCGGTCGCCTTTGGGTACTTTTAAATCATGCGGTTTGATTTCTTCAAGCCAGCCTTCCGCCTCGCTTTGCTCAACCATTTTTTTACGCGCGGCAAACCGCTCAAGTCCTGCATACTCGCTAGGCGTGGTCTCAAGCTGTGGCTCTTTGGTTTGTAAATCAGTAAAAATCTGCATCTCTGGTAAGATATGCGCTGAATTATCAAAGATATTAATCATCGGCAAATTGTGGCGTTTGCCTGTTTCGTAGTCATTAAAGTCATGGGCAGGGGTGATTTTGACACAGCCGGTGCCAAATTCCATGTCCACCGCTTTGTCATCGCCCACAATCGGCACAATCCGACCGGTAATCGGTAGCGTGACGGTTTGCCCGATAAGGTGCTGGTAGCGTGCGTCTTCTGGGTTCACGGCAACGGCGGTATCACCGAGCAAGGTCTCTGGGCGGGTGGTGGCAACGACAAGGTAATTTTTACCGTCTTGGGTTTTGGCATTTTTATCGGTCAAATAATAGCGAAAATGCCACAGTGAGCCTTTCTCGTCATGGTTTTCTACTTCAAGATCGGATAACGCGGTTTGTAGCTTAGTATCCCAGTTGACTAGACGTTTACCGCGATAAATCAGTCCATCTTCGTACAGACGCACGAACACTTCTTTGACGGCATTGGACAAGCCATCATCCATGGTGAAACGCTCACGGCTCCAGTCCACCGAGCTACCTAGACGGCGGATTTGGCGGGTGATGTTGCCACCACTCTCGGCTTTCCACTCCCAAATCTTTTCAAGGAATTTTTCACGACCCAAATCATGGCGTTTGATGCCTTGGGCGTTCAATTGACGCTCAACAACCATTTGCGTGGCAATCCCTGCGTGGTCGGTGCCTGGTTGCCAGAGGGTATTTTCGCCCAGCATTCGGTGATAGCGGGTGAGCGTGTCCATGATGGCATTGTTAAAGCCGTGCCCCATGTGCAGTGAGCCTGTGACATTCGGCGGTGGCAGCGCAATAGAAAACGATTGTTGTTTGTCATAGCTTGGCTGAAAGTAGCCTTTGTCTTCCCACACTTGGTACATGCCGTTTTCGACGTCGCTTGGGTTATAAGCGTTTTCTAAAGACGTTAAGGCTTGGGCGATTTGATGTTGCGTGCTCATAGATGGTCAACTTTTGCAATAAAAAAGAAAGGAGTGTCAAAAAGGTAATTAACGGATTTTACCGTAAATTGCCTAGATTGTAGAGTATTTTGTGGGTAAGATAGCGGTTGATAAAATAATAAATGGGTTAATAACTCGTAAGGTTTGCGTTATGCACTTAGACTCTCTAAAGATTAAGAACTTTCGGATTTTGGAAGATGTGACAATTGAGAAATTGGGTCATGTGAATTTGATTGTGGGAAAAAATAATTCGGGGAAAAGTACCGTTCTTGAAGCCTTAGCTTTGTTAGCAAGTGGGTTTAATCCTGAAGTAATGCTATTTATTTCAAATAATAGAAATATATATCGTCATCTAAATACAAAAGACACAGAATCTAAGGTATTTTCAATTGAAAATATTATAAGTAAATCTAATGAAGACCCTTTTTTGAATTGGACTTATATTGGAAATCAAAGCCATTATTTAACTTTTGGTTATGTTAAGAATGGTAAAAATAATAATTTGGACATAGATAGAGAAAAAGGATATTCATTTACCTATTTTTGTGATGATAGAGATTTTATGAACTTTGAAGTCAAAGCTATAAGTAATAGAGCTTTATTTATGGATATGTCCGAAAATTCAAATCATATGAAAAAGAAAGCTTTTAATTTTGGTTATATCACTACTAATAACATTGACTTAAATTTGTTTGCTTCTTCATGGGATAAAATTGCATTAACAGATGATGAAAATTTAGTTTTGGAAATGCTTAAGTTGATTGATAGCGATATAACTAACTTGGCTTTTCTAAGTTTGGTGGATTCTGAAACAAGAATACCATTTGTTAGACTTAAAAATATTGAAACAAGAATACCCTTACATCAAATGGGTGATGGAATTTTCAGACTATTACAGATTATTTTAGAAATTCCAAAGTCAAAAAATAGTATCCTTTTAATAGATGAATTTGAAAACGGACTACATTACAGCGTTCAGCCCAAAGTTTGGGAACTTATCTTTGAACTCGCCCATCGCTTTAACATCCAAGTATTTGCCACTACCCATAGTTGGGACTGTATCGAAAGTTTTTCCCAAGTCGCCAAAGACCGCACCGACATGGAAGGCGTATTATTTCGCATGGGTCACAGCGTCCGCAAATCTGATAAAGGCAAACTTATCGCTACCGTATTTGATGAAGATGACTTATACAATCTAACTAAAATGAACATTGAGGTTAGATAATGATAAAACACCTGATTGTTGAAGCGGAATCGGATAAATCATTTATCCAAGCATTTTTGCGTCATGAAAAACTAAATCTTCAACTAAACATTGATGTTGCAACACCACAAGATTTTGAATCAACTGCCTACACAACAAAACAAGCCGTTTTCCAACAACTGCCAAGATTGGCAAAACTTCTGGAAACAGGACAAGTCAGTCATATTGGCATTGTAGTTGATATGGATTTTACCGATAAAACCGATATCAAAAATCAAAATTTACGACAAATTAGCGAGCGGTTGAACCCTTTAGGTTTTCATCAACGCCAGCAACAAAACGATAATTTAGGCTTTTACTTTGAAAATTCGGATTACGATAATCCGATCGGTGTTTGGCTAATGCCAAATAATCAAAATGAGGGATACCTTGAAACTTGGGTAAAAATGGCGATGTCATCCGACCAACAAAGTCACTTTACCCAAATTGAAAACTTTATCCAAAGTCTAGGGACATCGCATTTTAAAAACCCAGTTACCGCAATGGACAAGGCTCGAATTTTTACTTGGCTCTCGACTCAAACAAAGCCCACACAAGACTTATCAAAAAGTTTAGAATTGATAGCCGCGAGCAATCCTGTTTATCAAAACTTCAAGCATTGGCTAGTCACCACTTTTCAGTAATTTAACCCATCACCCCAGGTATCGGATTCGCCAAAATGGTTTGGGTTTGTTTGGCGCGAAAATCACTGATTTTTTGCGCAAGGGTGCTATCACCAATCGCCAAAATTTGCGCTGCCAGCAACCCTGCATTTGCCGCACCCGCCGCCCCAATGGCAAGCGTACCCACCGCCACCCCTTTGGGCATTTGTACGATGGATAGCAAACTATCCCAACCGCTTAGTATGGAGGATTTGACAGGCACACCAAGCACAGGCAAATCCGTCTGAGACGCACACATCCCTGGCAGATGCGCCGCGCCGCCTGCACCCGCGATAATCACAGACAGTCCGCGAGCTTTGGCAGTTTTGGCATAGTCAAACAATCTATCAGGGGTGCGATGTGCCGATACCACTTCACACTCAAAGGGCACCCCAAAATCCGCTAGCACTTGCGCGGCGTTTTGCATGGTTTCCCAGTCAGATTGACTACCCATGATGATACCGACTTTGGCTTGACCTTGTGGCGATGGGATGGGTGGTGGTAGCTGGTGTGTCTGGGCGTTTGGCTGGCTTGCTGACATGGAAAATTCCTTTTGCCAAAAAATTGACGGACTTAAAATAAAAAAACGTGCATGAAATGCACGGTTAAAACTTAATATAGCATGATTTTTTACCCTTGAAAATCAAAATCTATGAGGCAACTATATCACCACATTGGCGGGTACTCGCGGCTTTTGTTCGGGGGCAAATTGTTGATGACTAAGCATGGCTAGCTGCGTCTCAATCGTATCGCACATCATCCCTAGGGGCAATTCGTTTTCCCCCGTACCAAACGGCTCGCTGATTTCATCGACGATTTCATTGAGCGCCATAAAGGTATAGCCAACAAAACTGACTACAAATGGCGTTACCCAGCCAATAGTATTGCCGAGTCCAAACGGCAGCATAAAGCAATACAGATACACAGTACGATGCAGCAGCACAAAATAGGCATACGGAATCGGTGTGTTATTAATGCGTTCACACCCCGCTTGGATATGGGCAATCTCACCCAAGTTATTATCCAAGCTTTGCCACTGCCAAACATCGATTTTTTGCTCGGCTTGCCAGTTGGCGAGCATCTGCCCCATGATTTGGGTCAAGCGTAAGGCAATAAAGTTTTGCCCAACCACGGCTTGCTGTTCTTCAACCGTTAAGAGCCGCTGCAGATTTGCTGTATTATCCTCACCCCGCAGCTGTTGGCGTAGACTATGCACAAAAGCGATTTGATGACGGATAAAGGCTTGTTTTTCCGCCATACTGACATTGGGCAGTGTCAGCACTTGGCGGGCGATGTTGCGACTTAGCCAAACCAGCGTGCCCCACAGTTTACGCCCTTCCCAAAATCGATCATACGCTGCGTTATTACAAAACCCGTGGAAAATCGCAAGTGAGATACCAAGTATCGCAAACACCGAAGGATTGAGCGGTACAGGCTCGGTGGCGATATGGGTTTGATAAAAATAAATAACAAAGGAGAAAATAAACAACAAAACTTGTGGCACAATCAGCCGTTTAAAATACGAGCCTTGCACCACAAACAGCATCTTTAGCGGCTCAATCGGACGTCGAATCATACCTAACTCATCTTAATCGTTTGCTCACTGGCTATCATTTTTAGCCGTAAGCTTTAAACAAATATTTTAATTTATATTACACCCAGTCGACCGTTTAGCCTTGGGTTAATGCTGATATTGAATAAAATTCGCTGAGGTCAAAGCCGGATGATCGGTGTCAAATTGATAAGCCGTCAAAAACCCATCTTTAGCAGCAGAATAATCCACACAGACGACTTGATGACTAAGTAGCTCAGGCGTGCCATTGAGCCAATAATGACCGACAAAAATAGGTTTGTTGTGATCAAGACCAAACACAATCTCAGCGGTCAAGGTATCTTTAGGGATATGAATCAAATCCTCTTGACTGGCGCGCGCAATCTGGTGAATCGGCTGAAACGATAAACTCGGTTGCCACCACTGTACCCGTACATTTTTACGTTGATGACCTTCTTTATCGACCAGATGAATGCCCTCAGGTAGCGTCGCTTCCACACCTTTAAGCACTCTTTCTAGTGCCTCAAAAGGTGGCGTGCCTTCCTCACTGGTTTTTTGTAGCGCAACGGGCGTCAAGCGATTGCCGGTCGTTAACAGCGGCTTTAACATCGCCATCGCATCACTGTCCCAACAAGCATGCACAAAACACGCATCATCCAAAGCTAGCCACAGTGGTAATTCATAAAACCGCTTGAGCCAAAACTGGTGCAACTCACTGCCAAACCCCACTTCATCAAGGAACGCTTGATGCTGCGAGGTATGTCTATCATCATGTTGTCGTAAATATTGGCTTGCATCGCGGGCATCGGGTGTGGCGTAAGCTAACGCATTATACTCGTGATTACCCATGACCGCGAGCGCTTGCCCGTGGTCAATCATCGCAAATACGATAGATAAGGTTTGCAGCTGTTGACTGCCCCTATCAATCAAGTCGCCGATAAAAATCGCTTGGTGATTAGGAGGCGCTTGAAAACACTGACCATTATCTTGGTAGCCCAACTGCGTCAGTAGCCCAATGAGTTTATCTGCCTGACCATGTACATCACCAATCACATCATAAATCATGTTTTTCACCTTTTACTGCTTTTTACGACTTTAGTCTTAACCAGCCAAGCGACAGTTAACTAGGCAACTTGTAACTAGACAACCTGTGACTGGGCAAGCTGTGCCACGCAATTTTTTGCCCCTATTTTTAGCCATTCAATGTTAGCCGCCAAAGCCTAAAAATCTTGGGTTCATTAATTGGTTAAAAAAATGCGCCACAATACCGGGCTCAATGGCAATCGTGGCTAACATACCAAAAATACCACCCACCAAATGTGCCGAATGATTGATACTGCCGCGACCTTGCCCATCCGCCCACACACTATACGCCACATACGCCACCGCGAACACAATCGCAGGTACAGGAATCACAAACAGCAACAATGTCGACCAAGGATTCATCAAGATATAGCTAAAAATTACTGCTGAAACAGCGCCCGATGCGCCTAAGCTGCTATAACGAGGATTGTTCTTTTGTTTTAGATAGGTTGGCATAATCGCCACCACCAAAGCGGCAAGATAAAACAGCACAAACCCTAGACTGCCGAGTTTGGACATGAATAAACCCTGTACCGCTTGTCCAAACGAATACAAAGTAAACATATTAAAAAATAAGTGCATGCCATCGGCATGGATAAAACCATGGGTGACAAAGCGATCGACTTGTCCACGCTGCACCGCAGGCGGATAAAAAATTAACCTTTGCATCAGTTGGGGTGATTGCCAAGCTAATAAACTGACAACCACCGTAATGATAATGATAAATAAAGTATGGTTAGAAAAAAGTGACATAGCACCTCAAAATAGCAATAAATAATGATAAGTAGGATTATGATAAAGATAGCGTATTATCTCAATAAGCCAAATGTGAATTTATTAATATAGGTGATACCTAAAGCTGCCTTGTGGTATTACTTTCACCTTGTAGCATGAAACTAATGACAAAGCCTTCAAATTTGAGCAACACACCTTTACCCAAGTTTACCCAAAATGGGGACGATTTGAATTTTTAACACAATATTTACGCAATAGTTACCTTAACATAACTGAAGGCGTGCCGATTTTGCTTTAATTTATTAGCTATATTTGAGTAATACTGCAAAAGACTTAACAAAATCTGTTGAATTGCGGCAGTTTTTCTCAGTATTGTTAAGCGTAAATTAAATAGCAATACAATAATAAACCCAACAACCATAAATAATAATTTTTGAAAATATATAATAGAATTATTGGCTAGTGTGCTGGATATAAAAATAATACATTAGTTTTATGGTGGTTGATAACCCTTCATTTTCTTGAGGATTGAATTATGAATATCATTGAACATTTAACCCGTACAGTAACACCCGTTCTTTTAAATAATACAAATGACGAAAACCGCTCATCTTTATTAGAAAAATTATACGCTATTATGGTTGCCCGTCTTGCTGACGGTACCATTTCTAACAGCTTTGCTAATGCAACCATCGCTGATGATGACCACGGCTTTTTTGACCGTGTCCTGCCAGACACCACCCACCGCACAGAGCTAGTGCAACAGCTATCACGTCATTACAGTGTACCAGAGCAAGAAACTAGTTCTTTAGTAAGCCGTGCCGCGCCGCTGGTACTGCGTGAATTACGCTCACTAGCAGGTACAACACCACTTAATACTTTCTTGTCAAACAATATTGCGTCTGTGGCTTCGGTGATTCCTGCTTGGGCATATGCATTTATCCCAGCGGGCATTTTGACTATGTTGAATTTGTCGCCTGTGCATGCAGCCACCACGCCTACTGTCCAAACGACCACTCGTACAGAGGAGCATCTAGTTGCTACGCCGAAAGCTGAAGAAGGCGGCTTGATGAAAATGTTACTGCCAATCATTGGTTTGTTGATTTTAGGCGCATTGGCTTGGGCATTATTGAAATCATGTAACAAAACTGAGCCAGTCGCGACGCCAGTTGTGGCTTCTACCACTGCTTCAACAACGACAACCACTACTACAACTGAAGTCTCTGCGGCAAGTGCCACAAACAGCATGGCAATGCCTGTAGCATCAACCACTGACATGGCGGTAGCAAGTATGCCAATGGCATCTGGCACCACGATGACCACCACTGAGACAGTAGCGACGATCATCTCTACCACTGAGCCTTCAGTGGTATTTGAAAATGGTCGCTTAAGCTTCTACTTTGCTACGGGTAAAGCACAAGTTGCTGGTAATGCCAAAGAAAAAGCCAATGATATCCTTGAAGCCGCTAAACAAGGCAAAAAAATCGGTATCAGTGGTTATACCGACAGCACAGGTAATGCTGCTGCCAATGAGAAGTTAGCAAAAGAGCGTGCCCAAGCGGTTAGATCATTCTTGGTAGCCAATGGTGTGCCACAATCACAACTTGAATTGATCAAACCACAAGATACAACAGGTGCTGCGGGTAAAGACCAAGAAGGGCGCCGTGTCGATGCATACATTGTTGATGACAACGCTGTTCCTGCTACTGGTACCACAACTGTTACGACGGTTGCAAGCCCAGCGAAATAAATCACCTTTCACGGTTGCTTTATCCTTAAAAATCCTCGATAACTTATCGAGGATTTTTTTTGCTGTTAAAAATTTTTAGATGCCACTGGCTTTTTGGGTAAAAAATTTCATCAAGGGTTTGATTTTGCTAACCATGCTCACGCCTTCACTGCGTAGCTGCTGAATCGGACGCAACTGTGTACCAAAAATCCAATTAATCCCAGAAAAACTGTGCATCATCATCGCGTTATTAGCGTAGCGTTGACGCTCATAACGCTGTAAGGTGGCAAAACTTGCCCATAGCTTGTTGCCTGACCGCTGATAATCTTTTTGCAAAATATCGCTCAAGGCAATGATATCGAGCATACCCAAGTTTAAACCTTGTCCCGCTAAAGGATGCACCCCATGTGCGGCATCGCCAACCAACGCCAAGTTGGCTTTGACATAATTTTTGGCATGTTGGGCACCCAGTGGGAAGCTGGCGATTGATTCAATCTCAGTGATATCCCCTAAGGCATAGCCACTGGCAAAGGCGAGTTCTTTGGCAAGCTCTTTTGGCGTCAGCGTGAGTAAATCAAGTGCAGCATTGGTCGGCAATGTCCATACTACCGATTGCCAATGTTGCGGGTTCGCCCGATCGTCAGCCGTCACATCTGCCAACGGTAAAAGTGCCAAAGGCCCTGTCGGCAAAAACACTTGTCTGGCTGTCACCTTGTGTGGCTGCTCGGTTTTGATGGCGCAGCAGATTGCCGTTTGCTGATACGCCAAAGTATCTAAACCAATCCCTGCCGCTTGGCGTACCATAGAACCGCGCCCGTCAGCCCCGATTAATAGCTTACCTTGATGCGTGGTGCCATTATCTAAGCTAACTTGATATCCCAAATCTTCACCTTGCCAAGCAATATCAGTGACCTTATGCCCTGCAATATGGTGCAAATAGGATTGACCCTGATGGACAAGCCGCTCATCGTCAAAACCGTCATACAGCGCTTTTTCGATGATAAAGGGCTCAACCATACTACCCAATAATTGCGGTGTTTGAGCATCACCAAAATTTAGCTCGCCCACGCCATTGGTTTGCCATACCTGCATTTGGGTATAGTCGGCTTTGCGTTTGCTTTGTTCGATACGCTGCCATGCACCGACCTCTTTGAGTAGGTTGATACTGGCAACGCTTAGGGCATAGACACGAGCATCACGCTCGGTGAGTTTTTGCTCCCAGTCGGCTTGAGTGAGGTGTGGACGGGCGTCAATCAAGATGACAGGATGGCGCGCTTGGGCAAGCTTTAACGCCAATGTCGCGCCAACAACACCACCGCCGATGATTAATGTAGTGTTTTTCATGATTTCAGCCCCATCGCAAAGGTAGCCACAGCTGGCTTCACAAATGGCACTTTATCAAAGGCAATGAGTCCGACATTACGCGCGATTTTGAGCAAGGGATTTTGGTGCATAAAACCATACACCACCGTATCGCAGAAAATTTCTACCCGTTTTTGGTCAGCTTTACGGCGTTTGGCATAAGTTTGTAGCATGCGACTATCGCCAATATCTTCGCCGCGCATCACTTGCTGTGCTAGCATTTTGGCGAGCGTATCAGCATCGCGCATACATAAGTTAAAGCCTTGTCCTGCTACAGGGTGCAAGGTGTGGGCGGCATTGCCCATGATGACGCAGCGACCTTTGACTTGGCTATCTGCCAATATTTTCACCAGTGGATACGCGCCGCGTTTACCCGCTTTGACAAACCTGCCTGCTAAGCTGCCAAAGGCTCGTTGAATAGTGTCAAGAAAGTATTGGTCGTCGTCCAGATAGCGCTGTTCTTCGCCTTTTGGGCACACCCATACCACAGAGCGGCGGTAGCCTTGCTGGGCTTGTTGTCCATCCCCTTTACCGATATCAAACGCATCAACCAAAGGCAACACAGCAACTGCGCCCATTTTATTAAAGCGTTCAATCGCTTGATGATGGTGCGGTTTGTCAGTCATGACCACGCCCACGACACCGACTTGGTGATAATCGTGTGCAGTTGCGCCAATGCCCAGTAGTTGCCGGCTTGGCGAATGCTGACCATCACAAGCTACCAATAAATCAGCTGTTAAGGTTTGGCAAGCTTGGTGGTCTTGGTCAAAGCGAATGGTGACATCGGTTGCCATCTGTTGTATATCGGTCAAAGTGGCACCGTCTAGCAGGGTTATCAGCGGATTGTTTTGCACGGCGAGCAGTAATTTTTTGCCAAGCCATGCGTTTTCCATCACTTGTCCAAAACTTTCCACCCCTTCGGCTTCTTTGTTGAGGGTGGCTTTACCAAAACTACCTTCTTCACTGATACTAACTTCATCGATTCGGCAGGCATGGCTTTGTAAATCATCCCATAGCGCTTTGCCATTAAAGGTGATACCACGATAAATTTGCACCGTACGGCGTGACAGCGCAATGTTACGGCTGTCAAATTGCGCGCGGTCTAAGTCATCATCAGGGCTGATGGTCGGATAGTTGGCTTTTTCTAGTAACGTACTTGAGATGCCTTTGTCGGCAAGCAGTAAAGCAAAGGATAAACCGACATTGCCGCCGCCGATAATCACCACAGTTTGGGAGGTAAGAATATTCATGCTTGTTCTCTTTTTTAAAGGGCGGTTAAAGCGCACCTTATCAGAATTTTTTACCAGTTTAGCACAAATCCTTACGCGCTTTGTGGCAGCAATTGGGTAAAATCCATAAAGCAAATGTTAAAGGAATAAGCAAAATGACAGTACTGCAGTGGTTGTTGCTGTTTTTGCTTAGCAGTATATTTTATGGTTGGGTGCTGCTGGAAAATGGCGCAAAATGGCTAGAAGGTTGGCAATCGTGGTGGCTAATTGGCTGGTTTTCGCTAGATTGGACAGTCGAGCAAATCCGCTTATATGTACTGATCATCTGGATTGTTGAAACGATTTGGTTTGTGGTCGGTTTGTTTCAACCAAGTTTACGTACTTTTTAGACTGTATTTCGACAAAAATTTTGGCTACCTTTTTTTGTGAGGTTCTGTTAAAATAGGCAAAATCAAACCTTAGCGAGTTGGCATGATAAAGTTAATGGCACAGACTGGTAATACATTAAAACCAGTTAGCTATTTTCTTTAAAATCAATGTCTTCTCGCTTTTTTGTGGGCGATACTTTTTACAGTTGCATTGACTAGGCATAGTAACCGTCGCACACATGGGTAGAACACAGGATACGAGCGGAGGCATTAGGTGAACACGAATTACGCAAAAGCAATTTTGGCATTGGCAGATGGTACGGTTTTTTATGGTCGCAGCATCGGTGCTAGCGGACACACCGTTGGTGAAGTCGTGTTTAATACCGCGATGACAGGTTATCAAGAAATCTTGACCGACCCAAGCTACGCCCAGCAAATCGTCACGTTAACCTACCCGCATATCGGTAACACTGGCACCAACGATGAAGACACAGAGTCAGGTCGCATTCATAAAGTGTGGGCAAATGGACTGATTATCCGTGATTTGACCATGGTAACCAGTAACTTTCGCTCAAGCCAATCACTCCATGAGTATCTGATTAACCATAACACCGTTGCCATCGCTGATATCGACACCCGCAAACTTACTCGCCTACTACGTGAAAAAGGCGCACAAAACGGTTGTATCATGACCGCCGATAGCGACGGTCAGCTCGATGAAGCCAAAGCAATCGAACTTGCCAAAAGCTTTGCCGGTATCAAAGGCATGGATTTGGCGAAAGTCTGCTGTGACCCAGCGGGTTTTACTTGGACGCAAGGCTCATGGCAATTGGTGAGTCCAGAAGTGAGCCCAACTTGTGGTCGCTTTAAAGAATTGGGCACTGACATCGAGCAAAAATTTAACATCGTGGCGTATGACTTTGGCGTCAAAACCAACATCTTGCGTATGCTCGTTGACCGCGGCTGTCATGTCACCGTTGTGCCTGCCCAAACGCCTATCAGCGAAGTACTCAAACACAACCCAGACGGCATTTTCTTGTCCAATGGCCCTGGCGACCCTGAACCTTGTACTTACGCCATTGAGGCGATTAAACACATCATCACCGAGACTGATATTCCGCTGTTTGGGATTTGTCTAGGTCATCAGCTATTGGCACTCGCTAGCGGCGCGCAAACCTTGAAGATGAAATTTGGTCACCATGGTGCCAACCACCCTGTGCAAGATATCGAGCAAGGTACGGTGATGATTACCTCACAAAACCACGGTTTTGCCGTGGATGAAAGTACGCTTCCTAGCAATATTAAAGTGACGCATCGCTCGTTGTTTGATGGGTCAAATCAAGGCATTGAGCTGACCGATAAGCCTGCGTTTAGTTTTCAAGGACATCCAGAGGCAAGCCCAGGACCCCATGACTGTGCGCCATTATTTGATAAATTCGCAGCTATGATGGCAAAGGCGAAAGCGTAAATGCAACAATACCCTTTTCACCTGGTTAATGTCTTTGCCGAAACCCATTTTGGTGGTAATCCGCTTGCCGTATTTCCCCATGCCGATGGGCTAAATGATGAGCAAATGCAGTCGATTGCTCAGCAGTTTAACTTGAGTGAAACGGTGTTTATCTTTGCTCCAACTGATTTACATGGTACAAAAGCCGTCGCCAATTTACGTATTTTTACCCCAAATTATGAAATGCCACTGGCAGGACATCCAACGCTTGGCTCGGGATTTATTTTAAAAAGTCTTAATGACTTGCCCAGTCAATTTGTGGTTAATACACAAGCCAAGGCAGTAGAAATTTTTACCAGTAATAGCCGTATACAAATCAAAATTCAGGGTTATCAGGCTAAGCAAATTAATGCTGATAAGGCTAGTTTGGCAGCGTTAAGCGGTATAAATACGGACGATTTTGTAGGTCATGCTTATTTTATCAATAGCGGCACACAGCAAATCTTGGTTGAATTAACCAATCGCCAAGCGCTAGCTAATGTGCAAATTGACATGGCAAAACTTCGTGAGTTGAACATTGATAATCCCTTTAAAACCACCGAAGAGCCATCTATTTATTATTGGTTTGATGATGGTGAGGCTATCCATTCGCGGATGTTTTTTGAGCAAAATAATAGCTTGGTAGAAGATAGCGGCACAGGTTCGGCATGTGCCAATTTGGGGGCGTATTTTATTAACCAAAACCACTATCCGATAAGCAAAGCCATTCACCAAGGCGATGACATGGGCAGACCCAACCGCTTGACGCTCAACGTCGATAACGAGCAAAACATTTATGTGGGTGGCAATGTCATCGAAGTGGGCAAAGGTGAGTTTTATTTATAATAAAAAGTGCGTTAATCGCGCTTTTTTTAAAATTAGGGTTTTAGAACATCAGTTAGTACTCAGTTTCTTATTTTAAATTTTACGTAATGCAGTTAAAAAGGGTGTAAAGCAATGCCAAAACGTACCGACATCAAATCCATTCTTATCATTGGCGCAGGTCCTATCGTCATCGGACAAGCCTGTGAATTTGACTATTCAGGCGCACAAGCCTGTAAAGCCTTACGTGAAGAAGGCTACCGCGTCATTCTGGTTAACTCAAACCCCGCCACCATCATGACTGACCCTGTCATGGCAGATGCCACCTACATCGAGCCCATTACCTGGCAAACGGTAGAGCGTATCATTGATAAAGAACGCCCTGATGCCATCTTGCCAACCATGGGCGGACAAACCGCGCTCAACTGTGCGTTAGACTTGGACAAATATGGCGTACTGGAAAAATATGGCTGTGAGCTAATTGGCGCGACCAAAGACGCCATCGAAAAAGCCGAAGACCGCAATTTATTTGATAAAGCGATGAAAAAAATCGGCTTAGAGTGCCCACGCGCCGAAGTAGCCGAAACCATGGAACAAGCCTTCGCTATTCAAGCCAAAGTCGGCTTTCCCTGCATCATTCGCCCGTCGTTTACTATGGGGGGTTCGGGTGGCGGCATCGCTTACAACCGTGACGAATTTGTCGAAATTTGTGAGCGTGGTTTTGACTTATCGCCCACTCACCAACTATTGATTGATGAAAGCCTAATCGGTTGGAAAGAGTACGAGATGGAAGTTGTCCGTGACAAAAAAGACAACTGTATCATCGTCTGTTCGATTGAAAACTTTGACCCTATGGGTGTGCATACAGGCGACTCTATCACTGTAGCACCTGCTCAGACTTTGACGGATAAAGAATACCAAATCATGCGTAATGCGTCATTGGCGGTGCTGCGTGAGATTGGCGTCGAGACCGGTGGTTCAAACGTACAATTTGGTATTGACCCAAAAACAGGTCGCATGGTGGTCATCGAGATGAACCCACGTGTTAGCCGTTCATCTGCCTTGGCATCTAAAGCCACGGGTTTCCCAATTGCCAAAATCGCGGCAAAACTTGCCGTCGGTTACACCCTCGATGAACTCAGCAATGATATTACCGGCGGCTTGACCCCAGCCAGCTTTGAGCCCGCCATTGACTATGTGGTGACTAAAGTACCGCGCTTTAACTTTGAAAAATTTCCCCAAGCTGATAGCACCTTATCTACCCAAATGAAATCGGTGGGTGAAGTGATGGCGATTGGTCGTAACTTCCAAGAGTCGATGCAAAAAGCGTTACGCGGTCTTGAGATTGGGGTGAATGGTTTTGATGAGTATCTTGATTTCAATCAAGACGACGATACCATTCGCAGTACCTTAAAAGTTAAATTAAAAACCCCTACACCCGACCGTATTTTCTACATTGCTGATGCCTTCCGTTTTGGCATGAGCATGGATGAGGTGTTTGAGTTTACTCGCATTGACCCTTGGTTTTTAGTGCAAATTGAAGACATCGTCAAAACGGAAAAATTGGTCAAAGAAACTGGCTTTGGCGGTTTGAACAGTGACAACTTGCGTCAATTCAAACGTAAAGGGTTATCAGATTTACGCTTGGCAACGCTCTTGGGTATTTCACAAAAACAACTGCGTAAGAAACGTTGGGATTTGGGCGTGTATCCTGTGTACAAACGCGTGGATACCTGTGCCGCGGAGTTTTCGACGTCAACCGCTTATATGTATTCAAGCTATGATGACGAATGTGAAGCCAATCCAACCAACAATAAAAAAATCATGGTTATCGGCGGCGGTCCCAACCGCATTGGTCAAGGTATTGAATTTGACTATTGCTGTGTGCACGCCGCCTTGGCAATGCGTGAAGATGGTTATGAGACCATCATGGTCAACTGTAACCCTGAAACGGTTTCAACTGACTATGACACCTCTGACCGTCTGTACTTTGAGCCTATTACGTTAGAAGATGTGCTTGAAATCGTGCGCATCGAAAAACCCGAAGGCGTGATTGTGCAGTACGGTGGACAAACGCCATTAAAATTAGCGCGCGCACTAGAAGCTGCGGGTGTGCATATCATCGGTACCAGCCCAGATGCGATTGACCGTGCAGAAGACCGTGAACGTTTCCAACACATGATTCAGCAATTGGGCTTTACTCAGCCACCCAATGCCTTGGCGACCAGTACTGAAGACGGTATCGTCAAAGCGACGCAAGTGGGCTATCCCCTAGTTGTCCGTCCCTCTTACGTGTTGGGCGGTCGCGCCATGGAAATCGTCTACAACGAAAACGAACTGCGTCGTTATTTGCGTGAAGCCGTACAAGCGTCTAATGAAGCCCCTGTATTACTTGACCGCTTCTTGGATGATGCGATTGAAGTGGACGTGGATTGTATCTCTGACGGCACCAATGTGGTGATTGGCGGTATCATGCAGCACATCGAACAAGCGGGCGTGCATTCAGGCGATTCAGCGTGTTCAATCCCTCCGTATTCACTCAGCCAAGAAATTTGTGATGTGATGCGCGAACAAACCGTGGCGATGGCAAAAGAGCTGGGTGTGGTGGGCTTGATGAACGTCCAATACGCGGTCAAAGATGGTGTGGTTTATATTCTTGAAGTCAATCCACGTGCCTCACGTACGGTGCCTTTCGTATCAAAATGCATCGGTACTTCACTTGCACAAGTCGCTGCGCGTTGTATGGCGGGCACAACGTTAGTGGAACAAAACTTTACCACTGAGGTGATTCCAACATTTTTTGCGGTCAAAGAAGCGGTCTTCCCTTTTGCCAAATTCCCAGGCGTCGACCCTATTTTAAGCCCTGAGATGAAATCAACGGGTGAAGTCATGGGTGTGGGTCAGACCTTTGGTGAGGCTTACTACAAAGCCATCATCGGCAGTAACGATAGATTGCCCGGTTTGCCAGTGGAGAATGAAGTTAAAAAAGTGTTCTTATCAGTGCGTGAAAGCGACAAAGCCAATCTAGTACCAGTGGCAAAACAATTTGCCGACTATGGCTTTAAACTTGTGGCAACCTCAGGTACACAAAAAATCTTAACTGAAGCCGGTATCCCCTGTGAGCGCATCAACAAAGTCACCGAGGGTCGCCCACATATCGTCGATGCCATCAAAAACGGTGAAATCGCGATTGTGGTCAATACCACTGAAGGCAAACAAGCGCATGAAGACTCGTTCTCGATTCGCCGCTCAGCCTTACAGCATAAAGTATTTAATGTGACTACCTTAAATGCCGCGGCAGCAGTTACCCAAGCGTATAAAGTTCAACTGCCATTTGATGTGTATAAGCTCCAAGCGCTACATACACAGACACAGGGATAACCACCGCTAGTCTAAAATACTGATAGCCACCGCTGTCAGTATTTTTTTATGGGCTAAGATAATCCTAAGGTTTAGGGTGTACACTAGGTTTGCCCTAAGTACAGCCACGTTTATCAATGTTTTGACCACTAACCACAATCAGGGTGTAAATGCCATGAGACGACCTTCTAAGACCTTTAACGTCATACTGCTCGCTGCTGTATTAGCGCCGACGACAACGGTATATGCCAAAAGCGATAGCGAAAAAGCGGGCGATATATTGCATATTGCTATCCCGGTAGCAGGCTTAGGCATGGCACTTGCCAAACATGACCAAGAAGGCGTCTATCAACTAGGCAAAACCATGGCAACCAATTTGGCAGCTACCTATGCGCTCAAATACGCCACCAATGACACCGCGTGGGGCGAACGTCCCAATGGCGAGGATTACTCGTTTCCGTCAGGGCATGCTAGTGATTCTTGCGCGGGCGCGACTTTCATCGGTCAACGCTATGGCTGGCGCTATGGCTCGATGGCAATGGTTCCTGCCGCCTATGTGGGCTGGTCACGTGTGGATGCCGACAAGCACCATACCCGTGATGTGGTTGCTGGCTGCGCGCTGGGTGTCGTCAGTGGTTTGGTGATGACACAACCGTTTGACAATGCCACTATTTTACCTTGGTATGAAAATAAAGCTGTGGGTGTTACCATCAGCTCAGTTTGGTAATGTGAGGGTTCATACAGTCAATTGAGTGAATGCTTTGCATCACAAGCCGTTATCAAGTAAAATACGGTTATTGTGGTGATTGATGCAGCACAGCAAATTTTTTACTAGAACCTTGTTAGGCAGCAGCCCTGTCTAGCATGGTTTTTTTCATCTATATAAAATAGATAATGGTCAATCACGAGTGTTGATGACCATTTTTTGTGACTTGTTACTTTGGCAATCTTGCCGTTTGAATCCCTATTTGTGACAAAAGGAATCCCCTATGCAACGTTATCCAATGACGCCTCAAGGTCACGCGGCTTTAGAAGAAGAGCTCAAACAGCTCAAAACCGTTGACCGTCCACGTATTACCGCGGCGATTGCCGAAGCACGCGAACATGGCGATTTAAAAGAAAATGCCGAGTACCATGCTGCCCGTGAGCAGCAAGGATTTTGTGAAGCCCGTATTCGCGATATTGAAGCCAAACTGGGCGGGGCTGAAGTCATTGATCCGCTCAAACTACCGCAAGAAGGTCGCGTGGTGTTTGGCGTCACGGTAGTGATTGAAAATCTCGATACGGAAGAGCAAAAACGCTATAAAATTGTGGGTGATGACGAAGCGGATTTTAAAGCCAATAAAATCTCGATTAACTCGCCCATCGCGCGCGGTCTGATTGGCAAATCAGAAGGGGATGAAGCCAAAATCCAAACCCCAAGCGGTGAAGTCGAATACGAAATCGTCGAAGTTTTGTACCAATAACCGCTATTTAGCCGATAAAGCCAATCAAATGATTGGCTTTTTTATTGTGACAAATTATGGGTAATTGTCAAAAAATGGCGAAAAACGCGTTGACAAAAATGTTACAATAATTCGATAGGTTGATTTTACAGATTATTTTTTGATGACTTGATAGGAAAGGTTATGAGCCACGATACCACAAACAATGCCACCAATAACGCCACCATTTTACAATCTGTCCCCGTCGGGCAAAAAGTCGGTATCGCGTTTTCAGGCGGACTTGATACCTCAGCTGCGCTACTTTGGATGAAGCAAAAAGGCGCGCTGCCATACGCTTATACCGCGAACTTAGGTCAACCTGACGAAGACGATTACAACGCCATTCCCAAAAAAGCCGACCAATACGGTGCGGTTAAAGCACGTTTAATTGATTGCCGTTTGCAATTGGCGCTTGAAGGTATTGCTGCAATTCAATGTGGTGCATTTCATGTCAGCACCGGCGGTATGCCCTACTTCAACACCACGCCACTGGGTCGTGCGGTCACAGGCACCATGCTAGTCACTGCCATGAAAGAAGATGATGTCAATATTTGGGGTGATGGCTCAACTTATAAAGGCAATGATATTGAGCGTTTTTACCGTTATGGTTTACTCACCAACCCTGCCCTTAAAATCTATAAACCGTGGCTTGACCAAACCTTCATTGATGAATTGGGCGGTCGTAGCGAGATGTCACAGTTCTTAATCGACAATGGCTTTGACTACAAAATGTCCAAAGAAAAAGCCTACTCAACCGACTCAAATATGCTCGGTGCAACGCATGAAGCCAAAGATTTGGAGTTTTTGGATGCCAGCATGCACATCGTTGAGCCGATTATGGGTGTGGCATTTTGGGATGAAAATGTCAAAATCGACAAAGAAACGGTAACGGTACGCTTTGAACAAGGCATGCCCGTGGCAATCAATGACGAAACCTTTGATAGCCCAGTGGATTTGATTTTAAAAGCCAACGAAATCGGCGGTCGTCATGGTCTTGGGATGAGTGACCAAATTGAGAACCGTATCATCGAAGCCAAATCACGGGGTATCTATGAAGCCCCTGCCATGGCGCTGTTGCACATTGCCTATGAGCGTTTGGTCACTGGTATTCATAACGAAGACACCATCGAGCAGTACCGTATTAATGGCTTACGCCTAGGTCGCTTGTTGTACCAAGGTCGCTGGTTTGACTCACAAGCCTTGATGCTTCGTGAAACCGCACAGCGCTGGGTCGCCAAAGCTATCACGGGTGAAGTCACCATCGAGCTACGCCGCGGTAATGACTATACCATCTTAAATACTAAATCCGACAACTTGACCTACCAACCAGAACGTCTATCAATGGAAAAAGTGGAAGATGCGGCGTTCACGCCAATGGACCGTATCGGTCAGCTTACTATGCGCAATCTAGATATTTCAGATACCCGGGCTAAATTGGCGTTATATAGCCAATCAGGTTTGTTATCCAATGCCCACGGCTCAGACGTACCACAACTAGAGCAAAAATAATGCGGTAGATAAAAAGGGCGTATTTAATACGCCCTTAGCTTGTTACAACCCAATTTAGTCATTGGTATGAAATAACAAAAACAACTCAACGATGTTTTTTTCTACGGCCCCTGCCATTTGGCTCATGGTTTCTGGGTCTTTGAGTAACTCTTGCATATCAGGTTGGTCTTCATCGATGCCACTAAACAAAATCATCGGTAACGTCAGCATTGCCACATCTTCTTCGCTGTCGTCATCATCAAACCAATCATCTTCTTCGTCATCGCTGGCATACATGGCATCAACAAAGCCCACTGACCATTCGCTAATTTCTGAGTTTTCAATATCGAGATAGTCAGTTTCGTCGACATCAAAAGGCAGCTCAATTTCACGCTCATCTTGCAGCATGGCTTGCAGCTCATCACGCCACTGTTCAATGGCTGCTAGCACCTCTGGCTTGACTTGTTTTTCATGCCCTTCAAAAAGATAGGTTTGCCAATTGTGTAAAGGTTTGCCGACAATAGAGGCGGTTAAAAAACCGTGTGTAGCGATGCTCGATAGCCCAAATTCATTGTCATCACTGTCTAAAAAATCGATTAAATCATCAAAATCCATGGTGGTTATCCTAGTATGCTATCAAAAAAGCGGATTGGAAAAAGAAAGGTTAATACCTAGTGTATTAACCTTTTGCTTGACTTACAACTCATCATCGTCAAAATCGTCGTCATCGTCTAAGTCATCAAGATCGTCATCAAAACTGTCTTTAAGTGAGCGCTCTAGACGCTTTTCTTCCAATAAATTATCAATCAAACGACGTTTTTCAAGACTACTTGCCCGACTTCGACCCGATGCGTCGTCATCCACGAGTCGCGCGTCATCGTCATCATCAAAACTGTCATCTTCAAAGCTATCATCAATATCTGGATCAGCCATTTATTGCTCCTTTCGCTGGTCGATTCGATAAATTTGCAATTTCATAAAGCCTTATAATGGGTTTTGTCAGTCAAGTCAAGTGGCGAAAGAAAAAATAGCCATGATTCGTTTATTTTTCTGTGGCGGTCAAAATTTCATCGCGTTTGGCAATGAGTTCGGTCATCAAGGTTTCTGATAAACCGTTGTACCAAACCATCTCACGCTCTGTGATAGTGGTCGGATGTTGCAGGTTTTTAAACTGCACTTTGCCATCTAACGTTTTAAGTAAATCCAGTGGATATAGGAGTAATAAACCATCTTCTTTGGCGTGGTTTGCCATCAGTTTTTGTACGTCATCGAATTGATGACTGATACTGGTACCGATGGTTAATGGCAAAGCAAAACGCGATAGCTCACGGTGTTTTTCGTATACCACTTGGTTGAGGATAATCAACAATTTTGACAATAACACCGCTGCCAGTGGCAATTGCTCGGCTTTACCTGCTAGATGAACGACCGCGCCGTTGGCATTAAAATGCGAGTTGTCTTTGATATACACGTCTTTGATATAGCGATTTAACACATTGTTTGACGAGTTAAATAAACTGTTTGATGCGCGCATCAATAGCTGATTACACAATTGAAAATACGGTTTTGCAACTTCAGGTGCCACCCGTTTTAGCAGATGATACTGGTCGTAAAAATGAATTTGTAATTCGATTTCGGGTTGTTTTTGGCTGTCTACTGTCGTTTCTTGAGCCAGATTGTCAGTCGCTGTAGGCTGGGCTTGTGGGTCATCTTTAACGGATTTTGATTTTTCTCGATTTAAAAAATCATTGATGGTTTTGCCAGTGGCGGCAGGTTGCGCGGTCGCGCTGCTATCCCCTGCTTTATTGTATAAGGTGTCTTCGTCTAACTGCAATTCACCATCGGTTGTCAATACAGGGCTCGTGGATGCTAGGCTACCACGGGCAAGCGCGATATGCTGCTGGACTTTTTCACCCAATTGCGCAAGCTGTTCCTGCGTTGGGCGCGCCATGTAGCCATAAATCAGCCATAAAAACCCATGCAAAATTGCTGACCCTAATACAAACAACCATTGACTACTGACAATCTCGCCTTTGGAGACCGCTTTCATGGTGATGGTGGCATGACCGAGAACTTGGTTGTTTTGGATAATGGGTTTGTCAATCACCTGCCCCACTTCGTTTTGCGCTTGTCCCGTTTGCACCAGCGGCTGGTTGTTTTGGTCACTGATGACAATTTTGGCGACTTCTTGATCAACTTGGTAGCGGTTTGCCAAGACGCTCAGGCTAATTCTATCTTGGCTGGTGATTCCCACCATGGCTTCTTTGGCTAACTGTTCAACAATTTTTTCACCCTTTTGGGTACGCTGCTCGTATTGGGATTTTTCACTACTAAAAGTCAGCATCAAAAAATGTAAACAAAAACTAATAAGTAGTACAATAGCGAATTTGCCTTGACGGGGGGCTAGATGATTCATGGGTAGATTAAACTTTCTTTAGGAGCGATTAAATGCTACATTATCATGTTTATTTTTTTGGCATACAAGGGGTAAACTACCATGACGACGAATTTTTTGTATCAACTTAATCAGCATTTTCCCCATAGTTACGCGATTACCCTAAGCGCTGCCAAGTTTGAATTGGGGCTATTGAGCCAAATTAGCCAAACCCTTGCAAGCCTTCATCCTGCCATTCGCCTCTTACATCAAGACACCTTAGTCAATGAGATTGATTGGCAAGCCAATGACACACTCGCCCAAGCTGAGCAAACCAGTCCTGTGACAACGATTCGCTGGATTGTGACGCTGGAATCAGATAGCGATATCAGCGACTTACCGCAACGGATCAAACAAATCGCCGCCAACAATCTCTATCACGTAGATATCAATGTCATGCCTCTTGCGACATTGGTGCGCCCGCATAAACTGGCGTTGTTTGATATGGATTCAACGTTGATTGAGCAAGAAGTGATTGTAGAATTGGCAAAAAAAGCCGGGATTGGTGAGCAAGTCGATACGATCACCGAATCTGCCATGCGTGGGGAAATTGATTTTGCTGAAAGCTTTACTCGCCGTGTGGCTTTACTTAAAGGGTTATCAAGTGAGGTGCTCGAAGACATTATTGCCAATCACATTACCTTTAGTCCCGGGGCAAAACGCTTGATTAGCGCACTGAAAAATCATGGTTACTATGTGGTATTGGTCTCAGGCGGCTTTAACTATTTTGCCGAATACGTGAAAAACAGCTTAGGGATGGATGAAAGTTATGCCAATGACCTAGATATCGTCGATAATCTAGTGACAGGTGAAATCACCTCAGCGATTGTCGATGGCAAGCGTAAAGCCGAAATTTTGCAAGCCGTGGCACAGCGTCTAGGCATTAAGCTGTCAGAGACTGTTGCTGTCGGCGATGGCGCTAATGACTTGCCAATGCTAGGGCTAGCCGATATCGGTATTGCCTATCGCGCCAAACCGATTGTGCGCGACCAAGCAGACTATGCGGTAACCGTCGCAGGACTCGATGGGGTGATGACTGTTTTGGGATTGAGCGGTTAGTTTTAACGATTAGTTTTAAAGATGAATTTTAAAGATTATAAAAAAGCCACCCAGATTATCGAGTGGCTTTTTTGTTTTTTTGGATAAAAAAGCTAAATTGGCAATTTCGCCACGATTTTATCGACGCTGACTTGTAATTTTTGCCTCACTATCGGTGATAAAATGACAATACCGCCTAGCACACCCATGAGACAGCCGAGCACGGTATCCCAAAACCGCGTGACGATAATCTCACTGATTGCGGTAGGCTGCACCGCGCTGTACTCTGCCAAAAAGATGGTCAGTGGGGTGATAAAAATAACCGCCACCCCATAATGGCGTACCACAAAAGTTTCAATACAAAACATCATACCAAAAATGCCTAGCGCCACACCCATATCGCTCAAATGCACTGATAGCAGTAGCCAAGCTAGCAGCATACCAATCGCGGTACCCACAATCCGATGTATCTGCTTGATCCATATGCTTTGAAAATTCATCCCTTGCATGATGACATAACAGCTCATCGGCACCCAATAGGGCTTAGGCATCTCTAGCCACAGCGCCAGCAGCAATGATAAAGCGATAAACGCCGATACAATAAAAGTATCACCCAAAATCTCTCGCACGGGCATCGGTGCCTTTAGCGGCAAGACAGGCTTATTATAAAGCAGCAGTAACGCATAAAAACACGCCACCATCCCCGCAAACAACGCGCCTAATGCCACCACGCCAATCAGCTGTGGGATTTGTGACACGGTTGCGGGCATAAACAGCGCAATCGCTGAAGCCATGATGATAAACAGCCCAGCAGGCGGTGGTAACTTATAATAACGGCTAAACAGCGTACACCAAAAGGTCACAAAAAATATCAGGGGAATTGTCAAGATGGGCACGTTGTGGGCGACCAAGCCAACGGCAAAACACGCGACCATCCCAAAACTACACGCCAATACCGTGGTCATGCGAGACAATAAAGACCCAGTATAGGGTAAGTTTAAAATCACCATCGCACCGAGTGATGCGAGTAGACCCATGCGCAAATCACCCAGATACGCGCCGACTATCACTGGAAAACTAATCGCAAATGCCACAAACAACGGCATATGCCAAGGTCTGGGATTGCGATTGAATTGGGTTAAGGTGGTGAGCGGGTGCTTGATATATTGGTGAGTGATAGGGTTATCCAAGTGAGAGACTCTTTTTTTAATGATATTGAAGGCTAAAAACTTAAACTTAAACTTAAACTTAAACTTAAATAATCTGCTAAAAACACAAAACTGGAGCAAGCCCCAGTTTTAGATGTTTATCTATTTCACACGCCATCCAAATTTAATTGGACTTAATTATATTCGCTGTAGCGATTAGCTAGCTTGATGAATGCGTCCGATTTATCGACCTGACTCATCAACCAAAGACACGCCAATACGCTGGGCAACTTCTTCATAACCTTCAACCACATCACCTAGGCTTTGACGGAAACGGTCTTTATCCAGTTTTTTCTTGGTTTGTTTGTCCCAGACGCGGCAACCATCTGGCGAGAACTCATCGCCCAGTACGATACGGTCTTTAAATACCCCAAATTCTAGTTTGAAATCCACCAGCATCAAACCACCCTCATCAAACATTTTTGATAACACGTCATTGACTTTAAAGGTTAAGGCTTTCATTTCATCCAGTTGTGCTTGCGTTGCCCAGCCGAGTGATACCGCTAACGAATCATTCACCATCGGGTCGCCCAGACCGTCATCTTTATAGAATAATTCAAAGGTGGGTGGGTTTAAGGGTTGACCTTCTTGTAGACCTAAACGACGTACTAGGCTGCCTGCCGCATAGTTACGTACCACACACTCGACGGGAATCATTGTTAGGCGTTTGACCAGCACTTCTTCATCCGATAATTGCTGTTCAAAATGGGTTTCGATGCCGGCTTCGCTGAGTTTTTGCATGATAAAGGCGTTAAAGCGGTTATTGACTTTGCCTTTACGCGCTAACTGTTCGATACGCTCGCCGTTAAACGCAGAGGTATCATCACGAAATTCTAAAATCAGATAATCTGGATTGTCAGTTTCGAAGACTGATTTTGCTTTGCCTTTATAAAGTAAATCGAGTTTTTGCATGGTAATTCCCAAATGGCTGTTTAAGATTGGCTAAGGTTGGCTCAGTGTAGCTAATTTATGACAGTTGCATTGATTGGCTGATACGCGGTTAGCAGCACAAGCTGCCAACTATCATGAATGCTATCAACCACTCTCTATTTTACGGTACTAATTGGACGCGGTAGCTCAAAACGCTTACTGCCTTCTTTTGTGATTTTTAACGTATTTTCACCCGATTGCGGCACGGCATAAACTGGGGTAAAAGGTAGCGTTTGTGCATCTGCCGGTAATTGGATGGGTTCAAGTTTTTTGGTTTTGGTATAGTCCAAAGAATTGTCGCCAACTTTACGTTTAAAAGTAGTACAGCCTGTCATAGCAATGCTAGCAGAGGCAATAATCGCTAGGGCTAGCTGGGCGTTGAATCGATTATAGTTAGCGCTGAGTGTTTTTTTCATAATAAACCTGCTTTGGCAAGTGCTTCATCCATCACTTGTTGGTGTTCTGGGGTAAGCCAAGTTAATGGTAAACGGATACCTTGCTCAATATGACCCATTTTGTATAAGGCATATTTTGCAGGAATGGGACTTGACTCGATAAATAAATCTTGGTGTAAATGGGCTATTTTTTGGTTTAATGCTTCGGCTTGTTCAAACTCACCTTTGAGTGCCAAGCCAAAAATTTGGCTCATGATTTTTGGCGCGACATTGGCGGTCACTGAAATATTGCCTTTTGCCCCATGACGCATCAGCGCAAGCGCGCTTTCATCATCTCCTGAAAATACGCTCATACGACCTTTTACTGCTTCAATCAGTTTGGCACCACGCGCCACGTCACCTGTCGCATCTTTAATTGCGATGATATTGTCGATGTCCGCTAGGCGTTCGACAGTGGCTTGCTGCATATCAACAACAGTGCGCCCGGGTACGTTATATAGCACTTGGGGAATGTCTACGGCTTCAGCAATGGCTTTATAGTGTAAGTATAGCCCTTCTTGGGTCGGTTTATTGTAGTAAGGCACAACCAACAGCACGGCATCAGCGCCCGCCTGTTTGGCGTGCTGGGTCAGCTCAATGGCTTCAACTGTATTGTTAGCGCCTGTACCCGCGATGACGAGAATACGACCACCCACTTGCTTCATGGTAAATTCTATGACGTCCACATGCTCTTGCATCGATAAGGTTGCGGATTCACCCGTCGTACCGACCGATACCAGTACGTCCGTACCTTGCTCGATTTGCCAATCAATGAGATTTGCCAATGATTGCCAATCGACGTCACCATTGCTATGCATAGGTGTAATCAACGCGACCATAGAGCCTTGTAGTTTATCTAAAATGGGGGTCATAACAATACCTTGGATAAAACCTTAAGTAGAATATGTAACAGCTGCGACAATTTTTTGAAAATTTTTGTCTAGTGTAGCATACATTTGGGACGAAGTTTAAGCGCTTTGATAGCAAACGCAAGTTTCTCCGCCGCTGTAGCCAATCAGGTTATAGACCCCACTCAACCCGATAATAAGGCAGCAACTAGTTTATAGTCGCTGGTTTACAGTGGCAAATAGTATGGGTTAAGCATCACTCGTTTGAACCTGGATGGTTAGCACATCAATGGTAGGGGGGCAATTAAAACGAAACGGTAACCCTGTCATGCCAATCCCAGTATTCACCCATACTTGGTAGCGTTTGCTGGGTTTGTCATCCTCATTGAATGCTTTGGGATAAGTGTCGGATTGTTTGGCTGTATCTGGTCTGCGTAACCCTGCCGCCAGTTTATTACCTGTCAATGCTCTGACCATCAGCGGTGTCAGTATAGGTATATTGACCTGACCCCCATGGGTTTGTCCCGCAATCACCAAAGTATCGTTGTTGGCGTCACTTAACGTTCGCGGATTGGCTTCTAACTGCTTGATATCATGGGTGGCAATGACTAATGGCTGCCCCGCGCTGTGCTGCTGTTCAATCACGCGCGGTAAATCCATTGTACTGCCATTATGAATACCTATAATTTTTATCCCGGCAATATGCAAGCCTTGCTCAGGCAATAATTGAATACCAAACGTTGGCAAGATATTGATCAATGACGTGCTGCTAGCAGATTCGCTATTTTGCGCATCATCGATAACCTGCTGGGTATCAGCATCGCTAAGGACGGTATAGCAAGGCTTGTTCAGCGTTTTAAATGGGCTTAGTTGGGCATCCAAAGTTGTCGCTTGATATAACCAATCACCCAAAATCAGCACCGCATCAACATCTAAGCGATTAAGGCATTTCACCAAACGCGCTAACTGATGGGGGTTAGAAAATATACCCACATGGATATCACTCAGCACCGCAATTTTTGCAGCTTGTCTTTTGATAGGTTGTCGTTTGATAGGTTGTGATGCTGCTGCAGCCAGTGAAATATCGGTCGCGGGCTGATAGGTCGCAGCTTGATAAGTCGCAGATACGGTCAAATTAATTGAAAAGCGTGAAACGCGCAGCCGATTGGGCTCAACCCAGCTCATATAGATATACAACAACGATAACGCGATAAGCAGCCAGTAGATGGCTTGGTTGTCATACAGCAGTTGCACGTTTGCCCACAGCAACAACCAAACAAACCAATAGCGCGCGTAGAAACTGACCAGTTGTAGTAGAATCTGCAGATTATCTGTTCGCGCTTTGAGTTGCACGGTTTTTAGGCACGACCATAGGATTACCAAAACGGCAATGAGCGCGCCAAGATGACCTAACCAACTGCCAATCGTGCTACCACCCATATAAAGCGTTACCTAAATTTACTGAATAATCAATTATTTGCATGACAAATACGTATAAAAAAAAGCGCCCATTATAAATGGCAATCATGGATATGACAATTTAAACTGTCATCATATCGCAAAAAATGGATGAACAGCTAGGCGAGTTTTTTGTATTTAACTCATCCAAAAATGCCTAACTTTGCGTTTTGATCGCGTTGTCTGGTAGCGATGGCAAAATAAAGACGAGCGCATTTGCGTATGTCGTACCCTGTTTAACCGCCAACATTGGCAATTTGGATGGGATTGCTACTTAAACAACCCATAGAAAAAATCCGCCATCATTTATAAAAGCTGATATGATAGTTTTATTTTCACATAACTTTTTAAACCTAGCTTTTTAAACCTAGCCTTTTAACCATAGCTTTTAAAATAGCCTTTTAAATGTAGCACGGTGACCCAATTTTCTCAGCGCTTGCTTAGATTTTTTGGCTCTTTAACTCATTAATTTGAAGGACGTCAGCGTTATGACAGCAAGCGTTAATGTGTCAAACTCCCCTATCAAAGAAACTCTCCAGCCGCAAGCACAGGGTAACCATCGCCACGCGTTTGATGTGGTGATTGTCGGCAGTGGCGGTGCAGGTTTATCGTTAGCTTTATCCTTGCCAAGCCATCTATCGATTGCTGTTTTGGCAAAAGACAAGCTCACTGAAGCCAGCACTTTTTATGCCCAAGGCGGTGTGGCAGCGGTACTATCGGATGATGATTCGGTTGATGAGCATGTCGATGATACCTTGATTGCAGGGGCAGGTCTTTGTCATGAAGATGCGGTACGTTTTACAGTGGAGCATAGCCGAGAAGCGGTGGAGTTTTTGCTCAAACAAGGTGTCAAATTTACCTTGGATGAAAACGAAACCTTGCACCTGACCCGTGAAGGCGGTCATAGCAAACGTCGTATCATCCATGCGGCAGATGCCACTGGGGTGGCCATTTCTACCTCGTTAGCTAAACGTGTCAAACAATGTCCGAATGTCAAACTGTTTGAGTATGTCGCTGCCATTGATGTCATCACCACCCATAAACTTAGCAAACACAACTATAGTTCGATTAGCGAGCCTAATCGTGCCGTGGGGCTGTACGCCCTTGACTTGAATACCAATCAAGTGCTGACCTTTACCGCGCCCTTTATCGCCTTAGCCTGCGGCGGGGCATCAAAAGCGTATTTGTATACCTCCAACCCAGATATTGCTACAGGGGATGGTATCGCGATGGCATGGCGGGCAGGTTGCCGCGTTGCGAATTTGGAATTTAATCAGTTTCATCCTACTTGTCTCTATCATCCAGAAGCGCGCTCGTTTTTAATCACCGAAGCCATGCGCGGTGAAGGTGCCTACCTGCGCCTGCCAGCAACCAAAGAACATCCAGAAGGTGAGCGCTTTATGCTTCGTTTCGATGAACGGGGTGAGCTGGCGCCGCGTGATATCGTGGCTCGCGCCATCGATTTTGAGATGAAGCGTTTGGGAATACGTCATGTTTGGTTAGATATTACGCATCAAGAACCAGCCTTTATTAAAGGTCATTTCCCTATGCTATATGAGCGGCTACTAGAGCTGGGCATTGACATGACTCAAGATAAAATCCCCGTGGTACCCGCCGCTCACTACACGTGTGGTGGAGTGATGGTCAATGAAAACGCCCAAACCGACGTGTTCAATCTATATGCCATGGGCGAAACGTCCTTTACGGGTCTGCATGGCGCCAATCGTATGGCGAGTAACTCGCTGTTAGAATGTTTTGTGTATGGGATGAGTGCAGCGCGGCATATTGCCGCTGCATTTGCAGAAAATCGCGTTCCCCCTATTCCTACTATCCCTGACTGGGACAGCCAAGATGTGACCGACCCTGACGAAGAAGTCATCGTGCTGCAAAACTGGGATGAGCTGCGGCAAAGCATGTGGCACTACGTTGGTATTGTGCGCTCGGATAAACGCCTGCATCGCGCACTTAACCGCATTTTGTTGTTAAAACAAGAAGTAAATGATTACTACGCCAACTTTGTGGTCAGTAAAAATCTGATTGAATTGCGTAATTTGCTGCTAGTCTCTGAGCTGATTGTACGCTCGGCGCTACTTCGCCATGAATCGCGTGGACTGCATTACAACAAAGACTTTCCACAAACTTTGCCAGTGGCGGCAGACGTGATTTTAACCCCATCCATGTCATAGTATGATTTAAATAAAAAAAGGGATGTTTATCATCCCCTTTTTTTATAATAATTCTAAAAGCTTTATGATACTAAGTAATAACACTAAATAACGACATTAAATACCTAGCTGCGTTAGCACTTTTGCCAATACCTCATCGGCTGTACCATGCGCATCAATGTGTTTGACGCGCTGCGGTTGCTGCGCTGCTTGATAAGCAAACCCTTGATGCACCCGCTCAAAAAACGCTAGCTGATTTTGCTCAAAGCGGTCTAGTTTGCCGCGATTTTTGGCACGGCTCATCCCCTCTGTGACGGGTAAATCTAACCAAATGGTGATATCGGGCATTTTTACCACAAACTGCCTAATCAATAATTCAATTTTGCTAAGTTCTACCCTATCGCCCTGTTTGCGCCCAAACCCTTGATAGGCAATAGTGGAATCGGTAAATCGGTCGCACAGCACCCATTGACCCTGAGCGAGCGCTGGCACAATCACTTGCGCCACATGATCGGCACGTGCCGCAAACATCAATAGCAGTTCACTGTCCTCTGTCATAGTCGTTGCTGGGTCAAGTAACATGGCGCGCAACTGCTCAGCAAACGGACTGCCGCCCGGTTCACGGGTCTGGATAAAGTCGATGCCTTGCGCGGTCAAATGCGCTGCCACATTGGCAATCAAGGTGGATTTACCCACCCCTTCGGTACCTTCAAATGAGATAAATTTTTGGCTAATGGGGGCTTTCGCAGCTGTTTGCATGGGTATCGTTTTTTACTGAGCTGATTGGCTGTTTTGGCTGGCGCGTTTTTCACGCATCACCCGCAGATAATCTTGCACCGCTTGGTTATGGTCTTCTAAATTACTGGTAAATTTATGACCGCCATTGCCCGTTGCCACAAAATATAGCGAATCGGTCTGATTTGGGTGAAGTGCCGCTTTAATCGATGCAATACTTGGTAAGGCAATCGGTGTCGGTGGTAAGCCGTCAATTTGGTAGGTGTTGTAAGCAGTTTTTTCTTCAAGGTCAGATTTGCGAATATTGCCATCGTAACGATCGCCCATGCCATAAATCACGGTGGGGTCAGTTTGTAGGCGCATATTTTTCTTCAGACGATTGACGAACACGCCTGCGACTTCACCACGCTCACTTTCGACACTGGTTTCTTTTTCAATAATTGATGCCATAATCAGCGCTTCATACGGTGTCTTGTACGGCAGATTGGCTTGGCGATTGTTCCAGTTTTCCATCAATGCTGTGTGTTGACGGGTAAATAAATCCGTTAGCACTTTTTTGTCACTACTGCCTTCATTAAAATAATAGGTATCCGGTGAGAACCAACCTTCAAGGTTGCCATTCGGGTGATAGTCAGCAGGGATATTGAGACCAAGTTTGTCAACGTCAACTTTGCTACCACGGATAACTTCGTTTTTAATCCCTTTATTGTCCGTCAAATGTTGATATAACTCTTTGGCTGTTTTACCTTCAATGATTTGCACTTTGATAAAAGCGACTTTCTCACCTTGTTGTAGCATGGCTAAATAATTGGCAAAACTTGGATTTTCAGGCAGTTGATACACCCCTGAATGAAGCGGTTTATCCACCGTCATTTTGATATATAGTTTGGCAAGTGGCGCGA
Organism: Faucicola osloensis; assembly: GCF_020041925.1. Classification (GTDB taxonomy): domain Bacteria; phylum Pseudomonadota; class Gammaproteobacteria; order Pseudomonadales; family Moraxellaceae; genus Faucicola; species Faucicola osloensis_D. The sequence continues at coordinate 1,595,165 of NZ_CP083409.1, read as the reverse complement.
CGAACAGCTTTTTCTTTTTATCCCAGTCGTCTACCAGTGCATAGTAGGTTTGACCTTTATTGATGGTCACCATCTGCTTTGGTTGGGTGATAGTGCCATATAGGGTGTTGTACCAAGCAAATAACAACCAGCCTAGCACCAATACAATAAACCCGAGCAGCCCCAGTAGACGGTATTTATTTTTTTTGTTTCTACCGGTGATGTTGTCATTGAATTCTCGCGTTGAACGATTAATCAGACAAGCATCATTGCCATTGACGTTTTTGCTATGCGGGTCTTCGTCATCCTTATCCGTGATATCCTTGTCATCGATACCCTTATCTTTGCTATGATTGTCCTGCAATTGAGAATCTGGAATATCCGCGGCGTGAGGGGCGTCACTGTGCTGAGTAGGATGATGCTCAGAACCGTCTGAGGGACTAGACAGGTTGTTATCAGATTGGTCGTTCATAGAGAAGGCTTATATTGACTCAATAAGCGAGAATTTAACAATTAATGACAAAAATAGCAATTTTTTTTAGTTACCAGCAACAGGATTTAAGTTAATTTCTGCGTATAGATTGGGGTCAAATCAAGCGTTGTTGACTGCCCATTGGGTAGCATCAATACTTCAATGGGCAAAATCCCCCGTACGGCATTGCAAAAGAACAAGCTTGTGATATTGGCTAAATCCTCGCTGGCTAAATACCGCTCCTTATGCGCCCTATCGGACTGGGCAAACTTAGCCAATAACACCTGCCGCATCACCCCTTTGACCCCTGAGCGGTTGATAGGCGGTGTGTACCACACGTTTTCATGATTAAGCTGATAAAACACATTGCAAAAGGTACCTTCTACCCAATGTCCCATCACATCTTGTACCAGCCCATCAATCATTTGCGCATCTTGATTTTGGTGCTGCCACAGCTCGTGACTTGCCATTACTTTATCTTGGGCGTTTAGTAGCTTAAGTCCTACCAAGGGTTTGGGTAGACACGCAATTTGCTGCGTGAGACAGATTGCGGTAGCGGCAGGTTGGATGATGACTTGATTGGCTTGCTGTGCTAATGGCTTATCGGTGGGCATAAGCTTAATAAAAGCGTCAAATTCAGAGTTGCAAAATCCATAGCCTTTGATAGGTTGGTTTTTGCGGCAAACTATCAGCTTGAGCATACCGTGATTGAGGGTTTTGGCAAAATTGGCTAATTGGCTATTAAAGTATGCGCGGATAGTATGATTGGGGGATTCTAAATTGCAGGCGTCTAAATTGGAGGCGTCTAAATTGGCTACGTCTAAGTCAGCGTTGGTTAAATTTAGTTGTAACGCATGGACACTCTCGTCGATTCTATCTAAGTGGTAACTCAGCCAATTGATTTGTCCTGCAACCACCGCCATGGTGGTAAAAAACCCATCGCCATACGCTATGACCCGTGAGTCAATATCGATAGCGGTGATTGGCTTGGCATACTGAGCATCAGATAATGAATACCACATGGTTATTTGGCTACTTGATTAAATTGATAGTTGACTGTATTACATTACAGTGAAAGCCGCAGCAATCAGCCGCTTTTTTTAGCGATTTTGGCGGTGACAGTCGGTTTTCTGATTACCAAGTCACAATGATAATTGTCACAGCGTGCTAATTCTACCAAAATTCCGTGGTAGCTCGTATTTTTAATCGGCTGTCCTTGCACCATGTGGGCAACAATGTCTGAGCCATCTTGTCCAAACCAATTTTGGGTCAGATGAAACGCTGTTTTGGCATGCTGGATGCTGATGTTTTTAACGCTGGCATTGTCATAGGCACTGGCATAATACCACTGTAGCTCAATATACATAGGTGAATCAAGCAAATCAAAATACGGCTCACCGGTTTTGGTAAAACTATATTTACTTGCGACATTGCTTCGATAGTCCAAACTTTGCTTATCAATGCTGATGGGTTGACCCAATAATAACGTCATCGCTTCGGTATCGTGGATACTGACTTTGTTTGCCAGCGTTTGTTGCTGCCATTCATTGATGGGATAGACCACAGGCGTTGGCTGCGAGGTAGGGTTGATAGACGGATTGGCGGCTGTGGTCGATGCGGTAGTGCTAGCGGTCACACTGGCATTGCGTTGTGAGGTGATTTGTTTGACCTTATCACAGCCAGTTAAGGTGAGTGTTAGGATAAGCCACCCCCAGCCAAGATTTTTTAGCCAAGTGGTTTTATTTCGGGCAGTGCCTTTTTGGGCAGCGTCCATCGGATGCTCTGAGCAGTTTTGACGCGGTAAAAAAAGCGGTTTGCGGGCAATTGGCTTCATTGTGTAGTGTATAAGGGGTTGGTGTGAATAGCGCATTGTAACAAGGCATTGACAGCAGTTAACAGTACGCTTTTGTTGTTATTTTTAGCCACGTTGATGAAATGCTAAGCTTTACACCCACCCAATCATAACCTAGCCAATTAAAACCCATCCAATCAAAACCCAGCATTGATGTCGCAGCCATAGTTATTGTAAAGTGGTGGCAATTGGTAATTTTACTCATCGTATTATAGGTTTTCCCATGTCATCAATTCCTGATTCAAACGCCCGTTATCACTGCATGGTAATCGGCAATCCGATTGCCCATAGCAAATCGCCTGATTTGCACCAAGCGTTTGCCAAACAAACGGGCATCACCTTGTCTTACCAACGCCAATATTGTCCCAACGATGTCGACAGCTTTACCGCTGTCATCGAAGCATTTTTTGCAGGCGGTGGCACAGGGGCAAATGTGACCGTACCTTTTAAAGAGATGGCATTTGCGCTGTGCCAGCAGCGCGGTGAGCTATCTGAATACGCGCGCTTGGCGGGTGCAGTCAATACCCTTGCCATCAAAGACGGCAAACTGTATGGCGACAATACCGATGGTCGCGGTTTGGTGGCGGATTTATTGTCGCAAGGCGTCAGATTAGAGGACGCAAACGTTGCTATTTTGGGGGCAGGTGGGGCGACTCGTGGCGCGATTTTGCCGTTGCTAGATGCGCAAGTAAAATCGCTGCATATTGCCAATCGCACAATAGAAAAAGCAGAGAATTTAACCCGATTATTTGATACTGATAAGCTCACCTTTTCAAGTTTGACGGATTTGCCCAACGATATTGAGGTGATTATCAATGCAACGTCGATAGGTCTGAGCGGTGATACCTTGCCGTTTACCAAGGATATGACTGTCGATTTTGCCTATGACATGATGTATGGCAAACCCTCGGCATTTTTGGACTTTTTTAAGGCGAAACATGCCAAAACCTCGGATGGCTTGGGAATGCTGGTCAATCAAGGGGCATTAAGTTTTGCGCTTTGGACGGGTAAACAAGTCGATTTGACGAATTTTCATTTTTAGCTGTTTTATAAAAAAGCAGTCAGCACTCGCCTACGCCTTAAATAAAATAGACAAAACCAAAATTTGCCCGAGAAAACCTAATAAAAAAAGCCAGTGACGAAACTGGCTTTTTTAGTCAGGCTATTTTAGCGATTCGCATTGCCTAATTGCGCCAAAATATCACTGATTTCATTATTGGCTTGGCTTTCGGTTTGGGTGTCGCCATTTGGTGTCAAGTTGTCAAATAACTGTGGCAAAAGCTCCGCCATACTTTGACGGACTTCGCTTTGGTCGACACCAGTTTGTACCGCCACTTGCGCCAACTCATTATTATCAAATAGCTGATTGATATCATTGGCATCCAATGGTTGGTTTGATTGGTCAGCACTCATCCAAGAGTTGGCTTGATGCCCAAATCCCATATTTTGGATTTTATTAAAAGCACCTGACAGACCCCCATTACGTTGAATAAACATCAGCGCGATTGGCAACAAAGCCGCCATTAACATACCCTTACCCCCAAAGCCACTTTGACTTTGTGGAAATTGGTTCATACCCACATTATTGCCCATGCCACCGCTTAGGCTGCCGCCCATACCACCCCCTAGCACGCTACCTAGCACCTGTCCAAGCACGCCACCTTGGGACATACCTTGATTTTGGTTCATCGCCATACCGATGATATCATCCAACCCAAAACCATTTGACTGCATTTGTGGCTGCTGCACCCCGCCGCCTAATACATTACCAAAAATATTCCCTAAGCCGCCCATATCTGCTTGGCTTTGACCGCCCATATCTGCTTGGCTTTGACCGCCCATTTTGCTTTGGCCCATTTTGCTTTGAATGGCACTTTGCGCTACTTGTGTTACTAGACTTGTTAATAGACCCATGGTCATTCCCTTTTATCTTTTTCAATGATTATCGTATATCACCAATAATACTGCGCTGACGCACGCCAACTGCGTTAGGCATCCGTCCCAAGACTTGGTTGATTTAATTGTAGCAATATTGAATATAACTTATATACCATTTTTGTTATCGCCCCAGCGTGTTTGCTAGCACCTTAAATTGCCGCCATGTATCGCGGTCCACTTGGTCTTGCCAAATGGTTACGCTGATTTTAGTTGGCGTTGATTCTATCAGCTCAAACGTTAAAATCACCAAGCACCCCATATCAGCGATGCCCAGCAAACTTGCCTGCCACACCGCTTGTTTACTCTGTCTAGGTACTTTGACAACCCCACGTACCCACTGGATTTGCCAGGTTAAAAAATCAAAGTTGTCATAGGGTGAGGTTTGATTGTTACTTTGCGTTTTGGCGTGTAACGATGAAATAGCCAATAAGTGACAACTAGAGATTTGCCCGAACCAAAGACTGGCTATAGCGACCATACCTAGCAAAATTTTGTAGGTAAGCGCTAAAGGCACTAGGGTTAAAATGCCAACAACCACCCATGAACAAGCCCCCCAAACCAGTTTTTTATCCATACTGGGTTTGAGCGTGGCATCAATATCAATAAATGAGGTGTTATGACGCGATAAGTAGCGCTCGTTCATCTAAGTCAATTAAGAAGAAGCTTTTAATGATTTGAGCTTGGCTATCAAATCAGCAAATTCTGGCTTGGTTGGCTGATTGTGTAAAAACCAATCCAGCAAATCAGGATCTTCTTCTTTCACTAATTCTGCAAAAATTTGCTGCTCTCGTGAGTCGGCTTTTAGATAGTGCGCTCTCACATACGAGTCAAAATAATAATCAAGTTCTTTTAGACCGCGTCTAGCACGATAGATGACTTTGCGCTGCTCTAATGTAGGTTCTGGCTGGTTGTCACTCATGATAAATCCTTGTCGTTGCGCGTTAAATTCATGTAATTTTTAAATTTTTATGAAGCTTTTGCCTGTTGGGTCGCTTGCCACATCGCAAGCCCTGCTTTAGTCGCTGCTACGTTATGGGTACGCAATATACACGCCCCTTGCTGCACAGCAAATAGCCCTGCAACCATACTAGCAACATCTCTATCGGTAGGGTCATGGGGTAGATTGGCTGACTTGAGGACTTCCCCAACAAAGCGTTTACGGGATAATGCCACCATGACAGGTAAGTTAAACGTATGCAACCGATAAAATTCATTCAGCCATGCCAGATTTTGCTGGGCGTTTTTGGCAAAGCCAAACCCTGGGTCAATGATAAGATTGTCACGTCTGACTCCACCCGCTATAACCTCATCAATGCGCTGCTGTAACTCTGTAATAACATCGGCATATAAGTCTTGATAATCATCTAGCTGATTCATGGTCGTTGGCTCACCGCGCATGTGCATGAGCATGACAGGTATATCAAGTTTGGCAGCGGTAGCAATGGCATCGGGGCGCGTCAAGGCTCGGACATCATTCCAAATTTTAGCGCCGACTTGACTGGCGAGTGTCATCACGGTCGGGCTACTGGTATCAACCGACACCCACACTTGCTCACCAAAGTTATGATCAATCGCTTCAACGACTTTAATAACGCGGTCAATTTCTTCTTGCTCACTCACGGGACTGGCATTTGGGCGAGTAGATTCACCGCCCACATCGATAATTGTCGCCCCGTCTTTGATCATCTGCTCGGTATGACGCAAGCCTTGGTCGATATGATTATATCGACCGCCATCAGAAAATGAGTCTGGGGTGACATTTAAAATACCCATGATATGGGGATAAGATAAATCAAGCGTTTGATTATGATAATGAATGGCAAAGTTGGGAATGGGCTGTAACTGCATGATGTCCACAATGATTACTAAAATTTTTTACTATTTTAAGTGAAAAACAAAAAAACCGCTATCAAGTTGGTAGCGGTTTTTGCCTAGCCTATATCATGGATAATTTACATTGCAGGTAACGGCGGCGGCGTTAAACCCGACCCACTTGACGGTGGATTGCTTGGTTTATCAAAATTTACTCTAACAGGCTCTTGATAAACTTTAGGCTCGCGTGGAGGAATACCTGCCATAATGTCTTGCAATTGGTCACGATCGATAGTTTCCCATTTCATTAACGCATCGACCATGGCATGCATTTTGTCCGCATTACCTTCAATTAATGCACGTGCAATATCATACTGCGCTTCTAGGATACGACGAACTTCATCGTCCACTTTCTGCTGAGTCGCTTCCGAGATGGTACGAGATGAGCCACCAAAGTAACCTTGGTTTTCATCTTCTTCATACACCATCACACCCATGGCATCTGACATACCGTATTTGGTAACCATCGCACGCGCCATTTTGGTAGCACGTTCAAAGTCATTGGACGCGCCAGTTGATTGCTGATTGATAAAGACTTCTTCAGCGATACGACCACCAAACAAAATCGCAATGTCATTTAGCATTTTTGATTTATAAACGCTGGTCTGATCATGCTCTGGCAATTGCCAAGTGACACCCAACGCCCAGCCACGGGGCATAATAGTGACCTTATGAACAGGGTCAGTACCCGGTAACATTTCAGCCACTAAGGCATGCCCTGCTTCATGATAAGCCGTTGCACGGCGCTCTTCTTCACGCAGTACCATCGATTTACGTTCTGGACCCATATAAAGCTTGTCTTTGGCTTCTTCAAAGTCGTTCATATCGACTGACGCTTTGTTGTTACGTGCAGCAAATAGCGCCGCCTCGTTCACCAAATTCGCTAATTGCGCACCACTAAAACCTGGCGTACCACGCGCCAACGAACGAATATCGACGCCAATTGTGGAGGGCAATTTCTTCATGTGTACACGAAGGATTTGCTCACGGCCTTTGATATCAGGCAAGCCAACTTGTACTTGACGATCGAAACGACCAGGGCGCAACAACGCTTTATCGAGTACATCGACGCGGTTGGTTGCAGCAATCACAATTACCCCATCATTGCCTTCAAAACCATCCATCTCAACCAATAACTGGTTTAAAGTTTGTTCACGTTCATCATGACCACCGCCCATGCCCGCACCGCGATGACGACCAACAGCATCAATCTCGTCAATAAAGATGATACAAGGGGCATTTTTCTTGGCTTGTTCAAACATATCACGCACACGGCTTGCACCGACACCCACAAACATCTCAACAAAGTCAGAACCTGAAATTGAGAAAAATGGTACTTTGGCTTCGCCTGCAATCGCTTTGGCAAGCAAGGTCTTACCAGTACCGGGCGGGCCTACCATCAACACACCACGTGGAATAGTCGCGCCAAGTTTGGTAAATTTTTCTGGGTCACGTAAAAAGTCGACAATTTCTGTTACTTCTTGCTTGGCTTCATCACATCCTGCCACATCTGCAAATGTCACTTTGATTTGGTCTTCTGATAACATTTTGGCTTTAGATTTACCAAAACTCATCGGACCCATACCGCGACCACCACCTGCACCACCACCGCTCATGTTACGCATGATGAATAAGAACAAACCAATAATCAATAGCACTGGAAAGCTTGCAATCAGTAATTGCATCATTACGCCTTGACGTTCAGGGGTGGCGCCTTGAACTTCAACATTATGCTTGATAAGCTTTGGCATTAGCTCAGTATCAGTAACGGCAGGACGCACTGTCTCAAAGGTTGAGCCGTTTTTCTTTTCACCAGAAATTTGCTCACCATCAATTTTGACACTTTTGACCTGGTCAGTTGCCACTGCAGTGACAAATTGGGAGTAATTGAGCTTATCAGGTTCATTGCGGGTATCAAAATTGCTAAAGACTAGCACTAATACCCCTATCACAACTAACCACAATAAGGTATTTTTTACCATGTCGCTCACGTTGTTTTTCATCCTTCGCGTTAGGGGGTTGATTAAAAAGTGGGGTTAAATCAAAATGTTTACCAAAGATAGGTAGATGTTTCACCAAAAATAGACGTTACATTAATCTTTCAATATAGCATGATATATGGATTTACCTTAACATTATCAAGCGAATTCTCTGTTATTTTCTAGTAAAAACATATTACCAATTTTTATCCAGTCAACTTCACAGATAGACTGAAGCAAATTACCTTATTTGGTGGCAATCCAATACATTTCTTTTGAGCGTGCGCGTGACGCTGCAGGCTTGATACTGCGCACTTTACTAAAACGTTGCTGCATATTTTTTCGTAAGGCGTCAGAGCCTTCGCCTTGGAATACCTTAATCACCAAGGTGCCACCTTCCGGGAGCACTTGCTCAGCAAAGTCCATGGCAAGCTCACACAAATAAATCATGCGTGGCTGATCGACTGCGGTAAAACCAGAGGTATTGGGTGCCATATCAGACAGCACCACTTCCACTTTTTTATCGGCAACTTCTGCCATAATTTTGTCAAAGACTTCTTGCTCACGAAAATCACCTTGGATAAAGGTCACATTCTCTAGCGTATCCATCGGCAATATGTCTGAGGCAATGAGTTTGCCATTATCACCGACTAGTTTGCCAGCAACTTGCGACCAGCTGCCTGGGGCAGAACCCAAATCGACCACCGTCATGCCTTTTTTAATCAGCTGCAGTTTTTCGTTGATTTCTAGCAATTTGTAAGCCGCTCTTGCCCGATAGCCATCGCGCTGGGCAAGTTTGACATAGTGGTCGTCAATGTGCTCTTTCATCCACGCACGGCTACTTTTGGACAATTTTTTGTTGGTAATACGCGTTGCCATAATTCTCTACAAACTACCCTTTATATATAGTTTAAAAATTCTTCACTTGGGATTTGGCTAAAAAACCCAAAGCCATCCTAGAATGACCATTGGTAAATTTTGACAATCTCAAGGGTTAAGGCTGTTATTTTAGCATATTTCACCCAGTTAGCTTGTGTTAACTCATGGATTGGCTATTGATTTTTTTAATTCAGTGATTTTTGCAGATTGATAAGTCATGGCAGTTTTTTTGCCTATGTGTTTTTGCCTATGTATTGCCCATAATTTATTAGGCAAAATGATTAATATGGTATAATGCCAGCTAATTTTTTTATAGGTCAATCGACAGTTATGGCAAATTCAAGCTTATCAAATGCTGATATCAAACATTTAAAAGGCATCGGTCACCAACTTAACCCTGTGGTAATGATTGGGGGTCAAGGCGTTACCCCAACCGTTATTGAAGAAATTGGGCGCGCACTGACCGATCATGAGCTGATTAAAGTAAAAATCCCAGCCGGTAGCAAAGCAGATCGTGACGCTGTGGCAAATGCGATTACTGAAGCCACTGATGCGATTTTGGTCACCAGCATCGGTCGTATGGTGTTATTATTACGTCGCAATCCAGAAGCCAATCCTAAGTTATCAAACTTGGCACGTTTTGGCTAAGGCTACAATGAATATGTTACAGGGTAAGACATTCGCACTGGCGAGCACGGTTGAACCACTCACCGTATCGGCAACAATGGACTACCGGCTCTCAGTACAGGTGGTCGCTGATAGTAAATTTTTAACTATCTTATTTGATGCTACCCATCCCAAGATTGATGATAGTCAAACCGCTCTACAAGCTGGTCTATGGGCAAATTTTCCGACATTTAGCCCATTGGTACTTGAACGCGTGATGCGCCAAGATTATTTATGGCAAGCAGATTGTTTTGAGTGTTTTATTGCCAAAGATAGCGAAGCGGATAGCCCGTATCTTGAGGTCAATTTGGCGACCAATGGTGAGTTTAATCTTTATTATTTTGACAGCTATCGGACACCGAATGCATTACCCCCTCGGCGCTTGCCTATCACAGCGCTGACTTATGGTGAGGATATCAATTTTTTTAGCCAGGCCGTTACACAAGATACCGAGCTTCCGCTTGTTTTTTGGTGTTCTGCAAGTCCAATGCTTGTCACCCATGTACGAGCGGTAGAACAGCAATATGCGTTTAGCGTTGGTACTTTTCGTGTCGGTATGACTTTTGCCAAATCAGCATTGGATAAGTTGGTTGGTGCAAATGGTAATTATGCGCTAAATCCAACGCGTGTGATTCAGCAACCGTCATACAATGGCTTAGCAGATAACTCAGCTCCAACCGTCGATGAAATGAGTTATTGGGCCATACAGCATGCACACCCAGCGGACTTTCATAACAAGGCACACTGGATAAACATCTAAATTATGATGGTTTTAAACCATAGCACAGCGAAAAATAAAAAACTGGCTTAAAACCAGTTTTTTTATATACCGAGATAGTGTCACGATTAACGCGCTGGCGCCATTGCCAAGTAAGTTTGCGGATTGACGGCTTGACCATTTTGGCGTACTTCATAATGTAGGTGCGCGCCTGTTGAACGACCCGTGTTGCCTACCGCAGCGATTTGCTGGTTTGCATACACTGTATCGCCAACGTTAACATAGTTTGCAGAGGTATGTGCGTAACGGGTAACAGTGCCGTTGCCATGATCTACTTCAACATAACGACCATACCCAGTACCCCAACCTGAGAAAGTCACCACACCATTACCTGTGGCATAAATAGGGGTGCCAATAGGGGCAGCAAAGTCCATGCCTTTATGAAACTGTGATTTACCAGTGACAGGGTGGATACGATAGCCGAAACCTGAACTCATGCGCGCAGATGACGTAATTGGGCGTAACGCCAACATGCCATTACCCGCATAGTTGCCCATTGCAGGCATGTTGATAATGGTGGTTGGCTGAGTCGATAGCTTTTGTGCTAAACTTGCGAGGCGGTCTTCTTTTTGCTGGGTTTGTTGGCTTAGATTTTTGATAGCCGCATTGACGGCATCTGAGGGCAGATAATAATCTTCACCATCATCTTCACGGACAATAACTTGACTGGTTTTACCGGCATTGGTAATCGATAGAATTTGAGCTTGTGCAACACTCATTGTGGTTAAAGCAACAACTGGTAATGCGATTAGAGCTAACTTCATCTTTTATCCTTTGTTAAACCTTATGCTATTAAACCCTGTGCCAATGTCATATGAACGCTACTTGAGCGCATTGGCAAGATTTAATTCACTATAATTTGGTCTTAAAATCACCTACACTAACACTAAGACTAAATCAAAATTTTTGTCGCTTAACTACCTACCACATGCTTATTGACTATGAAAAAACCAACCAATCATCTTGCTTCTCGCACTGAGCGTCTTGCCAACTATCAATTACCGTTTCAAAAAAAGCTGCAGCAATTACAGCAATTGACGGACGATGTTCGCAGCGCTTGGCAAAACGTGTTGACTGAGGAAGTCTTAGCAAGCTTACAAGTGATTACTTGTGAGTCATTTAGACTTGTGGTTAGTACCACTAGTCATACCCTTGCCAATCACCTCAATTATAACCAGCAGCACCTACTATCAACACTGCAAGCGTTCGATAACAATTTTCATCAATTTAATGAGTTACGTTTTCGCGTGGTCATTGTCAAACCTATTCATGGCTCGCAAATGCTAGATTTACAATGTAAACAAAATGTTAGCAATGTAAATAATTGTGAGCTAAGCGAATCTACGAAGCGAAATATAACACAGCTATGTGACCTTGTCACGGACAACGAGCCACTTAGAACGGCGTTACAAAAACTGATAAAAGACTAAAAAAGCCAAGTTACAATGTAATTTTATGTAAATTATGTTGCTGATATCGCAAGATTTATCAATGCATTAATGGATTGTGCAAGTGAAAGTAAAAAACTAGAAAAAAATTTACAATTAATAGGATAGATAAAGATATCTTTTTTTTCATTTTTATTGCGCTTATAGTAGCTAATGGCTAAAAAAAGATATCCAAAAATTAAATGATAAAACTGGATGATTGGGTTTAATTAGTGTAATAAAATGATAATTTCTTGATGAAAAAATGTTACTAATCAAATAATAGGTAAAATCTTGTGATTAGTAAAAATACACAATAAAATTAATAAAGTTAAATAAATCTAGTTAACATTGTCATGCTTTGTTACAACTTTATAGTTATTTTGATCGCTAAATAAAGCCTGTAATAATTTATTATTGAGCGCGTGCCCTGACTTATAAGCATAAAACTCGCCCAAAATTTGGTGACCAGCAAGGTATAAGTCACCAATTGCATCTAATACTTTATGGCGTACAAATTCATCGTCAAAGCGTAACCCTTCAGGATTAAGTACGCCACTGTCATCTAAAACAATTGCATTCTGCATACTACCCCCTAGCCCTAAGTTATTGCTTTTTAGGTATTCAATGTCTTTTAAAAAGCCGAATGTGCGCGCTTTGGCAATATGCTCGATAAAATTGCCTTCATTAAAATCCAATTTAAACGTTTGATGTGAGCCATTAAACGCAGGGTGATTAAAGTCAATTTGGAAATCTAATACAAATCCATCGTAGGGACGAAATCCAGCGACTTTATCCTCCACGCGAACCTCAATTGGTTGCAACACCTGAATATAGCGTTTGGCAGACGTTTGCTCGGCAATACCCGCTTGTTGCAATACCTTCACAAATTCGATGGCACTACCATCCATGATTGGAATTTCAGGGGCGGACACTTCGATTTGTAAATTATCAATTTGAAGCGCGGCGATTGCACTCATCAAATGCTCAACTGTCCCAATGCGCTGACCTAACTCATTGGTGAGATTTGAGGACATCATGGTATCGGTTACCGCATGATAGATAGCAGGAATGGGCTTTGCCTGTGCGACATCACTACGTAAAAACTGAATCCCATAGTCAACGGGCGCAGGAGAAAAGCGCAGGTGTACAGGGTTACCACTATGTAAGCCGATGCCTTCAAGATTGTTGGGTTGTTGAATAGTACGCTGCTGCATAATGCCCCCTAGTAGATTGCATTCGTCCTTAGCCAAAGCTAGGTTGATATAATTTGTTACATTTGGCTATTCTACCATTGTCCCTTTCTACATCATAGTGATGCTTGATTGATTTTATCGACCTTTATGATTGACTACAGTGATAAAAAAACCCCACAACGATTAAGCTGTGAGGCTTTTAAAAAATCATACGATATCTTAGCGATTTTGCTGGCGACGTAGATAGTCTTGAATACTGTTGCCTGTGCGTTGTGGCTGCGAGGATTGCGGTTGTGCTGGCGCAGGCTCGATAGCTTGCTGTACAGGTGGCTGAGGTGCAGGGATGGGCTGTGGGCGTGCCGCATACGCAGGTTCATGCGTGCCTGCTTCCACTTTGTGGGTGCTAGAGGCATCTGAGACAAAATCTCTAGTTGGGTGCTTTGGAGTATTATCTAGCGTAAGGCCGGTTGCCACCACTGTCACTTGGATTTCATCGCCCATGTCTTCATCAAATACCACGCCGTAGAAGATGTTGGCTTCGTCAATATCCACCAAACTATGCACTTTTTGGGTGATGCGCTCTTGTTCTTCAAAATTGAAATCTGAGCTAGCCACCACGTTGACTAACAGACCTTTGGCATTTTTAAGCAATAAGTTATCAAGTAATGGGCTTTTGATGGCTTTTTCAGCAGCGATCTCAGCGCGGTCTTCCCCACTGCCTTTACCGATACCCATCATCGCATGCCCTCGGGAGGTCATTGCAGTGCGAATATCGTTAAAGTCGATGTTAATAAAACCATCTTTTGAAATCATATTAGAGATACCTTGCACCGCTTGAAGTAAGACTTCATCGGCTTTTTTGAAGGCATCTTTCATAGAGATTTTGCCATACACTGTCATCAATTTATCATTAGGGATAGTGATGATAGAGTCGACAAAGTTAGAAAGCTGCTCAATACCTTCTCTAGCCACTTTATTACGTCTGCCACCTTCAAAAGTAAATGGCATGGTCACTACGGCAACGGTCAAGACGCCCAGCTCTTTGGCAAGTCTGGCAATGACTGGCGCAGCGCCTGTACCTGTACCACCGCCCATACCCGCGGTAATAAATACCATGTCAGAATTTTCTAACAATTGGCGAATTTGTTCTTCATCGCTCTCGGCTGCTTCACGCCCTACTTCTGGGTTGGCACCTGCCCCCAAGCCGCGGTTGTTATTTTTGATACCGAGCTGGATTTTATTAGGCGCTGATAGGCGGTCAAGCGCTTGTCTATCGGTATTGGCACAGACGAAGGTAATGCCTTTTACACCATTTTGTACCATGGTTTCAACGGCATTCCCACCGCCGCCGCCGACACCGATGACGGTTAAACGGGCTGAATCGGCAAATGTATCAGTGTGATCTTGTACAATACTAAACTTAGCTTCCATAATTGAAAATCTCCGTATGCTGTCAAGTAGGCTTGAGCAGCATAAATAGCAAACATATTAAATTAAATATCAATTAAATCATTACACAATTAGTGGATTTTAGAGTCAATCATAACATGAGCACCCTTAAAATACTAAATATCTCTTTTTTAGAAAAATTTACCAAAAAATTTATTCACAGTTTTGAGTTTTTCTCGCATGGGCTTAACTTGCAACGAGTCAGGTGAGCTTTTCTCGCTATGATGAAACGCCTCACTTTGACTATATAACAGTGTGCCAAACGCGGTTTGGTATTTACGCTCACCAATCATTGCCGCAATGGTGCGAAGCTTGTCATCATCACCATATTGGGTATAGGCAGAAATCGCTGAGTGTTGATTGACCTTGTTTACTTTATTGGCAAAGATTTTTTTGGCTAATGGCAATAATCCACGCATTTCAGCACCACCGCCCGTGATCACATAGCCTTGTTGTAAAAACTCACTTAGCCCTTCTTTATCCAGCTCTTTTTTAATATGACCTAAAATACTGATATAGCGGGCTTCAGTGACTTCAAGGAGCTCAAGCATATTAATGGTTTTTTCATCGTCATGCTGTGAACGCTTGATGGTAAAAAATTGGCTTGAGTCAATCCCATGACGATCGACATTGGCTTGGGATTTTTTCATATTCTCTGCTTCAGCAATGGTGACGTCTAGCAGCATAGAGATATCCAGTGTCGCGTGATGTCCGCCTTCGGCAAAACAATGGGTATAAATCAGCTTATCTTCACGGTAAACGCAGATACTGGTCGTCGATGCCCCAATATCAATCAGACATACACCATGGTATTTTTCTTCGGGTAATAAACCATATTCGGCGGTAGATACGGCATCAAATAGCATTTGGTCGATACTGACATCACATTCTTGCAGCAGTTGCTGTAAATTCTGGCGACCTTTGACGGGCATCATCATCAGATGATAGAGTACCATCAAGTCACTCGCTTGCATCCCAATCGCATCATCAATCATCTCAGCGTTGCCATCTAAAGCAATACCTTGCTGGGCATAATGCATCAAATACAAATCATCTTGGAGATGTTTGTTTTTGGCTTGGGTTAGCGCGGCGACCACGTCTTTGGCTTGTACGATATCGTGTTTGATTTTGACTTCGCCCACACTATTGACGCTTTGCAAATCTGGGGTAGAAAAACTAAGCCAAACACTGTTTACACGGCAATTTGCCATGTCTTCAGCGTTTTGAATAGATTGTTTGATAGCAGATTTTAGACGTTCGCGATGGCGAATGGTACCTTGCGCGAAATCATGGTTTTTGACGGTAGATAAACCGATAATACGAATATCTTGCGCACTGTGGATTTGACCAATCACAGTATGAATAGCAGTAGCACTTAGGTGGACGACGACGATCAGATCTGGCTTTTTCATAGAACACTACAAAATTATGTTTCACCTAATGGCTGGGGTTGGCTGGGGTTTTTAAGGCTTTGGTTTTCGAATCGGTTGTTGAGTTGGCATCGGTCACGGGTTTAGTATCAGCAGATTTGGCATTGACGGCAGCTGTATCACCAGCTTGCTGTATCACAGGTCGTTTGGTAATTGCCATGCCGTTTTTATAGCGTAAATCCACCGTTTGCAGCGTTTTGAGCTGTGGTTTAAGCTGATTTTGTAACATGATGCTCAGTCGATACAGTTTTTCTGACGTATTGTCATTATCAACCAGTACCCGAAGTCCGTTATCAAAGCGAAATAACCATGCCATTCTAGGCGTTACGATGACTTCTTCAATTTTCATACCCAGTGGCATAAACCAATCACTGACTTGCTTGATTTGCTGCATCATGACAACGGCATTTTGGCTATCGCCTTGTAGCTGCATCAAGCTGGCATTATTTAAGTCATTGCTATCGGCAGGTTTAAATACCGTGCCATTGGCATCGACTAAACGTTCACTACCAAACTTGGCAACGGCTTGGCGCGGTACTACATTGACCACAATACCTTGTTGCCAATCACGGCGCACATCGGCTTGCCCTACCCAATCTACCGTCTCAAGTTTTGCTACATAGCTTTGCAAATCAGCCTTGAGTAGATTTGTGTCGGCTTTTTCGCCCAATAATTGCTGAAGCTGCAGGGTTTGCTGGGTATTTAACCCTTTATGCTGCAAACTAATCACCGCATTGGGTAATTTATTGAACACATTAATCGCCAAAGCCGCTAATATCAGCAACAATAACACAACGCCAAGCATTAACAACTTTGGCAGCAGCTGATGAAAGCGATTGGGGAGCGTAGTATCTAGAGAAGCAGTTGCCACAAATGAATTTGCCATATTGACCAATCATAACTCGGTCTAAAATTATTAATTACTAAAATCTCAACAACAAAAATCACAATAACTAAAAATATTACAAGGATTTATGCTTAGAAGCATATCATAGCAAATTCAATGAAATGAATGGTAAATAGATAATACGCTTCTAGACAATTCAAGTACTTTTTTTGTAAACAAATATAAACGAAAACGACTTATTCACTCAACGTTTGTTCTAAGATACGCACGCATAGCGTCGCAAAATCCATGCCACGCGCTTTTGCTGCCATCGGCACCAGACTATGACTGGTCATACCTGGCACCGTATTGAGTTCAAGTAGATATAGCGTGCCTTCGTCATCTCGTAAAAAATCCACGCGTGACCAACCTTTGCCCCCAATGGCGGCAAACGCTTTTCTGGCGATTTGTTGCATGGTTTGCTCTTGCGCCTCGCTCAAATCTGATGGGCATTGGTAGACGGTATCATCACGATTGTATTTGGCTTCGTAGTCATAAAACTCGGTCGTTGGGATGATGCGAATACTGGGCAACACCTCATCACCGAGGATTGAGCAAGCATACTCACCGCCTGTGATGGCTTTTTCTGCCAAAATAGCGCCGTGGTATTGTTTGAGCTGTGGGTAAGTCTTGGCAAGCTCGCCCACTTCTTTAATTTTAAAGACGCCGACACTACTGCCTTCAGCGGCGGGTTTGACAAACAGTGGTAAACCTAGCTGCTGTTCGATAGCGGTAAAATCGGTATTGTCATCAAGCACGACATAAGGTACGTTTGGTAAATCTAACGCTTGCCAAACTAGGCGGTTGCGAAATTTATCCATGGCAATTGCAGAGGCTAACACGCCACAACCGGTATACGGAATATTAAAACCGTCTAGCACTCCTTGCAGGCTACCATCTTCGCCAAAAGTGCCATGCAGCACATTAAATACGCGGTCATAGTCGCGCAGTTTTGAGATATCTGTTTCTTTGGGGTCAAAGTGATGGGCATCCACGCCTTTAGCGAGTAGCGCATCAAGCACAGCTTTACCACTCGTCAGCGACACTTCACGCTCAGCACTCCAGCCGCCACAGACAACCGCCACTTTACCAAATTGTTTGACATCGATAAGCTCTGACATATTGATTCCTAATCTTTTGTTAACCGAATTTATTGCTATAATTATTTCACACAAATTTTTAAACTATCGCTTGGCTATGACTTAGCTATGGTTTGGGTATGTCTTAGTAATTTTTTTCACTCATAAAATAATCGCCTGCTGGCAGCATGGGCAAGCTACAACAGCTTTTCAATACCTTAGTTTCATAACCGTTTACCGCGTGGTTGTTCAATCAAACGGTTATTTGTCCGCGAGAAATAAATTGTTTTTTGCCAAATCCAGACAAAGTTGACCCACGTTACCCGCCCCTTGGGTAATCAGCAAATCATTGCCTTTTAACATACTACCTAGCACCTGACGGATTTGATCCATGTCATTGATGTTCAGCATAATCGGCTCAACTTGTCCGCGGGTGCGAATGGTACGGGCAAGACTGCGACTGTCCGCGCCTTCAATCACCGCTTCACCCGCGCTATACACATCGAGCAGCATCAACACATCGACTTGTGACAATACGTCCACAAAATCATCGAAGCAATCACGGGTACGGGTAAAACGGTGAGGCTGGAAAATCATCACCAAGCGGCGATCGGGATAGCTTTGGCGAGCCGCTTTGATGGTCATTGCCACTTCGGTTGGGTGGTGACCATAGTCGTCAATCAATAGCACATCGCCTACGCCATCTTTAACAGGGTAGTTACCATTGTTTTCAAAACGTCTGCCCACGCCGGCAAATTTTTTGACCGCTTGGCAAATGGCTTCATCACTGACACCTTCATCGGTGGAGATGGTGATAGCCGCTAACGCGTTATAGACATTATGAATACCGGGAATGTTCAAAGTAATCGGCAGTGGCTCACGGTCTTTACGCAGTACGGTAAAATGGGTTTTGGTGCCGTCCGCCACCACATCAATGGCTTGCACATCGTTATGTTTTTCCAGCCCATAAGTCAACACAGGGCGCGCGATTTTATCAATCAGTCCGTACAACTCTTTGTCATCACCGCACAATACTGCCAACCCATAAAACGGCATATTTTGTAAAAACTGCACATACGCGGCTTTTAGTTTGTCAAAACTGCCGCCATAGGTTTCCATATGGTCTTGGTCGATATTGGTGACAATCGCTGCCATCGGACGCAGCGATAAAAATGACGCATCAGACTCATCCGCTTCCGCCACCAAATAACGGCTTTGACCTAATGACG
The DNA here is from genome assembly GCF_020041925.1 of Faucicola osloensis. Lineage (GTDB taxonomy): Bacteria > Pseudomonadota > Gammaproteobacteria > Pseudomonadales > Moraxellaceae > Faucicola > Faucicola osloensis_D. The sequence continues at coordinate 1,576,054 of NZ_CP083409.1, read as the reverse complement.
CGTTTTTGCCTGAGGCGTTAAGTTTACCACCAATCACGTAAGTAGGATCTAATCCTGCTTCGGTTAAAATCATGGTAAGCAGGCTAGTGGTGGTAGTTTTACCATGCGCACCCGCTACTGCAATACCATGACGGTAACGCATCAGCTCACCTAGCATATCGGCGCGGCGTACCACAGGAATACGTCCTGACAAGGCGGCTTGGATTTCTGGGTTGGTATGATCAATGGCTGATGACACCACGACCACATCGGCTTCACTGATGTTTTTGGAATCATGCCCGATAAACACTTGAATGCCCATTTGGGTCAAACGGTCAGTCACTGGGCTTTGTTTGATGTCTGAACCGCTAACCATATAGCCATGATTATGGACAACTTCGGCAATACCGCACATCCCTGCCCCACCAATACCGACAAAATGCACGTGGCGAATACGACGCATCTCTGGAATTTCGACCACGCGCTTGGTAATTTTTTTGGTGACACGGTTGGTTTTTTCAGGTTTTTCAGTAGATTGGGCAGTGGCAGTTTTGGCTGATTTTGACATAGACAGGCTCAATGATAAATGACTTATAAGTTGTAGAAAATAATTAAGGTTTTAACTGGGATAAAATGGCATCGGCAGCCAGCTGTGTGGCATTGGGTTTGGCAAATTCACGCGCTTTTTCTGCCATCGCTAAAATTTGATGACGGTCGAGCTTGGCTAAAATAGCACTTAAACTCTCTGCCGTTAATTCTTTTTGCGGCATTAAAAACGCGGCGCCATGTTCTGATAGGGTTTTGGCATTGGCCGTTTGGTGATCATCGACTGCATGGGGCAGTGGCACAAACACCGCAGGCAATCCAACCGTGGCAACTTCTGTGACCGTGAGCGCCCCAGCACGGCAGACTATCACATCTGCCCAGCTGTATGCTTCTGCCATATCTTTGACAAATGGTAAAATTTCATACTGGGTTGATTGGAGTTGTGCTTCGCTATATACCGCTTGGGTAGCCTCTTGGTTGTTTTTACCACATTGATGCCGCACTTGCCATGGCTTGGCATCTGGCATACTTTCTAGTTTTTTTAGCGTAGGCGCGATATGGTTGTTTAGTGCCTGGGCACCCAGAGAACCGCCAATCACCAATAGCTTTAAAGGACTGGTATCATTGACATCGATACGGGCTTTTGGTGGCGGTACTTGTACGATAGCCTCACGTACTGGGTTGCCCACTGTCAATACTTTAGTAGAAGGTAGTTCGGTGAAGGTATTTGGGAAGGCTTCTAACACTTGATTAGCAAGCTTAGATAGATAGTTATTACTCATGCCTGCGATGGCATTTTGTTCATGAATCAAAATTGGTATTTTACAAAATTTGGCCGCCAATCCGCCGGGTGCGGTCACATAACCACCAAACCCTACCACGATGTCGATTTTATTGGTTTTGATGATTTTGATAGCCGCTAATGTTGCTTTGAGTAAGGTTGACGGCGCTTTAAATAAGCGTTTGATACCGTTACCGCGTAACCCCTGCATATTGATGGCATGGTAGCTAAAGTCGTAATGTTGTAGCAACTCATTTTCCATACCGACTAGGGTGCCGAGCCAATGCACTTGGGCGCCTGATTGTTGTAACGCTTGAGCCACCGCAATCGCTGGAAACACATGCCCACCCGTGCCTGCTGCCATCATCAGCACGCGCGGTTTTTGCATCGTTGGCTCACTCATCTTATTATCCTTGACCAATCCAATCTAGGTGAGGTGGGGATTAAAAAACCCCGTATGACTGACCGTTTATCGGGCAAAACAATCACCATAAAAATGGCAAAATCATAGCATTATTTCACCCAATAATAAAGTAAATCCCTTTAATTGCTAAGTAGCGTGAAGATTTTGCAGTCATCATATCCATTTATAGTTCATAGCTTATATTTCATACCTGATGTTTAGCTGTAACCGTTCTGTCATGAATCAGTCAAGCCTCTGTCACATATCCCCTTTACCATACTCAGCATAATTGTTTCTGTATTATTTCAATAAAATTTATTTCGTAGCCAACTGCTAACTGCTATCAGCAAGGAATTCACTCATGACTGAAGTTAATCAATTAGACCAAACCATTAGCCGCCGTAATGTCATTCGTTTTTTGGCAGGGGTGCCTGCGTTGCCACTTGCCACAGGCTCTGTTGCCACCTTATTGACAGGTTGTGGGAGTGATAGTGATAGTAATAGCACAGCAGGCATACTCAATAATACACGAAAAACCATCAAATCCACTGAGTTTGTTGGTATGGCTGCACCAAATTTATCAAATCCCGCCAATATGGCAACGGTGTATGTGGATTCAAAGCTAAAAGCAACCTTTGATGACAATACCACGACTGAATATAAGCTACAGTATCAACCGTTTTTTAAAACAGGCGATAAATTAAAAGACTTAAAGGGTAATGACATCATTGCAGGCGGCTATTTTGATATCTATAACAAGCCTATCATGGATAGCTCAGTGCTCGCCTCTACGCGCCAGTTTTTCTCTGATTGCCCAGATGGCTCTTCATTATTGACAGTTAAAGGCGCACGTGTTGCGGGTGTAACAGGTAATACCGTATTTGCGGTGGTGCAATTTGAATATACCAGTAAAGACCAAGCCGGCAGCAATACTTACGGTACACTACCTTCACCCATTGCGGTAGTGACGCTTGACCAAAACCCACAAACAGGCGAACTCAAAGTCGTCAAATACCACAATGTAGATATGTCAAAAGTGTATGGGTTATGGATTACTTGTGGTGCATCCCTTTCACCATGGAATACGCATTTGTCATCAGAAGAGTATGAACCAGACGCTTTCATGGCTAAAAGCAGCACCCAATTTAAAGCATTTAGCAAAAACTTATACGGTGATGAAACCAAAGCAAACCCATACCATTATGGTCATTTACCAGAAATCGTAGTCAACGCTGATGGGTCTGGTATCGCCAAAAAACATTTCAATCTAGGTCGTATTTCTCACGAACTGATTCAAGTGATGCCTGACCAACGTACTGCGTTGATGGGTGATGACTTCACTAACAGTGGTTTATTTATGTTTGTTGCCGATAAAGCAGCTGACCTGTCTGCAGGTAACCTCTATGTTGCCAAAATCAGCCAAACGTCAGCAAAAGGTGGCCCTGCGGCTGCCAGCGATTTTAGCATCAAATGGATTCATCTAGGACATGCGACCAGCGCTGAAATCGAAGCATTAGCCAATACAGTAGTACCAACCGATATCATGGATGTCAAATACACTGACCCGAATGATACCTCCTACAAAAAAATCGGCTATGACGGGGCAAATAACTGGGTAAAACTTGCACCGAATAGCAAATTACCGGCAGACAAACTCACCCAAGCGGCTGCCTTTTTAGAAACACACCGCTACGCAGCGCTGCAAGGTGCGTCAATGGCGTTTACCAAAATGGAAGGCACCACGGTCAATATCAAAGATAAAATCGCCTACTCTGCCATGTCTCGCATTGAAAAATCCATGACCACGGACGAGTACGATGTCAAAGTGGCTCAGCTAAAATCAGGCGCGGTGTATGCCCACGAGCTTAAAGGCGGTCAGGTTGATAACAATGGTAAAGCGATTAACTCTGAGTGGGTCTCTACCCGTATGTATGTACCTGAAGGCTTAGCAGGGGAAGACATTGCCAAAGACGCGCTCGGTAATACGTCACATATTGACAAAATCTCTTGCCCGGACAACCTAAAATTCTCTGAAAAAATGCGCACCTTATTTATCGGTGAAGACTCTGGTTATCATGTTAACAACTATCTTTGGGCATACAATGTTGATACCAAAAAATTAGCGCGTATCCTGTCAACACCAGCGGGCGCTGAGTCTACGGGTCTACACGCGGTCGATGAAGTCAATGGCTATACTTATATCATGTCAAACTTCCAACACCCAGGTGATATGACCTTTGTCCCCGCCGTTGAGACAGCAGTTCGCCCGCTCATTAACCAAAACTTCAAAAATGGCTACAGTGCTGCGGTGGGTTATTTGGCGTTTAAAGCTTAATACCCTGCCAAGCGATGATATAAGAAACCCAGTCAATGACTGGGTTTTTTATTTTGCTTTGGCAATGACGGCTAGTGAATTTGCGTTTCAATATGCGATTCAATAAACGCAATAAAATCCTCTGCGATATGCGTGCCGCATTGGTCGTCAATCTCACGCACGCAGGTGGGGCTAGTCACGTTAATCTCTGTCACTTTACCACCAATCACATCGAGTCCGACAAAGTACAAGCCTTTTTGCAGTAGCACAGGCGCCACTTGCTCGGCAACTTGGCGCTCTTGCGCTGACAGTGGCATGGCGACCCCACGACCACCTGCGGCTAGATTACCGCGCGTTTCACCTTGGCTTGGGATACGCGCCAAGCAATAATCCACGGGCTTACCACCGACAATTAAAATGCGTTTATCGCCGTCCTTGATTTCAGGCAAGTATTTTTGCGCCATCACAGGCAAGCTTTCAAGCTGGGTTAGCATCTCAAGGGTTGAGCCGATATTAGGGCTATCGGCGGTCAGACGAAAAATGCCCATTCCCCCCATGCCATCAAGCGGTTTGACGATGACATCTTGGTGGGTTTTGATAAAATCACGGATATGGGTTTGTTTGTTGGTGACAATCGTCGGTGTCATCAGCTCAGGGAATTGCGTCGCAAACAGTTTTTCGTTACAGTCACGTACGCTTTCTGGGTTGTTGACCACCAATACACCTGCTCGCTGAGCGTATTCTAGCAAGTACAGGCTATACAAAAACTGCATGTCAAACGGCGGGTCTTTACGCATCAAGATGACGTCAAACGCCGTAGCAGGCTGCGTGGTTTTTTCACCCAGCTCATAAAAATGCGCAGGGTCTTTAAACGTTTTGAGCGATTGGCTATCAATTTGCAATGCGCCATTATCGAGCCATAAATCGTGAATTTGGCAATAATGCGCCGTGTGACCACGATCTGCAATCGCCCACAGCATCGCAAGCGTGGTGTCTTTTTTGTAGTTGATGGTGTGGATATCGTCCATGACGATCAGAAAATTTAATGGTTTCATTTAGTATCCTTGTTAGTATGCTTGTTCAATTTTTATCAATTGTTCGTTTTGCTATTAAAACATCGATTCGACCGCATTGCCATTGTTATCGTAGCGCATACCGCTGGTCGGTTGTTCATTGGTAAACCAAAAATGGTATTCAGGATTTCCCGCTTGGTTGTAAACAATCGCTTCTTGTACCCCACCCTGACGGAACAACACTTTTTGTTTGATACGGCTATCGGACAATCGATACGTCACCCAACCATCATATAAACCGTTAACCAAGTCGGTGCGAAGCTGGGTCACAAAGTTTGGATAGTACACCACCAAAAATTCATCGAAGTAACCATTTTTCACAAAGGTGGTAAATTGCTCGCCTTCTGGCATCACGCCATTATAAGGACCATCGGCAATGCCTTGTGGCGCAGCTTGCGGTGATTTTGGCGGCAAGATAAGGCTATTTAACGCATCATAAAACGGCTGTTGGTCAGTTGCCACATTGACAATCGCAGGCGGTTTGCTACCCTCCGCCATCAGTTCATTGATACTACTACAACCCGCAAGCGCAAATAATATTGCCGATAAGGTAAGTGCAGTGCCAACACGCAAAAGGTGTGTCGTTGTTAGTGGGGTGGGCAAGGCTTTTGTCAACATAGCCGTCCTCTTCAATGGTTAATTTAAAAACAATCTATCGTTAGCGGGGTTGGGTGATGGATTTTATATAACATGATGTAAAAAACTATCTTGTTAAACAATTATCACTCAGGATGATGGCAACCGCTTATTGAACGCCGTATTGCTCGCGGTAGGCTTGCATTTTGGCAAGTTCCTCCTGCGTGCCATGTTTGGCGACATACTCGGTAATGTCATCCATCGTGACCAAGGCAAGTACCGGTACATTGAGGCTTTGTGCCAATTCTTGAATGGCAGATTGTTCGCTTTGACCTTTTTCTTTACGGTCTAGCGCAACGATAATCCCCGCGACTTTGGCCTCTGATTTTTCTAGTAGCACAACGACTTCACGCATCGCCGTACCCGCGGTCATCACATCATCAATCACCCAAACCGATTTGCCTTTGAGATCGGCGCCAACCAGCATACCGCCTTCCCCGTGGTCTTTGGCTTCTTTGCGGTTGTAGCCCCAATCGGCATTGATTTGGTGATTGTTCCACAGTGCTTGCGCGGTCGCCGCCACAAACGGAATACCCTTATATGCTGCCCCAAAAATCACCAAATCGCTACTGTCGGTAGATTGTAGCTGCTTGGCAAGGGCATCCGCATACCCATTTGCCAACACCGACAATAGCTCACCTGTTGATAACAAACCTGCATTAAAAAAATACGGGCTTATACGACCTGATTTTAGGGTAAATTCGCCAAATTTTAATACGTTGTTTTTGAGTGCCACTTCAATAAAATACTGAGGAATAAACTGCGGTGCGTGAGCGGTTTGGGTTTGGGATGCTTGGGCTTGAGATAATTGCGACATACGCGACTCCAAAAAAGAACAAGTTAAAAAATACTATTAGCCGCCTGTTATGGGGTTTTGCGAGCTAATGGTGATAGTACGTTTGCTGATGGCTGTTTGCTTACCCACTTGCCAGTCGATGGCAAGGGCGGCGAGCTCAACATGCGTCGGCTCGATATATAAATCGTTATGCCGGGTCAAAAAATGCAATTGGGTGCGATGCGCCTCGATGTATTGATTGATAGCATCAGCCAAGTCTTGCAAGGTGATTTGTGGGTTGAGTGATTTGCGTGATTTGCATTGGCATAGCAAAAACACACAAAGCATAATATGGTACATTTGTCCCATCAGATACAGTTTGGTTTCGATATTGAGTAGCGCTTGGTTATAGGTGGCGTCAGACTGTGCGCTGGGGGCATCACCAGCTTGATGTGCGCAGGAATTTTGCAATGTCTGCTGTGACAAGGATGTTGTAAGCGTATTCATACTCGCTAAATGTGGGTATTGACCCATCACCGCTTTCATCAGTGAAATACTACTGTCATTGACGAGCTGCGGCAACAAAGATAGCGGTAAATGCAATGACGGGTGTTTACTTTGGCTGCTATTGGCCTGCTGTTGCTGCTGCTGGATAAAGTGCCGCATCTCAATGGTTTGCTCAGATAGTAACTGCTCTAGCATCTCAGGTTGATGACTTTGCGGATTTTTTTTAGCGATTTTTGTTGTGTTATCCCTCATTGTGTAGGGCTTGGCAACCTCTTTTACACTAGCGGTGAGGTTGTTGTTGGTATCCGTCACGGGCAATGAAAGCGGTTTTTGCATATAAACGTCAATGGTATGACGCGCAGGTATGACGCGCTTATCAATCGGGCGACAAGGATCGGGCAAAGCCAATCTTTCTGCCTCAGTCATCACATTGGGATGGCGTAGCTGGTCTCTGTCTTTAACTTGGTTTTTTGCGGCTTGGCGCTCAGTATTGGAATACGTCATGGCATACACGGCTATAAAATCACTGATAGGTAAATAATTAAAAATTTTTGTTGAAACCCACCAGCCATCACTAATCGCTTAAAGTCGACAAAATATGCTGATAGCCTGACTGCCAATCTGGGTGGTTGAGCCAACTAGCTGGCAAATTAGTGATAATGCGTTTGCCCGTTGTTGGCTCTATACAGGGCAGCGATAAGTTCAAGCCCTGTGCAGTCGCCAAATAGTTTAGCACAGTATAGAGCGGGACTGGCGCGTTATCTGTCGCCAAGTAAACTGGCACGGTTTCACCTGCATTGATGACAGTGACAATGATACTCACCAAATCTGTATCCATAATACGATTAGTCCATGTGTTATTAGGATAATCGCTAGCCGTATTTGGCGACTGCGCTGCTAACTGTTTCGCCATAGTCAGTAGACGCAGCCGTGACTGCCCATAAATCCCACTTGGGCGAATGATAACACTCTCATCTTCAAAGTGCTGCTGCAATAACTGCTCAGTCTGCAAAATCACTTGAGAAGTGGCGCTCGCTGGTGCTGACACAGGGGTATTGATATCAATGACTTCGCCCGCGTTTTGTCCGTAAACGCCCGTCGAAGAAATAAATACCACACGTTTGAGGTTTGGCAGATAGTCACCCAATCTCACCACATTCTCAGCAATCGCATAATAACTGTCACGGTAACCTTGTAGCGACAAGGTATCTGGACTGACAATAATGCAGATTTGGCTAATTTGGCTTGACCATTGACTTAGCTGGGCAATGGCTAACGCGCGCGCATCACTGGCAACAAAATGTAGATTTTTCTGATATAGATTGTCATTGTCGGGCGGCAGCTTGGCTGTCATGGGGTTACAGAAAGCCAAATCTGTCGGCGTGGAGCGGCTGACACCAATCACGCAATGCCCCTGCGCCGCTAATTGCTTAGCAACAGGTAAACCAATTTTGCCCAGTCCAATCATTAAAATGGTTTGCATCATGCTATGACCTATCGCGAATGGCATTAAAAAAGCTGACTATTTCTAATCGATGTATTTTTTAACCGATTTATTGTTGAAAGCGCATCGATAAATCAATGGCTTTGATATGCTTCGTCAATGCGCCCATTGAGATAAAGTCCACCCCTGTTTCTGCCACTTGGCGTAGATGGGTAAGGCTAATATCGCCTGAAGCTTCAAGCTGGCAAGGCTTGCCAAGACTAGCAACCAACTCGACCGCTTTGTGGGTATCTTCAATGGTAAAATTATCGAGCATGACGATATCGGCATTGGCAGCGATGGCTTGATGCAACTCATCAAAATTTTCCACTTCAACTTCCACTGGCTTATTGGCAATCTGACGCGCCTGACTGACTGCTTGGGCGATACCGCCACACGCCATGATGTGGTTTTCTTTTATCAAAAAGGCATCGTATAGCCCGATACGGTGATTATTGCCGCCGCCACACAGCATGGCGTATTTTTGCGCATGGCGCAGCATTGGGAGCGTTTTACGCGTGTCTAACAATTTGGTCGGTAGTTCTGCGATGACCGCCACATGGTTGGCAACCACAGTGGCAGTGGATGATAAAGTCTGTAAAAAATTGAGCGCGGTACGCTCACCCGTCAGCAGCGCTCGGGTGTTACCGATGAGCGTCACCAAAACTTGATTGGCTGCCACAGCGTCACCGTCTTTGACTGCCCAATCAAGCTGCATATTGGGGTCAAGCTGGCGAAATACTTCATCCACCCATGCCTTACCCGCGACTACCATCGGTTCACGACAAATAATCGTTGCCGTATCGCACTGTGTTTCGGGTATTAACTGCGCATTAATATCCCCAGTGGCGATGTCTTCTTGCAGCGCAAGTGCGACTTGTTTGGCGATTTCAATACGTAGTAGTGAGCTGATTTGGGGCGTGGTGGTCGAGGTGTCACTAATGGTTTGGCTAGCAGCAGACATGCAAATAATCCCTTATTGTCGATGGGGCATTTTCGATGAGGTATGTTTGATTGTATTATCGCTTATTCTTTGGGGGCTTGGGTAGTAGTTTGTTGATATAAACGCAGGGCAATCAACGCCAAAGCGGCTACAATTGCGGCGAGTACACCCCACAGTGCCCATGTTTTGTAGCGTTCAAACGACGCGTTGGGATTATTCAATGCCTCGATATTTTGCATTTGTCCTTCAACGGTATTGCCAAGGCTGGTAAGTTGTTGGTTGGATAGCGTGATATTGGGTTGTTGTAATACGCGTGGCTCGTTGATTACCAGTCGGTAAGGTGCTGTGCCTTGTGCTAAAAAGTACATCTCATACATGGGCGTTAACAGATTGACCGGTAAATCATCTTGCTGCATTTGAGCCTTCAATTGCAGCGACTTGGTCAATGTGGGTTGCCAACTGACCGTGGTATGGTCTTTATCAATTTGTGAATTGGCTAAAGTTTTATCATTAGTTACATTGGCGGTTTTGTTGATTTTAGCCAATTGATTGGCTTCTTGTTCAGGTACGTTGATGCTCACTTGCCACAGCTGATTTTCGGGGACAAAAAAATTCACCCCTGTGGTCAACATGGGCTGAGCAAGGCTAAGCCGCCATTGGTTGGCGTCATCTTTGGTTTTTGAAAAACTGGCGCGGGTCAAGAACAAACTTGCCTCACTCACCATGTGATTTAAGCTTGCTGCCTCAAGATTGATAGGCTGATTCGCCACCACTTGCCAATACCGATAATTGGCTTGCTGCGGCTCGATGGCAATAGCATTGCCTGTCGCTATCGGATGATTGCTGCCGTCAGTTTGCGGCGCTACCATTTGGCTATGTTGAGTAGGGTTAAAGGGGCTGACCACGGTTTGGCTGACCATCTGCCAGCTTTGCAAGTCATCACTGCCATAAATTTGCAGTTGCAGTGGGCGCTTGCTGGGCTGGGCTGAATTCACGGGTAAAAATTTTAGCCAAAGATTGACCGCTTGCTCGGTGGATAAAGCAGGTTGGGTTTTGGCAAAGTTGGGATTGGTTAACCACCAAGTTCTGACTGGGCTATTGGTAACAGCGGAGACTGGGTTTGAAGGTAAATTGCTAAGGTCAATGTTAATCGATTGTTGGTTGTCTGGGTTATCAAGCTGTACGGTCAACGCATGGCGTAATTTTTCCACCGCATTGGGGTTATCTGTCTCCACGCTAACTACTTGCAATACTTGATTGACAGATGATTGTTTACTGACCGGGCGAATCGCCATCGGCATAATATGACCTTTGGCATCAATCAAGCGGTAATTTTGTTTATCACTAATAGTTGCCCCATTTTGCTGCATGATTAAAGCCAACAAACTGGGCGTTAACGACGAAAATTTTACCAGTTGGGCGCTGTTGGGGTTGTCCGCTTGATTTTCTCCCGGTAAATCAATGTCGATTGCAAAGCTATTTTGCAATGCCTCAAAGCCATAGCTGATACTGTCAGTGTCATGCTCTTGCTCTGAGTTGTCAACGATGGCGGGCGCTACCGTGGTCGTGGTGGTTTTTTGCGAGGCAACAGTAACGGATGCCGTTTGCGTAGGGTTTTGGGCATCTGCTTGCGTGTAAATGATAGCTACTAACAATAGCGGCGAAACTAAAGTTGCCGATAAAATACAGGCGCGGTGTTTGGCTAATCTCACGTGACAGTGCTTATTTTTTTTCATTTTTACTTCATTGTTAATTTATAGTTACTATAGAATTCATAGCCCCTATGTAATAGCTACTATATACTTGATATGACTTTACAAGCCAACCGATTGCGATGGACATTGACAAAAACCAAGACCAACTAGACCAAACCAAAAAGCCGCGTAGCCCGTGTTTGCCTTATCGACATAAAGCCGTCAGTCATAACTAATCTAAAAAATTTGAAAAGCCTAGCATCGCATGGTTAGCATCAGTAGGCAGTATCAACCTTAAAACCTTAATTTGTTATGTTAGAAAAATGATAAATGACATTCTAACTCATTGATAGTAATTAGATTTATACTTTAATTGCTGTTGCACTTTGCCCTATAAAGATATTAACAATACCCATTCAAAACTTCTATACCGTGCTACAAACCACTAACAAGAGAACCGATATTTTGGATAAATTCTAGCCAGATGTTACAATTTAAAGACAATTAGGGAGTAATTCCTTGTGCATTTATCTAAGCCCGCCTGCCGTAAATACGAAAAATAACCCACGTTATTTACGATTTTTAGCAGGGGGTTACTTAGCTTTTTTTGGCTGCATTGGGTTTGGCTGACTTGAGTTTGCCTGGCTTGAGTTTGCCTAACCTCGGTTTACCTACTTTGGGGGGTAAGGGTGCAAGATAACCAATGACTAGCATCAACAAGCCTGCCCCAATAAAAGACACCACACGCAGTACCGCACTGGTATTCGACATATCAATCAATACCAACTTGGCAACCACCATGGTTAATAATGCGATACCGGCAAACCATACCAAGCGAATGGCTTTTTTGTTTGCCAAGAACATCAATACCATCGCAATGACGGTCCATAAGATAGTCAGCCCCGTCTGTACCATACTGACTGACCAAGCACCCTGTTCCCAAGTCGGTGTGCCCCAAACGCTGGCAAACCCACGCACCAACATACTACTGACCGTCACAAATGCCCCTAAACCGCAAGCCACCAAAACGATAGTACGATAGTTAGTATCAACTTTGAGTGCCACATAAGATTGGTACAGTAAAATGCTGATTAAGGTCAAATCAAGCGGATTGAGCAGCGGCAGATAAACGCCCAATAGCTGACCGTCTAACGAGAAATTGGCAGATAAACTCCAAATAAAGGTCATCGGTACCAAAATATAAGCACTGTGTTTAAGTAGCCTATCCACCTCTAACCAACCAAGTAAACGACCACCAAACGCCTGCAATCTTGGCAGCAACAACAAACTCATCAGCCCAAGCACAGCCAGCACGGTCGGTAATATAGTGATAATGGCTCGAAGCTCTTGGGCATGCTGCCAATAGTTAAATGGCACTTGTTGCAGCATCCAAGTTAGCATGGCAATCCCTACCAAAAACCAAACGAGCGAGTCAACGCTTGTATCGAGTCGGTCGCGGTGCCAGCGACTAAGCAGCCACGCCCCTAGCAATTTTGCGATGGCAAAACAGCCGAGCATGGCAAGCAAATAACGCCCCAACCCGCTAAATGCTTTGACGTGATAATCGTTTAGGTCTACAACCGTCTCGACCTTAACATGGGTGAGACAGACTAGCACCCAGCTCATCATCACAAACGGTAAAATCAAGCGGCTCACCTTACGCATACTGCGCCAAACAAAACGCTGATGCATCAGTTGCCCCACAATTAAAAATACCGCCATAGCCACAGCAAGTTTGATAGTGGTGGTTTTGCCACCGTTGTTCCAAAAGGAGTCAGCGGATAAAATCGCCGACAGATACAGCACAAACCCGACAACCACAAGCGCGGTGGCAACAAAGCTGTGACTGGCATTATCAGCAATTTGTTGAACCCGTTTATACGTCGTTTTGACTGCCCCAGGTTGAAGTTGAGGTTGAGGCTGAGCTTTAGCTTGGAGTGTGGCTGGCGTTTGGGGTTTGGCTGCCGCGATATTGACCCTACCGTGACGCAAAATAAAAGCAGACAGCAGCACACACGCTGTCAATACGGTCAGTGGCAAGGTGGATGAAGCCGCCACTATAGACGTTTGGTGCGGAATAGATAATTGATCCAGTAGCCCATACCAATGCCGCATGAGGGTATCAAAACCCACCAATAACACGATACTAAAGCCTTGCAATGCCAACCCAAAATATACCGTCCAGCGTCTTTGGGTACGCGCACCAAGCCACACCAATGCAGCACCCTGCACTGCCCAACCGATACTAATCCATTTGGCTGATAGTGCCAGTGGTATCACCAAAGCCAAAAACCCACAGCCGAGCGCAAGGCTGGCTTCAATAAGTAGCTCAAAGCTGTTATCAAATTGGTTGTTGGCTTGTCGGTCGCCTACGATGCTACGGCGATGATGTTTGAGCAGCCACAATCCTAGACTCAAATAAATAGCTGATAACGCACTGCTAGCAAAGGCCAGATGATAAGGCAAATCATTGAGCAAACTTGCCATCAGCCCAAACCCCAGTAACGCGGTGCCAAACAACAGGCCTGAATCTATCGATAGAATTGGGCGTTTGGCTACCCCCCTGTTCATTTGTAGCAGCATTTGGTTATAACTTACGACCTGCTGAGAATATCTAACCGCAATAAACAGATACAGCGCCATGTGCCCAACCAATAACCCTAACAGTTGCCAGCGTAATGACAGCCAGCCTGCACCTGCACTATTGCCACTAAATGCACGAAATCCCCACACATACGCAAGCCCAAAAGTCACCGCTAGGCTTAGCGCATTGAGCAATTTCCAAGTGCGATAATGGGCAATCACCGCAACCGCTATATTGAGTAATAAATAATAACTAAATAGCATCACCACACTACCGTCAGGTCGGCTGACCAGTATCGGCGCAAAAAACGCCCCACCGAACGCCAAGACCGCAAGCGGCAGCGCATTTTGCCACACCGAAAACATCACTGTTAACCCTGCCAGTAACGCAAGCACACCGAAGGTTAAGGTGGATGGTAGTAGTCCATACAATTTAAAACTCGCAAACACCGTCAGATAAATCACCGCAAAGCCGACACCTTGCAAAGTCAACCCATAACTGCGTTTTTTGGTAGTGGTGCGATAACCGATTGCCGTTATCACCAAGCCGCCCAACGCTACCAGCGCCATGCGCACAGGCATCGATACCTCAATATATTGGCTTGCAAGTTTGAGTAATAACACCACGCCCACTAGCAACACCAGTGCACCCACACGCACCACCAAGTTTTCCCCAAAAAACCATTGGGTGGCACTTGCCCAAAGCGATGTCACAATATTGGTAGCGCTTTCATCATCTCTTAAAGAATGAGAAGAATGAGAAGAATGAGATGATGACTGTGACAAGGTAGGTTGATGCGGTGGGGCTGAGTCATTCACGGACGGCTGCGTCGCCGTTGGCGGAGCTGAACTAACCGAAGCGTCAAGCGTATTCGCGATGGGCAAAGATTCAGCCGCTGGGAGGGGGGCTAGGATGGGCGCTGAGACGGGAGCTTGACTGATGAGCTGCGTGATGGGTTCAGTGACAGGCTGATTTTGGCGAATATCGCTTGCCGATTGCTGGGTAGATGATGGCTTTGCCTCGCTGCTTAGAATATACACAGTTGCCATGACGTCAGCGAGTTGTTTTTGCAGGTTGTCGAGCTTGGATTCAAGCCGGGTGATTGCTTTTTGTTGGGCAAAAATTTTATAAAACGCCCCCACTACTGCCAGTATCAACGCCGCTATAATCGTATCCATCGGATGTCCTACCCTTGTTGTCAGCTTAGCGATAGCATACCATTTTTTTGCAACATTGCTTTTTTTTAACTGTGTCTTTCGGTTAAGGTGATGATAAGCCCATTTTATGCTAAATTAGCCATAGCATTGAGTAGCGTTTTACCAACTATTTGAAACACCATTTTGATGATTGGGCGGGGTATAGTTATGTCGGGATTTAGCATTGAGCAGGGTTTGTTAAGCCCATGCGAGTTTGTGGCGTCACCCAATTTTGGTGAGCGCCCCGACCCTAATGATATTCACCTGATTGTGATTCATAACATCAGCTTGCCGCCGAGTGAATTTGGTCTAAAAAATAACCAAGGCGAGCATTTTGTTCGTGCATTTTTTCAAAATCAATTAGACCCCAAAGCGCATCCGTATTTTGAAACCATCTATCAGCAGCAGGTCTCCGCGCATTTGTTTATTGAGCGTGATGGTAGGGTCACGCAGTTTGTGAGCTTTGATGAGCGTGCTTGGCATGCTGGCAAATCTAGTTATTTGGGCGTGCCAAACTGCAATGACTATTCGATTGGGATTGAGCTGGAAGGTGATGATTATAGCGAGTTTGATGACAGGCAATACCAAGCTTTAAGTGGCGTGATTGCCGCGATTTATCAAGCTTATCCCAAAACCATCAATCATCTAGCCGGTCACAGCGATATCGCGCGCGGCCGCAAATCCGACCCGGGGCTGTATTTTGATTGGATGAAATTAAGAAGCATGGTCAATAGAAACACGGTCAATAGAAACATGGTCAATAAAAGTGACATAAGCCATTAGATGATTTTCCAAAATTTATCGTATGGCAATTTTGTAGGATAACGATTTTGCAAAATAATAGCGCCCAAATCAAACTACAAAATCCAAGCACTATACCCACTTCTCGGCAAAACTTGCAGCGATTCTTTCATGTCAAAACTTATCAAATCCACCGCTATTATTAGTTTCTTTACCTTATTTTCACGTATCTTGGGCATGATTCGCGACATGGTATTGATGAGCGTGTTTGGCACGGGTGGCATGATGGATGCGTTTTTGGTAGCCTTCAAATTGCCCAATTTTTTGCGGCGGCTGTTCGCTGAAGGCGCTTTTGCCCAAGCTTTTGTCCCTGTACTATCCGATTATCAACACCAAGCCCAAAATAACGACATGACCGATAGCAAAAAAGCCTTGCTTGGCATTCAAATTCTTATCAGTCGGGTGGCAGGTACGTTATTGTTGATTCTATCAGGTCTTACCGCCGTGATAGTCATCTTTGCGCCCGCTGTGATTGCTGTGTTTGCGGTGGGTTATCTGCATGAGCCTAACAAATTTTTAACCGCAGTTGAGCTGCTTCGTATCACTTTTCCTTATTTATTATTTATCGCCATGACTGCGTTTGCTAGTAGTATTTTGCAAAGCGTGGGGCGGTTTGCCTTACCTGCCTTTGCACCGGTGATTTTAAATGTGTGTATGATTGTGGGCGCGATTTGGGTAGCGCCGCTGCTTGCCAAACCAATTTTGGCGGTCGGTTATGCCGTTGCGGTGGCAGGTTTGCTGCAGTTATTGATTCAATTACCGCAATTGCATAGCCATCAGCTGCTGGTGATGCCAAAGGTCAGCTTTCGTCATCCTGGCGTGCAACGGATTTTAAAACTCATGCTCCCTGCGCTGTTTGGGGTCTCGGTTACCCAAATCAATATGCTGGTCAACACAGTACTGGCTTCAACCATGGTCGATGGCTCGGTCTCTTGGCTATATACCGCAGAGCGGATGAGCGAGCTGCCGCTAGGGCTGATTGGGGTGGCGATTGGTACGGTGATTTTGCCCAGTCTATCCAAAAGTATCGCAAGCGATGACCATCAACAATTTGGACATACCCTAGATTGGGCGACGCGGCTGACGGTGTTGGTCGGGGTACCTGCATCCATCGCGCTTGGCATGATTAGTAATGTGCTTATGATATCCCTGTTTGAACATGGGGAATTTGTGCGGCAAGATGCCATGATGAGTGGGCTTGCGCTACAGTGCTTAGCGGGTGGGATTTTGGCATTTATGCTCATTAAAATATTTGCCCCGGCTTTTTTTGCCCGTCATGACAGTCGCACCCCTGTCAAAGTCGGTGTGATTAGCGTGATTGCCAATGTCGTGCTAAGCCTAGTACTGGCTGGATTATTTAAAAAGTGGCAAATCGCGCCCCATGCCGGGCTAGGGCTTGCCAATACACTGGCGTCTTTTATCAATGCGGCGCTGTTATATTTTTATTTACATACCCAAGGTATTTATCGGTTTGGCGCGGCTTGGCGACGATTAGCGGTTATCTTTGCCATGGCAAATGGGGCGATGGGGTTGGCACTTGCCGCTGGTATTCATTTTTTCCCGGTTACCGCGCATCAAGGTATTCGTATTGTTGCACTATTGGCGCTGTGTGTGGTGGGCGCTGCGGTGTATGGCGCAGCGCTATTAATCGCTGGCTTTAAACTATCAGAACTAAAACCGCATCATAGCGTTCAATAAACAATAGACAACGGAAAACAGACAAAAAAACGGCTAAATAAAATTTATCTAGCCGCTTTTTTTAACTGAAGTTTTTAATTGAGTTTTGTGACTGAGCTTTTTTAGCGCAGCAAAACATTAGCGCATTAACCTATCAATGCATTACAATGTTTTAGCGCTTTATCGAATTTTGGCAGTCTTTATTATCACAAATTCCATACAGCACCAACGAGTGCCCTGCTAGGGTAAAGCCAAAGTCTTTGGCGACTTTTTCTTGTAGCGCTTCGATTTCTTCATTGTGAAACTCAATGATTTTGCCGCATTGGTCACATACCAAGTGGTCATGGTGCTCATCTTTGGCGATTTCAAACACTGACAAGTTGTTTTCAAAATTGTGACGCTCGACAATCCCCGCTTGTTCAAACTGGGTTAGCACGCGGTAAACAGTCGCAAGCCCTACATCTTCACCGTGCTCCATCAAGGCTTTATACACATCTTCCGCGCTCATGTGATGGGATTCGGCTTTTTCTAGCAATTCTAAAATTTTCAAACGCGGCAACGTGACTTTCAAACCGGCACGACGCAAATCTTGGTTGGTAAAAGACGACATATAAATCCTTACACCCTATCAGGTGTCGCTTATAAACTGAAAATTATAACTATAATAACAAATTCGATAAAATCCCACAGTAAAAAAACGTGACATCACTGGCAAAAGCGCCCGTTGACAAATAACGGGCGAATGCAGACTAGAGATAAAGTAGGCTAACCACCAGAACGCCAAATACCAAACACCACGGCGTTTTACACCCAAACATTAACTGTATGTAAAATAATTTAAATTTTGCGGTCAATAGGTAGGCAAAAAAACCCAAATCACGTATGATAAGTCGTAAATTTTATCGTTCACCATCTCAAAGCGGTTTGACAAATGACATCTATCACAACAGTATCAAAAAAACTGGCAGTCCTGCCTTTGGTTGCCGTAATTAGCAGCGTCAGCGTATTACCAGGTTGCTCATGGTTTAGCGTGTACAAAATCGATATCCCACAAGGCAAGCCGATTCATGAAGACAAATTAAGCCAAGTGCAAGTGGGTATGAATGCCAATCAAGTGCTCTATATACTAGGTAGCCCAACCTTTAGAGACACCCTAAATCCGGTACGTTGGGATTATCTGTACGATTTTACCCCAGGTACTAACGCTAAACGCGCCAACAAGCCAGCAATTCATAACGCCCAACAATACGCCAAAATTTATTTTGACCAAAATGGTATTGTCACCCGTATCGAGCGCCCAGCCGTGACTCAGTAAGTTTTTTTGACTAAAAAAGCCAATCATTGCCGTGATGCTGTGATTGGCTTTTTTTGTGCGCTATACAATAATATTGGGTGACACCCTCATCGCTTTGATTTTTTGGACAGTAATTTGCGTTTGTTTTGCGGGTCGATGGTCAAAGGGCGATAGATTTCGATTCTATCGCCTGTGTTGATAGCACTTTGCCAGTCTAGTTTATGGGAAAACACACCGACACTATAGCTAAAAATCTGCGGATACTGCTGTTGCCAGCCTGTTGCATTGACTGCATCAATCACGCGGCTATCATCAGCAAGTTGCAGGGTTAACCGCAACTGTGTTTGGCTATCGGGCGCAAAGGCTATATCAACCGTAATCATTTTGCCAATCCTAGCACCCACCCCACCATCGCCAAAATCACCGCCAATGGCACAATAATACGCACCGCAATGCGCCAAAGGTTATATAAGCCTTCTGAGCTAAAATTCAATGATTTGCGCAGATGGCTGATTTTCATTTGCCAGCCTGCAAATACGGCTAGCCATACCGCCGTGACTAAACTTATTACAATAATCAGCTGATTGAGCCAAGCAGTTGGTACCATGGCTAGCGCAAGGCTAAGCACTGCCAATACCACCAATACCAAAAAGTTAAATTGCTGTTGCTGCCAGCGTAATGACACTTGATGGGTCAAAATATGCAGTAAATACGCCGCCCCTGCCAGCATTGCCAATGCATTCAACACTGCCGCCATCGCGCTGTTTGGCGATAAAGTCATGGCAATCAGCGCACCCACTAATAACTGAAAACTCCACACCGGTAATACATAGCGACTCGCGGATTCGCGTGCTTGATCTGTCGCCGTAGTATTCATCGTGAGCATTTGGTGGATGCGCGCATGCCAGTATAGCCCCGTACCTGCGCCAACACAGACCAGCGCCAACACTACCGCCCCTGCCCACTCCGTCAAGGACGTCGCTGTCATCTGCCACGCGACAAACCCACCTTGCATGACATTGACAACCAACGCGGCAACGGCAAAACCGACCGCCAACCAACCTGCCAAATGCTTGATAAAACTCAAACCAATCACTATCAGCACCATAATGGCTAACAAGGCAGGCAGAGCAATATTGCTCACCAGCGGATGGATAACCTCGCCACTACTTGCCAGTAAATGCCCCACAACCGCCAGCAACAGCACTATAGTCAGCCAACCAAACCCTCGCCAAACCGTTGACACGTCAGCTTCACGGGTCAACATGGGCAGACCGACCAGCGGAGACGTGCCACTACGATGCGCCAAACCAATCTCTGCAAACACCAATGGCAACCCGACCAAGGTCATCGCCACTAGCCACAACAACCAAAAATCAACCTGCCCAATGTAGTCACGGCTAAACCAAGTAAAAACCAGCAGCGGCAGCAAGCTTGCTATCAACATCGGCTGTAAACGATTAAATGGCATGGTGTTGGATTCCTTTGTAGCGGTGGGTTATTGTCACAAAATTATTTGAGTCAATTCGCTAAAGTGATTTTAAAAAACTGACTGTAAAAAAATGACTGTAAAATTCAACAGTGCAAAACTAAATCGCCGCTATTTTAGCAAACCCACACCGTATGCAAAACCCACCAACGCAAAATCCACACAAACTTGTCAAAAATAGCTATCAAAATAAAAAGCCCTGCGTGTCACAGGGCTTTTTTTATGGCTGCGCATTATTGCTTAACATCAAAAAGCGCAGTTACACGTGCGGTAAAATCGCAGGCATCAAATCATGAAAGGTACGACCTGACGCGGTTTCACCAATGGCATGCATTTTCCACTCACCGTTATGACGATAAATTTTTGCCAAAATCAGCGCGGTATGACTGCCTTGGGCTGACAAATCATAACGGGCAACTTCACTGTTATTGCTGGCATTTACCAAACGACAAAACGCATTATTGACCGTAGCAAAAGTTTGACCCGTAAAGCTATTGACAGTAAAAACCAAGGCTTGCACATGGTCAGGGATACGAGATAAATTGACATTAATCACTTCGTCATCGCCATCACCAGCACCAGTGCGGTTGTCGCCTGTGTGTTGTATGCTACTGTCTTTTGACTGCAATTGTCCAAACCAAATCGCATCCACCATTTGTTTGTTGGCATCAAGCATGATACACGACGCATCCAAGTCAATGCTGCTGCCACTGCCACCACCGCCAAACAAGCCACCCAAAAAACCACCTGATTTTTGCGGCGCAGCACCGACATCCCAACCCAGACCCATTTTGATTTGGCTGAGTGCGCCACCTGCTTCTTTTTCTAGCGAGATTTTTTGACCTTTCGATAAATTCACTGCCATGTTGGTTTCCTTATTTTATTTTTTTACTATTCTATCTAGCTATGTTTTAAAAGGTTAATAACGGTTTAGCAGAAACTGACTATAACAAACCGCCTAAAATACCTTCATTGCCACCGCGTCCGCCTGAGTTTGACCCCAGTAAACTTTGAATCCAGCCTTGGTAAGTATCACGGTTGCGTGAGCAAATTACTACTTTGCCTTGACCTGAGAATTTTAGTACCATGCCTTCGCCGCTCGTGACTGAATTGATGATATTACCCAAAAAGCCTTTTTTCTGGCTGGTCGCCATTGATAGGCTATATTGCAGTCGGCTATCCCAGCATACCACATGACCATTATCAATAATCACATCTTTATCAGGCGTGACATCAATCTCAAACAAAGAGCCAAACCCAGATACCACGAGCTGACCTTGGCCTTGCGTTTGCATGACCATAAAGCCACCCGTATCCCCAAATACAGCGCCGCCTAAATTGCGCTGGATATTGGCACGTAAATCAACACCATTAGTCGCTGCCACAAAGGCACCGTCACTGAGCGTATACTGATTGGCGCCGACGTCTAAAATTTGCATATCACCATCAAGTGTGGGCGCCAGTAAGCAGTCACCCTCACCATTTACCGCTTCAATTTGCTGTTGAAAAATCGACTCGTCATTGGCAAATCGGCGCATCAAAGCTTGCATGATGCCGCCACGCATCTGACCTTTAAGCTCAAGATTTGACTCCATCATGACCATGGCGTTGGATTCGCAATAAATCGAATCGCCTTTTTTGAGATTACAATGCAAAAATGGCTCAATCGTCCCAATCATACTAAACGTCGCTGCCATAGGTTAATGTATCCTTATAAACTAAGTGGCAAAAATGATAATAAAAGTAGCTAAGTTTGAAAAAGCCCTTAGGCTTAAAAAAGTGCTCAAGCTTAAAAAAACGCTCGGGCTAAACAAACGGTTATGCTGAAAAAAAGGGGCAAGCCGATGCCACCCCATTGTTAAAAAAATGTTAAAAACTTTTAGCCAAAAAACTAAACAGCAACGCCATATGACGCAGCCAATGGCCCTAGACCGCCAGCAAAACCTTGTCCAACCGCGCGGAATTTCCACTCGCCATTGTTCTTATAAAGCTCACCAAAAATCATCGCTGTCTCGGTGCTACTGTCTTCTGACAAAT
The DNA here is from genome assembly GCF_020041925.1 of Faucicola osloensis. GTDB lineage: Bacteria > Pseudomonadota > Gammaproteobacteria > Pseudomonadales > Moraxellaceae > Faucicola > Faucicola osloensis_D. The sequence continues at coordinate 1,553,842 of NZ_CP083409.1, read as the reverse complement.
CGTAACGAGCCACTTCAGCGCCGCCTTGGGTATTGACGATGCGAATATAAGCGTTTGCTACTTGACCAAAGTTTTGGTTACGCGCTTGACCATCATAAATCACCGCACAAAATACCACTTTGCTTACATCGGCTGGGACTTTAGTTAAATCTACTTTGATGACTTCATCATCGCCATCGCCTTCACCGGTGCGGTTATCACCCGTATGCTCTACCGAGCCATCAGATGATTTTAGGTTGTTAAAGAAAATAAAATCTGCATCTGCCCGTACTTTACCCGATTCATTGACCAAAAACGCGACCGCGTCTAAGTCAAAGGCTTGCCCGTCAGTGGCACGTGGGTTCCAGCCAAGACCAACGGCCATGTTGGTTAAATTCGGTGCTTCCTTTGATAAATTAACATTACCACCTTTGGTTAAGCTAATTGCCATTGTTTTATCCTTTGTAATAAATTTTTGAAGTCAAATAAGTAAATCGATGTCCGTTGTCATGCGCTGCACCTTTCACTCTCAGACCAAAAGCGCGCCCAGACAAAAACTTTAAACACCGTAAAAAATCGCCTAAAAAAACAAAACGTGAGCCGAAACTCACGTTTTAACTATACCTTTGGTGGTAGAATTTGTCCAGCATTAGGCTACATTAAGCTGTTATATTTATGTGTCAAAAGCTTAAGGGATATTAAGCTCAAGCCAGCATCCTAAATACCGCTACGGTTAGGCATGAGCCTCAGTCTCTTTAGTGTTTTTTAGTGTTTCGCTAAGACTTCTTCGCGCTTACGGTAGCTGATAGAATTAATCACTGCCCATACGATAAAGGCAATCCCAATCAAACCCGTCACGATTTCTGGCACCTCGATATGCACAGTTGCCAATAGCATGATGACCGCCAACGCACCAATCGCATAATGCGCGCCATGTTCTAGATACACAAACTCATCGAGCGTGCCTTTTTCTACCAAGAAAATGGTCATGGATCGCACAAACATCGCACCAATTGCCAAACCGAGCATGATGATAATCACGTCATTGGTAATGGCAAACGCACCAATCACCCCATCAAAACTAAACGACGCATCGAGTACTTCAAGATATAAAAAGCCTGCAATACCGCCTTTGGCAATCGCGCCAGCGACTTCTTTGCCTTCAATCACATCGGGGGTTGATTCATCATCATCGTCCGCGCCTTCTAAAAGGCTTGATAACACATTGGTGGCTAGATAAATCAAAATACCAAACACACCTGCGGTCAATACAGCGGCTTTACGCGCTGGATCTACCCAAAACAGTGCTATCATCAACAACGCCAATGCTACAAACACGCTCATGGCATCGACCTTGCCAAAGCGCGCAAGCTTACGCTCCAGCCATTCAAACCACATCACTTCTTTTTCATCAAAGAGGAAGTTTAAAAAGACGAGCAACAAGAACATCCCACCAAACGCCGCAATCTCTGCATGGTGCTCAATGAGCTTTGCCGAGTACTCTTTCGGGTTGTTGAGCGCCATGTTGATGACATCCATCATGCCCATATCCGCAGTCACAGCGACGATGACAATCGGGAATACGAGACGCATACCAAATACCGCGATGAGCATACCCACAGTCAAGAAAATCATTTTCCAAAACTTATCCCACGTTTTGAGTACCGAGGCATTGACCACCGCATTATCAAACGACAGCGAAATCTCCATCACTGCCAAAATCAGCGTGACAAACAGCGCCGACATCATAGTGCTAACGCCACCATGCGAAAAACCCCACCACGCTGCAATTGCCAGCGCAATCGTGGTAAAGACAATATCAAAATAAAAATGTCTCATAGTAATCCTACAAATTGAAAAAATTAACGGCTAATAAAGTCATCTAACGCGTAAGATGATTGGATGTGCTTATCTTACACAACTATTTGTTCAATCATACTACAAATGTGTTACCAAGCAATTGATTGCACGCTTAAACCATGCATTATGGCAAATATTCGCCAACTTGATGCATTTATGGGTACAATAGCGACTTTTAATTTTTTAAACCAAGTGCTGACGGCAAAATATTGCGATTAGCCTGTGTTTAAACCCTGTTTGGAAGCGTCGCGGTATGTTGGAAAATTTTATCACCCTTGTTCTGATTCTTACCCCTTTGGTGGTCGGGTTTTTACTGCCATTACCGCAACGATTCATGCCGCTGGTAGACAAGCTACTGACCAACTTGGTGTTTGTGATTTTAACCTTTATTGGTCTTTCGTTGTCGCAGATTCCTGACTTGGGCGCGCAGATTGGGTTTATTGGCACCAATGTGGCGATATTGGCGATTTGTACACTAGGTGCAGGTTTTATCAGTTTGCTGATGTTTGACAAGCTACATCCTTGGCAACGTGCTATCCCCCATAAGCATAGCCAAGCAGGTTTTAGCATCACAGGAAGCCTCGTTCAGTTGTGCTGTGTGGTATTGGGTTTTGTACTGGGCAAATTTCTGCCAATAACGGATTTGCCGATTGATGGCATCATCAAGGGTTTGTTAATTTTGCTGATTCTATTGGTGGGCTTTCAGTTGTCGCATTCGGGGATGACGTTACGGCAGGTATTGGTCAACAAACGCGGCGTACAAGCTTGTGTGATTTTTTGTCTCAGTGTGGCAGTCGGTGGTTTAGTGTACGCGCTGATAATGCCTGATGTGACCTTCACCCAAGGGTTAGCGCTATCCTCTGGCTATGGCTGGTATTCGTTGTCGGGAATTATCATGACTGATGCCTATGGCGCAGTTTGGGGAAGTGTGGCATTGCTCAATGATTTGTTACGTGAGTTCACGGCGCTACTGTTTATCCCTATGCTGATTCGCAAATACCCAACCACGGCGGTGGGTTTGGGCGGGGTGACTACTATGGATTTTACCTTGCCTATCATCCAAAGCTCAGGGGGAAATGAAGTGGTACCGCTTGCCATGAGCTTTGGGTTTTTGGTTAATATCATCTCACCGGTGTTAATGGTGGTATTTTCAAGTTTTGGCTAATAGCAAAACCCCCAACCCTTATTAAATTAATACGCGCAAAACTCAACTTGTTGGTCGCCATACGGACTGCGTACTGTCACATAATGCAGACCTTTCATGCGCGTGTGAATTCGATAAGTATTGTCGTCAATCCATTCACCTCGCAGCACACCCCGTGCATCTCTAATGTGGATACCGTCTTCCATATTGGCGGCTTTGACTTCAAAACCTTGGTTTTTTAACAGATACAGGCTATAGGTTTTACTTTTACTAAAATCACCTGAGTAACTGGCACAGTAGCTACCCTTTGGGAAAATAATTTTAGTAGCTGTCGCGGCAGTGGCAGTTTGGGTGGTTGCCGCTACCGATAACAGGGCTATAGCTGCCCCAAATAAGGGGGCTGTAAAACGTGTTTTCATTTCGTTCTCCTTGTCTTTGTTTGACTATTTTTTAATATGACAATTTGCTATTGCCGCTTTATTATTAGCAGATTTTCTATTCACTTTCATGATAAGTTTAGTAAAAAAATTTGTTTGTTTTATCAGCACAATAAAAAACCCCGCTCATGTCATCACACGATCGGGGTTTTCATATTCGCTAATACGATTATTTTCGCTAGTACAATTATTGGGCTAACGCAGGATAATCCGTATAGCCTTCTTGATCACCACCATAAAAAGTGGCTGGGTTTGGTTGATTAAGCGGCGCATTTTGGTGAAAACGCTCAACCAAATCTGGATTTGCGATATAACTGCGACCAAAAGCGACGGCATCAATTAAGCCATCACGAATTAGCGCGTCTGCTTTTTCTGCGGTATAGCCACCAGCACCGATAAGCACGCCGTGATAAGCATCACGAATTTGGCGACGGAATTCTGCCGTAAAAGGTTTTCCACCTGCCCAGTCTGGCTCAGAAATATGTAAATAGGCTAGGTTAAAGCTATCAATCAGCTTGATGATTGCTAACGCATCATCTTCGCTACCGGCATCCACACCATTGAATTGACCCAGTGGCGAGATACGGATACCCACTTTGTCACTACCAATCGCGCTAGTGACTGCGGTCAAAATTTCTTTCAAAAAGCGCATACGGTTCTCTAAGCTACCACCGTATTCATCGCTGCGTTGGTTGACGCTCTCATACAAGAATTGATGAATCAAATAGCCGTGTGCACCGTGGATTTCAATAAAATCCATACCCGCTTCAATCGCATTACGCGCGGCGCTGGCAAAATCATCGACGGTTTGTTTGATTTCTGCGATGGTCATTTCACGCGCTGGCGTGGCAGTCACACGGTATACTTTGCCTTCGTCATCTTTTAACGAGGTGCGTACCGCATCACCCAAATCCACGGTTGATGCTGATACAGGCGGCTGACCTTGTGGGCGCAAGCTATAATGCGATACCACCCCTGTGTGCCATAGCTGCATAGCGATATGACCGCCTGCTTGGTGTACGCTATCAGCAATCATTTTCCAGCCTGCAATTTGTGCGTCACTAAAAACACCTGGCGCACCTGCGTAGCCTTTGGCATCGGCTGAGATATCCGTGGCTTCTGTGATAATCAAACCACTGCTAGCGCGCTGGGTATAATAGGTTGCCATGAGTGGCGTTGGCAAGCCACCAATATTTTTCGTTCCATTTGGCAAATCAGCACTACGCAGACGGGTCAATGGCGCCATAAAGACGCGGTTGGGCAAGCGCATTGCGCCCACGTTAATCGGTGATAAAAGAGCGGAGTAAGACATACATTCCTCGGGATTGTTGATTCATCTTTCGTTGAGTTATTGGACGCTGCTAGCTTCAAGTCATAACAAACTTGATAAAAAAATTGTTGCAGCCTCCTTGTTTATAAGGATTTTAGACTTATATACGTTGCTATCAAATTTCGTCACAGCGTAATTTTCACAGGTTAATCTGCTGTTAGAAGCTTGAGCAAAGACTACGTTTTAGCAAGCATCTGTTTCTAAAAAGCATTTGTTTTTAAAAAGCTGTTGCGAGTTTTTTAGACAAATTATTGCAATTGCTTTCACTATTTTATTCTATGATAGCGCTGTGTTTGAGCGTAACGTTTACTTAATAAGTGCCATGGTGCATTTTTACAAGTGGCAATGTTTTAACAATAACAAATTCTTAAGGATCGGCATGAATAATTTCCAATATTACAACCCTGTGCGTATCGTATTCGGCGAAGGTCAAATCAAAGAACTCGCCAATCTTGTCCCTGATAATGCCCGCGTACTTATCACCTATGGCGGTAGCTCTGCCAAAAAAACCGGCACACTCGATGAGGTCAAAACCGCGCTACAAGGTAAACAGCGTGAAATCTTTGAATTTGGCGGCATTGAGCCAAATCCAGAATTTAATACCTTGATGAAAGCAGTCGATATGGTACATGCCAACAACATTGACTTTTTGCTCGCTGTCGGTGGTGGCTCAGTACTCGATGGCACCAAATTTGTTGCATTGACTGCCACCTTAGATGACGACAAAGACCATGAAAAAGCCTGGGAAGCATTAAAAGGATATACCCGTGATATTCAAAATGCGCTACCGCTCGGTACTGTACTCACCATTCCTGCAACAGGCTCAGAGATGAATTCAGGCGGCGTTATCAATCATAGTGAGCGTCATGCCAAATTGCCCTTTGGTAACCCGCTGGTATTCCCGCAGTTTTCGATTCTTGACCCTGCCAAAACCTTAACGCTACCTGAGCGTCAAGTGATGAATGGTGTAGGCGATGCGTTTGTGCATGTGATGGAGCAGTATCTGACTTACCCAGTCAATGCCAAAGTCCAAGATAGTTTCTCTGAAAGTCTGCTCAAAATCTTGATTGAAGAAGGCCGTGCCGTCAAAGCCAACCCTAACGACATGGAAACGCGTAAAAACATCATGTGGACAGCGACAATGGCACTCAATGGTCTCATTGGCACGGGCGTACCACAAGACTGGACCACCCATATGATTGGACATGAATTAACCTCACTACACGGTATCGACCACGCCCGCACCTTGACCATTGTGTTGCCTGGGGTGATGCGTGAGCTCAAAGATAGTAAAAAAGACAAGTTACTACAGTACGCCAAAAACGTTTGGCATATCACTGAAGGCAACTCTAATCTAAGCGACGAGGATAAAATCGAACAAGCGATTGTTAACACCGAAAACTTCTTCCGCGAGCTTGGCTTACCGGTGAGATTGTCAGATGCCGACCTTGATGCGGCTGCTATCGCGCCAATTTTAAGCCAATTAGAAGCACATAATATGGTCAAACTTGGTGAACATCGTAGCAATGATTTGGCAGTGTCTGAGCGGATTTTGCGCTCAGCGATTTGATGATATAAAAAATGGTATAAAAAAGACCTAGCAAATTGCTAGGTCTTTTTTTCGTGGTAGTAACAGTTAAAAACCATTGGGATTTGCCAATTCATCATGTCCATCTTTATTAATCACTTTTGGCAATGGCAACGCCATACCGACACTACTAGGCGTCTCTTGAATCACCACAGGCGGCGGCTGATAACGGGTAATCACTTCATTACCCTGCTCATCCTCGCTGAGCACATACTGGTAGCCTTTGCGATTAAAGCGTTTAACTAGCCTTTGATACCACCCTGCAAAACCTGTCGTGGGTTCGTTGGGGTTATGATAAAACGCATTCATCACCGCAGGTAGCCCAAGACCACATACCACGCCCGACATCAATACCACGATAAAGGTATAACCCACCAAAAAGCTGCTATAAGGCTGCAATTCTGGGACGTTAGAAACCGATAAAATCAACGCCAAAGAAATTGCCCCGCGTACCCCGCCCCACGATAAAATCGTCAAACTACCGTTATAACTGGTTTTTCGGACATCAGATAACAGGCTAAATGACGCAAAATTTGCCAAAAAACGGGATAAATGCAGACAAATAAATGCCACTACACCGCCCAAAATCAACGAGGTATTCAGCTCTAATATAAATAGCTCCAGACCGATAAGGGTGAATAAGAATGAATTGATAATCCCCTCAATGGCGTGCCAAAAGTGATTCACATAGGTGATTTCACCTTCGTCTAAAATCTGGTGCCAACGGTTACCGACAATCAAGCCCCCGACCACACAAGCAATGGGCGCGGAAGCATGCGCATACAATGCCACCAAATACGACCCACACGCCAAAAATGCCGTGGTCAAAATCAGTGACTCCATCTCGTGTTTACCGCTTAAGATACGCAGCGCCATTTGCCCAAAAAACCAACCAATAATCCCTGCGACCACGATTTCATACAACAATACTTCTACTGTGGTCACAATGCTAAAGCCATTGCCTTGCAGACCATGCAAAATAGTCATAAATAGCGCAATACACACCGCATCATTGAACAGCGATTCGCCTTCTAGCTTAATCATCAAATGGCGCGGCGCTTTGATAGAGCTAAGCACGCCTTTGATGCCAATCGGGTCAGTCGCACCCAGTGCCGCGCCCAATAACAGCAATACTGCAAACGGGATATTTGCCCCTGTGAGCCACTGAAAGCCAAACATAAGGCTGGCAAAAAACAGCGCACACAGTGCCAATGCGATACTTGCCAAAATCCCAATCGGTTTCCAATAGTTTTTGAGATCGGACACCTTAAACGTCAGCGCCGATGCCGTCAAAATAAAACAAATCACCCCATTGATTAAAAAATCGTAAAGATCGATATCACGCACCGCATTTTGGATACTGGTGATATTGATGGTAATAAACTCGTTGCCATTGAGCAGGCTTGCACTCCACTGCAAAATAAAAACCAGTAGCGCCGACACAATGGGCACCCCAATGGCTTGTGGAAAGTCCAAAATCCGCTTGTTAAATAGCGTGGTAATGATGGACAAGGCACAAACGGCTGCAAAAATTTGTAAAAAAATAAAATTTCCCATAGGCGTTTTTTTAGCTCTTAATTTTATAAAACATTGTCACCAAAGCCATTTTTAGCCGTGACCAAGCAAAAATACTTCAACGAAAATAAAACCCTACCACAAACTGTCGTAGGGTTTTACCGTAAGCAATTGTTTGCGCAAATGCAAGCAAATTTTGTGATTAATATCTCTTAAATTTTGTTGGCGACATGATGCAGCCAGCGCTGAATCATCACATCAAGCGCTTCAGGCTTATAGGGCTTGGTACAATAATCTTGCATACCCGCGTTAAGGTATACTTCTTTGTCCCCATGCATGGCATGTGCCGTCACTGCAATGATAGGCGGCAACTGACTAAACGACTGTTTGAGTATTTTGGTGGCTTCCACCCCATCCATGATGGGCATTTGATGATCCATTAAAATGATGTGATATTTGCTAGGGTCAGCTTTATAAAAATTGACGACCTCTAACCCATCTTTGGCTCGGGTGACTTCATAGCCATATTTTTTTAGGCTTTTGACGGCGACCATGGCATTTAGCTCATTGTCTTCTGCTAGCAGAACATGGGCAGGCAGCCGTTCTAGCGGTTGTATTTTGGTTTCATCATGACTTTGGTGCCACTGCTGATAGCTGATTTCATCAGTTGCTATCATGGGTAGAGATAGGGTAAAGGTCGAGCCTTTATTTTTTTCACTGGTTACCTTAATTGTGCCGCCCATCCCTTCTGCCAACGCTTTGCACACAGATAGCCCTAGCCCTGTACCCCCATATAACCGATGGGTAAACTTATCAGCTTGATTATACGCATCAAAAATCACTGCCAATGATTCAGGCTTGATGCCAACGCCCGTATCAATCACATTGAATTTGATTTGGTGTCTATCACAGCCATTCATGGCTTGAATAGTCACTTTACCCTGTTTTGGGGTAAATTTGATGGCGTTATTGACTAGATTCATTAAAATCTGTCGCACCCGCACCGGATCGGTGTTGACATATTTGGGCAAGTTGTCAGAGTAATCGAAGGTTAGTTCCACGCTGTTGTCTTTTGCAGGGGCTAAAAAGCATTGATACACGTCTTGGCATAGCTGTGCTAAATCAACCGGGATACTCTCAAAACGTATCTTACCTGATTCTACTTTGGATAAATCCAAAATATCGTTGACGATGGTAAGCAGATGCTCATTGGACGATTTAATCGATTTGATATAGTGCTGCTGCTGCGTATCAAGCGGTGTCTGCTCAAGCAATTCAAGCATGCCCATGATACCATTCATCGGCGTGCGAATTTCATGGCTCATATTGGCCAAAAATGCGGTCTTTACCTCATCGGCGCGCTCAGCTTGGTAACGCTGCTGACGTAATTTTAAGGTATCACTCACCATCGCCGCCAAATCCGCTAGCACGCGTTGTTGATGGGCATCAAAATCTTGATGCGGCTGGTCGTCAATCACACACAGCGCACCCAAAGCAAATTCTCTACCTTGACTGTCGTGAACCACGATGGGTGCGCCAGCATAAAACCGAATATAAGGGTAACCGGTGACTAAAGGATTATTTTTAAATCGCGTATCTTGGTGAGTATCGAGCGTGACAAAGGTGTCGTTTTGTGTAATGGTGTAATTGCAAAAAGCAACATCACGGCTGGTTGAATGTTCTTTTAGACCAATTCTTGACTTAAAAAACTGGATATCAGCATCCAAAAAAGTAATAGCGACAATCTTAGTACCAAAAAACGCCTTAGCCAAAGCACTAATACGCTCAAATTCGCATTCTTTATTTGTTTGGATGATATGGTACTCATCCAATACCGCTAGACGCTGTTTTTCATTGTTTGCTATAGGATATGATATCATCTCATTAGCACCGTCCTACTACGTGATAAAAATTAAACGCTGAGGTTATTTTAACGCTTCAGCAACCAACATCATCCCCACCACTGAGGTCACGGCAACGGCTGACCCATAACCGCCACAATGCAAACCACCTGCTTGACAGGACTTATCAACAATCGGCGGCTGTGATGAAAAAACACAACGAATACCGAATTTTTCTTTCATCGCACGATTGATACCATAATCTTGACGAAGTCGCTGTCTGACTTTAGCCAGTAGCGGATCTTGGTAAGTATCCTTAAGATCTGCCACCTGAATTTGGGTCGGATCCGTCTTGCCACCTGCCCCGCCCGCCATAATCAACTTTAATTTATTAAATCGGCAATGTAGCGCAAGCGCAAGCTTGGCATTCATATCATCGACACAATCTAATACCACAAGCTGTTTACCTGACTGTTTAAGCTGTGATTGCAAAGCACGATTAGGCATTAACAATTGTACGTTATCTTGGCTCAAAAAATCGTCAATCAAATGTAATTTGATATGGGGATTGATTTCTTTGATACGTGCTGCCATGGCTTCAATTTTGCTTTTACCAAAATTGCTATCGGTAGCGGGTAATTGTCGATTGACATTGGAAGCTACTAGCACATCCATGTCAATTAATGTCATCTCGCCCACACCTGTACGAGCCAGTCCCTCAGCTGCCCATGAGCCCACCCCGCCCACGCCCACCACATACGCATGCAGATTCTCAAACTTACTAAATTGCGCAGCACCATACAGTTTTTGGGTGCCCGCAAAACGGCGTTCGTATTGGGCGTCAGTTAATGTCATATCAGGCGTCATTTCGGCTGTCAGTGTCATGGTTTATCTTAATCTTGGTCAGGGTTTATATTCAATTTGCTTGGGATAGGATACTCCCAGCTGACTTGTAGTGCAGCGCAGCTATTTTGCCACAACTGTTCGGCGAGCCGGGATTGATCTTTTTTTAATAAGTCTGATAAGGCTGTCAACACATACGGCAGATTGGCAGGTACATTACGCCTACCGTGCGTCTCATGACAGGGCAGCGGCGTAAAATCTGGGCAGTCCGTCTCAATCACGATAGCATCAAGCCCAACGGTTTTGACAAGCTCTGTAAGGGTATGGCGCAGTTTTTTGGCATTCGGATTGGTCACTTGCCCGGTGATGCCGATTTTAAAGCCCAAATTGACTAATGCTTTGGCTTCTTGGATGCCGCCACTAAAGCTATGGGCAATCCCACCCTGGGTGAATTTTTGTGCTTTTAACATCTTAATCACATCGCCATGCGCGCGGCGAATATGTAGCAGCGCAGGCAGTTGGTAGTGTTTTGCCAATTCAAGTTGTTGACCAAAAAAATCTTGCTGCCTAGCGTAATTCTCCGCAGTTTTCATCGGCGCAGTAAAAGTATCAAGCCCGATTTCGCCAATCGCAATAGGTGAATATTGCTGAATAAACTGCTCTAGCCGCTGCAAATCGCTATCTTTATGCTCCGTGATATAAAAAGGATGCAAGCCAAAGGCTAAATGTGCCAAAGGTGTGGCTTTGCCTTGCTGCCCATATCCTTGCATTTGCTGTTGACACGCCACCATTTGTGCAAAATACTTTGCTAGAAACCCTATCAAAACCAGATGATGAACGCCGTTATCCCATGCCAATTGTGATTGCATTTCGCGGTCATGATCGAAGCTATCCACATCAAAATGGGTATGCGTATCAATTAATGGCAAATCAAACGAGCAAGCCGTATCATTTATCATAGTCATATCATTTCAAATACTGTGGTTTGACAATGCCGTTTAACTCGCTGTATGGCACGGTCAATTGCGGTGCACCCAGCGCATAAAAACCAATCTCATACGGTTGGTATAAAAATGTCATGCCCTGACCCGTAAAGCTATAATTGCCAGTCAAACTAAACGGCCAAGTGTTAAAATGCGCGTTAGCATTAATCTCATGGGTTTTGAGATATTGAATGAATTGGGCTTTGACCAAGGCTTCAAGTTTTGTTTTTTGCTGTGGTAAAAGCACATCGACAAGCGACAATTGTTTTTTTTGGCGCATATCAAATACATAATAGGTGGTCGTACTGATACCATGGGCGCCGCCCGTGAATTGATAAAATTCCGTCGCAAACAACTCTAAATCATTTTTATGACCCAAATACATCGGCTTTGCCATTATCTGCACGGGCGCTATACTGCTGTCAAAATCCTTACCACGTGCTGCCACCATGGTTTTATTTTCTGCTATTAATCGGCTAATCCCCGTATTAAGAAGCTGCGTGTATTGGCTATCACTGGGCATCGCATTACGGGTAAAATCTTGCCATTTTTTCGCTTGTGCTTTATCTTGGTTATCATCAACCATTGCGATGGCTGCGGTGACGTCTTTATTGATAATGGCATCGAGCCAAGCCTCTCCTGTCTGTATAAAATAATAGTCAATCTCTGGGCAAATTTTTCCACAGCTATCAAAGAGTTTTTCATTGACTCTAGGATAATACTTTGCCATATACAAATCTTGGGCATGAGCTTGTGCAGCCATGAGCGTCATCAGGGCTGTCAGGCAAATGCCACTGAGACTTTGATGTTTCATGAACGTCATCTATTTATCCTTTATGTGTTATCTGCCAATAGCTTTACATAAAAATTTTAGCCAGTTTTTTAGTTATGATTATCGTGCTCAGTATTTTTATTGATAGGTTGCTCGAGTTTATTTATAGCGGATAGACTCTTACGGCAATCGGCTACTTTATCAGCGCGTGGACTACTGCGTCTAGGTATCAACAATAAAGCTGTGGCAGCAATCCCTAGTTTAATCACCCTCGACATTCTCATACCTCACCTCGCCTTACCTTGGTTTTTAAACCTTAGCTTCTAACAGTATTGCCATAAAAAACCCATCAGTCGATACCCGTTTAATGGTGGACTAATGGGCTGTTTTCAAATGCCGTTAGGGATATAGCTGTTATATAATAACGTAATTTGATAAGTATTCGATAACTATTAGAATTTTTTACCCAACACTTTAGCAGCTAGCTCTTTACCCATGGTAAACGCTGTAGTTTTGGCAGGTTTCGTGCCATTTGAATTTGCCGCAGCATTGTCAGCAGGCTCATTGTCAACCGGTGCTGAATTATTTACTTTGTTTTCAAGGGTTGGCTGGGTTTTGTTACGACCTTTTAACATATAGTAAGCGGCACCAAGTACGCCAAGCTTAATAAGGTTTGATTTGGTTACACCATTTGGGAATTGCATAGTATCCTCACTTGTTATTGTTGATTATTCAAAAAAATATAGTAATTGCTAAACTAAGCTAATGCCTATAGTTTAAGAAATTATAAAGAGTTTTACTAAAGTAGTTGAGTTAAGAATATTTATACTTTGCCATAGTTTAGTTACGGTTTGGTAAATAGATAAATTCATGTCCAATGCTCATATATTGACCCATCATCTTGCGGAAATAGCCAAACAAATCCCGCAGGACATTCTTCAAGAAAAAACCAAATATAAAACAAGCCATCGTCTGTTAATAAAGCTTTTTCATGACTGGGAAAAGCGGTTTCCCATAACTTAAGTTGCTCATCAATCGAACCTGTTAAGAAACAGTCATTTGTGCCAAGTTTAAAATAACCATTTTCAAGAGCATAGCGTATAAAGTCAAAAAAAAATTTTTTCTTAAATTCGAAATCGTGCGTATCGCCAAACTCAGATAAATATTCATCATCCATAATACTTTGCCAAACATTATGGGATGTTAATCCCTTAACGTCATTTGCAAAAAAATTCAGAGCTTGTTTATACTTAGCTGAATTCAACTCGCACATAAAAATCAATGCTCACGGGTGGCGCTAAAGGTGATTTCTGGATAACGCTCTTCCATCAATTTAAGATTAACACGGCTTGGGGCAAGATAGGTCAAATAGCCACCGCCATCGACCGATAACTGGTCGTGGGCTTTTTTCTTAAACTTCTCAAACGCCACTTTGTCATCACAATGCACCCAGCGCACCGTCGCAATCGACACAGGCTCAAAGGTACATTGCACTTTATATTCTTCAAGCAGGCGATGCGCGACCACTTCAAACTGTAGCACTCCTACCGCGCCCAAAATCAAATCATTGTTGATTTGCGGCATAAATACTTGGGTGGCGCCTTCTTCTGATAGCTGCTGTAGACCTTTTTGCAGTTGTTTTGACTTAAGTGGGTCTTTGAGTACCACACGGCGAAACAATTCTGGCGCAAAGTGGGGAATGCCGGTGAAGTTTAAAGTTTCGCCTTCGGTAAAGCTATCGCCAATTTGGATGGTGCCGTGATTATGTAAGCCGATGATATCGCCCGAATACGCTTCTTCCAGCGCTTCGCGGTCCCCTGCCAAAAACGTTAAGGCATCTGAAATGCGTACTTCTTTACCCAAGCGCACATGTTTCATTTTCATGCCTTTTTCGTACTTGCCTGAACACACCCGCATAAAGGCAATACGGTCACGGTGTTTTGGGTCCATGTTAGCTTGGATTTTAAAGACAAAGCCGGAGAATTTTTCTTCATCGGCTTTGACAGTGCGTTCGACTGTGTCATGGTCTTTAGGCGCTGGGGCGTATTGGGTCAGTACATCAAGCACCATGTTAATGCCAAAGTTACCCAACGCCGTACCAAATAGCACAGGCGTTTGTTTACCGGTCAAAAATTCATCGACATCCCAATCTTCATGTGCCATTTTTGCAAGCTCTAGGCTTTCTTCAAATTCACGGAAGGCAATTTCACCGATTCTCTCGCGGATGTCTGGATAGTCATAGCCGTCACGGCTCTCAATCTCGACAATCTCAGTACCATGACCTTTTTGATAAAAGTAGGTTTTATCCTCGCTGATGTTGTACACCCCAACAAAATGCTGACCTGTACCAATTGGCCACGTCATCGGCACACATTGGATTTTGAGGACGTTTTCAATTTCATCAAGCAGTGATAATGGGTCACGGATTTCGCGGTCAAGCTTGTTAACAAATGAGATAATCGGCGTGTCACGCATCCGACATACTTCCATCAGCTTGATGGTTCGTTCTTCGACCCCTTTTGCCCCATCAATCACCATCAGTGCGCTGTCCACCGCGGTTAGGGTACGATAGGTATCTTCTGAAAAGTCGGCGTGACCTGGAGTGTCTAGCAGATTGACCATGTTGTCGGCATAGGGAAACTGCATTACGGAAGTAGTAATCGAGATACCACGCTCTTGCTCCATGCTCATCCAGTCAGAGGTCGCGTGTTTGTCGGTTTTGCGTGATTTGACTTCACCTGCGCGCTGAATTGCTTGCCCCCATAGCAGTAATTTTTCGGTCATGGTGGTTTTACCGGCATCGGGGTGCGAGATAATAGCAAAAGTGCGGCGTTTGGCGATTTCAGAATGTAGTGACATAGTGTTTGACTTAAAAGTAGCGAGGCTTGATAACCGATAAAGGAAAGAATAAAAAAGATGGCATATTGTAGCCGATTTTACGTTTGATTGCGATTTTCACGGGTTATTATTGCGCATCGCGCGCGCGATTTTGACAAAATTTTGTCATAAATCTAATACTTTAATCACTAAAATTGTGTTAGTTTTATCTCATCTTTTTTTATCTTGTTAAGATGTTATTTATGACCGCTGAACCCCTTGGCAACAATCCTGAACCCGCACTCAGCAATAAAAACAACGCCTCGACCAGTGCTCATTTGGGCGATCCTTTTTTGACCAATGATCGGTTACAGTGGTCAGATATGAAAAGTTTTTTGTTAGCGATTAGCAGTGTGATTGTTGTCTGGCTGCCTGTGCTATTGCTACACCTTACTTTAGTGCTTTTTGCCACCTTGATTACTTATGCGCTGATTCGCGGCATTGCTGGCTGGATTCATCGGCATGTTATTGCCTATATGCATAGCGCCTCGCGTCAGCAGCGTATGGGTAAAGTTGCAGAATGGTTTGCTATTGCCATTTTGGCGACAATAATTTCGCTTACTGTGTATGTATTTGGCGATTGGATTGCTGATAAAGCGAGTGTTGAGGTCTTTAATAAGCTTATCCGACAGATATTGGACATATTTGACCAGCTTCATACCCTACTACCCGCAAGTATCTCTCAGCATCTACCCATTTCAGTCAGTTCATTTCAAGCTATGCTCATGAGTACTATTAAAAGTCATGCGCCACAACTGCAGTTAGTGGGTATTCATACGTTACGCGGGCTTGGTTATGTGCTAGCGGGTGTTGTGATTGGTTGTATTGTCGCGTTGCAAGTACCTGTGAATAGCGCGGCACATAAAACCCCATTTACGCAGCATTTGCGCCAAAAATTTGATGAACTTATCATGGGGTTTAATGATGTGTTTTTTGCGCAAGTCAAAATCTCTAGTATCAATACCATCTTAACCTCAGTGTTTTTGCTAGGGATATTACCGCTACTGGGTCATCCGCTACCGATGGCTTGGACCGTTGTGCTTATCACCTTTTGCGCAGGGCTATTCCCTGTCGTTGGTAATTTGGTCTCAAACATTGTTATCGTCTTGCTTAGCCTGACTCACGGGCTTGGCATCAGCATTTTATCGCTTGTGTGGTTGGTGAGCATTCATAAACTTGAATACTTTTTAAATGCGCAAATCATTGGTCATAAAATCCGAGCCTCTGCTTGGGAATTGTTGTTATTTATTTTGGTGCTTGAAGCCACGTTTGGGTTGGCGGGACTCATCAGTGCGCCAGTCATTTATGCCCAAATCAAACGCATTTTGGCAGATAGGGGCTGGGTTATATAAACGCCCCTACTCGCTACAGGAATCATTAACAAATAATTTGCTCGATAAATTGAATTTTTAAATCTTATCGCCATTAATAACAGAACACGGCTTTATTGTTACAGTGTTGTATGGTTGAATAATTAAAAATGTGTTTTAAAGTCTATCAACTGCCAAATTTTTAATGATTGATGCTACAATTTACATTAACATTTTTGGCGTATTTTGAGGTTTAACCAAAATTTGAAAGATTTTCACGGTGATTATTTTTCAAGGTAATTATAGTGAAAAATCTTAGCAATTTTTAATTTATTCTGCCAAAAAAGCGATTTGCCAATCCATTCATTGATTCATAAGGAATTTTAGCGATGTCTACTATCAATAATAACAACGTTGTACATTTTCATTACACCCTAAAAGACGACGAAGGTAACATCATTGACCAATCACCAGAAGGTCAACCTTTAGCGTATTTACATGGCTACCAAAACATTATTCCAGGTCTTGAGTCACAATTGGCGGGCAAATCAGTGGGTGACAAATTTACTGCAAGCATTGAACCTGCAGATGCTTACGGCGAATTTGATGATGCGGCGGTACAAGAAGTTCCACGCGAAAACTTCCAAGGTGTCGAAGATATCCAACCAGGTATGCAGTTCCAATCGCAAACTGAAGACGGTCATGTGATGTTAGTCACTGTGAAAGATGTACAAGAGGACAAAGTGATTGTTGATGCTAACCATCCCTTAGCAGGCAAAAAACTTCATTTTGATGTAGAAGTAGCAAACATTCGTGATGCATCAGATGAAGAGTTGCAACACGGTCATGTACACGGTGCAGGTGGTCATCACCACTAAGTTATCATTAAAGCTTAGAGAGATTAAATGGAAGGCTATATTTATGGCCTTCTTTTTTTGTGCAAAATTTTGCCCTATGAAATACTTTTACGGGGTGTAAGAAACGCTTGATATTATTTACAAAATCATTGATTTAGTTACGTTTTTTGATGCTTTACTACAGTTTTTACCACACACTTTGCGCTAAATTTTGGCATAATAGTTTTATACCGAACGAACAATCCAAGCAATAATAAAGACGCATGATTGGGTATATATTTTTAGTTATATAACATTAAACTAATTACAAAAAAGGATACTACTCATGAACGAGAATACAATTAAAGGTCAATGGGAACAAGTTAAAGGCGCTGTAAAAGAAACTTGGGGTGACTTAACTGATGATGAAATCACCCAATTGGAAGGTAATCGCCAAAAGCTATCAGGTAAAATTCAAGAGCGTTATGGCCGTGCCGAAGATGTGGTAGAAAAAGAAATCGACGACTGGTCAACCCGTCATAACTATCGTTTTTAGAATAGATTAACCCCTCCTCCAAAGTAAAAAAGCCATATCATCTGATATGGCTTTTTTACCTGCTATCCTAGCATCACTGACCTCATCCTTAAGGTCCTTACTAATTGGTAGTGAATTTCTTGACTCATCCTAAGTCTCACTCCACGTGTTTATCAAGCATCATTCCTTAATACTACGATAAACCATTCCTTTATTGGCAATTCTGTCCCTATCTCAATCCTTGAGAACCATCCCTGTGCCGTTGAATGTATTATTACAAAATTTACCATTCGGTAACAGTCGTACAAACGTCAATGCGTGTAAGCTTTTGCTTACACGCATTTTTGCTATTAGGGGCGCTGGTTGTTGGCTGTCTGTGCATCAAGCATCACATTAGCCGCTTCAATCACAAATGCTTCACTTTCAGGAAGTTTTGGACGTTCGGCTTGTTTCAGACGGCTACGGACTTCTAACTCTGCATCTTGCGCAGCTTGGTAAGCTGTCCATGTGCTATAGGGGCTTTCCCCATTGGCTTGGCGTCTTGCATTTTCTGCCGCCAACATTTTCGCCTCAATGTTTTTGCGGAAAGTACGGCGGTCATTGATGTCCAATTTGACAGGCTTCTTATCATCTTCCTCATTACGGATTCTGTTGAGTTGGCTTAGATAAGCAAACTGGGCATTGGCTGCTTGACGCTGCTGTGACAAGGCATTGAGCGATTGCAAGGTCTCACGGGAATAGTTGCCCGCAGGTTGGTACGGCGCGGCACGAATCGTATCCCATGCCAGTGGGTTTTTCATGCTACGTTCACCAAACTCCATGCCTTCATAGATATTGACTAAGCGGACATCGGGTACAACGCCTTTATTTTGGGTACTGCCGCCAGTGATACGGTAGAACTTGCGCTGGGTTAACGTTGCTGACCCTAAGGCAAGGTTATCAAGCTGAATTTGTGCTGAGCCTTTACCCGTGGTCGTGCTGCCGACAATCAGACCGCGGCCATAATCTTGAATCGCTGCCGCAAAAATCTCGCTGGCTGACGCTGAGCCTTGGTTAATGAGTACAGTCATCGGGCCTGTATACAGTTGCTTACCTTTGTCTTCGTCTTCATACACTTGGATATTGCCGCGGTTATCACGAATTTGTACCAGCGGACCTGACTTGACGAACAAGCCAATCATTTTGGCGACTTCATCAAGTGAGCCACCGGGGTCATCACGCAGGTCTACCACTAAGCCATCGATATTTTGCTGGTTTAAGGCTTTTAACGCGTTTTCCGTGTCAATACTGACACTACGATAATCTTCTCCCGCACGGCGCGCTTTATAATTAAGATAAAAACTTGGGATTTCTAACACACCGATTTTTTTGGCTTGTCCGTTTTTATCTTTGACACTAATCACCCGATGATTGACGCCAGATTCTTCTTGCTGAATCACGTCACGTATGAGGGTGACATTACGCGCGCTACTGTCTGGGGTATTAGGCGCTTTGACGCGCACGGTGACGGATGAACCTTTTTTACCGCGAATGAGGTTTACCACTTCACGTGTCGAATAACCGACGGTATCGACCATGCCTTTATCTTCAGTGGATACGCCGATGATTAAGTCATTGGGTTTGATTTGACCCGAACGAGCGGCAGGCCCGCCATCAACTAAGCTGATAATACGGGTGTAATCAGGATTCTTGCGATCGGGCTGAATCGAGACACCGATACCGACCAATTCAAGCGTCGATTGGATTTGCATCTCATTGGCTTGCACGGGGGCAAAATAATTACTGTGCGGGTCATAGGCTGCCATCGCTGCATTTAACAGGGTTTCAACGATTTGGTCGCTATCGATACGTTGCAGCTGGGCATATTGGCGCTTTAAACGCTGGTCTAGCACTTGGCTTGGTGAGCGTGTTTCGTTTTTGACTAAATCACTGGCGTTGTATTTATCGGCATTTTCTTGCAAAAACTTATCTTTGTTTTTGTCTTCATCTTGATTGATGGTCATACCAATTAGCTGGTAGGTCAGCTGTTTGCGCCAAAAATCGCGTTGCTCGGCAACGGTTTTAAAACGTGGCAATTTTTCACGGTTCATAATGACCGTTTCGTTGCTCTGTAAGCTCACAGGGGATTTTAACAAGCTATCGGCAAAGCTGTAATACGCTTTTGAGCGCTCAATAAAACGCTGATAAATGTCAAAACCCGCTTTTAAATCACCGCGTTTGAGATAATCGGCAAAACTATTGCCATATTTTTGGGTAAATTCATCAATATCGGACTGCAAAAACACGCTATGATTGGGGTCAAGTGCATCAAAATAGTCGCTTAAAATTTGCTTGCCCGTTGCCGCATCCATTCTTTTATCTAGATAATGGCTACGATCCAACAACGCTGCGATTTGCCGAGTCACCTGCCGCTGCTCATTATTGATCTGTCCGACGCTCGTCGATGCTGCAATGGCGGTTTGGTAACTTTGTCCCAGTATCGCCCCACCCATCAACAGGGCAAATACACTGGCGGTAAGTTGTTTGTATTGCATGACTTTCCTTACTCTATTTAATGAAGCGATAAACAGAAAAAACTGACAGCCCATCTTAGCACTGTCAGTTTTTCCACACCATACAAAACGTGTAAATGTTCGACTCAAATCATCTATCAAACCTCACCGTTTGTAGCGGCAAGTTGTTGTGTTAGCCAATCAATTGATTGTCTTTAAACAGTTGGTTTAATTGCGCGGCAGTGAGCAATTGTTTTTCACCGTCTTGGCGATTGACATATTCGTATTTCACCTCGCCTGTTTCACTGATATTTTTCTCTGAGATAACGATACGATGGGGAATGCCAACGAGCTCTAAATCGGCGAATTTTACCCCCGCACGCTCGTCTCGGTCATCAAGTAGCACATCAACACCTTGGGCTTTTAGCTCAGTGTAAAGCGCTTCGGCAAGCTGCATTGCTTTGTCCCCTTTCGCTGGGTCTAGAGCATCTTTCATTTTGCCTTTAATCATCGGTACAATCGCCACAGTGAATGGCGCAAGGCTCTCACCTGTGCTACTGGTTTTCCAAATGATACCATTGTCATCGTGATTTTGTTCAATTGCGGCGGCGACGATACGGGTCACGCCGATACCATAACAGCCCATCATAGTAATGACAGGTTTGCCCTGCTCGCCCATCACCGCACAGTTTAAAGCTTTGGCGTATTTGTCACCTAATTGGAAGATATGACCAACTTCGATACCGCGGCGGATTTGTAAAGTACCTTGTCCATCTGGGCTTGGATCGCCTTCTACCACGTTGCGAATATCGGCAATTTCGGTGATGGACGCATCACGCTCCCAGTTGACGCCCGTGGTATGAAAATCTGGCTTGTTGGCACCGCTAACAAAATCTGATAACACCGCAGCAGCACGATCTACAATCACTGGCATGTTCAAATCAAACACCCCGATAAACCCTTTGTGCAGGCCCGCCGCTTGCATCGCATCTTCGCTCGCCATGGTGAGTGGGGCTTTGACTTGCGCCAATTTTTCCGCTTTGATTTCATTTAGGGTATGATCGCCCCGTAACACTAATGCGACTAATGTGGCTTTACCTTCTTCGGTAGGTTCACCTTCGACGATTAAAGTTTTGACCGTCTGTGACAATGGCAGGCCTAAATGCTGAGCTACTTGCTCACAGGTTGGCATATTGGGCGTACTGACATCGGCTTTGTCCTGCGTTGGGGCAGCACGTTCACCGACCGCCACCGCTTCAGCAAGCTCAATATTGGCAGCATAAGCTGAGCTATCTGAAAATACGATATCGTCTTCACCACTGCCAGCTAGGACTTGAAACTCATGCGAGGCAAATCCACCAATCGAGCCGGTATCGGCTTGCACCGCACGGAAATCTAACCCGAGACGGGTAAAGATATTATGATAAGCGCGGTACATATCATCATAGGTGCGCTGTAGTGAGGGCTGGTCGATATGAAACGAATAGGCATCTTTCATGATAAATTCACGCGAACGCATCACCCCAAAGCGTGGGCGAATTTCGTCACGAAATTTGGTTTGTACTTGGTAGTAGCTCACAGGGAGCTGTTTATAGCTTTTTAGCAAGTTACGCGCGATATCGGTAATCACTTCTTCATGCGTTGGGCCTAACACAAAGTCACGTTGGTGACGGTCTTTAAACCGCAGCAGTTCAGGACCATAGGCTTCCCAGCGACCTGATTCTTGCCAAAGCTCGGCCGATTGCACCACAGGCATTAGCAGCTCTTGGCAGTTGATGGCATCCATCTCTTCACGGATGATTTTTTTGACTTTTTGTAAGGTTTTTAGACCCATCGGTAGCCACGTGTAGAGACCCGACGCAGATTTACGAATCATCCCTGCACGGAGCATTAATTGGCTGGAGATGATATCGGCATCACTTGGGGTTTCTTTTAACGTTGCAAAAGTAAATTGACTGGCTCGCATGGCACACCTTGTTTGTACGGCTTGAAATAAGAAAAAAACGAGAATGGATAGACTATTTGGTAAACCGATTATCTTATTTTATGCCAGTGGGTGGTGCAATAGTTTTTTTAATTTTTGCCAAGTTGATGCCGTATTTTTGGACTTAGCTTTTTTGCACTTAACTTTTTTGGTTTTAGCATTTTTATAAATTAGGACAATTTGGTCATACTCATTGGCTATTTAAACTAACTACATTGAAATTATGGCAAGTCATAACCATACAAAATAGTATCCACTACCACTATTAGATAAACGATTAGGAATGGCTATATGACCCAACTCCCCACTTCGTCTTCCACGCCATCACCTGAGGCAAAACCGACTACAAACTTGCCAAAACCGCCCCCATCGGGTAACAAAAAGCCGGTTTCTTTTTGGGTGAGTTTATTTTTACTGGCGGTGATTGCGGTGGCGGGTTGGCTATTTTTGCAGTGGCAACAAGCAAATACCCCTAAAAAAGTTGAGGTGTTAACCCGTGAAGGGGTGGTCACTAAGATTCAAAGCCTCAATCGACTACAAACCGTGGCATATAATGTCGATACCGTTATCACCAGCCAAAAAGAAGGCAATTGGTACGCCCTGTGGCAAGATCAACAAAAAGGGCTTTTTGTCGCTCATGGACGGGTGACCGCGGGCATTGACTTAAATCAATTAAAACCCACTGATGTACAAGTGACTCCAGATGGTAGCCATGTCAGTATCACCTTGCCCGCTGCGCAGATTTTGGATAGTTATTTAGATAACATTGAAGTGTATGATATTCAAACAGGGGTATTTGGCATGGTGCAAGCCGACCCACAAATATTTAACCAAGCGCAAGTGGCTGGCAAAAACCAAGTGCTGACATCCGCTTGCCACTCTGGCATTCTACCAACTGCCAATGATAATGCCCAAAAGCAAGTGCAATCGCTATTTGCACTGGCAAATGTACAAGTCACTGTGAAAGTCACCGCGCCTGCTAAAAATTGTCGTTAAACCGATTTTTTGCCTATCAATAACACCAATCCAAGGATAAAAGCGTTTTTTTGTTTTGTATTGTTTTTGGGGCTGTCAGAATTGGTATGAAAGGCATAAATAATAGATATGTAACCTACCTTAATCATAGGAATATTGCTAAAATCTCAACTTTATATCCCGCTAGATAGTCCACTAGATAACCCGCTAGTTTTAGACGACATTTATTTGCTACATCATCAAAAATTGCAATAATAATAGCTACTTAACGTATCGATTTCACCAAGGGTTACGTTAATTTATTGCAAGGATGCTTGATGGCGTTTTAGTTGTGTAAAAGATCAATTCGCTAGCTGTTGGAGAGTTTACTGAATGAATGTCACGTCTGCCTCAGATCGTCTAAAAAAAGTGATGCGGATTGCTTTGGTTGGCATCAAGCCTGGCGACCAAGTGATGCTAAAAGGGTATCTACGCATCTTGCTTAGACTAGAAGCAGACCTTGAATGGGTATCAGCGAACAATCAGCAGATTGATTTATTTATGGTCAATCATGATTTTCGTCATGCTGAAAGCGTTCAAAAGTTAATTAGTAGCAAACCCAATACAGCCACTATTTATACCGCTCGTAGTGAAACGGAAAACGGCTATTTATCGCAAGATTTATTGGTGTTGCCGCTCAAAGATTTAGAGCCGCTCAGTGAGTGGTTGTTTTCACAATTGCCGTTTTTATCTGGCGTACCTGTTAGCAATAAGGCATCCACTGCCGCTAATCTCACCGCTGATGTCGCTCACGCTTATCAATCAGCGACAGACACTATAGCCAACCAGCGCGTAGCCTCAAATCCGCCTGCTCAAGTTGCCAATCCATTATCTGGTGTTGCACACTCTGCACAAGCTTCAGCTGTTACAAATAGTCATACCCACAATGCGCCTAGTCAACTTGCCGAATCTAGCCAGTCGATGGCGTCATCAACCACCACTAACGGCACTGTCAATGATGAGTATTTAATCGGATTTGCCAAAATTTTTAGTCAGATTGCCCAGCGCCATAATGAAGTATTGAGTATCAAAAGCCCTGCTGGCACCTTATTTGCCTATATAAATCCAAAACAGCAGCGGGTTTGGGAGGTGTCTGAGTACATCTCGTGCAATCAGCCTTGGATTATCTCGCTTGCTGATGATGTGGCTGCCAATCAGCTAGATGTCAAAAATGCTAAAAACTTGGTGCAATGGCTATGGGACTTGGCTAGCACACATGGTCAAAGATTTGAAGGTTTGCTAGATTCGCACATCAACTACCATATAAACAGTTGGGTCAAACCCATCCATGATGCCGACCAACACGACCATCTTAAAATCCAATGTGTACTAGAAGCTCGTTCGTTAACGATTGATGAATTGGTAGCACGCAGTCAATGTTCGCTACCCCAAGTCAAAAAAACACTGATTGGCTTATTTGTCGCAGGTGCATTGCCTGCTTCGGTCTATCAGCAAACTATCGCTCAGCTCAATAATAAAACGATTAGCCAGCCAGTGACTCCATCCATGTCGCCAGCAGAAATATCACTGCCAAAAATGTCACCCGCTCAAATGACAGTAGCTGAAATGACACCCGCTGAAATCATCCAGAATGAGTCGCAGCCAATTACGCCCAGTGCGCAACCTGCCTTTGTTGAACAACCTGCTGCATCTGCTACGGCACAATCCACAGTGCCTGTGAACCAATCTGAGTCAGCTCAAACACAACATCAGCCACCCGCGCCTGCCAAACCTCAATCAAAACTTGATGAAATCCTTAGTCGCCGTGCTATGGCAGAATCATCAGCCAATACCTTGCCCAGTATTGCAACTACCCACAATAGCGCTTGGAATAATAGTACCACAGCGCCTGAACCTATCTCAGCGAGTGCTACATCGTCACAAGGTTCAACCCCGCCCACGCAAGAAACTGGCAACAACAGCATGATGGGGTTTTTAGGACGTCTACGTCGACGCTTGGGGTTGTAAATCTTTCATTGAGATGATTGATAATTTGATTGTACTATCAGGGATTTATTAAATTTTTTTAGTTAACAGCGTGGTTTCGTGTATGATACTAACGCAATTTTTTTCCTAATATTGTATTTATATTAATGCAATGAGTGTAAGGCTTTCTACATGCAACGTCTCAAAATTGTTTTTAGCGGACCTATGGGTGCGGGGAAAACCCAAGCCATCGCAAGCTTATCGGATATCCCTGTGGTGTCGACTGAAGTAAAAAATACCGACCTTCATGTCAACACCAAGGCATTGACTACGGTGGGTATGGACTACGGTGAATTGGTGCTAGAAGGTGGCATCAGTATCGGTCTATATGGCACACCTGGGCAGGAACGCTTTAACTTTATTTGGCCGATTTTGTCGCAAGGGGCAATGGGGGTTATTATTTTGATTGACCATGCCGCCCAAGACCCTGTGGCAGATTTGGCAAATTATTTACAGACGTTTACTAAAATTTACACGGGTCGCATCGTCGTGGGTATCAGCCAAGTTGATAAAATGCCTGAGCGCGACTTTGGCATTTATCATGACTGGTTGGCTGCCAATAACAAGAATCTGCCTATTTTCCCAGTCGATATGCGAAAAAGAGAAGATGTGCTGTTACTGGTTGATACCATTATTGCATCACTTGAATTGACAGCGCAGTGAGGGCATGGTTGAATTACGGTATATGGCTTACGTTAACAAGCGATTCGGTGAATGAAGCCATTTGACTTAGATATTGAGCGCAGCGACTGATAAACTCGACAGCAATTTTAAAACCGTTACTCTAGTAAATATTTGGATACCAATATGAATGACCAATTGTTTCAAATGGAAAGCCGCATTAAGCCCAGTGAGCAATTTATTACCCTATCTAATGAAGTATTGCACGAACTCATTCATACCACGAGTGGCATTGAAGGGGTGTTGTTGTCATCAACCGATGGCTTTGAAGTCAATTCAATTTTTCAAAAAACCTATGATGGCGGCAAATTATCCGCGGTCGGCAGCTCAATCTTGGCATTGGTACAGGCATTGACCGCCGAAGCGCAGCTTACTGGCTGTCGCTCAGTCATTCTAGATGCCGAAAACGGTAAAATTATGATTAGCGCGGTGCCTAGTCAGTTCCAGCCGATGATTGTGATTGTGGTGACCAAACAACAAGTCTTGCTCGGGCAAATCATGCACGGTATGAATAAAGCGATTAACCGTTTAATAGAGCTCGATAAAGAGTTTCATTAATATACAGTTAATTTATATCATAACTACTGTAAAGCCCTCAACAGCATTGAGGGCTTTTTTCATGTCCCTCATGTCAACCATATCAAACAATCAATTCGTAACATTTTCTACAGTTTATCCGAATTTTTATACAACTTAAGTTTAATAACTTAAAAATATGCCCGTCAAAAATTGCTATAGATTGCCCGATTACCTTCCATCGATATAATTCATCATTTTGTCATATAACCTTACTAAACTACCGCCACCGACGATGGTGCAATCGATTTTCTAAGCAGGATGACGCAATTTGGGAAATTTAGATCAACCATCGTTTTTATTTTGCGTTAACGGCGGCTTTAAGCGTTTGTAAGCTTTTTTACTTGGGCGCTAAGCGATGCAATAGGTCATTTAATTAGCCAATCAATTTGCCAACAGATAAGTGACAATGATGAATTTTTCCAACCTTACCACACGCTTGTTATGCGTATTATTGCTGGTTTTTTTGGTGTTTTTGGCGATGGTGTATTGGATCATTGACCAGCAAGCCAAGCCTGAAGTCGCCAAACTGACCTCTCAGACTATCATTGAAACTGGCAATGAGGCGGTGAATGGTATTTTGTCGCGTGTGAGTCAAATTGATGGCATGGCAGTGACAGCGAGCCGTATGACCGGCAGTTTGCCCAAGAATGCCGATATTATCAACACCAGTGTTGGCAATTTAATGGCAAATATGGATAAAGGCATTGCCGGTGGTGGTGTGTGGTACGACCCTTTGATGTACAAACCTAACGTCGATGAAGCCGCGTTTGTTTGGCAACGGGATATGCAAGGTGTCATGCAGTCTGCCAGTCAATATCAAACCATCAATCCTAGCTACCAAGCACCGAGCAAACTTACCGCAAATCGGGTAGACGACCAAAAAACCCAACCACAGCTTGCTATGCCCTATTACCGTGACTGGTGGTATGTGCCTGCTGTGTATGCCAATCATGACCACTGTGTGTGGAGCCGTGCTTATATTCACCCGACTACCAAACAGCCCGTCATGACCTGCGCCAAGGCGATTTTTAATGCGCAAAACAATGGCTTTGAAGGGGTGGTGAGTTTTGATGTGCTGCTCGGGCGTATGCAGTCGATGGTCAAAGAATGGCAGCGCAAAACAGGCGGTTATGTATTTTTAGTCGATATGAACAACAACTTTTTGACCTTCCCCAATGAAGCACAAGTCAAACAAGTGACTGCTACTAACCCGCAAGGCGAAATGATGGATGTCAGTAGTTTTGCCAAGAAAAACCCTGATTTTGCCCCCATTGCCAAAAGCTTAGACAACATCAATGACAACATCATCAAACAAGCGCAAAAACTAGATGGTGGTAAATTTGATTTTACCGCCAATACGCTAGTGAGTAGCACCAACCTACAAAAAATCTCTCCCTCAGAAGCACGTATCATTTCAGCCATGCTAATGACCCAAAACGCGCAAAATGAAAATCTCAACGCCACCCATTTTGTCGAACAAGTCAGCTTAGACAACGATTTATTACTCAAAACCCCTTCCACAGCGTTTATTTTTGCCATGCCGATGACCAATTGGAAAATGGTCATCGTCAAACCCAATCAAGAGCTGATGTTATTTGCCAATCAGCTAGGTAAACAGTTGCAATGGTATATGCTATTGGGTTTCTTACCGGTACTGCTATTAAGTGGTTATATTTTCCACCGTATTTTGGCGGTACCGCTGCACCAAGTCGCTCGTAACGTCCGTGAAATCGGTCAGTTGATTGCACAAAAAAAATATCTGTCACTGCGTGAGCACAAATTGCCACCGGCAAACATTCAAGAAATTGGCGTGATTACTGACTCGATGAACCAGCTGGTTGATCGGGTGGTCGAGAACGAAGGCGCATTAGCACAAGTCAATGAACGCTTAGAGCAGCAAGTGGTGGAGCGTACCGAAAACTTACACCAAGCGTTAAAAGATTTAAAAGCCTCTCAAGTGCAGTTGGTACAATCAGAGAAAATGGCAACCATCGGTCAAATGGTCGCAGGTGTTGCCCATGAAGTGAACACCCCATTGGGCTATGTGGGTAGTAATTTAGAGTTGATTGATGAAAATATCGTACGTTATGACCAATTGATTGACCATGCCCAGCAGCTCAAACAACTGATGCAAGCGTCGCCGGCTGATACAGCAACCATCAACCAAACCATTGAACAAACCATTGCTTGCAGTGATGAATTGGTCGCTGATGCGGTGAGTGACGATTTGCATGGATTGGTGGATGACGCCAAGTTTGGGGTTAGCCAAATCTCAGAATTGGTCGTCAATTTACGTGATTTTTCTCGCATCGACCAAGCCAAAATCAAGGCCGTCGATATCAACGACTGTATCAAAAACTCCCTAGTCATTGCCCGTAACAATATCAAGCATTTAGATGTGATAACTGAGTTAAATGCTATCGAACCGGTTAGTTGTAACCCATCCCAGATTAACCAAGTGCTACTAAACCTATTTAATAACGCGGCACAAGCGATGGGGCAAAATCAGCACCCTACATTACACATTACTAGCACAGAAGATGCCGCCAATGTGTATATCAGCGTGGCGGATAACGGTACTGGGATGAGCGCTGAGACCCAAGCCAAGATTTTTGAACCGTTCTTTACCACCAAAGCGGCAGGCGAAGGTACGGGACTGGGTCTTGCCATTTCAACCCAAATCATGGAGCAGCATAATGGCGATATTCATGTGCAATCACAACTTGGCGAAGGCACGACATTTACCATTAGATTGCCCAAAACAGCGATTAGCAACCATCAATCACCCAAGCTTTTAATCGCAGAAGAAAGCTAATGCTAATGCTAATGTTAGATAACCGATAACCGATGGCCGACAGGCTCGCTGATCAGCCATACACGAGCCACACTTGATTGTGGTCAATCTTAATTATAGTTAAGTTAACCTACCTAAGTGACATGACCATGATAACGACCGTAACCAAACCTAAAATTGCCTTTATCGATGATGAAGACCGCATTCTACGCAGCCTAAAAATGCATTTTCGCGCCACCCATGAGGTGTTTACCACCACCGAGCCCGATGAGCTACTAAGCTATGTACAAAATAACGAGGTTCAAGTGGTAATTAGCGACCAACGCATGCCAAAAAAACTGGGTGTCGAAGTACTAAAAGATATCAAAGACGTATCGCCCCATACTATCCGCATCTTGTTGACCGGCTATGCAGACTTAACTGCGGTAATTGATTCCATCAACGAAGGGGAGATTTTTCGCTATATCACCAAACCTTGGCAGACAGATGAGCTTAAAAATATCGTCAATCAAGCCACCCAAATCGCGCTGCAAACCAAAGATGTATTCAAAGAAAATCTGCAGATCGCTCAGCCAATCATCGCCAAACGCAAAGTGTTGGTTATCGATGACAGCGAGATGGTGTATTTACAGATGCAGCAAAAATTCACCCAGTTTGAAACGCACTGGGCAAATTCATTAGAAAAAGCGATTGAGCTACTTGAAAATGACCGTTTTGGTGTGGCAATCACCGATGTGTCCTTGGGTGGCGAGAACATTTCACCCGTAATCTACGCGTTAAAACAAAGTTTCCCTGATTTAGCGGTATTGGTACTCACCTCACTCAACGATAGCCACACCTTAATTGACTTGATCAATAAAGGACAAGTGTATCGCTACCTGCCGCGTCCCAGTAATTTATCATTATTAGAAATTAGTATTCAGCGGGCTTATGATTATCACCAAACGTTAGTCAATCAACCAAAATTACAAGCACGACACGTTGTTGATGCCGTCACTGAAGTTGAAACGCGGAGTTTTGGTAATAAAGTCAAAAAATTCTTATCACGCTTTGGTATTCGTACACCGCGATTTGCCTAGCTTAAAATCTAGTGCCTAATATATGAGGGTCAAAGCGTCGCATTTGAGCCGTCTCAATCAATGAATGTTAGCCATAAAAAAACCGCCCAGAGTCACGACTTAGGCGGTTTTTTAAGCGTTTTCTAATAGCCAATGATTAGGCTGTTTGCTCGTACACTGGGTGTTTGGCGCAAATTGCTTGGACTTTTTCACGTACTTCGCCGATAACGTTTTCGTCACCGCGGCTATCGAGCACATCACAAATCCAGCCAGCCAATTCTCTTACTTCCGCTTCACCAAACCCACGGGTAGTGACTGCGGGCGTACCGATACGCACCCCTGACGTCACAAACGGTGATTTAGGGTCATTTGGTACCGCGTTTTTGTTGACGGTGATGTGGGCATCGCCCAACCATTTATCGGCTTCTTTACCGGTGATTTCTTGTTTGATTAAGCTAATCAGCATTAAGTGATTTTCTGTGCCGCCCGAGACGATATCATAACCGCGTGACATGATGACATCTGCCATGGCTTTGGCGTTTTTAACCACTTGTTGTTGGTAGGCTTTGAAATCTTCGCTTAACGCTTCTTTAAAACACACAGCTTTACCCGCAATCGCGTGCATCAATGGACCACCTTGGTTGCCAGGGAACACGGCAGAGTTGAGTTTTTTCTCAATCTCTGGGTTGGCTTTTGCCAAGATTAAGCCTGAACGTGGACCGCGTAGGGTTTTGTGGGTGGTGGTGGTAGTAACGTCAGCGATTTGCACAGGGCTTGGATAAACACCTGCAGCAACCAGTCCGGCTACGTGTGCCATGTCGACCATCAAATATGCGCCAACGCTGTCTGCGATGTCACGGAATTTTTGCCAATCAACCACTTGGCTATAAGCAGAAAAACCCGCGATAATCATTTTGGGTTGGTGCTCTTTGGCTAGGCGTTCTACTTCATCATAGTCGATGATGCCCGTTTCTTTGTTTAAGCCATATTGTACGGCTTTATAGTTGATACCAGAAAAGTTCACATGCGCACCATGCGTCAAGTGACCGCCATCAGCAAGGCTCATGCCAAGTACCGTGTCACCCGCTTTTAATAAGGCCAAAAATACCGCGCTGTTGGCTTGGCTACCCGCGTGTGGCTGTACGTTAGCGTAATCTGCGCCAAACAATTCTTTGGCACGGTCAATCGCTAATTGCTCGACCACGTCAACATATTCACAGCCACCGTAATAACGTTTGCCCGGATAACCTTCAGCGTATTTATTGGTCAATTGGCTACCTTGCGCTTCCATCACCGCTGGTGAACAGTAGTTTTCTGAAGCAATCAGTTCAATATGGTCTTCTTGACGTTTGGCTTCATTGTCCATCGCTTGGGCAAGTTCAGCGTCAAACTGGTGAATAGTGACATTTTTAAACATGGCAATTTCCTTTTAAGTGAGTCAAAAAATGGGCGGATAAAACCGAAAATATGGCTTAGTTTAGCATGGTTTGGTTTTTTTTAGTGAATAATCCAGCCATTTGGCTGAATTTGTCCTATTACTTGTCGTCGGCTACTCACCTGACTAATATTGGTTTGAAAAACTCATTAATACAACGCGCCATCCAAAAAATTTTCATAAAAAAAGACAGTTACCCTAACTGTCTTTTTTTGGCTAACTATTTAAATACTAGCGCACAGCAACCAATGGTTTTTGTACTTATCCTTCGCCTTTATCGCTACTGACATGAATCATGCCATTTTCTTCTTCGCCCATAAGACTATTTTCAAATGCCGGTAAAAAAGTCTCACTAATCAAAAAATGCCTGCCTTGCCACTGGTAAAGGGTGGTGCGCCGCCAGCCTTGCGCTGTCACATCAATCCAGCGATTGGTCATCACTGCGCCATGCCGACGAAACAGTAGATAGCCAATCGGTGTTGTGCCCAGATTTGCCAGTTTTCGCGCATTACCAATGAGGCTGGCAAACGGAAATACAGACCGCGCCACCACCCACGCATCTTGATTAGGCTTGCCAAATAATAAGGCTTCGCGCACCCAAGCCGATTGGCTCACCCCAAGCGGTAACTGCAGTTGGCGCTTTTCGCTCAGGGACAAGGTTTGCCGCCCTTCAAACGTCGGCTGTACGATGAGTTTATGCTGAGATAAAGCTTCAAATTTGGCGGTGAGCGACCCTGTTGACGTCAGCCAAGGGATGAGTTTCGGCGGTATCTGCTGTTTGTGTGCCGCACTCAAATGCGTGCTAGCCAGGTTTAGGTTTAGACCAACATTTATCATTATTTTTTCAAAAACTCATTATCGGGTATGGTGCCTTGCGCGGCAACATCGCCAAAAAATTGGCTTTTATAGGTGTCATTAAAAGGTAACGCGGTCATCGCATCGGCTTGGTACGCCAACATAGCGTACTGTTCGTCTTGGCAAAACTGGGCAATCGCAGGGGCAAACACCTTGTCGTAGACGCGGTGTAACGAATGGGTCA
Organism: Faucicola osloensis; assembly: GCF_020041925.1. Classification (GTDB taxonomy): domain Bacteria; phylum Pseudomonadota; class Gammaproteobacteria; order Pseudomonadales; family Moraxellaceae; genus Faucicola; species Faucicola osloensis_D. The sequence goes on along the minus strand of NZ_CP083409.1, from coordinate 1,520,930 downwards.
ACACCGGATAAAAGCCGCGAATCAACTTGTGCTCCCCTTGGGTACCAGGGTCAAAGTAGCGAAGGCCTTGCTTGATAGCAAACTCAATACCTTGGTAATAACACAGCTCAAAATGTAAACAATCATAGTCTTCTAGGCAGCCCCAATAGCGACCATATAACGTGCTGATAGTGGCATCGTCATCGAAAAAAAACAAACTACAAGCCACGATATCACCGTGCGCGTTATGCGCTTGAGCGAGCATCAGCTTGTCTGCCATAGTCTGCCCAAGCTGCTTAAAAAATGCCAAGTTCAAATACGGCTGCCGTCCTCTGACCAGATAGGTCATGGCATAGCATTGATAAAAAACTGCCCAATCCGCCTCGGTGATATCGTCACCGATTTTAACCTGACAACTTAGATTTTGTTTAAGCACCTTTTGGCGTTCCACTTTAATTGATTTGCGTTTTTTGGCAGTTAATGTTGCCAAAAACTCATCAAAATTGGCGCATTTTTTATCCTGTAAATTGCGATTTTGCCATAAAAACTGACAGCTTAGCCGCTCGCAAAGATTGGGCATATTGTGCAACGCTTGGACATTTTTTGGGGAGAAAAACAGTCCGTGCCAAGTGGATGCTTGATAGCGACTCGCCAATTCATCAATCGCTTGTAGTAAGGTCTGATACAGTGGCGCTGTTAATGACTTGCCTTGTGCCACCCAAATCCGCTCGCCGGTGACGGGGGTAAAGGGCACGCTTGTCACCAATCTTGGATAATAATTTCTACCATAGCGCTCAAAGGCTTCTGCCCAGCTAAAATCAAACACATATTCGCCTTGGTGATGCTTTTTGATAAACACGGGCATCACGGCAATCAGTTGAGCGCTGTCATCGACAATCTGCACATACTGCACCCACCAATCGCTGCGCCCACCAATCAGCTTTGCATCTATCAGCGCTTGCCAAAAATCAAAGTGCATAAAGGGCGTATCAGGCGTCTGCCACTGTGTCTGCGAGCGCCAGTCAAACTCGCTGGTAAATTGATAGTGATAGGACATATGTCAGTATTATTGTAGTTTTATGAACGGATTATTATACCTTGTTTTTAGCCAAAAATACGCGCTTATCCTTTTGCACAATTTGGTACAATTTTGCAAAATATGTATGGCGTTGGGCGGTGTGGTTTATAACGGTGACTTTGTTGCAATAACCAAATTGCAATAGCCAAAATTAGCGTTTACACTGAACAACTTAGCAGCCAACTGCTCGATGTGTTTTTAGCTTTTTTCACTCACTTGTCATCCTCTACCATGCCGACACTGATTTTATTTAACAAACCCTATGGCGTACTTAGCCAATTTCGCAGCGATGACAATAACAACTTTGCAACGCTCAGCGATTATTTTAGCGATAAAAGCTTACGCGTGGCGGGGCGATTAGATGCCACTTCCGAAGGATTGCTGCTGCTAACCGCTGATGGGCAGGTTAATAAAGCCTTGACTCATCCACCCAAAGCCAATGCAGGCAAAAAACAAGGCAAAACCTACTGGATACAAGTGGAAGGCGATGCAAGCGATGCCCAGCTACAGCAACTACAAACAGGGGTGCCACTCAAAGACGGTATCACCTTACCTGCCGAAGTTGTGCGGCTAAGCGAAGCACAAATTGCCGAGCATATTTGGCAAGCGCCTGACAAGATTGCCAAACGCAAAGTCACCACATGGCTCGCCATTACTATTTTTGAAGGTAAAAATCGTCAAGTGCGTCGCATGGCGGCCCATGTGGGACTGCCCTGTTTGCGGCTGATTCGCATGGCATCGAGTGGCTTTAGCTTGGGAAATTTAGAGGTTGGCGCATCCACACAAATACCGCTATCACCTGCCGATTTAAAGCGACTGGGTGTCCAACCTTTATCCGCGGCAACGACAAAACCACAAGCGCGCAAAAAACCTCGCGTTTTAATGCCTAAATCGCCACCATCAAAGCACCCAACAAGCCGGCGCAGGCAGCCATGATTAGACAGCCGGGAGTAGACAGCCATAAGGAAACCGCTATGAGAAAACAGCCATGATCGGTTACATCTATCGTTTTTTTCAAAGCCGCCCTCGGCTACTGTTAGGGTTTGCCACGATGGTGGTGGTGTATTTTGGATTATCGGCGCTGGTTGGTCTATTGCCCAAAGATTGGACGTTTGCGGTAGCCTACGATAAACTGAAGTTTGTGACGCAATTTTTGCTGGCTTGGAATATCGGACTTTGGGTGTATTTACTGGCTATTTTTCGGATGATGTATAAAGCCGATCAAAATGCAATTTTGGATAAAGCCCATGCTGAAGACGAAGGCACGGTGTTAATGCTGATTTTGGTTTTTGTCACAGCCATTGTCAGTATGCTGGCGATTGTCGTAGAGTTGGGCGCAAGCAAGGACGCCAAAGGTGCTTTGATGCTGTTTCATATCGCGCTCACCGCCATGACGATTTTGACGGCTTGGTTGTTTATCCATACCATGTTTGCTATTCATTACACCCACGAGTATTTCTTGCTTAAAGAAGAAAAAAACACAGAAATGCTAGATTTTCCTAATGATGACGACCCCGCCTACTGGGATTTTTTATATTTTTCCTACATCATTGGCACATCTGGTCAAACAGCGGATATCGCCTTCAATACCCAGCAAAGTCGGATCATCGGTACCATCCATTGTGTGTTATCATTTTTCTTTAATACCGCAATTTTAGCGTCCTTAATCAATATGTCAGCGGGCCTAATCGGTTAAAGTTAAATAAGTTAGCTAAATGAGTCGGTTAAATTCAAGTGAATACATCGTCAAAATCGCTTGCTGTATGAGGTATACTATCCTCGTTTGTCGTCCTTGTCTTAACATAAAGTGATAGGACTGTCATATCCCACTACGCTAATATCTCGCTACTTTATAACTAGGAAATTGTATGATCGCACAATATTTGATGGTCGATAACGCCCTGCTCGAGCAACTGCAAAATGCCACTGATACAGCGCGAACCGCGTTACTTGAAAGCATCAGTGAGCAGCCTCAAGCGCAATTGGTAGATTTGGGCAAACTGTGGGACATTATCCATTTTGTGTTAACCAAACACAGTGCCACCCAACCAGTACCTGATGAGCCTGTTAGTGAGTTTGTGGTGGGTGTGGAAACTTTTAGTGACAGGGAAGAGGCCGATTTCATTGCTTTTACCCCGTGGGCACATATTGTCGAAATCGTTGATGCTTTAGAACAAATTAACTTTAAAAAACGCTTAGAGAAAGTCTCGATGAAGTCACTACGTGAGCAAGCTATTTTTCCACCCAATATTTGGCAAGACAAAAAGGAAAACTTGGATAAAGAATTGCTAGCTTCATATAATGAGTTATTGGCTTTTTATAATGATGCCTTAGACAATGGCAATAATATTGTGGTGAGTATTTTATAACGTCGATATGGTCCTTTTTTTATTTTTTGAACCAAAAAAAGCACCTTATAAAAGGTGCCTTTTTTATCAATGCGCGGATGAAAATATCATCTAGCTTGACTTGATTAGTTGACCGACTGATTAGTTAACTGACTGGGGTGCAAGGATAGTCATCTCTACACGGCGGTTTGGTTCATAGCTTGAGCCAAATTGTGTTGTTTCACCGCGACCAATAGCGCTGATACGGTTACCAGAGATGCCACGATTGACTAAGTAATTAGCGACTGCTGATGCGCGGCGCTGTGATAATTGTTGGTTTCTATTTGCATCACCTTCCACTGAGGCATAACCATTTACTTGAATATTAGTTTGATTATAGTCACGTAATGTGGTAGCAACTTTGTCTAATGTCGTGTAGAAGTTAGGTAGGATGGTAGAATCACCAACACGGAAAGTTACCGCTTCAGGGATAGACAAGTTAATGTTATTAGTTACTGGGTCACGGGTTACCGTCACGCCAGATCCTGCAGTTTGCGCACGAAGTTTAGCTTCTTGTTGCTGCATGTAGTAACCCACGCCTGCACCTAGTACACCACCGATTGCCGCATCACGACCGGTTCTTTCACCGCCTGTTGCTTTTGAAACACCCGCCCCCGCGGCTGCCCCTAATAGACCACCAAGAAGCGCTTTATTGTTGGTAATGCCTGTTGTTGTCGTACCAGTTGGCGTTGTGGCACAACCTGTTAAGATAACACCTGATGCCAAAGTAGCTGCTAATAATTTAGTACGCATGAGTAATCTCCTTTGAATTCCTCTAGTTATAATTGTCACGCACCAACTTGTTGTTTTTATCTCATTTGCCAGATAAATCTGACAATACTCAGTTGCTTTGTGATTGAGCTCATTATGCAATAAACTTTTTCTTTATATGTAATGATTTGTCTTAAGGATGTTGTAGGATGGCATAATTTGTTACAAAATATTTTCAAGTATTCATTATTTATATTATTTATTTTTATATATTAAATGCTTTGTGATTTTGTTGAAACCCATGCTGCATAGTCAACCTATTATCCATAAATTATTTAATAACTTGTTAATTTTTAAAAAAAATTTTTGACAATCAACTTTACTGGGATTTGTAGCGTAGCACCAATAAACTCGAAAGATTTGTGGTTGGCAGTGTAGAAAAATTTATTAGTGAACATTTTTGACGTTTGCTAAACTAACACTTATTTTTACAATTAACGAAGCCAAGTTAACGAAGCCAAGTTAATGAAGCCAAGTATTTTTCCTTATATCTCATTCAAATAAGCTTTTTTGAGTAAGCTTTGTGGGAGCCAGATATGACAAATAACAATAAACCATCATTGCTCAAAAACACGTTAAATAAACTGCGTAAAACATCATTACCTTTGGCGCAAAACGCCAGCTTAGCGATGGCGGCAGGCACTATTACAGGCAATTCAGTGCTGTTTAGTCTACCGCTTTGGGCGATGGGCGCAGTAAAAACATTAACGGGTCATACATTGGCAGATAAATCCGTGTTAAAAATAGCCAATCACTGGATCAACACCAACAATCGTTTGATTGAAAACATCCTGCCCGATATTGATTTTCGCGTCAACCTGCCTGATGACTTGTCGGTCAATGGCAAATATATTTTGCTGAGTAATCACCAATCGTGGGTCGACACGACTGTCATCCAATATATCAGTGAAAACCGACTGCCGTTAACGCGGTTTTTTGCCAAATACGAGCTACTGTATATCCCAATTGTGGGGCAAGCCTTTTATTTTTTAGACTTTCCGATGATGAAACGCTACTCGAAAACAGCGATTGCTAAAAATCCAGCGCTAGAAGACCGCGATATCATCGAAGCCAAACGCGCTTGTCAAAACTTACTCGACAAGCCTTTTACCTTACTTAACTTTATCGAAGGCACGCGGTTTACCGAAAAAAAACGTGACTTGCAACAATCGCCCTATCAACATTTGCTAAAACCCAAAGCGGGCGGCATTGCACTTGCATTGGGTGCGTTGGGTGACGATTTAGACGCCGTGCTTGATATGACGATTGTGTATCCTGACGGTATTCCTACCTATCAGGATTTGTGGCAAGGTAATATCAAACGCATCGGGGTCGATATTCAAAAAATTGCATTGCCAGATGATTTGCTACGGCGGCTCATGGATGGCAAATACCAGCAGGATGAACAAACCAAAATAGATATGTACCGTTGGCTTGATGCCTTGTGGCAGCAAAAAGATCAACGTATCCAAGCCATGCTCGATGATTTTACCCGTCATCCCTAGCAACACATTACTAGCCACAAATAACTAGTGACATATCACTAATTACACTACTAGTTAAAATCTCAGGTAAGCCATGCAAGGTATGACTTACCTACCTTGTCCTCACTCACATTTTTTGCGTTATTGACCCCATTTTGAGCACTTTTTTATGCCAACTGCTAATTTAGACCCAAAATCCAGCCCAACGCCAAGCCCGAATATTAGCCAACCTCTGGCTGCTCACCCTGCCAAACCCAGTCGTTGGCAGTTAGCCTACGATACCATCATGATGGTTGCCATTGTGTTGGACTTGCTGCTGATGGGGTTTGACGCTTTGATGCTAAGTAGTTTTATGGCAAAAATAGCAAATTGGCTAGGGTTTTTTGACAGTATCATCAGTTATCAGCAAGGATGGCACGAGCCGCTCAAAATCGCAGGGGGGCTGTTTACCATCTTTTTGGTAGCAGAGCTTGTGGTTCGCTGGTTGATTGCCATCGCCCAAAAACGCTATTACCGCTGGTTTTTCTTTCCATTCGTGCATTGGTATGAAGTGTTGGGCTGTGCACCACAGCTGCGCGCATTACGACTGCTGCGCGTTGGCGTGATTGGTTATCGTCTGCACGAGCTGGGCTACAAAGTTCTGCCCGCCAGTTGGCTTGCCACGATCAAATTTTATTATCAAATGATTATGGAAGAGATTTCTGATCGGGTGATTTTAACTGCGATTGACAATATCCGCACCGAAATAAGCAACACCGATGGGCAGTTGGTCAAAAACATCATCGATAAGCATCGAGATGACATACAAAAGGTCATTGTCGAAGTACTGCAGCAAGAGGCCACACCGTTATTACAATCCACGCCCGCCAATCCTGCCATCTTTGCCAAACCATTGGCAGAACAAGTGGGCGTCGCCATTCAGCAAGCGCTGACCGATACGCCCGAGCTGCACCGCATATTACGCTTGATACCGATTGCTGGTAGTCTGATAGAAAACCAAATGCACAGCATCGGACAACACATTGGGGAAAATCTGACATTAAGCTTGACCACCAACCTTACCAAACCGCAAACGCTCACGCTGATGTATGAAGAAATCGCCAAAAGCTTGGTGCAAATTGACGTCACTAGCCCTGCGCTAGAAAAATTAGTTAGCGATATTATTGATGATAGTTTGACATCACTTGCCAACCAAGTTCGTATTCAACAATGGAAGCACCAAATACGCTGATTGAATCCACCAATTTGGCTGACCGATAGCCGCTATTCAACCCTTTTTTTATCGCCCTATTACGGCATCGGTTGCCAAACAATAAATAGCGCGGTGAATGGTTGTTGTTTTAAATAATACTTGCTAATATGCGGTATGAATCGATTTTGATGTATAAAAAGTTATTATAAAAAGGTTTTTCATGACACAGCCCGCTGCCCTTGACTTGACCCAAGATAGTTCATCACAAAACTTACATAACCTATCAGAGCAGGATTCACCGCAAAGTCAGCAGCCAGCCAACCCATTATCCACCGACCCTGTAGCCACTAGCGTGAAACTCACTGGCAGGCTACTGAACTTTACCCGCCTAAATATTGAAGGCAATGATATCAAAGTAATTTTGACAAAGATTGCACAAAAGCTAGGTCGTCAACGCCAGTCCAACTTACCGGTGATTGTCAGCTGTCAACAGCCATTAAATTTAGCCCAGCTTTGGGGCGGCTTATGGGTGCTAGGGTTACAGCCGATTGGGTTGGTCACAGGCGCCAATGACACTCAAGCCAATGAGCTTCGCATTGCCATTTTTCCAGCGGATGGGCAGCGCATTGACGGCAAAGCACCAAAAAATGTGGCGACAGGTAGTGAGCAAAAATCAAACAGCACAGCCAATACTCCATCCTCTCAACACGTTGCGCAGTCCCCTACCCAATCACTCACATCCGACAGTCAAGCGACCCAACGACAAAATCAAACCGCCAGTGATATCGTAACCAATAATACCACAAGCAATAATACCGCAGCTGCACCTGACAAATTTGTCGCCTCATCGCATCACCAATCGCAGCTTGAAGGCGATTTGGTGCATAGTCAAATTTTGCGCTCAGGTCAAAGTATCAACCATGTTGGGGGTGACGTGATTTTGACCAAAGGTATCAATGCCGGCGCGGAAGCGATTACCGATTATAGTCTACACGTGTATGGCAAAGCCGAAGGGCGATTGGTCGCAGGGGCGACGGGCGACACCAATGCCAAAATATTCTGTTTGCGTTTTAACCCGTCACTGGTGTCAGTTGCGGGGACTTATTGCCTAAAAGAAAATATTCCTACTGAGTATTTGGATAAAGCGGTACAAGTCAGCTACTTGGATGGACAAGGCTTGGTGTTTGAGTTGATGGAATAACAATCACCTAAACAACCACTTATACCACAATCTATGCAAAAATCGTCAATCTCTCGATTAACTTCGAAAAGTTTTTTATGCTAAACTAGTCCAATTAACCAAATTTAGGCTAACTAAAATTTAACTCTTAATTTTTAACGATTTACGTTAATTTATATCCATATTTTTTAAACCAGTTTAGCGTGAATGTGTGTATGGCTTGAATGATTCAATACCGCCTCACTGACACCGTGCTATGAATAGGAGTATGCCAAAGTGGCAAAAATCGTTGTTGTAACTTCAGGAAAAGGCGGGGTAGGTAAAACCACCACCAGCGCCTCTTTCGCTACGGGTCTCGCCGTCCGCGGCTTTAAAACTGTGGTGATTGACTTTGACGTGGGTCTTAGAAACCTTGACCTCATTATGGGCTGTGAAAACCGCATCGTGTATGACTTTGTTGATGTTATCTCAGGGAACGCGCGCCTGTCACAAGCGTTGGTAAAAGACAAACAGCTCAATAACTTGTTTATCTTACCTGCCAGCCAAACGCGCGACAAAGACGCCTTGACAGACGAAGGAGTCGCCGAAGTCATTAATGAGTTAGCCAAACAATTTGACTATATCGTATGTGACTCGCCTGCTGGTATCGAGCGCGGTGCCCAGCTTGCTATGTACCATGCTGATGAAGCCATCATCGTGACCAACCCAGAAATCTCATCGGTGCGTGACTCAGACCGTATCATCGGTATCTTGCAAAGCCGTACCAAAAAAGTTGAAGAAGGTACAGGTGTGGTACGTGAGCACTTGGTTATCAACCGCTACAACGCTGAGCGTGCGGAGCGCGGTGAGATGATGGATATTAATAGCATCTCTAATGACATCCTAAAAGTGCCGCTACTTGGCGTGATTCCTGAAAGCAATAGCGTACTTGAGGCATCAAACCAAGGTGTGCCTGTAGTGCTGGATCAAAATTCAAAAGCCGGTCAAACTTATGATGACATGGTCGCTCGTTTCTTGGGGGAAGAACGTCCCTATCGCCATATCGAGGTGAAGAAGAAAAGCTTCCTACAACGCTGGTTTGGAGGTTAGGCTATGGGATTTTGGAGTAATTTATTTGGCGGTGAGCAAAAGTCAAACAGTGCCAATACTGCCGCAGAGCGCCTAAAGGTCATCGTTGCCAGCGAAAACCGCTTGCACAATCGGTTAACCCCAGAGCGTATCGAAAAAATGAAACGTGAGATTTTGGCAGTGGTCAATACCTACGTATCAGGTGTCAACATTGATGACGTCAATATTCAACATCACAATGAAGCGAACATGGAAGTGTTGGAGATGAATATCAGCTTGCCTGATAGTACACGCCAATAATTCATGTTGCGCTTAATCTAGATTACTTTTAGTCTAAGTTACTTTTAATTTAGGTAATCTAGGTTGCATTTAAAAAATTGTGACTAAAAAGCCCATGATGACATGGGCTTTTTATACTATCGGCTAACTTAGCGCATACGGCGAATTAAATGGTCTTTTTGGATAAATTGGTGATACAGCGCGCCGATGATATGCAATGCCGTGAAAACCAAGAGCAACGTCCACAACAGATTTTTATGAATTTTTTCTAACGTGCCTGACCAATCACTGTTTTCACTGACAAAGGCTGGGATATCAAATAGCCCAAACATACTCACCCCTTCTCCATCAAACATGACAGAAAACCAGCCCGCCAAAGGCATGGCAAGCAAAATCAAGTACAGTGCCAAATGGGTTAAATGCGATAGTTTATTTTGCCATTTTGGCATCGGTACATCGGCGGGGGCTTTGGTGACAAAACGGTTGATGATACGACCTATTGTCCAAAATAACACACTGAGTCCAAACGCTTTATGCAAATCAAAATAGGTAAAGTCAGTCGCATCTTCATTCAGCTCAATCATTGCCCAAGTCGCAATCAACAATACCACACTAATCCAATGGAAAATACGTGACGACAGCGACCATTTGTTGATACCGTGTGGGGCAATCGGCTGTGGCGCTTCATTTGCAGGAAATAATGCCATAATGAATTTTACCTTATCATGATTTGTTTTGGGTTATTCTAGCAATGTTTGGGCAAAATAAAAGTAACAGACTGTTGGCAAAATAGCACGAAGGCGGAATGCGTCTAACTATCTAAATCCACCAAGAAATGCGAGAGCTTGTCCAAATCTGGCACCACACATAGCTCACCTGCCAACATGACTGGCTGAAAAATATAAGCGTGCTGTAGGCTGTAATCTGCCAAATTCGGTGCCCGTGAACTCTCGACGAGCGCATCATCTGGCGCGTTTAAGGCGGTTAATAAGTCAGGGTAGTTAGTCGCTAATTCAGCTTGGTAAGTGGCGTCATCAGCGTCTTTGAGATCGGCAATACGCACAGAATGGAAAGTCACTTCCCCGTGAATTTGTAAGGCAAGACGATGGATATCGGTGACGCTTTCTAACACCACTAAGTGGGTGGGCTGCTCATCTTTTGGCAACAAGTGATACACCGGCACTTCTTGACCGCGCCAAATATAATTCCAAATGCGCTCATCATAGTTATCAATGCTCAAAATCAAGGCTTGCGGTACAATCCAGTCAGGCGAAATGCTAGAAGGAATTCGAGCAATGGTTAATTGACCTGTGGTGATACTTAAGACGCCTACATCTTCATCTTGCTTAAAGTAACGGTTTAACTCGTTTGCCATGGCTTGCTCATTTTAGTGATTAATAAGAAATTTAGCGGTTATCTTGACCAGCCTATATGATTAGCCACACAAGGCGATTAGCTGCTCAGCTAACTGCTTAGGGGTGCCAACAAAAGTAACTTGATTGCTTTCAATCATGCTTTGTGGCTGGCTTGCGCAGGTGCTGCTATCAGGGGTTTGCGCCCAAATAATACTGCCATTTTTTTTGACCGTCGCTGCCACATCACTACCATCATTGCCCATACCAGAGAACACGATAGTGATTAAATTGTTGCCAAACGCTTCGCTGCAATTACGCATGACCTCACTGATTGGCGGTTTGTAACTGCCTTGCCAAGGTTTACGCTGCAAAATTACCCGTCCATTGGAATCACACACCGTGCTGTGGTCAATCGGTAAAATCAAACAACGCCCTGACAATAATTTTTGGGTATTGGTCACTATGTCACAGCGCCACTCGTTGTGACGATTTAAAATTCTTGGCAAGGTGTTTAGCATATTTTGGTTGAAGTGCTGCGCTAGTAACAGTGATACTGGCAAATCTTCGGGCAAATTATCTAAAAATTCCTTAATGGCGAGCGGTCCGCCCATCGATGCCGCGAGCAATACCACATATTTCCACGGTTTGATTTCACTCTTGGCAGCCTCATAGTGCGCTAGCAAATCGCTACGTTCTAGCATTATGGCGATTTTTCGCTTGAGTTGGCGTTGCCATTTGGCATATAACAGACTTTCATTGATATAAGGCGCCGTGACAAAGCCCAGTAATACAATCTTAGTCAAATTGACATTCAGTTGTTTTTCAACATTTTGAATAACGGCGTAATCATCTTGGGTATCGACTAGCCACACATCCACTTTTTGCTGAAAATGTTTTTCGGTCAGCTGTGATGCCGCCAAGCATTCCACAATTTCAAATCCCCATGAACGAATGGTATCGCTAAAGGCAAGCCGTTGCTGATTTTCCTCAGCAACGATAAAAAATCGCAGCGGCAGTGAGTGCTTTGACAGCATGAATGATTGTATCCTTTACATGGTCAGCTTAGTCAGTTTTTGCTTGTTGGGTAAAGCGTGCTAACGTGTCTAACAGCATTTGTTCTTGGAATGGTTTACCCATGTATTCATTTACCCCGATACCAAACGCGCGTTCACGGTGTTTTTCACCGGTACGCGATGTAATCATGACAATGGGGATATGCTGGAGTCGTGGGTTATGGCGAATATGGTTTGCGACTTCAAAGCCGTCCATACGTGGCATCTCAATATCCAATACAATAACTTCCGGTAGCATTTCTTGCAGTTTTTCTAGCGCATCAATACCATCCATTGCCACTTGGGCCTCATAGCCGTTACGTTCCAATAAGCGTGAGGTGACTTTACGTACGGTTACTGAGTCATCGACAATCAGTACCACGGGTTTGTGCGCTTGTTTGACCGACTTATTGGCTTTTTGCTGCTCGACTTTGGCGATATTGCTGACATTACGCATCAATGCCACCAAGTCAAGAATGAGCATGACCGAACCATCACCCATGATGGTAGCAGCCGAAATGCCATCGATATGCGAGAGCTGACGACCAAGCGGTTTAACGACCACTTCAATACGAGAGCCTGCAATCATATCCACTTGCAGCGCCATGCGCTGACCTAAGTCAGTACGAATAATAATCACTGGCACACTGCTTGACTGGTGCGCTAGTGCATCCACCGGGTCGCTACCGTACAAAATCTGATTGAGATAGCGCAGACGATAGGCTTGTCCATCGATATTGATGCTATCGGCATTCGTGGTATAAAAATTAGCAATCGCATCGATATTGACCCGCATCACACGTTCAATTTGCACCAATGGTACAGCAAAGTATTTATCCCCTGCCCTAACCATTAAGGCATCAGACACCGCAACCGTCAATGGTAAACGCATGGTAAAGCGTGAGCCTCTGCCACTTTCAGAGTCGACGGTGACTACACCACCTAGCTGTTTGACCTCACTTTGTACCACATCCATACCGACACCACGGCCTGAGATTTGTGATACGGATTTGGCGGTGGACAGACCCGCGTTAAAGATATATTGCATGATATCAAGTGTTTTTAGACTGGTATCTTTGGCAGAAATCAAGCCTTGCTCAATCGCTTTTTGGCGTACCGCATTCACATTAATACCGCGCCCATCATCGATTAAGTTGATAACGATTTCACCACCTTCACGCAGCACTTCAAGCGTGATTAAGCCTGTTCTTGATTTACCACTTTCAATACGCTCTTGCGATTTTTCGATACCATGGTCAACGGCGTTACGTAGCATATGCTCAAGCGGTGAGGTAATACGCTCAAGGATATTACGGTCAATTTCACCTTCATCGTTTAGGATTCGCAGTTCAACAGATTTGCCCAGCTCAGTGGCTGTTTGGCGGACGACCCGTTGCAGACGTGGCGTGATACGCGAGAATGGCACAGTACGTGAGTCCATCAACCCTTCTTGCAAATCGGACTGGGTGCGTGATAATTGCAGTAGCAAGTTTTCGGTTTCACGGGTTTTATCGAGCATGGTGGTTTTGATGTCTAACAAGTCCGATGCCGATTCCGAGAGCGATTTTGACAGTTGGTTCAGCGCTGAATATTGGTCCATCTCTAGCGGGTCAAAGTCATTTTCTAACGCATGTTCCTCACCAATTTGTGACAAAATTTGAATCTCAAGCTCAGTTTCCATACGGCGTAGCTGATCTGCTAGACGCTGTACGGTTGCGCCCATCTCTTCGATATTGTTTGATAGACTCGATATACCCATCTCGATTCGTGAGCGGTTAATCGCGGACTCACCTGATAGGTTAATCATGCGCTCGATGGTACTTGCAGAAATCCTAAGCGTCTCAGCATTAAGGCTCGATTGATCTTGCTCAGATTCAAAGTTACCCGTCATCAGCGGCATGATGCTTAGGTCGCGCTGTTTGACTTCTAACGTGTCTTGCCCCAGACTACTGCGATAGATATCAATTTGTTCAATTTGGCTGGCTAAGTTAACATTGGGGATTTCTTTTAAGCTATCAGGTTTTCGCGAGAATTGTTGCAGCGCTGCAACCAACGCCACCGGCGTTTGTGGGTTAAATTTATTTTCTAATACATAAATCGCACTTGCTAACCAGTCATGACACACCGCCAATAGGTTGCCAATCATCCGAGTCGCAGGTTTGCGGCGGCTGCCTAGCTCTTCGTAGATGGTTTCCATTTCGTGCGCTAATGTAGCAATCCCTTCTGCACCGACCATTCTTGCGCCACCTTTGATGGTGTGCAATTCACGTTGCAAGGCTTGTAATGCTGCAAGATCACTGTTATTACTACGGAACTCTTGTAAATGCTGGCTGCTGCTATCAATCAGCTCTTTGGCTTCTTCAAGATACACTTTTAAGATATCTTCGTCAGGCTCTTGACCTTTCCAAGTCTCTAAACGACGCTCTTCAAAGTTGTTAACAATTTCTTCGATGTAGAGTGGATCATTTTTCGCAAGCGCGCTATCACCCTCTTTGGCAGGTTGTTTTTGCTCTATCGACTCTTCAGGATTGGCTTCAACAATCAGTGGCACCGCAAATACCAAGTCCCGACTTTGTACTGTGCCGGCGATGACCTCATCGATTTGGTGGGCAAAATCTGTGGCTTCAAAAGAGCGACTAAATTGTCGAACTTGCTTGAGCTGTGAGGCAATGGTTTCATGCAGCTTTTGCAGCAATGAAGCAGTATCGGTATCACTAGGTAAAATACCTTTGTCAATGGCATCATACACTTGCTCACCACGTAGCGCCATCTCGACGATACTCGATACCCCGATTAGCTCTGCACCTCCTTTTAAGATGTGCATATAATTAGCTAGTTCTTTGACCACCTCTAAATTGCTAAGGTTATTGAGCCATTGGTTGTAGTAATTTTGCATATCGGGCTGAATGGTTTGCACTTCATCCAAGAAAATCTGCAATAGTTCATCATCGGTAGCAACTGTCTGGTACTCGATAGCATCCATCTCAGCTTGGTACTGACTTTTTGCCAATAATTTTCTTAAGGTTTCAATCGCCTCTTCATTGATATTGACGCGCAGTCCTGCCGCAATGGCGTCAAACATATTGATGAGCTGATTGTGTAAGCTCATCAAGCCATCATAAATGTATTCGTTTTTGGCAAATTGCGGATAATCAGCGAGTTTTTTATAGGCAAACTGTAAAGTACTTGGAATGATAAAATAGCTTAAACCTTCAGTCGCTTGCGCAAGCCTTGAGGCTTGTTGTTCAAGCTGCTCGGCATAAGCAATAACTTGTTCACTCTCACCAACAAACCTAGCCTGTGCTTGCTGATCGGCATCGAGTAAATCATCAATCCCAAGCGCTATCAGGTCTTTGACCGTCAGTTTTGTGCTCTCATAAGATTCGGTATTGGCATCTGTTAGCCGT
The DNA here is from genome assembly GCF_020041925.1 of Faucicola osloensis. Classification (GTDB taxonomy): domain Bacteria; phylum Pseudomonadota; class Gammaproteobacteria; order Pseudomonadales; family Moraxellaceae; genus Faucicola; species Faucicola osloensis_D. The sequence goes on along the minus strand of NZ_CP083409.1, from coordinate 1,505,698 downwards.
TCAATCAAGTCGGCAACAATGTCAGTGTTATCTTCCACCACCGTCACATCATGATGGATTTTATGCTCATCAATGTAGGTTTGCAGCAGATCTTTAGCCTCTTGCAAGGTCAATAACTGGCTGGCGGTGAGCGGCATTTCATTATGTAATAAGTCGCCCAGTGCTTCTTCTACCGCCGCGCTTAAGCGATAAACATTGTTGAGTTCAATCAGCGCTGCGCCACCACGCAAGGTATGAAATGCACGTAATATGGCATCAGGCACATGCGTTGCCGGCTCACCCAAATGGTGGGTGATAAAGTTATCAATATCGACCAATAACTCGTCTGCTTCTTCAATAAATACGTCATCAGCGACATCCATTTCACTGATGTCACTGATGTCACTGACATTCTGTAGCGCTTGAGTTTGGGCGGTGGCGTGACTAGACGATAGCGCCGCATCAGTGTGTGGCGCACTTGGCGAAGCTGCTGCCTGTCCCCTAAAAGCGGATAAGGCTTGATGGTAGCTAAAGCTGTCGCCATGTTTTTTGGCATAGCTATTAGCGACGGCTTGCCATAATTGAATCACTGCGGGATAATCTGTACGATTTTGGGCAAAAATCGTGATGAGCCCAGCAAATGCCTCAATGACATCACCAACCAGGTGTAAAACCCCCTCGTCTACCGCTATGGTATGATCAAGCACACGATTGAGCATGTTTTCAATCGACCAGGCAAGCTCGCCTAGCTGATTGGCGCCAACCATGCGACCTGAGCCTTTTAAGGTATGAAAACCTCGGCGGATTTCTTTTAAGGTATCAAAATCATCGGGCTTAGCTTGCCAAGCTTGGTTAAGCGGTGCAATTGTCTCAATCACTTCATTGGCTTCTTCGATATAAATTTCTTGAATATCTGGATCGCTGACCGCATCTGTGACCGTCGTTAGCTGCTCATATTCGCGAGCCACTACCTCAGGTAAGGCATGAATATCTTCTGTGGTTGATAGCGCAGTGTCGCTGGCAACTTCACTGCTTTGAGCCATATTATCACTGTCTTCAGCCACACTAGCACTGACTGATACAAGGCTATCTAAGCGATTGGTTTCTGGCAGACCTGTATTAATCGGCTGCTGGTGTAATAGATTAGTCGCTTGCAATACGGTAATCGCAGGGTCAATACTTGGCGCCCGCTGCTGCTGAAAATATTCAACCAATGTCGGCAATTTGCGATGGGTATCTTTGATAAAGCCCACTAACGCATCACTAACCGCTAAAGTGCCATCTAGCACACGATTGAGCATGTTTTCTACCGCCCAACACATCTCACCAATTTGATGTGCGCCGACCATACGACCTGAGCCTTTTAAAGTATGAAAACCTCGGCGGATATCTTTGAGCGCAACTAATTCATGAGTATCCACTTCCCATACGGGAATTTGCTCACCCAACTCAGCGAGGACTTCTTGCGCCTCTTCAATGAAAATGTCTCGGATATCTTCATCCATACTATAGTCATCAGCTTTGAGGGCTTGCCTTGCAGCCGCTAGCGCTTGGGATTCTTGCGTGATAGCCGTTTGCGTGTTAGGCGCTTCTCTAGCAGTAGCTAGCGCTTGCATTGGTGATTCAATATCACTGGCAATACGTTCGCCTTCATCATCGTAAATCACCGTATCTTTGCCAAAGTGCTTGGTGGGTGCTACCACTTCAGCGGCGGTTAATGGCGTTTCGATTAAGCGATTAAGCAATAAATTGGCGCGGTTGAGCTGAGTTTGGGTTTGATCCAAAAATTCTTCGTTGACAGACTGATTAGATAAATAATCCAAAAATAGCTCAAAGCGTGCAATCATGTCGGCGATGGCATCACTGGCTTCCCAGCTTAATACATCTACCGAATTTTTATGAATACGGCTAAATAATAAGCGAATTTGTTCGACCAACTCTTTGGGACGTGTTAAGCCTAATGCCCCAAAAACTTGAATGGTAGCAATCAATTCGTCATTGACTGTTAACTTATTTAAATCACGGGTTTGGATATATTGATTAAACGACCGCTTGATATTTTCAACATGCACGCGCGTTTGCCGCACCGCTTCATTTTGCGGATTGCTGGCATAGGCAAAATGCTGTAAGCCAATTTGGCTATCAAGGGTTTCAACCGTTGACAACAACTGGCTATAAAAATCTTGCAGCTGGCGTTCTACCTGCCAACTGAGAGATGACGCCATAAAGGTATCTTGCGTCATCAAGCGCACGTCATCGATAATTTGCGCCATTTGGTTTTCATAAAACACCCAACCGCGATTTGCCAAACTATTTTTGACCGATTCAAGCAGCGGCAAAATGGTGAGCGGCTCATGCACTTGATAAATAATTTTTTCAAGTTTTTCTAATACTTGACTAAATAAATTATCAAGCGCGTCACTACTATTGATATCCAAGCTTGATAGCAGGGCTTTAGCATCATGCGATTTGTGGGTTAACGCATTGAGCGCTAATAACACATCAACTGCTAAACGAGACACGGTAATATCAGGGATGAGAGTCAAATCATGCGTCAGCACCAATGACACACTGTTTAATAGCGAAGCATAAGCGGTTGGTACAGGCTGCTCATTGATGGTTAGGTTATTGCACCACACTGCGACCAACTGCCAAAATTGACGCCAAGCAGGATTTATGGAAGTCTGGGATAAATAGCCAGCAACCTTGGTCAGTGCATCTAAATGTTTGCTATCGTTGGTCGCGTTTTGTAGTAGTTGCAAACTGTTATAACGCCAGACTTTGAGTAACTCATCGGCTTGGGCACTGTCCCATGGGTGTTTGATGTCTGGCGTGGGTAATTGGCTTAAAAATAATAAAGTATTGTCTGTGGCAGGTTGAATGGGCTCATAAGATGACGCTATGCCAAGCAATTGCTCAAAATAAGCGATTCGGTCATTGACCCAGTCGGTATGAATCTGCTGTTTAGCTTGTACTTGTTCAATATCAAATTGCAGCAATCTCACCGCATGGCTGATTTGACTAAAATACTGCGGGGATAAAGTTTCTTGCTGAATGGCGATAGTGGTTTTATCAAGCGTTTTTGCCAGTTTTGATAAGGCTGGCTGGTTGGCAAGCGCTAGCGCACCGGTGATTTGGTGCAAATGTTGATCGATTAACTGCCACGCTGGCTGCGCGTCATGTCGTTGTAGCAACTGGTTAAGCTCACCAAATACGTCTTTTAAAACAGGCATCAACCAGTCTAAGGCGATCAAATTACGTTGTTTACTCATACCATATTCCTAGGACAACGACTGTCAAAAACGATGACGATTTTTCTCGATTTTAAGTTAGCTGTAACGCAGTCGTTTATTAATTTCTTATATCACTTAAAATAACTTACCAGCTGTCTGGCGTCAACTCAGGTTGATAGCTTTTATACCCTTCAATAGTGACTTCACTGATTAGCGCTCAATATTTGCCACTGCTTTGAGCCAATCTGGGGCAACCGTTTTGCAATAACCATTGATTGTCGGCATGGCAATTTGCTGTAAATCTGGATCACTAAACCCCAGACTTTCACCTGAGCCTAATAACAAAACACCATCATCCGCCAAATAACGGGCTAAATAACGCACGATGTCACGCTGCTCAAATTGCCGAAAATAAATTAGCACATTGTTGCAGACAATCAGTTGGCATTGACCTGCCTCTAAAGGAATCGATTGCTCAGCATCGACTAAATTTTTGCTAAAAAACTGCAATTGCGATTTTATTGTAGGGATTAGCGCAAATTTATCCCTGCCAACGTCTTTAAGGTAGTGATGATAGAGAGCAGGAATAAACGGTTTTTGCGCATTGTCATACTCGCCAAGGTTCGCATCAATCAATGATTGCTGGTGAAAATCTGAACCAAATACTTGATAAACTTGCATCCCATCCAAGGCATTTTCTAGACATAACGCAATCGTGATAGCTTCCTGCCCTGTCGAACATCCCACACTCCACGCTGTAAAACTACGTTGTTGGTTTTGCGGCTGCAAATGCCATGCATTGGCAACCGCTTCGGCAAACGCAAAAGTGGGTAAATGCCGAAAAAACTGGGTTCTAGGAATCAATATATCATCGATTAGCTGATGATAGATAGTAGAATTCTGCACAATTGTCTGTAATAGCGCCGTACTGTCAAGCGCATTGCGCCGCATATGCCGCTCAATGATACCTTTTACCCAGTTGTTCTGAGACTTTGGTAGGATAAAACCCACTTGGCGTTCAACATAATTGAGCCACAGTGACAATGCTTGCTCAGATAGATGGTATTGTTGCATAAACGTTATCTAGTCTTACCCCTATCCTAGTTGTTATCGGTGAATAACTTATTATCGGTACATAGCTTGGCGTTAAAAAATCTCAATCAATGATTAAAACAAGCGCTTCCAACCCCTCATCTAACACCCATAACCTTATCTACTACTTATAACTTTATCTAACAGTCATAAAAAGAAAGGTGGTTAAAACCACCCTCTACTTTTAGCCAACTGTTGATTACTAAACCTAATTAATCATCAATCATTAGCCATTAAGCGTTTGCTAAAGTATCATCTGGCAATTTAAAGCCCGATACTGATTCTTGAAGCGCCGCCGCCATTTCATTAAGCTGACCGATTGAACGAGCGGCCGCCATGGTGCCTGAGGTGGTTTGCGAGGTAATATCTTGAATGACGTTCATCGTATTTGAAATGTGACCCGCTGAGGCTGCCTGCTGACGCGCCGCATTCGAGATACTTTGAATCAATGATGCCAAATTGTTAGATACATTTTGTACTTCTTCAAGCGCCTCACCCGCATCTTTTGCAAGTTTTGCACCGCGTACAACTTCTGCCGTGGTTGATTCCATCGACATCACGGCTTCGTTCGTATCAGCCTGAATGGTTTTAACCAGTGTTTCAATCTGTTTGGTCGCTGTGGCTGAACGTTCTGCTAGGCGCTGAACCTCGTCAGCGACCACCGCAAAACCACGCCCTGCTTCACCTGCCATCGATGCCTGAATCGCCGCATTCAACGCAAGGATGTTGGTTTGGTCAGCAATGTCATTAATCAGCCCAACGATATCGCCAATCTCTTGCGATGATTCACCGAGGCGCTTAATACGTTTTGAGGTTTCTTGAATCTGGTCACGAATGGTATTCATACCATCGATAGTACGTTGTACCACTTCTGCCCCGTTATAGGCAATCGCAACCGAACGGTCCGCAACCGCAGCAGATTCAGCGGCATTTGACGATACTTGGTCAATCGACACCGCCATCTCATTAATCGCTGCGGAAGCTCCTGCAATCTCTTGCGCTTGGCTTTCAGAGGCTTCAGCCAGTTCCACTGCCGTTGCCTGTGTTTGGTCAGATGCGCGCGCGACTCGCTCTGCAGTGACGTTAATCGCAGAAACCAGTTGACGCAATTGGTCAATCGCAAAGTTAACCGAGTCTGCAATCGCCCCTGTAAAGTCTTCTGATACTGTCGCGTTCACGGTCAAGTCACCTTCCGCTAAATCGCCTAACTCATCAAGCAAACGCAAAATCGCCATTTGGTTACGTTCGTTTTCTTCTTGGATTTTACGGGCACGCTCAGATTCAACTTCCATTTCATGACGTTGACGCAGCGTTTCACGCTCACCTTCTGCCTTCTCTCGATAGGTTTTAGCATTAATCTGGCGGGTCAAAAAGTAAATCGCCCCAATGACGCCTAATACAATCAAAATAGAGGGCAACCAAATCGTCAAAAAACTATTGGCAACACTATTATCTTGACGTACCAAAATCAGAAACTGGTAAAGTTGATAAATAAACGCCAAGGCAGCCACGCCACCACAGATACTTGCCCAAAAAATCCAGTTGGTTGAGCGCCCCCTATCCATACGATAACTACTGTTGCCAGGCCCGACCGCGACAGGGGAATTGGTATTGGTACTTAGGGTCGAAGTTTTAGTATCCATGATACGGTAATCCCTCAATTATTTTAATGAGTTAGAAAATTATGTTATAACGCTGCTTCTAAATAACGCGTGTCTTGCGCCAATAAGCTTGGCATAAACACATACCAAATCTGCTTATTTTGTATAAACCGACCATGCGTATACTGAGCGAGCGGTGAATCATTCGGCATTTCGATAGGCTGATATTGCCCTTGACTAAAGGTCTGGATACCCAATATCTCATCGACTTGTAAGCCACTAAAGAGCTTGGGTTGATCAATCACCAAAATCTTTTGATTGGCGGATTGGTAGTTTGAGCTTGGTGGAGGTAAACCTAAAAAGTTCGACAAATTGGTAATCGGTAGTAACCGTCCCCGCACATTGGCAATCCCTAATAGCCAAGGTTTTGATAAAGGTACTGAGGTATAAGCAGGCAAAGATAGCACCTCAGCCACATCGCCGAGTGGCGCTACCAAGTGGTAACCACCGAGCGAAAACGCAACCCCTAACCACTGGGTTTTTTGGTCAAAGTGAGCACCTTTTTGTCGTTTGATACCGCGGTCAGCGAGTCGTAAAAGCTCAATAAAGCCGTTTGAAGACACGAAACCTACTCCATCACGGAACGGATTACAGTGATTAAGGCTTCTTCTGTAATCGGCTTACTTAGATAATCTCGTGCGCCTTGGCGCTTGCCCCATACGCGGTCAGTTTCTTGATTTTTAGTACTGATGATGACAACAGGGATATGACTGGTTTTCGGGTCACGGGTTAGTTTGCGGGTTGCTTGAAAGCCGTTCATCTCTGGCATGACCACATCCATCAAAATCACGTCTGGGAAAAACTCATTGGCTTTTTGAATGCCATCATCGCCTGTATGCGCTTCAATGACTTCGTACTGATGACGGGTCAAAATATCCCGAAATTTTGCCATTTCTGATGGTGAATCATCAACTACTAAGATTTTGGCCATAGACTTACCTTTTTACATGCTGATTGATTATATTAATCGCTTTATATTTTGCTGTTTTGTGTGTCTGTACTCATGACAGCACAACTGTTAAACACGTATCCCAAACTATGCCCGTCTAGGTTGCAATCTGCGCTTTTATGTTAGTCATCTCTAGTTTGGTCGTAGCTAGTGATTGTAAACTTTAAGTATTAACCAGTGGTACTGGCATGTTGTTAATCTTCAGCACAGCGTATTAAGACGCAGGACGATGACGTTCAATGGCGTCAAATAGCTCTTCTTTACTAAATGGTTTGGTCAAGTACTCATCTGAGCCGACAATACGACCGCGCGCTTTATCAAACAAGCCATCTTTTGATGACAGCATAATTACGGGCTTGGCAGCAAAATCTGCGTTGTTTTTGATCAGTGAACAAGTCTGATAACCGTCGAGGCGTGGCATCATGATATCGACAAAAATCAAATCTGGGTTAGTATCCGCAATTTTTGCCAACGCATCAAAGCCATCAACAGCCGTAGTCACCTCACAGCCTGCTTTGGCAAGTAACGTCTCTGCGGTACGACGAATGGTTTTTGAATCGTCAATAATCATGACTTTTAGGCCTTCAAAATTTGCATCCATAATATTTTCCTAAGGGTTGTTTCGCTATGATTTTGCTACCCACTGTGCTATTGCGATTGCTCAAAACTTTAAGTCATAGGCGTTGGGGCAGGTATCAAATGATGCCATCAACGCTCAAAAGTCACTGGTACAATTTTTGACAATCAAACAAAGCTATTGTAAATAATTTTTATAAGATATAACAAATATTTCAGACGGATAGTTAAAAACCAACTGTATGGTGATTATTGTTAAAATACTATCATACTTTTTTGCTGCAAAGTATGCTTAAATCGATGCACTTATCGTTCATTTTTAACATCCTGATGACCATTCGGGTTTGATCTGGTGACTGCTTTGTTAAGTTGCCCATAGAGCCATGATAATATACAGGTATTACCTGATGATAGAAACATGTTGAAATAAGCTTAGAAAAACGCATTGTACTGGTTATCTCTACATTATTTTATATTTTTTAAGTTGATTGTTTGCGCTGAGGACGTCTCGTTCATGATAACATCGAAGTTTATCACCAAAGTTCTACCATTAAGCCTAGCGGTGGCTAGCGCTGTTATGAGTTTGAGTGGCTGCCAAAAACAGCAAAACGACAGCAAAAGCCCGTTGTCAACTCAAAACACTCAAGTCACCACCGCGTCAGCCACCACGCCAATCGCCAATAACGAGATTCAGCTATTAGCCGCTGATGTCATCACCGCCAAAGCAGACCGATTTGAACCGAGTGTCACCGTGACAGGGACGCTGCAGCCTTCAGACCACACAGTAGTGCAATCAACCGTGAATGCGCAAGTGCAGCAAGTGCTCGCTGATGTGGGTAAAACGGTAGCAAAAGGTGAGCCACTGGTGCGACTTGATATCAGTGATAGTAAAAACCAACTCGCTCAAGCGCAAGCCGACGTTGCCGCTGCCCAAGCACAAGCCATCGTCGCCAATAAACTTGCTGAGCGCAACAAAATTTTGCTCGAACAAGGCTTTGTCTCACAAATAGAGTACGAGCGTAGTGTCGCAGACAGCATTGCGCAGCGTGAAGCCATCAAAGCCAAACAAGCCCAATTAAGTAGTGCACAAAAAATGTTTGGTGATACCACGATTTATGCGCCTACCACGGGGATTGTCAGCAGTCGCAGTGTTAATGTCGGACAGGTAATCACACAAAACCAAGCCTTGATGGAAATCATTGACCCCAATAAACTTGAGTTTGCCGCCAATGTCCCTAGCGAAGCACAAACACAGCTACAACTCGGTCAACAAGTGCCTTTTACTATTAGCAATCAAACCAATCAGTACATCGGACAAATTAGCCGTATTTCGCCCCAAGTCGATGCCGCCACTCGCCAGCTGACCATTTATATCGCGGTTAAGCCTTCTCAGCGTAATCGTGGACTTCGCCCAGGCATGTATGCTACAGGCAAGCTTAATTATGGGGTTGCACAAGTTGGGGTATTGGTGCCGATGTCAGCGGTGGTGCTCGAATCTAAAGCCCTCGAGTCTAAAGCACTCGAATCTAGAGCAAAAGGCGCAGCCAATAAACCTAGCGACCAAGCCGCCACAAGTCCAACCTTAGAAACAGGCACGATTTTGGTGGTCAGTAAAGACAATGTGATTACCAAACAGCCTATTAAGGTACTCAAACACCTTGACGATACCAGTCAGTATTTAATTGCTGGCATCGAGCCCAACACCACAGTGATTGTGGCAAATCTCAATGCCAATGATGTGGGTAAAAAAGTCGTGCTCAAATAACCTACTGATAGTGTTTCATTCAATCATTCAATATTGTTAAAAATTTTATTGTCAAAAATTTTGCTATTAGGAATTTGCTATGTGGCTCACCCGCGTCAGTATCAACAATCCTGTGTTTGCCGCCATGATCATGCTCGCGCTGATGGTCATTGGCTTGCTGGCAACATTTCGCATGAAAGTTGAGGAATTTCCTAATATTGAATTTCCTTTTGTAGTGGTCAATACCGTTTATAGTGGTGCTTCGCCTGAAGTCATCGAGACCGACATTACCAAAAAAATTGAAGACCAAGTCAATACCATCGCCGGTGTCAAAGAAGTGACCTCCGTCACCCAACAAGGCTTGTCACAAGTCATCGTGCAGTTTGATTTAAATATCCCGTCCGATGTTGCCGCGCAAAACGTGCGTGATAAATTGGCACTGGTGACCCCCACCTTTCGGGATGAAGTTACCACGCCTATTGTTGCGCAGTACAATCCTGCCGATGCGCCTGTGGTGTCTGTCACGTTTCGCTCTGACAAAATGTCGCTTCGGGAATTATCCACTTATTTAGACAACACAGTCAAAAAACAGCTACAGACAGTCACAGGGGTGGGTCGGGTCGATATCTTGGGAGGTCGGCAGCGTCAAATCCGTGTGCTGCTCAATCCCACCCAAATGAATGCCTATAAAGTCTCAGTCAATCAAATTAGCAATGCGCTACGCTCAGAGAACGTTGAATTACCTGTCGGCACTATCAATAATCAAAACCAAGAAATGGTGATTCAAGTCAACGGGTTGGTCAAAACACCCAATGAGTTTAACCAAATCATTGTCGCTCAAAATCGTTCAAGCACGGGTGCTATCGTGCCTGTGTACCTATCGCAAGTTGCCCAAGTCGTTGATGGGCAAGCCGAGGCTGAGTCAGCGTCACTACAAAATGGTCAACCTGCGGTGGCAATGGATATTATCAAAATGTCGGATGCCAATGTGATTGATGTGGTTGATAAAACCCAACAGCGTCTGGCAGAAATCCAATCGACCCTACCCCCAGGTGTCACCATGACGGTAGTGGCTGATAGCTCAAAAAGTATTCGTGGCTCGTTAAATAATGTGGTACGCACCTTGATTGAAGGGGCGATATTGGCGGTGTTTATTGTTTGGTTGTTCTTGGGGTCGTGGCGTTCGACGATTATCACAGGATTGACGCTGCCCATTTCGCTGCTCGGTACTTTAGCGGCGATTTGGACGTTTGGTTTTTCCATCAACATGATGACCCTGCTGGCGCTGGCATTATGTATCGGACTGCTGATTGATGATGCGATTGTGGTGCGGGAAAATATTGTGCGCCATGTGGGTATGGGCAAACATCACCGCCAAGCGGCGCTTGATGGCACCCAAGAAATCGGGCTTGCCGTGCTAGCGACGACGCTGGTGATTGTGGCGGTATTTTTACCCGTGGCTTTTATGGGCGGGATTATCGGACGCTTTTTTTATCAGTTTGGTGTGACTGTTTCCACTGCTGTGTTGCTGTCGTTATTTGTTAGTTTCACGCTTGACCCGATGTTGTCTTCGATTTGGCCAGACCCAGATGCCGCGCACCAACATGACCGACTAAATGCGCGGGTATCGTTTCGCAAACGACCGATTGCTTGGCTATTAGCGGGTTTTCAGCGCCTGTTAGATAGGCTGACCAATCTATACAGCCATATTCTTGCATGGAGTTTACGCCATCGTTTGATAACTGTGCTCATCGCAATTAGCTCGCTGGTTGCCGCATTTTTTGCCGTGGGGTTGGTGGGCAAAGAGTTTGTCCCGCAAGCGGATATGAATGAAATCAAAGTCAAATTTGAAACACCTGTCAATGCCAATCTTGACTACACCCAGCAAAAAGCAGCACAAGTCAACGCGGTATTACAAAGTTTTCCTGAAGTGACCAATACCTATGCCACGGTGAATGCGCTATCTTATAGCGGTAAAAACCGTGTGCAAGTCAATGTATCGTTAGTACCCAAAGATGAGCGCACGCGCGGACTAGATGCCTTAAACCGTGCCATGCGTGAGCAATTGCAGCAGGTAGGCGGTATAAAAGTTACCTCAGTGGCAGCCGCTGCCATGGCAGTCAGCGGTGGTCTTAAACCGATTATGATATCCATCAAAGGCAATGATTTAACTGAGCTGCAACGTTTATCCAATGAGTTTATGCAAAAACTCTCAAACGTCAATGGCTTGGTAGATTTGGAAAGCACCCTTAAACAGCCCAAATCAATGGTCAATGTCACCATTAACCGGGAAGCAGCAAATGATGCCGGTCTCTCGATTGGGCAAATCGGACAAGCATTACGACCGCTGCTTGCCGGTGACAATGTGAGCACTTTTAAAGATGACAACGGCAACAATATCGATGTCAACGTGCGCTTAAATGACGACAACCGCCAGACTATCTCGCAACTACAATCTATGTACTTGTCATCAAGCCGTATGGATCAAAATGGTCAGCCGATACTAGTGCCGCTATCGCAAGTGGCGAATTTTAGTGAAACCTTGGGTGCACCGCAAATCAACCGCCGTTCGCTGTTTCGTGAGGTGGTAGTCCAAGCCAACACGGACGGCAGACCGGCAGGTGATATCGGCGCGGATATCACTAAAATCCAAAACGAAATGAAACTGCCACCCGGTTACAGCTTTGCGGTACAAGGCTCTAACAAAGACATGGCAGAATCCATTGGCTACGCCACAACCGCGCTTGGACTGGCAATTGTATTTATCTATATGTTGTTAGGGTCACAGTTTAATAGTTTTTTATACCCTGTGGCGATCATGGCATCGCTGCCGTTATCGCTGATTGGGGTGTTCTTTGCGTTATTTTTATTCGGCTCTAGTCTTAATATGTTTTCTATCATCGGCATTATCATGCTAATGGGATTGGTGTGCAAAAATGCGATTTTGCTCATTGATTTTATTAAAGAATCTTTATCAAAGGGTTTGAGCCGTACAGAAGCTATTATGCTGGCAGGGCAAACGCGCCTGCGCCCCATTTTGATGACTACCGCTGCCATGGTGATGGGGATGATACCACTGGCACTGGGTATTGGTGAAGGGTCGGAGCAGCAAGCACCGATGGCACACGCTATTATTGGCGGGGTGATTACTTCAACTTTATTGACCTTGATTGTGGTACCTGTGATTTATACCTATTTAGATGACGGCAAACAGCGGTTTTTCCGGTTATTTGCTAAAAATAAAGCAACAACCCCTGCGATAGATCGCCATGACTCACTTTAAGCAATAATTCATTACAATTTTATACAGTGTAAAGAAACTTAAGAATGAGTAGCCCAGTACAATTTTAAATTGGGCTATACATTGATTGGACTAATTGGGCTGCGTGATTGATAGCTGTATGGTTAGCAGCTAAGAAGTTTTATAAATCTGTGTAAGACACTATCATATTGGCAGTCTCTTGCTTTATGATAATAATCTCTTGCTTATGATAATAGGCTTTTGATTGCTGATAGAAGCCTGGCTTTGATGAGTAAAAGCAATAATAACAACTGATTTATTTTAGAGAATTTTTGGAGTTGGTGATGGAAGATAATAATAGTGGTACTAAAACCGTACTATTGATTGAGGATGATCCAGATTTAGCCGAGTTGATTAGCGAATATTTGGGCATGAATTATTATGAGGTTCAGCATGCCCCAACCGCAACAGAAGGGCTAGAGACGCTATTTAACCCTTCAAAATCCATTGATTTGGTGATTTTAGATTTAATGTTACCGGATATGGATGGTATGCAAGTATGTCAACGTATTCGTCAGCACAAAGATAGCCGTCTGGCGCAAACGGCGATTATTATGCTTACCGCCAAAGGTGACACTACTGATCGTGTACTGGGTCTTGAGATGGGCGCGGATGATTATGTCTCAAAACCATTTGAACCGCGTGAATTGTTGGCGCGTATTCGTGCGGTCATGCGCCGTCACGACCTGCCGCTTCATCAGCAAAAAGAAGATAACTTAGTATTTGGTCGCTTAAAGGTTTATCCAGATAGCCATGAAGTAACGATTGATGATGAGCCGGTGCGTTTGACCACCCACCAGTTTCAGTTATTGCATTACTTTGCTACTCACTCAGGTAAAGTACTGAGCCGTGAACAGCTGTGGCATGCGATGCCAAACGATGACAGCAGTGATAACATCGACCGTGCCATTGATGTGCATATTTCGCGTCTGCGCGCGCTGATTGAAGACAATCCTCGTCAGCCAAAACGCATTATCACGGTGCGTGGTGTCGGCTATCAGTTTGCCACTGACCAAGTGTAAGAGTGTAAGTAAGATAGCTTGACAAATTTAACACGCAAAAGGTCATTATCTTTGGTTATTATGCTAGCAAAGCTATTATAATAGCCTGTGATGACCCACGATTTTTGGATTCTGTGTGCGATTGAGCGGCATAAAATTTAACAGTGTATTTAGCAAGTTATTTGCCAGCGTTATGCTGGCATTGGTCATTTTTGCTGGGGCAATGGTAGTTTTAAGCCACCTAGTACACGATACTTCTGCCAACACCCGCCACCAAGTCATTGCCAGCCAAGTCACCCAGCAGCTAGATCCGCTACTAGTTGAGCTGCGTACCGCTCAAGACCAACAAAAAAACCTCGAAACCCGCTATCTACTTGCCCTCGTACGGCGTAGTTTTAATATCTATAGCGATTCACTGAACGCCAAATTTGGTCTATACGATGGCAAAAGTGGCGAAGCGATTATGATCATGCGTGGGCTGCCTGCCACCTTACCGCCAAATCCGCCATTTTTTTTATCCTTGTTTCCTAGAGATGATCCAAAACACCCGACCGAAATTCAAGTCAATAGCCAATCGGGTTATGTGCTGTTATACCAATCAAAACTTAGTAACCGCCGTGCGATTTCGCCCGCGATTAATTTATTGACAGGCACCTTGCTACTGCTGCTCATCATGTCGGGCATGTTATGGATGATTGCGCGCACCATGACATGGCGTATCAATCAGCTAAGTCGGCAAATGACCCAACTGGGTGATGGCGATTTCTCTGCCCGTGTCACGCCCGTGGGCAATGATGAAATTACCATTTTGGCGCGCGGTTTTAACCAAACCGCCGAACGTATCGAAACCTTGATGAATGCCAATAAACTGCTGTTAGCGCATGCCTCACATGAGATTCGCACACCGATTACCCGTATTCGTCTACAAGTTGAAATGATGACCATGCTGGCAAGTCAGTTTGACAAAACGATACAGGATAAAGTACAAAAACGTGCCGATGCCATCAACCGTGATTTGACGGGTCTTAATGATTTGGTGGAAAGTATTTTGCTCGTCAGTCGTATGGATGCCGGTCATGCGATAGAAAAAGTAGAAGACGTCGATTTATATGAGTTAATTAGAAATGAGATTCAGCACTACCCACAAGCTACCTTTGCGGGTGGTCATATTATCATCCAAGGGCAAGCCAAACTTCTTACCCACCTCGTGCGTAATTTGCTCGACAATGCCCATCTTCATGGCGTCCCACCTGTGAGCGTGCAGCTGTATGCCATTGATGATGCGGGTAACCAACTGGCAATTGATACCCTACCTACCATCCAAGAGAGTATAAAAGATACTGATAATCAAAAACATACCGATGCCGGAAAAGATACCGATGCTGAAAAAGATAAGGTGGCTTTGCCCGCCCCCATAAAAGATACCACCAGTGACCCTACAAACGGCGATGACATCACCCTTGACGCTGAAATACCATCGACAAATAGTCCCGCCGCAACGGTCACTGCAGATAGCGAAGCAACTTCGAGCAAACTGGCTAACAAGCCAAAAAATAAATCGTCTATTTTTTCACGTAAAAAATCTGACGTTGTACACTTGCCAGAATTTCATCAGGTATGTATTGCGGTTATCGACCAAGGTACAGGCATTCCTGAAGACAAACGCACTGATATTTTCAGTCCATTTGTACGGCTACAACAAGAGAAAAAAGGCTCAGGGCTCGGGCTATCTTTGGTGGCGCAGATTGTCAAAGCCCATGGCGGTCGTATTATCACCGACACATTGGATGGTCATACCCGCTTTTTGGTCACATTACCTATCACCCAATCGTAACCGCTTTTATATCTGCCTATAGTTTTGTCACAATTTTTTTTCGGTTTTCTCCTCTATTATTTAGTTAAACCCACCATTCGGCATTTATTTATTCGTTAAAGCGACTAAACGCTGACGACGAGCTGTGCTAAAATTACCTTCTTTTAGCCACTGCAAAATTTTTTATTATCATGATTACCATTGATAACGTTACCAAACGCTTCCAAACCCAAGATGGCAACTGGTTTACTGCGGTAGAACCGACATCGCTCACAATCCAACAAGGCGAGATTTTTGGCTTGATGGGTTATTCTGGCGCAGGCAAATCCACCTTGCTACGCTTGATTAATTTACTTGAACGCCCAGATAGCGGCACTGTCACCATTGATGGCAAGGAGCTGACCGCGCTATCCACCCACGATTTGCGCCATGCCCGTCAAAATATCGGTATGATTTTTCAGCAGTTTAATCTGATGGCAAATCGCACGGTGGCACAAAACATTGCCTTTGCCCTAGAAATTGCCGGTTGGGAAAAAGCAGCCATCATGCCACGGGTGATGGAATGCCTTGAAATTGTCGATTTGGTCAATCGCGCCAACCACTATCCCGCCCAGCTCTCTGGCGGACAAAAACAGCGGGCAGGTATCGCACGGGCGTTAGCACCCAAACCTCATGTAATGCTCGCCGATGAACCTACCTCGGCGCTCGACCCTGCAACGACCAAATCGGTGTTAGCCTGTCTCAAGGATATTAATGACAAGTTTAACGTCACTATCGTGATTGTGACCCATGAAATGTCCGTGATTCGCAAGCTGTGTAACCGCGTTGCCCTGCTTGATAAAGGCAGATTGCTGGAAGTCGCTGACGTATATTCGGGGCAAATTCATGCCACCACACCGATTGGGCAACTGCTGATTAGTGATGATTAACGGCGCACAAACATGGTCGATGACTGGATAATTTTTTAAGTTTTAAATTGAATCGTTGGGTAATTTCATGGCAAATACATTAACTTGGCAAAGCGCGGTTGATAATCTTTTGGGGATGAAGGCAGAAATTTGGCAAGCGTTTTGGGAAACACTGATTATGGTGGGTATCTCAACGGTTGCATCAGTCATCTTTGGTACATTGCTCGGCGTCGCGCTATTTTTGACCAGTAAAAATCAGCTCGCCGACAACAAATCGCTGTATGCAGGACTTGGCAACTTTACCAATATCATGCGTGCTTTTCCGTTTGTGATCTTGATGATTGTGATTATTCCTGTCACTCGCCTCATTGTCGGTACCACCATTGGTCCAATTGCGGCATCGCTTGCTTTGAGTGTCGCCGGTATCTTTTACTTTGCTAGGCTCGTTGAACAAAACCTGCGCGATGTGCCAAAAGGTATCATCGAAGCGGCGTTATCAATGGGTGCAAGTACAGGGACGATTATTTGCAGCGTGCTATTGGTCGAGTCACGCTCAAGTTTGATTTTAAGTATTACCACCTTGATGATTAGTTTACTCTCTTACAGTGCGGCAGCGGGTATGATTGGGGGTGGCGGCCTTGGTGATTTGGCGATTCGTTATGGTTATAACCGCTATCAAAATGACGTGATGATTTTTATGGTGATTCTATTGGTGGTGATGGTGATTATCATCCAATCGGTTGGTAATATTTTGGCGCACCGTCTGGATAAACGTTAATCTTAGCTGATGGCGGTTTAAAAAACTGTTGTTGATGGTTTTTCTAGGAATTATGAAAAAATTTCATATCCATAGGTTAACTCTCAATAACATTTTTTTTATGAATATGTTAAGGTAAGCTGATTGTTTTGTCCGTTTATTTTTTCATTTTTGGAGTTATGTATGAAATTAACGCATTTATCAAGCCACATCGCGCAGCTATTAGCAACCGTAGGGGTTGCAGGGATTGCCCTAGTCGGTTGTAGCAAACCTGAAAGCAAAACCGAAACCACAGCACAAGCCAGCACCACCACAACTACAACCACGACCACCGCAAGCTCAACGACTACCACAGCAGCGACAGGCACAGGTATTGACCCGAATAAATCTGAAATTGTGATTGGTACCACTGTGGGCGACTTCGGTGACATGGTCAAAAACTCGGTCAAACCGCAGTTAGAGAAACAAGGCTATAAAGTCAGATTGGTTGAATTCTCTGACTATGTGCGCCCAAATAAAGCCTTAGCCGATGGCGATATTGATATCAACGTGTTCCAACACAAACCTTATCTCGACACCTTCAAAAAAGACAACAACCTAGATATCGTTGAAGCCTTCCAAGTGCCTACCGCACCGCTTGGCATCTATCCAGGTAAATTAAGTGACCTAAAACAAGTCAAAGACGGTACCACCGTGGCTGCACCGAACGATCCAAGCAACTTTGCACGCGCGCTGGTGATGCTCAACGAACTAGGCTGGGTAAAACTTAAAGCCAATATCAACCCACTCACTGCATCAAAAAGTGATATCGCAGAAAACCCAAAAAATATCAAATTGGTAGAGCTAGAAGCCGCACAATTACCACGTGCGCGTTCTGACGTTGACTTTGCAGTCATCAATGGTAACTATGCGACCAGCTCAGGTATCAAATTGACTGAAGCGCTGTTCCAAGAACCCAGCTATGCGTATGTCAACTGGTCAGCGATTCGCACCAAAGACAAAGACACACAATGGGTAAAAGACGTGACCAATGCGTATAATTCAGAAGAATTTAAACAATACGCCCACAAAACTTTCCCAGGTTACAAATACCCAGCTATTTGGGGCGAAAACCCTGCGACACCAGCAGCTGCCAGTGCAACCGCCTCTACTGCCAAATAATGGTATAAATGCCATAAAAAAAAGAAGCATTAAGCTTCTTTTTTTATCATCAAATTTTATGGTCAAAATGCGGTAACTGATTTTAAAACACCTAAATTAACTAAAAATAATCTAAAAAATAATAAAGCGCTTATTCTGTGAATAGTTTATCTTCAATACTGCGACGCATTTTTTGCCCCGCTTTAAAGGTCACAACGCGGCGCGCTGTGACATGAACCATCTCGCCAGTCTTTGGGTTGCGACCTGGACGTTGGCTTTTATCCTTAATCTCAAAGTTACCAAACCCCGATAGCTTGACTTGGTGACCTTTGGTCAACGTCTCCGACAACTCTGAAAAAAAATTCTCCACAAATGCGCGGCTGTCTTGGCGCGTCATGCCCAAATTTTCCATCAAATGATTGATCATTTCTAATTTGGTTAAGGTTTTTCCTTCAACTTGCATATTCATTATCATACCCACCCTACTAAATGCTCCTATTCTAGCGATTCTAGCAAATACAGTCGATAGTTATTTTTACTTTAAAATCAAAGAAAAACATTGTATCGACTGGCATAATTTGCTAGTCCAAGATTACATACGTAGCGTTGCGTGATACTGCTCATGTAGCGCAGCGATGACAGCTTCCATCTGCGCATTGATACGCTCGTCAGAAAGCGTGGCTTCGATGTCTTGCCACACCAGTGCAAAAGCAAGCGATTGTTGGTTTTCAGGCAAATTACTGCCGGCATACACATCAAACAACCACACATCTTTTAATAGCTCGCCCCCGACTTGTTTGATAGTATCTCGCATGGATTGCATAGCAATCGACTGGTCTACCACCACGGCGATATCACGGCGTACTTGTGGGAATTTACTTGGCGTCATGATGGTCAACGCCTGCTGGTACATGTCAATCACCATCTGTAAGTTTAGCTGTGCCACCCAAGTGGTCGGCAAATCCAAGGCTTTGGCAATCTGTGGGTGTAACTGACCCAGCCAGCCAATCACCTTGCCTTGATAGTGTACATCGGCACTTTGACCGGGGTGTAAAAACGGCTGCTGGCTACGTTGATAACTGATAGCGGACTGGGCAAACCGCGGAAAAACCGATTCGACGTCATTTTTTAGGTCGTAAAAATCCATCACACGATTGTCATGATGCTGCTCTGGATGAGTGCTGCCGACTGCAACCATCGCCAAAGTCTCAACTTGGTTTAAGCTTGCGATATCACTGCCATCAAAACGCAGACCCGTCTCAAACAGACGCACGCGGTTTTGTTGACGGTTTAAGTTATATTGCACACAAGGCAACAAACTAGACAGCAGGGTACGACGCATGACCGCTAAGTCACTTGAGATTGGATTGGCAAGCGCGAGTGGTGCAGCAAAATGCGCCCCATCAAACAACTCTTCGACTTTGGCATCACTAAAACTAAAACTCACCGCTTCAAAATAACCTTGATTGACCAAGCTCATTTTTAAGTCATGCAGATCATTTTGGCGTTTATTGTCAAACAAGTTACTGGTAAACGCCGGCAGTTTGTTGGCAATATTGTTATAGCCATAAATGCGGGCGATTTCTTCAATCAAATCTTCGGGTAAGCTGATATCAAAACGATGGCTCGGCGGCGTGGCAACCAGATTTTCGCCTTGTAACTCGGTGCTGATTTGTAGACTATTTAAAATCTCAATGGCTTTGTCGGTGGCGATATCCGCGCCTAACAATTTATTGATACTGACAATCGGTAGCGTCACTGGCGTACGTTTTGGCAGTTCAGCGGTGTTTTCAACTAGCGTGATTTGACCGACCCTAACCTCACTTGAGCCATTGCCAAATGTTGCCAATAGATTGACCGCGCGGTCGAGTGCCAATTTTGGCAATTCAAAATCAACACCCCGCTCAAAACGCTGTGACGCATCGGTATGCAAGCCGAAACGGCGCGCTTTACCTGCAATCGCCAACTGTTTGAAAAATGCACTTTCGATTACCACTCGGGTCGTGCTATCGGTAACTGCGGTGCGAAGTCCACCCATAATCCCCGCTAACGCAATAACCCCTTGTTCATCGGCAATCACCAGCTCGTCACCTTGTAAGGTAATGGTTTGCTCATTTAAAAGCTCAAGGGTTTCGCCTTGTTGGGCATGGCGCACGGTAATTGCGCCCACCAACTTATCGGCATCAAACGCATGCAGCGGCTGACCGAGCTCAAGTAATACGTAATTGGTGACATCCACCAGTAAATTACGTGGCTTGACGCCTGAGGCATTCAGGGCTTGTTTCATCCAATCAGGTGATGGCGTCGTGCCTGTCAGCCCACTGACCAGTTGCGCGTAATAACGTGGGCAGTCCGTGGTCTCTACGCTAACCGCTTGGATAGCGTTGTCGGTCACAGCTGCGGTGATATTGTCAAATGGCAGTTGAAATGTTAAATCATTGAGCACGGCAAGCTCACGCGCGATACCGCGCACACTAAAACAATCCCCCCGGTTTGGGGTAATTGAAATATCTAGCACATGATTGTCTAAGCCAAGATACGCTCGGATATCCATGCCAATCGGGGCGTCTTGTGGCAAAATTAACAAGCCATCAACACCATCATCACAGTCAATCTCACTACCACCACACAGCATACCGTGCGATTCTACGCCGCGCAGTTTGCCTTTTTTAATGTTAAAGGGTTCATCCCCTTGTGCGGGCGGCAGTTTGGCGCCCACCAGTGCCACAGGTACACGCACGCCAGCGGCGACATTGGGTGCACCGCAAACGATTTGTAGGGGTGCTTCGCTATGCTCACCGACATTCACTTTGGCAATGCGCAGTTTATCAGCATCGGGATGTTGGGTGACGTCAATCACTTCACCGACCACCACACCACTAAAGTCTTTGGCGACTTTATCCAAGCTATCAAGCTCTAAGCCTGCCATCGTCAGTTGTTCGCCAATTTGCTCAGCGCTTAAGTTTGGGTTTGCCCATTGGCGTAACCAGTTTTCGCTAATTTTCATTGTTTTCCCCTAAGCAAACTGCTTTAAAAATCTGACATCATTTTGATAGAACAAGCGCAAATCATTCACCCCATAATACAGCATGGCAAAGCGCTCAATCCCCATCCCAAATGCAAAACCTTGGTATTTGGTCGGGTCAATACCGCTATCGGACAATACCTTTGGATGCACCATACCGCAGCCCATCACTTCTAGCCACTTGCCCCCACCTGCATAAGTATCGGCAAGGATATCCACTTCCGCAGACGGCTCAGTAAATGGAAAATACGACGGGCGAAAACGCACCGTGAGCTTGCGACCAAAAAACGCCTGCAAAAACTCATGAATCAAGCCTTTTAGCTCAGCAAAATTGGTCGATTCACTGACATACAAACCTTCAAGCTGATGAAACATCGGCGAGTGCGTTTGGTCGCTGTCGTTGCGATACACGCGTCCTGGACAGATGATACGAATCGGCAGGTTGCCTTTTTCCATGGTGCGAATTTGCACCGAACTGGTATGGGTACGTAACACATAATTGGCATTAAAATGCTGTTTTTCAAAATAAAAGGTATCGTGCATGGCACGCGCTGGGTGATGGCTTGGAATATTTAGCGCTTCAAAGTTGTAGTAGTCGCTCTCAACTTCAGGGCCTGTTGCGACTTCAAAACCTGCTTGACGGAAAAACCCTTGCATACGCTCAGCGGTCATGGTGACAGGGTGCAAATTACCCGCTTGTTGTCCACGTGCTGGCAGGGTGATGTCAATGGATTCACTGGCAAGCTTGGCAGCTAAGGCTTTGGCTTCTAAATCGCTTTGTGCTTGTTGTAGGCTGTCATTGATTTGGGTACGTACTTGATGCAGCATACCGCCGATGGTCTTTTTGCCGTCGGCATCGAGTGCGCCCAGCTGTTTTGACCAAGTGGTCAAATGGCTTTTTTTGCCCGTTAAAGTCACGCGGATGTTTTGTAGGTCTTGGGGGTTTTGTGCGGTGCTGATTAAGGCTTTGGCATCTTGAATAAATTGGGAAAATTGGTCTTGGGTGATATCGGTTAAATTTTCAGAATATTGGATAAGTTTGTCAGTCGTTATTTCTGTCATGAGCGTTGCAATCTTGGTTATCAATAGTGATAGGCATTTTAACTAAAATATGGCGATAAAAAAAGCCATTAAGCTTGCACTTAATGGCTTTTTGAAAAATTGCTTTAAAACAAATTAAGCAGCCAGTGCTTGTTTTGCTTTTTCTGCCAACGCCGTAAAACCTTGCGCATCATGCATAGCAATGTCTGCTAATACACGGCGGTCGATTTCGATGCTGGCTTTTTTCAGACCGTTAATCATACGGCTGTAGCTTAAGCCATTTAAGCGCGCACCCGCGTTGATACGTGCAATCCACAGACGGCGGAATGAACGTTTTTTGTTACGACGGTCACGATAAGCATATTGACCAGCTTTAGTAACTGCTTGTACAGCAACACGGAAAACACGAGAACGCGCACCGTAATAACCTTTTGCACGAGCCAATACTTTTTTATGACGGCGATTTGCCTGTACACCACGTTTTACACGAGCCATAATTTACTCCTAAAGTTTTGTAATATCAGTTGATTGAATACCTGTGAACTTATGTTTATCATAAATTATAGGTAAGGACACATACGGTAAACACGTTTCTCATCAGACACGTGTACCAATTTGCATCCACGTAATTGACGGATACGCTTAGGAGATTTTTTGGTCAAAATGTGGCGTTTGAATGCTTGTTTGCGTTTGATACCGTTACCAGTTTTTTTAAAACGCTTGGCAGCACCACGGCGAGTTTTTAATTTCATGATAGCCTCTTGTTCGTTTTTGACAAAGATTAAACATCTTTATCAAGTGAAGTTAACCTGTTTGTCAAAAAATCCTCATCATACTGGATTTTTTGCCTTGAGGTGGGAGGCGATATTTTATCAAAAATCATTGGTGAATGCACGCTATTGTTAAAACTAATTTTTTCTTTGACATCCATTGTATTTATGCTACTTTAACATTTTTTACCATAATACATTTTTATTCAGTCATTTTTTATAGGATTTTAAAAAAATCTATGATATCAATTATTTAACATAAATAACTTAACAAACCTATCGCGAGATTACATTAATTAAGTTAACAACTTAATTTATAAAAACTGAGGTTAAATTGGCTAAAAGTGATAAGTGAGCTCTATTTTGGACACAGTTTGCGTTAGTTTGTTTAACCTTGAGGTCTTTATCGTTCGCAGGCTTTGGTAAAGTTTAACGTGTAATGCTATTTCATCTTCATCAACATCATGAGGTTACAATTCTTGTCAACGTTAAGCACAAATATTGAAGTTGCCCATTTCGTGTTTGAGACCGTCATGCGCGTACGCAATACCGAAATTGGATTAGCACAACATTTAACGGTTGAAAATTTGGTAGCATTGCTTACCGAAGCCCGTTTTCGTTTTTTATATTCAAAAAGCATTAAGGAGGTTAATGCTGAGTACCAAGGCTTGGTCATTAATCATATCGAGACCCAAATCTTTGATCGGGTACGGGCGCGTGAAGAACTGTTGTTTGAAGTCGGCGTGCAGCATTTAACCGATTTGGGTGGTGATTTTGTGTTTAAAGTCTCGCGGATGTTTGATGGGTCATTGGTGGCGTATGCCAAAATGGGCTTTGCGGCGTATGACTATCGTCAAAGCCAAGAAATCGCATTATCAGCTACCACCAAAGAAGCCTTAGATGTGAAACCCTTTGAGATTTAGGGCTTGATGAATTATGATAAATGCACGCATCGCTTGATGGGTGCTTTTTTTGGTTAGGGCTTGCATAGTATGATACAGGGCGTGAATATGGATTGGCTAGATACACTAAAATTTGATGACAATGGGCTCATCCCTGCAGTCGCTCAAGATTTTCATACAGGGCGCATTTTGATGATGGCATGGATGAATCGCGAGTCATTACGCCTGACTGCTGAAAAAATGCAAGCAGTGTATTGGTCACGCTCTCGCGGTAAATTATGGCACAAAGGCGAAAGTTCTGGGCATTTTCAGCAAGTCCATGAAATCCGCCTAGACTGCGATGCTGATGTGATTGTGTTGTCAGTCACCCAAGTGGGTGGGATTGCTTGCCACACGGGTCGGCAGTCTTGTTTTTATCGTCTGCTTGCCGATGACCACGGACAGCTACAATGGCAAATCACTGATGCGGTCATCAAAGACCCTGATGCGATTTATGGTGACACCGCCAAACTGACTCATGAACACTCGCAGCTTGCAGGCAATTCGACACAAACAAGCAATTCGCCACAAACGCCTACGACGTCAGCGGATATTTTAACCGCGTTAGATGAAGTATTGATTGGGCGTAAAGATGCCAATCCTGATAGCTCATACGTGGCAAGCTTGTACCATAAAGGCATCAACAAAATCTTAGAAAAAGTCGGTGAAGAAGCCACCGAAGCCATTATCGCTGCCAAAGATATCAACATTGCCAATGATACCCCCTATGAGGCCGTCGCGGATGATACCGCGGTGAAAGATTTGGTGTATGAAATTGCTGATGTTTGGTTTCACACAATGGTCACATTGGCATGGTTTAATATACCGTCTTGGGCTGTTACCAATGAATTGGCAAGACGTTTTGGCTTATCGGGTATCGACGAAAAAGCCGCACGTCAAATCCCTTAAATAATAGCTCTTAAGTAAGCGCCCTTAAGTAAACGCCACTAAACAGTCGATAAGTCCTGAATATTGCTGGCTAAAAGTGCGAAAAATTCGCCGTGTTTTACACAGTTTTTTGCACAGTTATGTCAACGCAATGGTTATGTGTTACACTGCAAATTCATATTGTCCTCACCCCTATTGTCAAGGTTAATCAAAGGATATTCTCATGGGTAGTTTCTCAATCACACATTGGTTAATTTTACTGGTTGTTGTTGTGGTCATTTTTGGCACCTCAAAACTGAAAAATGCCGGTAAAGATTTGGGTGGTGCCGTTAAAGGCTTTAAAGATGCGGTCAAAGATGAAAACGAACAGCATCTGAACAAAAACCGTGTCCTTGAACACGAAAAATCTGAACTCAATACCACGCAGACCCAACAAGATAAACATAACGTTTAAACCCTAGTCGTTACTTTTTCTTTGGTTTTTTAATCCCTAACTGCCACGGTTGTTATGTTTGATATAGGTTTCTCCGAAATACTGTTATTTGGGGCGATTGCACTGATTGTGCTGGGCCCTGAAAAACTCCCCCAAGCGGCGCGTACTGCAGGTCAGTGGTATGCCAAATTCCGCCGTACGGTTGCAACACTGCAATCAGAAATTGAAGCTGAGCTTGACCTTGCCGAAACGCGCAAGCAGATGCAGCTTGAGCTGGAAAAAATCCGCCAAGCTGAAGTTGATATGAAACGTGAGATGGAAGCCCTTCGCAGCAGTGTGAGCGAACTACAGCAACATGGCAAAGTACCTTCGATGCAAGCTCACAATACCCAGTCGGCTGATACAACCCCTAATCTTGGTCATGATACTAACGCAGTTAGCCTATCTACTGAACCATCTAGTCATGAACCTTCCAATCATAAGCCACCTAGTCATTTAGCTGAGCCAACAAATGATAGCACCGCGCTTTTACCAAACAAGCCATCTGACGAATCTTATCTAGCAGAAACCAAAGCAGACGATTATTTGCTGAGTCTAGAGGCTGATGTCGAAGCTGATGCAGTGGCTAAAGACTTACATGAAGCCCTATTCGCTGCCACTGAGCCAATGTATTATCGTTGGTTTTTGCTCAGTGATTATGACCGTGTCAGACGTCTTCCCAATCCACCGTTTTTACCCAATTATCAAGCCGATCCTCTACTGCACCAATTGCCAAGTTTGGGTGGAGTTGCCCAGTGACCAAGCTTATCAAAACCAAAAAAACGCCTGAACAATTAGCCATTGAACAAGCTAAAGATGATAAAGCATCGCAAGACAACACTTTGGTAGATATGCCCATCACTGAACATTTGATTGAATTGCGCCGTCATTTGATTCACGGTTTTGCGGCGGTTTTGGTGATTTTTTTGGCATTGGCGGGCTTTTCGCGAGAAATCTACGATATTTTTTCCGCCCCATTAACGGCGCTGTTGCCAGTCAATTCTTCTATGATTGCAACCGATATCACTTCGTCATTTTTGGCACCGATTAAATTGACGCTGTATCTGGCTGTTATCTTGGCGATGCCGTATATTTTGTACCAAATTTGGTCATTTATCGCCCCAGGGCTGTATAAGCATGAAAAACGTATCGCCCTACCCGTGCTATTGTCATCGGTGATTTTGTTTTATCTGGGGATTGCGTTTGCCTATTATGTCGTGCTCAAAAGCGTGCTGGCTTTTTTTATCAAATTCTCCCCCGACAATGTATTACCGATGACCGATATCGAAAGCTATTTAAATTTTGTACTCAAGCTGTTTTTAGTGTTTGGGGCAACCTTTGAGATTCCTGTGTTGACGCTGCTACTGGTCTTGGCTGGGGTGGTGACGGTGGATGGCTTGGCGCAAAAACGCCGTTACATCATTGTGGGTTGTTTTGGTATTGCCGCATTGGTGACACCGCCAGATGGTTTATCGATGGTGATGCTGGCTATCCCGATGTGGTTATTGTTTGAACTCGGTCTGGTCATGGCGCGTTTGCTCATCAAAGAAAAACAGCTGATTCGCCAAGACCAACAAGCCGCACAAGATGCATCATCTTAATCAGCAAACGTGTATAAGTTCAGCAAAAACTGCCAAATTTTGCTAAAATAGCCTACTTTTCTGTTAGCAATGGCCTTATGTCAAACCCCAGCGTTATCCCCACCCAATCCCCTATCCATAGCCCGACCCAACGCCCAACGGGTGAGCAGCAGCAGGCTGTCGATATGGCACTCACACGCCAGTCGTTTAAGGTGGTAGCGTATGCCGGCGCAGGTAAGACTACCACGCTTAATCTGATTGGCAATCAGCTGCGTGGTCGCGGAATTTATTTGGCATTTAACAAAGCGATTGCTTCAGAAGCGCAGCGCAAATTCCCCCACCATGTCGACTGTCGCACTTTTCACTCATTGGCATTTCGTCATACCGCTCGCGATATCACCGCAAAGCTGCAACTACCGCGTTTTTCTCCCAGTCGCCTCGCCTCAAATTTGGGCTTGACGCCTGTGCAAGTCAAACGCCAAATTGAAGGCAAAAGCCAGTTTGTGACCTTAACGCCAGAGCGACAAGCGCGATTTGTCTCCGATGCGGTGAGCACGTTTTGTAGCACCCATGCCAGTTACCCCGCGCCGCGTCATTTGCAGTTTCCTGACTGGTTGGTTGCCAGTGAAGCTGAGCAGCTGCGCGATACCTTATACCCGTATGTAGAGCGGCGCTGGCAACAGTCGATTGACCCGCGCCACCCTGCGGGGATTGGGCATGATATTTACCTCAAACTCTGGGCGCTATCCAAACCGGTGATTCCTGCGGATTTTATCTTATTTGATGAAGCGCAAGATGCCGACCCCTTGATGATGGGGATTTTGTCCAATCAGCCCAACCAAGTCATCTATGTGGGTGACGCGCATCAGCAAATTTATGAATGGCGCGGCGCTGTCAATGCCATGAAACGCCTGCCGCTACCCCAAACCTTGCTCACCCAATCTTTTCGATTTGGCGACCAAATTGCCGATGTGGCGAATGGGTTTTTAAAAGCGCTACAAGAAGAGGTGCCACTGCGCGGTAATCCTGCGATGACGTCTACCTTAGGCAAAAGTATGGTGCATGGTAAAAAAGATGCCATTCTTTGCCGTACCAATGCCAGTGCGATGGTCAATCTGTTATCTGGGCTTAAAATGGGACATAAAGTTGCGCTACAAGCCGATACAGACCGTTTACTCAAATTTAGTCAATCTGCCGAACGCCTAAAAAAAGGACAAGCAGCGTATGGTGTACCTGAGCTTGCCTACTTTAACAATTGGCGCGACGTGCAGGATTATAGCGAGACGAGCGAAGGCAGCGATTTAAAAACCCTGGTCAAATTGGTCGATGAACATGGCACGGAAACGCTAAACCAAGCGATCAACAGCTTGACCACACTGGATAAAGCCGACTATATCATTTCTACCGCGCATAAAGCCAAAGGGTTGGAATGGTCAAGGGTGCAAATTGACAATGATTTTTATTATGATGTGACTTCTCAGGCGGTAAAAATCTCCCCCGAAGAGTTGCGACTGCTGTATGTCGCCTGTACGCGCGCCAAGGTAAATTTGGATATTTTTAATATTCAAGATTTGATTCACGGACTCAAAGATAAAAAGGTGATTTATGGTTAATAAATTTTATTGAATATTCCAACACCATAACATTCTATTATTTACAGGTGCTTGTAAATAAGGTGTATTGATTCCTAAAAAAGCGCAAATTAATTTAAGGTTGAATGCCTTGAACTGTAGTTTAAAGTTTTCATTAGGATAGTTATAGCCAATAGGCTGACCTGCATATTTTGCTTCATGCACAAGTTCATTTCTAATCAATGAAACCTTACTGATAGAAACATACTCCTTTTTTAATTCATTAAAAACTTGCATTTCAGCTGCCCATTCTGGCAAATCAATTTTAAATTTGTTCGCTATGATAATTGCTCTTTCATGATGTCGTTTTTGTTTTTGCTTACCATAGATTATTTCATATAATTTATACAGACCGTCTAAAACCTTATAATGAGCATCAAATATTTCCCATTCAAAATCTAAAGTTTGTGCAATTAAAAACCAATGAATACAGGCTTGCATTTGCACTCTTTGTTGTGTGGTTTTTGCATCAATATAAAATTTATTGATGGCTTCCAAGCCTTTTACTCTATCATCTTGTTCTAACACAAGACCATTTAATGTTGAAGGTTTGTAGGGGGTTTTACCTAGATATTTATAATTTTTTGGATTTAAATAAAGCCCTTGCAAAAAACCATAGCCGAGAATTAGGAAATGTTTGTGTTCATCAGTAAAGTTCTGAGTTTGTAGAATATGGGTGGAAGGTAAAGTATAAAAACTACTTCTTACTAAGGGAGCAGATTTTTTAAATTTTTTTAATTCTTCATCATTGTGCTTTAAAGCTTTAAACGATGGATAAATCCAGCCATTGCTAACTTCCATATTATGGTAGAACCATGAAATATATTCGTCAAAATTTTCATTAGGTATAATACTAAAACTTTGACATTTCACTTCTGACTTATCTATAAGAAATCCAAAATTCACTTAAACCTCGCCCAAAATAACTACCATTATTTTATTTATTAATGCTTTATAATACCTGATTTATTTAATTGAAGTATTATATGATACATTACCCAAATTTTGAGAAGCCCCAAATCGTCCTTGCGCCGATGGAAGGACTGACCGACCCATTGATGCGGGATATTTTAACCAGTATCGGACATTACGACTGGACGGTCAGTGAGTTTATTCGCGTCACCCAGCACGTCCTGCCCGCGCATGTGTTTTATAAATTTGTACCCGAACTTTTGCATGAGGATGGTTTAAAAGGCAAAACCATTCACGGCACGCCCGTCCATGTACAGTTACTGGGCAGTGAGCCCGAATTGATGGCAGGTAATGCCGTCAAAGCGGTCGAGCTTGGTGCGTTAGCCATTGATATTAACTTTGGCTGCCCTGCTAAAACTGTCAATAGTCACCGCGGTGGCTCGGTGTTGCTCACCGAACCTGAAACCTTGTATCAAATCATCCATGCAGTACGCCAAGCCGTGCCATCGGATACGCCTGTATCAGCAAAAATCCGACTCGGCTATGAAGATACTTCACTAACCCAAGAAATCGGCGATGCGGTGCAATCAGCCAACGCCAGTTGGCTGACCATCCATGCCCGTACCAAAACCCAAGGCTATAAACCCCCTGCCTATTGGGAGTTAATCGCGCCCCTGACGCAGCGGCTGGGCTTACCGATTATTGCCAATGGCGAAATTTGGCAGACTGAACAAGCCATGCGTTGCCGCAAACAAGCGAACACCCCACATATCATGCTCGGACGTGGTGCGGTCACTCGTCCTGATTTGGTCAATCAAATCAAAGCGATGGATAAAGGTGACAGGGCAGAAAATATGGTTTGGCAAGCGCTACTCAAGCTACAAATTGCGTTTTTGCAAGGACATGCCCGTAGCGACAATATGCTGGTGGGACGTTACAAACAATGGCTTGGCATGTTGACCCAAGGCTATGAACAAGCCAGCGAGCTTTGGCAAACGGTCAAAAAACAAAAACAGCTTGAGACCATTGTTGCGATGTTGCAAGCACAATCCCAAGCTGGCGATTGCTCATAGCAAATTAGCTCAACCGTATCGCTAAATAAAACAACATCAGCGGACAAGCTAGGCTAAGCGACCAAATAATTGAGCGAAAGGTTGCCCAATTGGCAATATACGCCAACCCATAAATAATCCGTAATATCACATACAACCACGCCAACTGGGTCACCACTGACAGCGGTACAAAAAATAGCAACGCCACAATTACCGCTGACAAGAATACCGGCAAGGTTTCATAGCTATTTTGCTGCGCGGCATTGGCACGCGCTGCCGCGCCCGTTTGTTTACCCAAAAAATCGCGCGGATTGGCATTGTCTTTGCTTTTAAATCCGCCAAAGACCTTTGCCAATATCGCAAACACCAAGGGCAATAAACTGGCAACCATCATTGCCAGCACCACGCTGCTATTGGTGGCGGGAACAGCACTTAGATAGGGAAACATGCCGTTATTCCCTACCCTTTAACCGTTTCATGAGTGATTTCATCAGAGGTTTCATCAATGATTTCATAGTCATGGGTGATTTTGACACCGCCATTTTCTAGCATACGACTGGCTGAGCAGTATTTTTCTGCCGATAACTCGATGGCTTTTTTAACCTGCGTTTCTTTGATAGCGCTACCTTTGACCACAAAATGCAAATGAATGTCAGTAAATACCGCAGGAATCGTGTCGGCACGCTTAGCCGATAGCTGACACTCAACATCGCTCACCGCCTGACGGGCTTTTTGCAGGATACTGACCACATCATAACTGGCACAGCCGCCAAGCCCCATCAAAACCATTTCCATGGGTTTGGCACCCAATTTTTCCGCTGAATCCATGATAATTTTATTGCCGTTTTCGGTCACGGCTGCAAAATTAATGTCTTCGTTTTTTAACCAATTTACCGTTGCTTTCATACTATCCCCAGATACTTATAATTTTTAAAAAAATATTTTGTATAAAATCAAGCGATATTATGCGCTTTTTATGTCCGTGAAACAATTTATAGCAAATAAACATTACACTTTTGACATAAAAACTGGTTTAATAGTGGGTAATAAAGGCAGTGATTACATTGTCCATGTTTTTTAGCAATAATAATAAAATAAGCGTCTGTTGGTAGAGATGGGTTTATTCCCGATGATTTGATTGACCAAAACTTTAATAATGGTCTGCAAGGATGTGTGTAAACCTTGCGACCCAAAAAACTTGATAATGTGATTGCCTGCCGATTTTAACCATTAAATTGAAGGTAATCGTCATGATTGATGCAGACGGCTTTCGAGCCAACGTAGGTATCATCTTGGCAAATACACACGGACAAGTACTGTGGGCAAAACGCGTGGGTCACGATGCTTGGCAATTTCCACAAGGTGGCATTGATTTTGGTGAAACGCCGCTTGATGCAATGTATCGGGAATTGTGGGAAGAAGTCGGACTGTATCCTCAGCATGTCAAAGTGTTGTCACAAACCCAAAATTGGCTTCGTTATCGGTTGCCAAAACGTTTTGTACGACAAGGACAATATCCTTTGTGTATTGGACAAAAACAAAAATGGTTTTTGCTCCAGCTAGATGAGAACAATGTAGAACATATCCGTTTTGATACGGCAAAACCTGAATTTGACCGCTGGGAATGGGTCAGTTATTGGTATCCACTTAACCAAGTGGTGGCATTTAAACGTAATGTATATCGCCGCGCCTTGTTTGAGTTATCACCGCAGTTGCCACTCAAGAAAGAATTGTTACTACCCAAAAACGTAAAAATTCATTCCTATTAAACCTAAACAAATAAACCTAAAAAAGCTCACTTCGGTTTCGGTGAGCTTTTTTTGGCGTATTGTCCGGGATTATCCAGTATTGCCCCATTCCAGCCAATAAAAAACCCTTCGCAGTCGCAAAGGGTTTTTGACAATAAGCGATTAAACTTATTTTTTGTTACGACCTGCAAATGCGCCGAAACGTTTGTTGAAGCTTGCCACACGACCTTCGTTTTGGGTTTTACGTTGTTCGCCGGTATAGAATGGGTGTGAGGCACTTGAAATATCGAGTGCGACGTATGGGTATTCTTTACCTTCGTATTCGCGAGTTACTTTTGATTTGATAGTCGAGCGAGTTAAAAAGTAAACGTCAGCGTTGGTGTCGTGGAATAAAACTTCTTGATAAGCTGGATGGATATCTGCGCGCATGGTTAGGTCTCTAGTCATTATCCTGCCCTTTGGTCTGCAGTTAGTATGCGTGGCATGAATCTTTATTTTGCTAAAAATTCACCCAAACACCCAACCGATTAAAGCCAACACAGGATGGATTGATAAAATTGGAAGCCGAATTTTACTAGATTTGCTTTATTTTTGCAAGATTAATTACATCGGGTTGAATAGGTATTGTAATAGTTGTTGAAAAAACACCTTCAAACTTTGGTAATCTATCAGCGATAGATTTTGGTAACGTTGAGATATGACAACTTTTTAATGGGTTGTTGCAAACGCTGTATGTACCTATGCTATTTAAATCAGTATCATATACGAGTAGTCCTGCATCAGTGAAAGACTTTAACTCGCCATTTTCCCAATTAGCCTTTTCATCACAGTTAAATTTGGTATAAAAATAATTATACAGATAGTCATAATACATTAAGGCTTGTGGTAAAACTGCGGTTGTCCCATTACTAAATAAAACCGCAACTTTCCCATTGTTATCATAGCAAAACCAACCTAAATCATAATCACTCAAACAGAATTCTTTATTCATATCCATTAGATTCTAAATAAATTAAGGGTTTAAAAATTTAACCAATTAGCTAGTTTGTCGTTAGCATCACTGGCTAACGTCCATTTTTGCGGTTGTTTAACATGCACGTCACTCACGGGTGGCACTTCAAGCACCAGCAACTCATCACGACGAAATACATGACACACGGCCGGATCTTCACTAATTGTTTGGGTTTTAGCCGTGGCTTTGAGCCATTTTTCGCTCGCTTTCAACCCATCAATTGCCACGATGACGTCATTAGCAGAAATCCCTGCAGCGGCGGCTTGGCTATTTCGCACAACACGTTGCACTTTTAACCCAGTAGGCTCGCTCATATATTTCATGCCCCAAGTAATATCATCGTCTTTTTGTTCAATACTCACACCCTGTTCTGACAATAGTTCAAATAGCGGTAATTCTGTCGTGCCATCGATATAATTGGCTCTAAAATCTTGCCAAACCTCTTTGGGTAAGCATTCATTCATGACGTCATCCAGATTGGCGTCCGTCATACCAAAACGGCGATTATCTTGGGCTTTGGCTTTGTCATAAAAAACTTTTATCATATCAAAAATACGTTTGCCATGGTTTATCAAAGTCAAGTCTAAACATAACGCCACCAGCGCGCCTTTGTTGTAGTAGCTAATCCCGGCATTGGCGGTGTTCTCATCACCACGATATAGCTTTATCCACGCATCAAAGCTTGATTCTGCCACGCTTTGCAGGGCGCGTCCGTGGGTTTGATAGTAACGATTGATTTGTTCAGCAAGCAGTTTAAGATAGCTATGTTGCGAAATAACCCCGCTTTTTTGTAGCATAAAATCATCAACATAACTGGTAAAGCCTTCAAACACCCATAGCAAGGTGGTGTACGTCTCTTGGTTAAAATTGGCGGTTAAAAAAATTTCGGGACGCACGGTTTTAACCCACCACGCATGAAAATATTCATGGCTACACAAGCCCAAAAAGCGTTGATAACTCTCGCTTGGCTCAGCTTGTTCAAAAAATGTGGGTAGGTCATCTCGTGGGGTAATCAAACTGGTGCTGGCAAGGTGCTCAAGTCCGCCATAGTCGCTTGAAGTTGCCATGGTCATAAACAAATAATCATCAAATGGCGTATCACCGAGCCAATCAACATAGCTTTGACAAATTTTGCTAAGGTCAGTTTCTAGCCGTTCAAGGTCGCTGTGGTGTACGCCAGAAATCACAAATCGGTGGGGAATGGTGTTTGCGCCACTTTCTACATCGAACCAAAATTCATCTTGCTCAGCAATTTCAAACGGGCTGTCGGTGAGTTGCTCGTAGTTGTCTGCAGTTAGCTGATAGATGGTTTGTTCGGCTTGTTGGTGCATTTTTTCCGCTAAGGCAGTAGCTAGGCTGACTTCCACACCGTTTACCTCATAAAAGTCTTGCGGGCAAATGAGTTCGGCTGTAATCGCTTGGTTTTCTTGCCCTTGTACCGCTAATGCTAGGGAGGTGAAGTTGCCGTACAGGCGAGTTTCATCGACATACGCCCCACGCACGGATAAGTCATAAGCATAGACTTCATAAGTGACGCTAATGCGGTCGCCTTGTTTGGCGTGGATTTGCCAGTGGTTTTTATCAAGTTTTTTAAGGCGTTGATTGTTGTTGGCGTTGGGGTGATGGATGGTGGCGGTGACTGCCGTAATGTGTTTGCTAAATTCTCGAATCATATAACTGCCCGCAATCCAAGCAGGTAGCCAAACGATTGGGTCGTCGTTGTCCGCAGTAAACGTAAGCGTGACATCGACAAGGTGTTCACGAAATTTTTTAAAATCAAATTGGTAATGAATTTGGGACATTTTTTATCAGCTTTTTAGTGATTATATTTAAATATTGAAATAGGGTTACATTTTAGCAGATTGATTTTAGGAATTTGCAACTTTTACCGCTACCAAAAAGCTATCTCATAGCGAGATGGCTTTTTTTGTGACTTTGATAATTACAGCTCGAATCGTTACGGCTCAAATAGTTACAGCTCGCCAAATTCTAATTGCTGATGCCACAGTTGATAATCTGGCATGACTCGTGCTACCTGCGCCCAAAATCGTGCCGAATGATTGGGCTCAATCAGATGACAAAGCTCATGCACCAACACATAATCCGCGCAGTCTGGCGGGAATTGCGCCAGCCAAACGGACAAGCGAATGGTTTTGGCTTGGGTGCTACAACTGCCCCATCGGGTCTTCATGGTGTAGGGCGTAATACTTACTGCTGATTTACCGACTTTTTCTTGCCAAAACGCTTGGCGATTTTGAATAAATTGAGTGAGCCAAAATTTATAAATATAGAGTAAGGTTTTGCCAACATCCAATCGCGCCAGCTCGCTTGGTTTTATGTGGTGTTTTAACAATAACTCTCTGACTACAACCTGTTGCCCTTCAAAATAAATGTTGCTTTCAAGGGTCAAATTTGCCAAGTCTTTAACATCATTGATATAAGCAGGTTTTTTGGGTTTAAGTTGTTTAAGTTTTCGTTGTTTTTGCTGACAGTCGATTGCCCATGCAAGGCGATGTTCAAGCGATTGCATCAGCAGGTGTTGTGGCATACGCATGGGGTAAGACACGCTGAGCAAGCTGGTAAACGGTGCTTCATCAATCGATTTGATACGAAAGTTGATATGTTTGACCCGTTTGCTTTCAATCGCAAGCTTGATGCCTTGCTCAGCGTAGGCGGTGAGTACAGTTTGCATAAGTTTTAGCAATTATTGACGCAAATAATGCTCAAAAATCGTCCCAAAGTCATAATTACGAATGGTCTTTAAACGCTCGCCATAGGCATTTTCTACTTGTGCGACAGTTTGGTTGATGACATCCGGCAAGTTAAGCACCACGTTTTCTGACAGTTCGCGTAAGCTAAACATATTGGTGACGGTATTAAAGGATTTTTCTAGCACCGTTTCTTCATGGGCAATGCGTTTGCATTGCTCGCTAATCGCAGTCAGCGCCTTATAGATGTCGCGGATTTGCTCGATTTGATTTTTGTCGATATCAATCGAAAACGCCATACCGCCCAAGCTAAATTTTAGCTCAGCATCCATATCCATCGTGCCTGCGGTCTCAATCATGATATTGGCGGGCTGAAAATTGCGGTATAGATAGCGTTTTAGCAGACGTTTTTTACTGGTCGCCGACTGACCGTCAAGGTGGATAAAGGCGACATTGGTAAAGCAATATTCGTCCATTTTTGACTTAATCACAA
Source organism: Faucicola osloensis (assembly GCF_020041925.1). Lineage (GTDB taxonomy): Bacteria > Pseudomonadota > Gammaproteobacteria > Pseudomonadales > Moraxellaceae > Faucicola > Faucicola osloensis_D. The sequence goes on along the minus strand of NZ_CP083409.1, from coordinate 1,469,271 downwards.
AATAAATGCGCTCGTTATCTTCATGAAAAATATAGTCATCAATATCGGTTTGGTTAAACTGGCTCGGTGGGATGATTTTACCGATGTCACTTAAACCCAATGCATCTGAGGCAAGATTTTTAAACATAATCACTTCCTGTTTTATCCATAAAAATTGTTAAAAACGCTGTCGTGCGAAAAACTGTTTTCGATAACATAACACAAATATCACATTGGCAACATAGATGTCATGCTGATTACTGGCTATGATAACGCCATAACACTGATAATAAACAATAAATGAAAATTAAGGAACAAAAATGAAAGCCAAGCCAACATCTAGCAATTTGAGCGATATTGATTCGGATAGTTTTACTGTGCACTTGGATGATGAATCCTTGTCATCAAGCCATATTGAAGCGGGTGAAAGTGGTTTGACCGCGATTCATCGCCAAAATATTGATGAGCAGCGCATTGATGAATTACTGGTTGAAGATAGCTTTAACGAAGAGCATTATCCGACCATTGGTGATATCGCTGACCCTGATGCCGCAGATGAAAGTTATAAAAACTGATTTTCTGTACTGAAATTTTTTGTATTTAAACGTCAAAACGCCAAAAAGGTTGGTAAGTTACCAACCTTTTTTATTGGCTTGCAGTTAATAAGACTTGCTATTAATGAATGCGCTTAATAATCCGCTTTAAGCCCAAGCTTTAACAATAAGTCTTAATAATAAGTATTAATACCATCCTTGCAGATTTTGTTGCCACGCTTGCACGTGTGGCAATGCCAATGATTCAAACAAGTCAATATGCGCAGCATCCATATTGAGTGCAGGGATATAATGATAATCCCCACCGCCATTGGACTGGAATGTCTGTCGATTTTCGACTGCCAACTCTTCTAGCGTCTCTAGGCAATCTGCCGAAAATGCTGGGCTCAGCACCTGTACTGATTTGATGCCTTGCTTACCCCACTCGGTTAAGGTGACATCCGTATAAGGTTTGACCCATTCTTGCTTACCAAAGCGTGATTGAAAACTACATTCCCACTCATGATGCTCAAGCCCCAACACTTGCGCCAAATGCGCTGCCGTACAGCGACAGCGTCTGGCATACGGATCGCCTTTTTTCTCATATGGCTCGGGAATCCCGTGAAAACTCAATAGCAATTTTTCAGGTTTGCCATGTTCAGCTTGGAAGCGTTTGACGCTCTGGGCCAAGGCTTGGATGTATTGCGGATGAGCAAAATAATCTTTGACAAAGCTAATGCTGGGTAAATTACGCTGCTTAAGCCCCCATTTGGCGACGACATCAAACACTGCCCCAGTGGTGGAACCGGAAAACTGTGGATAAGCTGGCAAAATCACCATTTGCTCTACTTTTTTGGCAGTTAATGCCGATAGCACATCTGTTAACGCAGGTTTGCCATAGGTCATGGCAGCATGGACGCTTACTTTGCAAGGCAGTTGCTGTTGATCAAAACGCTGCTGCAACAAGTCCACTTGGGCAAGCGTGATTTTACGCAGCGGGGAGTCGCCATCCCACACGCTCGCATAGGCGTGGGCAACCCGTTTGGGGCGACTGCGTAGCACAAACAAGTTTAAAATGATTTGCCAAATAAACTGCGGGATTTCAATCACGCGCGGGTCGGACAAAAATTGTTTGAGATAGCGGCGCACCGCTGCTTCAGTCGGCGCATCGGGTGTTCCCAAATTCACAAGGACAACGGCAATTTCAGGTGGATTGCTTGGCTTCATAATTTGTGTTTAATCCAAAAAATCATAAAAAAGTGGGGTTAAGATTAGCATATTTACTAGGGTGCGCGTACCGGATAATCACCTAAAATTGCTCAATTGTTGCATTTTTTAAGCTATATTTGAATCAATGACAACCTAGCCCACCCATCACCAATAGCGCATCTACTAGACGAGAATTTTGTTCAGAGGATACCGGGCTTTTAGCAGGACTTTTAATAGGACTTTCAAAGGTTGCGTTTTGTGAGGGACTGCTAGCCGATTCACCGTCCGCTTGGTGGTTATGTGGGCTGTTGGTTTTGGTGGCTGTTTGAATGGCTGACCATCGTGTCGCTTGTAACTGTACTAGCGTTGGCAGCCAAAACCGCTGTCGGCTGATAAAACATCGGCTGATGAAACGCCAAATACGTCAATGCCAAAAATCCCGTGAGCGCCAATCCTGTGAGAGCCAAGCCTTTGAACAATAGGAGTGTATGGTGGGGTGATGAGGCTAAATTTGGCATTTGAATTCCAAGTTGTGATAACCCATATAAACCCTTACAATAGCTATACTTTTAATGCGTTATCAATCAAAAATTAGTGAGAAAGCGGGTGAGTACACAGCAACACAAACCACATACCAAGATTTTACCTGAAGCTGAATTGACTGTCCCCAAAAATTTTGACGACGATCATCCTATTAGTTTTGCCAAATCTGATGGCAAATCTGTGGGTATCGTCACACCGCAAAAAATTCATTTTGATACCCCACTGACACTAGAATGCAATCGCACGCTGCCATTTTTTGATTTAATGGTGGAAACTTATGGCGAGCTTAACGCCGATAAATCCAATGCGATATTGATTTGTCATGCGCTATCGGGCAGTCATCATGCGGCTGGCTATCATAGTAGCGATGATAAAAAAGCAGGCTGGTGGGATAATTTTATCGGTCCTGACAAAGCGATTGATACCACGCGTTTTTTTGTGGTGTGTCTTAACAACATTGGTAGCTGCTACGGCTCGACGGGTCCAACCAGTACCAACCCCGAAACCGGCAAGCCCTATGGTCCAGATTTTCCCTTGGTCACCATCAAAGACTGGGTAAAAACCCAAGTCATGCTCTCTGACTATCTGGGCATTGACATTTGGCATGCCATTGTTGGTGGCTCAATGGGCGGCATGCAAGCCATGCAGTGGTCAATTGACTATCCGAGTCGGCTAAAAAAATGTGTGGTCATTGCCAGCACGCCGAAGCTGTCTGCGCAAAATATCGCCTTTAACGAAGTGGCACGCCAATCAATTTTATCCGATCCTGATTTTTGTGAAGGACGCTACATCGAGCAGGGCAAAATCCCCAAACGCGGCTTGATTTTGGCGCGTATGGTCGGTCATATCACTTATCTCACCGATGAAGCGATGCGGGTAAAATTTGGACGCGATTTGAAAGCCGGCAAGCTGATGTTCAACTACGATGTAGAATTTCAAGTGGAAAGTTATTTACGCTACCAAGGTGAGCAGTTTAGTGAACGTTTTGATGCCAATACCTATTTGCTGATGACCAAAGCCCTGGATTATTTTGACCCGGCGCGTGGCGCGATTGGGGATGACAGTCTCAATGATAGTTTGAGTGATACCGATGCGCTACGATTGGCATTGGCAAATACCCAATGTAAGTTTTTAATTATATCCTTTACCACCGATTGGCGGTTTAGCCCAGAGCGCTCGCAAGAAATTGTGGATGCGTTAATTGCCAATGGTAAACCCGTAAGCTATATCAATATCGATGCCGCGTATGGGCATGATTCGTTTTTGTTTGATATCCCGACCTATCGTCAATCGGTATTTAATTTTTTAACCGCCTAACTTAGATTTAACTTTGGATTTAACTTTGGATTTAACGAGAATTGAATGAAAATCGACCATCAACTTGCCGAACGCTGGATCAAACCCAATGCCAAAGTCTTGGATTTAGGCTGTGGTAACGGTGATTTACTCGCGCATTTGCAAAACAAATTGGGCGTGTTTGGCTATGGTATCGAAATCGACCAAACTAAAATCAATGACTGTGTTACCAAAGGCGTCAACGTCATTGAGCAAGACTTAAATGATGGGTTAGCGCGGTTTGCCGACGCAAGCTTTGACACGGTGGTGATGGCGCGCGCCCTACAAGCGGTCAAAGAGCCTGACCAACTACTCCTCGACATGGTACGTGTTGGCAAAGAAGTGATTGTCACTTTCCCTAATTTTGCACATTGGCAAAACCGTATTCACTTGGGTATCAAAGGCATGATGCCAATGTCTGAGGCCCTGCCGTTTGCTTGGTACAACACGCCCAATATTCACTTGTGTACTTTTAAAGACTTTGAAAAGCTGTGTGATGACAATGACATCCGCATCATCAATCGTTTTGCGGTGCAAGAAAGTGAAAAGCCCTACCCTTGGCTACTTGCACAAATCATCCGTAAAAATCCCAACTTACTTGCCGATGTGGCAATCTATCGTGTTACCAAAAATTAAGGTTTTTTATCGTTGATTCTATGCCTATGAAGATTTTGTAAGCGGATAAATTACCGTCTAATATAATAGTATGTCACAAAAGTAAAGCCCTACACGACACCAAGTGTCGCAAGCCTTTGTTTCCTCTGTGAAATATTGTAACAACTGTTTACATTTTCACTTAAATATTTGAAACGCAAAGCAAACAGTGTTAACCTAAAACAATCAAAAGATTGCGTTATCCTATTAAAACATAACGAATAGCTAAATCATTGTAAAATTTAAGATTTTCTGTTAATTCGTTTACCTATTTATTAAGTTTATTTTATCTAAACCTAGGCAAGCTTGCGACGGCTGCAGCTTGATACTCGGAGTTGGTTATGAAATTATTAAAAGTCACCGTGTTAACTGCATTTTTAGGCTTATCGGGCGTTGCGAGCGCTGAATTGGTTGCCAATATTCCACTCAATGGCTCACGCTATGACAGCATGGAACCGATGGAATTACTTAGCCAAGCTAAAACTGGCAACCAACAAGCCCAATTCTTCCTAGCCAAACGCTACCAAAAAGGTCTCGGCATTCAGCAAAACTTCCAACAAGCCATCCAATGGTACACCACCGCCGCCAAACAAGACATTGCACCCGCACAATTAAATCTTGCCATGATGTATATTCGTGGCGAAGGCGTGCAGCCTAATGCTGGGCAAGCGCGTTATTGGTTAGAAAAAGCGGCAAAACTTGGTGATAACCGTGCCAGCTATACCCTAGCCATGCTGGATGAAAAAGAAAAGAAATTGGTCGATGCCTACAAATGGTATGACCTAGCAGCTCGTGACGGCATGCTATCAGACCAAGTACGTACCCGCGCGCAAAGCAAAATCGGTCAATTGGCATTAAACTTGTCATCACAAGACATCGCCACTGCACGTAGCCGTGCGGATTCTTGGTTTCAAAGCAAGTAAGTTTAATACAACGAATTTTGGGTTAAGTGTTAAGCTAACCATTAAAATCCCTGAGACCCTAGTATTTACTAGGGTTTTTTATTTTTATGGGTTAAATTAATCAAGATTGCTCGGCGTACATTGATTGTATGAAATCGCGCATTCATGGATTTTTTTGTACAGTTTTATGCCTCAGATACGAGCGCGTTAGCCAAGTAGTTACTGCCCCAGTTTTTGCTACTTTTTTTTGGATATGACCTATGTCAAGCCCTGCCCTACCGTCAAAAAATCAGCTTTGGCTATTAGTGGCCGCCGCTGCGGTTATTTTATTGATTACGTCTGGGATTCGGCTATCGCTTGGGTTATTTATCAAACCGATTGATGCTAGCGCGCATATTGGCATTGTGCAAATCAGTTTTGCCTTAGCGGTGACACAGCTGATGTGGGGCGTGTCACAGCCTGTGACAGGGGCACTGGCGGATAAATTTGGCGCATGGCGGGTGCTATTTTTCGGTACTTTGCTACTGGCGATTGGCTGTTTTAGTGTGCCGTATTTTGTCAGCGCCGGTGGTTTGGTGGTCACGCTTGGGATTTTGGTCGCATTTGGGACAGGTGCGGGTAGTTTTTCAGTGCTGATGGGACAAGTGGCGAATCAAACCCCACCCCATATGCGCGGCACTGCGTCGGGTATTATCAATGCAGGCAGCTCGTTTGGACAATTTTTATTTGCGCCAATTTTACAAGGGTTAATTGCTCTGCCATTGGTAGGTTGGACAGGGGCAATGTATTTTATGGCAGGGACAAGTTTGCTGTGTTTGCCGTTGGCTTATTATCTCACGCACGGTAACAATGTTGGTAAACATGCGCCTGCCGCTTCGTCGGCGGTTGCCAATAACCAAGCCCACGAAACGCTATCACAAGCCATCCGACGCGCGCTTAGCGATCGTAACTATTGGCTGCTGCATATCGGCTTTTTTACCTGTGGTTTTCATATTGCGTTTTTGGTCACTCATTTGCCGATGGAAGTGACGTTGGCGGGTCTCGGTAGTAATGTTGCCTCTTGGTCGCTCGCGTTGATTGGTTTGTCAAATGTGGTGGGCAGTTTGTTTGTCGGCTGGTGTGTGGGGCAATTTCGCAGCAAATATATTTTGTTTTGGATGTATTTGAGCCGTACTATCTTGATTGCGATTTTCTTGATGGCGCCTAAGACGGCAACGACTTTTTTTATATTTGCGGTTAGCTTGGGTCTAACTTGGCTTGCCACCGTACCTCCGACTGCGGCAACTGTTGGCAAGTTATATGGGGTCAAATATTTGGCTACCTTGTTTGGATTGGTGTTGTTTAGTCACCAAGTTGGTGGGTTTTTGGGCACCTACTTGGGGGGAATTGTGGTTGATAAATTTGGTAATTATCAGTATATGTGGTATGCCGATATGGCGCTGGCTGCCTTGGCTGCTGTGCTCAATCTACCGATTCAAGAGCCAAAAATAATGAAAGCCAATGCTTAATGTTATGAGTTTTGCATAGCACTTCCTAAAATTAAATTAAAAGTTTTTTAAATAAATTATGCACCTATTCTTGGATAAAAATCTTGCGGCAAATTATCAAAGTCCTTCACAAGTGGCAAGAGTGTTAACCGAAAGTTGGCTAAAACAAAATATTTATTGCCCCAGTTGCGGCAATGAAGCTATTGAATCATTTCAAAATAATCAACCTGTTGCCGATTTCTTCTGCTCACAATGCCATGAAGAATACGAATTAAAAAGCAAACAAGGCACAAGTATAGGCAATAAAGTGGCTGATGGCGCATATCATACGATGCTTGAGCGAATTGCTGCCGAGAACAATCCCAGTTTTTTCTTCTTGTGCTATCGTAAAACGGATTTGGCGGTACAGCATCTCATCGTTATCCCTAAGCATTTTTTTACACCAAACATTATTATGCCACGTGCCAAAGGCTTGCCGACTCGACCCAATTACATCATGTGCTCAATGGATATCAGCCAACTGCCTACAAGTGGTAAGATTTCTTTAGTGACCAATGGCAATATCGTTGCTAAAGACACAGTCATTGAGCAATGGCAACAACATTTATTTTTACGTCAAACCACTGCCAAGCAAAAAGGTTGGCTGTTGGCAATTATGCAATGTGTTGAAAAGCTGCCTAATCCCAATTTTACACTCAAAGATATTTATGCCTACGCGCCAATACTTGCCAAACAATTTCCAAGCAATCAACATATTCATGCTAAAATTCGCCAACAATTACAAATTTTAAGAGACAAACATATCATCGAATTTTTGGGTAACGGCAACTATCGCAAAATACCATATTAAAATTTGAGAAAAAGCAATGACACTATTTATCCAGACAACTGATTTTAAGAAGATTGCCCAATGTGAATTTGAAAACTTCTATGCCAGTTATATCGACTTTGACCAACAACAATGGCAGTTTATACAACGCCCGAATGAAGAAAGCGAACGAAAAAAGCAACGTAGAAATTTCTTATTTGTTTCAATTTGATAGAATCGAGCATAGTGACTATGTTGAGATTTTTCATAATGGCATGGATGAAGCGTTTATCCAAAACAATATTCTAAATGTTATTCAAAGCCATCTGCCTAATGTCCATTACTATTTTGACTAAAATTTATGCCGACCATTACCCAACAATCCCCTGCCAAAATCAATCTATTTTTACATATTACCGGTAAACGCCCCGACGGCTATCACAATCTACAGACCGTATTTCGGCTGATAGATTTGTACGATACGCTCACTTTTAGTCAGACGGATAAAGCCATTGGCGACAACTTGCCCGTCATCTTTACCAATGCCGAGCACGTCACCGACAACCCTGCCGACAATCTGATTGTTAAAGCGGCCATTGCCTTATTAGCCTTTGCCAAAAATCATCAAATCTTGAGTGACTCGCAAATCGCCCAATTACCGATTGTTGACATTCACCTCGATAAAAACATTCCGATGGGGGCAGGCTTGGGCGGGGGTTCGTCTAATTGTGCGACAGCCCTGACAACGCTCAATACCTTATGGCAGCTGGGATTGAGCAATGAGCAGCTACGCCTCATCGGCGCAAAACTGGGCGCCGATGTACCGATATTTATTTTTGGCAAAGACGCCATTGCTGAAGGCATCGGCGAGATTTTAACGCCGATTGACTTGCCTGCGCAGCAATTTTTATTGTTAAAACCCGATGCCCATATCAGCACGGCTGAACTTTTCGCCCACCCGCTACTAAAACGGGACTGTGCAAGCCTTTCTCATGACTATTTGCAAAGCCATTGTCATGCCTTTACCAATCAGTTAACCGATGGCTTTACCAATGTTTTTGAACCTGTGGTATGTGCATTATCTGCAGATGTCAATGCTGCCATGCAGGTTTTAATGACGCTTGCCGCCAGCACCCGCACCACACCGCGCATGACGGGCTCAGGAAGCTGTGTGTTTTTGCCAGTACCTAGCGATTTTGATAAAAATAGCATTAAAGACTGGCTACAATCCTCACCTTTTCAGGCGTATTGGGTACACACGCTGTAATAAATTTTTGATAAATCAACAATTGCAAAAATTTTGTTGTTTATGCCCAAAAAAAGCTTGCAATTTTATGTTTTTTGGTTAAAATATCGCTTCCAATATAGGGGTATCGCCAAGTTGGTAAGGCACCAGGTTTTGATCCTGGCATCCGTTGGTTCGAGTCCAGCTACCCCTGCCATATTCAAAGATGTACAGATTTTGTTGTGCATCACGTAGTAAAAATTTTGTCATAAAATCTGCGCTGTTCAAGACATTTTACATTGACAAAATCGCCTAAAATCGGTATAGTTCGCACCGTCACAGGGGTATCGCCAAGTTGGTAAGGCACCAGGTTTTGATCCTGGCATCCGTTGGTTCGAGTCCAGCTACCCCTGCCATTTTCTTTACTAACCCATTTTTAGTAGTTGACGTAATGACGTTTTTCTCATCCTAATTGTAAAAGTTAGTTGATGAGTTTTTTTTGTTTGATGAAACCGTCGTTGGTCTAGAAAAATAGGACTCGCATATGCCTTATTTGGCGATTTTTACCGGAAATGCCCATCCAGAATTGGCAAAAAATGTCACCAATCACTTACATATTCCACTAGGACGTGCCGATGTGACGCGTTTTTCGGATGGTGAAGTCGCGGTTGAAATCCAAGAAAATGTACGTGGTAAAGACGTCTTTATCCTACAATCAACTTGCTCACCGACCAATGACAATTTGATGGAAATCATGGTAATGGCAGATGCCTTGCGCCGTGCCAGTGCAGGTCGTATTACGGCAGTGATGCCCTATTTTGGTTATGCGCGTCAAGACCGTCGTCCTCGCTCAGCGCGTGTCCCTATCTCAGCAAAAGTGGTCGCTGATATGCTCAATATCGTGAGCATTGACCGTGTCGTTACGGTGGATTTGCACTCAGACCAGATTCAAGGTTTTTTTGATATCCCGGTAGACAATATTTACGGTACGCCGGTTTTATTTAAAGATTTACGTGAGCAAAAATACGATAACTTGATGGTGGTATCCCCTGACGTGGGCGGTGTGGTTCGTGCCCGTGCGATGGCAAAACAGTTAGGCGATGCCGACATGGCAATTATTGATAAACGCCGTGCCAAAGCCAACGAATCAGAAGTGATGCATATCATCGGTGATGTTAAAGACCGCGATTGCGTGATTATCGATGATATGGTGGATACCGCAGGCACCCTGTGTAAAGCCGCTGCCGCATTAAAAGAACGTGGCGCGCGCCGGGTGGTGGGTTATATCACCCACCCAGTATTGTCAGGTAAAGCAATCCAAACAATTGCAGCGTCAGTGCTTGATGAGCTTGTCGTAACCGATACTATCCCACTGTCAGATGCCGCAAAAAACACGGGCAAAATTCGCCAAGTGACCATTGCGCCTATGCTGGCTGAAGCGCTACGTCGTATCAACAATGAAGAATCATTGAGTGCGATGTTTGACATTATGTAGGTGATATTAAGCAGTGTTAGCCAACATATCGAATGCGGGCTTATAGGTTCAGTCCATGTTGCTATTGTTAACTGGCTATTTGCAAAATAATTGTTAAAGTTTTGCCATTTTTTTTAAAAGTGGCGCACAACGCATAAATTGGTCGCAAATTTATGCTTTTTTTCACTCGCTAGTCACTTGCCAATCTTTATAAGTAAAGCTTTGTAAGTAAAGGCAAAAAGCCAAGTCATACTGACAAGGCACCCATGACTAGCCTAACCCAAGGAAACTCCCATGAGTAACCAAACTTTTGAATTAAACGCTGTTGTACGTGGCGACGAGTTACAAGGTAAAGGTGCGAGCCGCCGCCTTCGTAAACAAAACCTAGTACCAGCAATCGTATACGGTGCAGACAAAGAACCAGCCTCTATTGCTATCCGTTACAATGAATTGATTAAATCACTTGAGACAGAAAGTTTCTTCTCTCACATTTTGACCATCAATGTAGAAGGTCAAGGTACGGAAGAAGTGGTGATTAAAGCACTACAACGTCATCCAGCCAAAAACACCCCAATGCACGCTGACTTCCAACGTATCGTCCGTGGTCAAGCGATGCACATCACTGTTCCTGTACACTATGTAGGCGCTGAAGATGCACCAGGTCATAAAGCAGGCGGTATTTTTGTATCGAATGCCACTGAACTTGAAATCACTGCCATTCCTTCAAAAATCCCAGAATACTTGACAGTAGATGTATCTGGCATGAACGTTGGTGATTCGATTCACTTGATGGATATCCAGTTACCTGAAGGCGTTGCCATTCGTGAGCTTGAAGTGACTGAACCGTTTAACCGTACTGTGGCTACTATGCAAGCGCCAACGGTAGAAGTTGAAGAGCCAATCGAGCCAGAAGCAAATGAAGAAGCTGCCGGTACTCGTGATCCTGAAGGTGACGAAGAAGCACGTAAGCTTCAAGCACAAGATGACACCCATGATGCCCCAAAATCTGATGATGAATAATCATTTATCATTTGCCGCTTAAGTTGGAATAATCAGCGTGTCAAAACTGAAACTGATTGTCGGACTTGGCAACCCAGGTCAGCAGTATGCCCAAACACGGCATAATGCTGGCTTTTGGTTTGTGGAGCGTATAAGCGAGACGTTTAACATCACCATGACGTTGGATAAAAAATTTCATGGTTTGGTTGGGCGCGGCTTAGTGTATGGCATGGATATACGCTTATTGTTACCGCATACTTTTATGAATAAATCAGGGGAAGCGGTGGTGCCGATGGTGAATTTTTATGGCATCCACAATGACGAACTGCTGATTGTTCATGATGAGCTTGACCTTGATATGGGTCGTATGCGCTTAAAAACAGGCGGTGGTCATGGCGGTCATAATGGACTGCGTGATATCGTGCCGCATATCGGCGCGGATTTTCACCGTTTACGTTTGGGGATTGGTCATCCGGGACATAAGTCCAAAGTATCGGGCTATGTGCTTGGCAAACCGACTGCTGATGAGCAAATCGCGTTTGACAGTATGCTAGATGCTGCCATGCGTACCCTGCCCGATTTGGTAACAGGTGACTTAGCCAAAGCCCAGCAAGCCATCAATAGTTTTAAACTACCCCATGCCTAACGTTAACCAAAGGACAAGATTGATAAATCTTAGGGTCTATCCTTGAACTTTTATTTTCCTTCCATATATTGATTGCAAGATGGATGAATTTCTCACCTGATATTTCAATCATGTTTAACTTTTATCGAGTTGGTTAATAGCCTCTCATGACTAGCCTGCTCACTTTTACCACAATGACGCGAATCGCGTTAACCTGACAAGGTAAGGAACGATCATGTTATTAACCCTATTAAAAGCCAAACTTCACCGCGCGCGTGTGACCCATTGTGAGCTTCACTACGAAGGCTCATGTGGCATTGATAGCGAGTTACTCGACTTGGCAGGCATCCGTGAGAACGAATCAATCGACATTTACAATGTCAACAACGGTAAACGCTTTCGCACCTATGCGATTCGTGCAGAGGCGGGTTCAAAAATGATTTCGCTAAACGGGGCAGCCGCTCACATGGCGGATTTAGGCGACGTGGTGATTATCGCTGCTTATGCGCAAATGGATGATAAAGAAGCCGACAACCATCATCCACGCTTGGTTTACCTTGATGAAGGTAATATTGTTAAAGACACTGCCAACGTGATTCCTGTCCAAGTTTCCTAACCCAGCTTTATCGTCACCACAAATGTGCAAATAAATTAGGCGAGTCATTGAATACTCGCCTTTTTTTGTCTATATTTTTTATTTAAACAATGCGTTTCGCTGATAAGTAGATTGATGGGTGGGTTAAGCGTAAATTGCACGTTTATAGTTTGCTTGCGATAGGTCAGATAGCACTAATGTGGCAGATAACGAAAGTCTTACTCGGCAATTAACAAAGTTTTACTTTTAGTGTCTGTTAACAAAAAAAGCCGAAGTTGATTCGGCTTTTTTAAAAAATTAAAGGGCTTAAAGAAGAAAAAATAGGCGATTATTTTTCTACGCCAGCTTCTTGACCTTTGTATTTGGCGTTTGCGTAATCCCAGTTAACCAGTTTGTCAAGGAAAGTGTCAACGTAGTCTGGACGACGATTACGATAGTCGATGTAGTAGGCATGTTCCCACACGTCACATGTCAATACCGCAACTTGGTTATGCGCTAATGGGGTATCTGCGTTTGCAGTTTTGGTGATTGATAATTTACCACCAACGCTATCAGCCACTAACCATGCCCAACCTGAACCAAATTGGCTTACAGCCGCGTTTTTGAATTCTTCACGGAATTTTGCATACGAACCAAACGCTTCTTCGATTTTGGCTTTTAGATCGCCTGTTGGTTCACCACCACCATTGGCAGTTAGGCAGTTCCAGTAGAAAGTATGGTTCCAAACCTGTGCCGCTTGGTTAAAGATGGTCGCTTTGCTACTATCACCTGCGGTGGCTTTGATGATTTCATCAAGCTCTTTACCTTCAAGCCCTGAACCTGGTAGTAGCTCATTTAGTTTGTTGACATACGCCGCATGGTGTTTGTCATGGTGGAATTCTAGGGTTTCTGCACTGATATGTGGCTCAAGCGCATTTTTGGCGTATGGTAAATCTGGTAATGTAATGTGTGACATGTTATTTTCCTTTTTCCTTCGCTATTGTTGTGATGACTTTATGATAAAAGTAACCACATGCCATTTGTGTGATAGATAAAAGCTTTGTATTAAAAGCGCATATATCAAAACCATATCCAAAATGGCAAGTTGGCTGGGTTTATGTTATTTAGTTTATGTTATTTATCTATGTTTTATCAAGCTTTATCAAGGGTTAAAACCACTCACTAACTTTACGATCGTTAGCTTTGTTTATTAACCTTGCTATCATTAGCCTTAATAATATCCTCATAACACATGGGTTATTTTGCCATAAAAATTGGCAAAATTTAACCGTTTCTATAGTGGGGATTTATTATCTTGTGGGGTAAAAATCAATGAGTGCATGCTAATAAGCTGATTTTTAACCCGTTACTTGCTATGTGATGATAGCAAATTACTCAAAAAAAACTGTAGTGGTTTGGTATAAGGCTTTTGCAACATGAGTATTTGCAGCGCGAGCCACTGTCAACTATGCTATGATAAGGTTAAGTTTTTTATGCAAAATACACACAGTGGGTCTGTATGTCAGTTTCTATCCTTAATCAAATATTTCCTACCCGCCAGTTAGTCCTCGCCAGTAATAACCAAGGCAAACTCGCGGAATTCAAGCAATTATTTGAACAAGCCAATCTTGAGATAACCGTCATCCCACAAGGGCAATTGGGCATCGAGGATGCGGTCGAAAATGGACTGAGCTTTATTGAAAACGCGCTGATTAAAGCCCGTCATGCCAGCTGTATTAGCGGACTGCCTGCGATTGCTGATGATTCGGGTTTATGTGTACCTATTTTGGGCGGTCAACCCGGAATTTATTCCGCGCGTTTTTCCCAAGATGAAGCCAGCTTTAGCCAGCATAAAGACTTAGCCAACAACCAAAAATTATTACGACTGCTTAAACCCCACAGACATACGAATGAGCCGATTATCGGGCAGTTTGTTTGCGTGTTGGCACTCGTGCGTCATGCCGATGACCCGCTACCCATCATTGCCCAAGGAATTTGGCAAGGTGAAATCTTGCCCGCCCCGCAAGGTGAGCTTGGTTTTGGTTATGACCCGCTATTTTGGGTACCAAGCGTACAAAAAAGCGCTGCCGAGATGCGAAAGACCGATAAAAACCGCATTAGTCATCGTGGGCAAGCGATGCAGCAACTGCTAATGCAATTGATGAAGTAAAAGTGCAATTGGTAAAGTAAAAGTTTTCAACTCATACCTATCACTTGCAAATAGACAAGGTGTGACTGCTAATGTAGTCGATACAGAGATTTTACAGCAACAATTTTTTTACTTTATGTGGCGATTAATTTATACTATACCACTTTCGGTTAATTTTTGCCTTTTAGCATTCGTTAACCCACAGATTTTGGATTGCGTATTTTATAGGCTTTTTTCAATCACCTTAAAAGCCTGATAACTTATCGCTATTTACCCTTATGAGTGGCAACCACGCTGCTCTTTTTTGATATTTTATGGAAGGTTTTGTTATGTCAAATTCAAATGTGTCAGATTCAACAGTTACTAGCTTAGAAGTAACTACCAACAAAAAATCAAACCTTGAAACCCAAATCACGGTTAAAGTACCTGTGTCAACCATTCAAGGTCGCGTGGAAAAACGCATCAACCAAGTGGCAAAAACCGCTAAAATCGACGGTTTCCGTAAAGGTAAAGTGCCCGTATCACACATTCGCGCTCAATATGGCGCAGGTATCCAACAAGAAGTTATTAATGATGTGATTCGCGATACCGTATTTGATGCGATTCGTCAAGAAAATATCCGCGCTGTGGGTATGCCAAACATTGATGACGTGAAACTTGAAAACGACTTTTTGGTTTATCAAGCAACGGTTGAAGTGTTCCCAGAAGTGGAAGTTCAAGGGTTATCAGACATCGAAGTTGAGCGTCAAGTTGCCAACGTGGGCGACGCAGATGTTGACACCATGATTGAAAACCTACAAAAACAACGCCAAACTTACGTTGCCAAAGATGATGCCGCAGATGAAGGCGACCAAGTCAAGTTTGACTTTGAAGGTTCAATCGACGGTGAAAAATTTGAAGGCGGTAGCGCGCAAGACTTTAGCCTAGTATTAGGCAGTGGCCGTATGATTCCAGGCTTTGAAGATGGTATCAAAGGCATGAAAGCAGGCGAAGAAAAAATCATCGACGTGACGTTCCCAGAAGATTACCAAGCCGAAAACCTACAAGGCAAACAAGCACAGTTCAAAATCAACGTAAAATCAGTTGAGCAATCACAATTACCAGAATTGAACGACGAGTTCCTTGAAGCATTTGGGGTAACAGAAGGCGGCTTAGACAAACTTAAAGCAGACGTGCGTAAAAACATGGAGCGCGAAGTAAAAAGCGCTGCCCGTAACCAAGTGAAAGAAGCGGCATTTAACGCCCTACTTGAAAAAAATGAAATCGACGTACCTGCATCGATGCTTGAGCAAGAAATCGATCGCCAACGTAGCATGATGTTAAACCGTTTTGCCCAGCAGTTTGGTGCAGATCCTAAAACTTTTAACAAAGATATGCTACCAAACGAATTATTTGAAGAGCAAGCGCTGCGCGCTGCCCGTCTTGGCATCATCGTTTCGAGCCTGATTGAGTCAAACAAACTTGAAGTTGACCAAGAACGTGTGACCAAATACATCAACGAAATGGCAGAAAACTACGAAGATCCAAACGAAGTTATCGACTATTACACCAACAATGCGCAGGAACGTGCCAACATCGAAGCGGTGGTGTTAGAAGACCAAGTGGTCGATCATATCTTGTCTCAAGGTAAAGTAACTGACACTGAAGTATCTTACCAAGACTTACTGGCTAGCCAACAACAACAAGCGATGATGTAATAATTGGCTTAATCCATTCTTAGGCATTTAAGCTTAGATATTTGAGCTTAGGCATTTAAGAATGTATTTTTAGTCAGCTTAGTAACTTGTTTTTATGCCAATTGCCCTTATAAACGATAAGGGCTTTTGCATATTTAAAAAGGACAATAACATGTTAGAAAAATTCTTGGACTCGCCTTTCGCGACGAGTCAAATCCAAAATACCGTAACCCGTGACGTGTTGTCACCACAAAGTGCTTTAGTACCTATGGTGGTCGAGCAATCGGCTCGCGGTGAGCGCTCATTTGACATCTATTCACGCTTATTGCGTGAGCGTGTGGTGTTCTTAGCCGGTCAAGTTGAAGACCACATGGCGAATTTAATTGTCGCCCAGTTGTTGTTCCTAGAAGCGGAAAATCCAGAAAAAGACATTCACTTATACATCAATTCACCAGGTGGCTCTGTGAGTGCAGGTCTTGCTGTGTTTGACACCATGAACTTTATCCAGCCACAAGTGTCAACGATTTGTATGGGCGGTGCTTATAGCATGGGTTCATTCTTATTGGCTGCGGGTGAAAAAGGTAAACGCTATGCCTTAGCCAATGCGCGTGTGATGATTCACCAACCGTCAGGTGGTGCGCAAGGTCAAGCGACCGATATTGAAATCAATGCGCGTGAAATCCTAAAAATCCGTGAACGCTTGAATAAAATCTTGGCAGAACGTACCGGACAGCCACTTGAGAAAATCGCCCGTGATGTCGAGCGTGACTATTGGCTAGATGCCCAAGAAGCCAAAGAATACGGTCTGATTGATGAAGTATTAGAAAAACGTCCAAGCATTGCTTAATAGGTTAAACAATCACGAAGTAATTAAGACAAGCATAATTTTAGGAGCGTTTTTTTATGTCAAAAAATGACATTGAGCCACATTGCTCGTTTTGTGGTAAAGCCAAATACGAAGTCAAAAAGCTAATTGCAGGTCAAGATGCCAATATCTGTAATGAGTGTATTGAACTGTGCGATGATTTAATCGCCGAATCAAAGTCATCGGGCAGCGACGATAGTGATACCAATGAGCGTGAAAACTGGGCAGCGCGCAAATTGCCAACACCCAAAGAAATCCGCAGCCATTTAGATGAGTATGTCATCGGTCAAGATAAAGCCAAAAAAACTTTGGCGGTAGCGGTTTATAACCACTATAAACGCTTAAAGGTGAGTGAAAAACTGAGTAAAGATAAAGGGTTGACGACACTTGGTGCCGATGATGCCATGGTTGAGCTATCAAAAAGTAATATTTTGCTGATTGGTCCAACGGGTTCTGGTAAAACCTTATTGGCGCAGACCCTAGCCCGCCTACTTGATGTCCCATTTGCGCTCGCCGATGCCACTACCTTGACCGAAGCGGGTTATGTCGGTGAAGACGTGGAAAACATCGTACAAAAACTGTTACAAGCGGCAGAGTTTGATGTCGAGAGAGCGCAAAAAGGCATTATCTATATCGATGAAATCGATAAAATCAGCCGTAAAAGTGAAAACCCTTCGATTACCCGTGATGTGTCGGGTGAAGGCGTACAGCAAGCGCTGTTAAAACTAATTGAAGGTACGGTTGCCAATATTCCACCGCAAGGTGGTCGTAAGCACCCAAACCAAGAGATGATTCAGGTCGATACCAGTAATATCTTGGTGATTTGTGGCGGCGCGTTTGCTGGTCTCGACAATGTCATTCAACAGCGTACCGAAAAAACCGGTATCGGTTTTAATGCTGAGGTAAAAGCCAAAGACAGCGGCAAAAAAACCGGTGAATTGTTCAAGCAAGTCGAGCCAGAAGATTTGATTAAATTTGGTCTAATTCCAGAGTTAATTGGTCGTCTGCCTGTGGTGGCGACACTGGAAGAACTGGATGAAGAAGCATTGGTACAAATCTTAACCGAGCCAAAAAATGCGCTGGTCAAACAATACGAATACTTGTTTGAGATGGAAAATGCGAAGTTATCGTTCACCGATGATGCACTAGTGGCGATTGCCAAACAAGCGCTAAAGCGTCGTACCGGTGCTCGCGGTCTACGCTCCATTGTTGAAAATGCCCTGCTCGATACCATGTATGAACTGCCTTCAATGACACCCGGCAAAACCGTGACAGTCAATGAGGCAGTGATTGATAATAACCAATCGCCAGAGATTGTTTAACTGTTAGTGATTTTAAAAATAGCGAGTTAAAAAAACGTGCCACAGCAGCACGTTTTTTATTTGGCTTAGTTTTTTATTTGGCTTAATCGGTACGAAAATCATTGTGGTTGTATGGCGTGCAAATCTCAAAGGAGTTATTCTCCAATTGTAAACACGCCAACCTGTCTGTCATTTGATTAGGCAATAATTCAGTATGATTGCCCCAAAATTCTTCCGAACTCATCACATGGTAATCTTTTAGCCAGCGGTTTTGACGAATTGCAGGTTGATTGTTAATGGTGGCAATGCTAATTTGGTCATCACCCCTGTCTAGCTCTGAAGTAAAAGGCATCAAAATTTTATCTGTTTTGGATAGGTATTTACGCTGGGTGTCTTTGGCAAATGTTTTGATAGTTTTGCCATTGGCTAGCTTAAAATTTCGCTTCGTCCACCAAACTTTGCCCGTGGCAGTGGTGGCTGTCATATTGCAAGCGAGTTTTTGCTGTAATTTATCGTGGCTAAAAAGATAGCATTGGGTTGATTTTGGGTCTAGCTTGTAAACTTCTGCATGGGTAATACCCATAAGACTTAAAGCCAATCCTAAAGCAATCGCTAATTTTTTAATCATATGACCCCCTGCGGCATTTAATCTTCAATCAACCAACCCTGTTGTACCGCAATGGCAATTTGCTCGGTTATCCAGTCGTGAATGATGGGAAAATCCTTTCTGATAAATGCTTGGGCGGCTTGGACTTGGGAGCGCTTGACCTGATGATCTGTCCACGCACCGCCATCTGTCACCATATTGAGCATAAAGGGCAATAGCCTATCTACTGCTTTAAGTAGTTTGCTTTCAGCACTATAACCTGTTTCTTGCTCATCCCACAGCGTTAACAACTCTGAAATGGGGTTGCCCATCATCGCTGCCAATTTTTCAACGCCGATACGCTCATCCACATGCGCCTGCGAGCGTTTATCAGCGTATAAGAATGTGTCACCCGCCTCAATTTCGCCCAAGTCATGAACCAATGCCAGTTTGAGCAGTTTTTCATGATTGACATCCAGTTTGAAATGCTGCGCAACTGCCCAACACGCCATCGCCAAATGCCATGAATGCTCGGCTGAATTTTCAAGACGTCGTGGCGTGTGTTCAGAAAGTTGGGTAGTATAGTTGCGGCGGTTGACTGATTTTAAGGCATCCAATGCCAATAGATAATCAATAAGCGGTTGCATCAAATACCTCTTAATCAATGGTCTTATTCGTGTTCACTTGACTAGCGCTGAAATCGTTTTAAACGCGGGGTCTTCTGAGCTACGACACAGCTCAAATAAAATCGCTTCGGTGGTGGTGACGACCGCACCGGCACGGCGCATACGACGAATCGCAATTTTACGGTCATACAGGTCTCGCGAGCCCACGGCATCGGTGATAATGATGGGCTGCATACCGTTATCGAGTAAATCTAACGCCGTCTGCATGACACAGACATGGGTTTCTGCGCCAAATAAAATCACATTGTTGCGATTTTGCTGGGCGATATGATGCCAAGAGGTTGGCGTATCGCAGGCGCTAAAGGTGGTTTTTTCAAACACTGGCGTATTTTTTTCAGATAGTAACTGCGTCAACTCTGGCAAAGTATGCCCAAGTCCTTTGGGATATTGCTCATTAACCATAATGGGAATATTGAGCGCTTGTAGACCTTGAATCAAAATCGCTGTTTTCTTGAGTAATTTTCGATGTTCGGCAATATGGGGCGCAAGTTTTTCTTGGATATCAATCAGCATGGCTTGGCAGTCATTGCGCTCGATACGATAGGGTTTTGGGATAAATTTTGTTGTCATCTTCAGCTCCTTTGATGATGGTTCAACTTGGGTAGTTACAATCATTCGTATGTCACGAATGCGATACTATACTGTATTAAAAAACGCCATTAAAAATTCATGGCATCATCTGCGGTGTCGACCACGGTTAACTGATAGTCCAAATGCCCTAAATAGCCATAATGTCCTTTTTCACTGAGTTCCGCAACAATAGTGACGTCATCACAATGTACCTGATCCATGAGCTTGGTTTGATGACTGGCTTGATTGTCAGTAGGTGTTTTATTGGACTGATACAGTGATTGGATACGCAGTAATGGGTCATTGAGCGCATAGGTAGCGCCATCGGTGACAAAGGTCAAATACTCACCGACCTTGTGCACCTTACCTTTAAAATGCTGATTGGTGACAACCCCGCTAAATGCAGGGGTATATAAACGGCGCGCCTTATATTGCTGCTTGGCATATTGCCATGCGCCATAACTGCCTAGGACAGCAGTTACGCCCGTTGCCGCTGTGGCTGTCACACCGACGCCAATGAGTTTCGTGACAACGTGACGCTTTTTAGCTTTGTTTTTTTGTTTGCGAGGCTGTGCTGAGCGCTTCGATTGTTGTGCTTGAGGCTCAGTCGCTTTGTTATTTTTTTTAAACATGAATGTCACTTTAAATGTTACTTTGAATGTTGTTTTTTGATAAAAAATGCCAGTAATCACTTCAAAAAAAATTGATTAACTTATAGTAAAATGTTTTGGCAACATTTACCGCAACTTTTTGTTAGTATTATTTTTGCCAAATTTGCTTATATTTTGCAAGTAGCTGTTCGGGCGATTCAGGGCGTTCATCATCTTTAATGATGCAATCAATCGGACAGACCTTATCGCAGGTTGGCTCATCATAGAACCCGATGCATTCGGTGCACAAGTCAGGATTGATGACGTAAGTTTTTTGTACTTTATTGTCATAGCTAATAGCTTCATTTGGGCATTCAGGCTCACAAATGTCGCAATTGATACAGTCGGAAGTGATTTTTAGTGCCATGTCTTATAGTCTGTTTTTACCTTAGCAATTACCTTTAGCGATGAACGATTGACACCGCACTTAGGCGCCATACATGAGTTGTTCAAAATCTCATACCAACTGTCACGAGTGTGGATTGCTTTACCGTTAACGAACCAAAAATTGTCCGCCAAAGTCGTCTCAATGGCTTTAAAATCCCGCCTGATAGTGCTGCGACAACACTACCTTAGGTAAAAATTGGCTCACTGACGCTTTTCATGATTAATGCAAATTGCAACACGTCATCTTGCATCTCTTTAAACGGATTGGCGATTTGACACACCCAGCCAGAGCCTAAAGCGCCATCAATCGGCTCACCTTGTTTATTCCACATTTCTTTGAGTGGGTAGCTCAAATTACCCTGTGGCGTCATGATTTCGATGGTATCACCCACCATCAATTTGTTCTTAATTACCAAGGTTAAGCGCGTTGGCGTAATGTCGCTAATCTCGGCAACAAACTGCTGATGATCAGTTTTTGATGACCCATATTCATAGTTTTGGTAATCACTATGCACGTGGCGACGTAAAAAGCCTTCGGTATAGCCGCGATTGGCGAGCCCATCGAGTGCAGTGATTAAGCCGGTATCAAATGGCTTACCAGCGGCGGCATCATCAATCGCTTGGCGGTACACTTGCGCGGTGCGCGCCACGTAATAATGCGACTTGGTACGGCCTTCAATTTTGAGTGAGTGCACCCCCATATGGGTTAGCTCAGGCACTAGCTCAACGGCACGTAAGTCTTTAGAATTCATAATATAAGTGCCATGTTCATCTTCAAACATCGCCATCAATTCGCCTGGGCGACCTTGTTCTTCAATCAGTACCACTTCATCCGATGGCTGCTGTACATAGTCATCGCCCATCACCACATCACCATTTAGATTGATAGTTTGAATGGCATCTTCTTGCGTGGTTTGAGTAGGCACAAAAACTTCGGGGCTATTGATAGGTTGGGTAGTAGATTGTGTTGGCACGATATCGCCCGTTTCGTTTTCTTCTGCTTTATAGGTGTTGTATGACCAGCGACAGGCATTGGTACAAGTGCCTTGGTTGGCATCGCGTTTATTGATATACCCAGACAGCAAGCAACGACCTGAATACGCCATACAAAGTGCCCCATGCACAAACACCTCAATTTCCATATCGGGTACTTCAGCGATGATTTGTTCGATTTCTTTGAGTGACAACTCGCGACTCAAAATCACGCGGCTGACGCCCATTTGTTTCCAAAACTTGACCGTTGCCCAGTTCACCGCGTTCGCCTGCACCGATAGGTGAATTACCTGCTCTGGAAAGGCTTCACGCACCATCATAATCATCCCAGCATCTGACATAATCAGCGCATCGGGTTTCATTTCAATTACAGGACGGATGTCTTCGATAAAAGTTTTAAGTTTGGCATTATGCGCTTGGATATTGACCACGACATAAAATTGCTTGCCCAATGAATGGGCATAGGCAATCCCTTTGGCAAGATTTTCCTCATCAAAATCATTATTGCGCACCCGCAAGCTATAGCGTGCTTGTCCCGCATATACGGCATCTGCGCCATAGGCAAACGCATATTGCATATTACGAAAAGTGCCAGCAGGGCATAAAAGTTCGGGCTTACGGGTCATAACTATCCTTACAGCGTGTCATACAATGTGAAATTGTTGATATTATAACAAATTTGATAATCACGCGGAAAAAAACTTGAGTGATTTACTCGGAAATCATGTTAAAGCGGTTATAAAATATTCAATGATAAACCCGCACAGACTGCCATGGTAAGCTCAGCGACTTGCTCATCAAATGTGCCTGACCATTCACCTTTTAATACTAAAGGCGGTTGTATCCAGCGCCAACGCAATCCCGTAATGATACTCTCTACCGCGCGTTTGCTACCTGTACCGTCAAGCCCCGCACGGATATAACACGCCACAGGCAGTCCTTGTTTTTGCTCTAGGACGGGGTAATAAATTCGCTCAAAAAAATCCTTGGTCAGCCCCGCCATATAACCAAAATTTTCGGTCGTGCCAATGATAATGGCATCCGCTTTTAACACATCTTCCACTTGGGTTTGTAACGGTGTTTTAACAATCACAGTGACGTTATCAATATCCGCTAGCTGTGTGGCGGATTTTGCAACTTCTGCTAATCGCTTGGTATTATCTGATGGGGTATGTAATACCAGTAGTAAATTTTTCATTTCACGCATATTTTACATCCTAAAATTTCATGATCACCCAATTTTGGCGAATAAAAAACCGCAAGGTGATGCGGTTTCAGTCAGCGGTTTAATCCGCAGGTGAGTCACGCCAAATTTAAGGACGGTGGATTTTATCGCCCACTTCCCCCATCATACCGCGCACCGTATTTAAGATATCAGCAGGCAGTACTACGGTTTTGGCATTGGGTGATTTTGACATATCAGTCATGGCTTTGATGTACTGCTCACCTAGTAGATATAGCAGCGGAATTTCGCGCTCGCCCACCGCTTCACTAATCAAGCGAATTGATTGCTCACTGCCTCGCGCCAGTACCACTTGTGCTTCGGCATCACGCCGTGAAGCCTCAAGACGTCCATCGGCTTCTGCAATCGCCGCTTGGCGTTGCCCATCCGCTTTGGTCACTGTAGCACGGCGTTGACGCTCCGCAGCTGCCTGTTCTTCCATCGCCATTTGCATGGTAGGCGATGGGCTAATATCTTGGATTTCCACAGTTTTTAGGGTAATTCCCCAATCGGCAATATCATCAGAAATTGACATTTTTAGCGCGGCTTTGATTTGGTCACGCGATGATAGCGCACTGTCAAAATCCATGTCACCAATGATAGAACGCAGTGAGGTTTGTACCAAATTACGAATACCTTGCTCGTAATTCTCAATACCATATACAGCGCGCTCTGGATGCACGATATTGATATACGCCACCGCATTGGCGATAATCACGACGTTATCACGGGTGATTACCTCTTGCGATGGAATATCTAGCACTATGTCTTTGGTGGTTACTTTATACGCCACGTTATCGACATAAGGAATGATAAAATTCAACCCAGGCTCTAAGGTCTGATGGTACTTACCCAAACGCTGTACAATCCATTTAAACCCTTGTGGTACGATTTTTACCCCTTTATAAAGGGTAAATAGCACAAAGGCGACCAAAAAAATACCAATACCGCTCAACGCTTCCATGACAATTCCTTTATTGATGCTTATTAATGCCTATTGATGCTTGGTGGATTCTACAAGCAACTCATTTCCAATGACATCCACCACAATGGCTCTATCGCCAACTGCCAGCGGCGCGCTCTGATAGCTACGACACACCCATTCATCCGCCCCAAAAATTGGCACACTAAAACGAATCTTGCCCAATTTATCTGCTTGCGGACTTTGAACAATCATGCCTGTTTCCCCGATGATAACCCCCGAACCCAATCCTGCTGTGGTACGATTTTGCATATACGGCTTGATAAATTTAAAACCAATGATAGTAAAAATCACCGACAGTATCAGCCATACCATCAGCCAAAAAAACCAGCTAAACGGTAATAACCATGACAAAGCGGCCACCACAATCGCCGCCACACCAATCGATAAACTCACAAAACTGGTCAAGAATAGTTCAAGAATAATCAGCACTAACCCCAAAATTAGCCAGTGCCAAGGCTCAATTAGCATATCCCCACCTTGATTTTTAGTATACCAAACCCATTATGCAAGATTATGAATTTAAAAACAAATGCCGTCATTTAACCCGCTATCTTTGTCACATTATGCACTATCAGCTATCAACTGCTTGACCGTACAGACCGCTAATTGTGGTTAATGATTGCACAAAGATGCGTTTTTTCCTATAGTGGTCAATGACCCTTTCATCTCTAGAGTCCCAAAAAATACGATGAGCCTTGATGCCCTCAAACTTAGTAACCAGTTATGTTTTCCCATTTATTCACTGTCAAAAAGTATCACTAACCACTATCGTCCCCTGCTAAAACCCTTGGATTTGACCTATCCACAGTACCTTGTCATGCTGGTGCTATGGGAAAAAAGTCCACAAACTGTCGGCACATTGGGCGATTTTTTAGACCTTGATACCGGCACACTTACCCCTTTACTTAAAAGACTTGAAGCCAAAGGCTTTGTGCACCGTGAACGTGCCACCCAAGACGAACGGGTGGTACAAATATCGCTCACTGCTAAAGGGGATGACCTGAAAATCCAAGCCGCTACCATTCCCAGTGCTATGTTGGCTGCCATGCAGTTAGATGACGAAGCGATAGATCTGCTACAACAAGTAGCACAAAAACTCTGCCCGACTCATACAGAGGTTTGTCCCCACAATCTATTACCCAAAAACTATTAAACAAATTTTCATCTTTAAGCGCTATCTGCCTAAGTCTTATCTATTATCATGCGTCTTGTTAGGGTATCGTTAGATTTAGCATTTTTGGTCATTTGTTATTAGTTTGTATGCAGCCTGTGAGAATTTTATTACCTTGTCTAGGCACTGAAAATTATATTGTGTAAAATATAATTTTTTAAAACCTAAATGCTATGGCAAATGTTGTAATGCCTATCGCCGATTTTTTTTATTCATTCACGCAAGTTAACAATTCAAAAAAGGTACGCTTATGAAAATTTTTTATAAAACTCCAACCGCGATCTCAACCGGTGGCCGCTCAGGTCACGTTGCACTAGAAGATGGTTCACTGGGCTTTGATTTACAATCCCCTGAGCAAAATAGCACAGGCGTCAACCCAGAAAAATTATTTGCCATGGGTTATGCCGCTTGTTTTGACAATGCGTTGACTCATGTGGCACAGCGGATGAAGCTAGAAGGCGTCAGCTCAAAAACCTCAGCGGTTGTGGGACTGGGCATGAATACCCAAGGCGGTTATGCGCTTGACATCGATTTGTATATTGAACTTAGCGGCGTCAGCGAAGAGCAAGCGAAAGACTTGGTTGAAACGACGGACAAAGTCTGCCCGTATTCCAATGCCGTGCGTGGCAATGTCGACGTACGTCTGCATACCCAAGTAGTCGCATAATCAATTTAACATAATTTCCATTGCAAGCGGCGTGCTCAACTTCCAAAAGACCAGTTCCCGCACATTCACCGTTTTGTTGAGCAAGTTGAAAACCACCCAAGTTATGTAAAAGCCAATGATAAAATTGGTAAAATCGAGCTTGAAAAACTTGGGCAATAATCTTTATCACTATATTACTTTATCACTACTATATTAGGAATATTTCATGTCACTGATTGAGAATTTACAATGGCGCCATGCCGTCAAAGCCTTTGACCCAAACCAAAGCGTGAGTCAAGAAAATATCGACAAAATCATCGAAGCCGCTCGACTTGCGCCCACCTCATCGGGATTGCAGCCATTTAAAGTTATCGTGGTCAAAAACCAAGCCATCAAGGCGCAGCTAGTGGCTGGTGCGCTCAATCCTGACTGCATGAAAGAATGTTCTCACGTGCTTGTTTTTGCAGGTTGGCAGGATTATAGCGCCGAAAAAATTGATACCGTGTATGACATGACCACAGATGAGCGTGGCTTGCCTAGAGGACGTTTTGATAGTTATACTTCCATGCTCAAAGCAAGTGTGGCTAAAAAAAGCGCAGACGAAAACTTTGAACATATCGCTCGCCAAGCTTACATTGGCTTGGGACTTGCGTTGGCACAAGCAGCAGAGCTTAAAGTAGACAGTTGCCCTGCCGAAGGCTTTGACCCTAAGCTGATTGACGAGGTATTAGGTTTAGAGAAATTAGGGCTAAAAAGTATCGTAATCATGTACGTGGGTGTTTCAGATCCAGCACGTGATTGGATTGCGCCTATGGCAAAAGTACGCGTAGCCACAGAAGATTTTGTTATTGAATACAATTAATTCATCAGCTAGCAAAAAAATCTCTAAGAACAACCCTCTAAATAGCTTATTTAGAGGGTTTTTTATATCTACAATGGGCAAGTGATATTGGTTAAAGCAATTTGTACGGGGATAAGCTTTATGAAAAACGGATTTTTTTAATAATCATCTTTATTGACAGCGAACCGGTAGATTGACAATACCTACCACCGGTACGCCATTTTTGGTAAAGGGGTTAAATTTGCCGCTCTTAGCCTGCATAGACAGTTGTCTATCGACTCTGACATTGCCGGTCGATTTGGCTAAAGTGACGCTGGTTGGATTGCCTTGTTTGTCCACCGTATAGCGAATAATCGCTGTTAATGCGCCGTTTTCCAGGTCTTCACTATGACAGCTAAAGCTAGGTTGCCGCCGCCAACTTGCTTGCCCTGCCGAAAAGCTCACAGGTGAATTATTTTGCGCTTGTTGGGCTTCTTTATCCTTGTCGGCTTGTTGTTGTTTTGCCTTTTCGGCTTTCGCCCTAGCTTCATCTGCTTGTCTGGCTTTGGCATCAGCTAGCGCTTTTTGACGATCTATTTCTGCTTGTTTGCGCTCGCGCTCTTGTTGTTCAATTAATTGGTTGTCCAACGCTTTTTGCCGTGCAAGCGCTTGTTGGCGTTCCAATTCTTGTTGCCGTTCCAATTCTTGTTGTTGTTTTAAGTCTTGCTGTCTGGCGAGTGCTTGTTGGCGCTCAAATTGTTGTTTTTGCGCCTGTTCGGCTCGTTCATTGGCGAGGGCTAGTTGCCTTGCCATGACAATGTCTTGGTCAACTTGTGGCGGCTTGACGATAATTTTTTCGGCTGGTTTCGACAGTTCGGGTAATGGTTTAATCGGTTGTTCTACAGGTTTTTTAGCCATAGGTTTTTCAACCGTTTTCTCAATAGGCTTGCTGATGGGTTTTTCTATCTTCTTTTCTTCTGGTTTTTCTGCTATTTTTTCTATGGGCTTTTCTGTTGGCTTTTCGACGGGCTTAGGTAGTTGTTTTATCGGTTGTTGCTCGGCTGTTACCGTCATCTCTTCAGGCTTGGTTGGCGCAGGTGGTGGCGCGATAAAGCTAATTTCTAACGGTGGCGTGACTTTGGGCGGTTTGATATCAGGCGTTGCCATATTTGCCAAGCTAATCGCTACGATACCATGTAAGCTCAATACACCAATCAGTGCCAACGTGCCCGACTTTTTATCGACTATGCTGCTAATATCGTTTGAGAAATGGGCTGGACTAAAGTTAGCGTGACGTTGGATAGACATAGTTATAGCGCTGTATGTTTAGGGAAACTTTTGAAATCGCTGTATTATAGTGTGAATGATAATCGTTATCAATATCTTAAATGATATTAATTCTTATTTATAAAAATTAATGATAATTATTATCATCAGTGCTATGATTTGCTATTTTAAAACTTTGACCTTGGGCAAATCATGCTAACCACCCAATCGCTTACCGTCATGCGCCAACAAAAAACCCTCTTACACAACATCAATGTCACCATTGATAAGGGAAAAATCTATGCTTTAATTGGGCATAACGGTTCGGGCAAATCGACCTTAATTAAAGCTTTGGCAGGGGAAACCACCCCCACTAGCGGACAGATTTTATTACAGGATTTTGCTGACAAATCAATCCTTGATTTACCGCCAAAAACCTTCGCCCAACAAGTCGCCTATTTACCGCAAAAATTGCCTGATGCTAGTCAATTTACCGTTGCCGAACTGGTGATGTTAGGGCGATACCCTTATCAAAAATGGCTACAAAAGCCTACGCCACAAGACCATACTAAGGTGCGTGAAGCAATGGCGCTGACCCAAGTCACGCCGTTTGCCGAGCAATCAGTGGCGACGCTGTCAGGGGGAGAGCGCGCCAGGGCATGGCTTGCCATGTGTATCGCCCAAGATACGCCTTATTTGCTACTTGATGAACCACTTGCCCCGCTCGATATCGTCTATCAAGTTGAAATACTGCGTCTCATTCGTGATTTGGCACGGCAGAAAAACAAGGCGATTGTGATTATTATTCACGATATTAATCTTGCGGCACAGTTTTGTGATGAGTTTATTGCGTTAAAAAATGGCAAGCTTTGTCATGTTGGTGATATCGCCAGTACCATGCAACCGCAAGTGCTTGACCAGATTTTTGGTATCAATTTGCATTTATTAAGTCACCCAGTCACCGGTAATAAAGTGGCGGTGGTGTGATGAGAGCTTTTTGCTTGCTGATTGTTTTGCTTTTTTTGACGGCTTGCCAGCCTCAAGCGGATTTAAAGCTTGAAGCACCGCCTGCAGATGCTCACAGCGTCAAAGTCATCACCCCTGATTGGGCGGTGGCTTCGACACTCACCGCCCTAGGCTATCCACCGATTGCCACAGGCGATACCAAAAGCTACCGTGAATGGGTGGGCACACCCGCGCTGCCAAGCGATATCGTCGATATTGGGGAGCGATTTACCCCAAACTTTGAACAGCTTGCCCAACTCACCTTAGCTTCTAACAATATCGTAATTATTGATAATGATTTTTATGCCCATTTAAGACCGTCTTACGGCAACACACCCCATAAGTCGGTAAGTTTTATGTCAAAAAACGCGATAGCGACTTGGCAGGACTATGCTGAACCGACTCTTCAGCTGGGTGAAATTATTCATCAGCCGCAACGCGCCCAGCAATTTTTAACCCAGTCAAAAAAACAGCTTGGCGAGCTTGGTGCGACATTTCGCCAAAAGTATCCCCACATCAAAAAAATTGCGGTAGTGCAATTTGCCGATAGCAATAATTTGCGGATTTATACCAACAATAGCCTATTTCGACCGACATTTGAGGTGATGGGGTTACGTTTGATTACCCTTGAAGATCAGATGGGTAAAGGCAATCTTTGGGGATTTAATTCGCTGGCATTGAGTGATTTGGCAAAACTTGATGATGATACCTGTTTGGTAGTGGTTGAGCCGTTTAGTCCTATGCTACGTCAAGAATTAGCCAAAAATTTGCTGTGGCAGCGGCTAGGCTATGGCGCAAGGGCTGAAAATAGCCGCTGTATGGCAGTATTACCGCCGATTTGGCTATATGGCGGTGTGTCTTCTATGGTGGTATTTGGCGAGCGATTAAATCAGGCTCATTGGTTAGGGGGCAAGGCGCATGGGTAATAAAACTAGGCTACAACAGAACCAGCGAGATAACCAGCGAATTACCAAACCCTTTAATGCCCCTACCCTTTGGCTTTTTAGTGGCTTATTGTCACTGATTTTAATGACCACGGCTTTGGTTGTTAAAACCACTTGGCATGATACATTGGGGTTATTATTTGCCCGTTCACAGTCGCTAACCTTAGCGCAAATGGTAGCGCAGTTACAAATTTTGCCGACTATGTTAGTGGCGATATTTGCCGGGGGATTATTGGGCATAGTCAGTGTCTTGCTACAACAATTGGTCAAAAATACCCTTGCTTCAGATAGTACGCTGGCGGTAGGGACAGGGGCACAATTAGCTTTATTAATTGTGACGCTGTTTTTTCCCAGTTTTGGCTTGTATGGTAGCTTTTGGGTGGCATTTTGTGGGGCATTGCTGAGTATGGGCTTGGTGTTTGCGATTGCTGCCAACAGTCGTATGAATTCTGTGGTGCTCATTTTGGGTGGTTTGGTGGTCAATATTTTGTTTTCTGCTATTTCCTCACTGTTGATGATTTTTTTCTCAGAAAGGGTTATGGGGGTCATGGCATGGGAAAGCGGTAACTTAACCCAAACCAGTTGGCAAAATAGCCAGTTTTTTGTGCTAATAAGCTTAATCTTGCCCGTTATCTTGTTGTTTTTGGTCAAACCTTTAACCATCATGAGCCTTGATGAACGCCAAGCCAAAGCCTTGGGAGTGCCTGTGGCTGCTGTGCGTATGCTGGTAGTAACCCTTGTTGCGGTAGTCACGGCAAGCGTTGTAAGCCGCGTGGGCGTTTTAAGTTTTGTGGGCTTGGCTGCGGCAAGTGTCGTTAATGTAGTAGCGATTCGCCCGATTGGGCAACGCTTAATGGCAGGATTTGCCTTTGGGGCGATGCTGTTGTGGCTCACTAATAACATTGTGATGCTGCTGTCACCCTGGTTCAAACCATTACTTAATATTACGCTGCCTGTCGGGTCGGTCACAGGGATATTAGGTGCCGGGTTGATTATTTGGTTGGTCATTGGACAAAGTAAACAGCCCATGATTGCCGAACAAAGCCCTAGCCTGTTGGTCGGCAAACGCCGATATTTTGGTGGCGGTTTTTGGGCGGTTGCGGTAGGGTTGTTGCTGCTTGTGACGCTAGGTGTATTAAATATTTCCCCTGATGCGATGGGCAGTTTTGGGTGGCATACCGAGGCAAGTTTTATCGAGAATTTTCGCCTGCCGCGTACGCTATCGGCAATGGCAACAGGTCTAATGCTGGCTACCGCAGGGGTACTATTACAAAACTTGACTCGAAATCCGATGGCAAGTCCTGAAGTCATGGGCATCAGTTCAGGTGCGGCATTGGGGGTGGTATTGGTGTTCGTGCTCAGTCCAGTGATATTAGGCACACTGGGACTGGCAACCGATTCTTTTTGGGCATTGGGATTGCCTTTATTGGGCGGACTGTTAGGTGCGGGTTTGGTGTTACTGTTGGTTTTGTGGCTTGCTCGTCGGCTATCCTCAAGCTATTTGTTACTCGTCGGTGTGGCGATTTCTGCATTGATGGGTGGTATTTTAACTTTAATCAAACTGTCAGGCGACCCTCGCTTACAAGCGATGCTTAATTGGCTGTCGGGTACAACATACCATGCTTATCCCGTGACAGCGTGGGCATTAATGGTCATTGGTACAATGTTATTTTTGCTCAGTTTTTTGCTACTAAAGCCGCTTAGGGTGATTAGCCTAGATGAAACGATGGCTCGCAGTTTGGGCGTATCAGTAAAACGTAGCGAAATACTGATTTTTAGCCTTGTAGCGGTGTTAAGCACTGTTTCGACATTGGCGGTTGGACCGCTAAGCTTTATTGGATTGATGACGCCGCATTTAGCTAAGACACTCGGGGCAGTGCAGTTACCTCACCAATTAGCCTTATCAGCGCTACTGGGCGCGGGACTGATGTTGATTGCTGATTGGGTGGGACGTTATGCAATTTTTCCCTATGAAATACCTGCGGGCACAATTGCTTCCATCGTAGGCGGTTTATATTTTTTATGGTTGATGAAAAGTATGAAAAATTAAAAACATAACTTCTTTGATTGCGCTATCATTACTTATTGTAAATAGAAATAATAATTGTTATCATTCGCAAAAATGTTTTATCTATTGTCTTTTGAGTGATTGAATATGCGTTTATCCCTATTATCTTTGGCCGTGCGTTCAGCTTTGGCAGCCAGTACGATTGGCTTATTATCAACCGCGGCGATGGCAGAAGAAGCAAATACCACGGATGCTGCCACAGAAACCCTACTCGATGAAATCGTGGTTACCGCAAGTGCCGATGCGTCAAAAACTGGTTTACCGCCAGCCTATCAGGGTGGGCAAGTCGCCATAGGTAGCCGTATCGGTATTTTGGGTAATAAATCGACCATGGAAACGCCTTTTTCCACCACCGCCTATACCAATGACTTTATTTTAAATAAACAAGCGGATTCTGTTGGCGATATCCTAAAAAAAGATTCAACAGTGCGTGTGGCTCGTGGCTTTGGTAATTTTCAAGAAGCTTATCTGATTCGCGGATTTGTCACCAACTCTGACGATACCATGATGAATGGCTTATACGGCATTATGCCGCGTCAATTTATCGCAAGCGAGCTATTTGAGCGGGTCGAAGTACAACGTGGCGCTAGCACCTTCCTAAATGGCATGGCGCCTGGGGGTAGTAATAAAGGAGGCACAGTCAATTTGCTGCCAAAGCGTGCCACTCAAACACCGATTCGTAAAGTCACTATCAGTAGCGAAAATGCCGAAAATGGTAAAATTGCCCTAGACGTGGGACAACGGTTTGGCGCAAATCAAGCGTACGGTGTGCGTGCCAATGTCGCCTATCAAGATGGCGGTACGGCAGTCGATGATGAAAAAGCCAAATTGGGTTTGGTCGGTTTGGGCTTAGATTATCGCCAAGATAACATGCGGTTATCGGCAGATTTGGGTTATCAAAATAACGACTTACAAAAAACACGCACCAATGTCACCTTGTCAGGTTTAACCCGTGTACCCAATGCCGCTGATGCCAAAAGCAACTGGT
Source organism: Faucicola osloensis (assembly GCF_020041925.1). Taxonomy (GTDB): domain Bacteria; phylum Pseudomonadota; class Gammaproteobacteria; order Pseudomonadales; family Moraxellaceae; genus Faucicola; species Faucicola osloensis_D. The sequence continues at coordinate 1,435,946 of NZ_CP083409.1, read as the reverse complement.
CGCAACCGTGGAGTTATTCAAATGAAAAAGATGTGTTTGGTACATTACGCGCTGAATATGACCTTAGCCCAAATTTGACTGCGTATGGCGCGTATGGCTTTCGTCATGGTGAAGAAGAAAACTCGCTTGCTAACTTGACGGTCACCAATCTTAATGGCGATGGCACCACCTACCGCTTTGACAATGCCCGTGAGGACGACATCAACACAGGCGAAATCGGCATCCGTGGGAAACTGACCTCAGGCAAAATCAACCATAACTGGGTTGTGTCTGGCAATATCTATAAAGCACAGACAAAAGCGCCTTATCAATTTGACTGGCAAAACACACTAACGACCAATTTATATCACCCAACCTCGTACGCCAAACCCAGATGGTCAGCAAAAGCGTTGGCAGGTGGCGATATCAACCATCCTACCAAGACAGGCGAAACCACCCTCACCAGTGTGGCATTGGCAGATACCCTAGCCTTGATGGATGATAAACTTCAAGTGACCTTGGGGGCAAGACACCAAACCATTGAAGACGAAAGTTTTGACCCCACCACCCAAGCCAGTAAGGGCAAATATAAAGAAAGTAAAACCACGCCTGCGTTTGCCCTATTATATCGCCCTAGCAATGAATGGTCAGTCTTTGCTAACTATATGCAAAGCCTCAGCAAAGGCGAAACTGCCCCTCTCACCACTACCATCGATGGCGTAGCAACTGAGCTGACCAATGCAGGTCAAGCCATGTCACCGTACGTCACCAAACAAAGTGAAATCGGCGTGAAATACGACCGCGGCGTTATCGGTGCAGGTCTCACCGCTTTTCAAACCAACAAGCCGCGTTATACTACCGTTGATACTACCTTTGAAGCGCACGGCAAAAACCAACATAAAGGCATTGAGTTCAATGTATATGGACAACCCACCGCCAATATGCGAGTGCTAGGCGGCGTGACCTTCCTTGATACCCAACAAAAAGACACCGGTAGCGATGCCACTGAAGGTAAGCAAGTTATCGGTGCGGCAAAACACCTGTTGAACCTAGGGCTAGAATATGATTTACCACAACTAGACGGCTTAACCTTAACAGGCGATGTCATCCATACCGGCAAACGTTACGCCAATGATGCCAACACCCTAACAGTCGATGGCTACACCACTGTGGATTTGGGCGCGAGATATAAAACCCAACTTGCTGGTAAAGCAGTCACGCTCAAAGGGGTGATTGCTAACGTCACCGATAAAGACTACTGGTCATCGGTGGGCGGTTATGAAAATACGGCAGGTGACAACGGTGCGGGCTATCTTACCTTAGGTGAGCCACGCACATTGAAGCTGTCAGCGACCTTTGATTTTTAATTTTACCCATTGTTAACGTTTGCCATCGGATGAAGCTTGCTTTGTCCGATTTTTATTTGAGACTGCCTAAAAAATAAAAGCTAAACAGGAAATACATGTTCCCTACTACCATGCCCCTTATGACCCTCATCTGGCAACAGCACCGTATTGCCTTTATCAAAGTCATCTTGCTCAATCTGCTTAATGCCTTGGTGAATGTCGCTATTATCGCCTTTATTAACCGTTTTTTAATCGCAGCAGTCGGCACTGATAATCCCCTCTTAGGCAGTTGGCAGATATTAGCGGTGTTTTTGGTAGCGATTATGGGTTTATTAGCGACAACGTTTATGTCACAGCTTGCCTTGACTAAGTTAGGGCATCGCTTTGTGTTTGAATTACGTTCGCAACTGATAAAACGTATCTTAGACACTTCAATCGCTCAAGTTGAAAAAATCGGTAGTGCCAAGCTGTTAGCCAGCTTAACTACCGATGTGCAGTCGATTACCGTGGCGTTTGTACGCTTGCCTGAGCTGGTGCAAGGGGTGATTATCTGCACAGCGACTGCGATTTATTTGGGGTTTTTATCTCTGCCAATGCTGCTTGTGGTCATGGGGTGTATTACGCTGACCATTTTTATCAGCAGTAAACTCGTTGGTCATGTATATGCTCATTTAGCCACATTACGAGAGATCAATGACGCACTGTATCAAGATTATCAAGCAGTGATTGATGGACGAAAAGAACTTGCCTTAAATCGTGAACGTGCCAACCGTCTATTTACCCATGATTATCAACGCCATGCAAGCGACTATTTCAACCATATTGTCAAAGCCGATACTTTTCATCTGTCAGCCGTAAGCTGGTCAAATATTATGATGTTTGCCGTAATTGGGGTGATTTATGCCCTAGCCAATATTTATCATTGGGTAGATACCGCCACCGCCACTACGTTTGCCCTCACCGTATTATTTATCCAGACGCCTCTACTAATGGCGATTGGGGCATTTCCCACCGTGCAAACGGCTAAAGTTGCCTTGGAAAAAATACAATCATTACAGCTTGCCGACTATAGCCCCGATTTTGATACCCAAATTTTAACCCCAAATTGGCAAGTCATTACTTTTAAAAATATAAATTATCACTATGACAATAGCGCAAATTTTGGCTTAAAACATATCAACTTTACGTTAAAACGGGGCGAAGTGGTTTTCTTAATTGGCGCCAATGGTAGCGGAAAATCTACACTTGCCAAGCTCATCACAGGGTTATATCAGCCCAAATTTGCGGAAAATACCGGTATTTTTATCGATAATCAGCCTGTCGCCTCAGCACATTACCCCCATTATCGCCAGTTATTTTCAGCGATTTATAGCGATTTTTATCTGTTTAACACTGTGATGGGAACTGCACAAAATGTGCCCAATGCCGAGTTAATCGATAATTGGCTAGATATTTTAGCCATCAAAGAAAAAGTCAGCGTCACCGATAACCAACTGAGCGCCACCGAACTTTCGCAAGGGCAGCGTAAACGCCTTGCCATGCTGCTTGCTGTCGCCGAAGAAAAGTCTATTTTACTGCTCGATGAATGGGCTGCTGACCAAGACCCTGCCTATCGCCGTGTGTTTTATCACCATATTATTCCCATGTTGCAAAAAATGGGCAAAACGCTTTTTATTATTAGTCATGATGACAGCTATTTTGAAAAGGCAGATAGATTGTTGATGATGAAAAATGGTGAACTCAGTGAGCTTACCGGTTTGCAACGCGAAAAAGCCAGTCTAGATGCCATTAAAGTGATTGGTGAGCATTAAGATTCTATATGACCTCCCCTAAAACCTAGTAGCAGCTGATTAAATATAATTGCAAATGAGAATAATTATTGTTATTATTTTCATTAATTTTAATATACTGTAAATTTCTGTAACCATTTATTGTGGCGGGGTCACTTATGCGTTTATCTTTTTTATCAGTAGCAATACGTGCTAGTTTAGCGGTGGGTATTAGCCATATTTTTTCCAGTCCAGTACTGGCAGACGTCGCAACCAATAGCGAAGATGCACCTGAAACCACATTAGACACCTTGGTCATCCGTAGTGATGCTTACCGCACCACCGCTACCAAGACCGCCCTTGACCCCGAAAAAACCCCCATGAATTATTCTCGTATCGAGCAAGAGACATTGCAGCAACGCCAAGCAGACAGTGTGGCGAGTGCGCTGCGTTATGAGCCAGGTGTCAGTAGCGAAAGTCGTGGGACGGTTGGCATTTTTGATGAATACACCCTGCGTGGTTTTAAGAATTATTCCAACTTTTATGACGGGATGCGGCTACCGTATGATGGAACTTGGAATTTAATGCCCCAAGTCGATGCTTATGCCACTGAAGCCGTGGAAGTACTCAAGGGACCTGCTTCGTCACTGTACGGCTATAATGAGCCGGGCGGCATGGTCAATCAAATCGCCAAAACCCCAAAAAACACCCCCGAAAACGAAATCAGACTACGCGCAGGCACCAATAATCTTAAAGAAATCGCTATTGACAGCACAGGTCCTATTAACGATACCACCAATTATCGCATGGTGGCATTAGCCCGTGAAAAAAACGGACAAATGCAAACGACCGAAGAAAAACGGGTGCTACTCAATCCCTCTATCGAATACAAACCGAGCAAAAATATCTCGGTGCTTGCCAATTTGTATTATCAAGATGACCCTCATCAAGTCCCTTCTACCCCACTACCAAGTGTTGGCACAGTGTATAAAGCAAGTTATGGTAAGTTAGACGCGGATGCCTACGCCGGCGATAAATGGAATGATTTTAGTAAAAAAGTCTTTATGCCAAGCGAGACCATCAACTGGAAAATCAATGATTTGTTAACCTTTAAACATACCTTGCGTTACACCGATGCCGATGCCCAACAAAAAAATACCTACCATCAAGGCTTTAGCGAAGGTTCAGACAGCCAGCTCATACGCACCGCCTACACTACCGATGAAAAAATGACCAACTGGGCAACCGATAACCAATTGGCTTATAGTCTGATTACCGATAATACCTCGCACAATTTGCTATTAGGTGTGGACTATCAAAAAACAGACAGTACGGCCAAGTATGCAGATGCCATGTACAATGGCATACCCATCATCGATTTAAGCGATCCTGATTATGATTTATTTAGCAAAACTGCCCTTAGTTTGACAGGCTATCAACAAACCGATGATATTGAGCAAAGTCAATTCGGCGTTTATCTACAAGATGAAATGCAATGGAATAAGCTTACTGTGGTCGCAGGGTTACGCCACGATGATTATAAAAGCACCACCAAAACCACTGCCACAGGTAGTGATGCAAAAACCACCGTCAACGAAGCCAAGCAAACATCCGGGCGATTGTCAGCCCTGTATCAACTTGACAATGGATTTGCTCCCTATGTCAGCTACGCTCAGTCATTTCAACCATTATTGGGTGTCAACTATATTACAGGTGAAGCCTTTAAACCCACCACCGCCAACCAAGTTGAAGTCGGCATAAAATACAACTCGCCAGATAAAGCCACCAAAGCCACGCTGTCTGCCTACGATATCACGCGCAAAAATGACAAGGTCACTGCCATCGACTGGACCAAACAAACCCAAACAGGTGAAACTACGTCAAAAGGTTTTGAAATTTCTGCCGATCATCGTTTCAACGATTGGCTCAATGTGGGTGTCGGCTATGGTTATGTCGATTCCGAAATTACCAAGGATGAGTTTAATCCGCAACTGGTCGGCAATACCCCGCAACAAATTGCCAAACACAACGCCACACTGTGGGCAAGTATGAAACCCAACGCCAAAACCGCGGTGCAAGTGGGTGTGCGCCACATCGCTGGGATGCAGATTGATAGAGAAAACTCAGATACTTTGCCAAGCATCACCTTGGTCGATTTGGCTGGTAGTTATCAAATTAACCGCATGTTCGATGTGGGCTTGACTGTGAGCAACTTGTTTGACAAAACCTACGTGGGTAGTTGTTATGACCGCAATAATTGCTGGATGGGCGCAGAGCGACAAGCCAGTGTTAGCTTAACCGCGAAGTTTTAATCAGGTTCATAAATCTAAACAAAGGACTTGTGATGCCAAGTTCTTTCCTTATCGCCCTTTAACAAAAATTACATTCTATGCACCCAGAAAATCTGACTTTATTTGATGACCCCGAAATTGCCGACATCATCGATCACATCAACGAAGACCACAGCGATGATATGAAGCACATGGCATTAGGCTTGCTAAACTTAACCAAGGTCCAGCAAAAAACCTTAAAAAATGCGACCTTACGCCAAATCTATCAACAAGGCTTACTGTTGGATCTGCAATTTGCGCAAAGCGAACAGCACTTAGACAATCAGCTTTTGGCATTTAGTGAGCCGACCCAAACCCTTGAAAAATTTAACGACCAGTATGTCGCCTTATTGCAGCGCAGTGACCGCAAACAAGGTAAAAAAACCATTGACATCAAGCAGCGTCAATTTTGCCTGCAAAGCGTGGAAGCGGTTAGTCACCATATGTATCGTTTGACAGTGCAAACAGATAGCGATTTATCCGATTTACCGGCAGGTTATGCGTTTTTGTTTGATGTCAAACTGCCCGACACTGACCTAAAAAAACACCCCCGCCCCTACCGCTATTACACGCTTCGCAAGGCATGGCAAACTGTGAATGAAAACGGTGAAACGCAAAACCTGGCTTGGATAGATATTTATTGTCATGGAGAAAAAAACGGCGAAATCAGTCTTGGCGAAACCTGGGTAAAATCGTTAAAAACAGGCGATGTGTTTACCAGTGAGCGAGAATTCCCCGAAAAAATCGACCATCTCACTTTCAATCAGCCACAGGGACAAAGTCTATTAATCGCTGATGAAACCTCACTGCCGACCGTAGCCAGACTGTTAGAGCAGTCGCCAATGAGCGAGCAGACAATACCGCCGATTGTACTGACCTTTTTGCAAAGCCAGCAAGATTTGGCTTATTTAGAAGACGTTTTAGCCCAGTATCCTGCAACGGTATTGCCAATTGTGGCGAATGATAACCAACTGCCCCATACGCAGATTTTTACGATACTACAAGATTTTTTACAACAACATCCTTACAAAATTGACCACATCTGGGGTGGTCTTGAAGCGACAACAACGAAAAAACTGCGTTCGCTATTGGATGAGTTATTACAGTTAAGTCGGGATAATTGCGTACTAAAAGTGTATTGGCGAGCAAGCTAAGGATTATTCCAGTATTGGGCAAACAATCAGATGCATACGTGAGTGCTTAGTCGTAACAATTGGTTGTTTGCAGGGTCGCTTAAGACTAGGCAGCGGGCAGCGAATTTTATTAGCCCCTAGCTATTCATCATTTTGTCACGCAACCTTTCTATGATATTTCACAAATTTATCAACGCTCTTATTTGAGCCTAATTTAGTGAGCGATCATGAACTATAAGACCCATCATTATAAAAACCATCATTATAAAAATACGCAAATCAAGCGCATTTGTCTCACCACATCCATGATTGTAGCAAGCATGTCACTTGTTGCTTGTAATAACAATGATAATGATAGTAATGACCCTAAACCACAGCAAATCGCTACCAATACGAACCTTAACTTTACTATTCTTGAAACGTCAGATTTGCATAATAATGTCATGAGTTATGACTATTACAAGTTAACAGAAGACAAAAGTTTGGGGCTTGAGCGAACCGCAACGCTTATCAATAACGCTCGTAGTGAATCTGCCAATAATATCTTGCTAGATAACGGTGATACCATTCAAGGTAGTGCTTTAGGTGACTATCAAGCAACGGTGAACCCTGTCAAATGCGACGAAACACTGGGCATTTATAAGGTTATGAATGACCTAAAATATGATGCAGGTACGATTGGTAACCATGAATTTAACTATGGGTTGAACTATCTTAATCAAATTACAGGCAGTCAGTTTAATGTTGATGGCATAACCGCAATTGCCAGTGCTTGTAAAGGACCTGACTTTCCCTTGGTTTTATCCAATGTCATTAGTTCTCGCAATAATCAGCCACTGTTTAAGCCTTATAAAATCATTACCAAAACCTTTACGGCAACCACACCAGACGGTAAGACGGTTACCGTACCGCTAAAAATTGGTATCATTGGCTTTACCACACCCGGTATTATGCAATGGGACAAAAAATGGCTAGACGGTAAAGTCACCACCGCCGGTGTGAAAGAAATGGCAGAAAAATATGTGCCACAAATGAAAAATGAAGGTGCAGATGTCATTGTCGCCTTGTCGCATGGTGGTATTGATACCTCACCATACAGTCCAACGATGGAAAACGCCAGTTGGCATCTATCGCAAGTGCCAGGTATTGATGCGATTTTGATGGGACACACACATCAAGTGTTTCCTAATGCTAGTAGCAAAGACACCCGCTTAGACCAGGCAGGTATTGATAAAGTTAATGGCTTGTTAAACAACGTACCTGCTGTCATGCCAAGCTTTTGGGGTAAAGGGTTAGGCGTCATCAAATTGAATTTAACCTTTGATGGCAAAAAATGGGTCGTCAATAAAAACAATACCAAAGTGGAAGTGCGTACTATCCAAAATGCTGATAAAACTTTTGTAGCAGCTGACCCGCGAGTGGTTCAATTAATTCAAGCAGAACACAATGCCACTATTAATTATGTCAAAACGCCAATCGGTACATCCGATTTCTCAATGACTTCTTACTTTGCTGATGTGGGTGATGTGTCAGCGATTCAAGTGGTCAACCAAGCCCAAGCCAATTATATCAGCGATTATATTAACGCCAATTTGCCACAATATAAAGATGTCCCTGTCTTATCAGTGAGTGCCCCATTTAAAAGCGGATTTGCAGGGGGTTCAGATTATACGGATGTTGCTCAAGGCAATATCGCCATTAACAATGCGGCTGATTTGTACCTGTATCCAAATACCGTGTTTGCAGTAAAAATACAAGGCAGTGATATCAAAAAATGGCTAGAGAATTCCGCCAAACGCTTTAATCAAATAAACCCAAGTCTTACCACACCACAATCGTTAATCAGCACTTTTCCTGGGTATAACTTTGATATGTTTACCTCACCCGATGTGCAATATGAGATTGATGTGACTAAACCTATCGGTAGCCGTATCCAAAACTTAACCTACAAAGGCAAGCCGATTGAAGACAACGCACCATTTATCATCGCAACCAATAACTATCGTGCATCAGGTCTAAAGGAATACTACAGCATCAATAGTACCAATGTAGTTGAATCACCGGATGCCAATCGTGATGTGCTGATTAACTATATCAAAGCGGCTAAGAATTTATCATTAACCAATAATGGTAGCAGTCGTAGCTGGCGGTTTGTCAAAGTGAAAACAGCGGGTCCTGTAATCTTTAAATCGAGTGCAAACAAAATTGACTTTGCCCAAAAAGCAGGATTAACCAATATTAGCGTCGTAAATAATGATGACGGTTCAAATAAAGGCTTGGCAGATTATGCGATAGATTTATCAAAATAATCGCCAAAAAACTTGTATTTTATTTATCGTTAAAAAGTGTGGTAGTTGCCACACTTTTTCTATTTTATCAAGCGTTCAAAGATACATCGGACAAGCTTTGGCATGTCATCCATCTTAAGCTTATACCGGATTTTACGAGACTTGTATTTCGTTGTGTGGTTTTCATAAAGGTAGTGTCTCAGCGTTATAGGTCTCCGACAATAACCTATACAAAACGTATTAATCAGCCACAAAGCAAAACCCCCCTCACTATCAGTAAGGGGGTGTTTTGGAATAGGGAGCTGACGATGACCTACTCTCACATGGGCGAACCACACTACCATTGGCGCATTGGAGTTTCACTTCTGAGTTCGGGAAGGGATCAGGTGGGACCTCCAAGCTATTATCGTCAGCAAAGGGGGATAGAGGAATGAGTTGTTTAATAAAAGTAAAGTATCAGCTATATCAAGCGAGGTGATAATCGTTATTACCTACAAAGCCATTTAGGCGTTGTATAGTCAAGCCAAACGAGCAATTAGTATTGGTTAGCTACACATATCACTATGCTTCCACACCCAACCTATCAACGTCGTAGTCTACAACGGCTCTTTAGGGAAATCTAATCTTAAGGTGGGCTTCCCGCTTAGATGCTTTCAGCGGTTATCCCATCCGAACATAGCTACTCGGCAATGCGACTGGCGTCACAACCGAAACACCAGAGGTTCGTCCACTCTGGTCCTCTCGTACTAGGAGCAGATCCTCTCAAATTTCCAACGCCCACGGTAGATAGGGACCGAACTGTCTCACGACGTTCTAAACCCAGCTCGCGTACCTCTTTAAATGGCGAACAGCCATACCCTTGGGACCTGCTTCAGCCCCAGGATGAGATGAGCCGACATCGAGGTGCCAAACACCGCCGTCGATATGAACTCTTGGGCGGTATCAGCCTGTTATCCCCAGAGTACCTTTTATCCGTTGAGCGATGGCCCTTCCATACAGAACCACCGGATCACTAAGACCTACTTTCGTATCTGCTCGACTTGTGGGTCTCGCAGTTAAGCGCGCTTTTGCCTTTATACTCTTCGAACGATTTCCGACCGTTCTGAGCGCACCTTCGTACTCCTCCGTTACTCTTTAGGAGGAGACCGCCCCAGTCAAACTACCCACCATACATTGTCCTCAGCTCTGTTAAGCTTGAGTTAGAACCCCAACATTACCAGGGTGGTATTTCAAGGATGGCTCCACAGACACTGGCGTGCCTGCTTCAAAGCCTCCCACCTATCCTACACAGGTAAGGTCAAAGTTCAATGTAAAGCTGTAGTAAAGGTTCACGGGGTCTTTCCGTCTAGCCGCGGGTACACAGCATCTTCACTGCGATTTCGATTTCACTGAGTCTCTGCTGGAGACAGCGCCGCCATCATTATGCCATTCGTGCAGGTCGGAACTTACCCGACAAGGAATTTCGCTACCTTAGGACCGTTATAGTTACGGCCGCCGTTTACTGGGGCTTCGATCAAGAGCTTCGCTTACGCTAACCCCATCAATTAACCTTCCAGCACCGGGCAGGCATCACACCCTATACGTCCACTTTCGTGTTTGCAGAGTGCTGTGTTTTTAATAAACAGTTGCAGCGGCCTGGTATCTGCGACTGCCAATAGCTTTGTAGTGCGTGACTACTCACCATCGGCAGCGTACCTTCTCCCGAAGTTACGGTACCATTTTGCCTAGTTCCTTCAGCAGAGTTCTCTCAAGCGCCTTGGTATTCTCTACCTGACCACCTGTGTCGGTTTAGGGTACGATTTCTTTATGACTATCGCTTAGAAGCTTTTCCTGGAAGCAGGGTATTTGCCACTTCGCTGTACAAGTACAGCTTGCTATCAGATCTCATTAATAGTCTAGCGGATTTGCCTACTAAACCTAACTACATCCTTCCACTTGGACAACCATCGCCAAGCTGGCATAACCTTCTCCGTCCCTCCATCGCATCATAAACAAGTATCGGAATATTAACCGATTTCCCATCGACTACGCCTTTCGGCCTCGCCTTAGGGGTCGACTCACCCAGCCCCGATTAACGTTGGACTGGAACCCTTGGTCTTCCGGCGTGCGAGCTTTTCACTCGCATTGTCGTTACTCACGTCAGCATTCGCTCTTGTGATACCTCCAGCATGCTTTACAACACACCTTCACAGGCTTACACAATGCTCCCCTACCACTTAATTGAAACAATTAAATCCGCAGCTTCGGCTCCTAGTTTGAGCCCCGTTACATCTTCCGCGCAGGCCGACTCGACTAGTGAGCTATTACGCTTTCTTTAAAGGATGGCTGCTTCTAAGCCAACCTCCTAGCTGTCTGTGCCTTCCCACATCGTTTCCCACTTAACTAGGAATTTGGGGCCTTAGCTGGCGGTCTGGGTTGTTTCCCTCTTGACGACGGACGTTAGCACCCGCCGTCTGTCTCCCGGATATCACTCATCGGTATTCGGAGTTTGCATCGGTTTGGTAAGTCGAGATGACCCCCTAGCCGAAACAGTGCTCTACCCCCAATGGTGTTCGTCCGAGGCGCTACCTAAATAGCTTTCGGGGAGAACCAGCTATCACCGAGTTTGATTAGCCTTTCACCCCTATCCACAAGTCATCCCCTGGCTTTTCAACGACAGTGGGTTCGGTCCTCCGGTAACTGTTACGTCACTTTCAACCTGCTCATGGATAGATCACTCGGTTTCGGGTCTATACCCTGCAACTAGACGCCCTATTAAGACTCGGTTTCCCTACGGCTCCCCTATTCGGTTAACCTTGCTACAGAATATAAGTCGCTGACCCATTATACAAAAGGTACGCCGTCACATCATAAATGATGCTCCGACTGCTTGTATGCACACGGTTTCAGGATCTATTTCACTCCCCTCACAGGGGTTCTTTTCGCCTTTCCCTCACGGTACTGGTTCACTATCGGTCAGTCAGGAGTATTTAGCCTTGGAGGATGGTCCCCCCATCTTCAGACAGAATTTCTCGTGTTCCGCCCTACTTAATATGCTTCTTATAACCTTTCGAGTACGGGATTATCACCCTCTACGATTGACCTTTCCAAGTCATTCCTCTAAATTATAATCAGTCGGCTCCTCCCCGTTCGCTCGCCGCTACTAGGGGAATCTCTATTGATGTCTTTTCCTCGGGTTACTGAGATGTTTCACTTCTCCCGGTTTGCCTCGTAAATAAATTTACGATACCTGTCTTATGACAAGTGGGTTTCCCCATTCAGATATCGCCGGATCACAGGATATTGCCGCCTCCCCGACGCTTTTCGCAGGCTGTCACGTCTTTCATCGCCTCTGACTGCCAAGGCATCCACCATGTGCACTTCATTACTTGACTATACAACCCTAAAGGGTCGTATAGGTAATGGTAACGATCTTCACCTATGTTTACGCTTGATTCAGTTCTCTTTACTTTTAAGTAATCAGTTGTTCCAATCATTTCTTTGGGTCTGATTGGCTGATTACTAAGGTTAATTATCTTCGTTGGAACTTGATAATTAACCCAGACTCATTTCTCTATGTTGTTATTGAATTATCAGACCTTCGTCAGGTCGTGATTTCTGATAAAACAGATTGAAGTAATCTCTTAATATGCTTACTAAATTACTCTGTCTGCTTTATAACGTTAAGCTAATTATGGTGGAGCCAAGGAGAGTCGAACTCCTGACCTCCTGCGTGCAAGGCAGGCGCTCTACCAACTGAGCTATGGCCCCTAAGTAAGAGGTGGTGGGTCTAATAAGACTTGAACTTATGACCCCTGCCTTATCAAGGCAGTGCTCTAACCAACTGAGCTATAGACCCCGAGAACCGTTAAAAAATTGCATCGCAATTTTAGGTTCGAGCTAAAATCCTTTGCTAAGGATTTTAGTCTTAGCCTTGCTATTTGCGCTGCTGTAGATTAACGATTATTAGCTTATTTATACACAAGAACAACTTGCTGTGAATTCTCACTTAGTGCTTTAGTTAAGGAGGTGATCCAGCCGCAGGTTCCCCTACGGCTACCTTGTTACGACTTCACCCCAGTCATCGACCACACCGTGGTAAGCGCCCTCTTGCGTTAGGCTACCTACTTCTGGTGCAATAGACTCCCATGGTGTGACGGGCGGTGTGTACAAGGCCCGGGAACGTATTCACCGCAGCATTCTGATCTGCGATTACTAGCGATTCCGACTTCATGGAGTCGAGTTGCAGACTCCAATCCGGACTACGATAGGCTTTTTGAGATTAGCATCACATCGCTGTGTAGCAACCCTCTGTACCTACCATTGTAGCACGTGTGTAGCCCTGGTCGTAAGGGCCATGATGACTTGACGTCGTCCCCGCCTTCCTCCAGTTTGTCACTGGCAGTATCCTTAAAGTTCCCGGCTTAACCCGCTGGCAAATAAGGAAAAGGGTTGCGCTCGTTGCGGGACTTAACCCAACATCTCACGACACGAGCTGACGACAGCCATGCAGCACCTGTATGTGAGTTCCCGAAGGCACTCCCGCATCTCTGCAGGATTCTCACTATGTCAAGACCAGGTAAGGTTCTTCGCGTTGCATCGAATTAAACCACATGCTCCACCGCTTGTGCGGGCCCCCGTCAATTCATTTGAGTTTTAACCTTGCGGCCGTACTCCCCAGGCGGTCTACTTATCGCGTTAACTGCGCCACTAAAGTCTCAAGGACCCCAACGGCTAGTAGACATCGTTTACGGCGTGGACTACCAGGGTATCTAATCCTGTTTGCTACCCACGCTTTCGAATCTCAGTGTCAATATTATGCCAGGAAGCTGCCTTCGCCATCGGTATTCCTCCAGATCTCTACGCATTTCACCGCTACACCTGGAATTCTACTTCCCTCTCACATATTCTAGCACCACCAGTATCACATGCAGTTCCCAGGTTAAGCCCGGGGATTTCACATGTGACTTAATGAGCCACCTACACTCGCTTTACGCCCAGTAATTCCGATTAACGCTCGCACCCTCTGTATTACCGCGGCTGCTGGCACAGAGTTAGCCGGTGCTTATTCTGCAGGTAACGTCTAATCTAATGGGTATTAACCATTAGCCTCTCCTCCCTGCTTAAAGTGCTTTACAACCAAAAGGCCTTCTTCACACACGCGGCATGGCTGGATCAGGGTTGCCCCCATTGTCCAATATTCCCCACTGCTGCCTCCCGTAGGAGTCCGGACCGTGTCTCAGTTCCGGTGTGACTGATCATCCTCTCAGACCAGTTACAGATCGTCGCCTTGGTGGGCCTTTACCCCACCAACTAGCTAATCTGATTTAGGCTCATCTAATAGCAAGAGCTTTCGCCCCCTTTCACCCGTAGGTCGTATGCGGTATTAATTCGAGTTTCCCCGAGCTATCCCCCACTACTAGGTAGATTCCTAAATGTTACTCACCCGTCCGCCACTAATCATCTCTAGCAAGCTAGAGACTCATCGTTCGACTTGCATGTGTTAAGCCTGCCGCCAGCGTTCAATCTGAGCCATGATCAAACTCTTCAGTTTAATCTTTCTATCTATTGTCATCGCTATGCGATGTCAATAGATTTAATTTGTTGACTCAATTATTTATACTGTCTTTGCTCAAATAAACTTACGAGTATCTTCACTCTGACAATACAATTAATTAAAGTCTTAATTTTATCGCCCTAAGTGAAAATCCACACAAGTTGTTCTTGTGTTTGTTGTTATTTAGTTCACAACATCATCGGCTGATGTCGTTAAGAAGGTCGCTATTTTAACAGCTTATTTTGTGTTGTCAATAACTTTTTTCTTTAATTTTTTATGACCGCTCAACTTATATCTATATTAATTTAAGTTGTTGTTTTTACTACAGTTTGTGGCTGTAGTCGCTGCCAGTGAGTGCGTATTATACGCTTTTCTTTTTACCTGTCAATACCAATGGGAAAAGTTTTTTGATTTATTTTCAAATTAGTTTTTTATAGTTAAAGATAAGAATACTTACACTCATCAATATACTGGTCGCTAGGGTAATTAAGACAATTTTGGCTAGCTCTGGCGCTAGTGCGTTTGAGGGGATAGCTTCATCACTATAATGGCGAACCACTTTAAGATGCTTGGCAATCGGGGATACTAGAGCAAGTAGGCTTAATAGATAAAAATTTTGTCGCAAGGTCACAAAGGTGATTAGCAAAAAGTAAGCACCCAACAACATAAACCGATACAGGTGGCTCATGCTTTCTTTGCCTAGGGTGGTGGCAAGGGTATTCTTACCAGCGTGTGTATCTGTGTCAAAATCCCGCATATTGTTAATCATCAATACGCAAGTGCATAGCAGGCCGATCACCACTGCAGCAATAATATCCATCACGCGGATAAATTGTGTTTGTAGGTACACGCCCCCTAAGACATTAACTAAGCCGAAGAATAAAAATACTGCTATTTCCCCTTTCGCATTGTACCCATAGGGTTTTTTACCCATGGTATAGGTCACTGCGGCAATAATCGCGATGATGCCCAATGCTAAGAAGGTGAAGAAATCGGTCAGACTGTTAAAGCTCAGCCAAAGTAAGCCAATACCGCAGCCAAAAATAAACAGCGCCCAACTTATGATTAATTTCTTGAGGGTCTTGGGGTTGATTGTCCCTTGGGCAGTCTGTCTGTCGAGTCGATGGGCATCCGTACCTCGTATGCCATCGCCATAGTCGTTGGCTAAATTGGATAAAATCTGTAAGCCTAAGGCAACCCATAGGCTTAGCAAAAAGATTTGCCAATTTTTGCTGTTAAAGCTGCCAATACGGGAGTATGCCAACGCATTGGCTACTATGATGCCAGCCACCGCTAATGGATAAGTGCGTGGGCGAGTCGCTTGCCAAAATGCTTGTAAAAAATTGACCATCACTCACTCGAAACCTTGTATCACCAATTGCAACATCTAAATGGATTTAGCCATTTAGATGCACGTTTACCAATGATGCGAGGTTTATGTTGATTTTTTTAGACCTGCTTGCGCCAACAATGCACCTAAGCTACCAATTTTTTGTGGTTTGTCGGCTGCTTGGTTTTGCGGTTTAGCGGCTTTATCACTACGTTGGGGGTTGCCCGAATGTTTGGCTGATTTGGCGCCGCGCTCGATAGGGTCTGCGTATTTTTTCGCCGTACCAGCCATTGATTGGTTGGCATTTTTTGCTTTACTAGCGGGGGCTTTTTCAGCAGGTTTGGCTGCCATTGGGGTATCTGACTTCATGCTAAAGCCCACGCGTTTACGCTCTGCATCCACTGAAATCACGCGAACGGTGACGATATCACCTGGTTTGACATGATTTAACGGATCGGCGATAAACTCGTTACCCATCTCTGAGATATGTACCAAGCCATCTTGATGGACGCCAACATCAACAAAACAACCAAAACTTGTCACATTGGTGACCACGCCTTCAAGCGTCATGCCTTCGGTTAAATCGTTGAGGCTATTGACATCGTCACGAAACTTTGCTGTTTTAAAGCTCGGTCTTGGATCGTGGGCAGGTTTGGCTAATTCTTGTTTGATGGCAGCGGCTTTCAGCGTTGCTTGCTCGGCATCATCAACCTCATCGTTTGCGGCAGCGACCAGTGAAGCGGTCAGATTGTTAAGCGCTGACTCGTCACCTAGCACATCGTTGAGATTGTGGTCAGTTGAAGCCAGCCATTGTTTGACCATCTCGTAGTTTTCTGGGTGTAACCCTGTCGCATCTAACGGCTCATCACCGCCACGAATGCGTAAAAAACCTGCCGCTTGTTCAAAAGTTTTGGCACCCAATCTTGGCACGTTTTTGAGCTGTTCACGGTTGGCAAATGCGCCGTGTTCGTTGCGGTAGTTGACAATTTGCTGTGCTACATTGACATTGAGACCTGCGATATAAGACAAAATCGCAGGGCTTGCGGTGTTGACATCTACGCCTACTGCATTCACGCAGTCTTGCGTGACTTTGGTTAAACTATCAGCCAGCTGCGTTTGGTTAACGTCATGCTGATATTGACCCACGCCAATGGCTTTGGGATCGACTTTAACCAGCTCAGACAAGGGATCTTGCAAACGACGGGCAATCGATACCGCCCCACGAATGGATACATCAAGCTCTTGTAATTCTTGCGATGCCAGTTCGCTGGCTGAGTACACAGACGCACCAGACTCATTGACCACCACAGGCACGGCTTTGATATCGCCGTTTCCTTGAGCGCTGTTTTCTGCCAAAATTTCTTTGATTAAAGCATCTGTCTCACGGCTAGCCGTACCATTACCAATGGCGATTAAATCCACATGGTGGTTTTTGAGTAAATCGGCAATGGTTTGTTTGGCTTCATCGACCTTATTGTCTGGGGCAAATGGATATACCGTTGCAATCGCAAAACTATCATCGCTATTTTTGGCAACATGACCTAGACTATCAACCACAGCCATTTTAACCCCATGACGGATACCCGGATCGACGCCTAAAATCGTTTTTTGACCCGCTGGCGCTGCCATTAATAAATGCTGTAAATTGTTTGCAAACACGTCAATTGCTGCTGATTCAGCCGTTAAGCGTTTTTCTGTGAGCAAACGATGCTCAATATGCGGACGCCATTTGTCCAACCACAGTTTTTTGCCCAGTGACAATAAAAACTGTTGCCGCTCACTAGGTTCGGCAGCCGTTAAGTTAAATGCGTGATTAATTTGCTCGGTAAATGGTGCATCCTCGCCTTCAATCGCAATCGTCAGTACGTTGTCTTGGCGACCGCGTAGCATCGCTAATAATCGATGATTGGGTAGACGTGCCAAGCTTTCAGTGTGGTCGAAATAGTCTTTGTATTTTTCGCCGACTTCCCGTTTTTCTTCGCCCACTAGACGGCTATGAATTTGGGCAATTTTACCAAAGCCGACGCGCAGTTTATCGAGTAGATCAAGCTGCTGTGTCCACTCATCGATAATAATGGCACCGATGCCTGATAACTGTTTTTCTTTATCTTCAAAAATTGACGCTTCGGCTTCGCCGTTGTCATCCTGTACAGGCGCTGGCGCTTGGTACGCTGATAATGCTGTCTCTGGGCTTACCGACTCATTTAAAACCGCCAAGGCAATTGGCTCAAGTCCTGCTTCACGCGCTTGGGTTGCCAGTGAGCGACGGCGCGGACGATACGGCAAATAAATGTCTTCTAATTCAAGTTTGGATGCCGCCTGATTAATGCGTTCACTTAATTCATCGGTCAGCTTATTTTGTGAGGTCAACAGCTCAATGATTTTTTGGCGGCGAATGGCCATATCTCGTTCATAGCTGAGGGATTTTTCCAAACTACGCAACTGTACATCATCAAGCCCGCCGGTTTGGTCTTTACGATAGCGGGCAATAAACGGAATCGTCGCGCCATCATCGTAGAGTTTGACGAATGCCATCATTTGGTTGAGTTTGATACCAAGATTGGCAGCTAATTTTTGATAAATGGCTTGCTGGACTTGCTCAGAGAGTACATCTACCGCTGGATTAGCCGCAATGGCAGTAACGTTTGTAGTCATATTTTTGCCTAACACTTATAAGGATGAACTCAAAACTTCAGAGTTCACGCATTATAACAAAACAATACAAAAAGATAATAGGTAAACGCTATTTTAACAAAAATCTTTAGTGAATTTTTACCTTGCCAACCCTAGCGCTGTCGTTAGACTAAAATTTTGCTAACTGATGACTATATAATAAGTGGCTACCCTATAAGCTAACGTCGCATTTTTAGCAAAATCACTACAGCAATCGACACATTTTTTTGCTTTAATAACCGCATAACCACGCAAATTTAGCTAAATAATAAGATTGATAATGCTTGCAAGTTGTAACCAATCGTTTCAAAATACCTTTATCAGTCCCTAATAAAAAATTGTATACCCATATATTTTATAGCATTGCCTGTCCTAACTATTAATTATAAGGTTCAGTTCAACACGCTAATGGAACATATTTAGCCTTTATAAAAAACAATTAGGTATTTATAAAAACTGTGTAGCGAAAACAACATTCGAGTGAAAATAACGTTAGTGATAGGAATATGGGTGATAGGAATATCGACGATAAAAATGAGGAAAATAATCAATGAGTGATGACATCAACCCCACTGTAGAATCTACCCCCAATCAATCAGCCGCCGGCGATATGAATCAGCGCATTTTGGTCGTTGATGACGATGCGCGCCTTCGCACTTTGTTGCAACGTTTCTTAGAAGATGATGGTTATATTGTACGTACTGCGCATGACGGCAACCAAATGGACAAACTGATGCAGCGCGAGTTATTTTCGCTGATTGTGCTTGATTTGATGCTACCTAACGAAGACGGAATCAGTATTTGCCATCGCTTACGCGCAGAAAACTCCGATATTCCGATTATTATGTTGACCGCTAAAGGTTCCGATGCCGATCGTATCGCAGGACTTGAAGCAGGCGCGGATGATTATCTGCCAAAACCCTTTAACCCCAAAGAATTATTGGCACGTATTAAAGCCGTATTGCGCCGGCAAACGCGTGAATTGCCAGGCGCACCCAGTCAGCAAATGGAAGTGGTCGAATTTGGGTCATGGACATTAGATTTATCAACGCGTACCCTAAAACGTGATGGTAACATCGTGACCTTAACCACAGGTGAATTTAGTGTATTAAAGGCTTTGGTACAACATCCCCGTGAGCCATTAACCCGTGATAAACTGATGAATTTGGCACGCGGCCGTGAATGGGGCGCAATGGAGCGCTCAATTGATGTGCAAGTATCGCGTTTACGCCGTCTCATCGAAGATAACCCTTCGCAAGCGCGCTATATCCAAACTGTTTGGGGCGTGGGTTACGTGTTTGTACCCGATGGGGCAGAAAGCTAAACGAGCCCTATTTAAAAGAGCGGATTAAAAAAGCCCATTAGAAGAGCTAAGTTAACAGAGTTAAGAACTTTTATGATAAAACCGTTGATTGTAAATACAGCCTATCACCTGGTGATGGGCTTTTTAGGTTCTGGTAAAACCAGTTTTATCAATGCCTGTATCACGCATTTTCAGCAGCAAGAAAAGTGGGCGATTTTGGTCAATGAAGCAGGTCAAATCGGTATTGATGAAAAGCTATTGGCGGCTAATGCTGACCATGATTTAGCGATTCGCCAAGTATCTGGTGGCTGTATCTGCTGTACGTCGCAACTGCCGCTACAAATTGCGCTTGCTCGCTTGACTTCTGAGTATAGACCCGACCGATTATGGATTGAGCCAACAGGGCTGGCACACCCGCGTGAGCTGATTGAGCAACTATCTGCAGCGCATTGGCAAACTGCGCTGTCGCTAAAATCCGCCATCAGTATCGTCAATGCGCGTGATTGGCAAGATGCCCGTTATCGTGACAATGAAGGCTACCAAGCCCATGTGCGATTTTGTGATGTGGTGATGATTAATCGCTTTCATGGGCTGGATGACACCCAAAAAACCCAACTGACCGCATGGGTAAAGGACTTAAACCGTAAAGCTAAATTGATTTGGCAAGCAGAACAAACGCTCAGCGAAGACAATCTGCGGCAATTGCAACAAGCCCTCAAGCAATCAAGCCAAGTGCTTGCCGAGCGCAGCCACTATCAACAAGTTAGCTTAACGAGCTTTGCTCAGTCCCCCGCTCTATCCACCATCCAAGCCTACACGCCCCAATCACCGACAGCTACCAACGATGACTTGCCATTTCGCTATCATGATGTACAAAACGGCTATCAAATCATCGGATGGCGGGTGTCAGCCGACTGGACAATTGATATGACTGTACTGATGGAATGGTTGTTGGCACTGCCCAACTGGCAACGTATCAAATCGGTGGTTCATATCAAACATACGCATGATGAGCAATGGCAAACCATGAATTTTACCCCGGATTCGCTCGATTTGGTGGCCTGTGAACCACAAACCGATAACCGCATTGAAGTGATTTTTTTGGATAACACTATCGAATTGGATTTTGATAGGCTCGATACTGAGCTGATGATGATGTTTGGGCATATCAGTTAAGCTTACAGTTAATAGATAGCCCATTTTATTGTCTATTTTTTGATTTTGCGGCTGTTTTTTTCATTGATTATGGGGCGTTAACATCGGGCGTGATACAGATAATAGTGTCATTTTCAAGGTTTTTTTCTTGCATATCAAACCCTGTATGAGTGATGGTGAGCAAACTACTCACGCGCGTCCCATAGCTACTTCCTAGCAGCTTATCGAGGCGATGGGCAGGAATAAAGATGGAAGACAACGCCAATTCTGTCTCGATACCTAAACCTGTATCAGGTAGCTGGGCGATAGGCGCTTGTTCACGATCTTGCAGTATTTCAAATGCCAGCGGTTGCCAATCCTCGTGCCCAGCAAGCAGGGGCAACAACTCTTGTCGTACTCGCCTGCGCAGTTTCTGCGTTTTAAACCATGCCGTATTTGGTTGACCATTGGATAACACGTATAAGCCTTTTGCCAATACCTCGATGCCATACCCTTTATTATTGAGTAGTACCGCTTGCTGGCGATCGCCGATGACTAGATTAAACCCATCGTAGCAGGGCAAATCAATTTGCCTTGCAAAAGCTAGCGGCGACCACTCACCACTTAAATAATCAAGGATTAACTGACCTCGGGACGTGGCAAAGACAGGCTTATCTTTGATAATCTCTCGGTAGTTTAAAATCACCCCCCAGCGCCCATGCACAGGATCGATACCCAACCAAGTGCCTCCTGCTTGCGCATCTTGCCCCGCGATGATTTTTTTTCCATTCGGCAATTGCCATTCATGCAGTGCGCGTGTAGGACGCTGCAAAAATTCATCCCGATTGGATAATAGCACCAAGGGTTTACCCTCAAACAGCTGCCAAGCCAACGCCACAATGCACATACTTTATTCCTTCTAACTGGTTACCATGCCATCGCCCATTGAATTCTGCATCAGCTCGATTGCTCATTCCCTAGCTTAGCACCCAAAACTTTTTTAGCAATCACCAAATCGTCATATTGTTCATTTATGATAAAAAAGCTAAAAACTGCCGTTTTCAACGATTGTTGCCCTTGTGAATGAGCTTATGACGCCAATTAGCATCGTGATTATTACCCTAAACGAAGCCGAACGTATCGGCAATATTTTGCGTGACTTAGCCCAGCAAAGCTACCAAAATTTTGAAGTCATCGTGGTGGATTCCAACAGCGAAGATGACACCTGTCAAATTGCAGCCAGTTTTCGCCAACAGTTGCCCGCGATAAGCGTACATAAAATGTCAAAACGTGGCGTCAGCTTGGGTCGTAATACAGGGGCAAAGCTAGCCAAAAATGAACGAATACTGTTCCTAGATGCCGATGTGCGGCTGGATGCAGACTTCTTGCAAAAAGCCAGTCAATTATTGGATAAAAAATCCTTGAAAGTAGCCGGCATGTATATGAATGCTGACCACCTAAAACCTTGGTTTACAGTGGGTTATCTGCTGTTTAACATGGGTATTTTTGTTAGCCAATTCTTATCGCCAACGGCAGTCGGTGCCTGTATTTTTTCCAGTAAATCCGTGCATGAGCAATTGGGCGGCTTTGATGAATCTATCACCTTGTGTGAAGATTGCGACTATGTCAATCGCGCCAAAAAAATTACCCGTTATCAGATGCTACCACTCACCTTTCGCTTTGACCCACGCCGCTTACAGCAAGATGGCTATTTTAATACAGGCTGGAAATATCTTCACGCCAATCTATATCGCTTTTTTGTCGGTGAAATCCGCGATAACAAAATCCGCTATCAATTTGGACATTATGGTACGCAAAAAAAATAGCGTCGGTGACCACGCTATTTTTCTTTCAGTTGATTTTTTACAGATTAATGCCCTTTAAACTGGGCAGGACGTTTTTGCATAAATGCCGACACGCCTTCTTTAAAGTCGTCCGTGGTTGCCATCTGCATTTGGTACATGACTTCTGCATCAATGGCGGTATCAAGTCCACTGTACGCCACTTGGTTAATGGTCTGTTTCATCGCCGCCAATGTCAAAGCAGGCAAGCTTGTTAAACGGTCGGTGAGTTTTTTCACCGCGGCATCAAGCTCATCGGCTGGCACGATAGCATTGACTAAGCCTAAATCTTGGGCTTTTTTGGCATCAAACTGCTCGCCAAGCATCACAAGCTCGGTGGTCTTTGCCGCCCCAATCAGTTGGGTTAACTGATAAATCCCGCCCGCATCAGGCACAAGCCCGATATTGACAAACGCCTGCAAAAACTTGGCATTGTCGCTTGCCACCCGAAAATCACACGCCAAGGCGATATTCATGCCCGCCCCTGCCGCTGCCCCATTGATACGTGCGATGATGGGCTTACTGATTTTTCGCAGCTTTCGGCTGATTTCGCCCACGCCAGTGGTCAGCCCGTGTGCCATTTTTAGCACCGCTTGGCGGGTTTCGGTTGAGCCTAACATCTCGCGGATATCGCCACCGCTTGAAAAGCCCTTGCCCGCGCCTGTTAATACGATGACTTTGGCGGTATCGTCATATTCAGCATGGCTTAAGGCTTGCAATAGCTCGCCTTTCATGGTGCTGTCAAGGGCATTTAAAGATGCAGGGTCATTTAGGGTAATGGTCGCAACATTATCTGCAACATCATAGGTGACTTTTTGAAAGGTGGGTTGTTGTGTTTGGTTTGCCGTCATGGGTCATCCTTATACCAAAGAAATATTTACAATTAACCCCTTCATCTTACCGAAATTATTTTTTTTTGGGAAATAAAACGCGACTTGTAAGGTCAACAATCCAAACCCACCACAAAATTTTTACAATTTTCAAAATTTCTGTATTGACAGAAATATATAAAAAGCTCAAAATAATTAAAAATTGATTGATTTATATATAAGGCTAAAAAGTGCAACTCACATCCACCATGGAAAAATTTGTCTTACACTGGGGCGAAATGGGCAATAAATGGGGCGTAAACCGTACCGTTGCTCAGATTCATGCCTTGTTATTTTTGGCAGGCAAGCCGATGAATGCCGAAGAAATCCAAGAGACCTTAGGCGTGGCGCGTTCAAATGTGAGTAATAGTATCAAGGAATTGCAGAGCTTAAATCTGGTACAAACGGTACATACGCTCGGTGATAGGCGCGATTATTTCACCACGGGCACGGATGTGTGGGAATTGGCTAAGGTGATTGTCGAAGAACGCTATCGCCGAGAGCTTGCGCCGACGGTTGGATTCTTGGCGGATTTAATCAATGAGCCAGAATTTGCCACAGAAAACAAAGACATACAGCAACGTATCAAAGACACCCACCAATTTGTCGATACGCTGACGAGTTGGGCGAACGAGATGCTAAAACTTTCGTCCACTACGCTCAATCGTATCCTAAAGCTTGGGGCGACGATTCAGAAGTTTTTGAAATAATGAGGTTTGACGGTATGGCTAAAGCGAATTGGTGGCGATTCATCAAATTTTTTGGTAGTGGTGCATTGCTGAGTTTTTTGGTGATTGTGGTGTCATTTTTTGTTTTGGCTTATACCAAAATCATGGATATTACCATCATGCTATTACTGGCGATTGTCTGGTTACTGGTCGGTATTTTACCCACTTTTTTGACAGGGCTATGGTTAGTGGTCATACGCCACATTCGATATGTCAATTATATGGCGTTTTTTATGAGTAATATGGTTTTAGCGATTTTGTTTATTTTGGGTTTTATCCTGCTAACGAATAATTTATCGCTGCCCAATTTTAGTGAGGTACTAAAAGTGGCTACTGTGGTTATAGTGATGGGATGTATTTCAGGGCTAATCGCCATGTTAAGTGGTTTTTTTACTCTTAAACGACCCAACAACTAATATTTTTTACCCATAAATTTCAGTTTTGACTGAAAAAAGGAAATAAATCATGAAAATACTTATCACAGGCGGTTCAGGATTTTTAGGCACAGCGTTGACGCAATCGTTAAAAACCCATGGCGTAAAAGGTGATACTGCGTCAGTCACTTGGGTATCTCGTTCTGTAGAAAAAGAGAAAACCAAAAATATCGCAGATGACGTTATTAGCTATGACGATCTTGCCAGCACCGATCACACGTATGATGTCATCATCAATCTAGCGGGTGCGGGTATTGCCGACAGCCGTTGGACGGATGCGCGTAAACAAGAATTGTTTGATAGCCGACTAAAACCCACACAAGCGGTAATTGATTATATTGAGCGAATCAGCAACAAGCCAAAACTATTGATTAGCGGCTCAGCCATCGGTTGGTACGGTATCCAAAAGGAAAACGACCCAACTGCGCTTGATGAAACCAGCCCCATGACAAAAACCGACTTCGCTCACGAAATTTGTCAGGCATGGGAGCAGCTAGCTTTGACTGCCCAAGATGCTGTAACAGATACTGTAACAGATGCCGTAACAGACGCTGTGCCAGTTGCGATTGTGCGTACAGGGGTGGTGATTGCGCCCGAGGGGGGTATGGTTGGACGACTGATTATCCCATTTAAAATGGGCACAGGTGGTAAGCTTGGCAATGGTCAGCAAATCATGAGCTGGATTAGCCGTACTGATTGGGTGCGTGCGGTGATTTTTATCATTGAACAAAACCTGACTCACACTCTGCCCACTCAGCAAATTTATAATTTGACCAATCCAACGCCTATTAGCAATGCTGCATTTACCGATGCGATGGGCACTTGGTTGCACCGCCCTACCCTGATGACCCTGCCCGCCTTTGTGGTTAAGACCATGTTTGGTGAAATGTCGACGTTACTGTTGGATGGGCAGCGCGTTGTGCCCACAGCGTTACTGGATCAAGGTTTTGAATTTAACGACTTGACCGTATTAGATGCCCTAAAAAGCTAATCTTCGGAGACTGTTAATATGATTACCATGTACTATGATGATACCTGCCCTGTCTGCCGTACCGAAGCCTTGCATATGGCAGAGAAGAAACCTGAAGCCATTCGCATCATGGCGATTGATGACGCACGGAACGAACTTGCCAAATTTGGTATTAGCGAAGATGAAGCGATGACTTATCTGTGTGTGCAAGATAAACAGGGGAACATGCAAAAAGGCATGGATGCTGTACGACTGCTATACAAAACCGCACAACTGCCTTTTGCAAACGTGTTTGAATGGCCTGTGGTGAAACAAGCCAGTGATATGATTTATCCTATTTTTGCGCGACATCGCAACCGTGTACCCAACTGGATGACCCAACTTGCCTATGGTAAAGTCGCAGAAAACTGCAAAGACGGTATGTGTAGAACTCGAGGCAAATAAATGCCATTTGGTTTGAATAGCGGTATGTACGCTCAATGATTTATCTATCCTCAACGATTTATTTATCATGGATAGCTTGATAATTTTTACTGGTCATTGGGCGTTACAATTATAATTAAGTGCAATCATGATTAGGTACAATGACTATTAGTCACGACTATGAGTATCAAGTTATGTCTAATAATAATTTTGGGTGCTTTGATAGGGTCGCCACTAATTTTCAACTAACATTCTACAATTTTTTTACAGTTTGAGAAAAAACAGCTAGATTTTTTAACAATTTTCATTTAATAATAGCAACTAATCAGGAAGATGAGATTGTTTGTATCATTTAAGACAATCTATTACGTTTAGCATAGCGGACTTGCTTCACCATATTTTGTCTACTGTTATTCTCACCCAATCGCTATCTTCCTTGTCGGTTTTGACACTGATTGTTGAATTAATCATCAATGAGTTGTCTTTTTCATTCATTTACAAGGAGCGTTACCATGGATGATGCACAAATTCAGCGAATTATTAATCATTCTGAATTCCAAAGCATGGCAAAGAAAAAAACAAGCCTAGGGCTTATTTTTTCTATTATTACCTTAATTGTGTGGTTTGGTTATCTGTTACTCGTCGGTTTTGATCCTGAAATGTTTGCTGCACCACTGTCAGCAGGCTCGATTGTCCCTGTTGGCTTTTACATTGTTGTTGCCATTATGATTTTTGTACCACTCATCACTTGGGTATATGTCAGCAAAGCAAACGGTGAATTTGACACGATGACTCGTAAAGTCATCGATGATATCAACAGTGGTAAAGTATAACCCCACAGGGATTGTGTTGGGTTTTCAATTGTAAAATTGTGGGGCTGATAATAATTTTGACATCAGTTCTAACATCAGTTTTGACACCATGGAGGGTGGCATGTTACAACAACAGTATAACAGCGTGACTGTTAAAGGCTTGGGCAAGCGTATCGGCAAGGTTTCAACCGCCGCAAGCTTGACGCTAATGGGTCTAATGGCACAGATGCCAGCATGGGCAGCTGGCGCCCTTGAAGGCGAAGTAAAAAAACAACCGCTGAATATCTCAGCTATTATCATGTTCTTGATTTTCGTTTTGGCAACACTCGGTATTACTTACTGGGCGTCAAAACAAAACAAAACCGCTAGCGACTTTTATACCGCGGGCGGCGGTATCTCAGGTACCAAAAACGGGATCGCCATTGCCGGTGACTATATGTCAGCGGTAACCTTTTTGGGGTTATCGAGTATGGTTTTTACCGTCGGTTATGATGGCATGATTTATACGCTAGCTTTCTTGATTGGCTGGCCAATTATTTTATTCTTAATCGCTGAGCGGCTACGTAACTTGGGTAAATTTACCTTCGCAGATGTGGCATCTTATCGTTTTTCCCAAACCCCAGTACGTATTTTTGCTGCATCCGGCACGTTGGTCGTCGTTGCACTATACTTGGTTGCGCAGATGGTTGGTGCGGGTAAATTGGTTCAATTATTATTTGGATTAGATTATATTTACGCAGTTATCATCGTTGGTATATTAATGATGGTTTACGTATTGTTTGGCGGTATGCTAGCCACCACTTGGGTGCAGATTATCAAAGCTATTTTGCTGATGTCAGGTGCGACTTTCATGGCCCTTATGGTGATGAACCATGTTGGCTTTAGTTTTGAAAATTTATTCAAGTCAGCCGTCGCTGCCCATAGCAAACACGAATCAATTTTGTCGCCTGGTAAGTTGGTTAATAACCCCATTGAATCTATCTCATTAGGTTTGGGTCTATTGTTTGGTACAGCAGGTTTACCACACGTATTGATGCGTTTCTTTACGGTGCCAGATGCCAAAGCTGCGCGTAAATCAGTGTTGGTAGCTGCAAGCTGTATTTCATACGTATTCTTCTTGATTGTTATTATTGGCTTGGGTGCCATTGTTATCCTAGCTGAACATCCAGATTATTTCACGACAGTGGTTAAAGATGGCGTAAGCTCACAAGCACTCATCGGTGGTGCCAACATGGCAGCGATTCACTTGTCCCATGCCGTGGGTGGTAACTTATTCTTAGGCTTTATCTCGGCGGTTGCTTTCGCGACTATCCTAGCGGTGGTGGCAGGTTTGACTTTATCAGGCGCCTCAGCGGTCAGCCATGACTTGTATGCTAGTGTTATCAGAAAAGGTCAAGCGAGACCTGAAGAAGAGATGCGTGCATCAAAAATTACCGTGGTTGCGTTAAGTTTATTGTCAATTGTGACCGGTATTATCTTTGAAAACCAAAACCTTGCGTTCATTGCAAGTTTGGTATTTGCGGTCGCGGCATCGGCTAACTTCCCGATTCTTTTGTTAGCGATGTTCTGGCGTGGTCTAACCACTCGTGGTGCAGTAATCGGTGGGTTTGCAGGCTTAGCAGTTGCAGTGTTACTGATTATCTTAGGACCTGCGGTTTGGGTAGATATCATGAAACACGAATCACCCGCTTTCCCATACAAAAACGTGGCATTATTTAGTATGCCTGTGACCTTCATTCTAGCGTGGATCGCATCTATCACTGACAACTCACCACGCGCTGAGTTAGATAGAAAAGGCTTTGATGCACAGTATGTACGTTCATTAACCGGTATCGGTGCGTCAGGTGCATCTGACCACTAATCCAGTGTTCAATTCCAGTGTTCAATAAAAAATACCGCTTACGATAAGCGGTATTTTTTTATATTGGGTTTTTTATAAAACCTATGAATTTTATCCTTGATGAATCTCTACAAGGTTTTGGGTTGTCGTGGCATCAGCTTGTTTGACATACAATTTTGATTTTGAACTATAAGGCACTAGCCCTGAAGGTACTACGCCTTTAGCAGATTCGTAATTATGAATGGAGTCATCGAAGAAAATATGCGGGGCAAAGGTTTGCAGTACATGGCGTTTATCTAAGCCACCTAAAAAGAACGCCAAATCCACATTGACACCCCAATCACGCAATGTCTTAATCGCCCGCAAATCAGCAGGCGCATTGCGCGCAGTCACCAGTGCAATTTGAATCGGTGGATGCTTGATTTTAGCAGGCAGGCGTTTTTGTAGTTTAGAGAGTTTAATTAAAAAATCCGCATACGGGCCTTTATTCATCGGCACATCACTCATTTTGGCTTCATAATCATGAAACGCTTTGAGTCCTTGCTGGCGAGACAGTAGCTCCCCTGCTTCATCAAATAACACGGCATCGCCATCAAATGCAATGCGTAGTTGATTGGTGTCTAGCTCCTTCATATCAATGGGCGGCGCATCCAAAATCGCGCAGGCACACACGCCCGCATCGGTGACTTGCTGGGCATCGTCATGATTGGTGGTCAAAAACAAATCCACCTTAAAATCTGCCACATAATCCGCCACCCCTTCGCCTGAGGTAAATGCCGAGCGACTAATCGGTAGTCCATGACTACGCAGCGCATTTAATACTTGAATACCGGTATCTGGGCTGTTTTTTGACATAATTACCACTTCAACCATGGGCGCAGCGATGCCCTCGCCATTGTCATCGGCTGCACAATGGTGATTGAGATTGAGTAAGGCTTTGATAAGCGGATAACCCGTCCCAGTTTGCAAGGGATCATTTTCGCGTTCAATCATATAGCTGCGAAATTTATCAATCGCCGTTTCTGGATCTTCGGTTAACGCTTGTTGAAAAAACCGCTCAGACTCTGATAGGTCAAACAATGCCGTGGCAGAGACCGCCACAATTAATGTATTGGAAAAATCAACTGACATAAAATGCCCTTAATCAATCGTATTGTTATGAAGCGTTATGAAGCATAGTACTTACTATCCTGTAGTTATATAAGTTTTGCCACGGGTAATCTAGATTATTCCTGTAACTTGTTGATGTAAAGATAAACAGCTTAGTATCAAGACACTCAGTCAAATTGTAGATACCAAGCATTGGCTGTCGTCTATTGTAGTGTTTTTTACACGCATATCACGAGCTGCCTCATTTTCTGTCATAACTGCAAGCAATTCTATCAGTAAGTTGGTTTCATCACCGCAATTTGCTATAATATCTTGTTTACGCTTTTTGCAAAGCGACGAATTCATGGGATTGTAATGCCTATCTAGACACGGTAAGTCTGGATGGGCTAAGTTTTTCCCTTTTTTTATTCCCATCTCTCACGGTTACATGACCGATAGTAACGGTCATCACTGCCAAAGGACAACAGGAGCAATTATGGTAGCCATTACCTTACCAAACGGCGATATTAAACAATTTGATGGGCAAACGTCAGTCATGGAAGTGGCGCAAAGCATCGGCGCAGGGCTTGCCAAAGCCACCGTTGCAGGACGTGTCAACGGTAAATTAGTTGATGCGTGTGACCCGATTAGCGAAGACGCCAGTGTTCAAATCATCACGCCAAAAGACGAGGAAGGTGTGGAAATCATTCGCCACTCGACCGCTCACCTACTGGGTCATGCTGTTAAACAGCTGTATCCTGAGGTGAAGATGGTTATCGGTCCTGTGATTGAAGAGGGTTTTTATTACGATATCTATAGCGAGCGCCCGTTTACGCCAGAAGACATGGAAAAAATCGAAGCGCGCATGACGCAATTGATTAACCAAGATTACGATGTTATCAAAAAAATGACACCGCGTGATGAGGTTATCAAAGTATTCCAAGACCGTGGCGAGACTTATAAATTACGTCTTATCGAAGATATGCCGAATGAAACCCAAATGGGTTTATACTATCACCAAGAATACGTTGATATGTGCCGTGGACCACACGTGCCCAATACCCGTTTCTTAAAAGCCTTTAAACTCACCAAAATGAGTGGTGCCTACTGGCGCGGTGATGCCAAAAACGAGCAACTACAACGTATCTACGGTACCGCTTGGGCAGACAAAAAAGATTTAAAAGCTTATATCCAGCGTATCGAAGAAGCGGAAAAACGCGACCATCGTAAAATCGGTAAAGCGCTTGATTTATTTCATATGCAAGAAGAAGCGCCTGGTATGGTATTTTGGCATCCCAATGGCTGGACAATGTGGCAAGTACTTGAGCAATATATGCGACAAGTGCAAAAAGACAACGGCTACCAAGAAATCAAAACCCCGCAAATCGTCGATAAAAGCCTGTGGGAACGCTCAGGTCATTGGGGCAATTACGCCACCAACATGTTCACCACCAACAGCGAAAACCGTGACTATGCCATCAAGCCGATGAACTGCCCTTGTCATGTGCAAGTGTTCAATCAAGGGTTAAAATCCTACCGTGACTTGCCATTGCGTCTTGCTGAGTTTGGCTCATGTCACCGTAATGAGCCATCGGGTTCACTGCATGGCATTATGCGAGTACGTGGCTTTACTCAAGATGACGGGCACATTTTCTGTAGTCGTGACCAAATTCAACAGGAAGTTGCTAATTTTATTGCTTTGACGTTAAAAGTGTATGAAGATTTTGGTTTTACTGAAATTATTATGAAACTTTCCACCCGTCCAGAACAACGTGTCGGAAGTGAAGAATCTTGGGATTATGCAGAAAAAGCCCTTGCTGATGCCTTGGATACTTCGGGTTTAGAATGGCAATATCTACCAGGTGAAGGGGCATTCTATGGACCAAAAATCGAGGTCAGTTTAAGAGATAGCCTTGGACGTATTTGGCAATGTGGTACAATCCAAGTTGATCCCAATATGCCCGAACGCCTTGACGCCGAGTTTGTCAATGAGCAAGGCGAGCGTGAAATCCCTGTCATGCTTCACCGTGCGATTTTAGGCTCATTTGAACGCTTTATCGGTATGCTGATTGAGCATTATGCAGGTTGGATGCCTGTATGGCTCTCGCCTCAGCAAGTTGTGGTGATGAATATTACCGACAACCAAGCGGCAGCCTGTCAAAAAGTCGCCGAACAATTGAATCAAGCCGGACTTCGTGTCATCACCGATTTGCGTAATGAGAAAATTGGCTTTAAAATTAGAGAGCGCACCCTTGAACGTATTCCTTATATGATTGTCATGGGTGATAAAGAAGTAGAAAGCAACCAAGTTAACGTCCGTACTCGCGAAGGTGACAACCTTGGCGTGATGAGTATCGATGCCTTTATCGACTTGGTTAACCAAGCGACCGCCCAAAAAGGGCGCGTCAAATCAAAAACAGCGTAGGAGTAAGTATTATTAAGAGTTCAAACCGATTAGACATCAACGAGGAAATTCGTGCCAAAGAGGTACGCTTAGTCAAAGAAGACGGCGAACAAGTTGGTGTTGTGGATATAAAAACGGCTTTGCAGGCCGCCCGTGATGCTGAGTTGGATTTGGTCGAGATAGTACCAGACGCTCAGCCTCCTGTTGCCAAAGTGATGGACTACAGAAAATATCTGTACGACCAAAAACAAAAAGCCAAAGAAGCCAAAAAGAACCAAAAACAAACGCAGCTTAAAGAAATCAAATTGCGTCCTGGTACGGAAGAAGCCGACTATCAAGTTAAACTTCGTAAAATCCGTGAGTTTTTGGAAGACCAAGACAAAGTCAAAGTTACCATTCGCTTCCGTGGTCGTGAGATGGCTCACCAACAAATTGGCTTGCAGCAGCTTGAAAAAGTCATTGCCGATACGACCGACGTTGCCAATGTTGAACAACAACCAAAAGTTGAAGGTCGTCAAATGGGTATGCTACTTGGCCCTACCAAGAAAAAATAATCAGTAAACCTTAACTATAAAAAAACCACATCAACCTATGTGGTTTTTTTATTGGCGTATTGACCCATTGATAAAAGTTTAAGCTTTTAAATCACTGTATTTTTAAGTCACTATATTCAGGGTGCTTTTGCAGGTAGCTTGCCACGTAAGAGCAGGCTGGGACTACTTTTTTACCTTGCTCACGGGCATAGTCTAGCGCGTGCTTGGTGAGCTCCCCTGCAATGCCGCGCCCGCCAATCGCGTCTGGCACAATGGTATGGTCATATACGATGACATCACCATTATCCACATAGCTAATGTAAGCAGTAGTGCCATCGACAGTTGTTTCAAAGCGTTGTGATTGTTCGTTATGGTGAATCGATAATTGTAAATCCGACATGGTTGTCTCCTTGTGTATTCTTTTATTTACTATGCTATCTGTGACTTAGTTATTTGTCGCTTGGTTCTTTGTCGTTTGATAGTAGCACAGCCACTGTCCATGACTTGTAAAAGTTTTTGCCTATTCGGTATGGGGTTTGCAAATGATTTTTCGCTAGGCTTTTGCCTTGCCCCACCCTGTTAACAATGCGATAATAAGCGGTTAAACCTCACCATTTTTCAAATTTTTTGGCGTGTATGATACGCCTTACATTCACTTACTATTAGCTAACTTAAACAGGAAAAACATGGCTCAATATATTTATACCATGAACAAGGTATCAAAAATTGTTCCACCCAAACGGGAAATCCTAAAAGACATCAGTCTGTCTTTTTTCCCAGGTGCAAAAATCGGTGTGCTGGGTCTCAACGGTGCCGGTAAATCAACTTTGCTTAAAATCATGGCAGGCGTGGACACCGAGTATAACGGTGAAGCGCGTGCGCAAGCGGGTATCAAGATTGGCTACCTTGCCCAAGAACCGCAGCTAGACCCTGCCAAAGATGTGCGTGGCAATGTGGAAGATGGTGTGCGTGAAGCCCTAGACGCATTGGCGCGTCTTGATGAAATCTATGGCGAGTATGCCCTGCCCGATGCCGACTTTGACAAACTTGCCGCCGAACAAGGCAAAATGGAAGACATCATCCAAGCCTGGGATGCCCATAACCTAAACAACCAACTAGAAAAAGCTGCCGATGCGCTGCGCCTACCCGCGTGGGATGCCGACGTGAGCAAATTATCGGGTGGTGAAAAACGCCGCGTCGCCCTGTGCCGTCTATTGCTATCCAAACCCGACATGCTGCTACTGGACGAACCAACGAACCACTTGGACGCTGAATCAGTCGCTTGGCTTGAGCATTTCTTAAAAGACTATAGCGGCACCATCGTGGCGATTACCCATGACCGTTATTTCCTTGATAATGTTGCCGAATGGATTTTGGAGCTTGACCGTGGCTATGGCTACCCTTATCAAGGTAACTATACCGAGTGGCTTGAGCAAAAAAATAAACGCCTAGAGCAAGAGCAAAAACAAGAAGAAGCCTTTGCCAAAGCGCTGAAACAAGAGCTTGAATGGGTGCGTAAAAACCAAAAAGGTCAGCAAGCCAAATCCAAATCACGCTTGCAACGCTTTGAGGAATTAAATTCCAAAGAGTTCCAACAACGTAACGAAACCGCTGAAATTTACATTCCACCAGGACCACGTCTTGGCAACAAAGTCATTGAAGTCAACAATATCTCAAAATCATTTGGCGACCGTTTGCTATACGAAAACCTATCCTTCACTGTGCCACCGATGGCGATTGTAGGGATTATCGGACCCAACGGTGCAGGTAAAACGACCTTGTTCAACATGATTACAGGCAAAGACAAGCCAGACACGGGCACAGTTGAAGTCGGTGAATCAGTGAAAGTGGCGTATGTCGGACAGGTACGCGATGAGCTGGACGACAAAAAAACCGTGTGGGAAGAAGTCTCCGACGGTCTTGATATGATTACCGTGGGCGAATACACCACGCCTAGCCGTGCCTATATCGGACGCTTTAACTTTAAAGGTCAAGACCAACAAAAACTGGTCGGTAGCCTGTCGGGTGGTGAGCGTAACCGTCTGCAACTTGCCAAAACCTTAAAACAAGGGGCAAACGTGCTGTTACTCGATGAGCCATCAAACGACCTTGATGTTGAGACGTTGCGCGCGCTTGAAGATGCGGTGGAAGTGTTCCCTGGTACGGTGATGGTGGTGTCGCATGACCGCTGGTTCTTAGACCGTATTGCCACCCATATTTTGGCGTTTGAGGATGAGGGTCCGATTTGGTTTGATGGTAACTACTCAGAGTTTGAAACATATCGCAAAAAACAGTTGGGCGCGGATGCCGAACCAAAACGCATAAAGTATAAAAAGATTGCGAAGTAATGAAAAAAATCCACTAAAGAAATTTTAGTGGATTTTTTATAAGACATATAAGGAGATAGCAGATGAAGAAATTTTATTTTATTCTACCTATTATATTATTGCTAAATGGATGTGCCACAACGCCTGTCAACACCGCAAAAATCAATGATTGCACAGGTCTAGATATTATCGAAGTCAATGGATTTGATAAAAAAAGTCATCTATTTAATAAAAACGATAGCTACTACGTTAAACGCTATGAACCAAAAACGTTTTTAGATACCATTGAAATAAGAGGTTGCCAACAAGCTGATACAGGTAAACGCGTCATTTTATCAAAACCTACTTGGTATACGAAGATAGTTTACGGTAATTTTTACCCTCAAGATGCCAAAGTATTTATCCAGTTTGTTGATTGGGTAAATAAATATCCAAAACCACAAGCTCAACAGCTTACCCAGTTTAACCAGCAGTTGGCTGGTTTTAAAGTCAAAACGTCTACTGTACCGAAGCATCAAGCAGATTGGTATGTTGATATTGAGCAGCGTACCAGTGAACCTGTTCTAGTTTCCAACGCCCGTGACCCTGACATGCATGGTGCATTCGCCAATCGCACGCTTGCCTTAACCAAACAAGAAGCTAGCGAAATCTTAACAATTATGAATAACTATTGGAGTCATTAAATGCGTATCTATCAATTATCCGCCCTTTGCTTTTTACCACTGACTTTATCTGCCTGTATGAATGATGCAGGCATTAAACTCGCTCACATGCAAAACAAAAGTCAAATGATGCTAACATCAGAAGCTTATGGCAATCTAAAAGTAAAAGAAGATAATGTAGGCAGTTATAAAGAATTCTTAGGGGAGTATCAAGTACAACAATCTTGGGACAACAATGTATTTCACATTGACAGAGTTGTCATCAAAGAACAAGATAATAAATTGGTTGTACTAACTTATCCAAAAGGTTGGCAAAATCCTAATCAAAAAACAGAATTTACGGGTTGTTATGTTGCAAATACTGTGGGTGATAGTAAATACTTCATCAACAACACAGGTAAAAAATTAAGTTGTGGTAATCCTACAACTAATTCATTTAAAGGGCATAGTATGTTTGAGGTAGCCAAAACCACCAATAATACTATCGCTAAGTCCCCAATTCCAGAATTCTATTTAGGCACGATGTTACCGCCTAGAAATATCAAAATAGATACGCCTTACGCCATGCAATTAGATCTATGGGATCAAGCCAAGCCAATCCTTGCTGTAACCAAATCTAATTAAATCTTTGCAATAAAAAGCCCAACGTCATTTCGTTGGGCTTTGATGGTAAATGCTTGCCAAAAAATTAGTTAGGACGACATTCTTTATAGATGATTTTGTTGTTAGTTCATCTTAAATATTTAATTTATCCCTACTGATGAATTTCGCTATGATAGCACAACCATTTTTTGATGCACGCAAAAAATTGTAGACAAATGGTCAGTATTTTTGCTACAAAGTTACCCGTGAACATTTGTAAAACTGTTGATTTTATAATCAAAGATTAAGGATGCAAATATTTTAGACGTAAAAAAAGCCAACATTTGAGTTAGCTTTTTTTATATGCGCTATTTTTAGAATAATACACGCACACGGATAGTTTCTGGAATGTTTTTAAGCGCTTCAACCGCTTGCACAGAATCGCCGCTACCCACATCCATCACCAAATAGCCCACATCTTCTTCCGTCATCAGGCTTTGGGCAAAGATATTGATATTGGCATCGGCAAAGGATTTGTTAATCTGTGACAACACGCCAGGCACGTTTTGGTGGATATGGAGCAAACGATGCGTGCCTTCTTTTTGCGGCATACTAACATTTGGGAAGTTCACAGAGGTTGCAGTATCACCCATATCAGAGTAACGCACGAATTTTTCTGCCACTTCAAGACCGATATTGGCTTGGGCTTCTTGGGTTGAGCCACCGATATGCGGTGTCAAAATCACATTGTCAAACGCGCGCAGCGGTGATTCAAATTCTTCATCCGCTGATTTTGGCTCTTTGGGGAACACGTCAATCGCCGCGCCCAAGATATGACCGCTTTGCAGGGCTGCTGCTAGCGCATCGATATCCACACATTTGCCACGCGCCGCATTGATTAGGTGCGCGCCTGGCTTCATGGCAGCCAATTCTGTGGCGGTAATCATGTTACGCGTACTTGGCAAATCTGGTACATGCAGGGTGACCACATCGGCTTTACCAAGCAGTTCTTCTAGGCTACCCACTTGGGTGGCGTTGCCCAGTGGCAATTTGGTAACCACATCATGATAAATGACTTTCATACCAAGGCTTTCAGCGAGTACTGATAACTGGGTTCCAATAGAGCCATAACCCACGATACCCAAAGTTTTGCCGCGCACTTCATAGCTGTCTTTGGCAGATTTGTTCCAGCCGCCACGGTGTACCACCGCATTTTTTTCAGGGATACCGCGCATCAGCATGATGATTTCGGCAAGTACCAATTCTGCCACAGAGCGGGTGTTAGAATAAGGGGCGTTAAAGACAGGGATACCCAGTTCACGGGCAGCCTCCAAGTCCACTTGGTTGGTGCCAATACAAAAACAGCCAATGGCGATGAGCTTTTCAGCTTTTTCTAAAATATCGCGGGTCAAATGGGTACGAGAACGAATGCCGATAAAATGGGCGTCTTTGATTTTTTCGATAAGTTCTTCGGGGTCTAAGGCGGTTTTGATATTCTCAATATTGTGATAGCCCGCCTCTGACAGCACTTTAAAGGCATTGTCATGCAAGCCTTCAAGCATCAAAAAGCGGATTTTGTCTTTCTCAAGTGATAGATTTTGTGCCATAACAAACCCCTAGTCAGTATTTTTAGTCAATTATCCTATCACACTTGCTGAGTTTTTTGTGGTGAAATTCCAGCAAGATGGCATGATTTTTTTGTCTTATGGGTAAAAAATTCTTCATCAATCCCCAGCGTTTTTGTCAAAATTTATGCCGTTAGTTATGCTATGATAGAGCCTCAAAAATCTTTTCAATCTGTATAAACATATGGGTAAAAGCCACGCCATGACTGCTAATCAGACCGCCATCAATACGCTCATTGAACAACTACGCCAGCAAGGATTTGACGAACACCAAATCAAAACCGATGCGGACAGTTTGGGCTTTTGGGGCAAAGATTGGACCAAGCATTTTGAGCCCAATGCCAGCGCCATTGTCTTTCCAAAATCCACCCAGCAAGTGCAAGCCATTGTCAAGCTATGTAATGAGCTTAACATCGTCATTACCCCAAGCGGTGGACGGACGGGGCTATCCGCAGGGGCAGTTGCCGCCAATGGCGAGGTAGTGATTAGCCTTGATAAAATGCACCAAGTATTAAACTTCTACCCTGCCGACCGCATGGTAGAAGTGGAAGCCGGTATCGTCACCAAAGCGCTGCAAGACTTTGCCGAACAGCAAGGGTTATACTATCCCGTGGACTTTGCATCAGCCGGTTCAAGCCAGCTTGGCGGTAATATTGGCACCAATGCCGGCGGTATCAAAGTCATCAAATACGGCATGACCCGCAACTGGATATTAGGTCTTACCGTGGTGACAGGTAAAGGCGATATTTTGCACCTTAATAAAGGCATGATAAAAAATGCCACCGGTTATGACTTGCGTCATTTGTTTATCGGGGCAGAAGGCACCTTAGGCATTGTCACCGAAGTGCAAGTCAAGCTAGAGCGTCAGCCCAAGAACCTAACTGTCATGGTGCTTGGCGTGCCAGAGTTTGCCAATATCATGCAAATCCTGTCAGCCTTTCAAAGCAAAATGGATTTGACCGCGTTTGAATTTTTTGATGATGTCGCCGTTGATAAATTACTTGCCACAGGGCATGTACAAAAACCGTTTGAAACCGACGCGCCGTTTTATGCGCTACTCGAATTTGAAGCGCCCTACGAGCCGATTATGGACATGGCGATGCAGATTTTTGAAGACTGTATGAGCGCAGGCTGGGTGCTTGATGGGGTGATGAGCCAATCGATTCACCAAGCCCAAGAGTTATGGAAACTGCGCGAGTATATTTCCGAGACCATCTCGGTATTTACCCCGTACAAAAATGACATCTCCGTACTCATCAGCCGCGTGCCAGAGTTTATCGCGGATATCGATGCCATTGTTAGCCAAAACTATCCGAATTTTCAAGTGTGCTGGTTTGGGCATATCGGCGATGGTAATTTACACTTAAATATTTTAAAACCAGAAAACCTTAGCAAAGACGAATTTTTTGAAAAATGCCAAGTGGTCAACAAGTACGTGTTTGAAACGGTGCAAAAATACAACGGCTCTATCTCAGCCGAGCATGGCGTGGGTATGACCAAAAAGCCGTATCTTAATTACACCCGTCCTGATGAAGAAATTGATTATTTACGCGCCATCAAGCAAGTCTTTGACCCCAATGGGATTATGAATCGTGGTAAGATTTTCGACTAGATAATCAAAAAAGGGATACAAAAAAAGACCTTTAACTGAGGTCTTTTTTTGTCGCTCACAGGGTTAGATTTTATTCACATTCATCGTGTCTGGCATGTTAACAATCGGTTTGAGTAGTTCAATGGCATCGGCGACAGTATTACAAACGATTAATCGCTGTAAATCTTCTGGTTTCATAAAGCCTTGTTCAGCGGTAAACTGTAGATGTTCAACCAATTTGTCATAAAAACCATTGATATTGAGAATAATCATCGGTTTTTCATGTTGATATAGCTGTCGCCAAGTGGCAATTTCCATGATTTCCTCAAGCGTGCCAAGCCCACCTGGCAAGGTGATAAAGGCACTGGCATACTCTGCCATGATGGCTTTACGGGTATGCATGGTATCGGTCAAATGCAGACGCGTCAGCCCACCATGCGCCACTTCTCGATCCATCATAAATTCAGGAATCACGCCCACGGCAATGCCGTTTTTTTCAATTACACCATCGGCAACCGCGCCCATACAGCCAATCACCGCACCGCCATACACTAGACCTAACCCCGCTTCAACCAATGCCCTGCCCAATTCTTGTGCCGATTGGACATAGATAGGGTCATTGCCTTTGCGTGAGCCGCAATACACAGCGACTAAGGGAACATCAATATCATGAAGTTTGACAATTTGTGCAATATCGCTCATTTCTTTACTAGTAATAATATCTACGGGTGTCATGCTTTTTCCTTTTAATGTGTTGCAATTATAGGTCAATCATCCTACAAATTCGTGAACGCATCCTAGGCGCAGCGTATCTCATTTTGGCTACATTTGGCGCATAGGCATTATAATTGGTGCAGTTGGCGAAAAATAAAGCAATGGCTGTTAAAAAGCCATCAATGAAAGGCTGAATAAGAAAGGCTTGATAACAAAAATAGGCTATCAAAAGCTATCAAGCAGACCACCTAGGTATGATGACCTAAGTCTGATGGTAGGTATGATGGTCATCGGCATTCTCTGGCACAGATGGGTGTAATTCAGTGAGCGCTGCAGCATAACCATATTTGCCAGATTGCTTCAGCCAAGCGCTTGCTTTGTCGGCATCGGCAGCGATGCCATTGCCACTGGCATAGATGTTGGCAAGAAAATATTGGGCTTGCTGTTCGTATTCAGACGTTGGGGTCATACCGCATTCCGCGAAATTTGATGGGGTCAAAAGGTTTATATTGCGTCTGTTTATAGCGGCTGATACAACACGCCGACCAACAACACCGTGATATCCTTCGCTGCCGGGGCAATCTGTACCGTATCAAGTGTTATTGACTGAGCATCATACGTGGTTGCCAAGGTGTCGATTTGGCTTTGTAACTGCTGCCCGATGCTGTCTAACTCCTGCTGCAGCTGCTGGCGAATCGCATCAAGCTCTGCGACGGTTTGTTTGTTGGCATTGATATCGCCCACCGAGTTCATGGCACGTTTGACGTTATTGATATTGGTCTGTGACAACGCCTTGCGCCCCATAAATGCGCCTAAGACCGCAGAACCAATACTGACCCCTGCATCAAGCCAGCCTTTGCTTGACTCGGCGGCTTGTTGTTGGTATTTTTCATTGGCGGCTTGTAGTTTTTTCGCTAGCGCGTCTTGTTTTTTAGCAAAGCTATCACGCAGCTGGGCAATGGCGATATCACGCTGTTCATGCAGCGGTACGATGAGCCGATTGCGGAAGGCGTCTTCGCTCTCTGCCACTTCGCTATACAGCTTTAAACTATCGACATACCACAGGTTTAACACTTGCTGCTGACGGATGGCTTCTTTCACCGCTTTTTCCCAAGTTTTCCATGATGCCTTGTCGAGCGCTTGGGTAGGCAGTTGTTTGAGCACAGCAGGTTGGTGCGGAGCCGATTGTAACTGCTCAAAGGTCAAATCACTTAAAATCGCTTGATGCCAATCTACCACCAACGGCGGCTCACCAAATGCTGTGGTTAATAATAGCTGCTGCTGACTTTGAGCGCCTGATTTTTTGTCATTAAAAAATACCCGCGCATAGGCAAAGGCAGTAGGCTCATAGAAGGTTTGCCCATCGCCCGCTATGTATTTGGGGGCATAATACAAGCCCACATCTTTGGGCAAGGCCGGCGGCTGACTCATGGTGCTGGCTAATGGATTGATGGCAGGCGTAGTGGCTTGAGCTTGCGCTGGGTTGGTAGGGGCGGCTTGGCTATTGGCTTTGAGCTGTGCTATGGCTTGTTTGCTAAGCGGTCCTGATAAGTAGTTGAGCGTGAAGCGGGTGCTAAAAATCACAGGGCTGGCGTCATGCACATTGTGCAGCAAAAATTGGCGTTTACCGAGTTTATCAAACCACGCATTAAGCGCCGCTTTGTCCAGTCCACTGCTGCCGCTGGCAGAGAGCAAGCCATCCATCACCCGTTCACGGTCTTGGGCAGTCTGCAACCGACCGATAAACCAAGTACCCGCGTTGGATAAGGCTTTGTAGTCCAAATCCACTGGGTTTTGGGTTGATAACACAATCCCCAGACCAAATGCGCGCGCTTGTTTTAGTAGAGTCAACAGCAATACTTTGGTCGGTGGATTGCCAATCGGCGGTAGATAGCCAAACACTTCATCCATGTACAAAATTGCCCGCAAGGTTGAGGTGCCTTGCTGACGGCGGATCCAGCCCAATAAATTGGTGAGTAACAAGGTGACAAAAAATAGACGTTCGTCATCGGATAGATGCGCAATATTGAGCACACTGGTTTGTGCTTTGCCGTTTTTATCATAAAACAGTGCGCCAGCATCCAGCGGCATGCCTTTGAGCCAGCTGGCAAAACTCGGCGATGCCAAAAGCGTATTGAGCTTCATCGCCAGTGCGCCACGGTCTTTATCTGCAAATACTTGTGACAGCGGCAGGATGCCGATTTTGTCAAACGGTGGCGTTTGGATTTGGGTAATCAAATCTACTAAGGTTAAAGTTTGGTTATTGTCCCAGGCGTTTTTAAGTAGCTGTGCCAAAAACACATGCTCTGGGGCAAGGTTATCCCCATCGACTTTTAATAGCACCAACAGTGCCGACACTGTCGCATCGATATACTCCGCATAGCTTTCGCCATCATTTTTGACACTATCAGGCGGCGGCACGAGATTGCCAAGTAAGGCAATGGGTAAACCATTCTCGCTACCTGGAGTATAGACACTGACACGATTGACGGCTTTGAGTGCTTGCACACGCTCAGGGGTTTGAAAACTGTTGCCAAGCCCTTGTTGCCAGTTTTCTGCGGTTCGCTTGGCAAACTCTGCCACACTCATACCCGCTTGATTTGCCATGCCGCTATCAATCCAGGGCTCAAAGTCACTGGCTGCCAAATTTGGGAACGTCAATGCCAAATTGCCCAAATCACCTTTGGGGTCAATCGCAATCACCGGAATATTATCCAGCGCAGCTTCTTCAAGTAAGCTAATCCCCAAACCCGTCTTACCCGAGCCTGTCATCCCGATAATCACCGCATGGGTTGTTAAGTCAGCTGCATCATATAGGGTTGCTTGACCTTGTGTAGACTCTGGGTACACGTCTTGACCGAGATAAAATTGACCGATACTATCAGCAATATTATTGGTGAGCGTTGGCATGGGATTCCCTCAAAA
Organism: Faucicola osloensis; assembly: GCF_020041925.1. Lineage (GTDB taxonomy): Bacteria > Pseudomonadota > Gammaproteobacteria > Pseudomonadales > Moraxellaceae > Faucicola > Faucicola osloensis_D. The sequence continues at coordinate 1,392,756 of NZ_CP083409.1, read as the reverse complement.
TTTTTATAAGTAACGATTGATCGCCAACATGACGACTGGTCTAATTGTCTAATTGTCTAACAAGCTGAGTGGCGGTATGTCGTTTTCATTATATGTAAAATTTTATCATTTCGCCTAGCAAAATTTGTCGATTCTTTTATCTAGCCTTAACGCAATTTTTTAGCGCCGCAAAGATAATGCTTAATAATTCTTGCTACCAAATTTTGAAGTTTACCCGCTTACTATTTGGTAATAAAAACTTTGCGATAAAAGCTGAGCAATAAAAAAAGCGATAGGTGACATCGCTTTTGGTAGGATTGCATCATCGCACTATGCTAATTAAGTTTAAAACTACTTTATAAAAATCATCTTGTCAGCGATTTCGTTGCCGCTTGGGTCATTGTCTAATTGGTAATATTGACGAAGCAATTGCCCCACATCGCCCAATAGCGCAACCAAGCTATCAATGTGTCGATTGGCTTTAATACCTTCGATAGCCTTGTCGCACATCGCTTGCCACATGGTTGGCATCACATGGCTATTGATGCCTCTATCGGCGACAATCTCCAGACGCCGCTCACAGATATTAAGATACACCAATACTCCAGTATTATCCTGCGTATCCCAGACACGATAATCCCCAAAAACTTCGATTGCTCTGTCTCGGCTGTTTTGTAGCCGTGCGGACGAAATGGGCAAATGATTCTCAATCACTAGCACCACTTCGCCACGATGCCCTTGCTCAGCTTCGGTAATTGCTTGATTTAGCTGTTGTTGGGCAGTAGGCGTTAACCAGCGATTGTGCAGGCTAGGTATAAACGCAACTTGACGCCACCATCTAGCCCAACTTGGCACAGTGGAAGTCACTGTCGCCATCGGTGAGGTGTAAGCAATGGTTTCTTCGTTGGCACCATTCGTTGCAGTTATTGGGTCATTTGTGCTCATGAAAATTCCATAAAAAATAATGAATTATACAGTTGATGATAAGGGGTAAATTTAAAATAATTTTTTCAATAATTTTTTAATAACTAGCCGATTACTGACTACTGATTACCAATCGCCACCAGCACCGCCGCCGCCAAAGCCGCCACCGCCGCCACTAAATCCACCTCCGCCAAAGCCTCCACCACCAAATCCACCGCCGCCAAAGCCCCCACCCGGCAGGAAAACAACCCCACCGCCGCCTCTGCCACCGCTACCACCACCGCCACCTCGAAATAGCAAGAATAAAAAGACAATAAATGCCACAAACATACTGCCCAGTAAGCCTGCACCAAAGACTGTACCAAGCGTTACAATGCCACCTGCCGTAGCAATCGAACCAAAAAAACGCCCTAATATACTGGTCAAAATCATACCAGCGACAAAGCCAAAAAAGCCTAGGAAGATAAGCGGTATACCGCCCTCTTGATTTGACTGAGCATTGCTATTGGCATTGGTATTGACTCGATTGGCATCGGCTTGCTTTAAAATAGCAGGATCGGTCGTCAAGCGTTCTTCAATACGATTAATCCCCGCTGTGATACCCCCGGCATAATCGCCTTGTTTAAATCTTGGGGTTATATCATCGCTAATAATGCGTTTAGCGACGGCATCAGGCAGGGTACCTTCAAGTCCATAGCCCGTTAAAATATACATTTTACGGTCATTGACGGCAACAACCATCAACAGACCTTGATCGGTGTCTTTTTTGCCCAATTTCCAGCGATCAGCGACCTTCATTGAATAGTCAAAAATATCTTCGCCATTGGTGGTGGGTACAATGACCACGGCTGCTTGCGCCAAACCGCGGTCATTAAGACTACGCAGTTTGGTTTCAATCGCTTGTTTATCAATGGCAGATAGAATTTTTGCTTCATCAATGACAGGGTTATTTAGGATTAGTTTATCAGCGGCGACAGGGGCTTGGGTTGACTGTTTAGGTGTCGTAGTCGTTTGGGCATTGGCGTTAGCTGTTGCCTGATTGCTATTTGTCTGATTGCCAATTGCTTGAGTATTAACCCCTGGTATCGGCAGTGCATCATTGCCCAACGTCTCTTTAATTGCATCATTATTGAGTACGGCATCATTGAGCGCTTCATTGGTTTGTGAGGTTTTGGCGATCGCAACCATATCCTCAACACTATGATCTTGTAGCGCCGGCTTAGCGGTAACGGTTGAGGAATCGGCTGTCGCCGTGGCAGTTTCTGCAGCGGCTGCCATGGGCATCGCAAGCCCAATGCCCATGGTCAGCGCAGTAAAGGTATTTAATAACAACCGCTTGGCTAACAAACGAGATGACAATTTTTGCGGCTGTTTATGGGAGCGCTGTAAATTGGGCTGTGTCTGTACAATATTCAATGACACCTGTGTTTCCTCAAAGTATGCAATTTTTTTATTATGATGTAGTCAATTCAACAACTATTTTAAAAAATTAGAAAATCAGTCTGACAATTTGTGCAAATCTTATTCAATGAGCCTGCCACCGACTGATGGCAGACTATTTAAAAAAATCTTCTTAACTGTTAAGCTTTAACCATACATTTAACGTTAACAATGGTAAATTAGGGTTTCGCTGTTGCAGTAGCGGAATTGTTCACGGGCTGACCGCCCGCATTTGCGGTGTTGCTATTGTTATTGCCAAAATCAACGGTTGGTGCAGTGGAGATTTGCGCCTCATTAGCCACGGTAAAGTTTGGACGGGTATGCATACCAAACACTTTTGCGGTGACATTGGTTGGGAATTGGCGTACGGTAGTGTTATAAGTTTGAACGTCTTGGATATAACGACCCCGTGCCACGGTAATGCGGTTTTCGGTACCTTCAAGCTGTGCTTGTAACTCTTGGAATTGTTTGTCGGCTTTTAGATCAGGATAGCGCTCTGACACTGCCATCAAACGCGATAACGCACTACCCAATTGATCTTGCGCTTGTTGGTAGCGTTGAAAAGCCGCTGGGTCATTAAGTACATCGGCACTCACATTGATAGTCGTCGCTTGTGAGCGCGCTTGTGTCACTTGGGTTAAGGTCGCTTGTTCGTGCTGGGCATAACGCTCAACGACTTTGACCAAGTTGGGAATCAAGTCAGCACGGCGCTGGTATTGGTTGACTACTTCTGACCATGAGGCGTTGATTTGCTCATCTTGCGCTTGCATAGCGTTATAGCCACAACCGGTCAGATTGGCAGAACCCACCACCAAGGCTGCGGCTAATAAGGTGTTTTTTACTGTTGTATTGAATGGTTTCATAAGTTTTCCTCAAAAATAAATTAAATAAAGTGATATCTAGGTTTTTGAAAATTATGAGGCTATGTGCGGATACTGTAAATTTACGTTTTGTATAGTGCTGTATGGTTTTGTATCAAACCGCAGACTTATTAAAGCCGGCTTAGCGGCTTAGAATAGTTAAGAATCGAATAGCTAAAAATTTGCAATCAGCTTAGCAAAAAAAGACCAGCCAACGCTGATCTTTTTGATTACCTTCATTATCTACTAAAAAATTATTGCTGAGCGGCTTCAATTTGAATGACTAACTTCACTTTTTTACTCACACCCATTTTGACATAACCATCAATCCCCCAATCGGTACGGTCAATCGTGGTTTCAAAATCACCACCGTACACATATGCCATTAGCAAAGGACTGGCGTAGCCATTAAATTTGCTCGCTGTTAAAGTGATAGGTCGAGTTTTTTTGAGCAAAGTTAGATTGCCTTTAATTTGGTGTAATTTACCCTTTTTAAAGATAAATTTGGTAGAGGTAAAGTGGGCAGTTGGATATTTATCAGCATTAAAAAAGTCTTTACTTTTTAAGTCTTTATCAAACGCTTTATTACCTGTTTGCAATTTTTCTAACGGAATATCAAGGTCAATTTTCCCTGTTTGATTGTCAGGGTCAAATACCATGTCACCTTCTAAGCCATAAAACCCACCATGATTGGTTGATGTACCAAAATGGTCAATGCTAAATCGCACATTGGTGTGCATCGGGTCGAGTTTATAGTTGATTGAATCAGATTTGACAATTTTTTTGCTTACTGCTTTTGCGCCTAGACTGAAAGTTTTAGCCAAGGCTTTTTTGGTCAAAATAGCAGTGGTCGCCACGCCTGCAAGTTTGGCAAGTGTTCCTAAGTTGTTAGTTTTATCTGTCATGAACTTTCCTTTTATTATTAGTCGTTAAAAATGGCATTGGTTTGAATATTTTAACTTATCAATTGAATCAAGCTGTGCAAAGAGTGTTGGCAAAGTTCAGCATTTGTGAAATTAACTATCGTAAAAACGTAAAAAAGCCAATGCGTTAACATTGGCTTTTGGGTAACGCTAAGCAAGCTTATTGCTGTACGGCTTCAACTTGGATGTTGAGTTTCACGTCTTTAGCAAAACCCATTTTGACATAGGTATCCATGCCCCATTTGGTGCGGTCAATGGTAGTCTCAAAATCACCGCCACATACTTGCGCATTTTTCAGCATTGGGCTGTTGTAGCAGTTAAATTTAGTGGCTTTTAAGCTAACTGGGTTGGTTTTGCCCAATAGCGTCAAGTTACCGTCAACTTTCGTTACTTTGCCATTTTTGAAATGGAATTTGGTTGATTTAAAATTAGCCGTTGGGTATTTTTCAGCGTTAAAGAATTCAGCTGATTTTAAATGGTTGGTAAAATGTTCGTTACCGGTATCAAGGTTATTGACAGGAATATCAACGTTGATGCTGCCTGTATTTTTGGCTGGGTTGTAGTTCAAGTCACCCGTTACGCCGTAAAAACCACCTTGGTTGGTCGTTGTACCGAAGTGATCAATCGCAAAACGTACATTGGCGTGGTTTGGGTCTAGCTTGTAGCTGGTGCTATTGCTTGGCTTAACTTTTTCTACTTTGGCGGTTTTAGGCGCTTTTGTGACCGCTGCAGGTTGAGCCGCGGTTTCACCAACTTTTTGCGTTTCACCGTTTTGCGAGATAACCAATTCTGCATTGGCAAATTGTGTGGCTAACAACGCTGTGATAGCGGTAGTGACTAAAAGTTTGCTATTCATGGGATTTTCCTCGATATATTATAAGAACTGTGTGGACTTACAAGGCATTGTTAATCAAACTTAACTTAGTCTATGTAGGATTAAGTTATTATAACATATGCCTTTCCCTTGTTATCGTGTATTGTTTGTAAATTGTTGCTAGTTTTTGACCGAGCCAAGATTTTCACCGTAACAGCCTTTATTGCCTTAGGCAGGTTAGGTTACGTCATTAAAAAAGGACAGCTTTTGCCATCCTTTTATAAAAAAAATCATCTATGTTAACTTTTATCTTAAGAATGCCCGAGCATTTCTAAACATCCGCATCCACGCCCCGTCATTATCCCAAGCTTCAGGCTTCCAGCTGTGGTTATATGCCATCAGATTGCGCTCTGGGTGTGGCATCATCAAGGTCACACGCCCATCGGTGCTACAAATCCCTGTCACCCCTTGCGGTGAGCCATTTGGATTGAGCGGATAATGCTCGGTTGCTGTGCCGAGACTGTCCACATAACGCATCACAATTTGCCCATGTGCGCTCATCCCTGCGATATCGGTATCGCTCAACGTTGCAAAGCCTTCGCCATGTGCCACCGCAATCGGTAGAATGCTCTCTTGCATGCCTTTTAACAGCACCGACTTGGTACGTTCAATTTTCACATTCACTGTGCGCGCTTCAAACCGTGCCGATTTATTGGCGATAAAACGGGGGAAATTCTCTGCGCCCGGTATCAAGTCTTTAAGCTGACTCATCATCTGACAGCCGTTACACACGCCAAGTGAGAAGGTTTCTGGTCGGGTAAAGAATCGCACAAATTGCATGCGTAGTTCGTCATGGAACAGTACCGATTTTGCCCAGCCAGCACCAGCGCCAAGCACGTCGCCATAACTAAAGCCGCCGCAAGCCACCAGCCCATCAAAGTCACGCAAGTTGACACGCCCTTTGAGCAAGTCACTCATATGCACATCGACGGCTTCTAGGCCTGCGCGTTTGAAGCCCGCCGCCATTTCTAGCTGACCATTCACGCCTTGCTCACGCAAAATGGCGACTTTGGGCTGTGCGATGCGACTATTGATATACGGGGCTTCAATCGCTTGGTTAAGATCATAATTGGCTTGCGCAATTAAGCCTTGGTGTGATTTATCACCAATCAAATCAAAGGCCTGTTGTACGCATTCGGGGTTGTCACGGTTTTTGGCGATATGGTAGCTGACTTTGCTCCATTCTTGCTCAAGCTCGCTACGCTCAAAACGTAAATTTTGCGTGGCTGTTTGGAGGAGTAAACTGTCTTCATCGGTGCTTTGACCGACTAGGCTTAACAACTCGCTGACGCCTGTGGTTTCGGCAAGCGCTAGCAACTGAGCCACCTGATAGGTTTTAACTTGAATCACCGCGCCGAGTTCCTCAGCAAACAATTGACCGAGTAAATTGTCATCAGTTAACACCAATTTTACGCCTTGGCGACTGGTAAATTGCATCTCAGCAATGGTGGCAAGCAAACCGCCATCACCAATATCATGATATGCCGTGATTAAGCCTTGGTTGTTGGCTTGCTGGATAAAGTTAAAAAAGTTGATTAAATCTTGCGGATTATCCAGGTCTGGGCAAGTATCACCCAGTTGGCTTAGGGTTTGGGCAAGGATTGAGCCACCCAAGCGGAACTGACCTTTTGATAAGTCTAAACGATAAAAAGCGGTTTCGCCAAGCGCCGAGCTGGTTAGCAATTCTGGCGTTAAGGTTTTGGTGACATCTTGCACAGGGGCAAAGGCAGTGATAACGAGCGACATGGGTGACACCACAGACTTGTTTGCCTGCTCATCTGACCAATTCGCCCGCATCGACAAGCTGTCTTTACCCACAGGAATGGCAATGCCAAGTGCCGGACAAAGCGCCTCGCCCACGGCATACACTGCATCAAACAAGGCTTGGTCTTCTTTGTCTTCACCACAGGCTGCCATCCAGTTCGCCGACAAGGTAATGTCTGATAGCTTGGCGATATTCGCCCCTGCGATATTGGTAATGGCTTCAGCAACAGCAAGGCGCGCAGATGCGGCAGGATTAATCAAAGCAACTGGGGTACGCTCGCCCATACTCATGGCCTCGCCTGTCATCGGTTTGCCATCGACAGGGATGAGAGCAGAAGCGGTAACAGCACAGTCCGCCACTGGCACTTGGTAACGTCCAACATATTGGTCACGTACTACCATACCCGTGATGGAACGATCACCAATGCTAATTAAGAAAGATTTACTGGCAACCGTTGGGTGACGCAGCACGTCTTTGACCGCTTCAGCCAAATCGACTTTATCAAGGTTTAACGCTGTCAAATCTGGCGTGCTACGGCTAAAGCTACGCTGCATTTTTGGCGTGCCACCGAGTAGCACTTGTAGGGGCATATCGACCGGTTGTTGGTCGCCTTTGGTGTTGAGTAGTGGGTCATTGACCACCAACTCACGCACGTCAGTCGCTTCACCCAAAATCGCATACGGGCAACGCTCGCGTTCACAGATACTATCAAATAGTTCACGGCTTTGTGGACGGATTGCCAACACATAACGCTCTTGGGCTTCATTTGACCAAATCGCCATTGGCGACATGCCATGCTCAAGCGACGGCACTTTACGCAAGTTTAACACCGCACCAAGTTCATGGTCATTCACAAGCTCAGGCATGGCGTTTGACAAACCCCCTGCCCCCACGTCATGAATCGACACAATCGGATTGTTATCTTCATCTGGCTGGTTGCCTGCCATCGCCCAACAGCGGTCAATGACTTCTTGACAGCGGCGTTCCATCTCGGCATTGTCACGTTGCACGGACGCAAAATCCAGGCCTTCATCAAGCTCACCACTATCCACCGAACTTGCTGCGCCACCGCCCAAGCCGATTTGCATGGCAGGACCCCCTAGCACAATCAGCAAATCGCCTTGCTGAATCGGATTTTTTTCCACCAAATTGCGTTTGATATTACCGTAACCACCGGCAATCATAATAGGTTTGTGATAGCCACGCATTTGGCTGCCATCTTGGTCTTTTGAGGTATCCAATTGAAATGAGCGAAAATAACCGACGAGATTTGGACGACCAAATTCATTGGAAAACGCCGCGCTACCAAGCGGTGCTTGGGTCATGATTTCTAATGCAGACGCCATACGCACTGGCTTGCCGTAGTCAGCAGTCGAGACTTTTCCGCTGTGCTCCCACTTTTCTGGCATATCAGGCAGCTGCAAATGCGACACATGGAATCCTGCCAAGCCTGCTTTGGGTTTACCGCCACGACCTGTCGCGCCTTCGTCACGGATTTCACCGCCAGAACCTGTTGCCGCTCCTGCATACGGTGCAATCGCCGTTGGGTGATTGTGGGTTTCTACTTTCATCAAGATATCAATCGGCTCTTGGTGAAAATCGTATGCTAAATGATTGTTGTCGCTGTTTAATAGCGGATAAAAACGCTGTCCTTCATGCCCTTTTACCACTGCGGCATTGTCTTTATACGCGGATAAAATATCGTTGGGATTTTGCTCGAAGGTATTTTTAATCATGTCAAACAAGGATTTTGGCTGTACTTCGCCATCAATCGTCCATTGCGCATTAAAAATTTTGTGGCGGCAATGCTCGGAGTTGGCTTGGGCAAACATCATGAGCTCAACATCGGTCGGATTGCGTTTGAGTTCATTGACGTAGGCATCCATCAAGTAGTCAATATCTTGGCTCGATAACGCAAAACCAAACTCACGGTTTGCCGACTCTAACGCCTCACGCCCTTTGCCCATCACATCGACATGGTTGAGCGGTGCTGGCTCATGGTCATCGAATAAGTGCTGAGCCTTTGCCAAGTCATAAAATAGGCTTTGGGTCATGCGGTCGTACAACATCATCTCGATATCATGCGGGAGTTTTTCAGGCAAATTTTCGCCTATGAGCGTATACACCATCAAGCGCTCAACACGCTCAATCGCTATCTCACAATTATTAAAAATATCCGTCGCTTTACTTGCCCAAGGGCTAATCGTACCAAAACGTGGGCTGACGATAATTTGCAGCGCCTCTTTATTCTCATTTTGGCTTGCTTGATTGAGCGCGATTTCGTCACCGTGATTGAGCAAATCTACTGCTTTCTTATAATCGTGTTCTGCCAAATCCTTAGAAAAAATATAAACTTGCTGGCTTTTTAAGTGAGTGATTTTGAGATTGGTTTTTTGGCTAAGGGAATTTAGCAGTTTGGTGGTTTGAAAATCGGTTAAAAATGGGTGTCCAGCGATGATAGTCATAGAAAGTTCCGCTTGCTTCGGGAAAAGTTGGGAAAATAACAGAAAAATTTGCGGCTATTATAGCATTAAACCCACGGGCGTATCACTTGTCTTGATGGCGATAAACTGTCATTTCACGATGTGTTTTTTCTAAAGTGTCTTTCAATTGCGTTACGTTGCGATAACATCGTTAACGGTTTTATACCAATTATTTGCAGCTTTTCGACATACTTAAACAACCAAAGCCGGTAATATCGTCCAAGTTAACGACTTTAACCCAGTTTTAACGTAGCTTTCTATAAGTTGGCAATAAATTTTTTAGCATTAACTTTGAGACGTATAATAACCCTATAATAACAAGGACCTTCTCATGGCAGATCTCACCAAAGAGCAACATATTGAAAATATTAATAAAGTGATTAAAGGCGTCAAATATGCAATGATGACCACCATTACTGCAGACGAAAAACATTTACATGCGTGCCCAATGACCACCAATAAAAATGAACTAGAAAATGGCAAAATTTGGTTCATCGGCGATCGCAAATCAGAAACTATCAAAGACTTGGAAAAGAATCCCCAAGTCAATTTATCTTATACCTCAAGCGACCAAAAAGACTTTGTGTCAATCAATGGTACCGCTAAATTGGTTAATGACAAAGCCAAACTAGATGAGCTTTGGAGTCCAGTCTATGCGGCGTTCTATGAGAAAGGTAAAGAAGATCCTAACGTGCAAGTGATTTGTATTGAATGTAACGGTGCGCAGTATTGGCTAAGCGGTAACACGGTGGTGGACATGTTTAAGATGGTATCAGCGGCTATCCAAGAAGGTAAAACTGCAGAAAATATGGGTGAAAACCATTCCGTGACGTTTTAATTATTGGCTTTAAAAAAATATCACCCCAGTTTTTTAACTGGGGTTTTTATAGTAAATTTTGAACTAACAATTGTTTTAACATAGTCCGTTTTTTTAACGTCATCAGTTTTTTTTAAAGTTATCAATTAAGGCTGTTTTAAATAGGGCCATGCCGCTTTCAGATAAATAAACATTGACCATAACGTCAACACCACTGAAATGATCAATAGTAAATACCCCGTCATCTCAAGTGATTCCCAATTAAGTAGTAACACCGTAATTGCCACCATTTGAAAAGTGGTTTTCATTTTGCCCACATATGACACTGCAACGCTGGTACGATTGCCCAGCTCTGCCATCCACTCACGCAAGGCGGAGACAGCAATCTCGCGTGAGATAATAACAATTGCTGAAATCGCCATGACAATATCAGGATGCCACTGCACCAAGATAATTAGCGCGGCAGCAACCATCAGTTTATCCGCCACAGGGTCAAGAAACCGCCCAAATGCCGATGTCATATTGAGCTTGCGAGCAAAGTAGCCATCTAACCAATCGGTAATTGCCGCCAAAATAAATACAGCCGTCAATAAAAAGTGGCGTAGTAGGCTATCGCTAAACTGATACATACCTATATTGGCAATTGCGTTGTCACTAATGGCGCTTTGTCCAATCCCCATCGCAGGCGGCCAATAAGCAATCGCCACAAACAGCGGAATCATCACGATGCGCGCAATGGTCAAGTTGTTGGGCAAGTTAAAAATACTGCCCGAGGCAACAGGAGGGTTGGCTGTGTCGTCGGTCACTAGCTTATCGGTCATGGGATTTTTCGTTCATTCTTGTTGTAAGGCGCGGTGTAACGCTAATTCTAGTTGAAATAATTATAACGGTTCTCAAAGTAATGTCATTATGTTTTGCCCATAATGCTAGTTTTTGTCATACTTTTCAACAATTAAGCCACTTTACCGTATTGATTTTATGGTATTTTTACCAAATATGTCATTGTATAAAAAACACTTCAAAAGTAACAAGGTGTAATTAGACAGTCAAAAATTTAGACTTTTATTGCTATGATAACGTCCGACAACGAAATAATAATAACAATAAGAATTATTTCGCCATTAGCAAATTTTGCTGTTGTCAGGTTTATTGATAGTCGGCTATTTTGTACCCAATTAATCAGTCATAGGGTATCAACTTGCAAAATTTTTTATCAATTTTTTATTAATATAGCACTTGGACAATTTTGATAAACCGCGTTTATTGTCAAAAATTTTCAGACTTTTAACACTTACTTGTGCTTTTCCTCAGCCCATTGCTCACCTCCTGCAATGGGTTTTTTTTATTCTATCAAATTATTGATTCTATTAAATTTAATAGTTATTAATATAAAATTGGTAGCCGTTTTGGTAGCCATTTATTCAAAATCCCCTTATTTCTCAACAAAAATATTTTTTGTAACTGCTAAAAAATGCCCCTGCTCAAAATGAGGAAGGGTAAAAAATCTTGGGGTAATCTTGGGGTTTATCTTGTTGCAATCTTGTTGTTTTAACCAATCGAAAAAGCGACACGTTAAACCATAGCTAAAAATTCCTTTGCCATATGCTCAAATTCTGCTTTTGCCTTTTCTCGCCTAACGTATGCAAAAATTCCTGCTCATACTGGGCGGAAAACTCTTTTTTATAATGTCAAAAAACTAAGTTTTTCCTACTGGTACAATCTTTTTATAGCAGTCCGCAAAACTCAAATTTTACTAAATGGTTCATACCTCCCTTTAACTTTACCAATGAAAAAATATAGACAAGCCACAATGAAAAAATAGCCTTATGCCTTGCCCTGTGTGGCTTTGGTGGGTTTTGACTTTTTTAATCTGTCTTATGTAGTCAATAATTTTGCTTACTGGATTAAATGCCCGCCTAACGTGTGTAAAAAGTAGGGTTCACTTATCGCAAAAGTCATTTTCTAACGTGCTCAAAAACTACTTTCTAAGTTGTCCGAAAACTTCTTTTTTCTTTACAACCTACCAATGCAAAAATGGTCTTATTCAATGACTGGCAAGGGTTAGGCGCATTTTTAGATTTTGTATTCAGTAAAGCTAAGTAAAGTTAAATCATGGTATTGCTATAGCTATCCTTGTCCAATTCCTTACCGTAATCTTACCGTTACTGATTCCAAGAAAACCTTGCCGTAATCTAGCCGTTATCATCTCAATATAGGCGGGCTTGGTTCTATAATCGCTTGTGGTTGTGTCTTATGCTTGCATGGCTATTTTACAAGCGTTTTCACCTGCTTTTGACTTCCGAAAAATCTTGCCTGCCTAACGTGCCTAAAAAGTCCTTGCTCGTACTGTGCAGAAAACTAAGTTTCACTAGGCTAGTGATTCCTAAAAAATCTTTGGGTGGTAATTACCTGTTGCTTTTTGCTGTTGCGTTTAGTGTTGCTTTCTATTCTCAAAGCTTGATATGACTGGCTTTATGTTTGGCTAGGTGTTGCGTTTTGGGTCATGCCTAACAATGGGGTTATAGTGTGAACCTATCTAATGTGAACTAATTACAATAAATAAAATCAATCATGCCCGCCTATCGTTCGGCTTTGCTGTTCGGTTTGGTGTTCAGTTCTCACCAATGCCCCATGTAATGCGGTTTGGTCTGTTGCTGGGTGTTCGGTTTTTGAATTGAACCATAGGCGGTTAGGTGTTCATTTTGCTGTTCACTTTTTGCCAATGCCTTTTTATTACTGGCTTGGTGGTTGTAGTGGTGTTCAATTTTGGTTAGGTTGGTTTTCTAAATAATTAGAACTTGCTATTGCTGGCTTGTTAGTATGATGTCAGAAATCCAACATCAAAAAATTATCTATTCGTATGGTTGCTTGTTGATGTTCTTCACAAATTTATGAAAAACTGCCTTTAAGCATTAAAAAACCCACTACTCAAGTGGGTTCCACTATGCTTTATGCCACTATTTTAACGATAGCAGTTTTTGTTTATTAAATTTTTCAGTTTGTGTAAATGTTAATACATCAGCACCAATGTTATAAAGCGGTAACTTCATTTTCACTACTTTATTATTTTCAAATATTTCAGATAGCCTTTTGTCGCCATCGCCATACAAGAAGTACATTTTATGATTTTTCATTGCAAATAATTTAATAGGCTCAATGTCTTTGTTGCCATCAGCAATTATTCTCATATCACAAAGAGGATTGCATTCGGAACTTGTTATCTTGCCTAATGGCAATGGAATAAAAATTGATACTTTGGATTCTGATTTAGCATCTTCACCAATCATTATTTTGTATTCATCATTGTCGGATTTAAGAGTAGCTAATCTAGTGTCGCCATCAAAATCATCATGACCATATTTATAATCCCAAGTTTTCGCGTTAGCATTAACCGCCATTAAAGCCAATACACTACCTAATATTAAATTTCTCATAACCACTCCTTTGCTTGTAGAATTCTTACTATAAATCAAACAAAGTTACAGTAATGTTAAGATATGTTCCTTAAAATTATCCTTTGTGGCTATCAATTTTTATAAACTAATCTTAAAAAAAATTTACTACTAAGAAAACTGCTAAACTTGCTAAAGTTGGCTCTATCCCTTGCCCTGTCTATTTTGTAGCTTAGCAACTGCCTGCTAAAGTTCTGCTAAAGTTGCTAAACTTGCTAAAGTAAAAAAGCCCCTGCATCACATAGGCATAGCTTAGCAATTTTGTACTACTTGAATAAGTATTCATTGATATAAACAAGTTTCTGCTTACCTTGTTTCTTTCGCATCACTAGCCCCATACTTTCTAAGTCATCAAGTAAGCTATCCTTTTGCCTTCTTAGTGCGTTTGGTGCGTATTGTCCTATCGTGCCTTCATTGACTATTGGCGGTTTTTTGTTGACTGCCTTACTCACCAACCAATTAAGCAATTTATCACTGTCATTCATACTTGCCTGCGGTGTATCGGTGTATCGCATACGTTCATGAATTGAATATTCAGTGAGCATACTAGCCCTTTGGATATCATCAGCATTTAATAAGGTTCTGCCTTCAAAAAATGCCATCAATGAGGCGATACGGCTTGCATTTTCAGCTAATCGGTTGGCATACGCTGGGTAATGTTCCAATTCTCTGCCTTTAGCTTTTCTATCTTGAGCATACTGTTGATAATCGGCTAAGGCTTGGCGGGCTTGTTGGTCTGCAAAATTTATATTAATACGCTCATGCGGTGCGTTATTGTCGCTTGGCTGTTGGTTTTCAGGGTTTGGCAAGGGGTCAAGTAAATCCCTGCATCTATCCCAAAATTTCAGCAATCTAGGGTCACTATCTGAATAATTATTCATACGTTCAGGCGTGTTATACACTCTATTTATCACATCAGGCGCGGTAAATAAAAAGCGTGGTAAAAATCCTTGTCCGTTCATAGTAGCATCATTTAAAGCGGGTCTTATTACTTCATCTTGCCCTGCTAAATCTACGGTGAATCTAACGCCTTTGGTTCGTGTCTGCTCAATAGCATTCTTGGCTCTTGGCGATAATATGCGGTCAAAAACGCCTTTACTCCATATATCGCTAAGGCATGAAATAACAAAAAGCATATTATCGGCTTTCATACTATGCCCGCCAAAAAATTGCCCACAATCTGCCGTTACCCATGTAATATTTTTAAGGTTGTTCATTAACATTCTGTCTAAAATGCCTTGCAGTGTTCCACTGCTCATATATAGCGTTTTTTCGGTTGGTGGTGGATTTTCTAATAAAAAGGTTTCTAGTTCACTTCGCTTTACGCTGGCTTTGGCTAATTGCCATTCATGTTTAAGTTGGGTAAATTGTCTGTCTAACTCATCTTGGTAAAAATCAATTTGTTGATAGGCGATTGAGTTAGCTAATGTTTTGCCTTCGCCACTTGGATAAATACTAAGTAAAAATAAAGCCACTGGCATGAATTTAACGCCATCAGCATAAGGGGCGTTTATGCTACCTTGTAAGATTGTCGATAATGCGCCTAAAATTACTTGTCCTGCGATTGCCTGCGGTACTTGCGCATGATAAGCAATTGCTTCTACTGCATCTCTTAAAACGCCTTGCCATGCGTGGATAGGATAAGGGGTAGCGGGTGCGGTGCTAATGGTTTCAGGCTTTGCCCATTCGATTGCCCCTAGTTGGTATATCTTTGTATCGTTTGGCTTATCGCTGATAATCTCATCTAGCCTATAATCAAGTAGCATATCGGTGATAGGCTCAATGGTCACAATCAATCTAACATGATAGTCATTAAACATATCACTATACTTTTGCCGTTCGGTATAGGTGCAAAATATGGTTAATGTTCTTTGCTTGGCGTGGGCTTTTGCCATGCGTTCAAATTGCCAATCGTCAAGGGTTGCAAGTATGGTGTAATTGTCTGAATCAAGCCCTAAAACGGCTTTTAATCGCAATGCATCATCAAAGTTATTTACTGCGATAAATTCGTTACCGTCACCAATAATAAAGGCATCATGTTTATATTGCTCTGTTAGGTAGGGTTTGCCATCTGCTGGCATGATAGCAAGGTTTGAAGGCTCGAAATTACTATCATATAACCTTATTGCCAACTCGCCTGCAGTTGCTTTGTCACTATCCCCAATCGTTAAATTATCCGTTACTAGGCTTAACTGTTCAGGTTTAAAAAATTCAGTTAAAATATCGGCTGTTTGATTGCTTGCTAGTTGCTCATTGTCGAAAATGTTTTTAGTAAGTGAATCACTGGCTAAAAACTCAAAGAAGCCCATTCCCTGCTCGGTTTGGGCTTTTTCGTTTTGTAGTGCGGTTGGTGTTTCAATACTCATAAAATCCCCTTGCCAATGGCTTTAATTTTGCGTTGGTTGCGTTCTATGTGGTGGCTGGTACATTTGCACCACTTAAGCAAATAAAGCGCATGACGCGCCTTATTTTTACTGCTGTTATCGTTGGTTTTACTCAAACTTTGCCCTCCCTTTTATAAAATGGGTGAGCTTCAATCATGCTTTGAATACAATAATCAAATTCATCAATTAAGTATTGGGCAATGAGTAACGATTGTTTAGCCTGTGAAATGGCGTGATGGGGTGCGTTATCGTTGGTTAAATCATCAATAGCAGTTCTTACCATTTTGAATAGCATTTCTAAATGGCTACTATGCAAGGTTAGATTGTCGTAAACGTCACCATTTAAGCTATCAATTTGGCTTTGTAGTTCGGCTTGGGTGGTTGCCTGTGGGCGTGGGGTGTGGTTTTGATTTTTCATGATAGAATACTCTTTTAAATGTGTGATATTTTGGCTTGCTAGGCGTGATAACTTGGCAAGCCTTTTTTTATGCGGGGTGGTAGCTTGTCACTACCAACAATAAAAACAACATCATGCCCGCTATCAACAAACAATCTAACAAGGCATTGATAAAACGCGCGATATGCTGTTTCTTTTGCGTTTCTAGCGTGTTTGGTTTGTGGGTAGTGTCTTTATACTGGTTCATAGTAAAGCCCCTTACATCACGTTTTCATAGCCTGTTACGGTGTCACCCGCAATAATGGCTCGTTGAATGAGAATGAATTTATTAGGGTTAACGGCTCTAATTAGTTCGGCTGCGTTTTCTGCAAAAGCTAACGTATGCAAAAACCCTAATTCTTTGGTGTTGATTAACTCACCATCAGCAAAAATGGCATAAAAATCGTTGTCGGTTTTCTTGTGTTGGTTCATAGGTGGCTCACTGTATGCGGTTGATATTGCCGTGATAAATGTAATCGCTGCCGTATTCTAAGTTGCCTAGCTGGGCAATAACTTCGCTTTCACTTACCCCAAAATGATTAGCAACATCAGCGACACTATAAAGCGGTTCACCATCATCACTGTAACCGCTTGTGGGTGGTATCAAGTCCAATTCTTTAGCCTTTGCGTGGGCTTCTTGCTTGATACTTTCGGGGGATAACTCAAACACTTTCATAAACTGGTTTATGGCTTGGTCGCTGTCCTCCCCATACTTTTCTACGATACGTTTATATTTATCAAATTCAGTGAAAAGCGCTGGGTTTATTGGCTCATTCATACAGTTTTTCCTATGCTAAATAAAAATTGTAGTGGTGCTTGCCGTTAGCGTGATTAACTCGGTAACGCTCAATGGGTTGTCCTGCTTTGCGCAATTTCAAAATGATATCTTTAGGGTGATTGATACCTAGCTCGATTGTCATTTCTCGATAGCTGATATGTCTGCCTTTGGCTAGTTCTGCCATGACTGCATCAGCGTGAGTAATTTGGTTTGATTGCTTGTTATTCATGCCTACCCCCTTATGCTGATTGACTGTTGATAAACGCCAATATGTCAGAATTTCTAAAATACTGGGTTTTGTTGATAGTCAGGGGTTTAGGCAATAAGCCCTTTCTCACCCATCTTGTAATTGTGATAGGGTGCTTATTTGTGAGGCGGGCAAGGGTCAGGCGCGGGGTAATGCCTGCGGGGTCATTGGCTAGGTCTGTGAATGTGACTAGCTTTTCAGGTGTTGCGGGGTTTTGGGTTTTGTCTGCCATTGCATTAACTCCTTAGCTATAGTTAGCAGTTGTTAGTTAATGCAAAGTTTAGTTTTTAGCTTAGGTATCTTGAATAATCTTAGAATGTAAACGCTGGTATTTACATTCTAAACGCTATTTTTCCTTTCCTTTAATGCCTTGCTTAGATGTCTAAAAATGGTATCTTCATCAACACTAAATTTTGAAAATTCATTATTGTAAATCCATTTTGCTACAGCCTTCCTAGTAGGTGCTTTTAACTTTTCTATTTGTGCTTTTTCCATTTTTTTATCATAAACTTCTAAATAATATTTTTTTTGTTGCTCTACTCTATCGCCATACCTAGTATTTGCAGATTTTTCCCCACGTTCTGAATTTACTTCTTTTTTTGTTCTATTCTTAATCGTGGGAATAGTTAAGCCATTGTATGTACGGTATGAGGTTTCATATTGAATTGACCTGTGCATAAGTTCTAGGGCAATAAAATAATGTTTGTTATTCATGGCAAAATACGCCAATCGTTTAAAAATCAAAGAATAAATATAAACTTTAATATCTGTGTTATCAAAGTCATCAGGCGGTGTGTATTCAGCCATAACGGCATCTGATGCTTTTTGAATTAATTCATTGTATTGTTCATTTAGTGAGTAATAATCTGCTGAAATGCCATTAATTCGATTTTCACAATAAAAATTTAATAAAAATCCATAAACATTATCTAAATATTCAATTCTAGGTTTAACTGTAGAATAATCACAATTACTGCCAATATTAGCCACTTCTACAAAATCATATATACCTCTGTTAATGAAATGCTCAATTGCTTTTTTAGCATCAAGGTTAATTTCTTGAATATCCATAACTCGCACCATACGCACCAATTCAAAAAGGGTGCAAGGCGGTGGCGGGCTTGGTGCGATTATTCCCGCCTTTCGGCTCATGACTTCCTAGCCTTGCAAAAATGTTATTACATCAATTTTTTATCTTTAGCAGTTCTTTAGCAACTTTAGCAATGCTTTAGCAACTGCCTGCTAACCTCTAGCCCTTACAATGTCTAGGTTTGGGCTAACTTTAGCAACTTTAGCAATTTTCCTAAGTAGTTATTTTTCATTTGCCTGCAATTTATCTTTGACCTTATCAAAGTAAATCACATTATCCACCTTGCCTGCTTTCAGCTTGTCTAAATAACTAGCCCAATCTGTCATCATTTTATGGCGTTTATCAAGCCACTTAACGCGGTTGTATGCTCTGCCGTTACTATCTCTTACATTGTGTCCTAACTGCATCTCAATAAGGCGATAATCATAATTAAGGCGTTCCTCTAATATGGTTCTAGCTGTTGCCCTAAATCCATGCGGGCTATGTACGCCAAAATAACCCCTATTGCAAAAATCTTTGCCAGTCTTTGCCTTGTTCATAGACTGACTATTGAGCAATTTATTAACCTGTTGCCCATCTGCATAAGGTTTGGCTTTTCGTCTGCCATTGTAAAAAACGTATTCCATACTGCCTGTTATTTCTCGCATACGCTCTAATATAGCGATTGTTTGCGGTGCTAGTGGAATCACTAAGCTATCTACCATATCATTACGATTAACGCCTTTTTGTGGCTCAAATTCCCATTGCTTTGCGCTCATATCTATCTCTGCCCATCTCATAGTGCAAATATCACCAATGCGGGCAAAGGTCAGGGCTAATAACTGTAGAATCTCTTTGTTAAAGTTGCCACTCCCACTTGGTAAGCTATCAATCTCATTCAATAATAAGGCTAATTCTTGAGGCTCAATAATAGCGGGGTGATGTTTTTGGCGGGTTGGTTTTAAGGCTCTAGCCTCTTTTACTGCAGTGACTGGGTTATGCTCTATTAAGCCATTAATAACCGCATGGGCAAAGATTCGGCTTGCAATGCCTTTTACTCGGTTGCCCTTTTGGATATGCGTTTTTTGTACCTGTTTGAGTAGTCTTAATACTTGAGGGGTGGTAATAGTATCTATTGGCGTTTCTGCAAATTCATTGAGTAAAGGCTCAAGTAAAAATCCCCAATTTTTCAAAGTTTGCTCTGCTAAAACGTGGTCGGGGTTATTAGTTTGCTCTGCCAACCAATCATCTGCTACTGCTTTGAATGTACTATCTAATGAATGGGCTTTTTGCTCTCGTTCCTGCTCTCTATGTTCTTTAGGGTCAATGCCCTGCTCTAATAACACTAGATTATCGGTATAGGCTTGTTTGGCTTGGGCAAGTGAGAAGGCTGGATAATTGCCTAATGATAAATAAGGGCGTTTGCCTGTGATAGGGTGCGTGTAACGGTGTCTAAAATCTGTGGTTGCTTTATCGGTTTTCTGTGAGGGTCTTATTCTAATCTCTAAACCCTTAAAACCTGCAATCGGTAAAATTAACTCTTGATTAGTAGCAATACTTTCTTTGATATGCCGTTCTATCTGACTAACATTTGCAATTGATACTTTAGCCATAATTTAACCCTTGATACCCAATTTAACCTATAATTTTTGGTAGCCATTTTGGTAGCCATTTTTTGATACTAACAACAAATAACTTTGCATAACTATAGTTAGTATAATAGCATGAAATATGCTTGCATCAAGGGTTTTAGCAATCTAAAGTAATTTTATGTTTTCTGTTGTTATGTATAAATGTTCGCCTGCAATGGGTTTTTTTTATGGTTCAAGCGGTGGCATGAGTGAATGCTGCAATTCATCCCGTCTTTTTGGTTACCACTTGTCTAACACTTTGCCGAGCATTGGATAACATTACTGATACCAAACCCATAAAATATAGTATTATAGCTATATGAAAGAATCAAACCCAAAACACAGCCTAGATGATTATGACTTTGGCGAACTGGCCAAGACTGAAAGTAACGCCAGAGCCAGAACACGTCTTTACATCCTTCACCAATATCGCATTGGCAAACACAGCTTTGAGATTGCAGAAAACCTAAGCATCAACATTGAAACCGCACGACGTACTCGTAGACGCTACCAAGCATCAGGGCTTGATAGCCTCTATGACAAACCAAGAAGCGGCAGAAACAGCAAATTGGCTCCCAAGCACATTGAAAGCTTTAAACAACTGATTGTTGACAGCCAAGCAAAACGGGGCGGCGGCAGACTGACAGGACAAGACATCCAAAAGCTTGCTAACGAGCATTATCAAGCAAGCTATAGCGTCAATGGCATCTACGAACTACTGGCTCGAATTGGTATGAGTTGGATAAGTGCCAGAAGCCAGCATCCGCAGGCTGACATTAACGCCCAAGAAGCCTTTAAAAAAACTTCATAGAGCAGGTAACTGCCATACTGCCCGAAGATACTAAGCTAAGCGATGTTGACATCTGGTTTCAAGATGAAACCCGCATTGGCCAGCAAGGTTCAATCACCCGAATATGGCATTACCGTGGTAAAAGACCCAGAGTAGTCCGTCAACAGCAGTTTATCTCGACTTACCTTTATGGGGCAGTATGTCCTGCTACAGGTCAAAGTGTGGGACTCATCATGCCTTATGCTAATGGCGAGTGTATGAAGCGGCATTTACAAGCAATCAGCCAAGCTGTACCCAAAGGTCGCCATGCGGTTGTGGTGATGGATGGGGCGGTATGGCATAAAGAGCGCTATAATTTACCAAACCTGACTATCTTGAAGCTACCGCCTTATTCTCCTGAATTAAATCCGATTGAACAGGTTTGGCAGTATATTAAGCAACACTGGCTATCAAATCGCTGTTTCGAGAGTTACGAAACTATTGTAGATGCCGCCTGTCAGGCTTGGTGTAATTTTGCTAAACAGGTGGCTACCATTAAATCCCTGACGGCTCGAAAGTGGGCAGTGCTTTAATTATTGGGTTTGGTATGAGATAACGCTAGGCTGTATCTTTAAATATATCTTCCATTAAATTCAAAAATTTTTATAGCACGCTATATAAATTTTTGGAATATTAATATAGAATCTCAAAATTTTTAACACAATGTTGATATTTGTATATTTTTTGTAAATATTCAATTAATGTTATCTTCAGAATAATGGAGTACATCGAAGGTGCAGACACTTTTTTTCAAAAAAAATTTATTTATGGTATTAGGTGCATTGAGCTTTATATTAACAGGCTGCGATGATAAACAGGCAGCGCAAACCCTGGATAAGTCTAAGGCAGAAAGTCAATCACAAGGAAAAATTTACAAAGTAGCAGTCACTAGTACCACACCACCCTTTGCATTTATGGATGAAAAAGGGACTTCAATCGGTATGGATATCGATATTTTAAATGAAATCGCCAAAGTTGAAGGGTTCAAAGTACAGTACTTTTCAACCTCATGGGACGGTATGTTTGAAAGTATTGATAAAAAAGATGCTGATATTGCCGTTTCAGGTATTTCCTATAAAGATGAGCGAAAAGCGAAATATGGGCTATCAAATTCTTACTACTTCAATCCGTCAGCCATGGTTTACCTCACCGATAAGAACAATTACCAAACTATCGCTGATTTAACAGGTAAAAAAGTCGCTGGTAGATTAAGCGCTAACGGTAAGTCTTTTTTATACGCCAAAAAAATATCGGGCGATCAAGCAGTATTTGACAAAACGCCCTACCTTATTTTTAGGGCAGTAATCAAAGAAAATGCAGATGCCGCCATCTATGACCAACCTGTACTACGCTATATTGCTAAAAAGTTCCCGCAATATAAGGTGAATGTTGTCCCGTTAGAAAAAGAAGATGACCCTACGACACAGACAGTGATAGTTACTTCAAAATCTAATCCAGAACTATTAAATAAAATTAATGATGGTATTCAAAAGCTACAGCAACAAAATAAGCTCGCTGAAATCGAGAAGAAATGGATTAATTAGTGCTTGTCAGATAACTATCACTTTCTAAAATTTTATTCATAGGAAACGCATCAATGTCTTCACCGATTAATGAACAAAATACCGATAAACGCTATCAAAGCTTAATTATCTCTATCGGTCTATTTCTAACACTGATTGGCGCTTTATTGGCTTTCACTTTTTATACCTCAAGTATTCTACAAAAAAATACCCGTACCATCGCCCTATCCAACCAAATAGCCAATGATGCGCAAGCGGTTATCAAAGACTTATTTGACATGCAAAATAGCTATGGGGAAGAAATCACCTCGCCGCACGTTACCACAGTATTAAAAAGGCTCAAAGATAATAGTGCCCGTATCGAAACATCATTGACCACCCTTGAAAAAGGCGGCGTAGTCGCTGATAAATCTGGTAAACAATACAAGCTGCCTACTATTGAAGACACACAAATTCTAAAAAATGTGCAGCAAACCCGTCAGGAGTGGAACCAACTTAAACCTAAAGTAGATGATTATTTAGGCGTTGCCGGTGACATTGAAAAAGACTCTTTAACCAGCTTATCGATGGCAGGTGAACAAGCTAAAACATCAAGCCTTGCCATGAATGATTCCTTGGATAAACTTACCACATCCGTATTTAACAACGCAGAATCTCAAGCAAACATTATCCGACTGATTCAAGCGGTTGGTATCGCTATTATTCTTGGTTATTTTGCCATCTTTATTTTCTTCTTTGTTCGTCGTCTGCGTGATGCCGATGCGTTAGCGCTTGCTGCTCAAAAAGAAACACAAGATATCATGAGCAACGTCAATACAGGCTTATTTTTATTAGACAACGATCTCAATATTGGTCAACAGTACTCTGCTCACCTTGAAAACATCATTGGCGAAAAAGACATTGGCGGCAAAAACCTCTCTACCCTACTACAAAATAAAGTGTCGGCTAAAGACCTAGAAACCACTCAAGGCTTTGTGAAGCAGCTTTATAACCCGAGAGTGAAAGAAAAGCTTATTGATGATTTAAATCCTCTTAAAAAAATCATGCTCAGCAATCAAAAAAACCAAAACCGATTTTTGGATTTTAAATTCTCTCGTGTTTATCATCAAAAGGCCATCGATAAAATTTTGGTGAACGTGCAGGATATTACCAATCAAGTACGTCTTGAACAGCGTCTTGAGCAAGAACGCGCACAAAATGATTTGCAAATTGAAATGCTAACCACAATTTTAAATGTCAGCCCAAAAATTATTACTGAGTTTATTACCAATACTCGACAAAATATCAATGATATCAATGAAGTTCTTAAAACCCCAGGTAGTAGCCAATCAGAGCTACAAGAAAAACTGAACCGTATGTACCGTGTGATGCACAGCTTAAAAGGTGAAGCCTCATCGCTTAGTCTGCATAGTTTTACGGTGATAGCGACAAACTTTGAGGAAAAACTAAAAGCCTTACAACATAAAAGCGACCTGGTTGGTAACGACTTTTTGCCATTGACCATTCACTTAGAAGAGTTATTAAATCTGTCTAATACCATTGACGCATTGGGTCGTCGTATTAATCATAGTAGCGCTGATACGAATGCTGTGAAAAATGGCACTGGTTCAGAGACAACTCATACCAGTCCTGCTACCAAAGGCATGAATGAGTTTTACCAGCAATACGCGGATAATATTGCTACACGCCAAGGCAAACAAGTTGCTTTAAAAGCAACAGGTTTTAATGACCTTCACTTATCACGTGACATAGAAAGCAGTTTGAAAAAAATTGTCATTCAATTAATACGAAATGCCGTGGTTCATGGGATTGAAACGCCTGACGCGCGTGCTGCAGCAGGCAAGTCTAACCTAGGTAACATTAACCTATCTTTATTAGATTTGGCAGAGTCTTATAAACTAACTATTGAGGATGATGGCGCAGGCATTAATTTTCCTGCAATCAAAGAAAAAGCCATTCAAATGGGTTATAGCCCAGATGAAGTCAATGGCTGGTCAGAACAAAAACTCATTACATTACTATTTAAATCAGGTTTTAGCACCAAGGACACCACAGATGAGGATGCGGGACGTGGCGTTGGTTTAGATATCATCAAAGAAGATATTCAGCTATTACAAGGTCAATTAAATGTTGATACTAAAAGGGGGCAATTTACACGCTTTACCATTCGATTGCCAAAAAACCCTACAGCCGAGTAATAACTTTAGCCCTTTTATCTTATTAATCATGTAGGAAAAAAATATGTATCGCTTAATGATTGTCGATGATTCCAATATCATACGAAACCGCATTCAACGCCTTTACAACTCTGATACATTTTCGTTGGTTGCTACGGCAACCAACGGCGATGATGCGGTAGAAAAATTCAAGCTATATAAACCAGAAGTTATCACTATGGATTTGACTATGCCACAAATGGACGGGCTTGAATGTATAGAAAAGCTTGTTGAATTAGACCCTGGGGTAAGAATTCTTGTGGTGTCTGCCCTATCAGATAAAGCAACTGGGATTAAAGCACTCGAATTAGGGGCGAGTGGGTTTTTATGTAAACCCTTCTCAGAGGAAGAACTTGTTGAAGCGTTGGATGAATTGGTGAGTGACTAATATGGTTGAAAAAGATATTCAGATATTTATCGATAGCGTTACCCATTATTTTAACCAACTAAAAAACGGTGACATAACCATTGACACGCCTTATCTCAATGTCAATCATAGCCCAATTATTAGTGACTATACAGGGGTGATTGGCATTAGTGGCAACAATCAAGGCTTGGTGTATTTTACGGCACCCAAGTTGCTGCTTGAACAGATACTACAAAGTATGGGAGAGACTGACCGTAATGACAGTAACCTGTTTGACTTAGTTGGCGAGGTTGCTAATACAATTGCTGGTAATGCGCGTAACCATTTTGGTCCAGCATTTAATATTTCAGTCCCTTTTGTTTTTAGCGGACAACCTAACGCGGTACTATTGCCGAAAAATAATCATTCATTGATTATTTCAATAAACTGGCATGATCAACAAGCCGCGATTGTGGTTTATTTGCAGTAAAATTTTATAAAACGCGTATATTTAGATAAGTTGAATTATTTATGAAAGCTGAAAAACTACAGGTATTTATTGATTCAGTCATTAATTTTTTTAAACAAATTAATACCGATGCTGCTGAAGTAGATACCCCCTATATTAATGGCAACGATAACCCACTTGCTTATGACTTTAGCGGTATTATTAATATCACAGGCCCCATGGAAGGTATTGTCTATGTAAGCTCAGAGACACCCATGTTACGTAATATTCTACATATTATGGGTGAGCCCGATACCTCTATTACATTGCTTAAAGACTTAGTAGGTGAAATCGCCAACACCGTGTCAGGTAATGCACGCCGCGAGTTTGGATCAGAATTTATTATCTCACCACCCATCATTGTAGAAGGTGCGCCCTCGCAAAATTATTTACCCAAAGGTAGACGCTCTTATATTATTCCTGTAAGTTGGGACAAATATAAAACCATCATTGGGATTTCTTTGAATTGATTGATAAATTATATGATTGATCGACATTCCCGCTTGAACACTCAACTAGCTTGTTTCATCAGAACACTTGCGAGTTGAACAATAAATACCGTTTAGATAAGGTTGGCTGAGAATTGACGTGAATTTGCATGATTTCAACTAATATAGTAGGCTAAAAAAAGCGTTTAAGTGTCGGGGCTTGGTTCAAATTAACTGAGCCCCATCTCGCATTTTTTAGGTTGGTACTAACTAGAGTCAGCCGTTGGGGTCTACCTAAGCGTTAAAAATTTGCCAGCATTTTCAGCCCTGCAATGACTAATACAAGAGATAATAATTTATTAAGCATGGGGTCAGCAAGGCGTTTGCTACCATAAGTTGCGCCAATAAAACCCCCTACACACACCGCCACAAGCCAAATTGGTAGTTGATTTGGCAATTTTGCCCCTGTCGATAACACGCCAAACAAGCCTGAAATTGAATTCACCAAAATAAACCCGGACGCTACGCCCGCGACAACTTTAGGGCTTGCCCAACGGTTAAATAATAAAATTGGACTTAAAAAAACACCACCGCCCACCCCAGTCAATCCCGACAGCAACCCCAAAACCGCCCCCACGATTGCCAAAAGCCATTTTGACACCTGTTTTAATGGTTGCTCGCTGGTGAGTTTTTTGGCAAAGATAAATGAATAAATAGCCGAAAAAATCAGTACCATCCCAACAATCGGCTTATATAAATGACTGGGTAAATGGGTCATTCCCCCGATAAACGCCATTGGTATCGCAGTTATAGCAAGAGGAATAAAAATTTGCCAAGAAAAGTTTTTTGCAGAATAAAATCGCCAAAATGCAATGATGGACACCAAAATATTGAGACATAGTGCGGTGGGTTTCATCATACTTGGCGCAACGCCGACTAACCCCATCATCGCAAGATAACCCGATGCGCCCCCATGCCCGACTGATGAATAGAGCAAGGCAGAAATAAAAAACAGCACGCTTAATACGGTAGTTGTCATTGCTTGTTAACCATTACTAGAGTATTAACCATTATTAGAAAGCCAAAGACTCTCAGTACTGTCGGCATAAAATTCTTGTTTCCACACAGGAATATCCGCTTTAATCGCATCCAGTAGCCAACGACACGCATCAAATGCAGGATAACGGTGGGCAGCCACCACCCCAATCCACACTGCCATCTCACCAATCGCAAGGTCGCCAATACGATGTATGGCAATGGCGTTTTCGATATCAAACTGGGCTTTGGCTTGTTCAATCAGTTTTTTGCCTTGATTGAGTGCCAGTTGCTCGTAGCCATAGTAAGTGAGTTTGCTAACAGGGCGAGCGTTATTGTGATTACGTACCCAGCCTTCAAATGTCGCTAACGCCCCACAAGTATCGCTCATTAAGGCGTGTTTAAGCCGTCTATCGTCAATGGCTCGGTCAGTCAATGCAAAGCCGCTGGTAATCACGGTTTGGTAGGCTTGGTCTTCACTGATGCTAATGGTGGATGAGCCTTTATGCAATGCATTCATGGTTTTCTCTATATTTTTTAAAGGGCGTATGCGATATTTAACCGCCCGCCACAGGCGGAATAAAGGCGACGATATCGCCATCTTGGAGCGGCGTTTGCCAGTTGGCAATATGGTGATTGATTGCCACGGCAAGTTTGGTTTGGGCGAGCTTAAAACCGTAGTGTGCACTTAACGTTTGATAAAGCTCGGACAAGTTATCACCGTCAAAGCGGATTGTTTCTTCGTCTTTCCCTGCTTGTTCAGCAAGGCTTGCAAAGTATAAGATGGCTAAATTTTTCTCAGACGCGCTAGGTGTTGGCATAGTCGGATTTGCCCCCTGTTTTGGTGAGTAGCTTGATATCGCTGATGGTGATGTCGTGAGATAATGCTTTAGTCATGTCGTAAATCGTTAGGCAAGCCACCGACACAGCGGTTAAGGCTTCCATTTCCACGCCTGTTTTGTGGGTGACTTTGACGGTGGCAGTGACGTGGATTGAGCAATTGTTATCATCATACTCAAAGCCGATTTTCACCCCATCGAGTGGCAGCTGGTGGCAAAGCGGAATCAGCTCGTGGGTGCGTTTGCTTGCCATGACCCCTGCGATATGCGCGGTCTGGGTGATTGAGCCTTTTTTGGTGATGCCGTCGGCGGATTTTATTATTTGGTAACTGTCGCTAGGGAAAATAACTTGCCCCACGGCGGTGGCGGTGCGTTGGGTTATCGCTTTGCCCGACACATCGACCATGGCGATATCGCCGTGTGCGTCTAAATGTGTCAGGTCTAAGGGAGTTAATTGTGTTGTCATGTTTTGGATTTTCACCCCTCAAATTTGGCACAAAATTACATAAACTTATACGCTTATTAAGCTGCGTTTGAATGAGTAAATTTTTCTTAAATTTGCCTATTTTATATTTTAAAAAAACCTGCCATCGATTAACCGCCAATCATCGACAAATTCGCCATGATACCACTGTCGTTTTGCTTGAGTAAATGATGCTCGGGCTTAATCGGCATTAAGCTCTGCAAGGCATGAACCAATCCATCGACATCGCCATTTGCCAAAAACGCTCGCACATCATAACTGCCATTATCAAACAAACACAAATGTACTTTGCCTTGGCTACTCACTCGTAGGCGATTGCAACTGTCGCAGAACTGCGGGGCATAAGGTTCAATCAGCCCAATGCCACCGACATAATCGGCATGGCGATATTCAATCGCAGGGCCTGCATCGCTTGCTCGACGTTGGGATTGCCAACCATTTTCTAACAAAAAATCTTTGATACGCTGACCACTGCTATGTTGGGCAAAAAACAAAGCTTTATTATCCGAGGTTTGCATAAACTCAATAAAACGGTAAGTGACAGGGCGATTTTTGACAAAATTTAACACGGATTGCAAGTTATCAAAGGCGGTGTCTGCCATCAAAATACCGTTGAGTTTTAGCTTAATATCGGTGGTTGCTAGCAATGTATCCATGTCATTTAACAGCGTTGGCAATATATCAAAGCCGGTGATTTGTTTAAAAATGATGGGGTCAAAGCTGTCGATACTGATGTTAAGCTGATTTAGCCCTGCCGTTTGCCAGTCGGATAAATGCTTGGCAAGCCGATAGCCATTGGAGCTAACCGCCACTGTTTGGATGCCTTGGGTCTGTTTGGCAAGTTCGATGATGCGCGGTAAATCTTGTCGAATCGATGGCTCACCCCCCGTCAGCCGCACTTTGGTGGTACCTAGTTTGGCAAAGGCTTGTATTAAAACATCGATTTCGGATACAGAAAGCTCGTTGTCAGGGCGTTTACCCGCGTTGGCAGTATAGCCATTGGGCAGACAGTAATGACAGCGAAAGTTACAAAAATCGGTAATCGACAGGCGTAAATAGCTTAACTTGCGATGAAAATTGTCCACCAAATTTAATGAAGAATGTTGCGGAGTCATCGTTAGCTAAAATTCCAACTAAACGGTTGCACTGTCACTATTTCGCCTGCTTTTACCCCTGCATTATCTTTGGGCAATACAAGCAAGCAATTGGCGTGGCTAAGCTGTTTGACACGGTGGGAGTCTTGGGCAGATAAAGGGGTGACGCTAAAACTGCCGTCTTCATTTTGGCAAAAAATCGCTCGCTGATAATCTTGGCGTCCTGCTCGCTTGTTGATGTCGTGGGTGGTTTTGGCAAACAGTTGCAGCGGTTTTGGGATATCTGATGGTTTCACGCCCGATAGTTGCCACAGCGCAGGTTTAACAAAATTAAGGCAGCACACCACGGTAGATAGCGGATTGCCGGGTAACCCAAAATACATGACCGTTTTTTTATCTTGCTCAAATTCGCCAAATATAAAAGGTTTACCTGGTTTCATCGCCACTTTGTAATGATGAATTTTGCCGAGCGCCTGAATGACTTGGGTTAAAAAATCATAATCGCCCACCGATACACCCGCCGTAGAAATAATCACATCACATTCGGCTATCGCTTGCTGAACAGTGCGGCGAGTGGTCTCAAGGTTGTCAGGGACAATGCCATAGTCTTGAATGGCAATTGGCAACTGCTTTAATAACGCTTTTAGCGTGGGCGTGTTGGAATTATAAATTTGGGCAAGCGTTGCCAGCGGCTGCCCCACCTCAACCAGCTCATCACCGGTGGCAATAATGCCAACCGTGAGTGGCTGAAATACCTGCACGCTATCCACGCCCAAATTGGCAAGTAAGCTGATATCGGTGGGGTTTAGGCGTTTTCCAATCGTTAAAACAGTTTCGCCTGCTTGCACTTCCTCGCCTTGGCGGCGAATATTTGCGCCCACTTTAGCGGTTTGGGTCAAGCGAATGTGATAGGCTTGGCTGTTATCCAAACTGGGCTGAATGTCGCTAAGGTTGGTGTCTTCCTGCATCACCACCGTGTCACAGTCATTTGGCACCACCGCGCCGGTAAAAATTCGCACGCCTTGATTGGGTTTTAAACGACCGCTAAAAGGCTTGCCTGCCCCCGATTCACCGATGATTTCAAGTTGGCTATCGTGGTCAAGATGGCTACCCGTAGCTATCGCAAAACCGTCCATGGATGATAGATTTTGGCGGGGAATATCAAAGGATGCGGCAATATCTTGGGCTAAAATGTGGTTTTGCGCCTCCAACAAACCCATTGTTATTGTCTTTACTTCGCCCAGACGCGACGTTAAATAGTTCTCTAGGCGCTCATTAATCGCTTGTTTTAGTTCATTGACAGAAATCATCATTATCTCAATTAAAATGTTGTGTCGGCGGCAAAAGATGATAGGCTGTTTTTAGCTGCTCAAATTGTTCTAAGGTATCAATATCTTGGCTTAAATGCGACAGCGGTATCGGATAAAGCTGATAAACCATGCCGTCGGTGGGCGAAACGATAGCGGTTTGATGTTGCCATAACGCCCGAAAACCTTTATCGCCTTGCAACTGATGACCAAATGCTTGCAAAAAACCCCAAGGTAAATTGACGGGAATCCCCCAAATTGGTTGATTCTTATCACCATACTCACTCGCAATCAGCTGATGGTCTTCAACATTTTGGCTTAATAGCCTCAAATCATCGAGGGTTATCGCCACCTGGTCAACAGTCAAAAACAAAATCCGCATCGCAGCACTGACTGACTGTTGTTGTAATGTTGTCATTGCATACTGAATCGAATGCGCCATCCCTGTTTGTGGGGTTGGATTATCGACGACTGTGACGGCAAATGGTTCAACTTCATTGTATAACGCTTTAGATATTGGGTTATCAAGTTTTGGCAATACCACCAACACTTGGTGAGGCTGCAATTGGCGTGCCAGTTGAATTTTTTCAGCCAGCAAGGTTTGATGATTTTTTACAATCAGCTGCTTGGCAAAACCAAGACGCTGGCTCAATCCTGCCGCCAAAATCACCACGGTTAAATTGCTAGGAGTGACGCTCATGATATACCTGTTGAATTTGGGCAGTAATAGATAAAGCCACTGCTTCGGGCGTATCGCCACCGAGCGCCAAACCCACAGGATAGAATAAATTAGCAGATTTCCCTAGTTGATAACCATCATCAATCTCACCAAGCAACTGCTCAGTGCGATATTTCGGCCCTAATTGTCCAATAAAAAAAGGCGAATTTTGGGCTTTAAAGGCTTGGCTGAGCCATACTCTATCTTGACTCAGACTATGGGTCATTATTACCACAGCGGTCGGCTGCGGTGACTCAAAAAAAGTCTGCACAGACTCGGCTTTTTCAAGCGCAATCTGCACAAAATTGGCATGAGCCTGCCCGCGACAACGGGCAATCACATCCAAACGACTATCAATCACCGTCACCTGCCAGCCTTGCAAATTTGCCATGGTCATCAAGGGTAAACAATCTTGCCCCGCCCCAAAAATTAATAATTGTAGCGGCGGTTGTAGCGTTTCTACAAAGACGCTCAGTTGTTGCGCTTGTTTTTGATAAACATGCAGCATAAAGCGACTTTTACGGCTGGCAGCGACTTGATTAACTAATTGCCAATCTTGCTGACCCAATTGCGACAACTGCGTCAAGCTCAGATGCTGTCCAACTACAAACTCATCTGAGTTTGAGGTGATAACTGTAGCCAGTGTTTGTGGTTGTTTTGTCTGTTTTAATTGCTGAAAACAGGCGAATAATGCAGATTGCTCATTTAAAACCAGACGTTCAAATAATACTTGAATGACGCCTTGACAGCCAAGCCCAAAGCCTTCTTGCTCATCATTGTCATCGGCTACCTCATCTTGTGATAACTGGCTATCGGTTGCGGTATGATAGGTTTTGAGCGTTGCCCCCTGTCGGGTGAGCCAAAAGGCTCGCTGTACCAAGTGCTTTTCAAGACAACCGCCACTCACCATGCCTATGGATTGACCATCGGCTAAAATCAACATTCTAGCGCCAGGTTGCCGATAGGCTGACCCTTCGACACTCACCACTGTGGCCAACACGGCTTCACTGTTGGGCGGCAACTGCTCAAGGGTAGCAAAGATATCAAACAAGTGGTTCATAGCAAATGACAGTGTACCCAATTACAGTAATGGCAACTGGTACAGCAGTTTATCCAAGGTAATAGGATAGTCTCGTACTCTAACACCTGTGGCATTAAAAATCGCATTGGCAATGGCTGCCCCTGCCCCTGATAATGCCAATTCGCCTATGCCTTTGCTGTGGAGCGGATTGGCATAGGGGTCAGTTTCGGGTAACATTATTACCTCTAAGTCAGGCACATCGGCATTCACACACACTTGATATTCGGCTAAATCGTGATTACATAGACGACCATCACGTTTGTCATGATGAATTTGCTCCATCAAGGCAGCCCCTATACCAAACACCATACCACCAAAGCACTGCGAGCGTGCTGTTTTTTCGTTTAAGATACGCCCTGCGGCAAATGTGCCTTGCATACGGCGAACCCGAATTTCACCGGTTACCCGGTGTACCGCGACTTCAGCGAACTGTGCGCCATAGCCTGCATGACGGTATTCTTTTTTGGTTTTACCAGGTTCGATTTCACCATTAGCTACCAAGCCATGAGGGGCATATTGCTGCAAAAAACTGCTCAGCGGTAACTGGGTATCGACTTGTTCCCAATCGAGTACATTATCATGATTGTCTACAGAGACCTCAGAATTAAGCCCTGTTTTTTCTGCTAGTTTATCCAACGTATCGGTTAACGTATGGTTAATTTTTTCGCCAATTTTTTCAGCTAGGCTAGGGTCATGTTCAAATTGTCTATATAGATTGCCTTGTTTAAAGCCAATGCTATCGACATGCAGCCCCACACTCTGGGCAATCTTTTCTCGTAGCGCTTCACACGCCAGATAAATAGAACTACCAGCGCTTGATGCTCCCCAGCTACCGCCTGACCCTGCAGCCGGCGGCAAATCGGTATCGCCAAGTTTGACCTCGACATGGTCAATCGGTAAGCCCAGCATATCGGCAACCACTTGCGCAAAAATAGTATAGCTACCTGTACCGATATCAGTCATGTCAGTTTCGATACGAGCCATGACCCCAAGCGGTTTGTCAGAGGGCAACAGGCTCACACGAGCTTGCGAGGGTTTTAATTCGTTGCTACGCGCGGCGCACGCCATCCCATAGCCAATTAACCAATCGCCATCGAGGCGACTCGCGGGCGTTTGTGGGCGTTCATCCCATCCAAAGGCTTTTGCCCCTTGCTCCATACACGCCAGCAATTTTCGGCTGCTGTAGGGAATTTTTTTGCTTGGGTCTTCGCTAGGTTCATTGCGTTTTCGCAGTTCGATTGGGCACAGCTTTAATGCATGCGCCAGTTCGTCCATGGCACATTCGAGTGCCAACTGACCCACCGCTTCGCCAGGGGCACGCATAGAACCTGTTAAGGTAAAATTCATGCGCGCCATTTCGTATTTGATTTGGCGATTGTCACCGCCATACAAAAAGTGGGTAGAAACCGCCACTGGCTCAAAAAACGTTTCTGAAGGTAAATTGGTGACAATGCTATTATGAATAATGGTATGGATTTTACCATCTTTATCCGCCCCCAATGCCACCCGTTGTTCGGTGTTGGTGCGTCTCACGGTAGTTTCCATGACTTGCGGTCGGGTCATGTTCACCAGTACCGGGCGTTTTAAGTCTTTAGCTGCAATGGCTGCCATCACCGACTCTGGCGAAATACCCAGTTTTGAGCCAAACCCGCCACCAACATATGGCGATAGCAAACGGACATCGTCTTCCGGTATATCTAAGGCTTTGGCAAGTTGTACTTTGGAAGAGGCTAGCATTTGGTTAGAGGTATGAAGGGTTAGCTTACCCTCAAACCAACGCGCCAACGAACTGTGCGGTTCCATTGGCATGTTACTTTGGCTAGGTGTGGTATAAATCACATCGACTTTGACTTCTGCTTGCTTAAGCGTTTTTTCAGGTTTGCCAATATCGTCACTTTTATCGGTTACCCAATCAATAAATTGGGTATGCTTTTTTTGCTTGTTAAAGTCAAAATGCCCGTGTTTTTCATCATTTTCATAGTCAATTTTTAACGCCTTCGCGCCTTCTTGAGCCGCCTCTAGGGTTTCTGCTACCACCAAAGCAATCGGCTGTCCATGATAAAAAACCTCGCTTGCCCCTTGTACAGGCGCCATTTTGACACCCCCTTGTTGCGGGTTGCGTAAAAACAAAGGGTCATGAAACACCCCAATCACACCTGCAACTTGTAAGGCGGTATCTTCATGTACTTTCTTTACCTTGCCTTTACCGATGGTTGCACCGACCATGACACCGTGACACAAGTCGTCAAATTGGTGCTCAGCAGTATACGTGGCTTTGCCTGCGACTTTTAGGTGTCCTTCGATACGGCTCAGTGGTTTGCCAACGAGTTTGCTATCGGTCGTATCTAGCCGTGACTCGACAGGCTTGTCCATGGTCAGTTTTTTTTCAAGGGGCGATTCGCCAAAAATTTGTGTTAGGCTCATGCACTCACTCCACTACTTAAAGGACTTGATTGATTGGGTTGTTGTAACGCCCGCTGCACAACATGGTGTAAAAGACGCTGTACTAGCACGGTCTTGTATTCGGTTTGTTCATCGGTTTTTGCGTCTTTAAATAGGGTCGCCACCGCAAGCTCAATACTCACGGCATCGCCCGTGCTACCGATAAGTATTTTTTCAATGTCGGTAGTTCGCCACGGCTGACTGCCAATACCGCCAAAAGCAAGTCGTACATTGGTGAGTGTGTCATTATCATGCTCAATCACGGCAGCGACGGACACTAAAGCAAAGGCATATGAGGCACGGTCACGCACTTTGTCATAGCTATGCACGCCTTTTAAGGGTGGCGGTAGAATGATATGGGTAATCAAATCGCCTAGATTTAAGCAAGTTTCAATATGCGGGGTTTGCTCAGGTAAGCGATAAAATTCAGCGATAGGCACTTGGCGGGTTTGCCCGTCGGCTTGCTGGATAACAATGACAGCATCGAGTAATCGCATTGCCACCGCCATATCCGATGGATGGGTGGCAATACACTGCTCGCTCGTGCCTAAAATTGCTAAGTTCTGATGAAGACCTGCTTTTGCCCCGCAGCCAGAATTGGGCTCACGCTTATTACACGGACTATCAGGCTGATAAAAATAATAACAACGGGTGCGCTGTAGTAGATTGCCACCGGTACTGGCTTTGTTACGCAGTTGCGGCGATGCACCCGACAACAAGGCACGGGCAAGCACCGCATAATCTTGACGAATCACAGGGTGCGCCGCTAATTCACTATTACTGACCATAGCGCCGATTTTTAACCCACCTTCTGGCGTGGCTTCAATTGTATTAAGCGGCAGACGTGAAATATCAATCAGCTGTGTTGGCTGTTCGATTTCGAGTTTCATCAAGTCAAGTAAATTGGTGCCCCCAGCGATAAAAAACGGACGCTGCTTGTCAGCTAAATGCCCCTCAGCTAAAGTGGCTATTTTGATGGCGTCATCCACTGAGTTGGCGCGCTGATAATCAAATGTTTTCATAGCGACACTCCTGTAGCCTGAGCAGCTGCTGTCTGAGTGGCTACGTTATCTGTTTCTGCCGAAAAACCGGTTTCTTGTAATACTTGTTTGATAGCTCGCACGATGTTGGGATATGCCGAGCAGCGACAAATATTGCCACTCATACGCTCAGAGATTTCCTTATCTAATTGTTGCTTAAATTGTGCTGTATCGTTTGATAAAGGCTGCATCAAATCAGCCGACACATGACTTGCCCAGTTTTGGCGTAGCTCTTCAATCATCGCTTTAGTCGAGCAAATTTGCCCAGGGGTACAATAACCACATTGAAAGGCGTCATGTTCCAAAAACGCTTGTTGAATCGGGTCAAGCGCTTCAGGTGAGCCAATGCCTTCAATAGTTTCGATGCTATCGCCTTCGTGCATGACCGCTAGGGTCAGACAGCTGTTGACCCGCTGACCGTTAATCAGCATGGTACATGCGCCACACTGACCGTGGTCACAGCCTTTTTTGCTGCCTGTCAAGCCAAGATGGTTGCGACAGACATCCAGCACCGTGGTGCGTACATCTAGATTCGTCAACGTGTGTTGTTGCTGATTGATAGTGAGTGTTAGAGCTTGTGGCATAAAGTTGCTTCTCGTCTAGTTGTTATAGGTTTATTGGTAAGTGTGTTATCTAGAATTAACGCCTGTTATTAAACTTATTTCTAGAAATTCGCTACGCCTTGCCTACGCAAGGATGGTGCTAACATTAGAAGGGTTTGTTATTTTTGCGTATGTAGCCATCCCGATTTTTTGGCAATTTTTTTTGGCAGTTTCTTTTGCTAATTTTTTTGCTAGTTTATTTTGCTAGGTAATTGATTTTTTATTATATTTTTTTAATCAGCTTTTGTATGTTTATTCGTGTAAAGCTCTCAATCAGCAGTATTTAACTTTTATAAAATTTTGATGGTGTAAGCTTAGATGTTGTTAGCCTTGTAGCCACTTGGCTATTTTGTACCAAATAATTCATTAATATGGTATTAACTAGGTAATTTTTTTATCATTATCGTGACTGAAATTGTGACTACAGAGTTTTATATACCGCATAGACTATCAACGATTGTCAAACTTTCCACGCTTACTTGTGGTGTTGTGCCGCTCATTACTCACCTTTCTCACCGCTTACCGTGATTTTTTGCCTTTGCCATCGCAAAATACAGCCTGTGTTATCAATTTGAAAGATTGACCCGATTTTTTGCAAAAAAGACTGTATTTTTCACAAAAAAAGGGTATTATGCCCCCATAAATTTTGAACGTTATATTGTTAGGTCTTGGGTGCAGTGTCATGGCATTTTGGGGTTTTGCGGTATAACGTTTTTGTTTTGGTGTCAGTCATCCCGACTGATATGTTATTCACAAATACGAGAAAGATAGCCAAAAAACTAACCTTTTCGCCCGTTATCTGAGATGGTAATCCGATATGAGCCAAGCGCATTTATACGTAGCAATCCCTGTACACCCTATTTCTCATGCCACTAACGAATATTACTTAACTCGTCAAAGCACGATGGAATCTAATGTTCGTAGTTATCCCCGCAAACTACCGCTAGCTATTGCTAAAGCCCAAGGTATTTGGGTCACCGATGTTGAAGGCAATGATTACCTTGATTGCCTAGCCGGTGCTGGTACATTAGCCTTGGGTCACAACCACCCAGCCGTCAAACAAGCCTTATATGATGTGTTAGAAAGTGGTCTGCCACTGCACACCCTAGATATCACCACCCCTGTCAAAGATGCATTTACCGAATCCTTGCTGTCTTTTTTTCCAAAAGATTTTGTATTGCAATTTTGCGGTCCGACCGGTGCTGACGGTACAGAAGCGGCGATTAAATTAGCAAAAACTTATACAGGGCGTGACAACGTTATCGCATTTAGCGGTGGTTATCACGGTATGACCCATGGCGCGCTTGCCATGACCGGCAATTTGTCTGCTAAAGAGAAAGTGGGCAATTTGATGCCAGGGGTACAGTTTATGCCCTATCCGCATGAATACCGCTGCCCACTTGGGCTTGGTGGTGAAGCGGGTGTTGATGCGCTGACTTACTACTTTGAAAACTTTATTGAGGATGTGGAAAGCGGTGTGGTCAAACCTGCTGCGGTCATCCTAGAAGCGATTCAAGGTGAAGGCGGCGTGGTACCTGCGCCCAAAAAATGGCTACAAAAAATCCGTGAAGTGACCGCTAAGCATGATATCGTATTGATTTTGGATGAAGTGCAAGCTGGTTTTGCGCGCTCAGGCAAAATGTTTGCCTTCGAACATGCCGATATCGTGCCTGACGTGGTGGTGATGAGTAAAGCGGTTGGGGGTGGTTTGCCACTATGCGTACTTGCCATCAACAAAAAATTCGACGCATGGGCGCCAGCCGGTCACACCGGTACTTTCCGTGGCAATCAGCTAGCGATGGCAGCCTCAATTCAAGTATTGGATGAGATCCGCAGCAAAAACTTGGCAGAAAATGCGCGTATCCGTGGTGAATTCTTGCGCGATGAACTCAAAAAAATCGCCAAAGAATTCCCTTGTATCGGTAACGTGCGCGGCCGCGGCTTGATGACCGGTATTGAGATTGTCGATGAGCGTAAACCTGCTGACCGTATCAGCTCGTATCCTGCTGATATTGACATGGCGAATGCGATTCAAAGAGCGTGTTTTGACAACAAGTTATTGTTGGAAAAAGGCGGTCGTGGCGGTACAGTGATTCGCTTGCTTTGCCCGATTAACATCACGCAAGAAGAATGTGATGCGGTGCTTGAACGCTTTAAAAAGGCAGTGGCTGAAGCGGTGCAAAAAGTACGTGGATAATTGATTATTGCCTATCAAGACGGTAAAGTTACTGACGTGGCTTTGCCGTTTTTATTATCTGTTTATTTTGAGTAAAATATGGAAACCAATATCGCCAAGACCGAACGCCTGATTCGAGAAATCAATCGGATTCATGGTGAGTATTCGCAAGATTATTTTGACACAGGCAAGGTACAAAAAATCAATCTATCACATACGCTCAAAACCGTCCCTATTGAGCCTATCTTGTCATATCGGCTTAATTTGCATGAAGCGATTAATGATTATTTGGCATTTGCCGATACCCAAAATATCGATTTTTTTTACCGTGTTAAAACGACTGAAAGTATCTATGACAAAGTCAATCGCTATTTGGCACGACAAAACCAGTACCCAGTCAATAATATTTTAAATGATATTTTTGGTGCTCGGATAATTTTGCCATCGGCTGATGTGACAAACATTATGGAAAAACTGGATGATTGGAAAACAGATTACAGTCTAAAAAATTGGTATTTACGTGATATCGACGGGTACATCGGTGTGCATGTGTATTTTAAAAATGCGAGCAATTTTTATTATCCGTGGGAACTGCAAATTTGGGATAAAAACGATGCCAAAGCCAATATTGTAAATCATCAGCTGTATAAGCGTAATTTTGTAAAATAAATTAACCATTTGCTCATATCACTCTGTTTAATGACAATTTATAGTTAACTCACTCTTAAAGAATGCAAGGACTTACCATGTCAAACTTATCACAGCATCGCCAAGCGTTATTTTGTAATGACAGCCAATCCATTGCTGATTACCAAAAAAACATGAATACCGCCGTGCAAGCCGTCACCGACTGGCTCAAAAACGACAAAATGTACACCGGCGGTAGTATCAAGCAGCTGCGCGCTGAGATTGCCTTTCAGCCATCAAAAGAAGGCTTAGGCTTGGAAGATGCGTTAAAACGCTCAGTCGAATTATTCCTTAATAAAAGCTTAAAGGTGCATCACCCCCATTCGCTCGCTCACTTGCATTGCCCAACGATGGTGACCAGTCAAATCGCCGAAGTGCTAATTAATGCCACCAACCAGTCGATGGACTCTTGGGATCAAAGCCCAGCAGGGTCGCTGATGGAAGTGCAACTGATTGATTGGCTACGTCAAAAAGTCGGTTTTGGTAGCGGACAAGCGGGCGTATTTACCTCAGGTGGTACCCAATCCAACTTGATGGGCGTGTTACTCGCCCGTGATTGGTGTATTGCCAACAACTATAAAAATGACGATGGGTCTGAATGGTCAGTACAACGTGACGGTATCCCAGCCGATGCTATACAAAAAGTGAAAGTCATTTGCTCAGAAAACGCGCATTTTAGCGTGCAAAAAAACATGGCAATGATGGGCATGGGTTTTCAATCGGTGGTCACTGTGCCAGTCAATGACCAAGCGCAGATGGATGTTGCCGCACTTGAACAAACCATGGCGCAATTGCAAGCCGAAGGCAAAATCATCGCCTGTGTGGTCGCTACCGCAGGCACTACCGACGCGGGCGCGATTGACCCAATCCCTGCGATTCGTAAGCTTACCCATGAGTACGGTGCATGGCTTCATATTGATGCCGCTTGGGGCGGTGCGCTGATTTTATCGAATAACTACCGCGATAAACTTGCAGGCATTGAGCAAGCCGACTCTATCACCCTCGACTTCCACAAACACTACTTCCAAAGCATCTCTTGCGGGGCATTTTTGCTCAAAGATGAAGTTAACTATCGCTTCATGCATTATGAAGCTGAGTATTTAAACTCTGCATATGACGAAGAACATGGCGTACCTAACCTAGTCTCTAAGTCACTACAAACCACACGCCGTTTTGATGCGTTAAAATTATGGCTCACGGTGGAAGCCTTGGGCGAAGAATTATACGGCTCGATGATTGACCATGGCGTTGATTTGACCCGCGAAGTCGCTGACTATATCAAAGCGACTGATGGACTTGAATTGTTGGTAGAGCCACAGTTTGCCTCCGTGCTATTTCGCGTGGTACCCAAAGACTACCCGGTTGAGTTAATTGATAGCTTAAACCAAAATGTCGCCGATGAGCTATTTGCCAAAGGTGAAGCCAATATCGGCGTGACGCGCGTCAGTTACCAAAAGCAAGGGGATGCTCACCAAGATGTGCAATCGCTTAAAATGACTACGTTAAGCCCCATCGCCACGCTTGACAATGTCAAAGCATTATTGGCGCAAGTGTTGGCACAAGCCGATGACATCAAAGACCGTATTATCACAGGGGATTATCAGCCTGCGATTGATTGATAAGCACAAAAAAACCGATTCCTTGGCGAATCGGTTTTTTTATTGTAGCACTAACACTGACTGTAATTGACCGTCACATCCAGCGTCGGAATCAGATTTGACTGGGCGGCAAAATCCTCGTCTAGGACATTGATAGCAAGCCCGCCCATTGCGGTTTCTTTATATTTTGACATCATATCTCTACCTGTCTCTTTCATGGTCTTGATGGCTTTATCAAGCGATACCACATGCTGCCCATTGCCTTTAAGCGCAAGCCTTGAGGCATTAATCGCTTTTACTGCCGCCATGGCATTGCGTTCAATACAAGGTACTTGCACCAACCCTGCAATCGGGTCACACGTCATGCCAAGGTGATGTTCGATGCCAATTTCGGCAGCATTGGCACATTGCGCAGGACTACCACCAAGCACATAGGTTAACCCTGCCGCCGCCATCGCACACGCCGACCCGACTTCCCCTTGACAGCCCACTTCTGCGCCTGAGATACTGGCGTTTTCTTTGATAATGATGCCAATCGCCGCGGCGGTTAGCAGAAAATCATGCAAACCTTGCAGCGTATAACTTGGACAAAAATCTCGATAATAATGCATGACCGCAGGTATCACGCCTGCCGCACCATTGGTGGGTGCAGTCACCACACGTCCGCCACTGGCGTTTTCTTCATTAACTGCCAAGGCATACAGATTCACCCAATCCATCACGGCAAGGGCGTCATTAAACGCTTTTCGGCTATCGGCAGCGGATAACTGCTGATAAATCGCCTTGGCGCGGCGCTGTACTTGTAAGCCGCCTGGCAAAATACCATCGTGGCGACAACCATCATTGACACAGTCTTGCATGACTTGCCAAATGTCATTAATTCCACCCAGCAGCTCATCTTCACCCAAGTTAGCCAGTTCATTGGCTCGAACGACTTGGGCGATTGACAGTTGATGGTGTTGGCAAATTTGTAATAATTCTTTGGCATTGTTAAACGGATAAGGTACCGGTTTTTTGACGCTTTCAATCACCGGTTCTTTTGCTTGGGCTTCTTGCTCGGTCTGCACAAACCCGCCGCCGATTGAATAATAAGTATTTTGGTAAACAATTTCATTGCCTGTAAAAGCAGTGATAGTCAGGGCATTGGGATGATGGGGCAGCGATACCCTACCATTTAGGATTAAATCCTTGTCAGCAACAAAGTTAATCTCATGCTGCTGATTTAGACATAGCGTGTTTTGCGCTTGGATATCGGCAATTTTTTGTGAAATAGCGGTGACATCCGTCGTCTGTGGTTGCTCCCCCATCAAACCTAGCATCACCGCTATATCACTACCGTGCCCTTTACCGGTCGCACCGAGCGAACCAAACAGCTCGACTTGCACCCTGTCCACCTGCGTCAGTAGCTGCTGCTGTGATAATGCGCTAACGAACAGATTCGCCGCTTTCATCGGTCCGACGGTATGCGAACTTGAAGGTCCAATCCCAATCTTAAATAAATCAAAAATACTGATCACTGATAAATCCTATATGCCAATCAGTTGAAAAATTCAATTATGTTATATTCATTGTGCTAGATAACCACGGATTTCCCATCTGTGTCAATGTGCTATCGAAAAGTTTATCAAATGATGGATGATAGATGCTTGCTACACGCATCGCAAATTTGGCAACTAACCACCTGTGTAACCGCATGAGAAAGAAAATAACCGTTGGCAAGACTCAATCTGCTAACGATTCACTTTCTTTACTGGCTAATAAAAGTAGCAGCAATAAACAAACCAAGAAAATCATTATGAGCGCCAGAAGATACTCGTTGACATACGCCAGTGGCACGCCCATTTGGTTCAGCATCACAGAGGCATTCATTCCCGAGGTGCTAGGCAACACCCAGCGCAAATACTGCAGTGGCTCAGGCAGCATTTGATACGGCCATGAAATCCCTGAGACAAACAGCATCGGCATTGAACTTGCGACCAAGATTTGCATCGCCCGTTCTCGCGCCCCAAACCACACCCCAAGCAGACAGCCCAGCGCCGTTACCGCGGGGAAAAACAGGGCAAGCAGTACCAGTGAACCCGTCAGATTTTGGTTACGGATATAATCATTGTTGGAAAATACCCAACCATAATAAAAACAACCGAGCACAAAACCAAAACACGCTAAGCCCAATATTCGCGCAAGCCACGTTTTCATCGAAGCGCGGTGCATGTCTTGCTCTGCCCAAGTACCCACTAGCATTGCCGTGCCCATCAAAAACATCTGCTGCAGAATCAATATCGCAACCGCAGGGACAATGTAGCTGCCATAGCCTTCGGTACGGTTGTATAAGGGATTAATCGTCAGCGCAACCGGGGAAATATTGTTTTTGGCAACCGTGATATCTTGCCCGATGGCGACATTTTTTTGTACTTTCGCCCCTGCGGACACGGTGCCAATGACTTCTAAAAACCCCGTTTGTACTTGTTTATTGAGCAAAAAATAGTTACCGTTGGCAAGGATACTCACCTTGGCAGGTTGTCCTGTGGTCACTTTTTGATACAGTCCCGAGGGTATCACCATGTAGCCTGCAATTTTGCCTTGCCACATCAGCTGCTTGGCACTGTTTTCATCGTTTACAATGGTGCTTTGGATGCGCGGATTGGCTTGGGCGTAGCTGATAATGGTCTGCGATAGACTTGAATGGTCATAATCCACCACTGCCACAGGGACATGACGCACCACCTCTTTTGAATACGGCCACGGGTAAAAAAAGCCATAAATAATCGGGGCAATCAGTAGCATACTGAGCACCCCTTTGTCTTGAAACACGCTGCGCCATACATGCAACACTTGCAGCAAAAAACCGCGCTCCCAAATGTTTGGGGCTTTGCTTACGTCGACTTTGCCGGGCGTTGTCTGGGTGGGCATCAGCGTTGCCCCCATTTTTCAGGCTTCAGCAATGCCTTTTTGGTCAACAACGCGGCTAACAGCAAGGTAATCATAACGGCAATAAAAAATCCGATAAAGCTGCTATAGGCAAACGATGGCGGTGCGCCCATTTGTAATTGGGTGGTTTGCAAGTTGAGATAATGGGTTAATGGCAGGGCATTTGCCCAACGCTGCGCGGCAGGACTCATCGCCAAAAATGGAAACGTCACCCCTGAAAAAGCAAACGATGGCGCTGAGATAAATCCGGTAAATGACAAGCCTTGACGATACGAAAACGTGCCGACCGTGACAATCACCCCAAGCCAAAACGACACCATCATAAACATTAAAAATATCAGATAAGTAATCGCCACGGATGCCAAACGAATGGGGAAAATTTGCATCACCAAGGTCAATGCCACCGCTGCCCAAAGCGTATAGGCAAACATCGCCCAAATTAGTTTGCCATTGAGCCCTGCGATAATCAGCGATAGTTTGGGTTTTTCGTGCCCCAGTGTCACAGGATGGCTGGGGTTAGAGAGGCGGTTAAAGGCGTGGCTACTGGCATGGTTACTGGCAAATTTGGGAGACGTTAGCGACTGATACCACTCACCTAGCGTCTTGTCGACCAGCTCTCGCCCGACAGTTGACGCCCCAATCACCATCGACAAAATATGTAATAAGGCTGGTACCACAGTGACTGCCAGAAATTGCTGATAATTATTGGCAGTATTAAACAGTGCCACACTTTGCGATTGTATCGGTGCATAACTGGTTTTGGTCAGGGTGACATCTTCGCCAATGGCAACTCGCCGCTGCATCTC
The DNA here is from genome assembly GCF_020041925.1 of Faucicola osloensis. Classification (GTDB taxonomy): domain Bacteria; phylum Pseudomonadota; class Gammaproteobacteria; order Pseudomonadales; family Moraxellaceae; genus Faucicola; species Faucicola osloensis_D. Next base: position 1,348,007 of record NZ_CP083409.1, on the reverse strand, counting down.
TGCCCCTGCCGAAAAGGTACTAACTGCTGTCTGTACCGCTTTTTGTATCATGCCTGAATGCGTGCCATACTGGGCATTGACATTGAGCAGCAAGCGCGAGGTTTTGCCTGCCAGTAGATTGGTTGAAAAATTCTCTGGGATTTCAACCACCGCCATGACATCGGTAGTCTCGATGGCTTGCTGGGCGGCAGCGGCACTATGAAGACTTTTGACCACCGCCACTTCAGGCGTCGCATCAATATAACGGATAATCGTCGCAGATTGCGCGGAGTGGTCATTGTCTACGACTGCAATCGGAATCCCGACTGCCATGCCTTTGCTAAAAATCCACCAGACCAAAAATATCAGTACAATGGGCATCCAAAACATCAAGGAAAAATCCCAGCGATTTTGCACCAAAAAATCCCATTCACGGCGCGCACTGTACCAAAACGCTGCAAAGAATTGCACAAAGCCTGAGCGGGTATCAAACTGCGCATACGCATGAGGCTCATGGTCATTGTCACTAGCCCTAACACTGTCACTGTCACTGGTATTTGGCACAGCGGACGATGTAGGTGACGCTTTAGAGCGCTTGTTTGATGTCAGTTTTGATGTCAGTTTTGATATCATGGTTGACTTCATTGTGTTTGGCTTGGCTGCTGGCTGGCCGGTATATCAACCAATACGGTCATGCCCTGTCTTAGGCGTGTATCTGACTGGCTCGGGCGCGCGCGAATCTCAAAGGTGCGCATATCAAAGCCGTCTTTGCTGTTGGTGGGGCGCCACGTGGCAAAATCTGATAGTACGGAACTCGCGTACACTTTAAACACTTGGCGGTAAGGCTGATTGTTGACCGATAACGCAGGAACCGTACCGCTAAATTCACTACCGACTGCAAAATGATTTAGGTTATTTTCGGTGACGTTAAGCACGACCCATTGGTCTTTGGGGTCGACAATGGTCATCAGTGGTACGCCCTGTCCAACCACTTGACCTGGTTTGACAATCACGTTGTCCACGATACCCGCAATCGGGCTTTTAAGATTGGCTTCTTCTTTGGCAACCATTGCTTCTTTAAGCTTGCCTTCTACTTGGCTGACTTGCGCTTGGGCGGCAGTTTTATCTTCACTGCGCGCGCCCGTTTTGGCTAACTCATATTGGGCTTTGGCGATTTTGGCTTTATCGACACTGGCGACATAGTTGGTATAGGCTTCGTCACGTTTTTGGCGCGACATCAAGCCTTCCGCCGCGAGGCGGTTGATACGCTCGTAGGTGACTTTGGCAAGGTCAGCCGCGGATTGGGCAGCATCGTACTGGTATTTTGCCATTTCAATCTCTTGCGGTCTTGCGCCATTGTTGGCTTTGTCCAGTTGGCTTTGGGCTAATTCTCTGCCTGCTTGTGCTTCTTCGACCTTGGCATTGATTTCCGGGCTATCCATATCAATCAGGCGTGTGCCGACGCTAATTTCATCGCCTTCTTTGACATAAATATTGGCAATACGACCGGCAACTTTGGCAGCGACAGGCGTTTGCTCTATTTCCATATGCCCTTGAATGGTCACAGGCTCGCTGCGCGTTTCCCGCTTGTCTTTGATTAGCCCCCATGCGACCAGTCCAATCAGCCCAAGGATAATCAAAGCAATAATGATGGTGCGAATTTTACTGGGTTTTTTGGTAGGCGGCACGTAGTGGTTATCCGTCGCAGCGGCTGACAGGCTGTCCTCTGCGTGCGGCTCATCGGCAGCTTGGGCGTTCGCTGCATTAGCATTATCCGCAGCGCTGTCCAAAGTGTTGTCTTTAGCGTTGTCTGGTGTTGGGTTTTGTGGATCAGCCATACGGTAAGCCTACTGGTGAAATAAAGACACGGGTTAAAATAATTGATTAATTCTTACGATGTTCAAAATAAATCGCGGGTAGCTTGACGTCCGCTGCCTGCATATAACGGTTAAACTCTAGCGGCGTACCGCAGCTTTGCATCAAATCTGCCATTGCCTGCACATAATCATTTGCCGCTTTGGCTTGCTCAGTTTTGGCTTTTTCCAAATTGGCTTCGGCTTGCATCACTTCTACGGCCGTGTTGACGCCTTCCTTAAAACCAAGCTGACGAAAGCGCAGCATCTCACTGGCGAGTTCAATATTGGTATTTAAGGCAATAAAATTATCGCGTGCATTGTTGACTGTTTGCCAATTTTTTTCTACCAATAACATAATATTATCATTGACATCCACTTGGCTAAATTCGGCTTGGTGCAGCTTGGCAAGGCTCGATTGGGTGCTAGTGCGGCGATCTACCCCACCCCACAATTTCCAGTTAGCAGACACCCCAGCAATCCAATTTGGGTTAGCGTCGATTTCAGAGCGACCAAAGACGGTGACATTGGGCTTGTAGGCGGATTCACTAAATTCATGCAGCGCTTTGGCTTGGTTGTACTTGGCTGCGACCTTATCAAACCCTGGGTGATGCATTTTAGCCTGCTGCTGAAAATAACTCAGTGGCGGCAACGGCTTGGTGGATACAAATAAAGGCGATGTCGGTTTGATAAAATACGGCGTCCGCAGTAACCGCTGTAACGCGGTCATGGCAAGCTCAGCATCGTTTAGTGCTTTGCTATTTTCGTATTCGGCATCGGCTAAGGCTTTTTTGGCTTCCAAACGCTCGACTTTTGAAATCAGCCCCACATCCAGTGCGCGCTGTGCGGCATGGTCAGTGGCACGAATCGCATTGAGCGCATCGGCGCGTAGATAAGCTGCCATGATGGCAAGCTGGGTTTGAAAATAGCGTTTGGTAAGCGTGGTGTATTGTTCATCCAGTGACAAATCAGCATCGGCACGGCTTTCATCAGTCATACCATTGAGCAAACTGGTCACTGCTTCGGTTTTATGTCCGTTATAGGCAGACCATAGCACGGTGACATTTGCGCCTGTTCTATTTTTATCGACATTGACAGGGATGCTATTGGGAATCGGGTCGGTGATTAAGCCACCGATATCTACTGGCGTGGCAGGCAGTGGCAAGGTGATGGGCAAATTGCCAATATTGTTATTGACTGCGTTGTCAATGGCATTGGCTAGGTTGTTTTTAATGCCCGTGGTATCTATATTGTCATCCACATGTACATGCGTGGCACTGGCACCCAGATACACAATTGGTTTGTTTAAACCTTTGGTTGACTCGGCTCGCAGCTCATTGCTCACGATTGCCGCATTGTCTGCCGCGACTTTGGGTGATACTTTAACTAGGTACTGCTGCGCTTGTGCCAGTGTCAAATTACTGGGCACATCTAGGCCATAACTTGGCGGATAAGGCACCCCATTATTGATAGTAGGATCGTAGCTGAGCCCAGATGCTTTGCCACCTTTGACTTCATTGGAGCGGGTCGCGGTTTTTTTCGATGGCGTGTCTGCTGATGGCGCATCCCTGACAGGGCTAGCATTGAGCACAGGCTCAGGGTTGGGCGGGGTATTGATTACCGGCGTAAACTCTGCGGTATCGCCACTGGTACTGGGCTGCAATCTACTAGTGGGCTTTATGGTTGGCACTGCTGGTGTGGTTTTAACCGATGTTTTAACAGAATTTTTAGCCGGTGTTTTAGCTGATGTTTTAACAGGCGGCTTGTTAGCATTTTTAGTGGGGGTACTGGTAGTTTTTGTCGTGGTTGTGGTTTTTGTTGTAGTTTTTGTCGGGGTCGTTTTGGTAGTGCTGGGTTTGGTGACTGTGGTCGCAGCAGTCGCAGCCAAAGATAAGGACAAATTCAACGAAACCATTGCCACCGTAAACGCAGATAGGGTAAGCACGCGTGATAGAGGCTGCAGAGGATGGCTTACTGGGTAAGTCGATGGTTTGATGGATTGATGTAATTTCATACGACTCGCTAATAACTTGCCTATGGCTTTGCCGCAACATAACAACCCCGCAAGCCGTCAATTACCCTAGTAATTGATGCGGTCGCCGTTATGATGCCCGTATTACCAAAAAACTGTCTTATAAAAAACTGTCTTGTTAAATAATGTCTTATTAAATAATGCTTAATTAAATAATAATGAAATACCAAAGTGAGCACTAACTGTCAGTTTGAATATTAACTAAAGTATGAGATTGTAAAAAGAAAAAAATGACCCGTCAATCTACACTTGTCATATTAACAATATTGTAGTTTTTTTAAAAATATGGCTCATTAAGCCTCACATCATTACTGTTTATTTTTATTTAACAAAGTAAAAATATTTCTCAATTCAAGTATTCACACAAATCAAACAAGTTAGCTTACCGCTGTCATTTAAGGATGCTAAAATGCCTAAAAAAAATCCCAGTCTGTACAAGGGATTTTGAACTTTGCCAAACCATACCTAACAACCGCGTTGCGTTTTAACAAAAAAAACACAACATCACTCCTTAACTCATTTAGCCGCCCACGTCCTTGTTTGCTACACTAGAATACTAGGCGTTATTTAAAAAACTTGATTTAACAAACTTGGTGTCATGCTAGATAATAAGGAAAGAAACGATGCTAAAAGAAGCGGTGCTAAAAGCAACAATGCTAAAATTTAGTCATTTATTGAGGCATTTATTGATGGTTGCCATGTTCGCCGTTACTTTATTAGCATGTTCAGTGCCTTCTATGCAGCAAAATTCAAATCCAGCCACAACATCTGAGTCAAAGACTGCTGTTCCAACTCATACTACTACAAGCGATATTTTAGCCGAGCCTTTACCGAATAAAAAATTACGCATCTCGATTACGGCCAAAGAGAAAAGCTTGCGCATTAACAACTGTAATGAGTCTATTACGGTCGCTTTGTTTGAAAAAGATAAAAAAGATGTCGTTTGGGGTGGCGTGTCAGATGCTTGTCGTTCACTTGATATGATTATTCCACAGGGTGCAACGCTAAGTTTCATCACCAAAATTGACGATTCATCGAAACCTTTGGATTTTAATAAAAATTATCAAGCCCAAATTTTTGGTTTAACCTATGATCCAAATATAACCACCAACCCTATAACATCTGCTGAAAACCTTAGCAACGAATTTAAGCTGATTCCTTAACCAATGAGCCAAACTAACCAAATCCCCCTTGCCCAACGTGTCCGCCCAAAATCACTTGACGAGGTAATCGGACAAACCCATTTGCTCGGTGCCAATGCGCCGATTCGCCGTATTGTTGAGCAAGGTTACTTGCCATCGATTATTTTGCATGGGGAAGCAGGCATTGGCAAAACCACCCTAGCCATGCTATTAGCCGATGCGGTGGGTCGTCCTTTTCGCCCGCTCTCGGCTATCAATGCAGGGGTCAAAGAGCTGCGTGAAGTACTGGCAAAAGATGACGGCTTGTTTGGCGAGCCGCCGGTAGTATTTGTCGATGAGATTCATCGGTTTAACAAAGCCCAGCAAGACGCACTCCTCGGCGCGGTTGAGTCAGGGGACATTACTTTAATCGGTGCGACCACCGAAAACCCCTCGTTTAGTGTCAACAATGCGCTATTGTCCCGTTGCCAAGTATATCGGCTCAATCCCTTGAGCGAAGATGAAATCAGCCAAGTACTACAACGTGCCATTGACGATGATGCAGTTTTTAAACAATTTAAGATTGAAATACAATCAAGCCAAGCGATTTTTGCGCTATCGCAAGGCGATGCCCGTAAGGCATTGAATTTACTTGAACTCGCCATTCAATCAAGCCCCAATTTTAAGCAAGGCAGCCAGTCACCGATTGTGGTGACTGATGACAATGTCATCGCGGTGGCAGGTGCAAGCTTGGTACGCTACGACAAATCAGGTGATGGCCATTATGACCTAGTGTCAGCGATGATTAAGTCAGTCCGCGGCAGTGACCCTGATGCGGCACTGTATTGGATGGCGCGGATGCTGACAGCGGGCGAAGACCCTGCCTTTATTGCGCGGCGGTTGGTGATTTTGGCAAGTGAAGATATCGGACTTGCCAATCCCAATGCGTTACTACTTGCCGATACCGCCCTGCGAAGCGTGCAGAGCATCGGTATGCCTGAAGCGCGAATTATTTTGGGGCAAGTGGTGGTGTATTTGGCGACATCGCCGAAGTCCAATTCTAGTTACCAGGCGATCAATAAAGCAATGCGACTGGCTGAAAATGACCAATCGCCTGTACCGCTACATTTGCGTAATGGCGTCACCAAGCTGATGCGCGCCGAAGGTTATGGCGCCAATTATGTCTATCCGCACGACTACCCCAACCATTACCACCCACAGCAGTATCTGCCTGATAATTTGCTGGGCACACGGTTGTTTGACTTTGCTGATAATGCCAAAGAACAGCAAACCTATGCCTTTATACAGTGGTTAAAGGGCAGTGGCTAAAAAACTTGTCAAAGCAGACAATGGATGATTTAGCGCAGCCCAATGAACCCTATTCTGTAATACCCAGTATATCACCAGCAATAAGAACACCAATAAAAACCCAAGCTGAATCCACAAAAAATAGCGATGCTTAAAGCCCAATCGGCGCAGCGTGGCATGGCTATAACTGCCCTTATCAAAGTTGGTATGTTGATGCCTTTGCCATTTGCCCGAGCGATAATAATTTTCTACATCCGCAAGCAACCTTGGTACACTGGCGCTATCAAATTGCGCAGTTTCAAAATAGTCTAGCAGGGGGCTGATATCATCGACATCATCCATATCATTGACGCTATCTAAATTGATGCAGTGCATTTTCCAGTGCCCAAACAGCGCATTGGGCGCCTGACCCTGCTCAATGACGTGAATATTTTTGTGTCTTTTATCGGCTTTGATTTTGTTAAATAGTTGGGTGATAGTGCACTCACTACCTTCCATATATTGTAGAAAGTTGCCTTGCTTGAGAAATAGTACGCTATTGACATTTGCCTGGGTGTTGCGCGCGACTGACTGACGATAGATATCAGGCAACGTCATCGTATGCAAACTTGCTTGTAAGTTAATTTTGCTCGTGTAGATAAGATAAAAGACTGACATCACAGGATCCTTAGATAAATAAATCGGTTAGACGTCTATGACTTTTTAATAGCGTTTTCTTCAAACGTATTAAGAATGTAATTTTTATTAATCATTCAGTAATAATATACCAGTTTTTTTAATTTTTGCTCAAAAATTATACAAAATCCGCTCTTTTTGTTAATTTTTTCAACTAATCTACCCTAACCTTATGTCTGCGTACGCTACCAGCGCGTATGGCTATTAATATTTCGCTGCTTAGACTCACTGAGTTGATGCTATAATAGCGCGCAAATAAGAAATGGGCGCGCATACTAGCTTCACCCAGTTTGATGAGGTGATTGTTAAGGTTAATTTGGACAATATTTTGAACAAACCTAGCTGATAGCGCTTATTTTCTGTCCCTATTTGTTAATCAGTTTTTTAGTTTTTTAATCAATGTTATTCCAATAAATAGCTAACAAAGGCACTTTTATGGCATTTAATACAACGGCAGAAATTATCGATGACATCCGTGCAGGCAAAATGGTCGTTTTGATGGATGATGAAGACCGTGAAAACGAAGGCGACTTGGTGATGGCAGCCACCCATGTACGCCCAGAAGATATTAACTTTATGATTACCCACGCGCGTGGCTTGGTGTGTTTGACCATCACCGCTGACCGCAGTGAACAGCTCAATTTACCGCTTATGTCGGATAAAAATGGCGCTAAATTTAGCACCAACTTCACGGTATCAATCGAAGCGGCAGAAGGGGTCACCACAGGTATCTCAGCAGCAGATCGCGCCAGAACCATCCAAACAGCGGTATCTTCGACTGCCAAGCCAGAAGACATCGTACAACCTGGTCATGTATTCCCGATCGTGGCACAAAATGGCGGTGTGCTACACCGTGCCGGTCATACTGAAGCCGGCTGTGACCTAACACGCTTGGCAGGACTTGAACCTGCGGCAGTGATTTGTGAAATTATCAAAGAAGATGGCGAAATGGCGCGCCGTGATGACCTAGAGATTTTTGCCAAAGAACATGGCTTAAAAATCGGCACCATCGCTGATTTGATTAATTACCGTATTGCCAATGAGCAAACGGTCGAAATGGTTGCGACCTATCCGATGCAAACTGAGTTTGGTGAGTTTACTGCTTATCGTTTTAAAGAAAAAAATTCAGAGGATACCCATTTGGCACTGGTCAAGGGCAACCCTCAAGAAGGTGTGAGCACTGTGCGAGTGCATAGCTTCCAGCCGTTGCGCGATTTATTCACCGTGCAGCTACCCAACAGCGGTAAGAGTAATTGGGATATCTATGCCTCACTCAAAGAAATTAGCCAATCCGAGCGTGGCGTGTTTGTCTGGATTGGGCATCAGCAAGCAATTGATATGGGCGAAGCGCTCGATAACTTTGTCGCTGACAAACCCAACTCACCGCTTAAACACCAACCCTACCGCAGCATTGGGGTTGGTTCACAGATTTTACGTTATCTGGGCGTGCGTGATATGCGTTTGCTGTCATCACCGCTTAAATTCAACGCGTTATCAGGGTTTAACCTAAACTTGGTCGAAACCGTTGCCAACCCAGACCACAAAGAGTGATTTACGAGATAGCAATTTATCAGACAAAAAAGCCACCAGCATTGCAGCTTGTGGCTTTTTTTTAACAATTTTAGTAACAGTTAAACCGTATGACTTTCTAACTCGGTAAGTTGTTGGCGTTGAGCATCAGAAATCGGTTGCTTGTTTTTACCGGATTGGTCAAAAAATACAATGACTGAGGAGGCGGTAGCGACGACTTTTTGCTGGGCAGTGCTAAAGTAAACATAGTCATGGGTCAGACTGGTATTGCCTATTTTTTTGGCACGAATGCCAATCCAAAGCACATCGGGGAAAGTGACCGAATTTAAATATTGGCAAGATGACGAAGCGAGCACGGTATAAGTTTTTAAGTTAAACATATCAACTTGTTGAAGGTAGTGGATACGTGCGCGCTGGGCATAGTCGTAATACACCACGTTATTGACGTGATTGAACGCATCCATATCGCCCCATTCCACTTTTTGCTCATAGATAACAGCAAAGCCTTTTAATGGGTGATTGTCTTGTTGTGCGATGTTCTGGCGGGCGGCATCACTCATTGGGGGATTGGACATATTTTTCTCTCTCATACGGCTACTGTTTAATACAAGGTAAAAATTATTGAATCACTAGCGCAGGCGCATTAGCCCTTGCTGCTGGGTTGTGGCGACCAATTTGCCATTTTGCCAAAATTGACCGTGGTTTAAGCTTTTTGACTGTGACGTGGTATCACACCACATGTTGTAGAGTAACCAATCATTCATATCAAATGGGCGGTGAAAATGCATACTATGGTCGATACTTGCTGCTTGCAAGCCTTTAGTCATAAAGCTAATCCCGTGTGGCATCAGCCCTGTACCAATCAAATAAAAATCAGAAGAAAATGCGAGCAGTGCCTGTTGCACTTGAATTGACTGTTTACCCAGCTGCGGAATACGCAGCCAGTTGGCTTGGCTTGGTTCCATGATTTTTGGATGAATCGGGTCACGCGGCTGTATCGGTTTAATTTCGATATGACGCTGGCGCATAAAGCGTGCTTTGAGCGCATCGGGGATTTTGCCTACCACTTGGTCTTTAAGCTGTTGCTCGGTCAGCAACACATCTGGCGCAGGATACGTTGGCATCGCTTGTTGATACTCAAGCCCTTCTTCAAACGGTGAAAAAGACGCCAGCATGGTAAAAATTATGCTCGGTTGGTTATCGTCATCATATTGGCGTGCTGTCACTTGACGTGAAGCAAGGCTACGACCATCACGTAATTTATCGACTTGGTAATATACAGGCTTATTGATATCGCCACCGCGCAAAAAATAGCCATGAAATGAGTGGCAAGGTTTTGAATGCTCTACGGTATGGCTGGCGGCCATCAATGCTTGTCCCAGTACTTGCCCACCAAAGATGCGCGCACCGACATAGTCGTGGCTTTGCCCAATAAATACACTGTCTTGATACGGTACGAGGGTTAAGGTTTCTAATAACTGCGTGACTAATTGCTGCCAAATCGCTTGCTGCTCAAACTGCTGCTGCGTTACGGGCACCTGTGGTTGGTGAGTGATATCAATGTTATGGGTATGGTTCATATCTTGCTGGCTTGCCATAGACGCTCTTATGATTACCGTTATTTTGGGTAGATAAAATGGATTAAAGTCACTCATTATACAAGAATTTTTGAGTGATAAGGTTTAGAAATTCATCAATCTATGGCATGATAAGACATATTTTAAACCTTGTATTTATCTTTAAAAACTCACGAAAAAACTCACGCAATCACTAGGCATACTATGAATCACGTAGGGAAAAATTCAGGCACTACCGAAGCGAACAACAAAGGTACCCATCCTGCTGCGACCCCGCTATTAAAAAATCTATACCGACAAGTCTCTGGCAAATTATTGGGGCTCGCCGTCAAATCCAAACTTATCGGCGACATCCCCAATATTAGCGAAGCTAGCACCCATGGTGGCGATGATAAGCTACCGCCAGCAAGCGATAACGATACCTCAAGCCAGCGACTCACCTTTTATGTGCTCAAAGAATATTCTCGTAGCAATAGTATTTTAATTGACCTGGAAACCAAACAATACGACTTACCCCCTGCCCTAGCCAATGTCATCGATCGGGCGCATGGTATTGATGAAAATACCGCAATGATTTTTTTGCATCACCATAAAACAGAAAAGCTGTCTCATGACATCGCCGTATTCTCACCTCGCCTATTACGCTTGATTGAAGCCGTCGAGCAATACCCAACGCTACACATTGATTTTATCCCCGTCACTATCTTGTGGGGACGCGCACCAGAAAAAGAAGATTCGCTGTTTAACCTCCTCACCGCTGATGAATGGCAAGTACCCACCATCAGCAAACAGCTATTTAATATTGGGGTCAAAGGGCGGGATACTTATGTGCAGTTTCACTCACCCAAAGACCTGCGTGGCATCATCGAAGATGAGATTAGCAAAAACCCTGCGCTGCAAGCCGATAGCCTGATATCCACTGATGCTTCTAGTAACGACCGCCATCATTTACACACCATCACTGAACGAGTACAGCAGCGTTTAGAAGGTTATCTGGATAAACAACAAGAAGCCATTTTGGGTCCTGACTTATCAGACCGTCGCAATGTGGTCGATAAAATTCTGTATACGCCTGCCATTCAGCATGCCATCAATATCGATAGCAAAGAAAACTCGCGTGAACTCGCCAAAAGCCGAAAACTGGCGCGTGGGTATTTGAACGAGATAGCCAGTGATTACTCGTATGCAACCGTGCGCTTTTTTGACCGCTTTTTGACATGGCTATGGACACAGTTGTATGACGGGGTTGAAGTAGCGCACTTTGAGCGGGTACGCGAACTGGCATCCGACTATGAAATCATCTATGTGCCTTGCCACCGCAGTCACATGGATTATCTGTTGCTGTCATACGTGATTTATAAACGTGGGCTGCGTGTGCCCTACGTTGCCGCAGGCGAGAACCTAAACATCCCTGTGCTAGGTCAAATACTACGCAATGGTGGCGCTTTCTTTATGCGTCGCAGTTTTAAAGGTAATCCGCTGTACTCTGCAGTATTTCGTGAATATGTGCATAGTATGTTGATGCGCAACACGCCGATTGAGTACTTCATCGAAGGCGGACGCTCGCGCTCAGGTCGCTTGTTACCGCCCAAAAAAGGAATGCTAGCGATGACGGTACAAAGCCATCTGCGCCAAGCGGGCAAACCGATTGTCTTTATCCCGACCTACATCGGTTATGAACGTATTATGGAAGGCGGCACTTATGTCGGTGAGCTTAAAGGCAAGCCCAAAGAATCTGAGTCGCTACTCGGTCTGTTAAAAGCCAGCCGAAAAATCGAGCGCATCTTCGGTCATGTGCACGTCAGTTTTGGTCAGCCGCTGTATCTAGCTGATTTTATGAAAAAATTTGACGTTGCCCCAAATACCCTACCCAAAGACCGTACCGATAGTGATATGCCTGCCAATGTCACTCACATGATTGACAATTTGGGCATCAAAATCATGCAGCGTATCAACCGCTCTGCGGTGCTTAACCCAGTCACTTTGCTAGCTTTGGTACTGCTCGACACACCCCATGGCGCACTCGATGAGCAAAGCTGTCGTGAACAGTTGGCACTGTATCAACGTATCGCAGAAAAAATCCCGTATGATGATGATGTGTCAATCACCCAGCAAAGCCCAGAATCCATTATTAACTATGGTGTCAAGCTTAAACTCATCGAGCGCACCCCACATGTGCTCGGTGACTTGATTCGTATTGCTGACGGTCAAGCGCCGCTTCTGAGTTATTTTCGCAACAATATTTTGCATATTTATATTATCGCGTCACTGTGTGCATCATTGATACAGCGTAATGGCACCATGAGCCTAAACACCATTGAGCGGGTGGTGGGTATTATGTACCCCTTCTTGCAAGCAGAGTTGTTTTTGAAATACCCACTGCGCACCCTAAATGACACTTTGCGTGAGCATATCGATACTTTGGTCGAAGAAAACATCATCGTGGACAAAGGGGTGAATGCGGATGGTCATCGCATCCTGACCACGCCAGAGCCGAATACCCGTAGCTATCAGCAGTTGACAGTGCTTGCCAACTCAGTTGAGCAAAGTCTAGAGCGCTACTTTATGGTACTTGCGCTGCTGAGTCAGCAAGGCTCAGGCAAACTCACCAAAGATCAAGTGATTGATTTGGGTCATCTGCTCGGTCAGCGTCTATCCGTGCTATACGAAGATGATATGCCAGATTTCTTTGACCGTGCCTTGTTTACTAGCTTTATGGATGCGCTAGAGCGTCTAGGCTATATTACGGTGTCGGCTAGCGGAGTGATTGAGTTTGATGCTCGCATTCATACCATGGCAAAAAGCGCGCGATTTATCCTTAATATGGACGTGATGCATATCTTACAGCAAATTTCACAACTGACTGATGAAGAAATCAAACGCACCTTGACTGAACTGCAAAACAAAAAGCAACGCAAATTTAGTCGTAAAAAAGCTTAATGCCACCGAATAATAAAAAACCGTGTTATCACAACACGGTTTTTTTGCCTGCAAATCAGCCTAGCGACGCTGCTCGACAATCAATGAATCAATGCGGCTATTTTGTAGTTGACGCTGGGCTTGCGCCGCCATCTCTGGGCTACTCATGGCGCGAGAGATAACTTGATAGACAGTTTGGTCATTGTTTAAGCGTTTTTTGACGATTTGGGCATCCACGCCCGCCATTAGCACTTCAGCACGGCGTCTATCGGCATCATCAGCATTATCAAAGCTATTGATTTGCAAGATATAAGTCCGCGTAGGCTCTTCATTGCCAATCACAATGGCATCGGCACTGCTTTTTTCATCGGCAGCGGTGCTAGTGTCTACCGTGCTATTGTTGGCTGAAGCGCGTGGTTTGGTACCGTTATCATCAGACAACAAGGGATTATCGACCACGCTGACATTCGCTGATTTTGGCGCACTGGTGCTGTCAGGTTGGGTCAACACCACATCAGGCTGCGCCGAGACTGGCTGACTGGCAGCCGCCTCGTCTGGGACGGCACTGACCTGCTGTTCTTTGAGCAGATCATAGAACTCGTAGTTATTGGTTTTGGGTTTGTCTTGCACCTTTGGCTGCACCATCGGCGCTTCGTCGCTGCTCGTGGTTTTGCCTTGGTTAAATGGATTCCACAAATAAACAAACAGACCAATCCCCACGGTCAATATCATGCCCACCAACATGGCAGCAAAAAACGACATCGTGCTTGGCGCTTTACGCGGGGTCGCTCCTTTGGGTCTTGCCATCATCATCTCCTACGACATGGGATACGGTAATATTACAGCGTTTTTAGCGTATCTTAATCATATCACATACTGGTTGGTGCCGTTAATCCGAGCAAAATTAAGCCGTTTTGAATCACTTGGCGTACCGACTTTGATAACCGCAGACGCGCTTGCATCAAGTCAAGCTCGTCTTGGGTCGGGGTTTCGCCATCTTTGGGTAAGATACGGTTATCGTTGTACCAACCGTGGAACAAACTTGCCAAATCTTTGAGGTAATTGGTCAATAAATGCGGCTCATAATTAACGGCAGCACGGCGTAGCACTTCAGGGTAAGAAGCCAGTAAGCTCAATAAATCCGTTTCAACAGGTTGGGTCAACAGATGTTGGTGGGCTTTGCCGGCTTTGTCATCGACTTTGATACCGCGCTCTTCAGTACGCTCAAGCACACGGCAAATACGCGCATGCGCATATTGAATATAATACACTGCATTATCTTTGGTATGCGATTTGGCAAGCTCTAAGTCAAAGTCAATGTGCTGTTCTGGTTTACGCGCGACATAATAAAAGCGCGCGGCATCATTGCCGACTTCTTGACGCAGTTCACGTAAGGTCACAAACTGACCTGAGCGTGATGACATCTGGATTTGCTCTGTACCACGCCATAGGGTGACAAACTGCACTAAAATCACATCCATACGCTGGGCATCGTAGCCCATCGCTGTCAATGCCGCCTTCACGCGTTTGATGTAACCGTGGTGGTCTGAGCCCCACACATCAATAATTTTGTCATAGCCACGGTCAAGCTTGTCCTTGTGATAGGCGATATCCGAGGCAAAATAAGTAAATTGACCATTGGCACGGCGGACGACACGGTCTTTTTCATCGCCAAATTCGGTGGATTTAAACCACAAATTGCCGTCTTTTTGGTATAGAAAACCCCGCTGCTCTAATAATTCCAAAGCAGGCACAATGGCATCTTGGATTGATTTTTCGCTAAACCATTGGTCAAAATGCACGTTAAAATCTGCCAAATCATCTTGGATATCTGCCAAGATGGTACTAAGTGCGGCTTCATGAAAAATCTGATAATTATCGCCCAAATTGGCTTTGGCATTGGCAATCAGCCCGTCAATATGGGCTTCTTTATCACCTGAGACACATACTTTTTCGCCGTTGGCATCGATTTGGTACTCGGCATCGGCAGGTACATTGAGTAACATATGTTCCCAAGCGGTTTTTAGGCTATCGCCATGCTGTTTTTTGATGGGTTTGGCAATATCTTTGACATAATCGCCTTGGTAGGCATTGGTGGGAAATACAATTGGCTCACCGCACAGCTCAAGGTAGCGCAAATAGGTACTGGTTGCCAAAATATCCATCTGACGACCCGCATCATTGACATAATACTCCCGCCCGACTTGGTAGCCAACTGCCTCTAGTAAATTGGCCACGCTCATGCCAAACGCAGCGCCGCGACCGTGACCCACATGCAGGCTTGAGGTTGGGTTGGCAGAGACAAACTCAACTTGGATTTTTTGACCGGCAAATTCTTCGGATGTACCGAAGTCGCCTTTTTGCTCCATAATGGTGTCTAAGATAGCAAAACGCGCGTTATCATCTAAGAAAAAGTTAATAAACCCCGGTCCTGCAATCTCAACTTTGCTAATCATGTCCGAGGCAGGCAACATCGCCACGATGGTTTGCGCCAGTTCACGCGGGTTTTTCTTGGCAGTCTTGGCAGCTATCATAGCAAGGTTACTGGCAAAATCGCCGTGCGCTTGGTCTTTGGTGCGGCTGATGGTACTGTTATCAACCCAATCGATTGGCAAAATTTGCTGTTGTTTTAGTGATTCCACCACTAATGCTAAGGCTTGCGAAATGACGGGTTGTTGTTCTGACATGGAAATTCTCTTTGTTGGCTCACAGGTTTTGTTGCAGGATTGATAGCTAAAAAAGCACGATAAATCAATGAATCACCATCGATTTGAGGCTATCACTCACTCACAATCGATGGGCATGGATTTTGGCGTTCAATATACCAATTTTTGATGATTTTTTCATTATAATCCTGTCAAAAGATACATGCCATTACAAGGAAACGCGGTTTTTTGGCGTATAATACGCGCTAAAATTTTGTAATATCTGATGACAATAATAGGATAATCACATGTTTGTTTTAGTCTCTAATGAGTTAATCACCAAACTTGGCATGTATGTGCTGCTGCCTATCTTTATCGCGTTTTTATTTTTTATCATGTTTGATATTTCCAAGAAAAACAATGCAGGCAAGCAAGGCACATTTTGGATTTTTTTGGCACTGGGCGGCGGTTTTTTTGGCTTTCTCATCAAAATGGTCTTGGAGTGGTATTTTAGTAGGACGCTTTAAACTACCCGGCTCTAAACATCACTAGCCTAAAACGCCATTACCCCAAACTGCATTACCCTTGTAACTTGTTCATGTATCGTTACGGTCGTTTGGCTATCATCACCGCACGGGTCGGGCGTTGATAGCCCTCGATGGTTTTGCTGCTATCATTGGGGTCAAGAAAATCGCTTAAAGATTGATAATCCATCCAGTCGGTTTTGCGTTGTTCATCCGTCGATGTCACATCCACATCGACACAGCGCACCTCGACAAAGCCTACTTTGTACAGCCACAGCGCCAGTGCCGCAACCGAGGGGATAAAATACACGTTATTCATCTTTGCATAACGCTCACTTGGCACTAGCACGGATGTTGCATCCCCTTCAATCACCAAGGTTTCTAGTACCAATTCTCCGCCTTTTGCTAGCTGATTGTATAATTGCTCAAGATGCTCAAACGGTGACGCGCGGTGATACAGCACGCCCATACTAAATACGGTATGAAACAGACCTGCTTGCCCGCTAGTCAAGCTAGGATTGGGCAAGGCTTCAAGCGGTACGGGCACATAGTGCACCCTGTTGCGTCCAAAATCGTTACGGTCAGCGTCTCTGACGAAATGCCGAATCGCCATAAACTGGTTATAAAACAGACACGATGGGTCAATCACAATCACCGTGCTTGCCCCCGCGCCCGCCATACGCCAGCCGTGATAACCCGAACCGCCGCCCACGTCTAGCACGCGTTTGCCGTGAAGTGGGCTGATATGTGGCAACACCCTATCCCATTTCCAGTCACTGCGCCATTCAGTATCAATATGGATTTGCAGGTCATCTCGACCCAGTAAAAAACCGCCTTTGCGCCACGGCATCAAACGTTTGAGTAGTGCATGGGTTTGCTTGTATTCACTCTCTTGCCAATCCAATGCTGCAGTGATACAGGGTTGATTCAACTCTACTTGCGCGTTGTCAACCACGGGCAAGCGCTCAATGAGCGATTGATAAAAGGGTGCATGGGCGTAGCGTGATTTGTCTTTGATGGTAGCCAGCCAGTTGGGCAACTGGGCAAGCCATTCATTGGCAACTGGGTATTTTTCCGCCAATTGCAGCAAGGTAAGATAGACGTCGGTTTCAGCAGTTTTGATGGTATTGTTCATGGTTGACTCTTTTAGGATTGACAGGTTTTCATTGTTTAACGGCAATCATCACTTAAACGCAATAATCGACGCAAAGTTTAAAAACTGAAACCACGTCAAATGGCGGTCAAACCCCACTGTTGCTAAACGCTGATGATGAAAATCGAGGGTATCGGTGACAAGTACATTCTCCAGTGCATTGCGTTTACCACTGATTTCCATCTCACTATAGCCATTGGCGCGTTTAAAATCATAATACCGCTCAACACGCCACGCATCGTCCGCTTCATCGAGCAAATGGGTTTTTTTCGGTCAAAATCAAAATACCGCCTTCAACCAACGCATCATAACAGCGTTTGAGTAACTGCTCGCGCTTGTCAGGGGATAAAAACTGCAAGGTTAAATTGAGCACAATCATATCGCACCGCTCAAACGCCACCCCACACACATCAGCGCAAATCAGCTCGATATCATGCTCAGGATAATGCTGCATTAGTACACTTTGCGCTTTGGCGATCATCGGCTCTGAGATATCAATGGCTTTGATTTGCAGATCTTGCGGCGCAAACTCGCCTGCGAGCGCAAAACTCACCGCCCCGAGTGAACAGCCCAAATCATAAACGCGGCTGACTTTATTGCCGTCGCTATTGGTTTGGCGAAACTGGCAATGGCGTTTGGCAAAAATCGGCAACATGGCGAGCATCTGCCCATACCCAGGCACACTACGGCGAATCATATCGGGAAAACAAGCCACCACTTGCTCATCAAAGCTAAACCGCGCATTGGCATCCAGCGGCGTGGTAAATAAAGTATCGAGGAGTGGTTTGGCTTGG
This sequence comes from Faucicola osloensis, assembly GCF_020041925.1. Taxonomy (GTDB): domain Bacteria; phylum Pseudomonadota; class Gammaproteobacteria; order Pseudomonadales; family Moraxellaceae; genus Faucicola; species Faucicola osloensis_D. The sequence continues at coordinate 1,329,897 of NZ_CP083409.1, read as the reverse complement.
GGCTGACTCATGCGGCTGACTCACTATGGCTGATTGAGCGTTACTAAGACTTAGTACCGCTGACTTAGTATCGCTGACAGTTTTATGCGCGCTTAAACGATAAAACGCTTAAGAAACGCTTAAACTGTCAGGTTTTTAGATAGCGGAAACTTGGTTTACATTGCCTAACTTGAATGGCGAGTAAACTTTGCTATTCTAACATTTTCACCCGTTCTACTTTTAATAATTTATTTTAATCCTTATATCAAACCAATGAGATAACCATAAAAAGGTACTATTATGCAAACGATTATTTTAGGCGGTGGCTGTTTTTGGTGTACCGAATCAGTATTTAGCCATGTCAAAGGCGTGACCGATGTCACATCAGGCTATATGGGCGGTGATGAAGTAAGCGCCAACTACAAAGCCGTCTGTGGCGGCGATACCGGTCATGTCGAAGTGATTAAAGTCGATTTTGATGAGACCATTATTCCGCTTGAGACGGTATTGGATATTTTCTTTGCCACCCATGATCCAACGACACAAGACCGTCAAGGGAATGATGTCGGCAGACAATATGCCTCCGTGGTGTTTTACACCGATGAAGCGCAGCAAAAACCGACCATTGACCGTGTGATTGGGGAACTTCGTGATGAACAGGGCATCAAGGTAGTGACCGAAGTGCATCCTGCTGCGCAGTTTTTCGTTGCCGAGGACTACCACCAAGATTATTACGCCAACAACCCGACCCAAAGCTATTGCAACTTTGTGATTCCGCCCAAGCTTGCCAAGCTCAAACAATATTTTAGCGGTTTTATGATCGAACAATAACGTGTATTGTTATGTTATTGATACTTTGTTGATACTGTATTAATGCTTTTAAAAATTGGGCTTTACCCTGTTAATGCCCAATTTTTTTGAGTTCAACAATTAAACTTACCACAACCGTGCAAAAATTAACGCTTTATCACCCAATGTGAAAAAATGTAATTAAATGCATTTACTCCTTTCACTAAGCAAGCTTTTTTTATACCCTTGAATGAGTCAAAATTCACCCCGTTTGTTAATGTTTTTATCTGTCACTATTCAAGGTTTGTTATGCGTTTACTCCCGATTTTTATGGCGCTGGCAGGCGTGGCGATGGTTAGCCAAGCCAATGCCGCACCGACACCGCCTAATCTTAGCAATGCCCAGTTTCAACAGTGTTTATCCAATCTCAAAAATAGCAGCACCTTTCGCGGTGTAGCCAGCACTTTAGAACAATATCGCCCAAATGAGCCTGACCCTAGCGTGATTGTCTCACTCAACTATCAACCTGAGTTTCAAAAAGAAGTGTGGGACTATCTCTCAGGTCTGGTCGATGAAGAGCGTGTGCAAGACGGAATCAATGCCAAAAATCAACTGCAAAGCACGCTAAGCCGTATCGAGCAGCGCTATGGCGTGAAAGGGACGGATGTACTTGGCGTCTGGGGAGTAGAGTCTAACTTTGGTAAGCAGCTGGGTAAAAAAGACTTAATCCAGTCATTAGCGACCTTGTCTTGCTTTGACCGTCGTCAGTCGTACTTTCGCACGGAATACGCTAATGCGCTGCGTATCTTGCAAAATGGTGACATCCGCCGGGATGATATGACTGGCTCATGGGCAGGGGCGTTTGGGCAAACCCAGTTTATGCCAAGTACCTTTTTACGCTTGGCGCAAGATTTTGACGGTGATGGACGTAAAGATTTGGTCAACAGCCAAGCTGATGCGCTCGCATCAACGGCCAATTTCTTGGATAAAGCAGGTTATCGCACGGGCGAGCCTTGGGGTTTTGAGGTCAAGCTGCCTGCAGGATTTTGGGCAGATAGCAACCGCAAAGCCAAAAAACCGATGAGCTACTGGCGCAATCAAGGTCTGACCCTTGCTAATGGTAAGCCGCTACCCTCTAGCCTTGATAGTGCAGGTTTGCTATTACCTGCAGGTATTAAAGGCCCTGCGTTCTTAGTGGGTAAAAACTTCGATGCGTTTTATAGTTACAATGCGTCAGAGAACTACGCGCTAGCGATTGCGCATTTGTCCGATATGATTAGCCAAAACCGTACTAGCAATGTCGGCTTTGTCACACCTTGGCCCACGGATGATGCCGGTATTAGTCGCCGTCAAGCCCGTGAAATCCAGCAAGCACTGCTTAATCGTGGGTATGATATTGGTCAAGCTGATGGCATGATTGGCGATAAAACGCGCTATGCGATTCAAGATTTTCAGCGGCAGCAAGGTGTTAACCCTGATGGTCGTGCGGGTATGAAACTCTACCGTATGCTAATGACTCAGCCAACAGGCAATGCTCAGTACCCAACCCAATACCCAACCCAAACGCCCGTTCGATACCAGTCTGTACCGAATTCAACGGTTACTGCCACGCCGACTAAAGTGGTACGCGATGCCAATGGGCGCACGAGTTACTATCGTATCGACAATGGACAAGGTGGGGTGACAACGCCTTAGTCATTTAAACTTTAAATGATTTAAACCTGAGCTATTTAAGACTTAGTCATCTACAATTTTTATCAATTTTTTATCCCCAAACAAAAAACCCTTAATGTCAGCATTAAGGGTTTTTGTTGATATCGATAAGGTCTTGTTAATATCCGCGCATTGTAGAACATTATACAATAGGTGGTGGGGTAGGCTCTTCACCATCATCCATTTGGATCGGTTTGACTTCGCCTTTTGAATTGCTGCCCCAATTGTCCTCTTCGTCTTCATCCCATTTTTTGAAGTTATCGCGTGGGTTGATGCCACGGCGTTTCATATCTTCGACTTGCTCTTCAAGGGTACGAAACTGCTGGGCTTCGTGCATGGTATCTTCAAGTTGGTTGATGTTGTTTTCAAGATCGTCCGCTTGTTGAGTCACATGATTGCTCATAATTTTATCCTCTTTTATCCTCAATGTTATCGTTATGTGTGTTGTGAGATTATCATAGCATAAACAAATGTGACGCTAGTTAGCAGGTCTGTATAATATTGTCATGACATGAGTAAATCATGGCTTGGTCAAAGCTGATATAAAATAATTGCATAAAACACTCAAAAAGGTGTGTTAAAAACGACGGATTAAGCTTGTACAATGATGTTAATCTGCCACAGCTCGCGGATACTTCGTTCTTCTTTGACCGAGACCAACCATTGTTTTTTCACCAGTTGGCTTTTGATCCATTGATAATCGATATTACTGATTTGACAGCGAGAGACGGCATGGATTTTGGGTGAGATTTTGAGCGCTTCTGCCATCGCAGCATCTTTGAGGGCATCGTTAATTTGGGTCAACATCATATTACTGGTAAACGGCTGCGGTAATGCTTGTAGCATTTGCACAATATTGCCCCAGCTAAATGTATAAGCTGCGCTGATTTCTCGCAAGTTGCCGCCTTCAAACGCGTGTGCGGTGTAATTGACCAATAACGCTTCATTGAGCTCTTTTGGCGTGACTTGGGTCGGTCTGACTTCAAGTTCAGGCCGCTTTTGATCGCGCTCTAGATTACTGGTAGTTAAGGCGGGTTGCACACTATTACGGATATGAAATCTATCCGAGACAAAAACTGACTTCAAATCCCCACTAGCGCCTGTCGGTAGCGTCCTCAATGGAAGGGTGTCTTTGACCCAACCTGATCGTGGAAACTTCTCTTTGATTTCCTCAAGCATTCGAACACAGTCTGGCACGCCATCATGGGTCTGATCGAAATGAATGGCCCGCGAACCTTGTTCTTTAATCACCAAATTAAACAGATCCAACCGTTGACGTAATAGTTCATGTTGACTCGGTTGGGTATTGACTAACGCAATCATGGGCACGCGTTTCGAAGACGCATAGATATAAGATAAGTGCAGATAACTGACACCTGATAGGCTTAAATGACCGTAATCATTGCCCAAAATAAAAATCATATAATCACATTGGTCGATTTGTTGGCGGCTGTATTCAACAAAATTGGTATGGGTCGCAAGCAAATCCCAAGTCAAAAAATAATCCGTCGATAGCGCATACTCTAGCGCGTTCTCTAAGTTGACATTTTCATTTCTCACCAAAGAGATATGAATATGATAACGTTTCTTTTGAGACATGCTATCTTCTCCATAACGCTCTAATGAACGCAATTAATTAAAAAAGTAAAGGGTTAAAAGCTGAATCGTTAAAAGTTAAATCGTTAAAAGCTAAAAGGGTAAAAGCCATGCTGACTAACCAACAAGCTCAGTTCACTGCGCGATGTTGAGTCACACACAAGGTAAAAAAATCAATCCCCAACTCTGGCAAAAATCGCTGCAACAGACGCGTTGCCGCCTGCTCAGTAGTGGGTAAGTTGGCGGTGGCATAAAACTGTAATCGCGGTCGCTCTTTATGAGAGGCAAGCTGATTGGCTCGCTCAAGCAAATCATGCACCCGTTTGGCAATGGCATCGCCCGAATCAATCAATGCCACTTTCCCCATAGCTTGGTGGGTCATCAGCTCGTCGATACGCTGTGCCAAATAGGCTTTAAAAAAAGGAAAATGGGTACAGCCCAGTACCAGTTGGTCTACCTTTTTAGCCTGTAACTCACTTAGCAAATGATCTAAATCAGTCACGGCTGGGTGATGGCTTGGCATACCCAATTCCACCCAAGGCACTAGGCTGCTAAAGCTATATTTGTGGACAGTCACTTGCTGCGGTTTGGCGACTTGTTCAATGACTTCATTGAGTAAATACCCGTGCAAGGTCGCTGGGGTTGCCAACACCGCGACTTGCTTGGTCGCCGACTGCATCACCGCAGGTTTCAATGCAGGGACTAAGCCGACAATCGGCACTTGAGGATACTGCCGCCTTGCCGCCTGTAATCCATGCGCAGAGGCACTATTGCAAGCTATCACAATAAGTTTACAACCTTGCGAATGTAGCCAGGCCACTGCCTGCAAGGTAAGTTCACGAATCTGTGCTTCACTGCGTGAGCCATAGGGTACATGCAGGGTATCAGCAAGATAGATATAACGTTCAAATGGCAAGCGTCGCTGCAAATGGGTCAATACCGACAATCCGCCCAACCCAGAATCGAATACGCCTATCGGCGCGCTTGCTAACTCTACCATAGCCTAATCAGTCCAACTCGCAGGGTGTTGCTATTTTAAACCGCAAAATAACCGCCTACCCATAAAATAGACCACTATCTTATACCAATTTTTAGACGCTCACTACAAAAAAATGCAGTTGCTGAATTTGACAGCAAATTCGTCACTTCGCTGGTTCACAAGCTATCAAAATTTGGCTAAAGCGGCTATTTAGGCGGTCATCGTCAAGGTAAAAGTGCTATCACCACTGTGCAAAATCAATGACGCACCCTCTTCACCCTCTACCAACTCACCCAGTTCAATCAAATGGTAAAACACATTACGATGAATGAGTCCGTATAGCGCTGAGTCACCATTTTGGCGCACCAACAGATACGGCTGGCTGGCTTGTTTTTGCTGTAAGCCAGCATCATGCTGGCTAGCATGGGTAAATGGCAGACCCAAACGAATCGGATGCTGCTCGTCGGCAATCACCACATCGCCTTGCGTGGTGGTGAACTGCAACACCGGTTTGCTAGTATCGCCAAATTGCTCGTTAATGACGTCCACTTGATTGACTAGCAGTGGCGCGTCTTCTACTTGGATTTGCCATTTTTCCACAGGGGTTTTTAAAAAATACTCAATGTGGTTATTGTCATCAACCTCTGACCATAACACTTTGGCAAACAGATCAATGAGTAGCTGCCGGGTGATTTGACTGCCTTCATGCCACCACTCGCCATTGGCTTTGACCACCACATCCATCATACCGATGAGTTTGGGTTGCCATTTTTCAAGGGGTGGAATTTGGCGTGTCGGATGGTTTGCGGCTGCTACCGCTTGCGAAGCGACCGATTGCTCGATTTGTTGGCTTAGCTCGCCTATATCAAAGCTAGTATCAAAACTGGGTTTAGATGCTACATTATTAGTATCAGTATTAGTCATTTTATAGCTCGTATTATGGTAGTTTTTATTTAGATTAGGATTTAGCGTATTGTATGGGTTTATGAATGCCATGATGCGCTGTGTCGACATCACTTTGTGGTACATAGTAGTCAATTCAACGCTGGGTTTCAAATAGTCGCTGTTAGTACCTGTGTCGATTTATTGTATATAAAGGTGATAGATAGCATAAGACAAGCCAAATTGGATGCGATAAATTAAGCCCGGCAGTCATTTTCTCCTGCAAAAATATTAGGTGGTTAAACGGTTAATCTATTATACTAAGTAGTATTTTTTCTGAATTCATATAACGATTCATTATATGTTAAAATCAAGAAAACCATTGATAACATTGCCAGCCTGAGCCAGCAATTATTTGATGAACTGATAATCAAAGGCTAACCTTCTAGATCACTAGCCTTGCAAAAATCATCGTGATGCGACTTATGTGTATTGTCAGATGTAAGCTGATGAACCGCATTGTTTAACCCAATACGCGCAAGGTTAAGCAAGTTGTCATCACTGAATTTTATTTTTCTAAGGAGTTTGTATGCAAGACATCGAACGCGAGCAAATGGAGTTTGACGTAGTTATCGTGGGTGGCGGACCTTCAGGTCTATCTGCGGCAATTCGTCTACGTCAACTTGCCATTGCTGCTGGCAATCCTGATTTTAGCGTGTGTATCGTTGAAAAAGGGTCAGAATTTGGTGCCCATATCTTATCAGGTGCGGTCATGGAGCCGAATGCACTAACTGAACTGATTCCTGATTGGAAAGAAAAAGGTGCGCCCGTTCGCGTGCAAACCAAAGGTGACCGCGTCTACATGCTCAAAAATGAGACCAAATACCGCGAATTACCAGAAAAAATCGTCCCAAGTTTGATGCACAACCATGGTAACTATATTATCTCATTGGGTAACCTTGTACGTTGGTTAGCCACCCAAGCCGAAGAGCTTGAAGTGATGATGTTCCCAGGTTTTTCTGCCGCTGAAATTCTCTACAACGAAGATGGTTCTGTTCGTGGCGTATTGACGGGCGACATGGGCGTCAATGCCGAAGGTCAACCAAAATCAGGCTATGAACCAGGCTATGAGCTATTGGCAAAATACACCATTTTTGCTGAAGGGTGCCGTGGTCACTTAGGTAAACGCTTAATCAGCCGTTTCAACCTATCAGAAGGCAAAGACCCGCAGCACTATGGTATTGGCTTAAAAGAGCTTTGGGAAATTGACCCTGCCAAACACCAAGAAGGCATGGTGCTGCACGGTTCAGGTTGGCCACTTAGCGAGACGCATAGTAACGGTGGTTGGTGGTTATACTTTGATGAAAACAACCAAGTGTCATTTGGTATGGTGATTGACTTGTCTTATCACAACCCTTACCTATCGCCATTTGATGAGTTACAACGCCTAAAAACCCACCCGCTCATTCGCAATATCTTAGAAGGCGGTAAACGCTTATCTTACGGTGCGCGTGCTTTGACCAAAGGCGGTTTAAACTCATTACCAAAACTATATTTTGCCGGTGGTGTGTTAGTGGGTGACGATGCAGGTTTCCTAAACCCAGCAAAAATCAAAGGTACTCATACCGCCATCAAATCAGGTATGTTAGCCGCGGAAGCCGTGTATGAAGCGATTGCTGCTGGTCGTCAACATGACGAAGTGCCAACCTATGAGCAAAAATTCAAAGCATCATGGCTCTACAACGACATGTACCAAGCGCGTAACTTCGCAAATGCGATGCACCGCATGGGTATCTGGATGGGCGGTGCGTTCAACTTCCTAGAGCAAAATATATTTAAGGGTAAAATGCCACTGACTATTCGTGACAGAATGCCAGACTACGATGTGCTTGAGCGCGCAGATCACGCTTATATCCCTGAGTATCCAAAGCCCGATGGTAAGCTGACCTTTGATAAATTATCTTCCGTGTTTATCTCCAATACCAACCACGCTGAAGATCAACCTTGTCATCTAAAATTAACCGATCCAGAGGTGCCAATTAAGCGTAACCTCAAAATCTTTGCTGAGCCTGCCCAGCGTTACTGCCCAGCAGGGGTATATGAAGTGGTACAAAGTGACAGCGGCGCAAAATTTGTCATCAACTCACAAAACTGTGTGCACTGTAAAACTTGTGATATCAAAGACCCCTCACAAAACATCACGTGGGTCACCCCAGAAGGTGGTGGTGGTCCAAACTACCCAAATATGTAATGATTTATCAAAAAAAGCCGCTAACGTTAGCGGCTTTTTTATTGGGTTTTGTTAAAGTTATTTAAACCAAATAAGGCTCACCCACTTTGACACGCATGGTTTTACCAACACTGCTTGAATAAGTGGGCTTGGTGATATCACTGACAAACACCCAGTCGCTGGTGCATTGCTCAGGGGTCACTGTCACAATCATATAACCGCGCTGAGAGGTATCACACCATTTTAACGTACCACCTTTGACCAGCATGGGTAACCCGAGTGACAACTGTTTTGGATCAACTGTTGCTAAATATTCTTCAAAACCTGGCGACGTCACTGATTGTACCGCAAACTCCACCCCGACGGGTTCGCCTTTGACATTGACTAGATTATTTGCCCAAGCGTTATGGGTATCACCTGCCAATACCACTAAGTTTTTTTGCATAGCGTTGGCAACACCATAAATCATCTCGCGTGCCACCGCGTAACCATCCCACGCATCTAGGTTATAAGGGATGAATGGGGCTTGCTGCAACTGTTGTACCATACTCTGCTCTTGCGGCGTCAAGGTCGTGGGGGCGGTCTGCGCTTTTTGCATTAAGGTCAGATAAGTGATGGCATCTACGCCCAAGGCGGGGTTCATAAAGTTGAGCAGTACGGGCGCAGGAATAAACATCTGCCCCATCACCACTTGCTGACCCAGAATTTGCCAAGTCGACTTTGACACTTGCAATTGACTTGCCAGCCAGTTTTGTTGTGGCAAACCGATCAATTGGCGGCTGGTATCTTGCATTGCCGCGGTGAATTTTGCGCTATCTAAAGTGAGCTGACCATTGGCGTCTTTAATTAAAAAATTATTGTAATCTAGCTGTTTGTCCCGGGCAATGACACGGGTGTCTAGCATATGCAGACTGAGTAAATTACCAAAATCAAAACTACGATAAATTTGCGTCATAACACTATTACGCGTGGGCATCCATTCATGATAGGCTTTCATGGCGTCCATTTTGCGCTGATTCCAATCGCCCTCATTGGGTTGGTGGTTTTCAGCACCCGCTTTATAAGTGTCATTACTAATCTCGTGGTCGTCCCATACCGCAATCATTGGCATGGCGGCATGTACCGCTTGCAAATCTTTATCGGTACGATATTGGGCATAGCGCAAGCGATAGCCAGTAATGGTGAGCAATTCTTCCATTGGAATGACTTCACGATTGAGCTGTGCAGCATGGCTTGAAGCATAGGCAGGTACCGTTTTACCTTGGTCATCGATGGTATGACGACCATATTCATAGATATAATCACCTAAGTGCAGCAGCACATCGACATCGCTGCGCTTGGCAATATCGGCATACGCATGAAAATAGCCTGCAGGATAGTTTGAACAGCTCACCACCGCAAGTTTCACTTGACTGACATTCGTGACAGGTAGGGTTTTGGTTTTGCCAATCGGACTGGTGACACCACCACATATAAATCGATAAAAGTAAGGTGTATTCGGCTGTAAACCCGTGGCATCCACTTTGACCGTATAATCTTGCCCACCGTTTGTTTTGCTCGTGCCTTTATTGATGATGGTGTTAAACGCATTATCACTGGCAATTTGCCAATCGACATCAAGACTGCTGCCACTGCTCACCGGTGTCACCCGAGTCCATAAAATCACTTTGTCAGCAAGCGGGTCGCCACTGGCTACGCCATGTAAAAAGCTAACCTGCGCTGTGTTATCATTATCATCATTGTCATTATTACAGCCCGCTAGCATCATCGATGCACCTGCGACAGTCGCAAGCGAGGTAGATTGTAAAAAACGGCGACGGTTGATACTTGGGGTTGATGGCTGGGTGTCTTTAAGCAAATTGTGGATAGGAGAAGTTTGCTCAGCAGGCGGTTTGGTCATGGGGTTTCCTCTAGATAAGGCAAAGCAACAATATGAAAAGTCAAATTGTGATAAAAACATACGTTATCGCTAGGAAACATTAGCTGACTAAGGTGACAACCGTATGACGATTGAATGAACAATTAACGGCAAATTTTAGCCAATAAAAAAGCTGACCGAAGTCAGCTTTTGTGCAGTCAAAAATATATATCATAAAACATACAGGGAATAAAACTAGGCATAAAACCTAGTCGCTTATCAAGCCTACTAGCTAGATACCTGCAGCCGCTTTAAATGCAGCCTCATCAAAGTCATCACCATGGGTCACAACGATGGTACCATTAGGGTTAATGTTGACAAATTTGACCCCTTTGATGTCTTCGGTTTTTTTGATGATTTCATCAGCAGCGGCTTGGTCTGCGATAGGTAAATCATATTTGGTTTGTGGCATAACAGGTATCCTTTATATTGATAATAAAATATTGATAGTTCTATATTAATATCAGTGATATTGTGCAATGGATAAAAAATTAATTAAAACCAATCGTTAGGTCAGTGTTAATTAATCAATAAGGGCATGGGGTATAACATAACAAAAATTTGCGGGTGTGAATAGGCGCTTTATCCGTAAAAACAACGCTCTATCAGAATTCAAGCGCCTACTATGGGCTATCATGCGTTAATGTATTTGATGGCATCGGGTGTCCAATGGCTGATGTATTGCTGTACTTGTGATTTGCGATTTTCATCAGCAATTAGGTATTTAGCAATCGCTTGCGCCACGATTAGCAAGCTTTCATCCCTCGCTAGGTCACTGACATAGTAGCTATCAAATCCTGTCTGCCGTTTACCCAAAAGCTCCCCTGCACCGCGTAGTTCCAAGTCTTTTTGCGCAATCACAAAGCCATCATTGCTATCTCGCAGCACATTGAGCCGCTCGATACCCGTTTCTGACAATGGCGTTTGATAAAGCAATACACAAAAGCTTTTTTGGGTGCCCCGTCCCACGCGTCCGCGTAGCTGGTGCAATTGCGATAACCCTAATCGCTCAGCATTTTCAATCACCATCAGCGAGGCATTGGGCACATCGACCCCGACTTCAATCACGGTGGTAGCCACCAGCAAAGCGGTTTTACCGGCTTTAAAATCCGCCATGACTGCTTGTTTGTCATTGGGTTTCATTTTGCCATGCACCAAGCCAATGTTGAGATTGAGCCTGTCATTCAAATCGGCATAGGTCGCTTCAGCGGCTTGCGCATCAAGCACGGTAGATTCTTCGACCAGTGGGCACACCCAGTAAGCTTGTTTGCCTTGCTCGCAGTTGGCAGCGATACGTTCAATCACTTCATCGCGTCGGTCACGGCTTATGGTGACGGTGGTGATGGGGGTGCGGTTGGGCGGCAGTTCATCGATGATGGACGTATCCATATCACCAAATGCACTCATGGCAAGGGTACGCGGTATGGGTGTGGCTGTCATAATCAGCTGATGCGGTGTGGTATGCGCCAAGCCTTTATCGACCAGTGCCATTCGCTGCTCAACCCCAAATCGGTGCTGCTCATCGATAATCACCAAGCCCAACTTGGCAAAATTGACATGTTCTTGAAATAGCGCATGCGTACCGACCACGATTTGCACCTCGTTGTCTTGTACTTGCTGCAAGGCTTTTTCACGCGCTTTGGCTGTTTGCTTACCCACCAGCCAACCCACACCGATGCCAAGCGGTTCAAACCAGCTTTTAAAGTTATTAAGATGTTGCTCCGCCAAAATCTCTGTCGGTGCCATCACCGCCACTTGCCAGCCGCTATCAAGCGCATAGCACGCCGCCAAAGCTGCCACCAAGGTTTTGCCTGCACCAACATCGCCTTGCACAAGTCGCAGCATGGGTACTGACGTTGACAAATCTTTGACGATTTCTCCCACTACGCGATTTTGGGCATGGGTCGGGGTAAAAGGTAAATTGGCTAACAGGCGATTGGCAAGCACGCTTGTGGCATCGCAGCGCGGTGCTTTATGCTGATAAAGTTGTTGTTTGCGGTACAGTAGACTCAGCTGGTGCGCGAGCATTTCTTCGATAATGAGCCGCTGACAGGTCGGATGGCTGCGATTTTTTAACGCCGCTAACACCAAAATTTGCTTGTTCAAATCGGTATAAATCGGTGGCTGATGGATAAAGCTAATGGCTTCTAGTAAGCTAAATTCCCCAAATGGGTTGTGGCTACCTGCTAGTAACGGAAACTGCTTGCTAAGCGCACTTTGTACGATTTGCCACTCAGCATCACTGATAGTAGCCATCACAGGATTGGCTTGTTTGACTGTTTGCAGCGCAAGTCGAATCAAGCTACGCAGTTTATTTTGATGCAAGTTTTTGACCGTTGGATAAACAGGTATCAGCCCTGTATTGGTCAGGGGTTGATGTCCAGTAATAATTTCATATTCAGGGTGGCTGATTTGGGTGCCATACTTACTGATACTGATTTCGCCAAACACACGCAAGGTATTGCCCACCGCCATGGTTTCGGTCAGTCCACGATAGACTTTGAAAAAGCGTAATGTTGTTTGTGCTGTCTTATCTTGCAATGTCACGCTCAGGCCCATCTTTTTGTTTTCGACGCGGACAACGGTACCTTGTAGCAATGCCGATTGTCCATCGACGACATCACACATGTTGACCAGTCGGCTGCGATCTTCATAATCACGCGGCAAATGTAGCAACAAATCAAACACGCGCTCAATACCAAGTTGGTCAAGCTGTTCAGCAATTTTGCTACCCACGCCAGCAAGCGCGGTGACAGGGAGGTTAAAGATGTCAGGTTTTAGCGTCATGTTATAAAGTTAGCTTATCTGCCTATAATAAAAATAGCATGAAAAAACACCAAATTAAGTTAGAATACATAGCGACACAATTTACGCTTTATAACCGATGAACTCAACAAATTTATCATTTAATAATATTGCTGTTTTGATTGATTAGGCTTGCTATGAAACCGTTTTCTTTCTTTGCCTTGATAACTACTAGCATTTGTTTTACGGTCACCGCCTGCACCAAAACGCCAGTGATACCCACCCAACCTATTAAATCACCTGCTAAACTATCAGTAAAACCCAAAATCGCCCTTGTATTAGGCGGTGGCGGTGCCAAAGGTTTTGCTCATGTAGGCGTCATCAAGGTACTGGAAAAAAATGGCATCACCCCCGACTTAATCGTCGGTACCAGTAGCGGCAGTCTAGTCGGTAGTTTATACGCCAGTGGCAAGTCCGCTAGTGAACTTGAAGACATCGCGACCCATGTTAGCAATAATGAATTGCTCGATTATAGCTGGAGCAAACAAGGATTTATCGAAGGTATCAAATTACAAAACTGGGTCAATATCCAAGTCGATAATCGACCGATTGAAAAACTCCCCATCCGTTTTGCCAGTGTTGCCACGGATTTAACCTCCAAGCAAAAAGCCGTGTTTGATAAAGGCAATACCGGTCTTGCGGTGCGTGCATCCAGTAGCGTGTATGGCGTTTTTGTGCCGCCACGTATCAACAATAAACGCTATGGCGATGGCGGCCTGACAAGCCTTGTGCCTGTGCAAACTGCCAAACAAATGGGCGCAGATATTATCATCGCGGTAGATGTTTCAAGCCCGCCAAAAAACAGTCATCCGCAGGATTTTTGGTCGCTACTGGATAAGACATTTGCCGTCATCCCCAATCAAGCAAACGCTGCTGAAATTAAATTAGCGGACGTGGTGATAAGCCCAGCTGTTGGTGATATTGGCACGACCAATACCGTAGCTAGAGAGGCGACGATAAAAGCAGGGGAAATCGCAACCTTAGCAAGGCTCAGCGATATCGAGCAAAAAATCGGCAAGTTTCAAAAATTTTAACTAAAAAAACCGCTCAATCATTGAGCGGTTTTATGCGTTGAGCCCTTCTAGGCATTGCTTCTAGGCATTGAGCGCTTATTATTTTACTTTTAAACGATATTTCACCATCGCTACTTCATTAAGCCCTAAACCTGGTACATCCCACTGTATGGCTTTATAGTAAGCCATCGGTAGGTTCTGTAGCACGCCATTCATGTTGGTTTTTAGTGGCATATACTGAAAATTGGCACCGTCCATACTACCAAACGCGCGGGTTGGCTCCACATCGCTTGTGCTCACTAATTCCATATTGGCTGGGATGTTCATGGTCACTTTCATATTGCGGATTCGGTCAGGGCTGTTATTGGTTAAGTAGCCGCGATACTCTACGACGTTGCCTGATGCAAGGCGCGTTTGTGCATTGACGGGGCTTAACACTTCTTGACCTTGTGGATCCTGACCAACCACAGAGGCTAAAATGCGGGTTTGAACTTGTCCAGCAACGGGCACTGAGATAGGTGCAGCTTGACTATTATCAACAGGGTCTAATGCCACCGTTGGTAGCACAGCCGTTGCGGTGGCTGATGCCCCAAGTGAGGCGGTCATTAGCGCGAATACTAAAAGCTTTTGCATGAATATTCTCCATTAAATCATGATTTTCAAATGTTCAAAATTGTTGTGTCAGCGGGTGTTACCGTATTCTGTTTTTTTGGCAGGTTGGCATACACCGCTGATTGAGTGGTCAAATAGGTTAAGGCTCGACTATAGATTAGCATAACAAACTTTACAATTTAACTCACTAGCAAGTTGAAAGTTGCGGGATGAATTTACTAAATACAAACAGCGCAGCCAAAATCAGTAAGATTAGCTATTGTATTTTGTAAGGTTTATTGATAGCCTTATCGTTAGTCTCTTAGCGATGCGCGCAATCACGCTGTTAAACTTACATGTATGTTTAATTAAAAGAGACAAAAACTTTATCGTATGCTGTTTGTACGTCTACTTTTTTTATCATGTCTACTGTTATCATGCCAACTTCAACCGATACTTCAGCAAGTTTTACCCAGGGCAATGCACCGCTTGCCGATGGCGAAACGATGACTGATAATAACCCTATACTTGCCTATCACGCTATGATTGATTTACCCAATACTGCCCAACAAAATACCGCTGCCACAACCCCTGCGTATGTTACCCCGCCTTATGTATTATGGTTTCGTAACTTTGCGCCCTATATCAACACCCATCGTGGCAAGACCTTTGTCATTATGTTCAATGGCGAAGCGGTCAATCACGACAATTTTAGCCATTTGATTCATGATTTTGCGCTGCTGCATAGTCTTGGTATTAAGCTCGTACTCGTCCACGGTGCGCGTCCGCAAATTGATGCCAATCTTGCCGAGAACCATATCGAAACACCGATGGCAGATGATGTGCGCATCACCACAAAAGAAGCCATGCCGTACATCCTAAAAGCCGTTGGCTCAATTCGCCTGCAAATTGAAGCACAGCTATCGATGGGACTTGCCAATTCGCCGATGTATGGCTCTCGTATTGATGCCATCTCAGGCAACTTCGTCACCGCCCGCCCTTACGGTATCCGTAATGGCATCGATTATCAATTTACTGGGGAAGTGCGCGCGATTGATGCCGAAGCCATCCACAACAATTTAATCCATGACCATGTGGTGATTTTGGGTAGTATGGGCTATTCTGCGACCGGCGAAGTATTTAACCTGCTGGCTGAAGATGTGGCGCTACAAGCCGCCATTAGCCTAAAAGCGGATAAATTAATTTTCTTGGGTGAGCAAACAGGTATCTATAAAGATGGCACTCACCTACTTAAAGAGATGATTCCGCATGAAGTGACACGCTTCTTACGTGATGTTCCTGAAAGCTCAGAAATCGCGCGTTTCTTACGGGCAGCCAGCGATGCTTGTCAATATGGTATCCACCGTACCCATATCATCTCCTATGCCAAAGATGGCGCATTGCTTGAAGAGTTATTTACCCGTGATGGCTCAGGGACGTTAATCTCCCATGACCCGTATGAAGAAATTCGCCGTGCCGATATCGACGATGTGGTAGGTTTGATTGAACTGCTAGAGCCACTCGAAGAACAAGGTATTTTGGTCCGTCGTTCACGCGAGCGTTTAGAGAGCGATATCGAAAACTTTAGCGTGATTGAGCGTGATGGTATGGTATTAGGCTGCGCGGCTTTATACCCACTCAACGACCAAGCCGCGGAAGTGGCTTGTGTGGCTGTCCATCCCGATTATCGCAATGGTAGCCGTGGCGCAGATTTGATAGCATTTTTAGAGCAACAAGCGCGTAGCCGTGGCATCCATGAACTCTATGTCTTGACTACTCGCACCGCGCATTGGTTTGTCGAACATGGGTTTATGGAAGTCCCTGCTGAATCGCTACCGGCTGACCGCTATGCCTTTTATGACAATACCCGCAACTCTAAAGTATTAAAAAAGGTGCTTTAAAGGTACGCTTTTCAAGCTTTCATATAAAAAACGCTCAATAGGAATATGAGCGTTTTTTATAGCCAAATGGGAGAAAACTTTAAGATGGGAGAAAACTTAAAGTTTAACGGGTTGGGTCACAGGTGGGTTGACTTGTAACAGCTCAATATCAAAAATCAACACGCTGTTGGGCTCGATATCGGCATTACCTGCTTCGCCATACCCCAAATTAGCGGGGACAAACAGACGGTATTTACCCCCTTCTTTCATCAACTGTAGCCCTTCTGTCCAACCTTTAATCACTTGGTTGAGTGGGAAAGTTACAGGCTCGCCACGTTTATAAGAGCTGTCAAAAATCGTACCGTCAATCAAGCGACCTTCGTAGTGGACTTTGACTTTGTCCGTCGCTTTAGGCGATTTGCCTCTCCCTTGTGTTAGCACTTGGTATTGTAGGCCCGACGCAGTAGTCTTCACGCCTAATTTTTTGCCGTTTTCTAGCAAGAACTGTTTGCCTTTTGCCGCATTGCTCGCTGCTAACGCTTGTACTTCTTTGGCATAGGCAATTTCTTTGTTCTTTTGATAGTCTAGCAATACTTTTTGCATTTGTTTTTTGTCAAGATTGGGCGACTGCGCTGAGTATGCATCTCGAAATCCCTGAAAAAACGCATCAAGATTTAAGTCATCAATACTGTCTTTGTTGCTCTCACCCATCAGATAGCCAAAACTATAGCCGACTTGTGCCAATGCTGGGCTAGTTGCCGTCACTGTGGATTTTGGTACATAAACAGAGGATGCAACTTTGTTTGCACCAGTGCTGGCGGGTGCGGCATTTGCACTGATTGATGTAACCGCTAACAGCATGCCAGTAGCGATGCTAGTCACTAAACTTACTTTTTTATATCCTAAAATCATTGGGATGTTCCTTTGCCATCGTGCCGATGAGTAGGGCGAGCGAATTCGATAGTTGCGCTTGCCCAGCTGATTGAGATCACCTATCTGACGCCAACCCCACCTATTGGGCAGGTTGAGAAGCTGACTGCATGGATTCAATTTGTTGTTGTAGTTGGGCTTGGATATCTGCTGCGGCAGGCTGTGCGGCATCAGCCGGTGGGTTGACTTTTAGCAAATCCACATCAAAGATGAGCACACTATTTGGCTCAATTCCACCTTGTGGGGCGCCTTGCTCACCGTAAGCGAGTTTTGATGGAATGTAGAAACGATATTTGCCGCCTTCTTTCATCAATTGTAAGCCTTCAGTCCAACCTGGGATAACTTGGTTAAGCGGGAATACCGCAGGTTGACCGCCATGCTGTGCGGTGCTATCAAACACTTTACCGTCTAACAATTTACCTTCATATTGTACCGCTACGATATCTGTGGCTTTTGGCTGCGCGCCGGTACCTTCTTTGAGCACTTCATACTGCAAGCCAGACGCGGTAGTTTTGACCCCTGCTTTTTTAGCGTTTTGTGCTAGAAAAGCTTCACCTTTGGCTTGGTTGTCTTGAAGGCGTTTTTGCATTTGGGTTTGCTCATAAGTTTGTACCGCTTTAATCATTTCTTCACGGGACATGGTCGATTCTTTACCATTAAAACCGTCATTGATACCTTGATTGATATCAGCAGGATTGAGGTCTTTGGCGTCTTTTTTGACGTTTTGACCCATCATATAACCTAGGCTATAACCTACCTTTGCCACTTCACTGCTTTGGGCATTGATAGCGGCTGAATTACCCGCCAACTGACGGCTACCGATGGCGGCTACTTGTGGGTCATCGCCAAAACTTTTGATAAAAACGGGTGATAATGCCAAAGCACCTAACACAACTGCTGCCAATACGGGAACTGTATTATTGCTCATAAAATTTCCTATCTGATATGTCCAATTAAGGTCTAATAACGACTAAAAAATCGTCTCAAAATTGTAGCTATCATAGCAGAAATAGTTTGTAAAACCTATGGCATCGTCAGGTTTAGGTTTTTTTGTGGGCAAATAGCGGCGATAGCAAAAGGGTCTTTATATTTATACCCTTTTGTTGACCGTATCGGCAGCAAAAGGACTTTCATGGCGCATTTTTACCCTTTTTTTACCCTTCTCTTATCCTTTCAGCCTGCTAATGATAAATGGAATGAATGCGATAGCAGACTTGTTAAGCCCTTAATATAAAGCTACCTTAACTAAAAGTAGCTTAACGTAGAGACAGCATAAGAAATTTATGGGGTAGCTAATACAGTTAGCCATGCAAATCTTGCAACGGCTGTGACATTTTTTCAAAATGCTTACCCAAAACGCCGCGATAGTTTTCTAAAATTTTCGGTAAATCGGCATCATAGTCGCCCGTTGGGTAAAACAAAGGCATAAAGCGCATTTGTTTGGTGTTATAGTCCATTGCAATTGGTAAAATCGGGACGCCTGCGCCTACGGCAATATGATAAAACCCTGTTTTCCATTTTTCGGTATAACTGCGTGTCCCTTCAGGTGCCAACCCTAACCAAAGCTGCTCTTGTTGGTTAAACTGCTCAATGGCGGCCTGCAAAGTTGAACCTTTTTTCTGACGGTCAATCGAAATCATACCGCCCCATTTTAGGAAAGACCCGAGGAGCGGGATACGAAACAGCTCTTTTTTACCCATCAATTTAAAATCAATGCCAACTGATAAAATGCCCATCACCGCATTCCAGCCATCTTCGTTTGACGTGTGCGGAGCAGCCAGCATCACCAGTTGTTTGACATTGGGCACCTCGCCCACAAGTTGCCAACCGCGCATTTTTAAGTATTTTGCGGCAAGTTTGGCAATGTTTGGGTCATCGCGGCGCGGCACGTTAGACCCAAATTGGCGAGGGTCTAATGGCGTTTGGTTGATATCCATGAATATACTCTTTGAGATACTAGATTGAATTAAAATACTAGGTTAAAATTTTCAGTTTACATTAGTTCACTCAAATTAGCAAATTTGTTGATTGGCGGAGTTTATAACAAACTTTTGGGCTGAAGGATGATAATACTTGCGCCCAACAGTATCACCAAACCGCCAATGCTGTCCCAGTGTGTCAGAGAAACGCCATCGACAAATTTTAGCCATACCAAAGCCGTCGCGATATATATACCACCATATGCGGCATACACTCGCCCTGTCGCGGTGGGATGAAGGGTCAGTAGCCATACGAACAGGGCAAGCGTGATGGTCATAGGTACAATGAGCCAAAGCGGTTTGTGCTGTTTGAGCATCAGATAGCCAAGATAACAACTGACAATCTCGGCAATGGCGGTGATAAAGAATAAAAGCAGGGTAATCAACAATTTAGTCATATTCGCGGATTTGCCCCATGTTAGATGTTAGGCAGAAGGGGAAAATTGATAAATCATATAACGAGCGTCATTTTCCTTTAAAAAGTCTAACGCGTAATAGGATTTATCTACTTGATAATGTTCAAACGTATCAGATAGCCCTGCACTTTCAAAAGTATACGCTATCATTGTAGGCTTAACGTCAATCATTTTTACCTAGCCATTAAACCCCAATTTCCGCCAAATCGCCTTTTTGCTCAAGCCACATCTTACGGTCGCTGGCGCGTTTTTTGGCAAGTAGCATATCCATCACGCTATCGGTTGCAGTGGGGTCATCAAGGTCAAGCTGCACCAAACGTCGCGTATCAGGATTCATCGTGGTTTCACGTAGCTGTTCGGCACTCATCTCGCCTAACCCCTTAAATCGGGTAATTTGCGGCTTTTTATTTTTTGCCACTTTTTTCAAGATTTGCTGAAGTTCGTCATTATCAAGGGCGTACTCCACCTCTTTACCAATATCAATGCGATATAGCGGTGGCATAGCGACATACAGATGCCCTGCATCAACGACCGCTTTAAAATGTTTGACAAACAGCGCGCACAGCAACGTGGCAATATGCAGTCCATCCGAATCGGCATCCGCCAAAATACAGATTTTATCATAACGCAGTTCGCTCAAGTCGTCCGAATCAGGATCAACGCCAATGGCAATGGCGATGTTATGAATCTCTTCACTGGCAAGCACCGTATCGGGCGATACTTCCCACGTGTTCAAAATCTTGCCTCGCAGGGGCATAATCGCTTGAAAATGTCTATCACGTGCCTGTTTTGCAGAGCCACCTGCCGAATCCCCTTCCACCAAAAACAGCTCTGCGCCATCTCGCAAATCACCGCGACAATCCGCCAATTTGCCTGGCAATGCGGGTCCTTGGGTGATTTTTTTACGCTCAACTTTTTTGGCGGATTTGAGCCGTTTCCCCGCTTTATTGATGGCAAGTTCAGCGATTTGTTTGGCAATCTCAGAGTTTTGATTGAGCCACAGGCTAAAGCCATCTTTAGCAAAGGCTTGTACCACGCCCGCTGCCTCTCGGCTCGATAGGCGCTCTTTGGTCTGTCCGCTAAATTGCGGTTCGGAGAATTTTAGCGATAAAATATAATTGACCCCATCCCACACATCTTCAGGAGCGAGTTTGACGTTGCGCGGCAGTAGATTGTGCAGTTCACAAAATTCTTTTAACGCGTCCGTAATACCTGTGCGTAGTCCATTGACGTGCGTGCCACCTTGTGCTGTAGGAATCAGATTGACGTAGCTTTCTTGTACAGGCGTACCACCCTCGCTAAGCCAACAAATGGCAAAACTTAACCCTGCTCGCTCGCCTTTTTTGGCGTCGTAATTAAACACAAATGGCTGTTCTGGCAGGGTGATTTCTTCGACCAGTTGCTCGGTGAGATATTGCGATAGCCCATCGGTAAATTGCCAAACGTCTTTATCGCCGTCAATTTCATTGATAAAAGTGATGGTCAGCCCTGCCGATAATACGGCTTTGGCTTTAAGATGGTGTTTGAGTTGTTTGATGTTAAATTTTGGCGTGTCAAAGTATGTTTCATTGACCCAAAACCGCACGAGTGTACCGCGTTTTTTCTTGTTAGAAGACGGGGCAACCGCCAGCGGAGCAACGGCATTGCCATCGACAAATTGCATGGTGAATGCTTCGCCATTTCGCCACACAGTAACATCGACTTTGTGCGACAAGGCATTGACGACTGAAATCCCCACGCCATGCAGACCGCCTGAGACTTGGTAGTTGTCGGTAGAAAATTTACCGCCTGCGTGTAGGCGTGTCAAAATCAGCTCAATGCCCGATTGCTTAAATTCGGGGTGAATGTCGGTGGGCATGCCGCGTCCGTCATCTTCGACCGACAGCGAACCGTCGGTGTGTAGAATGACAGTAATGTTTTTGGCGTGACCTGCAAGGGCTTCGTCCACCGAATTGTCGATGACTTCTTGGGCAAGGTGGTTGGGGCGTGTGGTGTCAGTGTACATGCCGGGGCGGCGGCGTACCGGGTCAAGACCTTCTAATACTTCAAGTGATGTGGATGTGTAACTACTCATAAAATTTCCATGACTATAAAACTTAAAATAACGTCATTCCCATTCTTACAATTAAAAAAACCAAAAGAATGAGAAAAAATACTCTAATAAATTGACTACCATATTTTAATGCTAAGAAAACACCTACCAAAGAACCGACAATATTACAAATAGCAACCATGAGACCGATTTTCCACAAAATATTTCCTGTGGGTATAAAAAATAACAATGCTGCACTGAAAGTACCTAAATTAACCACTTTGGCTGATGCAGACGCATTAATAAAATCAAATCCAAAAATTTTGATAAAGGCAAAGACTAAAAAACTACCACTACCAGCTCCAAAGAGACCATCATAAAAACCAATCAGCCCACCAAATAGCATACCTAACAAAATTTGTTTATTGCCATGCGGCATATCATGATGAACTGTGCCTAAATCTTTTTTAAAAAAGGTATAAATAGCCATCAAAATGAGCAACACAAAAACAAGGTAACTCATGACCTTTTTGGGGATATAAGTAACTGACATTGCTCCAAAAAAAGCAAATATAAATGCCGCCACCATGGTAGGGATTAAAAGCCGCCAAACAAATTTAATCTTATTAACATACTTTAAAGTAGATGCTGATGTACCCGCCCAAACGGCTAACTTATTAGTGCCTAAAACGGTAGCCATACTATGTTGTGGCAAAGCGTGTAATAAAGCGGGAATTTGCACCAACCCACCACCACCGACTGCGGCATCTATTAAGCCCCCACAAAAAGCAAAAAAACCTAAAGTAATCAACGTAATTTCAAATTCCATTAGCTTTTCATAGTCCTATTTTTTTATGTCATATATCATAAACCAATTTTCTAGGACAACGCCTGACCTTTCGAGAAAATTTTTACTTAATCAACGGCAAGCCAAACAAGAACAGTATGATTTGCGGTAGTTTGGTTTCAAAATCACTCATACGATGGTCGCCACCGTCTTCCACGATGATATGGCTTTGGGCATTGCTTTTTTCCAAAGCGCTTTGACTAAAATAATTGACCGCATCTTGGAAATTAAGCAGCTCATCGCCTTTTTTCAAAATGACCAATAAATTCTGCGGATTGAGCGATTGTTCGGGGCGATTTGCTACCAGCCACTCAATATCTTTTTTGCTAATATGCCAGCCATCGGGGGTCACGTGACCGATATAATCATTGGGCAAACTGTCAAAATCTTCCCCAAAAAAACGTTTGAGACTTGTGCCACTGTGCACACTTGGGTTGAGCAATACCGTTTTTTTACCTGTCAAATTCGCCAAAATATTGCCATAAAATCCCCCAAGCGAACTACCGACCAAACCTGTATTCGGGTCGTTGGCAATAATTTCTTGGATTAAAGCAATCGACTCGTTGGGTGAACGATTCAAATCGGGCGCAACAACCTTGATTTGTGGGAAATTTTTGGCACAAAAATCTTTGAGTTTTTGCGCTTTTTCGGCGTTTGGATTGCTATCAAGTCCGTGAATATACACAATTTGCATGGCTTTATCTCAAATTTTTAATTATAGTAAATTATCATATCGACTGTTGTTGGTTTGGCTAACATTTAATCTTAGCATTGCTTGGCTAAAATAGCCATGATGCGAGGTTTCAACACGTTAAAATTTGTCGTGTTAGTTAGATAGCCGTGTTTGGTGGTACGTTTTTGTCTGTGTTATTTGATTTTCAGCCCAGTTAACCCTATCTCTGCATAGGTGGATTACTCGTCCATTTGTATGGCGTAGTCAGGAGTTATCACCGCGATGGAGCAGCAAGAGTTATTTGAGATTGCCAGTCCTTGTATTCAAGTCTGCGAGCTTGATAAACAGGGTTATTGTAAAGGCTGTTTGCGCAATCGCACCGAGCGTGACCTTTGGCTTATGATGAATGACTTACAAAAGCGGCAAGTACTTAAGTTATTGACTATCCGACGACTCAAACGACTGCGTGCCCAGCGTTTGGCGCACCAAACCCCCACCCAAACTGTGCAAGATGATGAGATAAATTTGACATTGTTTGAAGATAATGAAAATAATGTTGGCGATTAATTGATTAATTGATTAATTGATCGTAATGTCTACTAAAAAAAATTAGGTTGAATGCATGAATAGTTCTTGGTTTAAGCAGGTTTGGCGACTTGCATTAACAGCGATTACGGTATTGATTTTTTTTATGGCAATTCGTGCGCTTTATCGTTTGACCAAAACTGTGCACTATCAAGACGTTCTAGACGCTATCGCGCATATTCCTACCTTCCATCTTATTATCGCCGCCATCGTGGTGGCTTTTGGTTATTTAGTACTTACTATTTATGATTTTATTGCGCTCCGCCAACTCGGCAAAAAACTTGATTACCGCCATGTCGCCCTCACCTCTTTTACCGCTTATGCCATTAGCCACACCATTGGGCTCAATCTTGTTACCGCGAGTGGTATCCGTTATCGTAACTATCGCCGTTTTAATCTGACTCATAATGAAATTGCCAATATCGTCTGGATGGTGTCGATGGCGTTTACCTTTGGCATTACTACGTTGATTGGGGCGTCTTTGACTAGCCATCCTGAGATTACCGTTCAACTATTATCTGAACTGGATAAATCCCTCGGCATCTTTGAGCATACTTTTTATGTACGGGTGCTTGGCATCATCATGTTAAGTGTTATTGCAGCGATTATTGTGTACGCTGGCAAGCAAGGCAAACATGTGGTGATTCGGGGTTGGCGTTTTGACTTACCGCCCGCCAAAATTGTGCTGCAACAGATTGCGATTGCCATTTTAGATTTAAGTACCGTGGCGTTGGTACTTTACTTACTGTTACCGCCTTCTGAGCATATCAGCTATTGGGCGACCTTTTCTGCGTTCATTCAATCAATGGCAATCGGTATTTTAAGTCATGTTCCTGGCGGTTTGGGGGTGTTTGAAGTGGTCATGATTACGGCTTTGCCCGAAGTCGATCGGACGCAGATGCTGGCGGTGTTATTGATTTTTAGATTACTGTATTACATCATGCCATTTTTGGTTGCCTTACTGGCATTGTTGGCATATGAGGCAAAGCTATATTTGAGTGAAAATTCTAACAAAAAAAAATAACCTTTTACATTTTTAACACTTTGCATCAAACAAACGTGTTTTTACATAGTAAAAGGTTATTTTAAGCGTGTTTGGTATGATCATACTAAATGAAATAGACCTATCTTATTACTTTAGTGTTTAAACTTTTCGGCTGATAAAGGCAATAATAAATAAAATCACCGCTACTGCCAAGAACACATATGCCAAGTTTGCCGATAAACCTGCCACACCACCAAAACCTAAGAAACTCGCAATCAGTGCGATTACAGCAAAAATAATAGCCCAACGAAACATGATAATTCTCCTTTTTTTATTGTTTTAAATGTCCTGCTTTTGTATTTTGACACTTTTATACTATACGTGCATTTTAGTTGTTAAAGCATGTTGACCTATGCTTTATCACATGACTGCTATATTAAAATGATTCTATCTTGTTGTAACGAGCAATTTTGTAAGGTTTGTGGCATTCTCATAGCCGTTATATAAAAAAGTGCAAAAAAAAGCCCTACAAGGTTGATGACGTTGACGCTTCTAGTAAGCTTTAGTAAGTTTTGCAACACTTTGTTAATAAATTCCGATAACTAATCTTTTACTCATGCCATAAAATTTAACTTAAAACAAAATTTGACCGCGTTTTATTGACAATTTTACTGATTGTTAACGCTACCGAATAACTTCCTTAAGAGTGCAAAAATTTATTTACGTATTCTCAACATATTTACGTATTTTCAACATTTTGTCCCCAATCCTTACATTCTCACATCTGTTGATTGTTTATAATGACAGCTAGGCTTTTAGTATTCCCTTAAAGTATTTTCTTGATAATTGATAATTGATAATACGGTCATATTTGGGGATTATACTAACTACCTATTATAACTATAGAAAACAAGCTAGCAATCAACTATGAGGAAAAAATTATGAAAAAATTAGCCACAACGCTTACTGCATTAGTGATAGCAACCGGTCTTACAGTCAGCGCCCAAGCAGCGACTAAAGTAACGACTACGACCAAATCGACTACCACCCACAAAAACGTAGCATCGGCAAAAGCAAAACCGCAAAAAGCGACTCAAAAATCCACAAAAGCATCAAAAAATAATCACAGCACCAAAGCTTCAGCTAAGGCTAAAAAAGGCAGCAAAGCAACGCCAAGAACCAGTGAAGTAAACATTGATATCCCAGCTGACCTAAAAATCGACGAAACCAATAATAAATCTGTTGCGCCAACTGCACCTATGAATGCTCAACCAAATCCTGTAGTTGTGGTCCCTGTAGCAAAAGTTATCCAAACAGGCCCTGCAGTTCAATCAGTCACCGTGCAACCGGTTGATGACAATACAGCGATTGCCTCAACAACGACGATCGTACCCGTTGATGTACAGACCGTGCCTGTTGTAGTAAACCCATAATCGCTAATTGTTAAGTGATTTTTATAAAAAAAGATGCCCGCGTGGCATCTTTTTTTTTGTGGATAATTAGCTAGTTGGTCTATTGATGTTGGTCTATTGATTATTTGGACAATAAAAAAGACACCCTTGATACCCTTTTTTATTGTTCCTTTTTTATCGTTATATGGCTCAAAATCTTTAGCAACTTTTAGCGATGATAAGCGTATTTGGGATCCGCTGCTGCAGTGAATAACACGTCCGTTGATGAGTTGAGTGCTGTCTCAACCGAGTCTTGTACTACCCCAATAATAAAGCCAATCGCCACTACCTGCATGGCAATGGTGTCAGGAATATTAAAGAAACTACAGGCCAATGGTATCAATAGCAATGAACCCCCTGCAACACCCGATGCCCCCGCCGCAGCTAAGGTAGATACCACCGATAACAACAACGCAGACCCAAAGTCCACATGAATACCTAGCGTATGTGCCGCTGCCAATGTCATGACATTAATGGTAATCGCTGCCCCTGCCATATTAATGGTGGCACCTAACGGAATAGTGATTGAATAGGTATCCTCATGCAAACCTAACTTATGCGCAAGGTTTAGATTCACAGGAATATTGGCGGCTGAACTGCGAGTAAAGAAGGCGGTAATGCCACTTTCTTTAAGGCAGGTAAACACCAGTGGATAAGGATTTTTGCGGGTTTTGACAAACACAATCAACGGGTTTACAACCAACGCGATGAACACCATAGAGCCGACCAACACGGCTAACAAACGGGCATAACTTAATAACACCGACAGACCCGTTTCAGCGATGGTTTGTGTCACCAAGCCAAACACACCCAATGGCGCAAACCAAATCACCCATTTGACCACGCTTGAGACCGCTTCCGCTAAATCGTTAATCATTTGCTTAGTATTGTCTGAGGCATGGCGCAAGGCAAGACCCAAAATCGCCGCCCAAGATAGCACGCCCATGTAGTTGGCATTGACAATCGATTTGACAGGATTTTCCACCATGTTGGTCAAGAGTACTTTTATCACTTCTGCTAAGGATGACGGTGGCGTCTGACTGACTTCACCGGCTTTTAAAATCAATTCGGTTGGGAATAAAAAGCTTGCTACTACCGCCGTCAAAGCTGCCAAGAACGTACCCGCCATATATAGCACCATGGTTGAGCGGACATTGACCTGAGTGCCTGATTTATGCTGACTGATAGCGGCAATGATTAGGATAAACACCAACAACGGCGCAATCGCTTTTAACGCCCCGACAAACAACGCGCCCAAAATTGAGATGGTTTGCGCCACACTCATGGATAAACCACCGATAATAGTCGGATTGGCTAATGAACCGACTAAGATACCAAGTATCAGCCCTATCACAATCAAAGGCACCAACCCCACGCGCTGATACGCTTGGATAAGCTTTAACATAATAACCTCTCAATATTTCACCGCAAAAATGGCTGATATATTAACATTTTTTAACAATTTGCATAAATTATTTTTAAAATCGTCAACTTGTTAATTTAAAGCTATCAAAGTGTTGGGTAGAGAAGTTATCGGATTTGAAAAACTTGGATGGTAGGTTGGCTGCTAGTTGCTAGTGCTTGTAATTGTGCTTGATAAGCGCGGTATTTGTGACGACCACTTTCAACGTGTTCGGGGGCGGCGTCGATAACTTCTAGCAGGCGGCTAGCTTGGGTATCTACAATCGCCTCATTGGTGAGATTGATGACGACGCCATCAAATTGGGTGACAAGTTCGATATTATCGGTAAGTACCACACTGGCAGGGATTTTTTGGTGATAAAAGGCATCAAGTTGCTGGATAATTTGGTGGGGAATAAACGCCACATCACTCAATGACCATAATCGGTCATCAAGTGAGGGTAATAGCTCGGACGCTGCCACCACGATAATGCTATCCTCGCTTTTGGCTAGCACGGTTGAAATCAGCTGGCAGACGAACGCGAGCTGTTTTTTTTGCGGGGACAAAATATAAAAACTAATTTGCAATGCCGTCATAGGGTGGTCAGCGTCCTATCACCTAGACTGCATCTTGGGCAGCTTGGCGATAGAGATAATGCATCAATAGCGGTACTGGACGACCCGTTGCGGTTGGCTCTTTGCCCGACTGCCACGCTGTCCCTGCGATATCCAAGTGCGCCCAAGGAATATCTTCCACAAATTTCGATAAAAAACACGCCGCTGTGACTGACCCTGCTGGCATGCCGCCAATGTTCTGCATATCTGCCATGTTGGATTTAAGCTGCTCTTGGTAGTCATCATCCAGTGGCATGTGCCAAACACGGTCATACGCTGATTCGCTAGCTTGTTCAAGCTCAAAAATCACATCTTCATTGTTACTGTATAGACCTGAGCGCACATAACCCAGCGCCACGATACACGCCCCCGTTAAGGTTGCCATGTCAATAATCACTTTCGGCTGATAGCGCTGTACATACACCAAGGTGTCGCAAAGTACCAAACGACCTTCGGCATCCGTATTGAGGATTTCGACGGTTTTACCATTCATGGCGGTGACGATATCGCCAGGGCGAGTTGCTGTTCCTGAGGGCATATTTTCTGCACAAGCGAGTGCGCCAACAACTTGCAGCGGTAGACGCGCTTCACATAGCGCTTTAATCATGCCCATGACTGCCGCCGCACCGCCCATGTCATATTTCATCTCACCCATGCCCAGACCTGGTTTGAGTGAGATACCACCACTGTCAAAGGTGATGCCTTTACCCACGAGTACAATCGGTTGCTCTAGGCTTGATTTTTTGCCTTTGGTTTTGCTATTTTTGTCTTTTTTGGTAGTTTTGCCATTGTACTCAAGTAATACTAACTTAGCTTCATGCGCGGAGCCGCGAGCCACTGCCAAAAAGCAGTTCATCCCTAATTGCTGCATGTCTTTTTCACCCAATACCTTGACCGTCAATAGCTCTGGGTATTGATTTGCTAAGCTTTGCGCTTGCTCTGCAAGATAGGCAGGGAAACATACATTCGGTGGCTGATTTGCCAAATCTTTGGTGAGTGATTGGCCTTGGGCAGTCGCCTGCTGCAGCTGTAGCAGGGTGTCAAACGCGGCTTGGTTGTCTGCGCTGACCAATAAGGTCACGTCTTTTAGCGTCGGTCTATCCGCTTTTTGCGATTTATAAATATCAAAGGTATAGCTTTGATTCAACAGCGCTAATGCCAACTGACTAAAACTCACTTCATCAATACTATCGCCTAAACTAATCACGGCAGATTTGGTAAGACGGCTCAAACTTGCATAAATCGCTTTGGCAATTTTTTGCAGGCTACCGCCGTTTAATTTATCTTGACTGCCCACGCCAACCAATAACAGACCTGCATTGTTGTCAGCGCCATAACTGATTGCGGTATCGGCAAGCTTACCCTTGAAACGACTTGCTTCAATTAGGCGACTGACAGCGGTTTGTAGCTCACTCGTTAGTTGCCCCATAGTTTGGCTATTGTCATCTACCAATACCACGTGATAACTGTTCTTGACCGTTTTTTTAAGCGCGGTCGCTAGTGTCAATGTCAAACTCATTTAAGCTCCTTAATTATTGTCATCAAGAAATAACTATTATCATAGCACACCTATTATCGTATTTGGGTTATAGCATTTGGCTTATAATATTGGGCGATGGGATAGCAGGCGTCATTGTGTAGGGTAAAATGCGGTTGTAAAAAGTCTTTGTAAAAATTGGCTTTGATAAAGCGGCTGTAAAAAGTGTTGGTGAAAAGTCATTGTGAAATGTTACCTTACAGTATTCATATTCATAATCTCTCGGCAACGCGCTAAAATAGCCGATTAACAGATGCGCCGAATGGTATGATGTCGTACAATATTGGCATTTACTTCCCTAGCTGTTTGAATTGATTAATTTTTGAGTAATATTAGGTGGTTACTTGTGATATTACGACGCTATATGACGCAACAAGTCGCCGCTAATACTGCGATTGTGCTGTTATTTCTGATGGCGCTGATGCTTGGCGGTCGCTTAATCCGCTATTTTGGTATCGCTGCAGAAGGCAGGCTGGATGTTGGTTTGCTGTTCGCCATTATTGGCTATAACATTCCAACCTTTCTTGAGCTGATTTTACCGCTGTCATTTTTTATCGCATTGATGCTCGTGCTCGGTCGTATGTACGTGGATCAGGAGATGAGCGTCCTGTTTGCCAGTGGCATCAGTCGTGGCCGTTTGACACGTTTGATGATTCCGCTGATTACTGGGTTATTTGTATTTCAAATGGGAATTAGTCTTTGGGCAAAACCATGGGGACTGTCTAACAGTGAGCACATTTGGCAAACCCAGTCGCTTGGTAGTTTACTCGATTTAGTGCGTCCAAAAACCTTTATCAGCAGTGGCAACTATCACCTGTATGTCGATGAGTTTGATAAAGAAAAACGTGAACTCAAAAACCTATACGTGGTGCAGCAGCAAACCGATAAAAGCGGCAAAATCGCCAAAAACGATGTTATCATCACGGCCACGCGTGCTTATCAAGTGCCCAGTAAAGACACGGATAGCTCAATGCAGCTAGATTTGTTTCAGGGTCGTCGCTATGAGCTTGGCACCAATCAGGCCAACTATAACCAAGCCAGTTTTGAAAAATATCGCATTACCCTAGAAAAACCTGCCAGTGAAAAAATTACCGAAACCAATGTCGAAACCCAAACCACTGCCAAACTGCTCGCCAATACCCAAAAACCCGAAGTCAAAGCCGAGCTGGGCTATCGCTTTACCATGCCGTGGCTGATTATCATTGCGGCGATGCTTGCTACCCCGCTTGCACAGGTACGCCCCCGTCAAGGACGCTGGCTTCGTTTGTTACCTTCCGTGCTCATATTTGCTAGCTGTGCGATTAGTATCATTTCGCTACGCACTGCCATTGGTAAAGAACGCATTAGTGAGTACGCATATATTTGGCTAATCGTTGGTTTTATCGCATTTGCATTGTTGTTAAATTGGCAAAGCCGCGTGGTACATCGTGTCCGCTATCGTCGCCAAAGTCGTCAGTTGTCCACAGGCGGTCAGCCATGATTTTATCTCGTTACGTTAAAAAACAAGCGCTTTTTGCCATGACAGGGGCTATCATTGGTCTTTGGCTACTTAAAGTCGTCTTTGATTATCTGGCAGAGTTGCAGGATCTCAATGATCATTACAATTATTTAGATGCCTTGCGTTTTATTGCCTATAGTGCACCCAGTGATTTACTCGATTATATGCCATTTGGCACGCTATTAGGCGCAGTGGTAGGTCTAGGCTTGCTTGCCAACACCAGTGAGTTGACGGTGATTCAAGCAGCAGGTATCAGCCGCTTTAAAATAGTCGGTTGGGTGATGCAACCAGCGATTCTTTTTGTCATTATCGGTCTATTGCTTGGGCAGTATGTAGTGCCAACTAGCAATCAGTTAGCGCACCAAATCAAACATGACAAGCCGTTGCTATCAAGTGCCATCAACGGTTATTGGGACAAACAAGCCAACCGCATCATCAATATTGACTATGCCAATACCAAAGGCGAGCTCAAAAACATTAAAGTTTGGCAGCTAGACGACTCTGCCCATATCCAGCAAGTGCTGCAGGCCGATACTGGCAGCTTTGTCAGTCAAAATACCGCCGATAAGACATCGGGCTGGCAGCTGCAACAAATCAAACAATTAACCATTGCTGCCGATGGGCACAGTCAGTTGACTACCATCCCGACTATGAAGCTGCAGTTACCCATTGAGCCGTCAGCGATTTATCTGTTAACACGCAGCCCTGATAATATGTCAGTGACCGAATTATGGCAGCACCAACAGCTTCTCGCCAAAGACAAACACCGCTCGCTTGAGCATGAAGTTGCCTTTTGGAAAAAACTATTGTCGCCTTTTGCCATGCTATCGCTAGTGTTGGTTGCTTGTTCATTTGTATTTGGCTCCTTGCGTAACCAAAGCTTGGGCTATCGCATTGTGATTGCTCTGCTCTTTGGTTTGGTATTTAGTTATCTGCAAGATTTGGTCGGGTTTGTCAGTTTAAGTACGGGATTTTCACCGTTTTTTATGGTGCTGTTACCGATTATTGCCAGTGCCGCGCTTGGCGTGTATTTAATTAGAAATAAAAACTGATATGTCTGCTGATTTATTGACTGACCCGCGTGTCGAAGCCCATCCGTTTGGTAACTTCTTTTTTGCTGATACCAAAGTCTTGATGATGGGTACCATGCCGCCCACGCCTGATAAATGGTGCATGGCATTTCATTACCCCAATTTTTATAATGATATGTGGCGCATCATGGGCAAGGTGTTTTTTGATGATATCGATTATTTTCGAGTTGGTGACGAAAAACGCTTTGATGCCGAAAAAATTAAAGCATTCTTACAGGCTTATAAAATCGGTGAATGTCCCTCAGTCACTCATGTCATCCGCGAAAAAGGCAATGCGGCTGATGAACATCTGACCGTGGTAGCTACGGTTGATTTGGGTAAAGTTTTGGCACAGCTTGAGCAGGTTAAGTGGATTTATACCACCGGTGGCAAAGCCACAGAAGTGCTGATAGCGCTGGTCAACCAAAGTATCAGTGACCCCGCGTCACCCTATTTTGATCCCAGTCAAACACCCTATAAACTGCCAAAAACCAATCAGTTTCTTGAAGTTAATGCTTTTGGGCGAACATTTGGTATTTATCGGTTGCCATCGACCTCGCGCGCTTACCCGCAAAGCTTGGAGAAAAAAGTAGCCGCTTATCGCGCGTTTTTTGCCTTGGCGGGGATATTGCCCGCAAGCGACAGCTAGCATAATCGACAGCTAGCACAATCAGCAGCTAGCAAATGATAAGCAAGCTGCCATGACACAATTGATATAGTCACTGTGATTACCCTACTTTATACTCTTGCCTAAGACTGATAATCAATGCTGACAGTTAATGCTTACAATCATCATTTCAAAAAACACCGTATAAAATCAAGGCATGGGAGCCGATGCATGGCCAACACCGCACCATCAATCTTGCTTGTCATCGCAGTTATCAGCATGATTGGTTGTGAGCAATCTGATTCTCAGCAGCCAACACCCCAAACGGCTGTCAGCGCGAGCGCGCCCCAAGAATTTGATGATAAACCATTGCCACAGGTATTAGACACACAGGCAATTAATAAAAACATGCTCACCGTCAGTCAATTGGCACAAGGCTACTTGATGCCTGACTCAAGTACCATCAATGACTATCAAGAAGCGTATTTTACTGTCATCAAGCAGCCAAGCATCGATGCGGCTGCAGCCAGTGATCCAAACGCCCTCAATCAATTTGACTATATACCCATCTCGCCTGATATGATTTTTGTCAAAACCATGCTGAGTCATTTTGATGAAACCATCGCACTTGCCAGTATTGAGCAGCGATATGGCAAAAATCCTGAACTGCTAGACTTAGCCCAAGACATTATTAGCTCACGCCAAAATGAATCACAAATATTACAGAATTGGCTTGCCATGCAACTAATTCAAAACACCGCGGACCCTAATCAGCCGATGGCAGATAGTGTGGCAGCCCAGCAAGAAATCGATAGCATTATCGATGATATGCAGCAAGAAATGGTGGACACAGTCATGACTAAAAACGCCGACCAAGCGTTTGCCCAAACCGTGCTGATTCATCATAAAGGCGCGATTGCGTTCTCACAAGTGGTTGCCAAATATGGTAACGATGACAAAGTGCGTAGCCTTACCAATACCCTAATCGATACCCAACAAGCCGAAATTCAACTTCTACAAAACTGGCTCCGTAATCACGGTTATGCCCAATAATCGGTTGCTGTAGCAAATGAAAAGGGCTGCTTATCGCGCGATAACCCGCCCTTTTTTAACATTAAATTCACCTAAGTGATGTTGGCTAACTTGATGTTTGTTAGTTATCATCCACATCATGAATTATTCGCGTGAGCGTGATTTGCCGCTGTAACTGCCGAAGCGGTCTTAGCTCGTCAAGCAGCGATAGTATCAAGCCAATCGCTTGCGGACTGGCATCAAAATCACGGCGTAGGCGTGAGGCAAGGCGCACTGTGGTCAATTGTGCGCTATTAAAATAGGGCTGGCTGTCGATAGCAGGTGTTTCAGCATAAATAATATCTTCATCCATCAGCGCTAATACCCAGCTTTCATCCCAACTACTCGCCATAATCAAATCATCTAAGGTTAAGCGTAATGATAAATCCGTATGGGTGGTTTGAGCCATGTTACACTCCTTTTATCTAGCTATAGTTATGTTTGTTGCCTGTTTGTCATTTTTTTTATTGTACTGCCTATTTTTTTGCTTAGTTATCAATAAAGCTTAGTTATCAATAAAGCTTAATTATCAATAGATTAGCGCGTTGGCACAAACGAGGCAAATGCCGATTTGAACGCTTCAAACGCTTGGATATCTGCGTCTGTATTAATTTTTGGCAACACGATATTTAAGCTTAAATACAAATCACCGGCTTCTTTGGCTGGGATACCTTTACCTTTAAGGCGCAGATTGGTGCCCGTGCGGCTATTTTTTGGTACATTGACATTGACCTTGCCAGCAGGCGTATTGACCGTGATTTGACCACCCATGGCTGCTTCCCAAGGCGCAACGTCTACTGTTTGGAACACGTCTTTGCCTTCTACACGGATATTGTCTGGGTGATTGAATTTGATTTTTAGGTACAAATCGCCATTATCACCGCCATACGGGCTTGGATTGCCTTGTTTTGCCAAGCGAATTTGTTGCCCTTCGGCAATACCTTTGGGGATTTTGACCTCAATGGTTTTGGTTTGATAATCCAGCCCTGTCGCGGTTTGTACGGGTAAACTTAGGCTGATTTTACGGGTATCGCCTTTATAAGTGGCTTTCAAATCAATTGATAACTCGGCATGCTGATCTTCGCCTTTGGTCGAGCGTTGCGACTGTCTGCCACCAAATCCGTCTGCACCGCCCCCGAATGTCGAGAAAATATCATCAAATCTAAAGCCACCCGCGCCTTGCGATTGACGACCGCCAGCCCCAGCGCCAAACTGGCGAAGGATTTCATCCAAATCTGCTTGGCTCATATTGGCATTAAAGCCCTGACCGCCGCCCATGCCACCCCCCATACCGCCAAAGTCTTGACCCATATGAGGGTTATCGAGCATCAGGTCGTATTGGGCGCGTTTTTCAGCGTCCTTGAGCGTTTCATAGGCGTTATTGATTTCACCCATTTTGGCGTCGGCATCGGGTGAGTCGTTGATATCAGGGTGATATTGTCGTACCAGTTTGCGATAGGCTTTTTTAATATCTGCCTCACTGGCTTTTTTATCGACGCCTAAAATGTCATAATAGTTTTTTTCTGCCATTATTATTGTCCTTACAATTTTTCGAATAGTGCTATTTGCGCAGCAATGTGATGATATTAATATAATGGCTATTTTGGTATTTTTCAAAGCTTCTTTGGTAATTGACGATAAATTAGCGCCAAGTGATATCAGCGCTTAATCGCGGTTTTGGGCTTTTTTTGACAACAGGATAACAGATGACAAAGGTTGCATTGTTAGATTATGGCATGGGTAATTTACATTCGGCGGGTAAAGCCTTGACGGCAGTGGGCGCTGATGTGTCGATCACGCGTGACCCTGCAGTGATTGCGGCGGCAGACAAAATCGTCTTCCCTGGCGTAGGGGCAATGCGCGACTGCATGGCAGAGATGCAGGCAGCAGGAATCGCTGATGCTGTCAAAACGGCTGTATTTAATAAGCCTGTGATGGCGATTTGTGTGGGAATGCAGGCGTTGTTTGAGCGCTCAGAAGAAAATGACGGGGTAGACTGTCTAGGGGTACTGGGTGGTGACGTCAAACGCTTTGATGATCATTGGCTAGATGACAAAAACGAACGCATTAAAGTGCCGCATATGGGCTGGAATACTATCACCCATATGGATTTGGCGCATCCGCTATGGCAAGGGATTGAAGATAATACCCATTTTTATTTTGTGCATAGTTTTTATTGTGTGCCGTCTGATACCTCGATTGTGGCGGCAACCTGTGATTATGGCGTCGAGTTTTGTGCCAGCGTGATTAAAGATAATCTGTTTGCGACCCAGTTCCACCCCGAAAAAAGCCATACCGCAGGATTGCAGCTATTGAAGAATTTTGTGGAGTGGAAAATTTAGTTGTTAAAAACAACAGTAAAAGGGCGCGATGTGCGACCTTTTTTTATTGCTTGTTTTTATTGATTGGTATAAACCGCCCTCACCACTTCCCCAATCGTAGTAATCCCTTTTTTCAAGGTATCATCATCTTGGGCGATGCTTAGGCGGATACACTCATGGGCATGTCTAAAGTTCTTGGTATCCACGCCAACAAAGAAATGCTCGCTTGGGATAATCAACGTGCCTTTAGCTTTTAATCGCTCATACAATTCCACCGTGGTTATCGGTAAATCTTTAAACCATACCCACAAGAAAATCGCACCTTCAGGCTTGTGGATTTTCATCGCATCATTTGGCAAGTCGCCCAGTTCTTGTTTTAGCAGCTGCACGGCTAATTTGGCTTGTCCTTGATAAAACGGACGAATATGATTGTCTGACAAATCTTTTAGCCGGTCATCTTGTAGCAGTGGCGTAGCAATCGCCGCGCCAAAACGGGTCGGCGCTAAATTAACAATGGCGTTTAGGCTGCTAATCGCTTTGACCACCTGCGGATTGGCGACCACAATCCCAGTACGCACCCCAGGCAAACCGATTTTTGATAGGCTAAAGCACAAAATAATTTGCTCATTCCAATTGAGCGTGGCTTGGCTATAGATGATATTGGGGAACGGCATCCCATACGCATTGTCAATAATCAGTGGGATATCAAAACGCTTAGCAATCACTTCAAGGCGCGCCATTTCGTCATCGGTCAGCACGTTGCCTGTTGGGTTGGTCGGGCGTGAGCAACAAATTGCCCCAATTTCGCCGTTGTGCAATTCAGCCAAATTTTCTAGGGTGTCAAAATCGACTCGGTATTTAAAAAAGCCGTCTTCACCTTGATGTTGCACAAATTCAATGCTGGGGGGCACTGCGATAAAATGCTGCCCATCCACATGGGCATCGGCATAACCCACATATTCTGGGGCAAGAGGTAATAGAATTTTTTTATCAATGCTGCCTTGTGTGGTATCGTCAAACTGCCCACCAAACAAGTTAAATAAATAAAAAAATGCATTTTGTGAGCCATTGGTCAGGGCGATATTGTCTGTGGTAAGTCCCCAATCATAATGGCGATTAAAAAAATCTACCAATGCTGCAATAAACTTGGCATCGCCCTGCGGCGTTGAGTAGTTTCCGATATTTTCGATGGCCATTGAACCCATATCACCTTCAGCTAGGGTTTTAAACACCGACCAATAGGTTTGGTTAACTTTATCAATCCGTGCTGGATTGCCACCGCCGAGCATATTAATCGGTTGCTCGCTATTAAGCGCGTTGCCCAAATCATCCATTAACTGCAAAATACCGCTGTTTTTGGTAAACTTTTCACCAAACTTTGAAAACTGCATGATTGCCCCTTTAATTTTGCCAAGCTATCTGCGTATTATAACAGGATGCAAGTGCCGTTGCCCGTTTTGGCTCAGCTGTACAGCCACCATCAGGATACCTCAGCATGAAACCGCATTTACCCAAACTCAAAGGCTATAGCCACACTTGGCAAACCACCTTGATGGTGATGTTGATGGTACTAGTGAGCGTGGCGTTGTCACTGTGGTTTTTTTGGCGCAGTCTGTATTTACCAGAGCTACAAAACCATGCGACTTATCTTGCCAATCAGCTGTTGATGATTGATAAAGCGGATAAAGATTTTAAAAACAATCCCGAGCTTAAAAACTGGATTATTGATGCCTCGCATATTAACGTGATTACTGACCCACAACAGATACCTTCTTTTCAAGAAAAAACCTTAGTGGATTACTTTACCCAGCGAATGGCAACACAGATGGAAACCGTGATGCAGCGTCCTGTATCGGTCAATTTTAAATTCAAACCCGTACCGATTTTGTATATTCAAGACAGTGCGCATCCGGATGTTTGGCTGCAAGAGCCTGTCAAGTTTTATGCCAAATATAGCCCAACGTCGATTTATTTTTTCTTATTGGGGATTCCGTTTGCCACGTTGCTGACTATTTTGTTTTTGGTCAGACAATTAAATCGCCCGCTCAAACGTCTACAAAAAGTGGCGATTGATTACATCACCCTTGGGCACGCCAACAATTTGGCGACCAATGAAGGCTCAACGGAGATTCGTCAGGTGAATTTGGCATTTAACCGACTATTTCATAACCTGACCCAAACCCAAAAAGAACGCAATATTATGCTCGCTGGTATTTCCCATGATTTGCGCACACCACTGACGCGGATGCGACTCACAGCTGAGATGCTACCTGATGAGTTTTTGCGGGAAGGGCTAGTGTATGACATTGAGGACATGGACGCGATTTTGGAGCAGTTTATTTCATTTATGAAAGATGGCTCAGATGAAGCCGTACGATTGACTAACCTGCGTCCCATCATTAACGAGATTGTGGTGCAGTTTGCCCCCACCCCATTTATTATCGATATCCAAGACGATCTGCCCAGTGTGCCATTGCGACCCTTATCCATTAAGCGTCTCATCGTTAATTTGGTCAATAATGCTTGTCGCTATGGTCAGCCGCCCATTCATATTGAGATTGGCATTGATGATGATCTACAGCCTACTGAGCAAGTGGTTACCGATGACACCCTAACGCCAGAGATAACCTCTAGACAAAAATACTTAACCATCAAAGTTAGCGATGAAGGGCAAGGCGTTGCCGAAGATCAGCTTGAGCGGATTATGCAGCCATTTGAGCGGGGCGAAACGGCACGTACCACGCAAGGGAGTGGACTTGGGCTTGCGATTGTAAGCCGCATTACTCACCTGCACAATGGTAGCGTCATCGCTCGTAATCAGCCCAATGGCGGCGGTTTAGTAGTGGTGGTGAACATTCCGATTATAGAATAAAGCTGACAGAAGACTAATGGGTTGCTTAGATTAGGCTAACCATGATTCCTTAGTAACTTTGGTCTTGATAGCTTTGGTTTGGGTAGCCATTTTTACTTTTTAGTACCAATCATGGGGGGTAATTCACTTGACACATTGGTGGCTGTGACAGGGTGAACCAATGCTGCGCGCGCCTGTGAGACGGACTGGCTTTCAGTAGGTTTGCGCAAAAAATTATAATAACCGAAAACAGCCATGTTGAGTACCACCAAGGCTAAAAACAGGTAACGCATGCCATCCTCGCTTGTGATGATTTCGCTCATCGGTGAATTGATATGCGCAAATTTCGCTAAACCATTGCATAACTCACTGAAATTTAGCCCAGTCTGAGCAAATTTGCAAGCGTTACTAGAACGAGCTTATGACCCTTGCTCATCCGTGTATTTTTTCTCACTACTTTTTTGGGTAATTTCATCGGCTTCAATACTTGACGCTAGCTGGCTTTTCGGCCACTTCATGATAAATCGCGCCCCACCCAAGGTCGGGCTTTCATCCACTGACATGCGACCATTAAACCAAAACGCAATTCGAGACACGATTGATAAGCCGAGACCATAACCACCCGAGGCACGGGTACGACTATCATCCAGACGCGCAAACGGGATAAAGACTTTTTCACGGTCTTTTTCTGGAATACCCTGTCCATCATCTTCCACACTGATAAAGGCTTCATTTTTTTCTAAGCCTGCTGAAATGATAATAGTGCTTTCGGCATAACGGGTGGCATTACCTGCCAAGTTTTGCAACACACGGTGTAAATAGCGTCTATCGGCTTGTGCAAACGCACCTTTTTGCATGTTGCCTACTTCAACGGTGACAGGTTTACCAAGCGCATTGGTCTCACGGGCAATCTGCGAAACGAGTTCTTGCAAATCGACATCTTCCCAGTCCATTTTAGGTGAGCCTTCTTCAAGCTTGGCATAGGTCAAAATTTCATCAATCAAGCCATTCAGCGATTCGATATCTTGGTCGATATAATCACGCTGACTCATCCGATCGTCATAATCATCCGTATCAGCCAGCATATCCACGGCAAAGCGAATACGTGCTACTGGGGTGCGCAGCTCATGGGATACGGCACGGGTCAACTCGCGCTGGGATTCAATCAAACGGCGGATGTGCTCAGTCATACTATTAAAGGTTGCGGCTAGATGGGCAATTTCATCTTCGCCCACGACTTTTACTTTGGTATTGAGCTTACCTTCGCGCACTTTGGTGATACCGCTTTGAATAAGCTGCAATTTACGCTCTAATGGGAAAATCAGCGCATACACCCCTAAACTAATCAAGAACATACTAATGAGCGTAATACTAATAATCAAATTAAGCGGAAACCAGTTAAATAGCGGAATGGGTCCCAAATCCACCACGGTATCTTGGATTTCAGTCGGTGCTAATACTCGAATCGATGAATTCTCTACACTGGTATTGTCACGGAACATAATCACAATATCTTTGCGATACAGGCGCGCTTTTTGGTCGGTATCAAGTTGCAGTTTATTAATGGATTGCAAGGTGAGCTTAAAAGGGAAAAATTTTTGAATTTGTTGCAAGCGTTGCTGTTTTTCTGCCAAAGTACGATAGTAAGACAAATCATCGAGCAGCAACACGCCTACCCCTTTGATTTGTTGCTCACTAAGTTTATTAAAACTTACATGCAACACCTTGTCTTCACCCGAGATTTTATAATAAATCTCAGCCGTATTGGTATCGCTATTAAAACGTACTACGGCTTGTTGTTTATTGAGTCGATTGATTTCGCTGGTTCTAAAATCCGCTTTTGAGATCGGTTCGATATTAAACTTGGTATCAAATAACGTACTGACATCAGAGAGCCAAAAATTACGCTCTTGGGCAGTGACTTGGCGCGATAAGCCTGAATCAATGAGATAAAATGCCGCTGATGCCATATCCTCGCGATAAGTCTGTACCCGCTCTGCATTGATAGTGGTGATAAGCAGTTGTGCAAAAAATGCAACCAACAAACAGATAAATAACAGACCTGCATAAATTCGCAGAAAAATAGACTGGTTTAAGGACGATAATAGCGGCATAAAAATCTAGGGTTAAGGTCAATAGATAATAGCCGTATTATTACCTAGCAAAATTAATATTACAATGTAAAATTCATGAAAAACGGTGAGGCAAGTGTCTAGTAACGTAGTAAATTGTTGTCCAAAACCTTTCAATTGCTCACTAGCAAAATACACAGCGACAAAAAAAGCCAGCTTGATGCTGACTTTTTTATCGATACGGTGTTTATGAGTATTATGTTAGTTTTCTTTGACAAACAGATAACCTTTACTGCGAACGGTTTTGATACGTTTTGGGTTTTCTGGATCGTCACCAATTTTTGGACGGATACGAGAAATACGTACATCAATCGAGCGGTCTTGACCATCATACTCGATACCACGCAGACGTTCAAAAATATCTTCACGCGATAAGATACGACCCGCATTCGAGGCCAACAGCCACAACAAATCATATTCTGCACTGGTAAAGTCAACAAGCTCATCGTTCAAAGTAACCGAACGACCGCCGTTATCAATAACCAAATCGCCAAATTCAAGACGCTGCGGCACTTCATCAGTTGGCGCGGTATCAGAGCGGCGCAATAGCGCACGAATACGCGCTAATAACACACGGGGTTGAACCGGTTTTGCCACATAGTCATCCGCACCCATTTCTAGACCTAATACTTGGTCCATATCTTCGGTACGCGCGGTTAGCATTAAGATAGGGTTATGAAAATGAGGACGTACTTCACGGCATACCGTCAAACCGTCACTACCTGGCAACATCACATCAAGCACCACCATGTCAGGCTGCTCAGCCACAATACGACGAATCGCACGGTTACCGTCAGTTTCAATTGCCACATCTAGACCATTTTTACGCAAATAATCTTGGGTCAAGGTGGCAAGACGCTCATCATCCTCTACAATCAATACGCGGGGTATTAACTCTTCTTCTGACATAATTTCCTCCAAAAAATTTTATACATACTCTTAATACTTATATCAGAATATATCTTTATTTATCTATCAGCAATAAGTAATGAAAGTTTACGCATTACCTGTACTACTACAATATAATTGAATTAATTTAGCGAAAAAATAGCCAATTTAATATTGTTAAAACGTAACTAAACATAAAAAAGTATAAATACCACATATAACCAGATGCAAAAGCATACGATATAAGGTTGTCTATTTAATAACTGATAAAATTTTTTTGCTAGCTTTGGTTTAAAAGATAATTAGCAAATTTTTAAGCACTTCTATCTTTAAGCACCCATAAAAAAAACAGTGGTTATAGCCACTGTCTTTAAACACGTCCGCATCAAAATTATACCAAACCCAGAAAATATAGTATCATAGCCACATGAATAAACTAAAATCTAAACACAGCTTAGAAGACCATGACTTTGGCGAACTGGCTAAAACTGAAAGCAAAGCTAGAGCTAGAACACGACTCTACATTCTTCATCAATATCGCATCGGCAAACAAAGCTTTGAGATTGCAGAAAACCTAAGCATCAACATCGAAACCGTGCGCCGCACCCGCAGACGCTATCAAGCTTTTGGATTAGACAGTCTCTATGACAAACCAAGAAGCGGCAGAAACAGCAAACTAGCCCCAGAGCATATTGAGGCATTCAAGCAACTAATAGTTGACACCCAAGCAAAACGCGGTGGCGGCAGGCTCACGGGACAAGATATCCAAAAGCTTGCTTACGAGCATTATCAAGCAGCCTATAGTGTTAATGGCATTTACGAGTTACTTAACCGCATTGGTATAACATGGATTAGTGCCAGAAGCCAGCATCCGCAGGCGGATATTAATGCCCAAGAAGCCTTTAAAAAAACTTCATCGAGTATGTAACTGCCATACTACCTAAAGATACCGAGCTAAGCGATGTTAACATCTGGTTCCAAGATGAAACCCGCATTGGTCAGCAGGGTTCAATGACTCGAGTATGGCATTACCGTGGTAAAAGACCGCGAGTGGTACGTCAACAACAATTTATTTCTACCTACCTTTACGGTGCAGTGTGTCCTACGACAGGACAATGTGTAGGGCTCGTTATGCCTTATGCCAATGGTGAGTGTATGAAGCGACATTTACAAGCAATTAGCCAAGCTGTGCCCAAAGGTCGCCATGCGGTTGTGGTCATGGATGGGGCAGTATGGCATAAAGAGCGCTATAATTTACCAAACCTGACTATCTTGAAACTGCCACCTTATTCGCCCGAGTTAAACCCGATTGAACAGGTTTGGCAGTATATTAAGCAACACTGGCTATCAAATCGTTGTTTCGAGAGTTACGAAACTATTGTAGATGCCGCCTGTCAGGCTTGGTGTAACTTTGCTAAACAGGTGGATACCATTAAATCCCTGACGGCTCGAAAATGGGCAATACTGTAATTGTTGGGTTTGGTATTAGGCACGGTTTTTGAATTTTTGTAAGGTTTGCAATTGTGCCAAAGATTCTGCCAATGCTGCCAAAGCCGCAGAGGTATCAATATCAGCTTTTTGATTTTGCAAGGTTTGTTCTGCATGACGACGTGCTTCCAAAATTTTGGCTTCATCTAAGTCATTCGCACGTACTGCTGTGTCTGCCAATACCGTCACTAAATGCGGTTGCACTTCTAAAACGCCACCTGATACATATACCATTTCATCATTACCATTGCTAGTTTTGATTTGCATGGTACCTGGTTTTAATAGCGTAATAAAAGGAATATGTCCTGGCAAAATACCGACTTCACCTTCTACACCAGTAGCAATTAACATGCTAATCTCACCAGAGTAGATAGTTTCTTTCGCACTGACGACA
Source organism: Faucicola osloensis (assembly GCF_020041925.1). Taxonomy (GTDB): domain Bacteria; phylum Pseudomonadota; class Gammaproteobacteria; order Pseudomonadales; family Moraxellaceae; genus Faucicola; species Faucicola osloensis_D. The sequence goes on along the minus strand of NZ_CP083409.1, from coordinate 1,285,751 downwards.
TTACATTGTAAAGTTGCCACAGTTCTCTCCTATGGTATTGCAAAATTAGGTTGATAAAACCCTGTTAATATAGTTTAAATTAACAGGGTTTGATTGAGAAATTAGCCGCGTAGTTTTTCTGCTGCAGCAACCACTTCTTCAATACCACCTTTCATATAGAATGCTTGTTCTGGCAAGTCATCATACTCACCATTCAAGATTGCTTTAAAGCTTTGAATGGTTTCACGGATTGGTACATATTTACCTGGTGAGCCAGTGAATACCTCTGCAACGTGGAAAGGTTGTGACAAGAAACGTTGGATTTTACGTGCACGGTAAACTACTAATTTATCATCTTCTGATAATTCGTCCATACCCAAAATCGCAATAATGTCTTTTAACTCTTTAAAGCGTTGTAATACTTCTTGAACGCCACGAGCAACAGCATAGTGCTCTTCACCAATGACCAGTGGGTCTAACTGACGTGACGTTGAGTCTAGTGGGTCAACCGCTGGGTAAATACCTTGTGAGGCAATATCACGGCTCAATACCACTGTTGCGTCTAAGTGAGCAAAGGTTGTCGCGGGTGATGGGTCAGTCAAGTCATCGGCAGGAACGTATACCGCTTGAACAGAAGTAATAGAACCTGATTGGGTTGAAGTAATACGTTCTTGTAGTACACCCATTTCTTCTGCAAGCGTTGGCTGATAACCTACCGCTGATGGCATACGACCTAACAATGCTGATACTTCGGTACCTGCTAGTGTATAACGATAGATATTGTCAACGAACAATAATACGTCACGACCTTTACCGTTTTCATCTTTTTCGTCACGGAAGTATTCCGCCATGGTCAAACCGGTCAAGGCAACACGTAAACGGTTTCCTGGTGGCTCATTCATCTGACCATACACCATCGCAACTTTATCAAGTACATTTGAGTCTTTCATCTCGTGGTAGAAGTCATTACCTTCACGAGTACGCTCACCTACACCAGCAAATACCGATAAACCTGAGTGTGCTTTTGCGATGTTATTGATAAGTTCCATCATGTTAACGGTTTTACCAACACCCGCACCACCGAACAGACCGACTTTACCACCTTTAGCAAATGGGCATAGTAAGTCAATTACTTTAATACCCGTTTCTAAAAGTTCAGTAGAGTTCGATTGTTCATCATAGCTTGGCGCTTCACGGTGAATAGCCCAAGTGTTGCTATGCTCTACCGGACCCGCTTCGTCGATTGGGCGTCCTAAAACATCCATGATACGACCTAGGGTGCCTTTCCCCACAGGTACAGAGATTGGTGCGCCAGTATTGCTAACTGGTAGACCACGTTTTAGACCTTCAGTAGAACCCATGGCAATAGTACGTACGATACCATCACCCAATTGTTGTTGTACTTCTAATGTAGTTTCTGTGCCTTCAACTTTTAAGGCATCATAAATTCTTGGTACGCTTTGACGGTCAAATTCAACGTCAATAACCGCGCCAATAATCTGTACAATACGACCGCTACTCATTACGCTCTCCTTGAATGTAGGTCAATTATGAAACAGCAGCAGCACCGCCAACGATTTCCGAAATTTCTCGGGTAATCGCCGCTTGACGCAGCTTGTTGTAAACCAATTGTAATTCGTTAATTAAGTTACCTGCGTTATCCGTTGCTGCTTTCATAGCAACCATACGTGCAGACTGTTCAGAAGCAATATTTTCTACCACACCTTGATAGACGATTGATTCAACATAACGTCCCATCAAACCATCAAGCAGCTCTTTGGTAGTTGGCTCATAGATGTAGTCCCAGCTGTGTTCACGGTTTGCCATCGTTTCATCAACCAAAGACTCAGCCGCAATCGGTACTAAGCGTTGCACACTGGGATTTTGGGTCATGGCATTAACGAATTCGTTATATACCATGTAAATCTCATCAATTTCGCCACGATTATACGCATCAAGCATTACTTGAACTGGCACACTAAGTTGCTCAAAGCTTGGGTTGTCACCATAGTGAGTTTTCGCAGCAATCACCGTACCGCCAAATGTTTTAAAGAAGCTCACGCCTTTTTGACCAATCACCGCAAAACGCGTTTCAACCGATTGACTTTTTTGTTGTTTGACATGCTGCATCAATTTTTTGAATAAATTGATATTCAAACCACCTGCAAGACCACGGTCAGAACTGACTACAATATAGCCAACACGATTAACCGCACGAGGTACTAGATAAGGATGTTTGTAGTCTGGTGAAGCTTTAACTAGATGAGAAACCACTCGACGCATGCTATCAGCATAAGGACGACCTAGTTGCATACGTTCTTGAGCACGTCGCATCTTACTCGCTGCAACCATTTGCATGGCGCGAGTAATTTTCTGGGTACTTTTAATACTAGCAACTTTTGCTCGAATTTCTTTTAAACTTGCCATAAATAATCCATACAGCCATGTTTAGTTTCAGTCCACGCCCATTGATATAACATGGACGAAATTTGGAAAAATGAACAAAGTAATCATAACCCCTTTGTTCATTTGTTCTATGACAATGCAGTTCTAAAATTTCAGTAAATCTTAGAATGAATGATTTTGCTTATAGTTTTCAATCGCTGATTTGAATTGGTTTGCGATATCATCATTATAGTTGGCAGTGTTATCAATGTCTGCCATAAAATCACCATGTTGGTCACGTAGGTAACGTAACAAACCTGCTTCAAATGCACCCACTTTGTTCACTGGGACATCAGCTAGATAACCTTCGTTAGAAGCATAAATTACCGCAGCTTGTTCAGCGATGCTCATTGGTGCGTATTGATTTTGTTTCATCAATTCAGTCACACGTTGGCCATGGTCAAGCTGTTTACGGGTCGCGTCATCTAGATCAGAAGCAAACTGTGCAAACGCTGCCAATTCACGATACTGTGCCAATGCGGTACGGATACCACCTGACAATTTTTTGATGATTTTAGTTTGCGCTGCACCACCCACACGAGAAACTGAAATACCCGCATTCACCGCTGGACGGATACCTGAGTTAAACAAGCTTGACTCTAGGAAGATCTGACCGTCAGTGATTGAAATCACGTTGGTTGGTACGAATGCTGATACGTCACCTGCTTGGGTTTCGATAATTGGCAAGGCAGTTAATGAACCTGTTTTACCTGTTACAGCACCGTTGGTGAATTTTTCTACATACTCAGCGTTTACACGTGAAGCGCGCTCTAATAGGCGTGAGTGAAGGTAGAATACGTCACCTGGGTAAGCTTCACGTCCTGGTGGACGACGTAATAGCAATGAAATTTGACGGTAGGCTACGGCTTGTTTTGATAAGTCGTCATAAATGATAAGCGCATCTTCACCGCGGTCACGGAAGTATTCACCCATAGTACAACCAGAGTATGGCGCGATGTACTGCAGCGCTGCTGGTTCAGAAGCAGATGCAACCACAACCGTTGTATAAGCTAGTGCGCCTGTTTCTTCTAGTTTACGTACCACATTTGCGATGGTTGAACGTTTTTGACCAACGGCTACATACACACATTTAATGCCCGAGTGTTTTTGCGCGATGATCGCATCGATTGCCATGGCTGTTTTACCAGTTTGGCGGTCACCAATGATAAGCTCACGTTGACCACGTCCGATTGGAATCATAGTATCAACAGCTTTATAACCTGTCATTACTGGCTCATCAACTGATTGACGGTCGATAACGCCTGGGGCGATTTTTTCAACTTTATCCGTTAATTTGGCGTTAATTGGGCCTTTACCATCGATAGGATTACCCAGTGCATCTACTACACGACCTAAAAGCTCGGGTCCAACTGGCACTTCTAAAATACGACCAGTACAGTAAGCTTTTTGTCCTTCTTGGAGATTCAAGTATTCACCTAGAACAACCGCGCCGACTGAGTCTTGTTCAAGGTTTAGCGCCATACCATATACGCCACCTTCAAACTCAATCATTTCGCCGTACATGGCATCTTCAAGACCATGAATCTGTACGATACCGTCAGATACCATGACAATAGTGCCTTCGTTCTTTGCTGTGGCACCCGCAGTCAGGTCTTGAATTCGCTGCTTAATCAGATTACTGATTTCCGCTGGATTCAATTGTTGCATTGCACTGTTCCTTAATTTTTACTGACTAGAATCAATTTTGTTGAAATTTATGCCGTCAGCTGTGTTTTTAACTGTTTTAATTTGCCACGTACAGAGTCATCGATTACTTTGTCACCGACCTTGATCGTCACACCTGCAATTAGCGCAGGGTCTACATTGATATGTAGTACGACCTTCGCGCCTAGGGAGGTAGCAAGTCGGTGTTCAATGAGTTGCTCTTGCACTTGCGTTAATGGATATGCCGACGTGACATATGCATGAACTTCTTTTGCATCAGCGGCTTTCAATAAACCAAAACGCTCATTGATACTGGGTAATAATGCCAAACGATCTTGCTCTGCAAGTTGCGTCAAAAAATTAACAAAAGCATTGGAATCTGCTTGTGCCCCACCTTCAATAGCAGTGCTTAAAGTTTTAAACACGGTATTGCTATCTTCAGGTGAACTTTGGTTATAAAGGTCTTTTAAAGTAGCGATTTTAGCTTGTGCAGCAACTGCTGGATTATTGATGTAATCGGCAAATGCTTTATCACTAACGATGGCATTCATCACGTTTAAGTAATCTTGCCACTCATTGACTGACGTGTGCTCTTTAGCATAATCAAATGCTGCTTTTGCATAGGGTCTTGCTAAGGTTGATAAATCAGCCATCATATCCTCACTGTACGGTTGCTACTTATAACTTGGCTGCCAATTGGTTTAACATATTGGCATGAGTTTCTGGATTGACCTTTTCTTGTAAGATTTTTTCGGCACCGAGTACGGCAAGTTCTGCAACCTGCGCGCGTAAACCTTCACGGGCTTTATTAATTTCTTGATCAATTGCTTCACGCGCTTGCTGACGAATACGTTCGCCTTCCACTTGTGCTTGCACTCTGGCATCTTCAATCATTTGATTGGCGCTTTTGTTCGCTTGGTCAATGAGTGAAGCGGCTTTTGCTTTTGCTGCGATAAGCTCTTGCTCTGCAGCTTGTGATGCAGTTGCTAAGTCTGCTTTGGCTTTTTCGGCAGCATTTAGGCCATCTGCGATTTTACGTTGGCGATCCGAAATAGCAGCAACCAAAGGCGGCCACACAAACTTCATGCAAAACATCACGAAGATGGCGAATGCAATCGATTGTCCAATTAGGGTTGCATTGATATTCACTTAGAATCCCTCGTTAATTAAGTTTCTTCAATCCTTGTCCACATAAGATGATGTGGACATTGTACTGATAGTGTACCTATTAACCTGCTAAAGGATTTGCGAATAACAATAACATTGCAATACCAACACCGATCATCGGTACGGCGTCAAGAAGACCTGCCACGATGAACATACGAGTTTGCAATTGTGAACCTAGTTCTGGTTGACGAGCGACGCCCTCTAAGAATTTGCCACCTAAGATTGCAAAGCCAATACCTGTGCCTAGTGCACCTAAACCGATTAGCAAAGCAACGGCAAGAACGGTCATACCTTCTAGAGTCATTGATGTATCCTCATTACTGTTTTGAAATTAATGTTCAGTTTGTGATGCAAGGCTAAGATAGACAATGGTTAGCATCATGAAAACGAACGCTTGCAAAGTGATTACTAAAATGTGGAAGATTGCCCACGGTACTGATAACACCCATTGAATCCAGAATGGCATAAGGGCGATTAACACAAAAATCAATTCACCAGCATACATGTTACCAAAAAGTCGTAAGCCAAGTGAGATAGGTTTTGCGATTAGAGTTACAAACTCTAGGATAAAGTTCACTGGAATCAATAAGATTTTAGCGATTGGGTTTTTTGCGCTAAATGGATGAAGGGTTAATTCACCAATAAAACCGCCAAAACCTTTTTCTTTAATACTATAAAAAATGATCAGTGCAAATACTGAGAACGACATACCAAGCGTCACATTTGGGTCAGTACTTGGTACGACTTTCATGTAAACATGGTGTGGGTTATGTCCTAGCAGACCACCAATTTTTTGTGCAATGACAGGCAAATAATCAACTGGCAGAAGATCCATGAAGTTCATCAAGAAAATCCACACAAAAATAGTCAGTGCTAATGGCGCAATAACCTTTGATGTGCCATGATAAGTATCACGAACGTTACTATCAACAAACTCCACAATCATTTCAATAAAAGCTTGCATTTTGCCGGGTACACCCGAGGTCGCTCTTCTTGCCACCATATAAAAAATGGCACAAAAAAGAACCCCTAAACCAATCGACCACAGCATTGAGTCTAAATGAATCGCATTGAAACCCATTTCAGAAGCTTGCTGTTTGGTTTCGGCAACTATCCAACCTTCTGTTGGGTGATTACCGAAAGTCCAGTTTGTCAAGTGGTGATTGATATACTCATTTGAAGTAATTTCTGCGTTTGCTTCTGCCATAATCTTAACTTCTTTTTTATATTGAGCCGATAATAGAGGGAGTTAGCGTCAGATATTTTGTCTAATCACAAAAATTTGTAACTTAACACTATAATCGTATCTAACTGAGCTGATGATACTCAAAGAGAAGTGCAAACATGACGTCAAAGGCACATCGAGGCGTTTAAGCAATCTGCTTAACTAAGGTGATGAACCGTGAATAAACGGATTGTTTATCAACGTAATAATATAGGCTATCGACCTACTGTGTTTTGCTTGACTCAAATAAGTGGGTCATCAGTAAAACATATATGCAATTGCTTGAAAACTAATTCTTTTTAGTCAATTAGCGCTGAGCAATCGCACCTTTAAAAAATTTTCACTATATTAATTCAACTGTTACCTTTTTGTAAAGGATTAAATGGATTTATTTGTGATTTAGTTTAGGTTATTTCTGTTATTACCAAATAATTGTAAATAGCCTTTTTTTACCAAGGATTTCGGTAAGTGATAATGAGGTAACTCATTTGCAAAATTAAGTAGCCCGCGAATACCGCAATGGCGTTTAGCGGTTTTAATAGCAGAAAAATCAGTGCAAACCCAACAATCGTCAACATCCACTTTGCCATATGCGCTTGGTAAAAACGATGAACAATTTGACGACGCTGCTGATAGCCTGATTTGCTCAGGGAAATTTTAGCAAAGATGATTTGACTCACCCACCCTAGCACACTACCTGCTAGCAGATTTTTACTCACGGTATACTGGCTATTCCCTTGCCAAACATCTAATACAATCCCGATGGCAACCAGCCCAAGTATCAGCCACGACTGCTTGTTGATGGATTGTTGGATAGACTGTGGGTCAAATGGCTTGGCAGGTTTTGACATAGCAAAATAAGGGCTGGCTGATTATGGGCAGGAATGATGAAAGTAGTATAGCAGAATCTTGATTAAAAATTTGGCTAAAGGTTGTTTTATCTATGCTGATGTTAATCGCCAGTCATTATGAATAGTGTGTTATTAGACGTGTTATATTGCCAGGTATTTTTATAGCCGAACCGCTAATTTCTCAGACAAATTATGCGGTTTTCATGCTAAAGTAATTTGATAGTTATTGATGATTTTATTTGATATGACCCAACATTCTATTCAATCAGCTAGAAATTCTATTCAATCAGCCAATAGTTACGACGCAAATTGTCGCCATCTATCTATGTCCATGTGTATGCCGCAAATGACGGCCGAGCAGATTGAAGCACAGATTGCTCAGATAAAACAAGATTGCCAAGCGCAAGGTTTACGTTTTACTGCGCTGCGAGAGCAAGTGTATCGTTTGATTCTACTTGCCGCGCAACCTATTGGGGCGTATGAATTATTGGATTTACTGCAAGCAGCGAGCGAAAAAGTCGTCGCACCGCCAACTGTATATCGTAGTTTGGAGTTTTTGCTCAGGCATGGCTTGATTCATCAATTAAATTCCAGCAAGGCATTTTTTGCTTGTTCTCAGCCCACCGATCACCATGTTGCCGCTTTTTTGGTCTGTCGATGCTGTGGCGAGGTACAAGAGTTTAGTCACCCATCTATCCAAACCATGCTAACTGAGGTTGAGCAATCGACCAGTTTTGCCACTCAGTCGAGTATTATTGAGCTTTCAGGTGTTTGTGAGCGCTGCCAATAGTCACCTTTTTTTATCGAATGCTTAGAATGAGACTCTGCCAAAAATTATTTTGCTATTGTGTTTGTCAATTATGAGCATTTGTGATATAAAACATGCCTTATTTGATTGACTTAAGTCAATTAACCGTTGTTTGATAAAGTTGTACTGCCACGATTACCGTCATTATTCTAAGGATAACTGAGTGACGTTACTTCCAAGTTCGATATCACAACACCATGCTGATTATTTTTCAATCATTGAATTAAGTGATCTGCATCTCTTTGATGACCCTAATAAGTTAATGAATGGCGTTAATACCGCAGACACATTTGAGTCGGTATTATCCTTGGTCCGACAACAGCGCGATGATGTTGATTTATTGGTACTTACGGGGGATTTATGCCATGAACCTACCCCACAAAATTATGACCGTTTATTTGCAACCTTAGACGACGTCGACATTCCGTTTATAGCCATTCCAGGCAATCATGATGTGACCCTAGAGCTTGATAATCATCTACCTTTTGCCCAGCGCCGTCATTTGCCAGTCAAAGCAGATACTCGCCTGCAAAACTGCTATAGTATTGCCACCGATTATTGGGACTTACTGTTATTAGACTCCTCTTGTGAGGGGCATAGTCATGGCAAAATTGACGAGCAGACATTGCTGTGGCTGGCGCAACAGTTAGCAAACGCCAGTCGCCCTTGTGCAATTTTTTGTCATCATCCGATGGTGTTAATCGATTCAACATGGCTTGATGAATATACCCTAATCAATGCGGACCGTTTTTGGGAAGTCGTAATGCCGTATCTAGACCGCATTAAAGCTATATTCGTCGGTCATATTCACCAAGAAATGCATAAGATTACTTATGGGACATCTGTGTTTGGCTGCCCATCGACCAGCCTACAGTTTAAACCCTTGTGTAAAGATTATACCATTGATGAAATTGCGCCTGGTTTACGTTGGATAAATTTATATAACAATGGGTTACTTGCAACTGGTATCAAAAGAACAGATACTATCTGACTAATTTTTCATGGTTGTTGAACTTATGTTCATAAACTTAATGTCGTGAAAGTTTGGTTAGCTTGTTTATTAAGGTTTTAGCGTTTATTTTAGTTTGATTTCATATACTGACGAATTGCAGTGTTTAAAGCGTTAATAACGCGATGTCATTGGCTTAAGTGCTGAACTCGTAATGAAATTGTAAACTTAAAATTGTATCACTATCGGTTTTTAAAGGAATTAGCTATGGCATCTGCCCAAAATGAACGTGAATTAAGCTTTACCCCATATCAGCCAGCGGCTGAAGAAGAATATATGAATGACGCACAGCTTGCGCATTTTAGAAAAATTTTATTAGATTGGAAAGAGCAGTTAATTAGCGAAGCTGAATCAACCAAATCTTATATTCAAGATGAATCAACGGCGATGCCTGATATTAATGACCGCGCTACCCAAGAAGAAGAGTTTGCGTTGGCACTGCGCACGCGTGACCGTGAGCGTAAACTGATTCGCAAGATTGATAAATCGATTGCTGAGATTGACAGTGGCGACTACGGTTTTTGTGAGACTTGCGGTGTAGAGATTGGTCTGCGTCGTTTAGAAGCCCGTCCAACCGCGACCCAATGTATCGATTGCAAAACCTTATCAGAGATTAAAGAAAAACAAGCATGGGGTCATGCTTAATTTATCACCGTCTCCTGTTATTGGTCGCTTTGCTCCCTCTCCGACGGGAGCTTTGCATTTGGGGTCACTGGTGACTGCTATTGCCAGTTACTGTATCGCCAAGCAAGCGCAAGGCAAGTGGCTAGTACGCATTGAAGATACTGATACTGAGCGCTGTCATCCAAAATTTAGCGATTTGATTTTAGCAGATTTAGAGCGATTGGGTTTGCACTGGGATGGTAACATTCGTTACCAGTCGCAACACCTAAACACGTATCACGCGTTATTGGATGAGCAGCTAAAAGCAGTCAGTTATGGCTGTGATTGCAGTCGTAAATCCCTGCAAACTTATCAACTCGCCCACCGCAACACCCAATACCCTTATCCTAGAATCTGTGTCCATAAGCGGCTATCGCGCGATCATGCCATTCGCTTAGTGATGCCAGATAACCCAATGCTTTTTTTCGATCAGCTGCAAGGGGTGGTTTCAGGCAATCCGCAACGAGAACAGGGTGATATTGTGGTCAGAAGGCGGCACATTGGGCGGTCTTTCTCAAAGGCTCAAACAGCCAGCAAAGGCATGATTAATTATATGCTTGCGGTGGTAATTGATGACGCGCAACAAAGCGTCAATCAAATCGTGCGAGGTCTGGATATATTACCATTAACGATACCGCAAATGGTCATTGCCGATTATTTAAATTTTCCCCCTATCAAGCAGTACTACCACTTACCCATTTTGGTGAATGCACAAGGGCAAAAACTGTCTAAACAAACGCTCGCCGAGCCGATTCAATCCTACCCTGCACCCCAACTTATTAAGACCGCACTGCAATTATTACAACAGCCACCGATTGATATGGACAAACCAACCTCGATGCTCGAGCAGGCGGTTTGCCAATGGAATCATACGCCGCTGCAAGGCAAACAGCGTATTGAAGTCGATAGTTTACAAAACCTTTTGGCAACCTGTTAATAATAACGACATTGATTGGCAGGAATCGTTGGGCTTTCTTTGATAATTCGCATCAACAATCCGACGATAATCAGATTAACCACCATAGAAGAACCACCATAGCTAAAAAATGGCATGGTCAACCCTTTGGTAGGTAGCATCCCCATAGTCATGCCGGCATTGACAAAAATTTGCCCAAAGAACAAAATACCCACCCCAAACGCAAAATAGCTTAAGCGTGTTTGGTGCCGAGCTAGCGCTTGGTAGCTAATGCGCATAACCGTGGTGACCAAAATAATTTGTAACACCAGTAAAAACGACACACCCACTAAGCCTAATTCTTCACCGGTAATCGCTAGTAAAAAGTCGGTATGCGCCTCCGGTAAATGGGAGAGTTTTTGGATACTTTCCCCATAACCGACACCAAACCACTCACCGCGGGCAAAGGCTACAATACTGCGACCTAGCTGATAGTCACTATTTTTTAAGTCATCAAACGGATCTAAAAACGAGGTTACCCGTTTTAGTCGGTAACTTGCCCCCATAATCGCCATGGTACCTGCCAAAAACATGGCACCCATGATGATAAAAAACTGGCGCATGGGTAAGCCGCCGACAAAAATCATCGCCGCAATACAGGTCGCAATAATCACTACCGAGCCAAAGTCAGGCTGCAACATGATAAATAAGATCAGCCCCATGGCTATCAGTGTTAGTCGTAAAAAGCCTTTCCAATGGTTACGAATTTCTTCTGATCGGCGCACCAGATAATCTGAGGTGTACAAAATCATCAACAATTTTGCCAATTCAGAGGGTTGAAAATTGATACCCCCCAGTTCAATCCAGCGTTTACTACCGTTAATCACTGACCCACCGATTAGAGTATAAATAATCAGCAACAGACAAGCCAACAGCGCGTACATAATAAAATCTAAGCGAAACGTCTTGCGAAGCGGGATAAAATATACCAGTAAACCAAGAACTGCACCGATTCCCATGTACGCCAATTGGTGGTAAAAAAAGTAAAAATCACCCAGTTTTTTGGTTTGTGCAAAAGGTATTGATGCGGACGCCACCATCAACAGACTAAATACCATGATGGTTGCTACCGTGGTCAATAGCACCGAATTGATGGGCGGAATCCACTGGCGGCTTTTCTTAGCAGAAACGCTGTTAGCTGAGAGGGATGAAGAAAGTGACGAAGAAGTCGAATGGGGCGCGGGCATAACACAACCTAAATATTAAAAATACACTAGCGAATGATTATTGGGGTTTGACTAAGCGTTGAAAAACTTGTCCACGTTCCACATAGCCACTAAACTGATCAAAACTTGCACAAGCAGGTGATAGCAGCAATACGCCTAAAGCCGGGAATGTTGGCTGGTCTTGCCAAGCTTGATTGACCGCTTGTTCCAAGGTTTGGCATTTGGTTAACACAATCCCTGCAGGATTGTGAGCATCTAACCCCGCTGATGCCAAATCAGCCGCGATTTTATCGGCATCTTCACCGATAAAGTACACCGCTTGCGCATAATTCATCAAGGGTTTTGCCAGTTCAGCAAAGTTTTGACCTTTACCTTGCCCGCCCAAAATCACTGCAAGTTTTTTGCCTTTGGGCGCATATACTTTACCTAGCCCCAAAATTGCCGCGATGGTCGAGCCAATATTGGTGCCTTTGGAGTCGTCAAAACAATCAAGCTGGTGGGTGGTTGTGATAAATTCACAGCGATGTGGCAGCCCAACAAAGTTTTTTAATGTGGTTAACATACTCTCTAGCGGCAGACCTGCGAGCTCGCCAATTGCTAAGGCTGACAGTGCATTCATCAAATTATGCTCACCTTTGATCGGTACGTCTTTTTCATTGAGTAACCGCTCGCGACCCCGTGCTAACCAGATTTCACCATCGCTATCTTTTATCAATCCGTACTGATTCATATCCGGTGCGTTACTACCAAAGCTAATGGTGGGCATATCATCGGCTACCAACGGACGACTAAGCAAGTCCTCGCGGTTGACCACAATGGATTGCACGCCTTGGAATATTCGGTGTTTGGCTTGGTGATAGCCGAGCATATTGCCATGGCGATCTAGATGGTCAGGCGACATGTTAAGCACGGTGGCTACTTTGGCGGCCAAATTGGTGGTAGTCTGTAGTTGAAAACTGGATAACTCAAGCACCGCCATCTGTATGGGCTCAAGTAGCAAATCAAGCGCGGGCGTTCCCAAGTTACCACCGACACCGACTTTAAACCCCGCATTTTTGACCATCTCGCCAACCAGGGTGGTGACGGTGCTTTTGGCATTAGAGCCGGTAATTGCAATAATCGGAATATCTCGCTGTTTAGCTACCTCATGGAACAATTGAATATCACTGACAATTGCGATTTTTTTCGCACGTGCGCCATCAAACACCGGCAGATAAGGGTCGATACCAGGACTGATGATAATGCGATCTGCCACTGCTAACAGCTCGCCATCTAATGCCCCAAACTTGGTCACTATATCGGTTGGTAAATGCTCGGCAAGTTTGGGCAGACCAGCATCGGTGACAGCTACGGGGTAGCCAAGCGCGTGTAAATAGTTGACTGCCGACAAGCCTGATTTGCCAAGTCCAACCACCACTTGTAATCCATTGCCACGTTGAATCATGCTCGATGCTGATGGCATGCTTTGGTTGGTTGAAGCAGGTGAAACGGCTGATTGAGTGGCAGAAAGTTGGCTCACGAGAATTCCTTGTAACACTTAAACTTATAATACTTAAACTTGTAACACTTAAATAAAGGTACCGCTAACTAAGGCAGTAACAATACTTGCCGCATAAGCTAAAAAACGTTTTCTATCATACCATTTTATGACAAAAAGTTTTGCGATTAAATGTGAGTTTTCATATTTTGTAATGACCGCAATAAAAGGCGGTTTAAATGCCATGATTTCTGTGATGAGGTTATACTTTTTATCTGTACTACCCAACAAATCTAACAATTTTAGTCAGTGAAATGCACTTTTTTAGTGCAATTTTTTTGTTTTTATCGCCAATCATTAAAATAATTCTAAAAATTATCTACAAAATCGTTAATGGCACCCAAATAACCTTTTTGGTGCAATAACTGATTTACATTAGAGGAATTTTTATTTTTTCGTTATAATAAAATTACGCTTTCTGTGTGATGGTCGCATTGAAACCACAAAAAAGTTTTTGCTTTATTTTCAATAGGTTGTATTTTTTACCCCCTTAAAAATAGGACATTTCTGAAAGTTGGCATAGCTTTTGAATTATCGAAACTACCATTTTCAACTCGCTATACGAATGCTGTTTAGGGTAATCGCTATTAAGCCACTACAGCAGATAGTAACTAACCCAACCATAAGCGGCACTTAAAAGGAAATTATTATGAAATTAATTACGGCTATCTTAAAACCGTTCAAGCTAGACGATGTACGTGAGTCACTCTCTGAGATTGGTGTGCAAGGTATCACAGTTACCGAAGTAAAAGGTTTCGGCCGTCAAAAAGGTCATACTGAATTGTATCGTGGTGCTGAGTATGTGGTTGATTTCCTGCCCAAAGTTAAGTTAGAAATTGCAGTGACTGACGAAATGGTTGATGCAGCGATTGAAGCTATCACTCGCGTGGCTAGCACGGGCAAAATCGGTGATGGCAAAATCTTTGTATCACCATTAGAACAAGTAATTCGTATCCGTACTGGTGAAACGGGCGCTAATGCTATCTAACACTATCATGACTGTCGTTGTGGCAACGCTTGTTAAATTTTAAAGTCGACCATCCTTTAAAAATTAACCAAGACCTATCAAGCAGCTTAACGACTATCTCAAATAATTTTAAGGGGGTTACGATGAATGCCGTCATTACAAGGGCAGCTTTCGCCAAATTTTCACAGCCACTAGTATCTACTAAATCAATTTTATCGTTATTGTTGTTATCTCCATTGGTGGCTCATGCTGCTGACACGCCTACGCTAAATGCGGGCGACACCGCTTGGGTATTAATTTCGACTGCATTAGTGCTACTAATGACTATTCCAGGGTTGGCATTGTTTTACTCAGGCATGGTGCGCAAAAAGAACATTTTAGGGACAATGGCACACAGTTATGGTGCCACCGCATTAGTATCTATTGTTTGGATTGTGTTGGGTTATTCGCTGGCGTTTGGTAGCAGCGATTTTAATCAATTTGTTGGCGGTTTTGATAATGCATTGTTATCTAATATCGGGCTAGGTGATTTAACCGGTACCGTACCAACCCTGTTATTTGTCACTTTTCAAATGACCTTTGCCATTATCACTGTGGCAATTTTAGCAGGCTCGATTGCTGAACGTATCAAATTTAGTAGCTTCATGGTGTTTACTGCCCTTTGGGTATTATTGGTGTATGCACCGATTTGCCACTGGGTTTGGGGCGGCGGCTGGTTGATGGCAGATGGTGCGCTAGACTTTGCAGGCGGTACGGTCGTGCACATTAATGCCGGTGTGGCAGGTATTGTATTGGCGGCGGTTTTAGGTAAACGTAATGGCTATAACCGTGACCCAATGGCGCCTTCAAACTTGGCTTTAACCTTAATTGGTACGGGTTTGATTTGGGTAGGTTGGTTTGGCTTCAATGGCGGTAGTGCGTTGGCGGCAAATGCATTAGCAGGTAATGCGTTACTCGTCACGCAAGTAGCGGCAGCGGCAGGGGCATTAACTTGGTTTGCCATCGAAAAATTAGTCCGTGGTAAAGCCTCTGTACTGGGCGGTGCATCAGGCGCAGTAGCAGGTCTAGTCGGTATCACCCCAGCGGCAGGTTTTGTGACGGTAGCAGGCGCATTAGCGATTGGTATCATCACCTCATTGGTTTGCTTTTATGCAGTCAACTACCTCAAACGTCTGTTAAAAATCGATGATAGCTTGGATGCGTTTGGATTGCATGGTGTTGGTGGCATCGTCGGTGCCATATTGACAGGTGTCTTTGTGAGCCCTGCTATCACTGGCAAACCACTGGCTCTATCGACTATGGGTCAAGTGTGGGTACAATTAGAAGGCGTGTTTGCGGTTATCATCTACTGCGCTATTGTGACTTTCATTATTGCTAAAGTGATTCAATTAACCATGGGCTTACGTGTCACTGATGAAGATGAATACACTGGTCTTGATTTAGCCGTACATGGCGAACGTATCGAATAGACAAAGAATGATAAACATAGGCTGATTCAATCAGCCTATTTTTTTATATAATTATACTAAAAGACTCTACAAAACTTGCGATTGGACAAATAAAAAAGCTAGATAGTGATATCTAGCTTTTTTGAGATTTCAAATCAGGAGCGATTATTTAATTTTTTTCCAAGTTTGGCTGCCTTTGACTGGAACAGATAAAGTCAAGGTTGAACCACTTACTGAAATATTTGCGCCTAACCCAAAGCCCCAACGTGGGTCTTTTGCTTTACCGGCATATTTGCCATTACCCGCTGCTTTAACGCCTGTTAACACAGTTTTACCAACAAAAGATTTTGCTTTTTCAGTATTACCCGCAACGATTTTACCGGTGAAAGTACCACCTGTTTGTGAGATTTGAACTTGGGCTTTTGGTTGATTGTCTTCATAAGTTTGCCAAGTACCCACAATTGGATCGGCAGCCATAGCAGCAACACTTAAAGTAGAAAGAGCAACACCAACGCTGATTGATTTAAGAGAAATTTTCATAACAGTTCCTTCTGTAGTGCACTGCAAAAAAGTAAGGGAAGTGAGATGCAGTGCCATTGACAATCATTATAGCCAAAATGGTTTTGAGGTAAAGATATTTTTTAATACGCAAAAGTTACTAATAGTTTTCTACATCCTTACAGGGCAAAATTTCTCATTTTTTATATTTTAAGTTATTGATTTTTATATAATTATTTTTCTGAAAAATCCTAAAAGTGTAAACTGACCAATCAGTCATTTGTGTATAATTACCATTTTTAGGACTTAAATAGGCTGATTATCCATTCAAAAATGGTCAAGACTAAATTAACTATGACTAATAAAATTTGCTGGTTATCGGGTTCTGATTTTGGGGTGTTTTTGTTTTTTGTAGTGCTCGAATAGTCATCGATAGGGAGTGTCATTGCCGTTTTTTGTACCTTCCCTGATAACCCTGGCATGGCATCTACGCCTATTCTTACCGCCAATTCATCCAAACTAATGATTTCCACTCGCTGACTATCATCATTAGGTGCAAAATAGACCCCTGCTTGTTGTAAACTTGGAATATAAATCGCTTTGTACAGATGACTAGGTACTAATATATTGTTATTGATTTTCTTAACCCGATTACTGATAAAAGCCACCCCTGTCACCACATAGATACGATTGTGTTTAATCGCTAGATAACGAGTACGGGACTCAATGTCTCGCCAAGTGCTACGATTATTGACAGGATTTTGCGGTACAATGTTGGCAAGGCTAAAACTGTCATATTGTGATTCAAGCGTACTCATATCTGCATTCGGCGCTAGATGCCCACGATCATAAGGTACGTTGCGATAATCAGCTAAATAGCCTTTAACCCGATTAGGCAGCTGACTTTCTTCGTGAAAATTATCAACCCTTGGTAGTTCACTCGCTTTTTCAATACGCGCGCGCGTCAAATACTCCGCTGACCACAAGGCGGTTTTACTGAGTGACGAATACCCCACAGCAAAGCCATTTAGACATAGATAATAAATCTCAAGTGGTTGATTCGAGAGTGGCTGCGGACTTTGTTGGTTAGCATAGCTATTGCCACATTGATTGAGATGCTGTTTACGATAATCTAAAGCGGTGCTTGAATGTGCCCATAAGGGCAATAGGGATAAACCCATCGCTACTAGTGTCTGTGATAGTGATTTATGGGAAAAACGCTGATAACAACTCATACGCTATAACTTATCAACCCTAGGCATCGATGAAAATTGATTAATTATACATGACATTTGGCATTATTTTGGGTAAAATAAGCGTCCGTTTTGCGATTCCCTATATTTTGGCGTTGCAACTCGATTGGAAACGTGGCTGAGTGGTCGAAAGCGCACGCCTGGAAAGTGTGTATACGTTAATAGCGTATCGAGGGTTCGAATCCCTCCGTTTCCGCCAAATAAATAAAAAGCTAGCTTATTATTAAGCTAGCTTTTTTGTTGAGAGGTTAATGAGTTGAGTTATGCTAAATCACGCACATTAGGTTCACGATCCCATTCACGCGATTTGGCCTTCTCAATAAAGGTATCTATTTCCTTTAAAGCCACCACACTGGCATCTTTCTCAATATGCTGAGGAATTAGAATAAATTCATCCGTCGCACCGCAATAAGCAATCGCTTTTAGATGGGCATGCGCATCTTTAAACCACGCAATCGCTTCACTCACTTTAGCTAGTTTTTTCGCTTGCTCTGGCATAATGATACTCACGATTGCATCAAACAATACAGAAGGTGAACCCGCCAATTGACCGTCAGCCGCAATAGTTTCACCATTGTTTAACGTAATACTAATTTTTGGCGCTACTACAAACGGTACTGCCTTTGCTGCTGTAATCGCCGCTTTATATTTTTCAAGCATTTCTGCATTTGAATCATTGGCGACTAAAATAGCCACTTTACGACCTTCAAGCGTTGGCTTGGCTTTGCCAATCAACTGTAAAGCTGGTGATAATGGTAAATCTTGCACCGGAACCGTCGGCTCAATCGGTTTTGGCACTGATTTCATCCCTAACCCATCGGCAACGCGTTTGCCCAATGTCTCATCAACCGTTAACAACTGCGCAACCATGCGTTCACGGATATAGGGCGTCTCAACTTTTGAAAGCTCAAACACAATCGCTGAAGCAATATGCGCCTGCTCAATGGAGGTTTGACTACGATAGAACATACGTGGTTGACTATAAAAGTCAGCAAAGCTTTCTGCACGGATACGACCTTTAACTGTATCATTGCCTTGGCTTAAATCCTCAGCAAATGATTTAAAACCTACTGCGGGATTTTCACGCGGTTTTTCTGGTTCCAAACTTTGTGGTTCATAAGCGACGCGACCTTTCGGAATTTGCATCTGCATATGACCATCACGCTGCATATTATGCAATGGACATTTTGGCGCATTAATTGGCAACTGCGCAAAATTTGGTGAACCTAAACGCGACAGCTGGGTATCAAGATAACTAAATAAACGACCTTGTAGCAATGGGTCATTACTAAAGTCGATACCTGGGACGATGTTTGCTGGGCAGAAAGCCACTTGCTCTGTTTCCGCAAAGAAATTATCAGGATAACGGTTTAACACCATCTTACCAACTACTTTGAGTGGTACCAACTCTTCTGGAATAAGCTTGGTAGCATCTAGATGGTCAAAAGGGAATTCATCCGCTTGTTCTTGGGTAAACAACTGAACAGCAAAATCCCAAACAACCTCATCACCTTGTTGTAATGCTTCAAATAAATCACGGCGATGATAATCAGGGTCAGCACCTGCCACTTTTACCGCTTCATCCCATACATGCGATTGCAGTTCAAGACGTGGACGCCAATGAAAACGTACAAACGTGCTTTCACTTTGGGCATTAATAAAGCGATAACTATGAATGCCAAAGCCTTCAATCATACGCAAACTGCGTGGAATGCCGCGATCGCTCATTGCCCACAAGAAATTGTGCAATGTTTCTGGACTCAATGAAATAAAATCATAAAAAGTATCATGCGCTGAGGCAGCTTGTGGGAAACCACGATCCGGTTCCATCTTGACGGCATGCACCAAATCTGGGAACTTAATAGCATCTTGAATAAAGAATACTGGGGTATTGTTACCCACCAAATCCCAGTTTCCCTCTTTAGTATAAATTTTGACGGCAAAACCGCGAATATCACGCGGTGTATCAACCGACCCTGCACCACCCGCTACCGTCGAAAAACGGGTAAATAAAGGTGTTTGCTCACCTACTTCAGTAAGCACTTTAGCAGTAGTATATTGTTCTAATGACTCAGTCAACTCGAAATAACCATGCGCTGCACTACCTCGCGCATGCACAATACGCTCTGGAATACGTTCATGGTCGAAATGGGTAATTTTCTCGCGTAAAATAAAATCTTCTAGCAATGCAGGTCCACGACGACCCGCTTTTAGCGAATTCTGATTGTCTGCAATAACAATCCCTTGCTGCGTGGTTAAATTAGTTGAGTTATCATCAGCTTGTTGATGAGTTTCGCCTGCATTTCCTTGCTGAGTATTCATATTTGGCTCTGACTTAACGGGCTTTTGTGTCATTTTTTTATCCTAAACTTTTAATTATATTTGTAATTTCTTAGCAAATATCAAATGTTTACCTAGCTTGAAAAAGGATCGACATTGATGTAATCAGTATATAGAATTTAGAAATCCACAATGTGAAAATACGTAAAGCTATGTAACAAGTAGGTTATTAATGCAGCATACATAAAAGAATAAAACTAGCATCACAAGAATATACAAAACGTATTAATCAACCCCAAAGCAAAACCCCCCTTACATCAGTAAGGGGGGTTTAGGATAGGGAGCTGACGATGACCTACTCTCACATGGGCGAACCACACTACCATTGGCGCATTGGAGTTTCACTTCTGAGTTCGGGAAGGGATCAGGTGGGACCTCCAAGCTATTATCGTCAGCAAAGGGGGATAGAGGAATGAGTTGTTTTAGAAGTAAAGTATCAGCTATATCAAGCGAGGTGATAATCGTTATTACCTACAAAGCCATTTAGGCGTTGTATAGTCAAGCCAAACGAGCAATTAGTATTGGTTAGCTACACACATCGCTGTGCTTCCACACCCAACCTATCAACGTCGTAGTCTACAACGGCTCTTTAGGGAAATCTAATCTTAAGGTGGGCTTCCCGCTTAGATGCTTTCAGCGGTTATCCCATCCGAACATAGCTACTCGGCAATGCGACTGGCGTCACAACCGAAACACCAGAGGTTCGTCCACTCTGGTCCTCTCGTACTAGGAGCAGATCCTCTCAAATTTCCAACGCCCACGGTAGATAGGGACCGAACTGTCTCACGACGTTCTAAACCCAGCTCGCGTACCTCTTTAAATGGCGAACAGCCATACCCTTGGGACCTGCTTCAGCCCCAGGATGAGATGAGCCGACATCGAGGTGCCAAACACCGCCGTCGATATGAACTCTTGGGCGGTATCAGCCTGTTATCCCCAGAGTACCTTTTATCCGTTGAGCGATGGCCCTTCCATACAGAACCACCGGATCACTAAGACCTACTTTCGTATCTGCTCGACTTGTGGGTCTCGCAGTTAAGCGCGCTTTTGCCTTTATACTCTTCGAACGATTTCCGACCGTTCTGAGCGCACCTTCGTACTCCTCCGTTACTCTTTAGGAGGAGACCGCCCCAGTCAAACTACCCACCATACATTGTCCTCAGCTCTGTTAAGCTTGAGTTAGAACCCCAACATTACCAGGGTGGTATTTCAAGGATGGCTCCACAGACACTGGCGTGCCTGCTTCAAAGCCTCCCACCTATCCTACACAGGTAAGGTCAAAGTTCAATGTAAAGCTGTAGTAAAGGTTCACGGGGTCTTTCCGTCTAGCCGCGGGTACACAGCATCTTCACTGCGATTTCGATTTCACTGAGTCTCTGCTGGAGACAGCGCCGCCATCATTATGCCATTCGTGCAGGTCGGAACTTACCCGACAAGGAATTTCGCTACCTTAGGACCGTTATAGTTACGGCCGCCGTTTACTGGGGCTTCGATCAAGAGCTTCGCTTACGCTAACCCCATCAATTAACCTTCCAGCACCGGGCAGGCATCACACCCTATACGTCCACTTTCGTGTTTGCAGAGTGCTGTGTTTTTAATAAACAGTTGCAGCGGCCTGGTATCTGCGACTGCCAATAGCTTTGTAGAGCATGTCTACTCACCATCGGCAGCGTACCTTCTCCCGAAGTTACGGTACCATTTTGCCTAGTTCCTTCAGCAGAGTTCTCTCAAGCGCCTTGGTATTCTCTACCTGACCACCTGTGTCGGTTTAGGGTACGATTTCTTTATGACTATCGCTTAGAAGCTTTTCCTGGAAGCAGGGTATTTGCCACTTCGCTGTACAAGTACAGCTTGCTATCAGATCTCATTAATAGTCTAGCGGATTTGCCTACTAAACCTAACTACATCCTTCCACTTGGACAACCATCGCCAAGCTGGCATAACCTTCTCCGTCCCTCCATCGCATCATAAACAAGTATCGGAATATTAACCGATTTCCCATCGACTACGCCTTTCGGCCTCGCCTTAGGGGTCGACTCACCCAGCCCCGATTAACGTTGGACTGGAACCCTTGGTCTTCCGGCGTGCGAGCTTTTCACTCGCATTGTCGTTACTCACGTCAGCATTCGCTCTTGTGATACCTCCAGCATGCTTTACAACACACCTTCACAGGCTTACACAATGCTCCCCTACCACTTAATTGAAACAATTAAATCCGCAGCTTCGGCTCCTAGTTTGAGCCCCGTTACATCTTCCGCGCAGGCCGACTCGACTAGTGAGCTATTACGCTTTCTTTAAAGGGTGGCTGCTTCTAAGCCAACCTCCTAGCTGTCTGTGCCTTCCCACATCGTTTCCCACTTAACTAGGAATTTGGGGCCTTAGCTGGCGGTCTGGGTTGTTTCCCTCTTGACGACGGACGTTAGCACCCGCCGTCTGTCTCCCGGATATCACTCATCGGTATTCGGAGTTTGCATCGGTTTGGTAAGTCGAGATGACCCCCTAGCCGAAACAGTGCTCTACCCCCAATGGTGTTCGTCCGAGGCGCTACCTAAATAGCTTTCGGGGAGAACCAGCTATCACCGAGTTTGATTAGCCTTTCACCCCTATCCACAAGTCATCCCCTGGCTTTTCAACGACAGTGGGTTCGGTCCTCCGGTAACTGTTACGTCACTTTCAACCTGCTCATGGATAGATCACTCGGTTTCGGGTCTATACCCTGCAACTAGACGCCCTATTAAGACTCGGTTTCCCTACGGCTCCCCTATTCGGTTAACCTTGCTACAGAATATAAGTCGCTGACCCATTATACAAAAGGTACGCCGTCACGGAACATGTCCGCTCCGACTGCTTGTATGCACACGGTTTCAGGTTCTATTTCACTCCCCTCACAGGGGTTCTTTTCGCCTTTCCCTCACGGTACTGGTTCACTATCGGTCAGTCAGGAGTATTTAGCCTTGGAGGATGGTCCCCCCATCTTCAGACAGAATTTCTCGTGTTCCGCCCTACTTAATATGCTTCTTATAACCTTTCGAGTACGGGATTATCACCCTCTACGATTGACCTTTCCAAGTCATTCCTCTAAATTATAATCAGTCGGCTCCTCCCCGTTCGCTCGCCGCTACTAGGGGAATCTCTATTGATGTCTTTTCCTCGGGTTACTGAGATGTTTCACTTCTCCCGGTTTGCCTCGTAAATAAATTTACGATACCTGTCTTATGACAAGTGGGTTTCCCCATTCAGATATCGCCGGATCACAGGATATTGCCGCCTCCCCGACGCTTTTCGCAGGCTGTCACGTCTTTCATCGCCTCTGACTGCCAAGGCATCCACCATGTGCACTTCATTACTTGACTATACAACCCTAAAGGGTCGTATAGGTAATGGTAACGATCTTCACCTATGTTTACGCTTGATTCAGTTCTCTTTACTTTTAAGTAATCAGTTATTCCAATCATTTCTTTGGGTCTGATTGGCTGATTACTAAGGTTAATTATCTTCGTTGGAACTTGATAATTAACCCAGACTCATTTCTCTATGTTGTTATTGAATTATCAGACCTTCGTCAGGTCGTGATTTCTGATAAAACAGATTGAAGTAATCTCTCAATACACTTACTAAATTACTCTGTCTGCTTTATTACGTTAAGCTAATTATGGTGGAGCCAAGGAGAGTCGAACTCCTGACCTCCTGCGTGCAAGGCAGGCGCTCTACCAACTGAGCTATGGCCCCTGAGCAAGGATCAGCAAAGCATCGCTTTGCCCGAGCGCAAGAGAATTTACGAAGTAAATTCTAAAGCATTTAACCTCTGGTTAAATGGTGGGTCTAATAAGACTTGAACTTATGACCCCTGCCTTATCAAGGCAGTGCTCTAACCAACTGAGCTATAGACCCCGAGAACCGTTAAAAAATTGCATCGCAATTTTAGGTTCGAGCTAAAATCCTTTGCTAAGGATTTTAGTCTTAGCCTTGCTATTTGCGCTGCTGTAGATTAACGATTATTAGCTTATTTATACACAAGAACAACTTGCTGTGAATTCTCACTTAGTGCTTTAGTTAAGGAGGTGATCCAGCCGCAGGTTCCCCTACGGCTACCTTGTTACGACTTCACCCCAGTCATCGACCACACCGTGGTAAGCGCCCTCTTTCGTTAGGCTACCTACTTCTGGTGCAATAGACTCCCATGGTGTGACGGGCGGTGTGTACAAGGCCCGGGAACGTATTCACCGCAGCATTCTGATCTGCGATTACTAGCGATTCCGACTTCATGGAGTCGAGTTGCAGACTCCAATCCGGACTACGATAGGCTTTTTGAGATTAGCATCACATCGCTGTGTAGCAACCCTCTGTACCTACCATTGTAGCACGTGTGTAGCCCTGGTCGTAAGGGCCATGATGACTTGACGTCGTCCCCGCCTTCCTCCAGTTTGTCACTGGCAGTATCCTTAAAGTTCCCGGCTTAACCCGCTGGCAAATAAGGAAAAGGGTTGCGCTCGTTGCGGGACTTAACCCAACATCTCACGACACGAGCTGACGACAGCCATGCAGCACCTGTATGTGAATTCCCGAAGGCACTCTCTCATCTCTGAAAGATTCTCACTATGTCAAGACCAGGTAAGGTTCTTCGCGTTGCATCGAATTAAACCACATGCTCCACCGCTTGTGCGGGCCCCCGTCAATTCATTTGAGTTTTAACCTTGCGGCCGTACTCCCCAGGCGGTCTACTTATCGCGTTAACTGCGCCACTAAAGTCTCAAGGACCCCAACGGCTAGTAGACATCGTTTACGGCGTGGACTACCAGGGTATCTAATCCTGTTTGCTACCCACGCTTTCGAATCTCAGTGTCAATATTATGCCAGGAAGCTGCCTTCGCCATCGGTATTCCTCCAGATCTCTACGCATTTCACCGCTACACCTGGAATTCTACTTCCCTCTCACATATTCTAGCACCACCAGTATCACATGCAGTTCCCAGGTTAAGCCCGGGGATTTCACATGTGACTTAATGAGCCACCTACACTCGCTTTACGCCCAGTAATTCCGATTAACGCTCGCACCCTCTGTATTACCGCGGCTGCTGGCACAGAGTTAGCCGGTGCTTATTCTGCAGGTAACGTCTAATCTAATGGGTATTAACCATTAGCCTCTCCTCCCTGCTTAAAGTGCTTTACAACCAAAAGGCCTTCTTCACACACGCGGCATGGCTGGATCAGGGTTGCCCCCATTGTCCAATATTCCCCACTGCTGCCTCCCGTAGGAGTCCGGACCGTGTCTCAGTTCCGGTGTGACTGATCATCCTCTCAGACCAGTTACAGATCGTCGCCTTGGTGGGCCTTTACCCCACCAACTAGCTAATCTGATTTAGGCTCATCTAATAGCAAGAGCTTGCGCCCCCTTTCACCCGTAGGTCGTATGCGGTATTAATTCGAGTTTCCCCGAGCTATCCCCCACTACTAGGCAGATTCCTAAATGTTACTCACCCGTCCGCCACTAATCTTCTCTAGCAAGCTAGAGAGTCATCGTTCGACTTGCATGTGTTAAGCCTGCCGCCAGCGTTCAATCTGAGCCATGATCAAACTCTTCAGTTTAATCTTTCTATCTATTGTCACCGCTACGCGATGTCAATAGATTTAATTTGTTGACTCAATTATTTATACTGTCTTTGCTCAAATAAACTTACGAGTATCTTCACTCTGACAATACAATTAATTAAAGTCTTAATTTTATCGCCCTAAGTGAAAATCCACACAAGTTGTTCTTGTGTTTGTTGTTATTTAGTGTACCAAAGATATCGTCTATCATCTGGTGAGCTTGATATTGTAATACGTTTTGTTTTACTCTGTCAAGCTTTATTTTAATTCTTTCTGAGCTTCGTAAGTTGTTTTACTTATTTGTAAACTCTTCGTCGCTCAGTGGTGGCGTATTATACGTGAATTGGAATGGGTGTCAACACCTTTTTTAAAAATTTTCAAATAAAATAAAAATACCGCCTTGCGGCGGTATTTTTATTGATGCTGTAATCAGTGAACTGATTATTTATTGTCATCTTTTACTTCGGTGAATTCTGCATCGACCACCCCATCATCTTGCTGGGTTTGTTGTGGCTGTGCATCACCCGCTTCTGCAGTAGCGCCTGCGTCAGCATAGATTTTTTGACTAACCGGTAAAAAGGCATTGTCTAGGGCTTCAAGTTTTGACTTGATGTCATCTAGATTATCTTCTTTAACCGCCAATTCTAGCGCTTTGATAGCGTCTTCTACTGCGGTTTTGTCGCTATCGGTTACTTTATCAGCGGCATCTTTCATGGCTTTTTGTACGCCATGAATACGACCATCTGCTTCGTTACGTACTTGCGCAAGTTCAGCAAATTTTGCATCTTCAGCGGCATTGGCTTCAGCATCACGAATCATTTGCTCGATCTCAGCATCTGATAGACCTGAGTCGGCTTTAATTTGGATACTTTGTGCTTTACCAGTCCCTTTGTCTTTAGCTGAGATATTCATGATGCCATCAGCGTTGATGTCAAAGGTAACTTCAATTTGCGGTACGCCACGCGGTGCGGGTGGAATATCGGTCAAATCGAAACGTCCAAGCAATTTGTTTTGTGCAGCAATTTTACGCTCACCTTGGTAGACCTGAATAGTTACTGCTGGTTGGTTGTCATCCGCTGTAGAGAACACTTGTGATTTCTTGGTTGGAATCATGGTGTTTTTCTCAATGATTGGTGTCAACACACCGCCCATGGTTTCGATACCTAGGGTTAACGGGGTTACGTCAAGCAGTAGTACGTCAGTTTTGTCGCCCGATAATACCGCACCTTGAATCGCTGCACCCATCGCTACGGCTTCATCAGGGTTCACATCTTTACGTGGCTCTTTGCCAAAGAATTCTTGAACACGTTGTTGTACCAGTGGCATACGGCTTTGACCACCTACCAAGATAACGTCATCAATATCAGACGCTTTTAAGCCTGCGTCGCTCAGTGCGACTTTACAAGGCTCAATGGTACGGTTGACTAGCGCTTCAGTTAAGCTTTCTAACTTGGCACGGGTTACATTTACCACTAAGTGTTTTGGACCTGTGGCATCGGCAGTGATATACGGTAAGTTAATATCGGTGCTCTGTGAGCTTGAAAGTTCAATTTTCGCTTTCTCTGCCGCTTCTTTTAAACGCTGCATTGCCAGTGGGTCACCTTTTAGGTTCACACTGTTTTCTTTTTTGAATTCTTCAACCAAGTAGTCGATTAAGGTCAAGTCAAAGTCTTCACCGCCTAAGAAGGTATCACCATTGGTTGAAAGCACTTCAAATTGCTGCTCGCCATCAACGTTTGCGATTTCGATGATTGAAATATCAAAAGTACCACCACCTAAGTCATAAACCGCAATCTTACGGTCTGCACTGCCTTTTTTGTCCATACCGTAAGCTAAGGCTGCCGCTGTAGGTTCGTTGATGATACGTTTGACATCAAGACCTGCGATTTTACCGGCGTCTTTAGTGGCTTGACGTTGGCTGTCATTAAAGTAAGCAGGTACCGTTACTACCGCTTCAGTGACACTTTCACCCAAATAATCTTCTGCAGTTTTTTTCATTTTTTTCAAAACTTCAGCAGAAATTTGAGGTGGTGCTAATTTTTTACCGTTGATGTCAACCCAAGCATCGCCATTGTCAGCTTTGACAATTTTATATGGCACCATACCGATGTCTTTTTGCACGACTTTGTCTTCAAACTTGCGACCAATCAAACGCTTGATAGCAAATAAGGTATTTTGTGGGTTGGTTACCGCTTGGCGTTTGGCTGATTGACCCACTAAAATTTCGCCGTCATCTTTATAAGCAACGATTGATGGGGTAGTACGTGCGCCTTCAGCATTGTCGATGACTTTAACTTTGTCACCTTCCATCACTGCGACACATGAGTTGGTTGTACCTAAGTCAATACCAATAATTTTAGCCATAATTAAATTCTCCAATTTTTATTTTGATGGTAAGTGGTGATGAGCACCATATTGTCTTGTATTTTTA
This sequence comes from Faucicola osloensis, assembly GCF_020041925.1. Classification (GTDB taxonomy): domain Bacteria; phylum Pseudomonadota; class Gammaproteobacteria; order Pseudomonadales; family Moraxellaceae; genus Faucicola; species Faucicola osloensis_D. Next base: position 1,257,755 of record NZ_CP083409.1, on the reverse strand, counting down.
TATCGGTTTACCGAGGGTTTTTTTCAAGTAGTTAGCAAAAGTTTTTTGCTACACTCGTTACCAATCGGTCAATCCGTTGTTTACTGCTTGCTTACTAGCTACCTACGCGAACCATGGCTGGACGCAATAAACGCTCATGTAGCGTATAACCTTTTTGTAGTACTTGACCGACTTGGTTGGCGCTCGCTTCTGGGTCAATACCTACGGCTTCATGCAGGTCGGCATTAAATGTTTCGCCTTGTGGATTGACCACTTTAACGCCGTATCGTTCTAACACCGCAATCAACGATTTGTGGGTAAGTTTGACGCCTTCGAGCACAGGATCATTGTCGGATTGGCTATTTTCAATCGCACGTTCAAGGTTATCAACAGTGTCTAATAGGTCTTTGGCAAATTTTTCTAAAGCAAATTTTTTGGTTTTTTCGGTTTCTTGCTCCATGCGGTTGCGTGCATTGTAGGCTTCAGCATTGGCACGGGCATGAGCTTCTTTGGCTTCTTTGACTTGACCTTCAAGCTCGGCAATACGCTGCTCGTAGGTGCTCAAATTGATATCGCTAGGAATGGTTTTTTGCTCATTACTTGGCTCAAACTGTTCCATGGCATCTTTTAACTCCGTTGAGACGGCATCAGTTTGGTTATGCGGTTGCGTATTTTGGTTATTATCAGCTGAATTCATCAATCATCACTCCTATTATCAAAGTAACCGTCACCAAGGTAACAGTTACACGTTAAAACGGTTAAAGTTATTGGCTTTGATAATGGTGAATCCCTTTAATTTCAAGAGTGAGTCGCATTATTTGCGGGTCGAAATGGCGTTTTTCCTATGAAATCCACACTAAATTTACGTATTTATGACATAAGAAGATAAAAATTGCTCCAAACATTGCCAAAAACAGGGCGTTAAGCCCGTACTTGTTGTTGGGTTAATGCATCAAAAATTTGGCTAGGTCGAACAAATCCAAGGGTGTCGCCAAGTAAATAACCGATGGCATCTCCAAAGTATTGATAAGCAGCCGCGAAATCAGTAGCAGGCGTTAGCCCCGATAGGTTACAACTTGTGGATACCAAAAATCCAAATGGGTTATGGTTGTCTGCTTGAGCAATGTGATTGCATAGTTTGGCAATCATCGGATGGCTAATTACTCGTATGGCTAAGCTATCTCGTCCACCTGTGACCCATTCGGGGATTTTGCCTTGCAATGATGCAGGAATCGGTAACAACCAAGTCGTGGCTTGTGCATCGCTAGACTGCCAACTTGCCGCAATGCTATTGACTACCTGCTGTGGTAATGGCTGTAAGAATGGTTGAATATGCGCGATATCGCCTGTGATAACAATCATGCCTTTTTCGATTGGACGTTGTTTAATCGCTAAAATCTGTTTCACTGCTGTTTCGTTAAACGGGTCACAGCCAATTCCCCACACCGCTTCGGTTGGATAAGCGAGCAGATTGCCGGCTTGTAAAAATTGCTGAACTGCATCGAGCTGGGTGTCATTAAATTGCATTATATACCTCGATTATTTTGTAGTTTTTTTTGCTTATCGCTTATCAAAATTAAGGGCGGCAGCGCATGTATAGACCGCCGCGCTGCATCACCAGTCCCATTAGCTCAAGCTCAATCAGCCAGCCCATGAGTGTGGCAATATCGGTACGGGTTTTATCGACCAAGTTGTCTAAATCTTGCCCGACCCAATCGAGTTGATTAAGTAGTGTCTGCAAATGCGGCGCCACATCCATCGCCAATGGCGCTTGGTGCGGCTGGGTATTTGATGCTGATTCGGATGGTAATTGAGGGCTACTGATGACTGACTGTGCAACTATCGGCGTTGTTTCAACCTCGGTGGCTTTGACAAGCGGCGATTTAAAAATTGATAAATCTTCCAAAATTTGTGATGGATGATCGACTAAGGTCGCACCCTCACGAATCAATTGGTGGCAACCTTTGGCGTTGAGGTTGTCAATATGACTAGGAATAGCAAAAACTTGTTTGCCTTGCTCGTTGGCTTCTCTGGCCGTAATGAGCGAGCCGCTTTTTGCAGCCGCTTCTACAACCAAAGTTGCCAAACTTAGCCCAGCGACGAGACGATTGCGCCTTGGAAAATGGTAGCGATTGCTCGGCATATCGGGCAATAATTCACTAATGACGCAGCCACCTGACGCAATAATATGGGCTTTAAGACTGGCGTGATTTTTTGGATAACAATGTTTAATACCATTGCCCAGTACCGCAATAGTACCACCTTGTGTACCCGTCATCTGTAGACTTAACGCACCTAAATGCGCTTGTTTGTCAATGCCTTCTGCCATGCCACTGGTGATCCATAAACCTTCGTGCGCCAAATATTGCGCCATATCAAAAGCAATTTTTTCGGCATGTGGGCTAGGTTTACGACTTCCAACGATCGCCAATTGTGGTTGGCTTAAGGCAGATAAGTTGCCTTGATACAATAGCAAAGGGGGTGGGTCATAGATGTTTTTTAACTGCGACGGATATAAAGGATCATTATCAAACACCACTCCATACTGCCCGTGCGATAGTTCTAATAGCGTATCATGCAAAAACTGGCTGGTTCGACTGGCGCTGATAAACTCAGCAAAACGTTTGTGGTGATTATCATGCAATCCCAGTGCTTGCCAGTCTGCCAGCTTGGCTTGAATGGCTTGTTCAGCGCTACCAAAACGCGCTACAAGCTTGTTATAAACCGGCACCGATAAGTTCACTAAATGCCATAACAATAAGGCAGCCTGCTGCGCCGGGTTTAAGTTAGGCTGATAATCCTGCATCACGTATATTCCTTAGGCATGTATAGGGCTTATGAATGTTTGCTAGTATAAATTTTTCTCACCATAAAAACTTTAAAGACAGCAAAGCCAGTCAAGGTGACTGGCTTTTGAACAATCGCTTACCCATCAAGCATAAGCAAGGGCAGGCAAGCAAAAGTAAGCGAAAGCGTTAGTTGCCGACCGCAGGCAATAAAAAATCTTGCTCATGAATCAGTGATTCTGCATCGAGTACATAAGCGTAGCTAATATCGTTAAATGCTTTAAATACCATGACATGACCGATTTGCTCACTTGGCAATCGTACTGCCCCACCTTTCACGGATGAATAGTCGTCCAAGACTAAAGCGCCTTTTTGATAAACCGTCAACACATCGCCTGGCTCAGCGCCTTGGCTGGTACCCAAATTAATGGCAATCACCCCATCTCGACCCGCACTACTAATGGAATTTAAAATACGAATCACGCGACCGCCACGAGTAACGCTGGCAGGTTTTGGATAAAAAGCGGGTGGCAAGTACTGACCGACTTCGACAAATACACGGTCACCTTCGCGCACTTCTTGACCATACGATTTTTTAAGCTCGATACTAGAAACACCGTTTGATGCTACGCTAGTGACGATACCTGCGGCAACTTGGGTGACTTCAAGACCGATGACTTTACGGGTCACTGGGTCAACATACGGTTCGCCCTCACGATACACGCCATAGCGTTGTCCCACAATGAGTGGCACGCCTTTGGCATAGATTTTGTTGCCGACACCTGTGATAATGTTTTTATCTTTTGAAGCAAGCACATAGGGGGTAGTTTTAAAGTCATCAGGCGATACGATGATATTGCGCTCAAGCCATGTTTCAATGGCAGTCAAAGGAATCGCAGCGATGCTACCTGCGGCACTTACCACTGTGGTTGTGGTGACTGGCGCGTTCATGGCTTTTTCAACGCCTGCACAGCCTTCACCCGTATCTACACCGACCAATTTTTGCCCTTTAATCACACATAAGATAATCACATCTTTTGGATAAATCAGATGCGGATTACGAATATGCTTATTGGTCGCCCAGATTTCTTTCCAGCGCCACGGACTTTCTAAGAATTTGCCGGAGATATCCCAAAGCGTATCACCTTTTTTTACCACGTAACGGTTGGGCGCATCGGCTTTGATACGAGGCGGCGGGTTGTTAGCAGCGGCTAACGAAGTCACTGTCATACCTAGGGTTGCCAACAAAGCGAAGGATAATTTTTTCATTGTCGTGGTGTTATAGTTTGTCATAGCCCAATGCTCAAGGTTAACGGCTTAACGCTTTAAATGGCATACGCTTCACCATCACTTATAAAAATCATAGCCAAATGTTGTGTTATGTGTCGCAAAATCACCCATAATTTGCACTATGTAAATTTCGGTTAGCATAGCATAAAATAATTGGGGCTTCATAAATTTTCTCTTTAAATCGTTTTTTTAAATGATTTGGTTTTGGTGGATTTTAATGACTCAATCATTATCATTGATTATTTGCTATTGTGAAGCGATTGGTTTGCACCTATATATAAGTTATAGTAGCCAAACTTTAGCGTTTGCGTTACCCTATGCCAATTTTTTTAGATAACTTTTGCCCTATTATTTGCCTTATTAACAGTTGACCGATTATGACTTTACGTACCATTTTAAATTACCCAGATCCGAGGCTTCGTACCCTTGCCAAGCCTGTCACCCACTTTGACGATGACCTAAAAACCTTGATTGATGATATGTTTGAAACCATGTATGCCGCCAAAGGTATTGGTCTGGCGGCAACGCAAGTAGACGAGCATATTCAATTGGTAGTGATGGACTTATCTGAAGATGGCAGCCAGCCTCGGGTGTTTATCAACCCTGTTATCACCCCATTAGCCGATGAATTATATAGCTACGAAGAAGGGTGTTTGTCTGTGCCAGAGTACTATGACAAAGTCGATAGACCCAAACATGTCAGAATTGAGGCTGTCGACGCGCAGGGCAACCCGTTTGTTGAAGAAGCACAAGGCCTACTTGCCGTATGTATCCAACATGAAATTGACCATTTAAATGGTAAAGTTTTTGTGGATTATCTATCCAAGCTCAAACAAGACCGTGCGCGTGATAAAGTGCGTAAAGTTGTCAAACAGCGTGAAAAAGATGCTGAACATAAAAGACTGTGATTTTTAACTGTAAGGGAAAACCATGACCACTCGCCCATCGCGTATCGCCACTGTCACACGAAATACCGCCGAAACCCAAATCACCGTATCTATCAACCTTGACGGTACTGGTCAAGGCAGCATTGACACGGGCGTGCCATTTCTTGACCATATGCTTGACCAAATCAAACGTCATGGCTTAATTGACATGGATATCACCTGTAACGGCGACACCCACATTGACGACCATCATAGCGTCGAAGATGTCGGTATCACGCTAGGTCAAGCCTTCAAACAAGCGATTGGTGACAAAAAAGGCATCGTGCGTTATGGGCATTTTTATGCCCCGCTCGATGAAAGCCTTAGCCGTGCAGTAGTGGATATTTCAGGTCGCCCTGGACTGCACATGGATATCCCGTTTACCCGTGCGATGATTGGTGGGTTTGATGTGGATTTGTTCAGTGAATTTTTCTATGGCTTTGTCAATCATGCCATGATAACTATTCATTTGGATAACTTGAAAGGCAAAAACAGCCATCACCAAATTGAAAGTACGTTTAAGGCATTTGCTCGTGCGCTGCGCATGGCGGTGGAATATGATGAACGTGCGCTCGATAGATTGCCGAGTACCAAAGAAAGTCTATAACTTTAAATAGTTACTGTTGCTGATTTTCTAAATCAATTCTTTGCACGCTTTTTAACATAAATGGGTAACTCATCGTTAAAATAGGCAATTTGACATATTCAACGCAGATTTGCTGTGATGGGTTATATTTAGCTTTAAAATAATCTGTATCTTTGTGTATACGATTGATATAGCTGAACTCATAAAATTTTCTTTGTTTCTCTTGGTACAAGATTAAAACTTTCCTTGAGGATTTGAAGTCATTCTTTGTGGTATATTTTGAAAATACGCCACATACTTTTTTTATGTTTTTATCATGATTGTATAGATAAAATCCATAAGTAAAATGATAAACGATAAATAAAATCCCAACAAAAATAATGCCAAAGCGAATATTCTGCTGCTCAGTAAAATTACTTTGCCACCAAAGTAATGTCATGACCAAAACAACCGATACCAGCGTATTTACATTTGCACC